>DASYBU010000044.1:0-194750 GCA_036500605.1 Burkholderiaceae bacterium
CCGCAATCGGGCCTGGCCGTGTCCGGGCAGGTCGCGGCCTCGAGCACGATCCACGCGTCGTGGCCGGGCTCGATCGCGAGCACGCCCGCGTCGCCGCCCTGCCAGCCCACGATGCGTGCATCGGCGGCGAGGTCGTCGTCGCCGGTGCCGCGCCGCAGCCAGGCCGGACCACGAACCAGGTGCAGCGTGCGATGCGCCCGATTGGTCACGAGCACGGTGACGCGATCGGCGGACTGCGGCGCGCCCACGTGCTCGAAGGCGGCCACCGCGGCCTCCATCAGCGGACGCGGCTGCGCCTGGCGCGCAACCTCGCGCGAGGCCATGGCCCACGAGACGGCGAGCTCGGGCGCGAACGTGGCCACGCTCGTGCACAGCGCCACGGCGGCGATCGCCATCGCGCGCACGGCGCGCCCCGCGGGCGCTGGCCGCGTGTCCGACTCGAATGCCCTGTCCAGTTGCTGCGCATAGAGCAGCGCCGGCCAGGCCCCGATGAACGGCAGCAGCAGGACGCCGGCTTCGCCCACGTGCAGGCGGGACGCGAGCGACCCGCCCGGGGCCACCCAGCCGAGCGCGAACAGCGCCAGCGCCAGTGTGGCCAGCAGGT
Organism: Burkholderiaceae bacterium; assembly: GCA_036500605.1. Classification (GTDB taxonomy): domain Bacteria; phylum Pseudomonadota; class Gammaproteobacteria; order Burkholderiales; family Burkholderiaceae_C; genus JAFALK01. The sequence continues at coordinate 605 of DASYBU010000044.1, forward strand.
ACTGGAAGCCCGCGATGTAGAGCCCGGTCCGGAAGAAACGTGCGCCGGCCGAGGGCGATCGGCGCCCGATCGCCCAGCGCAGCAGGCCCAGCACGCCCATCACCAGCAGCACGCAGGGGATGCCGCGCGTGATCACGTCCTCGGTCGAGGGCAGGCGCAGCAGGTCGTTCATCGACGGCAGGTCGAGCGCTTCCTGCGCGTCGTCGAAGCCGTCGCGCACGAGCGAGAACCACAGCAGCATCACGGTCGTCAGCAGCGCGCTGAAAGCACTGGTGGCGACGAACGTGGACAGCGTCAGGAACGTGTACGGCGGCACGTCGCGCGAGAGCCGGCCCGTCGCGTCGGCGTCGCGGTCGAACCGGTGCGGGCTGGCCACGAAGCGCCACAGGATCTGCGCGGCGCCACCGAAGAACGCGAGCAGGCCCCGCACCCCGCTCTCGATGTGCGACGAGAACCCGAACTCGGGCGCGCCGTCTCCGGCCGCCGCCTCGGGCGCGCGCCGCTTCGGCCAACGAGGATGGATCGCGGCGAGCCCCGGTTGGCGGCGACGGAACATGCACTCCCTCCGCGGCCGACGGCTGGCCGCCCGGTGCCGAGTATCGGCCCGCCGCGGCCCGGCCGTCGAGCTCGACGCTTCGCGGGCAGCCATCGACCACCACGGCGTCAGCGCCGGAAACGACGAAGCCCGCGCGCTCCGCCGAAGCGGGTCGTCGCGGGCCTCGAGCCGGCGCGGGCGCCGGTCAGCTCAGCGCGAGGCTCAGGCCGCCGGCGTGGCGCCCACCGCGTTGCGCAGGCGGATGTGCAGCTCGCGCAGCTGCTTCTCGTCGACCGCGCTCGGGGCGCCGGTGAGCAGGTCCTGGGCGCGTTGCGTCTTCGGGAAGGCGATCACGTCGCGGATGGATTCGGCGCCGGTCATCATCGTGACGATGCGGTCGAGGCCGAAGGCCAGGCCGCCGTGCGGCGGCGCGCCGTACTGCAGCGCGTCCAGCAGGAAGCCGAACTTCGTCTGCGCGTCTTCCTTGCTGATGTTCAGCGCGGAGAACACCTTGCTCTGCACCTCGGCGCGGTGGATACGCACCGAGCCGCCGCCCAGCTCCCAGCCGTTCAGGACCATGTCGTAGGCCTTGGCGATGCAGGCGCCCGGATCGGTGTCCATCAGGTCCTCGTGGCCGTCCTTCGGGGCCGTGAACGGGTGGTGCACGGCGTTCCAGCGGTTCTCCTCGTCGTCGCGCTCGAACATCGGGAAGTCGACGACCCACAGCGGCGCCCACTTGTCCTCGAACAGGCCGTTGGCCTTGCCGAAGTCGGAGTGGCCGACCTTCAGGCGCAGCGCGCCCATGCCGTCGTTGACGATCTTGGCCTTGTCGGCGCCGAAGAAGATCAGGTCGCCGTTGGCCGCGCCGGTGCGCGCCAGGATCGCGGCGATCGCCTTGTCGTGCAGGTTCTTCACGATGGGCGACTGCAGGCCTTCGCGGCCCTTGGTCGCGTCGTTGACCTTGATCCAGGCCAGGCCCTTGGCGCCGTAGATCTTCACGACCTCGGTGTAGGCGTCGATCTCGCCGCGGCTGATCTCGGCGCCGCCCTTGACGCGCAGCGCCACGACGCGGCCGCCGGCCATCGTCGCGGCCGACGAGAACACCTTGAAGTCGACGTCGGCCATGACGTCGGTGAGCTCGGTGAACTCCATGTTGATGCGCAGGTCGGGCTTGTCGGAGCCGTACAGGCGCATCGCGTCGCCATAGGTCATCACCGGGTACTGGCCGAGGTCGACGCCGATCGCGTTCCTGAACACCGAGCGGATCATGCCCTCGAACATCGCGCGGATCTCTTCCTCGGTGAGGAACGACGTCTCGATGTCGATCTGCGTGAACTCGGGCTGGCGGTCGGCGCGAAGATCCTCGTCGCGGAAGCACTTGGTGATCTGGTAGTAGCGGTCGAAACCGGCCACCATCAGGAGTTGCTTGAAGAGCTGGGGCGATTGCGGCAGCGCGAAGAACATGCCGTCGTGAACGCGCGAAGGCACAAGGTAATCGCGTGCGCCTTCGGGCGTGCTCTTGGTCAGCATCGGGGTTTCGATGTCGACGAAGCCTTGCTCGTCCAGGAACTTGCGCACTTCCATCGCCACGCGGTAGCGCAGCATCAGGTTGTTCTGCATGTAGGGGCGACGCAGGTCCAGCACGCGGTGCGTGAGGCGCGTGGTTTCCGAGAGGTTCTCGTCGTCGAGCTGGAACGGGGGCGTGACCGAGGGGTTCAGCACCACGAGCTCGTGGCACAGCACTTCGATCTTGCCGCTGGTGAGGTTGGCGTTCTCGGTGCCGGCGGGGCGCGCACGCACCTTGCCGACGATCTTCAGGCAGAACTCGTTGCGCACTTCTTCCGCCACTTTGAACATGTCGGCGCGGTCGGGGTCGCAGACGATCTGCACCAGGCCTTCGCGGTCGCGCAGGTCGATGAAGATCACGCCGCCATGGTCACGGCGGCGATGGGCCCAGCCCATCAGGGTCACGGTTTGGTCGAGCAGCTTTTCGCTGACTTGGCCGGCATAGCAGGTTCGCATGATTCAACTCCAGATTTCTTGTTCGGTGGACTGCGCTCAAATCAAGCGTTACGCAGTCGTGAGGGGTTTGGCGCTGGCGAGGCCGCTAGGCCTTCAAGCTTGTTCAGGGCTGAGCGCGGGCCGGGGCGCTCAGCCCGGCTGATTTCGTACGTCGGCGGCGCTGACCGGCTCGGGCGCCACAACGCCCATCGAGATGATGTGCTTGAGTGCCTCGTCCACGCTCATCTTCAGCGGGCGAACGCTGTCGCGCGGCACCATCAGGAAAAAGCCCGAGGTCGGGTTGGGCGTGGTCGGCACGTAGAGGCTCACATGCTCAGCGCCCAGCGCCGCAGCCACTTCGCCGCTGGGCGCGCCGGTCACGAAAGCAATGGTCCAGGAGCCTTCACGCGGGTACTGCACCAACACGGCTTCGCGGAAGGCGTTGCCATTGCTGGAGAACAGCGTGTCGGAGACCTGCTTGACCGAGCTGTAGATGTTCTTGACGATCGGGATGTGCGTCAGCACGCGGTTCCACTGGCGCAGCGCCCATTGGCCGACGATGTTGGCCGCGAACATGCCGGTCAGCAGCACGCCGCCGCCGAGGATCAGCAAGCCCAGGCCCGGCACATGGCGCAGCTCTTCAATGGGCTCATGCAGGGCATAGGGGCTGACGGCCTGCGCGGCGGACAGCAGCGAGCCGAACACGCCGTTGATCAGGCCGAGGGCCCACAGAAGCACCCAGATCGTGATCGCGAGGGGAAGCCAGACCAGCAGGCCGGCGATGATGTATTTGCGCATGAGCCCTTGTCAGCTTTCAGCAGCGGGCGCTGGGGCAGCGGCCGGCGCGGGGGAGGAACTGGCGCTATCGCTTGACGGTGAAGGCGCAGCCGGTGCGGGGGCGCCGCCGCCCTTGAAATCGGTGGCGTACCAGCCCGAGCCCTTGAGCTGGAAGCCGGCCGCGGTGACTTGCTTGCTGAAGGACTCCGCCCCACAGGCCGGGCATTGGGTCAGCGGTGCGTCGGAGAGCTTTTGCAGCACATCCTTGGCGTGGCCGCAGGCGCCGCAGCGGTAGGCATAAATGGGCATGTTCCGAACCTTCGAGTCAAACTGGAGACAAAGGGCGGAATTATAGGCGGCGCGTCAACTTCAGGCCGTGGCCTCGTCCGGCAGGCCCGTGACGTGGGCCTTGTGCTCCTTGCGGTCCTCCAGCCATTGCGGCATCAACGAGCCGGCCACGATGGCCACGAAGGCGGCGATCAGGCCGGCCAGCTGGCCCGGGAAGAACTCGCCCCAGGTGCTCACCTGCGGCAGCATGACGATCCATACGCCCACACCGGCCACCAGCGAGAAGATGGCGCCCTGCGTGGTCGCGCGCTTCCAGTAGAGGCCGCAGACCAGCGGCACGAAGGCACCGACCAGCGTCACCTGGTAGGCAGCCGAAACCAGCTCATAGATCGAGGTGCCCTTCATCGCGATGGCATAGGCCAGCACCAGCGCCGCGAAGACGATGATGGTCAGGCGCATCGCCAGCAGCTGCTGGCGGTCCTTCATGCCGGGACGAAGGTTCTTGAGGATGTTCTCGACGAAGCTGGTCGAAGGCGCCAGCAGCGTGGCCGACGAGGTGCTCTTGATGGCCGAGAGCAGCGCGCCGAAGAAGAGGATCTGCATCAGCAGCGGCATCTTGGTCAGCACGTAGATCGGCAGCAGTTTTTGATAGTCGTCGCGGGCGATGTCCAGCGCATGCTGGCCCATCACGACGACCGCGCTGGCGACCACGAACATCGGCACGAAGGCGAACAGGATGTAGCTGAAGCCGCCGATCATGGCGCCGCGCCTGGCCGTCTTCTCGTCCTTGGCCGACATCACGCGCTGGAACACGTCCTGCTGCGGGATCGAGCCCAGCATCATGGTCAGGCCGGCGCCGATGAACATCGCCATTTCCGTGAAGGTTGGCGCGGGCAGGAATTTGAACAGGTCCTTGCTCTGGGCCAGCGCGAGCACCTTGTCGGCACCGCCGGCCAGATTGGCCGAGAAGACGGCGATCACCGAGAGGCCGATCACCAGCACGATCATCTGGATGAAGTCGGTCCAGGCCACGGCCAGGAAGCCACCGATCACCACATAGATCAGTACGGCCAGCGTGCCGACGATCATGCCGGCGGTCTCGCTCATGTGCCCCTGCGTCAGCACCGAGAACACCAGGCCGAGCGCGGTGATCTGCGCCGCCACCCAGCCCAGGTAGCTGAGGATGATGGCGACCGAGCAGAACACTTCAACGCCGCGGCCGAAGCGCTGGCGATAAAAGTCGCCGATCGTCAGCAGGTTCATGCGGTAGAGCTTGGTGGCGAAGAAGGCGCCGACCAGGATCAGGCAGGTGCCTGCGCCGAACGGGTCTTCGATGATCGCGTTCAAGCCGCCCTGCACGAACTTGGCGGGGATGCCCATCACGGTCTCCGCGCCGAACCAGGTCGCGAACGTCGTCGTGATCACCATGATCAACGGCAGGCTGCGGCCGGCGATCGCGAAGTCGCTGGTGTTCTTGATCCGGGTGCCGGCCCAGACGCCGAGGCCCAGGGTGCCAAGCAGGTAGAGCACGACGAAGACGATCAGTTCGATGTTCATGTGAGGGAAAACACTGAAGGCGAAGAGGATGGGAGCGAAAACAGGGGACGCGGAATTATCCCCGAACGATTCGCCCGCTCGATGGGGCGAATCCCTGGTGGTTCAGCAGGCTCAGCGCGGCCAGAAATGCGCCGCCAACACGCCGATCGCGAAGCTTGCGGCCGCCAGCAGCAGAGCCTGCAGGAGCCGGATCGTGCGGCGCTGTTCGCGGATCATCAACTGCAACTGCTCGTCCGGGGACGGGTGGGCCTGGCGCTTCAGCGAATCGTGCAGCAGGCGCGGCAGCTCGGGGATCAGTTGCGCGTAGCGCGGCGCTTCCTTCTTGACCTGGTTGAACAGCGCGCGCCAGCCGATCTGCTCGTTCATCCAGCGCTCCAGGAAGGGCTTGGCGGTGTTCCACAGGTCGAGCTCGGGATCGAGATGGCGACCGAGCCCTTCGACATTGAGCAGCGTCTTCTGCAGCAGCACGAGCTGGGGCTGGATTTCAACGTTGAAGCGGCGCGAGGTCTGGAACAGGCGCATCAGCACCTGGCCCAGCGAAATGTCCTTCAGCGGCCGGTCGAAATGGGGCTCGCAGACGGTACGCACGGCGCTTTCGAGATCATTGACCCGGGTGTCGGGCGGCACCCAACCCGACTCGATGTGGAGCTCGGCCACGCGCTTGTAGTCGCGGCGGAAGAAGGCGATGAAATTCTGCGCCAGGTATTCCTTGTCGGTCTCGGTCAGCGTGCCGATGATGCCGAAATCGAGCGCCACATAACGGCCAAACGTGGCGGGGTCCAGGCTCACCTGGATATTGCCCGGGTGCATGTCGGCGTGGAAGAAACCGTCGCGGAAGACCTGCGTGAAGAAGATCGTCACGCCGTCGCGGGCGAGCTTCTTGATGTCGATGCCGGCATCGCGCAGGCGCTCGATCTGCGAGATCGGCACGCCCTTCATGCGCTCCATCACGATGACTTCGGGGCGGCACAGGTCCCAGATCATCTCGGGGACCATCACCAGGTTGAGGCCGTCCATATTGCGGCGCAGTTGCGCGGCATTGGCGGCTTCGCGCACGAGATCGAGCTCGTCATGCAGGTAGGTGTCGAACTCGGCCACGACTTCGCGCGGCTTCAGGCGTCGGCCATCGGCGGAGAGCCGCTCGATCCAGGCGGCCAGCGTGCGCAGGAGGGCGATGTCGTCGTCGATGATGTCCAACATGCCCGGGCGCAGCACCTTGACGGCGACCTCGCGGCCATCCTTGAGAACGGCGAAGTGAACCTGGGCGATCGAAGCGCTCGCCACGGGCTCGGCATCAAAGCTGGCGAACAGCTCCTCGACGCTGCGGCCGAAGGCCTTCTCCACCAGCGCACGCGACGCGGCCGCCGGGAACGGCGGCACGCTGTCTTGCAACTTGGAGAGTTCTTCGACGATGTCGAGCGGCACAAGATCGCGCCGCGTCGACAGCACCTGTCCGAACTTGACGAAGATCGGCCCCAGTGTCTCCAGGGCCAGGCGCAGGCGCACACCCCGCGGCTGCTCCCATTGGCGGCCCGCCGAGGTCACGCGGCGCAGAAGGCGAAAGCGCGTGCGTTGCAGTCCGGACAGCGCCAGATCATCAAGACCGAAGCGCAGAATCGTCCAGACGATCTTGATCAGCCGGGCGAAGTACCTCATGCGCGCTGGCGCAGGTTTTCTGCCTTGCGAGCCAGGCCGGCCAGCGCCTGGCCCACGCTGCGGCCGAAGCTGCCGAGCTGGTGCGCGAAGGCGGGGCCGACCAGGGCGGCGAGGTCGTCCTCGATATCCCAGCGCAGATTGGCCATCAGCCAGTTGATCTCGCCGGCGAAGTTGGCGTCGCCCTGTACAGTCACGCGCGGACGCTCGCCGGTCAGCGCGCCAAGAGCCAGCAAAGCGGGGTTGCTGGCATCAAGTTCGATCAGCAAGGCGTCAGTGGGCGCCGTCTCCAGGCGCTCCCACAGGCCCGCGGGCGTGACGGCGAGACTCAGATCAGGCGCTGCGGGCAGCAGGCTGGGCCAGCCCGCCAGACGCACCACCACAGCGCGACCGGCAAATGGTGACAAACGTGTCATGGCGTGGCTTTCACGCGAAATGACATGGTTGAACAACAGGACCATGCGATTCTGCACAGCCGGCGCGAGGAGAGTTGACCAATCGTGATGCATATCTGGATTGTAGGCAGCACGTGGGGCTCTACTCCTGAGTTAGGGGGTGACCCTTCCCGGGCTGGATTTTGATTTGATAGAGAATTCCCTATTCACGGCAACAAGTCCGTGCCCCGGGGGTGAACGAAAAGAGAGATCGAGTCACGATGTTCGAGGATCGCAGCTACAAAAGAACGTTCTACAGCGCGCCGCAGTCGGTCGAGTCCTTGATCGCCGCTTTCCTGGAGCCGGGCATCATCGTTCTCGCCTTCCTCGCCGTGAACGCTTTCTTTGGCGAGCCGGTGTTGCGATCCACACTCACCCTGTGCCTGCTGATCTTCGCCCTCACCTTCCCCGGCCGCAACCGCTTCAGCTCCCATCCGGTCAGCGCCGCGATCGATGTGATCAGCTCCTGGGTGGTGCTGCTGGTGATCCTGAGCATGTGTGGTTATGCCACCAACAGCATGGGCTACTTCTCGGATTCGGTGCTGGTCTGGTGGGCCGGCATCACGCCGGTGGCACAGATCGTGTCCGTCGAGATGGGTCGTCAGGTGCTGCGCTGGCATGCGGGCCAGCCCAAGGTGCGCCGCAGCGCGATCATCATCGGCGCCAGTGCCTTGAGCATCAAGGTGGCGCGCGCACTGCGCGACGGCAAAGACAAGGGCGTCGACTTCCTCGGCTACTTTGACGACCGCCAGGACGAGCGCCTGCATCCCGAGGCCGCCGGCCACATGCTGGGCACTCTGGCCAAGGTGGGCGAATACATCCAGCAGCACGGTGTGCGCGAGGTCTACATCACCCTGCCGCTCGGCTCGCAGCCGCGCATCGTGCAGCTGCTGGAAGGCATCCAGGGCACGACGGCCTCGCTGTTCTTCGTGCCCGACGTGTTCGGCATCAGCATCATCCAGGGCCGCTTGCAGGACATCAATGGCGTGCCGGTGGTGGGCATATGCGAAACCCCGTTCACCGGCACTAACGAGCTGGTCAAGCGCATCAGCGATGTGGCGATCTCGTCATTGATCCTGCTGCTGATCTCGCCCGTGCTGCTGCTCGTGGCCGTCGGCGTCAAGCTCAGCTCACCGGGCCCGATCATCTTCAGCCAGCGGCGCAACGGCCTCGACGGCGAGGAAATCATCGTCTACAAGTTTCGCTCGATGCGCGCGCTCGACAATGGCCAGGTCGTCAAGCAGGCCACCAAGGCCGATCCCCGCATCACACCGTTCGGCGCCTTCATCCGCCGCACCTCGCTGGACGAGCTGCCGCAATTCGTCAACGTACTGCAAGGCCGCATGAGCATCGTCGGGCCCCGCCCGCATGCCGTGGCGCACAACGAGGAATACCGCAAGCTGATCAAGGCCTATATGGTCCGCCACAAGGTGAAGCCGGGCATCACGGGCTGGGCCCAGGTGAACGGCCTGCGCGGCGAAACCGACACGATCGAGAAGATGAGGGCTCGGGTCGAATACGACCTCGAGTACCTGCGCAACTGGTCGTTGGCACTGGACTTGCAGATCATTGTCCGTACCGCGAGGCTGGTGATTTTTGATCGCCACGCGTATTAAAACCCCTCTCATAGAAGTTCGAGACCTTTATGCGCCCTCTCCAAAATTCCTTGAACCTTGGTCTGAAGGTAGCTTTTGCCGCAGCTTCTGCCGCGGCCGTTGCACCCGCGTTCGCCCAGGCCCAGGCGGACACGACCAATCCGTACTACTTTGGTGCCAACGTGGGGCTCACCCATGTCAGCAATGTGTTCCAGCAGTCGAGCAGCCGGAACGCAGACGACGTGCTCACCGGCAACCTGCTGGGCGGTATCGACACCCGCTTCGGCCGCGAGCACCTGCGCCTCGACGGATCGGTGGGCACGAGCCGCTATCGCAACAACACCGCGCTCAACAATGTGGGCTACCAGGGCTCGGCCGCCCTTGACTGGAGCACGATCGAACGTGTGTCCGGCACGATCACCGCGGGGGCTTCGCGTCAGCTGGCGTCCTACAACATCTCGCCCTATATCACCCAGGTACCCGACTACGTGAACAACACGCTGAGCAGCTACTACGTGGATGCGCTCACGCACGTCGGGCTGGTCACGCGCTGGACGCTGGACGCCGATGTGTCCTATCGACAGTACCGTTATTCAGCGGCCCAGTACGCGCAGCTCAATTACCAACAGACGGCCTACTCGCTCGGTCCCAGCTACCAGGCAAGCCCCGATCTGCGCATTGGTGTCGACTGGCGGCATACGAATGCCACCAACCCTACCTATTTCCCCGTCTACGACCCGGCGTCCAATCCGACGAGCCCGACGCTGACCGGTTATGACCCCAACCACTACTCGCGCAACGACATCGATCTGAACATCCATTGGCGCTTCAGCGGCTTCAGCAGCCTGGATACGCGTCTGAGTCATGGCAGCTACACGCACGCTGACAGCAGGGGTCAATCCACCTCGAATTTCAGCGGCGCCGCGACCTGGAACTGGACTCCGACCGGCAAGACCACGATCGTCACGTCATTCATCCATGACAGCGGTCTGAGCGCCTACGTCTTCAGCAATCTGCCATTCGCCTACAACACCAACCAGAGCACGGTCACCAACACCTTGCAGGTCAACGCGAACTATCAGCTCACGGGCAAGATGACCCTGACTGCCGCCGGCGTCTATGCTCGGACCAACCGAAGCAACGATGCGCAGTTCGGCAACGAAAGCGCGGCGAGCAACTCGCACGACAATTACTACTCCTTGCTCATCGGCGCCAACTGGCAGTATTCACGCGGCATCAGCATGGCCTGCCAGGTCGGACATCAGGTGCGAACCAGTACCATCATCAACTACGGCTACGACGCCGACAGCATTGGCTGCAACGCCCAAATCCTTTTCTACTGACGATGCCCACCATTCTCCTCACCGGCGCCACGGGTTACATCGCTTCGCACACCTGGCTGGCGCTTCAAGCGGCCGGCTTCGACGTGGTGGGGGTGGACAACTTCTCCAACAGCTCACCTGAGGTGCTGCACCGGCTGGAAAGCTTGTCAGGCCGCAAGCCCGTTTTTGAGCAGGCAGACGTCTGCGATGCCGCGGCGGTGGACAAGATCTTTGCCGCGCACAAGCCGGCAGCCGTCGTGCATTTCGCGGCCTTCAAGGCGGTGGGCGAATCCACCGCCGAACCTCTCAGTTATTACCGCAACAACCTGGGCGGCCTCGTCAACACCTGCGAGGTGATGCGCCGCCATGACTGCCGGCGCATGGTCTTTTCCAGCAGCGCCACGGTCTACGGCGTGCCGGACAAGCTGCCTTTGACCGAAGACGCCGCAACCGCTGCGGTCAACCCCTACGGCGCCACCAAGCTGATGGGCGAGACCATCCTGCGTGACCTTGGCGCATCAGATCCGCAATGGCAGACCGCCTGCCTGCGCTACTTCAACCCGGTCGGTGCGCATGAAAGCGGCCAGATCGGCGAAGACCCCCGCGGGACGCCCAACAACCTGATGCCCTATGTGGCCCAGGTGGCCGTCGGCCGCCGTGAACGTCTGCAGGTTTTCGGTGACGACTACGCCACGCCCGATGGCACCGGCGTGCGCGATTACATCCATGTCTCCGATCTCGCCGAAGGCCATGTGGCTGCGCTGCGCGTGCTGCTGGACCAAGCCGGCTCGTTCACCGTCAACCTCGGCACCGGCCGGGGCTACAGCGTGCTGGACTTGGTCAAGGCCTACGAGGCGGCCAGCGGTCGATCGGTGCCCTATGAGGTCGTGCCGCGCCGCGCCGGGGATGTGGCGGCCTGCTATGCCGATCCGGCGCGTGCCCGCGAGCTCCTGGGCTGGCAAGCCCGTCATGACCTGGCCCGGATGTGCGAGGATTCATGGCGTTGGCAGAGTCAGAACCCGCAAGGCTTCGCGCCCCAATAGTTTCCACAAGAGATTTCCTATGAAGAAGATTGAAGTGCAGCCGGTCATCATGGCCGGCGGCAGCGGCACGCGGCTTTGGCCGCTTTCACGCGCTGGCTATCCCAAGCAGTTTCTCGTGCTGTCGGGCAATACCAGCCTGTTCCAGCAGGCCGCGGAACGGCTGGCCGCACTGGCCGGCGCGGAGTTCGCTGTCGACGCGCCGATCATCGTGGGCAATGAAGAACATCGCTTCATGGTGCTCGATCAGTTGCGAGAGCTGGACCAGGAACCCGCCGCCGTGGTGCTGGAGCCGATGGGCCGCAACACGGCTCCGGCGCTCACACTGGCGGCGCTGCAAGCTTTGAAGGACGGCCGCGATCCCGTCCTCGTGGTCACGCCGGCCGACCAGACCGTCGGCGACGGGGCCGCCTTCACCAAGGCCTTGCAAGCGGCGATCCGCGAGGCCGAGGGCGGTGCCATCGCTATCCTGGGCATCCAGCCTGATCGCCCTGAAATCGGCTATGGCTATATTCAGGCGCAGCCCGCAGGCGAGGGCTTGAGCGTTGTCCAGTTCGTCGAGAAGCCCGACGCCGCGACAGCGGAACGTTATGTGGCCTCGGGCGACTACTATTGGAACAGCGGCATGTTCGTCCTGCGCGCCAGCGTGTGGATGAAGGCGCTGGAAACCTACCGTCCCGACATCGCTGCCGCAACGCAGACTGCCTTCGCCGCCGCCAAGCTTGATCAAAAGTTCGTGCGCCCCGGCAAGGATGAATTCGCCGCCGTGCCTGCCGAATCGGTCGACTACGCTGTGATGGAACGCTGCCCCGGCAGCGCAACGCCGCTTCGTATGGTGGCCCTGGACGCTGCATGGAACGATCTGGGCGCCTGGGAAGCCGTCTGGCAAGTGGCCGAGAAGGACGCGCAAGGCAATGCCTTCCGCGGCGATGCGCTGATCAGCGACAGCCACAACACGCTGGTTCACGCCACGAGCCGCTTGGTCAGCGTGGTCGGTATGCGCGACGTGGTGATTGTCGAGACGCCCGATGCCGTCCTCGTGGCCGACCGCTCACGCAGCCAGGACGTCAAGAAGATCGTCGCCAGGCTCGACGCGGAGAAGCGCGGCGAGCAGACCCTGCATCGCAAGGTTCACCGCCCTTGGGGCTGGTATGACAGTATCGACAACGGCGCACGCTTCCAGGTCAAGCGCATCATGGTCAAGCCTGGTGCGTCGTTGAGCCTGCAGATGCACCATCACCGTGCCGAGCATTGGATTGTGGTTTCTGGTACCGCCGAGATCACCAATGGTGACCAGATCATTTTGCTGAGCGAGAACCAGAGCACTTATATTCCCCTGGGTCAGACGCATCGGCTTGCCAATCCGGGCAAGGTGCCACTCGAAATCATCGAGGTGCAGTCGGGCTCCTATCTTGGCGAGGACGATATCGTCCGCTTTGAAGACACCTACGGCAGAAAGTAAATGACCATTCTTGTGACCGGCGGCGCCGGCTTTATCGGCGCCAACTTCGTGTTGGATTGGCTCGCGCAAAGCGATGAGCCCATCGTGACGCTGGACGCTCTGACCTACGCGGGCAATCTGGAGAACCTCGCCACGCTGGAAGGCGATGCTCGTCACGTCTTCGTCAAAGGCGACATCTGCGACCGCGCGCTGATCGATCAGTTGCTGAGCACGCACAAGCCACGCGCCCTCGTCCACTTCGCGGCTGAGAGTCATGTGGATCGCTCGATCAGCGGACCCGGCGCTTTCATGCGCACCAATATCGAAGGCACGTACACGCTGCTGGAAGCGACGCGCGCTTATTGGAGTGCCTTGGAAGGCGACGCCAAGACGGCCTTCCGCTTCCACCATGTCTCCACCGATGAGGTCTATGGCACTTTGCGCGCCGACGACCCGCCGTTTGCCGAGACCAACGCCTACGAGCCCAACAGCCCCTATTCGGCCAGCAAGGCCGCGAGCGACCATCTTGTACGCGCCTGGCACCACACCTACGGCCTGCCGGTGGTGACCACCAACTGCTCGAACAACTACGGCCCTTATCACTTCCCCGAGAAGCTGATCCCGCTGATGATCGTGAACGCCCTGGCGGGCAAGCCCCTGCCTGTCTACGGCGATGGCCAGCAAATCCGCGACTGGCTGTTCGTGACGGACCACGCCTCGGCCATCCGCGCCGTGCTGGCCGGCGGACGTCTCGGCGAGACCTACAACATCGGCGGCTGGAACGAGAAGGCCAACATCGATATCGTCAAGACGGTTTGCGCCCTGCTCGATGAGTTGCGCCCCGATGCGGCCGGCCCGTACTCGCGCCTGATCACGTACGTGAAGGATCGCCCCGGCCACGATCGCCGTTATGCCATCGATGCCCGCAAGGTCGAGCGAGAACTGGGCTGGCGGCCGGCCGAGACCTTCGAGACGGGCATCCGCAAGACGGTGCAGTGGTACTTGCAGAATCCGGAGTGGGTGGCACGCGTGCAAAGCGGCGCGTATCGCGATTGGGTCAGCAAGCAGTACGGCGCATGAAAGTCCTGCTGCTCGGCAAGAATGGCCAGCTCGGTTGGGAACTGCAGCGCGCGCTTGCACCCTTGGGCGAGCTCGTGGCGCTGGACCGGCATGAAGGCGCGGATCTCGCAGACAGCGAGACGCTGATCCAGACCGTCAGGCGGCACGCGCCCCAAGTGATCGTCAATGCGGCCGCCTACACGGCAGTGGACAAGGCGGAATCCGACACAGCGCTGGCTCAGCAGATCAACGGCAGCGCGCCCGGCCTGCTGGCGGCAGAAGCCCAACACCTGGGCGCGCTGCTCGTTCACTACAGCAGCGACTATGTCTACGACGGCAGCGGCGATTGGGCCCGCAGCGAAAACGCCTCGACCGGCCCGCTGAGCGTCTACGGCGCCAGCAAGCTGGCCGGCGATGAGGCCATCCAGCAAAGCGGCTGCCAGCATCTGATCCTGCGCACCTGCTGGGTCTATGGTGCGCGCGGCGGCAACTTCGCCAAGACCATGCTGAGGCTCGCGGCCGAACGCGATCAGCTGAAAGTGATCGACGATCAGATCGGCGCGCCGACCGGCGCCGATCTGCTGGCCGACATTTCGGCCCACATGATTCGTGCCACGCTGGCAAACCCGGCCTTGAGCGGCCTCTATCACGCGGCCGCAGGCGGCGAAACCAGTTGGCACGCGTATGCAAGCCATGTGATCGAGTTCGCCCGCGCACGCGGCAAGGAGCTCAAGGTCGCCGCTGATCAGGTGTTGCCGATACCGACGAGCAGCTACCCCACACCGGCACAGCGCCCGCTCAACTCGCGGCTGTCCACCCAAAAATTGCAAGCCGCGTTCGACGTCGTTCTGCCCCCATGGCAGTCGGGCGTCGAGCGCATGCTGATGGAGATTCTTTGATGAGCAATCAACAACGCAAAGGCATCATCCTGGCCGGCGGCTCGGGCACGCGCCTGCATCCGGCCACGCTGGCGATGAGCAAGCAGCTGCTGCCGGTCTACGACAAGCCGATGGTCTATTACCCGCTCAGCACCCTGATGCTGGCCGGCATCCGCGACATCCTGCTGATCAGTACGCCGCAGGACACGCCACGCTTTGAAGCCCTGCTGGGCGATGGATCGCGCTGGGGCCTGAACATCAGCTACTGCGTGCAACCCAGCCCCGACGGCTTGGCGCAGGCCTTCATCCTGGGCCGCGATTTCATCGGCGACGCGCCGTCAGCCCTGGTGCTCGGGGACAACATCTTCTATGGCCATGACCTGCAAGGCCTGCTGAACAACGCCGCCGAACGCACCACCGGCGCCAGCGTGTTTGCCTACCATGTCACCGATCCTGAGCGCTATGGCGTGGTCGAATTCGATGCCGCCAAGCGCGCACTCAGCATCGAAGAAAAGCCCAAGGCCCCGAAGAGCAATTACGCGGTGACCGGCCTGTACTTCTACGACGAGCAGGTCTGCGATATCGCCGCCAACATCAAGCCTTCGGCGCGCGGCGAGCTTGAGATCACCGATGTCAACGCGCAATACCTGCGCCAGAACCAGCTGAGCGTCGAGATCATGGGCCGCGGCTACGCCTGGCTCGACACCGGCACACACGACAGCCTGCTCGAAGCCGGCCAGTTCATCGCCACGCTTGAGAAGCGCCAGGGCCTGAAAGTGGCCTGCCCCGAAGAGATCGCCTTTCGTTCCGGCTGGATCACCGCCGCCCAGCTCGAGCAACTGGCCCAGCCGATGCTCAAGAACGGCTACGGCCAGTACCTGCAATCGCTGCTCAAGGACAAGATTTTCTGATGATGATCACCGTCACGCCCACCGCCCTGCCTGAGGTCATGATCGTCGAGCCCAAGGTCTTCGGCGACGCACGCGGCTTCTTCACCGAAAGCTGGAACGAGGAGCGCTTCAACGAGGCCACGGGCAACACGCTCAAGTTCGTGCAGGACAACCACTCCCGGTCCGCACGAGGCGTGCTGCGCGGCCTGCATTTCCAGTTGCCGCCTCACGCGCAGGGCAAGCTGGTCCGCTGCGTGGCCGGTGCCGTCTTTGACGTGGCCGTCGACATGCGCCGTTCAAGCGCCCGCTTCGGGCAATGGGTCGGCGTGGAGCTGAGCGCCGAGAACCAGAAGCAGTTGTGGATTCCCCCGGGTTTCGCGCACGGCTTCCTGGTGCTGTCCGAGTCGGCTGACTTTCTCTACAAGACCACCGACTACTACGCTCCACAGGCAGAAGGCTGCGTGCGCTGGGATGACCCCGCCCTCGGCATCCAATGGCCAGACACCGGCGTAGCGCCCCAATTGGCCGACAAGGACACCAAGGCGCCGCTGCTGGCCAGCGCGCGCAGCTTCGACTGAACGGTTTCTGACTGAACGTTTCTTTACCTGCGCAGAAACGTTTCTGTCCTCAACAGAGGGCCCGGCGGCGACGAAATGCACTCATGGTCAATCCGACCTGGATTCGACAAGAGGAGCATTCCCATGATCAGCGCCATCGCCAGCAACAGCACCAACGCCGCCAGCAGCGCCCAGCACAAGCGCCCCAGCCTTGAAGATGCCTTCAAGAAGATGGACAGCGATGGCGATGGATCGGTTTCGCAGCAGGAGTTCGAGTCGGCGTTCGTCGCCATCTCGCAAAAGGGCGGCCAGGCCGCTGATTCGGCCAGCAGCGCGGATCTGAAGGCCAAAGCCGATGCCGAGTTCAAGAAGATGGACAGCGACGGCGACGGCAAGGTCAGCCAGACCGAATTCTCGACGGCCGCGAAGGCACACGAGGCCGAGCATGCCCAGGGCGCACAAGGCACGCACAAGGGCGGCCACGGTGGACACCACGGTGGCGGCGGCGAGGGTGGCGGCGAAGGCGGTGCATCTGCGGCCTCCAGCAGCGCCGCCAAGACTTATGACCCGGCCGATACCAACAAGGACGGCGTGGTCTCAGCCCAGGAAGAAGCGGCCTACCAGGTCACCCAGCAGGCCCAGGAAGCCGTCAAGACTTACAGCGGCGTGGAAGCCGCCAATTGATCCGGTGAAGATCCGCTGAAGGCTCTTTCAGCCTTCAGTTCGTGTCGAGCGCCGGGAGGCGCTTGATCAGATCGTCCACGGCCTTGACCTGCTCCAGGAAAGGCTTGAGCTGCGACAGGCGCAGCGCGCTGGGACCATCGCACAAAGCCTTGCTCGGGTCGGGATGAGACTCCAGGAACAAACCGGCCAGGCCCAGCGCCATGCCTGAGCGGGCCAGCTCCGTCACCTGGCCCCGACGACCGCCCGAGGCCGCCGCTCCCGACTCGCGCTGTTGCAGCGCATGGGTCACGTCGAAGATCACCGGCTTGCCGCCGCTGACCTGCTTCATGACACCAAAGCCAAGCATGTCGACCACGAGGTTGTCATAGCCGAACTGCGCGCCACGGTCGCACAACAAGAGCTTGTCGTTGCCGCATTCCTCGAATTTCTCGACGATATTGCGCATCTGCGGCGGGCTGACAAACTGTGGCTTCTTGATGTTGATGACCTTGCCGGTCTTGGCCAGCGCCACCACCAGGTCGGTCTGGCGCGCCAGGAAAGCCGGCAGCTGCAATACATCGGCCACAGTGGCCACTTCAGCGGCCTGATGAGGCTCATGCACATCGGTCAAGACGGACACACCGTGGGCCTTCTTGACGGCCTCGAAAATCTTCAGGCCCGCTTCAAGCCCCGGGCCACGGTAGGAGTGGATGGACGAGCGATTGGCTTTGTCGAACGAAGCCTTGAAGACGTAGGGAATGCCGAGCTCACGAGTCACGCGCAGATATTCGCCGCAGACATCCACCGCGAACTGCTCGGACTCGAGCACGTTGACACCACCGAACAGCACAAAAGGCAGGGCGTTGTCCACCTTGATGCCATTGATCTCGACCATACGATTCACTCCAGAAAAGTTCCAGTGCGCTCGCGAGTGCGAGCGCGAGCCGCGGGCTGTCAGCCCTTGCCGCGCCCGATGCCGTGATGCTCGATCCCGAGCGCCAGCATCAGCGAAGGCTCATACTGGTTGCGACCATCGAACACCACGGGCTGCTTGAGCGTCGATTTGATGCCGTCGAAATCAGGACTCTTGAATTCCTTCCATTCGGTCACGAGCAGCAGAGCATCAGCGCCTTCCAGGGCGTCCTCAGCACGTTCGGCATAGTTCAAACCAGCGCGCGGGCCAATCACCCGCTGTGCCTCTTCCATGGCGACCGGATCATAGGCAGCGACCGTGGCGCCACGCGCCAGCAAGGCGTCGATGATCACCAAGGCTGGCGCCTCGCGCATGTCGTCGGTATTGGGCTTGAAGGCCAGGCCCCACAGCGCGAAGTGGCGGCCTTTGAGGTCCTCACCAAAACGCTTCACCACCTTGTTCACCAAGAGCATCTTCTGATGCTCATTGGCCTCTTCCACGGCCGTCAGCACGCGCAGCGGGATGCCTTCGTCTTTGGCGGCACGCACCAGGGCCTTGACGTCCTTCGGGAAGCAGGATCCCCCGTAGCCGGCACCGGCGTAAAGAAAGCTGTAGCCGATGCGGGGATCGGAGCCGATGCCGCGACGCACCAGCTCGATGTCGGCGCCCACTCGCTCGGCCAGCACGGCCAGCTCGTTCATGAAGCTGATGCGCGTGGCCAACATCGCATTGGCCGCGTATTTGGTGAACTCCGCGCTGCGCAAATCCATCACTTGCAGGCGATCATGGTTGCGCGTGAAAGGCGCGTAGAGCGCGCGCATCAGCAAGGTGGCCTGCTCATCGTCGCTGCCGATGATGATGCGATCAGGCTTCATGAAGTCCTCGACCGCCGCACCCTCCTTCAGGAACTCCGGGTTCGATACCACTGCATGCGCCACATGCACACCACGCTTGGCCAGTTCCTCGGCGATCGCGGCCTTGACCTTGTCGGCCGTTCCTACCGGCACGGTGCTCTTGTCGACGATGACCTTGTAGTCGGTCATGCGTTGCCCGATCGAGCGCGCAGCGGCAATCACATATTGCAGGTCGGCTGAACCATCTTCATCGGGCGGCGTGCCAACGCCGACGAAGAGCAACGTCCCGTGCGCCACGGCCCAGTCCACGTCGGTGGTGAATTGCAGGCGGCCGGCGGCCACATTGCGCTGCACGACCGCGTCCAGGCCCGGTTCGTGGATGGGAATTCCGCCCTCGTTGAGGATGCGAATCTTCTCCGGATTGACGTCCAGGCAGACCACATGGTTGCCCATCTCGGCCAGGCATGCGCCAGTGACCAAGCCTACATAGCCGGTTCCGATGGTGGTGACTTTCATCCGTCAGTTCCTTCTTCAGACTTTGAAATAGTTGCGGTACCAGGCCACGAAACGCTTGATGCCGTCAGGCACGGGCATGGCGGGTCGGAAACCCGTCCAGGCTGCCAGCTCTTCGACATCGGCATGCGTGGCCGGCACATCGCCGTCCTGCAGAGGCAGGAAATTCTTTTCGGCCTTGCGGCCCACGGCCTGCTCGATCGCCTCGATGAAGTCCATCAAGGGGATCGGCGCATGATTGCCGATATTGAAGACCCGATACGGTGCGTTGGAATGTGCAGGGTCACTTTTCATGGCGTCATAGCCGGGCTCCGGCTCGGCCGGGCGGTCCAGCACGCGCACCACACCTTCGGCGATGTCATCGATGTAGGTGAAGTCGCGAATCATCTTGCCGTGGTTGAACACGTCGATGGCGCGGCCTTCCAGAATCGCCTTGGTGAACAGGAACAGCGCCATGTCGGGTCGGCCCCAGGGGCCATAGACCGTGAAGAACCGCAGGCCCGTCGTGGGCAGGCGGAACAGATGGCTGTAGGTGTGCGCCATCAGCTCGTTGGCCTTCTTGGTCGCCGCATAGAGGCTGACGGGATGGTCGACGCTGTGATGCTCGGAGAACGGCATCAGCGTGTTGCCGCCATAGACGCTCGAGCTCGACGCATAAGCGAGGTGCTTGACGCCCGAATGTCGGCAGCCTTCGAGAATGTTGGTGAAACCGACGATATTGCTGTCGATGTACGCGTGCGGATTCTGGATCGAGTAGCGCACGCCGGCTTGCGCAGCCAGGTGCACGACGCGGTCAAAGCGCTGATCGGCAAACAGCTTGGCCATGCCCTCGCGGTCGGCGACATCCATCTTCACGAAACTGAAGCCGGGCTTTCCGGTCAGGCGCGCCAGACGGTCGTGCTTGAGTTGCGGGTCGTAGTAGTCGTTGAGATTGTCCAGGCCGACCACTTCGTCGCCTCGTCCGAGCAGGAGTTGGCTCACATGCATGCCGATGAAACCGGCGGCGCCGGTGACGAGTACTTTCAAGTGCTTCTCCCTAGGATTGATCCGGTCCAAACCGGGACAGTTTCCGCATTCTCACTCATAGAATCCCAGCCCATGCCTTCCCGATTCTCCGCGATCCTCCTCCCCTTTCAGCTGGGCGACTCGTGTTCGGGCTGATCCCGCCACTCGCCTTTCAGCGTTCGGGTCGATGTGGGAACCTTGGTTTGCCATATCGTCTGCGAACTCCTGCCTCCTGAGAAGCACTGAACCATGTCAAACAAACCCTGCATCCACCTCATCGCCGGCGCGCGCCCCAACTTCATGAAGATCGCACCCATCGTGCGGGCATTGAAGGCCGACGGGCGGCTGGCCTGGAAGATCGTCCACACGGGCCAGCATTACGACCGTGACATGAACGACGTCTTCTTCGAGGAACTCGGCATCCCGGCACCCGACGTGCGCCTAGGGTGCGGCGGAGGCAGTCATGCCGAGCAGACCGGCAAGATCATGCTGGCGTATGAGCAGCTCTGTGCCAATGACAAGCCCGCCGCCTGTCTCGTGGTTGGCGATGTGAACTCGACCCTGGCCTGCTCGGTCGTCGCCAAGAAGGCCTGGATCCCCGTCGCCCATGTGGAGGCGGGCCTTCGCAGCGGCGACATGCGCATGCCGGAGGAGATCAACCGCCTCGTGACCGACGCCATCACCGACTGGTTCTTCGTCACCGAGCCCAGCGGCCGCGAGCACCTGCTGCGCGAAGGCAAGGACCCGGCCGTGGTCTTCGACGTCGGCCACGTGATGGTGGACAACGTCCTCTTCCAGGCCGAGAAGCTGAAGTCAATGGACACCTCGGGACTGGAGACAGATGCCTTCAAGCGCCAGCACTCACGCTATGGTGTCGTCACCTTGCATCGTCCGTCCAACGTGGACAGCGTCGAGGCCCTCGAAGGCGTGGCCAAGGTGCTGCGCAGGGTCTCGCAGGAACTGCCGCTGGTCTTCCCGGTCCATCCGCGGACGCGCGCCAACATCGAGAAGTTCGGTATCGACCTTGGCGGCAACGTCACGCTGATGGGCCCGCAGGCCTATATGTCGTTCCTGCATCTGTGGAAGGACGCCGCCGTGATCCTGACCGACAGCGGCGGCTTGCAGGAAGAGACCACGGCCCTGGGCGTGCCCTGCATCACGATGCGCGAGAACACTGAGAGACCCGTCACGGTCGATGAAGGCAGCAACGTGCTGGCCGGAACCGATCCCGCGACGATCATCGAGGTGGCGCTTGAGACGCTCAGGACGGGCGGAAAGCGCGGTCAACGCCCCAGTCTGTGGGACGGTCATTCTGCCGAGCGCATCGTCGCCATCCTGGTTGATCAGCTTGATCAGGTCGCGGCGGGCTGACTCGATCGGTTGCCGCGCCTTGCCGGGTGTTCTCTCTTCGCTCTCCGGTCAAGCGGAGTTCGAACGATCCTCATCCTGCTTGATCACCTCAGTGACGCCCATCAATGGAATTGGCGCAGGAGTGCGGATATTGAAGACACGATAAGTCGTGCTGGAATGCGCCGCGCCTTCGGCGACATCATCAATGTGAGTGAAGTCGCGCACCATTTTTCTGCTGTTGAACACGTCGATCGCTCGGCCTTCGAGAATCGCCTCTCAAGCTCGCCCTGGACCCGTCACGCGCATGCTCGCCGATCATGAAGCGGCCCCAGGCGGGGGAGTTTCATGACAGTTCTCGCAACAGATACCAGATGAACAGCGTGTTGGTGACCAGATAGCGGCGCCACAGTCGGCGCGGCTCACGGATCAGTCGGTAGGCCCATTCCAGTCCGGCCCGGTGCACCCAAGCAGGTGACGGCGGCACAGTACCGGCAATGAAGTCGAAGGCGGCCCCCACGCCCAGCTGCACGCACGGCAAGGCCTGGCGATGCACGGCCATCCACTTCTCCTGCTTCGGACAGCCGAGTCCGACGAGCAGAATCTGCACACCGGCCGTCGCAATGCGCCGACAGAGGGTCTCATCGAGAGCCATGTCCTCGTAGGTGATCCGACCTGGCGCCTCGGCGAACACCAGCTGGAGGGCAGGATAGTCCCTTGCCAGCCGCGCACGGAGCAACTCAACGGTCGCTGCCGAGGCGCCGAAGAAACCTACCTTCAGCCCCTGCGCCTGCGCTTCGGCACTGAGGAGCAGGGTCAGATCCACGCCTCGCAAGACGGTCACGCGCGCCATCCCCTTGAGGCGCAAGGCCTTAGCAACCACCTGACTGTCAAAAGTATTGAAGCGGGAGCCTGCAAGAATCCTCGCGAAGGCCGGCTCGGTCCGCGCAAGCACGTACTGGTGCGCATTGCCTACACAGACGTAGCCCCAGCGCCCGTGAGCCGCGTCGCCAATCACGGCCTTCACGACCTCATCGGTATCGGCAGCGGCCACGGTGACGCCCAGAATCCGCGCTTGCTTCATGCCGCCTCAAACGCATTCATGACCCGTTGGAACACCGCGGTCAGCGGGATTTCAGCGGCCTCGGCGCACTGTGCATCGTTGCGCATGCCGGTGTCGATCAGATAGCCCGTGGTCTGATGAATCCCATTCTCGATCGAAACCAGGGAGACGCAAGACGCGAAGTCGTGCACGGTCACCTCGCCGTTCGTGATTCGAAATCCGGGCTCGATCTCATTCGTGTACATCAGCATGCAGAACAAGTCCGTGCCCCGGTTGTCGACCAGGAAGACATCATCGCCATTCAGAGCCTTGAACGAATGCAGCAACTGCTCGCCGGCCACGGCATCGGCCGCGGTATCGAAGGTCACCAGGAAGTCGCGCGACATGCGCGGCGCCACGGAGGTAAATCTCAGGCCAAGCTGGCGCAGCAAGGACTCATGATTGCGCGGGCGATAGTAGAAGATCAGCTTGGGATTCGGTCGCTGACTCAACCCGGTGCAGATCAGCACACGATAGTCGGGAAAGCGCCTCATCACGTCGCCCACGATCTCGTCATAGAGCTGATAGACCTCCCTGATCGGATCGGCTCCGGGAGGACAGTACCAATCCGGGTTTCGCAAGGGCCCGCTGTAGCACTGTGATGCGAACATGTAGTGGTGCTGAATGTGCGCGCCTGCGTTCAGAAAGAGTGTCGAAAATTCGAAGCCGCCTCTGGCCGTCTGACGAATGAAGACGTCGGCCATGATCCGATCCAGCACCAGCGCCTTGCGCCACTTTCCTTGGCGCGCGCCTGCGGCAAGACGCGCGCAGGTCCGGATGCTGGCCGGACGCAGATTGCGCAGCAGGCCCAGCATGATTTTTGCGGCCGACGCCAGGGTGATCTTGCTGTCAGCGTTGTCGTTAACGGCCTGTTGCACGCCCTCGTAGAGCAGCCTGACGTCCGCCGGCGCAGTCACCGGCGTCTGCGTCCATGGGTCGGGCACGAATACAGCGCCCTTGATATCTGCCAACTGGTTGCTGGCATTCATCGGCGAAATGGCGGCCACCGATGCGCCGTACTTCCTGGCCACCAACTCCCACAACTGCGGATGAGCGTGATTGACAATATCGCCCAGGCGAAAGACTTGGTGATCCTCATAGCTGAGTCCGGTCTGCACCGTCACCCATTGGATCCACGGCTCCAGATACGGATAGGCCTTTTCGGAGACTGTGCGGGTCAGGGTCAAGTCCCGCAACAGCCGTGTGAAGTTGGGCAGCGCACCGCGCCGGCCGTATTGTTCGACAAAGTCGAAGTTCAGCTCATTCAGGCCGAGAAGAATGACTTTCGATTCAGGTCGGGTAGCGGTCGTGTCCATAAACTTCCAAACGTCAAACGCTTTGACGAGGGTACTCGGATGAACCCAGCCCCGCTGCGGCGCCATTATGTTGCAGGGTCAAATCAATTCAAGGAGAGTCCGTTTTCAGCACGACCGTCACAGGATTGCCACTGACCATCACGACATCGTCGTGATCGAAGCGGGCCACGCGTGGGTCGACCAGGACGCGCTCAATCAGCCCCGCGTGCAATCCCTGCGGCAGATGCCACGGCGTGGCGCTTGCGCCCTTCGCAGGCTTCCAGACGATGAGTCGACGCGCGCCGTCTTTCAAGAGTTCGCACACCACGATGCCCTCCGGTGCTTGACGACAGCGCTCGGGCTTGGCCTCGAGCAGCCACCGGCGCACCGTCGCATAGGCCTCGCCGTTGCGCGACTCAAGCGGGCCCAGCGAGGTGCCCGCGAACCCGGTTTCGCCGTTGTCCCAGGCGTACTGGTAGTAGCGATCCAAGCCGACAAAGGCGCCAAGAATCATCTGGCGCGCCATCAGGAGTGCCCCCTGGGCGGCATTGGTTCCCTTCGATGGGAAGCCCGACTCGGTATTGAAGATAGGCAGGCCATCGAGTTGCCGGCGCGCGAGCGTCTCGCGGATTTGACGGTGGAGGGAGAGAAACTCCTGGTCATCCTTGACGTAATAGTGGTAAGTAATTCCTCCCACATAGGTCGCGCCGCCGGCCGCCAGAAACAGATCAAGCATCGACACGCCATCAGTGGCACCGGGCGTCAACAGCACAGCGGCCGGATCTTCATGGTCAAGCACGATTCGAGCGCGTCGAGCCAGTTCCACCATGGCATGCACCGACCCCGTGAAGTACATCCGGCCCGCGTAGGCCGCTTTGGCGCCAGGCGTCTCCGCGAAGAAGGGTTCGTTCCAGAGTTCGTAGTGAGCGATACGCCCCTTGTAGCGGCGCGCAACGGCCGTCACATAGCGATCCCAAAGGGCCATGTTGCCCGGCTCCGCCGCGCTGCCCGGTCCGTAGGGCCCCGGCTCCAGCGGCCGCGCGGAGGCCCAGCGAGGAGGCGATCCCAGGACCAGCATGATCGCGGCATGGTGTCTCTCGGCGCTCGCCACATAAAAGTCCAGTCGCTCGAAGTCGAACTGCCCGGGTTCGGGCTCGATATCGGCCCAGCGTGTGGCGCTGTCCCAGAGACGAATGGCGCCGATCTCGCCCTCCGGCCATGGTGTTGGTAGGTGACCTGGCGCATCACGCGCCCACAAGCGATGGATATGCGTACCAAAATAGTCCGCCTTGATCTCGCGCTCCGGGTGGCGTGCGTTGAAGTCGAAAACGCCGTCTCCCTGTGCTCCACCCACGAGACAACTTGCGAGCACAAGCGCCCAGCCGAGGCCACTTTTCAATCGTGCCATGGGCCCATCCTCAGCGGACGCGGTGCTGCTGCACAGTTCGGGTGGAGAGCCTTGGGCGCGGGCAGATTCGGTGTCATGGGCCGTGCAGATCAGGACCGCGATGCGTGAGCGGGGCACCGAAGCGCCGCCTGATAGATCTCCACCAACTGCCGGTAGTTGGCCGGTGCGCTCAATTCATGTTCGTAGTGGAGTCGCGCGCGACGCCCCATGGCGGCCAATGCGTCCGGCCTCGCCAGTGCGTCCGTCACAGCCTTCGCCCACGCCGGCCCATCTCCGGCCGGTGCCAGCAAGCCGGTCACACCAACCTGCACAATCCCCGGCAGGGCGCCCAGATCGCTCACCAAGGCCGGCAACCCGCAGGCAAAGGCTTCAACAAGCGTGCGGGGAAAATTGTCATAACAAATGCTTGGCAGCAGCAACAGCTGCGCTTCCCGCATCAGCGCGTAGACCTGATCGCTCGGCAAGGACCCGAGCCATTCAATTCGTGGCTCAGCCGCCAAGCGACCGGCCAACGGGCCATCACCCACCATTCGAATTGGCAATCCCTCGGGCAGCCGGCGTGCCATCTCGAGCAAGGTATCAACCCCCTTCTCTTCCGACAAGCGGCCAACGAACAAGGCCCCCGAGCGCGGCACATCGGGCAGCGCAGGCAGATCAACAAAATTCGGCTTGACGCAAATCCGATCGGCGGGCAACCCGCCAGCGATGAATTTGTCGCGCGCAAAATCGGTCAGGGCGATGTAGCGGGTGATCTTGTCGCTCCACGTCCCCGCGAACCGATGAACGGTGTTGCCCAAGGCCAGCACGGCCGTCTGCGCGACGCTGCCGCGATAGCAGGCCCGCACGACGCCGCGCCAAGGCACCTTGCCCACGCAGTCCTCGCAGATCCTGCCGTCGCGCAGCAGCAGCGCTTGCGGGCACAACAGCCGGAAGTTGTGCAGGGTCTGCACCACGGGCACCGCATGACGTGCCGCGGCCCAATAGAGCGAGGGCGAAATCAGAGGCACGGTGTTGTGCACATGAATGATCTCGGGCCGGAAGCGTCGGATCGTCGCGCTTATGTCCTCACCGGTGCGAGAGGACCAGAGAGCCTGCAAGGCCGCATCGACCTTGCCAGTCTGCATGAGCTCGGCGTAGTCTCGCTGATAGAGTTCCACCTCGTGCCCACGTTGACGCAGCAGGGCACATTCCGCTTCCACCACGGCGTCCTCGCCGCCGCGATATTGATAGGCGTTATGTGCGATCAGGACACGTGACGGCAGAGCACTCATGGCCGTCCGGGCTTCAATGAATAGCGAATCGCCTGGTGCAGCCCATCGGCGGCATTGGCGTAGGTGTAGGGCGCGACCAGTTGCCGACTGCGCTCGGCCATCTGCCGCCAGAGCCCCGCGTTGGAGAGCACCTCGGCGCAAGCGGTGGACCACGCGTCCACATCCAGGGGCAGCACGCGCCCGTTCTGGCCGTCCCTGACCAGTTCGCCCGCGACGCCAGCCTGTGGCGAGACAAGGACCGGCAGGCCTGATGCGCAGGCCTCGTTGGCGACCACTCCCCAGGTGTCATCAAGGGTCGGGAACAACATGAGGCGCGCCTTCGCGTAGTGGTCTGGCAAATCTCCCTGACTCGCGAAACCGGCAAAGTCGGCCTGCACCGCGGCGCCGAGCCGGACGACTTCGCGCCGCATCTGCGGCTCAAGATCACCCGCCCCTACAAACAGCAGCTTGACCTGACGTCCCATCTTTCTTGCAGCATCAGCCGCCACCTGCAGGGCAAAGAGTGGCTGCTTTCCGACCGCGAAACGCCCGCTGAAAATGAAGTCGTAGGGCCGCTGTCCATCCAGCGTTCGCTCGAAGCGTTCGTTGTCAGTGCAGAGGTGTGACTTGAACATCATCGGGTCCGCGACGCCGTATTGCCTATACAAGGCCTTGCTGCCCTCACTGGCGCCCACGAATGCAGAGCTGCGCGCATAGACGTATCGC
This sequence comes from Burkholderiaceae bacterium, assembly GCA_036500605.1. Lineage (GTDB taxonomy): Bacteria > Pseudomonadota > Gammaproteobacteria > Burkholderiales > Burkholderiaceae_C > JAFALK01. The sequence goes on from DASYBU010000044.1 coordinate 27,708, forward strand.
CGCACAAGACGGTGAATCGGGGTCAGCTTGGCCTCGGATTCGACGGTGCCGTCCGTCATGGGAATATGTGGAACGCGTTTGCGGCGTGCATAAGCGAAAGCAGCAAGGTGAGTTGGATTGAATCCCGTGGTGACCACCGCTTGGGGCTGCTGGGCGGACAAAGCGCGCCAGACGCCTGAATTGAAATGAATGAAGCGCCCCTTGAACGTGAGGAACCGCTCTCGGAAGAAGAAATGCTCTGCGCGCAACGCCGCGAGGTCCCATTGCCTGTCTGGCTCACGGCCGCTGCAGAAATACACCTTGAGCTCAATGCCGGGGACCTCTGCCAGTAGGTCGTAGATCGGCAAACGATAGGGCGCCGGAATATTGGTCACCAAGGCAACACGGATCGGCAATGGTGCAGCAGCGGCAACGCCGGCCTCCTGCCGGAGTGCGTCACCCATGATCGCTATCCCGACCACCATAGCTGTTGCCTGGCGCCATGGCCATCGCGGTAAGCTTGCCGAGCCCCGTCGCGGCCTTGCATTCAAGGGCAAGCTGTCGCGGACTCCTCATGAGCCTGGCCAACAGCGCCGCAAAGCCAAAAGCCGCAAAGCCGAACATGCCGCGCAGCGCATCAGGAGCATAGGCAGGCCAGCCGCCGCGCGCGCGTCGCATGCGAGCAAAATTATTGCCGCCGATATAGGCGCGCTGAAGAATCCAGCGGCGCGTCGCACGCTCCGGCGGGATGTCCTCGTTGGCGACCGCCTCGTCGCACCAGATGAGCTTGGCGCCGTGTCTCTCACAGCGGCTGAAAAACTCGGAGTCTTCCCCGCCGCTGACGGAAAAGTCCGCCTTGAAACCGCCCACGTCCAGGTACAGCTGCCGTTTGAACAGCACGTTGCCGGTGGCGCATTGTTGCCAATTGAGCCGCGTACCAGTCGGAAAACGCGGCCTCTCGAAATAACTCAGGGCCAGCAGTGTTTGATCCATCACCTGGCGATAGGCCGGCGGCACCGGCCCAAAAACGGCATCAGCCTGCGTGGCGCGCGCCGTGGCCACCAAGGCCGACAGCCAATCACGCTCTGCCCATTCGTCGTCGTCAATGAAGGCGATCCAGCTGCCACTGGAAGCGTGCAGACAGTGCGCCCGGGCGTAGCCGACACCATTGCGCGCCTCGCATTCATACCGAAGGGGCAGCGGAAACCCGCCCTGCAGGCTCAGCACAAGCTCGCGAGCACTTCCCGCGGCATCGTTGTCCACCACCAACGCATCCAGCTCGCAGTCGGCCGGCATGGTCAAGGCTGCAATGCTTTCCAAGGCTTTGCGCAAGCCCTCCGGACGCTTGAACGTGCAAATGCAGATGCTGATGCGCATCACACCCGCCCCTCTGCCGCCAGTTGTTTCAGCAAGCGGCGCTTGCGCACTTGATAGCGCAACGCGTGGAGCACGCGATCAACGGGCGAATCGGAGGCGTAGCGCAATCTCACTTGGTGATCCTCCTCGAATGAGGCCATGCGATTGGCCGTCGTGGTGCTGCCGGCGTGCCATCGAAAGGCTGCCAGTTCCGCCTCCATGTAGGCGGGCTCGGCCAGCGCCGACACGCGCAGCCAGAAGTCGTAGTCCATGGCGTATTTGAGCTCGCTCGAAAAGCCGCCAGCGCGCTCGAACAGGGACTTGCGCATGAAAACCGAAGGGTGCGCAATGAAGTTACCCTGAATGAGCCGCTTGCGCGAATAGCGCGGCATCTTCCAATTGTCCTTGACGAGCTTCCCGTCGTGGTCGGACATCATGCGCGCAAACATCCATTCGGCGCCAGATTGCTCCAGCAAGGCAACGGCGCGGGAAACGACGTCCTTGCCAAGGTAGTAATCGTCGGAGTGCAGGTGCGCGATGATTTCTCCGCCGGCCATGGCAGCGCCAACGTTCATCGCCTTGGCGATGCCGCCTCGCACATCCGTCACCCATTTGACCTGTCCGCTCAAGCCCTGGATGCGCTGCAGCGTTCCGTCAGTGGAACCACCATCCACAAAAACCTGCTCAATGTCGGGGTAGTCCTGCGCCAGCACGGACGCAATGCTCTCGTCGATCAAAGGTTCGCTGTTCCAGCTGCAGGTAATGATAGAAACTTTCATGATCTTGGCGCCTAGCGAGCTACCCGGCGATAGGCGCGTAGCGTGTCGCGCGCGCACTGCGCCCATGCAAAGTGCTTGACGCGCTGCCGGCCTTTCTCAATCAGATCGCGTCGAACCATATCAGCATAGAGCGTCTGCTCCAGCGCAATTCTCAACTCGTCAATGCTGCCCGGATCGAAGAAGGCCGCGGCATCTCCAATGACCTCGGGCATGGAGCTGGTGTTGCTGCTGACGACCGGGCAATTTCGAGCCATCGCCTCAAGCGGCGGCATGCCGAAGCCCTCATACATGGAGGGATAGACGAACGCTGCTGCGCTTTCGTAGAGATGCGCGAGTAGCGCGTCTGCACCGCCGCGTTGCAACACCTGGCCGTCTTCCAGCTTGCACGCCTTGAACAAGTTCTGCTCATCGACGGTGAACGGCCCTCCACCAAAGGCAATGATGGAAAAATCGCGTCTCAACATTGGCGAGGCCCCTACGGCCTTAACAAGGCTGGAGAAGTTCTTGTAGCCGCCTCGATGGCCCACGTAGAGGAGGAAGGGGCGTTGACCCTCGCAGGCAACCGCTTGCCCTACCGTCGCGAGTTGGTCCACGCCATGGTGAATCACCGAGATCTTCGCGTCGGGGACATCGAGCAAAGCGATGAGATCCCGCCGCGTGCTTTGAGACACGCAAACCACATGATCGGCATGCAGCACCGCCTGCCTCTTTAGCGCTGCCACGCGCTCGCCGTCAGGAAACTCGGCTGGGTACAACTCATGAATCATGTCGTGGATGGTCACCACATAGGCCGACTTTGCGTGCTTGCCGACCTGGCCCGAGTAATACGTCTCATGAATCAGCTGAGGCTGCCAGCGCGCCACCTGCCAGTCGAACGAAACCGCATTCAGGCGCAAGAGATGGCGCTTGAGCGGTGAGGGCCACCTGCCGACATTGCGCCCGCGTACGACATGCCCCGGCAGTGCCCCGAGGTACTCGTTGAAGTGGAATGGAGCCATGACCCGCAACGCCTCATCCATGGCCTCAAAATGATTCGCCAGTTGGTAGAAATAGCGCGAGATACCGCCAAACTTCTGCGAAGCAAAGATGCCCGGATCAAATGCGATCTTCATGACTCACCCAGCATCAGTCGTTGCGAAGATCCGCCGCCGAACGCGCGCGCGATGCTCCGGTAACAGGGTGTGCCGCCAGAACACAACCAACATCACCATCTCAGCGGCAACGGCTGCGACCGGATGGGCCCAGGCAGACGCAGGTGAGAGCAACAGTACAAGGGCCTCGCCAACCACCATACCAACCACGGCAACGAGTGCGGCCGGGGCGAGTGCATGCTGCCACCAAACTGCCGCCTCGATGCGAATGACTCGCTTGCCAAAGTATGCGAGAAACACCGCCGCCGAGAAGATCGACACAACCAAGTGCGACGCCGCCACGCCTTCGATCCCACCCCAGCGAGCCCCGACAAAGATGGCAGCCAACCCGACGACGGCGCGCCCTGCGGAGAAAAATCCCGTGACGGCTGGACGCCCAGAGCCGTCCGTCACCAGCGAGGGCGCGTTGGTGACCGAATCCACCAGGGTACCGATCGCAATCATGATCAGCACTGCAGTCCCCTTGTCAGCAAATTCAGGCCCGAGCCAGGCCGTCAGGAACCAACGTCCGATCAAGGCCAGACCCACGACTGCCATCACATTCAGTACACCCACATAGCGCATGCTGAGCAACATCAACTCACGCACCTCGACGTGAGCGCCCTTGGCCAGCAAGGCGCTGCTGGTTGGGAAAATCACCTGGGTCAACCGGAAGGTCATGCCCAAGACACGATTGGCGAGCACGACGGGAACGCTGTAGAGAGCCACCTGTGGCACGCCAAGTACCGCAGCGATGACGAGCTTGTCGGAATGCTGATAGGAGAGCGAGGCAAGCCGGCTGAGATAGGTGTACGCACTGAAACTCAGCAGCTCACGCCGCAGGGCCTTTTGCGGCCAGGCAATACCTACGTGGGGCAGGAGACGCCGAATGAGCCAGAACAGCATCAACACACTGACGGCCGCGAGTGCGTTTCGCAGCCACATTACGCCTGCCAAATGGCCGCCCGCGAGAACCAGCAGCGCGATGACAGTCGGTACGGCCACACCGTTCAAGATCTCGATGCCGCTGCTGATGTCGTAGCGCTCGAGCGCTTGTGGAATACTTAAACCAAAGCTGTAGAGTTGCGCCAGCAAAAAACCAATGGCGGAAACGCGAAGCACGTGAATCATGTCGGCATTGCCTGGGGATTCAGCGAGCCATTTCGTCAGAGGCACCGCAAACACGAACTGCAAGACCGCACCGACAACGCCAATCAGTGCATAGAAGGCAAGCCCGAAGCCCACCACCTGCCCGACGCGGGCATGATCCCCCAAGGCCCGCGACTCGGCAACAAACTTGACGGAACTCGCCGTGACGTTGATGTCCAGCACGGCCAGATAGCCGGCGATGCTGGTCACGATGACGAACAAGCCGTAGTCAGCCTGCCCCAAGCCCCTGATGAAGATGGGCACGGTGACGAACATGATCAAAGCGGGGATCAAGGCCCCCGCCAGGTTGTTCAGCGCGTTACGCAGCATCGACCATCAGAGCCTGGCTGGTGTGCATGCTCCCCCCATTCAGTCCGACTTGCGGCCCTGCTGGGCGCGCGCGACGAAAAATGGCAGTCCCAGGCAGAACGCGATCATTTGAGTGGTGCGAAATTGCGGGATCGGTGTACCCAACAGAAAGTCGGGCAGCATGAAGATCATCCCGCAGATAGCGGCGAAAACCAACGCACCGCCTTCCGAGGTCTGATGTTTCATTGATCGCACCTTGCGGACGAACGAGGCGATGACGCCGAGCATCAGCATCAACCCGACCAAACCCGTCTTCATCACGACGTGCAGAATGCCGCTGTGCAGGAAAGCGCCGGGCCGTGTCGGGTCCTGCCACGGGATCAGGATGGTCGCGGGATAGCGCCCCCACGCGCCCAGGCCGACGATTGGGGAATGCACAAATGAATTGAACGCCAGGCGCAATTCCAGCGTCCGTGCATTCGTGCCTTCGTTGGAACTCAACAGGTCGTAGACAAAGGACAGGAGCCCAAGCTTTTCGGCCCTGGCTCCCAGGCGTTTCGCCGCAAAAAAACCAACGGCCACCGTCATGATCGGCAACACGATCGCAATCCCCACGAGGCGCAAACTGGGACGAAGATTCCAGAACAGATAGATCCCGCACATCAGGATACCCACCCAGGCTGTACGCCGATACGAAAGCAGCACACAGACAATGCCGAGCACCACAACGGCCCAGCGCAGCACTCGCCAGCCCAGCGAATCACCATCTTTGGGTGGATTCACAAACAATTGCCAGCAGCATGTCGCCGCGGCCAGCACGCAGACCAGTGAGTCCACGATATCGAAGTAGGTCAGCTTGATGTTGATCTTCTCGACGTTGCTGTAGACATTGGCCGGGTCTCCGCCAAAGGCCGCCCAGCGAACCAGGCCGTAGCCCGACTTCAGCAAGCCCGCCACCACAATGAATTGAAGCAGCCATGAAATTGACTTTTCATTGCGCGCACTCGCGACCATGAAGGCGATCAGCAGACCCATCCAGACCACGTTGATGAAGCCGTCGCCGTTCAGCATGTCAGCGATGTCCACTCCCGCGGTCAGCCCCCAGCAAAGGTGGAGGATGAAAAGCAGGCCCCACATGAGAAACCAACGATTGATGCTGGAAGCAGGCTGCCTGGGCTGCTTGGCCAATGCCCGGCCCATCACAGCCCAAAAGGTGCCCAGCACCAAGGCCCAGAAGACAAAGGGGAAGAAGAGCTGACCGGACCCACGCGAATACATGGCCCCAGTGGCCGAAGAGAACGAGCCCCAGTTCACCCCGGAAAAGCTGAAGAACACGCCCAAGTAGGTGAGCAAGGGCAACAGGGGTTGGCTGACCGAGAAGGCCGCGAGGAATACCAGGGCAAACGCCGCGCCGAGTGCCATCAAGTAGGGCAGGCTGTAGTAATAGGCGACAAACAGATATTCCATATCAGGCGCCAAGCGAGGCGGCCCGCGCCTTGAAGTCTTCGTACGCGAGAGAAATACCCTCCTTCAACCCGGTATCAGCTCGCCAACCGAGGGCTGACAGCCGAGCAACGCTCATAAGCTTTCGTGGCGTGCCGTCTGGCTTGCTGGAGTCAAAGACGATGTTCCCGTTGAAGCCTACAACTTCCATCACGATCGCGGCCAATTCGCTGATCGCGACGTCCGTGCCCGTTCCAATATTGACAAGCGGACCGTCATAGCCCTGCTCGGTGAGGAACACGCAGGCATCGGCCAGATCGTCGACGTACAGGAACTCCCGCATGGGCGCGCCACTGCCCCACACCACGTATTCCTGATCTCCGCGCACCTTGGCCTCGTGGGCCTTGCGGATCAGCGCCGGCAGCACATGGCTGTTGGCGAGGTCGTAGTTATCGTTCGGACCATAGAGATTGGTCGGCATCACGCTGACGTACTGACGCCCGTATTGCGCGTTATAGGCCTCGCACAGCTTGATGCCGGCAATCTTGGCGATTGCATAAGGCTCATTGGTCACCTCCAGCGGACCGCCGAGCAGGCTGTCTTCAGTCAGCGGCTGCGGCGCCAACTTGGGATAAATGCAACTCGAACCCAAGAACATCAGCCGCTGCACGCCAGCCAGATGGGCGCCGTGGATCAGATTGGCCTCGATCATCAGATTCTGAAAGAGAAAATCAGCCCGATAGACGTTGTTCGCCTGGATACCGCCCACCTTGGCGGCTGCAATGTAGATGTAGTCCGGCCTGTGTTCAGCCAAGAACGCCTGCACGCCGCTCTGATCGACCAGATCAAGTTCAGTGCGCGAAGCGGTGAGAAGGTTCGCGTAACCGCCGCTCCGCAACCGCCGCACAAGCGCCGATCCAACCATCCCGCGATGGCCTGTCACAAATATGCGGGCGTCTTTGGGCGGCGCGTTCATTCGTTGTAGTCGTAGGCCTGGAACCCGGCAAGCTTGACGAGACTGTCGCGGCGCGCAGACGTGTAGTCCGCTTGCACCATCTCGGTCACGAGTTCGCGCAGCGTCGTTTTCGGCGTCCAGCCAAGCTTGGCCTTGGCCTTGCTCGGGTCTCCCAGCAGGGTTTCAACTTCCGTCGGCCGGTAGTAACGCGGGTCGACCTTGACGATCACTTCTCCGACCTTGCACTTGGCCTTGTTCCCCGTGATCGCGACGACGCGGCCAATCTCCTGTTCGCCCTCGCCTTCAAACGCAATCGTGATGCCGAGCTCAGCCGCGGCGAACTCCACAAACTGACGCACGCTGTACTGAACACCGGTGGCAATGACGAAATCCTCGGGCTTGTCTTGCTGCAGCATCAGCCACTGCATCTCCACATAGTCCTTGGCATGGCCCCAATCGCGCAGGGCGCTCATATTGCCGAGGTACAGGCAGTCCTGCAGGCCCAGCGCAATTCGGGCAACGGCGCGCGTGATCTTGCGCGTGACGAAGGTTTCGCCGCGCAGCGGGCTTTCGTGGTTGAACAAGATGCCATTGCAGGCATACAGGCCATAGGCTTCGCGGTAGTTGACCGTGATCCAGTAGGCGTACATCTTGGCCACCGCGTAGGGGCTGCGTGGGTAGAAGGGCGTGGTTTCCTTCTGCGGCGTCTCTTGCACCAGACCATAGAGTTCGCTGGTCGAGGCTTGATAGAACTTGGTCTTCTTCTCCAGGCCCAGGATGCGGATGGCCTCAAGGATGCGCAGTGCGCCGATACCATCAGCGTTGGCCGTGTACTCGGGCGTCTCGAAGCTGACCGCCACATGGCTCATGGCGGCCAGATTGTAGATTTCGTCAGGCTGAACCTGCTGAATGATGCGAATCAGATTCGTGCTGTCGGTCAGGTCGCCATAGTGGAGCTTAAAGTTCTGGTGCTCGACATGCGGATCTTGATAGAGATGATCGACCCGGTCCGTATTGAAGAGGGACGAGCGACGCTTGATGCCATGCACCACATAGCCCTTGCCCAACAAGAGTTCGGACAGATAAGCGCCGTCCTGACCTGTCACACCGGTGATGAGCGCAATTTTTGTTGCCATGAGATCTATCTTCCCGCTTTACTTCTTCACGACCATGCTGGCAGCACCGAACACGCGCGGCACCCAACTTGGGTCAAATGCCTCCTGCATCTGGCGCACGAAATCAGCCTGCAGCGCATAGGCGACACCTTCGTCGTTGTCGATGCTCGAAACTCGCACCAACATGCCATCCGGAATAAGTCCACGCAAACCGTAACGCAATTGAGCGAGCTTTTGATCCTGCCCCGACACCGCCACGTAGTCGCCAACGGCAAACCAGAAGGTGATCGGCTCAACCCGCGGCCCCAACTTGGCCACCATGCGCTCTACCGGCAGCGTGCCCTCAGGCAAGCTTAAAACGGTGCGACCGCTGCTCAGTACGTCGAAGCCCTGAGCCGGATAGCAGACATCGGGTCGGTGTGCCCTCGAAGCATCGGACTGATCGCCGCCATAGGCTACCGAAAGCATGATGCGCTGGCCGGTTCTATTGTTGATGTACGTGCGTGACAGTGTCTGGTTGTAGAGTTCCTTGAGCATGGCCTGCACATCAGGTGACACGATGGAGGCGGGAATATTGGTATCAATTTGCCAGTTGCCGAAGCTCTTGGGAAATATCGACTCAAGCTCGACCTTGCGTTCGGAATCAGCCAGATGGACGGTCGGACGCATCCAATGCCCGAATGCAGTCGCACAGGCCATGCAGAGCAGTACGACGAAAGCACGCAAACGTACGGCCTTCATGTTTGGCCGCCCTTCTTTTCGACGAAGAACAGATTGAGGATCCTGTCATAGACCAGCATCAACATCAGCGCCACCATGAACAGCACCATGCCGGCGAAGCCGTGCACGAATCCTTGGCCCGCTTCGTCGCCAAAGTAGTACGTCACCAATACCAGGATGATCACGCGTGTCACGTTGGCACAGAAGGCTGTCGGGATCAGCGCCAGTGCAAGCGAGACATTGCGCCCCACCGACTTGTACTGCATGAGATTCATGTACAGCATGCCCAGCGCCTCAAGCGTAAACATGGAGTTCAGGCCAGCGCAGGCGTCTGCCACCATCAGTTGATACTGCCCCACAGTCAGCATCACGCCCGAGCGCCCGATCGGATAGCCCAGGTGATAAAGAATCGTGCTGGCGCAAGCCGAAACTGCCGATTTCAGCGGAGCAGTGACTGCCGCCACCAGAGCCTCCGGTAGCGGCACCATGAAACACATGAAAAATAGCGCAAACCAGATCAAGTGCAGGCCACGCCAACCGCGATAGAGCAGTGCCAATGCCGCCAAGATTGGAATCTGCGAGCCAATCTGAAAGATCCAGATGTCCTGCGAATAGCCAATGGCGAACAACAGGCACCCAAACGCCAACAAGCAGAAGCCGGCAACAGGTGCCGGCCTGGACTGCAGTTCCACGAGTTTGTGCCGCGCGCTGAACAACAGCCACAGGCACAAGGCAAGAATAATGGGGCCGTGACCTTGCTCGTCACTGCGCCAGATGCCATTGCTCAACTCGATGTAGGGCGGCCCATACATCAAGAGAAAGCCTGCAAGCACGATCAAGAACGACAACGCGTCGACCCGATGCGGCCACCAGGGAGCCGATTTTGATGGTGCACTCATGACCGCTCCTACAACTGCGGGCTCAGAATTCGTTGACGACTGCGCCGGCGATCAGCACCGAACTGCCCGTCAAACTAGCCACAAGGTCTTGCAGGCCACCAACCTTCGAAGCATTCTTGCGGGCAATGACCACGGCACCGCCACAACGAGAAGCGATGACGGCACTGTCCACGCCTCGCTCGGCTGCTGCTGTATCCACCACGACGTAATCGAACTTGCTGCTGAGTTCCCGCATCAAGAGGCCAAATGCGGGTCGCTCAACCAGTTCGGCTGGATTGGGTGGCAACGGCCCCGAAGGCAGCACGAAGAGCTTCGCCACGCTCGGCACCTGCTGGATGACTTGTTCCTCGGCACGGCCCGACAGAATGGATGACAAGCCCGCCCCATTGCTGAGGCCAAAGACCTCATGCTGCCGCGGGCTGCGCAGATCGGCATCGACCAGCAGTGTGCGTCCGCCCAACTGAGCCAACGACACAGCCAGATTGGCAGCGAAGAAAGTCTTGCCGTCGCCTGAACTCGCACTGATCACCGCCAACGGCGTGCGAGCCTCGCGGGACGGGCTCATGCGCATGGTGACTTGACTGCGAATCGCCCGGATTGCTTCAGCTTGGATCGAGAACGGCTGATTCAGTGCCACCAACTCGGGATTGATGTTGCGCTTGTCGGCTGCTGCCAGCGGGTAATGAAATTGCTGCGCCAGGGCGCTCAGCACCTCATCTTCGGTCGCAAGACCGAGAGCAATTGCCGCTTCACCAAAGCGAGCCCCCTTCTCGCGCTGGTAGCTGAGCACCTGCTCGACTTCGGAGGCTGTGAGATTGCGCGCATCACGAATGATGTCGCCGATGGAGCGGTCAGGGGAGATGGCTTCGTTCATGGACTGGCTCACCTTCAAGCTCCCTTGGCCGGGGACGAAACTTGCCCCAGCAGACGTTGTTGCATCAACTGATTGGCATGAGTGGCGCGGAACAGGCGACGCGCATTCGGCGAGGGCAACACGCCCAGCACAGGCACGCCAATGGCCTGAACCACATCGTCAGGGCTGCGCACGCGCCGGTTCATCAACTCAAGCAGCAGGACCACAGACACCGCCAGAAGCACGCCCGCAAAAGTGGCAACTGCAGTATTGAGAATCAAACGCGGAGAGGAGGGCTGGGTCGGTGGAGTGGCCGAGGCAAGAAGCGACACATTGCTCTGCGTGACCTGACTCTCCAGGCTACTCTGATTCAAGCGTGCCATCACCTGTTCATAGTTGCGCTGCGCGTTCTCGGCATCGCGCACCATCACCTGGCCTTCGTCTCGCACGGCTTTCATTTGCAAGACCTTGGCGCGCTGTGCGTCCAATGAAGCGCGCAACTCGCCAACACGTCGTTGGTTGACGTCATTGCTCAGCCCCACCGAGCTTGTGATCTTCTTGGTTTCGGCCTCCATGCGCTTGCGCAACTCGGCAATATTGGCTTTGGCTTCGATCACCTGAGGATGTGCATCACCATAGCGCGCACTGAGTTCCTGCAGACGTCCCTCAGCGCGTGCCGTGTCGGATTGCAAGCCTGAAATCACCGGGTTGTTCAGCACTTCCGTCATGCTGCCACTTGACCCACCCGTCGCCACACTTTGGCGGCTGCTGGAATCACTGAGTACGGCTTGCAGCCCCACCAACTGTGTGGACAGATCATTCAGGCGCTGATTTTCAATATCGAAACGCTCGTCCGTAGCGATGATTCCGTTGGCCTTTTGAAACTCGGACACCTTGCCCTGGGCGACTTCCAGTTTGTCGCGGGCCTCCTTGGCTCGCGCATCGAAATAGCTGGAATACTGCTTTGCTGGGTCAGTGCGCAATTCCAGATTGATGTCCATATAGGCTTGGACAAAGGCGTTGGCCAAGGCTGCAGCAAACCGCGGATCCGCCGCGGAGTATGTGATCGTGATGACGTTCGACTCGCGCGCTGGCTTGACATCCATATTGCGTTGGAATGAGTCCGCCAACCACTGCTCAATCGACCCTTCTCCCTTGGTCTGCTGCTGCCACTGCTCGCGAATCGCCGGGTTCTCTGCCAGCTTCATGTTGCGCACCACCTTGAGGGCAACGCGCTCGCTCTGAATGATGTCGACCTGAGTCGCCACAAAGCCGGGATTCAGCGCTCCGTTGTAAAGCATGGCCGACACCGGATCCGGTTTGACATCCAGCAATACCGAAGCGGACCCCGTGTACTTCTTCGGCAGCAGCAAGCTGACAGTCAACGCCAGCGTGATCGTGCCGAAGAAAATATAGAGACACAGCTTCCAGCGCGCGCTCAAGATCGCAAAGAATTGGGTAATGGTCATCTCGACTCCAGGAGATCAGAACAGACTCTCGCGCACGAAGATGACGTCGCCATCCTTGACCGCGTCGTCCATCGCAGGCTGGAGCAGTTGGACCTTGCCCTCCGCGTCCTTGCGGCTCACTCGCACACCTTTTTCGGTACCGCGCAGGGTCAGCCCGCCGCCGCTTGCAAGGGCTTGCATCAGGGTCATGCCACGCTCCAGGCGCACAGGGCCGGGACGCTGCACCTCGCCGTAGATGTAAATCATGGGTGCACGGTCCACCCAAATCACGTCCCCATTCAGGACCGTCACATCCTGACCTCGACCATTGGCGCTGAAGATGCCTGGCAAGTCGATCTCGACCCGATAAGGCTTGCCGTCGCGCGTGCCCGAAAGGATCACGGTGTCCGCACCCGTGATCGCAACGCCGCCAGCATTGGCCAGCATGTCGGTGACATGCATATCGGTCACATCGATCGGATAGCGGCCGGGGCGGTTGACTTGGCCCAGCACGCTGGCCTGATTGCCCTTGACCGCCAGCAGGGCGATCGTGACCTGCGGACTCTTGACGAAGTTGCCGTCACGCAGACCGTTGGCGATGACCTGCTCGGCCTGCGAGACCGTCAAGCCGCCCAGGCGCACGGTTCCCAGTAGTGGGAAGGACAGCGTGCCAGCTTCTGACACACGCGTTTCCAGCGTCATGTCCGGATTTTGGAATACGGTGATGCGCACAACGTCACCGGAACCAAGGCGGTACTCGCCCGATGTGGCCAGCGGCGCAGGCGCAGGCGCAGTTGCCGGGGCGGCGGCAGCTTGCGCAGCCGTGCTCACAGACAGGCAGGAGACCGCCAAAGCAGCACCAGCCAGCACCAAGGACATGAGGCGAGGAAGTTTCATCATTTCAGGTTCAATCCTTTGCTGATTGCATCGGCGTCCAGGGCACTGGATGCCGGTGCCGAAACGGGCGTCGGCGCGGCGACAGACGCCGCTGCTGCCGGTGCCGAGGCCGCTGCCTCGGCAAACTTGCCCACGTATTCGATCTTGGCAGCTTCACGCAGGGCTTTGATGTCCTTCTGCACGGCATCGGTCTTGCGCTGGTTCAGCAGGAAGGCCTCGATGGCCGGGCGCGCTTGCTCAAGCGTCACCGGCTGGCTGCGCGAGCCCGCCAGATACAGCACAGCCAGGCCGTTCGGCGAACGGCTGACTGCCGAATCACCATCCTTCATGCGGGCAATGGCGTCGAGACTGGCCAGTGGCAGTTGCTCAGCGGCACGAACGGCCTGATTGCCGTTAAAGCGGATATTGTTCGCTTTCAGATACTCGATGAAGTCAGGGAGCCCCTTGGCGGCATTGAGCTTTTCGCGAATGGCATCGAACTTGTCGGGCGTCGCCTCGATGCCAATCTCCTGCAGGCTGAAGATGCGGCGATCCTTGAACAGCGCTGGCTTTTCGTCGTAATACTTGCTGATCTCATCGGGCGCGGGCTTCGTCACCCCCTCGCCGACGTGCTCGACATAGAAGCGAGCGATGATGTCATTCTTCGCCATCTCGATCTGCTGAACCACGCGCGGATCTCGGTCAAGCTTGAGGTCCTGCGCCTTCTGCACAGCCAGTTCCTGGTCGATCAGACGCTCCAGAACCTGACGGCTCGCGGCCTCGGTCTGTTCGGGCTTGAGCCCTTGCTGGCGTTGCAACACGAAATTGATTTCGTGGACGGTGATCTCTTCCTTGTTGACCTTGGCCGCCGTTTGCGAAGCCTTGTCCTTGTCGCCGCCGCAGCCGACCAGCAGCAGGGCCGCGCATGCCGTGGCAATGGCTGCGAGCTTCAGGCCCGTGGAGATGCCAGAGGCGCGTTGGCCCGTCGTCAATGCTTGCTTCATCACGTTCAATTCCTTCTTTTCTTTTCAGCTGTATCAGCGCCTTCAGCCACCGCGACCGGCGCACATTGAACAAACTCAGAGCAAGCAACCCGCCCTGTCTAGACGTTCGAGTGTAGCCATGCCCTATGACGATTAGCCCCTGCGTATTGAGCAATTCCTAGGGAGTGCACCTTGGAATTACCCTTGCATTGAGAGCCCTCAAGATCGAGCCAAACCGTGTTGCCAAAAACAAATCGCGGCGCTAGCGGCTCGGCGCTCGAACACTTCTGATCCGCAATGCGATGCGCAGTTCCGAGGCCGCACCCCGTGAACCGGGGGGCTTCCTCACAACAGGCTTAAGCGTTTACCCGCGACTTGCAGCGCATGGGCTCAGCATTTGATGCCGGCATGCAGCGCAACGACACCGGCGCTGAGGTTGTGTACATCCACATGCCCAAAACCAACAGCCTTCATCAGGGCCTTGAGCTCCTGTTGGCCGGGATGCATGCGGATGGATTCAGCCAGGTACTGGTAGCTGGCCGCGTCGCCAGCGATCAGCTTGCCGAGTTGGGGCAGGATCTTGAACGAGTACCAGTCATACGGCTTTTGCAAGGGCGGCGCGACCTTGGAAAACTCCAGCACCAGCAAGCGCCCGCCCGGCCGCAGGACGCGGCACATCTCGGCAAGCGCCTGATCCTTGTGGGTCATGTTGCGCAGGCCGAAGGCCACGCTGACCAGATCGAAACTGCCGTCCTTGAAGGGCAGCTTCTCCGCGTCGCACAAGCCCGTGGGCAGCACCAGCCCCTCGTCAAGCAGGCGGTCGCGCCCTTGGCGCAGCATGGCTTCGTTGATATCGGTATGGACGACCATGCCGGTCTCGCCAACCTTGCGTGCGAAGGCGCGTGACAGGTCGCCCGTGCCACCGGCGATGTCCAACACGCGATCACCGGCCTTCAAATTGGCGACCGCCACCGTGTAAGCCTTCCAGGCCCGATGCATGCCCATCGACATCAGGTCGTTCATGACGTCGTATTTGGACGCGACCGAATCGAACACACCGCGCACGCGGCCGGCCTTTTCGTTCTCGTCGACCGTGGAGAAACCAAAATGGGTGCTGCTCATGGGGAATTCCTTCAATGACTGCAATGGCCGCCCGCGGCCGGCATCTTGCCCCCAGGCATCGGATCATCACGTTGGCGGCCGGCTGCGCTCAGGCGCTCCTCATAGTCGCGCCAGAGCTGCTCCTGTTGCTCGCCAAGACGGTAGAGATAGTCCCAGGTGAAGAGACCGCTGTCATGCCCGTCGGAAAAACTCGGGCGCACCGCGTAATGGCCGACCGGCTCGAGCGCCGTGATCAGCACCTCCCGCTTGCCAGTCTGCAAGACCTCCTGGCCCGGGCCATGCCCCATGACCTCGGCAGACGGGCTGTAAATGCGCATCAGCTCGAAGGGGATGCGATAGCGCGCGCCATCGTCAAAAGCCAGCTCCAGCGCGCGGGACTGCTGGTGCACGGTGATTTCGGTGGGCTGGTGCGCGGACATGGGGAAGCTCGGCGATAGGGCCTGTCAGTGTAGCGGCCCACCGCCACGGCTTGCGGATCGCAGGCTCGGGATGTGACCGATAGCGCCGTGAATTCGGAGCGTTAGGCTTCGCAACTTCAGGACCCACTCCCACTCCCACCCCGACCATGCGCCTTAGCCTCACTCTCCTAGCTGCCGCCCTCCTCAGTGCCGCCCCGGCCTTCGCCCAGGGGCCGGATGTGCACAGTTTCGACACCTCGATCAGTCCCTGCGCTGACTTTTTCACTTACGTGAACGGCCCTTGGGTTGCCAAGACCGAGTTGCCACCGACCCGTCCACGCATCGGCAGCTTTGACCAACTGCGCATCAACAACGACGCCATCCTGAACCAGGCGCTGACCGATCTGGCCTCCGATCCCAAACTGCAAACCACGCCTGGCCTCAAGCTGGCCGCGACGGCCTTTGCTGCTGGCATGAACGAAGCGTCCATCGAAGCGCACGGCACCCGTGCCATCCAGCCCATGCTCGCGCGCATCAACGCGCTGAGCAAGCCCGAGCAGCTTGCGGGCCTCCTGGCGGCGTTCAATCGACTGGATCTCAGCGCGCCCATGTCGGCTTCGGTGCGTGCCGATCCCAAGAACACCAGTCATAACGTGCTGACCTTGAGCCAAGGTGGCCTGGGGCTGCCTGATCGTGACGACTACTTCAAGCAGGATGCCAAGACGCAGGCCCTGCGCGCCGCCTATCTGCGCTACGCCAAAGCGCTCTTCACGGCCGCCAATCTCGACATCAGCGACGACATGCTGACGCTCCTGATGGCGCTGGAGACCAAGCTGGCCGATGCGACCAAGCCTCGCGCGGAACTGCGCGATCCGAACGCCAGCTACAACCCCATGAGTCCGACCGACCTGGCCAAGGCCGCGCCCGGACTGGACTGGCAAGCCTATCTCGACGTGCTGACCGAGCGCGGTGGCAAGCAGGGTGTCGACCGCCTCATCGTCGGCCAGCCCAACTTCGCCAAGCGCGTGGGTGAACTGACCGCTGGCGCGCCACCGGCCGTCTGGCGCACCTACCTGACCATGCGCCTGCTCGACGCGATGGCGGATCGCCTGCCCAAGCCCTTCGCGCAAGCCTCATTTGACTATCACGAGACCACCATCAAGGGCGTCAAGACGCCTCCGCCGCGCCAGGAAACCGTCATCCTCGCGCTGGGCGGGCGCACCGGTCGCGAGCCGCTCGGCATGGCCATTGGCGAAGCCTTCGTCTGGCGCGCCTTCTCGCCACTGGCGCAAAAAAGAGCCACGGCGCTGATCGGTGATGTGAAGCAGGCGATGAGCGAGCGCATCAGCAAGGTCGAATGGATGAGCCCGGACACCAAGAAAAAGGCACTGGAGAAACTCGCAGCCATGACGCCACAGATCGGAGCGCCGGAGAAATTCCCGCTCTACGAAGGTCTGAGCCTGGCCGCCGATGACTACGCCGGCAACACGCTCCGCGTCGCGGAATGGAACTCGGCCCAGCGCATGGCCGACCTCGACAAGCCGGTGGATCGCACGCGTTGGAGCATGGCGCCCTACATCGTCAACGCACAAGCCGGCGGTCTCAACCAGATCACCTTCCCGGCCGGCATCCTGCAACCGCCCTTCTTCGATGCCAAGGCCGATGACGCGGTCAACTACGGCGGCATCGGCTTCGTGATAGGCCATGAGATCACCCATCACTTCGATGACAGCGGTCGCAACTTCGATGCGGGCGGCGCACTCAAGGACTGGTGGACCGCCGACGACGCGGCCGCCTACAAGAAACGCGCGGACCGCGTCGCGGCGCTCTATGGCAGTTTCGAGCCGCTGCCCGGCGAGCATGTCAACGGCCGGCTGACGCTGGGCGAGAACATCTCGGACATGTCCGGCATCAACATCGCCTTCGAAGCGTTTCAGAACTCGCTCAAGCGCACCCACATGATGGCCAAGATCGACGGCTTCACGCCCGATCAGCGCTTCTTCCTGTCTGCCGCCACGATCTGGCGCAGCAAGCAAAGCGAGGCCAGCCTCATCAACCAGTTGCACACCGACCCGCACTCGCCAGCGCGCTACCGCGTGTTCGCTCCGCTGTCCAACTCGGCTTACTTCGCCCAATCGTTCAGCTGCAAGGCCGGTGACGCGATGGTCGCTCCGGAGCCGATCTCGGTCTGGTAACAAACAGCCTGGGCTGAGGGCCCCGCCGTCCGGGAGGATCGCGGGGCGCTGGCGACGACAACCCATTTCGTCGCATCCAACCCCATTCATCGCGCGCAGCGGCGACTCGTCGCATGCGCCACGCGTCCCGTCGCTCCCATCTTGGAAGGCCGCGGGCAGACACCTAACCTTCACTTCAACCAGACAGCAGGCCGCTTACCAATGCTGGACCGCGCGCCTGGTTGCCGGCGACGTTTCGCATCAGAGCGCCGCCGGCAAATGCTGACGCTGCTTACTTTTCGATAGCCGAATTCGAATGAAATTTCGCCGGGCCCAGACGGGGGCACCGGTCCCTCGTCAACACGCAAGGAGTCATCATGAATGTTCGTCATACCCTGATCGCCGCCACCCTGAGCCTTGTCGCCGGTGCCGCAGCCGCGCAAGGCTCGGACCTCACCCGTGTGGAAATCGCGGGCAAGCAATTGCCCAAGCTCTCGCGCACCGATGTCCACAAGATCTGCACGCATCTGGACAGCACGCTCTCCGAAGGTCTGGCCAATGCCTGGTTCCACAACCAGGCCGAAGGCGACGTGCGCGTGCAGTTCCAGCTGCAAGGCAACGAAATCACCAACGTCACGACCACGGGCGGCCCACGGGTCTATCACCAGGCGATTCGTCACGCGATGCCCTACGTGGATTGCCAGACCGACGCTTCGGCCAGCCAGCAGTTCGCTTTCGTGGTGGCCTTCAGGGCCTCTGAAGAAAACCCTGGCCAGATGAAGATGGCCTTTCTCGAACGGCAGTAAGGCCGCCAAGTGGGCATTAAAAACGGCACCCGCGGGTGCCGTTTTTTCTGAGTCTCGCGTGCGATCAGCTGCGCTTGCGGCGACGGGCGCAAATGCTGCCCACCGCTATCAGGCCGCCCAGCATCAAGGCATAGGTCTCGGGCTCCGGGACCGCCGCGATCGTGGAGGCGATGTTGTAGATACCTGCGTTCTGCGCAGCGTCGCCGCTGCCAAGCGCGGTGCCGCTGACGGCGTAGAAGTAGTTGCCTGCCACGAGGTCAACCGTATGGGCATTCGCGGCCGTGCCGGAGGTTCCGTCAAAACTCCAGGTGCCGATCATGGTGTCGGAGCCATCCGGACCGGCCGCCCCAGCGTCCTTCCAGAGCGAATACTGAGCGCCACTGATGACATAGGCGGACGACAGATTCAGGCTGACCGCCGAACTGGCGGTCGTCTCGGCATTGCCGAGGGAGAAGGTATAGATGTCAGAAAACGCACCGGCGGGCACGTAGCTCAGATGAGACTCTGCCGAGTCGTGCGCACCCCAGTCAAACGTGGTGGCCTGAGCGCCTGCGACGATCGCCAACAGGGCAAGGGAGACGAGAACTTTCTTCATGGTGTACTGCCTTTACGAATGCGCACAAAACAGCTCGTGCGTCAGACAGGCACCAATCTATCTGCGACGCGTGCATTCGCGAGTGACCGATTTCACGCTCGAAGGACTGCGGTCGCCAGCCCCCCAAGAATGCCGGCCCCTCAAACCAATACCCGCTCGATCCCGCCGGCGTTCGCCTTGGCCACGTACTCGGGCAACCAGTTTTCACCGAGGATCTGGCGCGCCATCTCGACCACGATGTAGTCGGCTTCCAGCAAGCCGTTCTGCAAATCGTTGCCGTAACGCGAGAGGCCTTGCAGGCAGCTCGGGCAGCTGGTGAGGATCTTGAGGTTGTCTTCCGCGCCGACCTTGCCCGTCTCGCGCAGTTGCTGCTCGGTCTTGCGCAGTTCCTCTTCCTTGCGGAAGCGCACCTGCGTGGAGATATCAGGCCGGGTCACGCCGAGCGTGCCGCTCTCGCCGCAGCAACGTTCGCTCTTGACCACATTGGCGCCGACGAGCGCCTTGACCGTCTTCATCGGCTCCTGCAGCTTCATCGGCGTGTGGCAGGGGTCGTGATACAGATAGCTTTGCTGGCTGCCCAGCGTGATGCCGCGCTCCAGCAGGTACTCGTGGATATCGATGATGCGGCAGCCCGGGAAGATGTCCTCGAACTTGTAGCCTTGCAGCTGGTCATAGCAAGTGCCGCAGGAGACCACCACGGTCTTGATGTCGAGGTAGTTCAGCGTGTTGGCCACGCGGTGGAAGAGCACCCGGTTGTCGGTGATCATCTTCTCGGCCTTGTCGAACTGACCCGAGCCGCGTTGCGGGTAGCCGCAGCACAGATAGCCCGGCGGCAGCACGGTCTGCACGCCGGCATGCCACAGCATGGCCTGCGTGGCCAGGCCCACTTGCGAGAACAAACGCTCCGAACCACAGCCGGGGAAATAGAACACCGCCTCGGTTTCGGATGTCGTCGTCTGCGGGCTGCGGATGATCGGGACGTAATCCTTGTCCTCGATGTCCAGCAAGGCGCGCGCCGTCTTCTTCGGCAGACCGCCCGGCAGCTTCTTGTTGATGAAGTGAATCACCTGCTCCTTGATCGGAGCAGGCCCCAGCGTCGCACGCGGCGCCGCTGTCTGCTTGCGCGCGAGCCGCTTGAACAGATCGTTGGCCAGGCGCTGTGCCTTGAAACCTACCCCGACCATTGCCGCCCGCGCGAACTTGATCGTCTCGGGATTGGTCGCGTTGAGCATGAACATCGCCGCCGCATTGCCGGGGCGGAAGCTCTTCTGCCCCATCTTGCGCAACAGATTGCGCATGTTCATGGTCACGTCGCCGAAGTCGATCTTGACCGGACACGGGCTCGCGCACTTGTGGCAGACCGTGCAATGGTCCGCCACATCCTCAAACTCCTGCCAATGCTTGATCGAGACGCCGCGCCGCGTCTGCTCCTCATACAGAAAAGCCTCAACCAGCAGCGAGGTCGCGAGGATCTTGTTGCGCGGCGAATAGAGCAGATTGGCGCGCGGCACATGCGTGGCGCACACCGGCTTGCACTTGCCGCAGCGCAGGCAATCCTTGATCGACTCGCTGATCGCGCCGATATCGCTCTGCTGCATGATCAACGACTCATGTCCCATCAGGCCGAAGCTCGGCGTGTAGGCATTGGTCAGGTCCGCATAGGTGGTCTGGCCACGCAGCAGCTTGCCCTTGTTGAAGCGGCCTTCCGGATCGATACGCGCCTTGTAGCCGGCAAAGCCGGCCAACTCGTCGTCGCTCAGGAACTCGAGCTTCGTGATGCCGATGCCATGTTCACCCGAGATCACGCCATCGAGCGAACGCGCCAGCTTCATGATGCGGGCCACCGCTTGGTGCGCGGTCTGCAGCATCTCGTAGTTGTCGGAGTTGACCGGGATGTTCGTGTGCACATTGCCGTCACCGGCATGCATGTGCAGCGCCACCCAGACGCGGCCGCGCAGCACTTCCTTGTGGATGCGCTTGCACTCCTCGATCAGCGGTGTGAAGGAGCCGCCCGAGAAAATCTCCTGCAGCGGCTTGAGAATCTGCGTCTTCCACGAGGCACGCAGCGAGTGATCCTGCAGACCATCGAAATACCCATCGATCCCGTCCAGCCAGCCACGCCACAGCGCGCCCACCTCGTCGAGCAAGGCTTGGGCCTGTGCCACGCGATCCTCCAGCAGCTCGGCACTGGGGATCTCGTTGGCATCGTCAGTCTTGCCCAGCGGCAGCGAGCCGCGAGCGAACAGCTTTTGCAGCGCGTCCACCAAGGCCAGCTTGTTGCGCAGCGACAGCTCGATATTGATGCGCTCGATGCCCAGCGTGTACTCGCCCATGCGATTGAGCGGGATCACCACGTCCTCGTTCACCTTGAACGCATTGGTGTGCTTGGAGATCGCGGCCGTGCGCTTGCGATCGAGCCAGAACTTCTTGCGGGCATCAGCGCTGATGGCGATGAAGCCTTCGCCGCTGCGGCCATTGGCCAGGCGCACAACCTCGCTCGTCGCACGCGCCACCGCGTCGGCATCGTCACCGACGATATCGCCGACCAGGACCATCTTCGGCATGCCGCCGCGCTTGCTCTTGGTCGCGTAGCCCACGGCCTTCAGGTAACGATCGTCCAGATGCTCGAGGCCCGCCAGCACGGCACCGTTGGGCTTCTTGGCCTCCTCGAACATGAAGTCTTTGATGTCCACGATCGAGGGCACGCATTCTCTCGGGTTGCCGAAGAACTCCAGGCAGACCGTACGCACATGCGCCGGCATGCGGTGCACGATCCAGCGGCAGCTCGTGATCAGGCCGTCACAGCCTTCCTTCTGGATGCCGGGCAGGCCGGCCAGGAACTTGTCGGTCACGTCCTTGCCCAGGCCTTCCTTGCGGAAAGTGCTGCCCGGGATGTCGAGCCGCTCGGTGCGCTCCAGCTTCTTGCCCGTCGCATCGAAATAGCGCAGCTCGAAGCTCGCCACTTCCACGTCGTGGATCTTGCCAAGGTTGTGGTTGAGCCGCGTCACCTCCAGCCATTTGGCGTCAGGCGTGACCATGCGCCAGCTCGCGAGGTTGTCCAACGCCGTGCCCCACAGCACGGCCTTCTTGCCGCCCGCGTTCATGGCGACATTGCCGCCCACGCAGGAGGCTTCGGCCGAGGTCGGGTCCACCGCGAAAACATAACCGTGTTGTTCGGCGAGATCAGCCACGCGCTGTGTGACCACGCCAGCTTCGCTGAAGATCGTCGGCACGGGATGCCCGACGCCGGGCAGTTCCAGCAGCTCCACGCCGCGCATGGCTTCCAGCTTTTCGGTGTTGATGACGGCCGAGTTCCACACCAGCGGCACCGCGCCGCCTGTGTAGCCGGTGCCGCCGCCGCGCGGAATGATCGTCAGGCCCAGCTCGATGCAGCCCTTGACCAGTTGCGCCATCTCGGCTTCGCTGTCCGGCGTCAACACGACGAACGGATATTCGACGCGCCAGTCGGTCGCGTCGGTCACATGCGAAACGCGCGAGAGGCCATCGAACTTGATGTTGTCCTTGGCCGTGCACTTGCCCAAGAGTTTCGTGGCCTTGCGGCGCAGGTCGTACGTCTCCGTGAAGGCCAGGGCAAAGCGTTGCACGGCGCCGCGCGCGGCGCTCAGCAATTCGCCCACATGGCCGTCGCGCTGAGCATCGGCTGAGGGATCACGGCGGCGTTCGATCTCACGCAGGCGGTGTTCCAGCGCATCGATCAGCAACTTGCGACGACGCGGGTTGTCCAGCAGATCGTCTTGCAAATAAGGATTGCGCTGCACCACCCAGATATCACCGAGCACCTCGTAGAGCATGCGCGCCGAACGGCCGGTGCGGCGCTCCTCGCGCAGCTTGTTCAGCAGCACCCAGGCCGGAGAACCGAGCAGGCGAATGACGATTTCGCGGTCGGAGAACGAGGTGTAGTTGTACGGAATTTCGCGCAGGCGCGGCGCAGCTTCAGAGCTAACTTCGGGCATCAGCGGATGCGGTGCATTCATGGCGACAGGCGTTTGGCGCGCCTCTGGGGAATGGCGGTGGACGGCGGCGGGGCTCGTGACCCGAGGAAAAGCACGACCGTGGCGGCTTCAAGGGTGCGAAGCCGGCCGGTGCGAAATCAGCTTTCAATCGTACCGCAGCGCAACATGGGCATGCACAATCAGGGCCATGGAGCATTGGCCCTACCCCTTGTGGATCGCGCACCGTGGCGCTGGCAAGCTGGCGCCCGAGAACACGCTGGCGGCTTTCAAGCTCGGCGCTTCCTTCGGGTATCGCGCTTTCGAGTGCGACGTGAAGCTGTCCAGTGATGAAGTGCCTTTCCTGCTGCACGATGCCGTGCTGGAGCGCACCACCTCAGGCAAGGGTTCGGCGGGCGAGAAGCCCTGGGCTGAGCTCTCGCAACTCGATGCCGGCTGCTGGCACAGCGAAACCTACCGAGACGAGCATCTGGCCACCCTGCAGGCCGTGGCAGCGTTCTGCATTGAGGCGGGCTGCACCCTCAATCTCGAGGTCAAGCCCACGCCCGGCACTGAGCTGCGGACGGGCCAGGTGGTAGCTCGCGAAACCGCCAAGCTGTGGGCCGGCCACACGCCACCGTTGATGAGCAGCTTTCAGGTCGAAGCGCTGATGGGCGCGGCCGAAGGTGCACCGGAGTTGCCGCGCGCCCTCTTGCTCGACAAGCTCAAGCCCGGCTGGCTCGACCAAGCCAAAAACCTCGGCTGCGTCGCCGTGGTCACGCATCACCCGCTGATGGACGAAGCCACGCTGGCCGCCATCCATGGCGCAGGCATGAAGGCGCTGGTCTACACGGTCAATGACGCCGAGCGCGCGGCCTGGCTGATCGACCACGGCATCGACGGCCTGATCACCGACTCGGTCGACAAGTTCAAGCCAGCTTGACGTAGATGCAGGTGCTGCGCACCACGCCCGCAGGCGTGAGGCTGTCGTTCTTGAGCTCGGCCTCCAGCGCGTAGCCGCAACGCTCGGCCACGGCCCGGCTTCGGAGATTGTCGTCATCCATGCGGATTTCAATCCGGCGCGCCTGCAAATGCTCGAAGGCCATGGCCGTCATCGCGTTCACCACCTCACTGACATAACCCTGCCCTTGAGCTGACGAGCGAATCCAATAGCCGATCTCGAAACGTCGCGCCGTCCAATCCATACGGTGCAGGCCCGTGCCGCCCAGCAGGCGCCGGCCTTCCGGTTTGCGATCAAAGAACTGGTACGGCAGGTCGCGGCGCAGGATGAAGTCCGCCAGTTGCCGGCGCACGACCGCCTCGCTCTCCTCGATGCTGGGCGCCTGCTGCGCCCAGAGCATCCAGGGGCTCAAGGCGCCGATGGACTCGGCCACGGCCACACTCATGGCCGGGCCCAGGCCGGCGCGCGGCGCGGTGATCAGGAGGCGCTCGGTGTAGAGCGCTTCCGGCACCTCAATCAAGACCGGATCGATCATGCGCTGGCGGTCATCTGATCCACGATCTTCGGCAACTCGCGCACGCGGCGGATCACCGGATGGCGCCAAGCCACCAAGCTCAGCAAGAGCGCCGTCACGCCAGCCAGCAGCAGCGAGGCGCGCAGGCTCACGTGCTCGCCGAGCCAACCGCCCATCAGCGCGCCCGGGCCCGCCGGGATCAGGATCAGCCAGCGCATCGTGCTGGTCATGCGACCGAGCATCGGAGCCGGCGTGACCGATTGGCGCAGCGACAGGAAGTTGATGAAGATGAGCACCGCGCCGATGCCGAAGGTGAACAGCATGAAGGCAAACGCCACCACGCCAAAGGCGTTGGCGGGCATCACGGCCAGCGCCAACCAACCGAGGCCGCTCGTGCCAATACCGGCCACCAAACAAGGTCCAGGCCCGAGTCGGCGGCTGATGCGATGGCCGAACACACTGGCCAGCACCGTGCCCGCGCCCAGGGCAACATAGCAAAGCCCGACCGTCTGGCCTGACAGGCCGAGGCTGCGCGTCGCGTACAGGATCTGCACCACCTGGGCCGCGTTGTTGCAGAACTGCCAGCCCCCGACCGCGCAGGCCAGGCTCACCAGCAGCGCGCGATGGCGCACGAACATCAGGCCCTCCTTCATGTCGCGCCAGAATTCCGCGCCCGTGGTCTTGTGCAGTTCCTCCTTGACCTGCACCCCGCGCAGGATGAAGGCTGAGGTCAGCACCAGGCAGGCGTCGACCGCCAGGGCCACCGGCGCGCCGAGCAGCTTGATCAGCAAGCCCGCCACGCCAGGCCCGGCCACTTCGGCGCCCGAAGACGCCAGCGCGTTCTTGGCATGCGCTTCGACCAGACGGTCACGGCTCACCACCTGCGTCAGCACGATCTGCGCCGCGCTGCCGGCCGTGGTGTAGACCATGCCCAGCACGAAAGCCACGAGATAAAGCCAGCCCATGCTGAGCCAATCGAGATAAGCGGCGAGCGGCACGGTCAAGACGGTCAGACCCAGCGTGGCCTCGCCGAGCACATAGACCGGCAGCTTGCGCACGCGGTCCAGCCACACGCCGGACGGCAGCGAAAACAACACGAAGGGCGCGATTTCCATCGAGGTCAGCAGGCCCATCTGCGTGGGCGTGGCATGCAACAGCACGGCGGCCGTCAACGGCAGCGCCAGCATGGTGATCTGAGCACCGAGCGAGCTGATCAGGATGGAGCTCCACAAGCGCCGGTAGATGGCATTGCGAAGCAGGTCTTCAGGGGGCAGGCGCAACAAGCCTATGAGGCGATCACGCCATGATCGCAAGAGCGGATACATCGGAGTCTCCAAGCAGTCGACAGAGCAGGGGGCGAGCTGAAGCAGGCGCCAGCAGGAGGCGCGTTTCAGATCACGGTCGAGTGCGGTCGAGGAGCTTGGTCATGGCGTCATGGAAGGGAGCCGCGATGTTACCAAGCAGCCGGCTCAAAGCAAGAAGTCATGTTGATGAGAGCGAGCGAGATCAACGCGAAAGCCGCAGCAGTTTGCCGCTGTCGGTGAGCAGCAGGAGCGCGCCATCGGGCGCCTGGCGAACGTCGCGGAAGCGTTCGCCCAGATTGCCATACAGGGCCTCGCGCGCCACCACCGTGTTGCCGTCGAGCTGCAGGCGCCAGAGCGCCTGGCCGGCGAGCGAGCCCGAGAACAGCTGGCCCTGCCATTCCGGGAACATGCTGCCCGTGTAGAAAGCCAGACCCGAAGGCGCGATCGAGGTGGGCACCCAATAGGTCAGCGGCTCGACGTAGTCGGGCGCATGCGTACCGCCGCCGATACGACAGGCATCACCCACGGGGTCGCCGTAATTGCAACCGTAGCTGCGGATCGGCCAGCCGTAATTGCCGCCCGATCGCGAGATATTGATCTCGTCGCCACCCTGCGGGCCATGTTCGCTGATCCAGAGCTCACCCGTCGTCGGATTCAAGGCCGCACCTTCGGGGTTGCGATGGCCCAAGCTCCAGATACCGGGCAAGGCCGATGCGCCAAGGCTGGGGTTGCCTGAGGGAATGCTGCCG
This sequence comes from Burkholderiaceae bacterium, assembly GCA_036500605.1. GTDB lineage: Bacteria > Pseudomonadota > Gammaproteobacteria > Burkholderiales > Burkholderiaceae_C > JAFALK01. The sequence goes on from DASYBU010000044.1 coordinate 54,275, forward strand.
TCGCGCGCAATGCGCACGACCTTGCCGAGCGTCTGCGCCAGATCCTGCGCCGGGCTGCCGAGCGCCCGCTCGCCCAGCGTGGCAAAGAGATTCTTGTCGCGCGCGAACACGAGCCGGCAGCCGTATTGCAGCGAGCCGCTGACCTTCGGCTGTTGCCGGAAGATCACAGCCAGCTCCTGCAAGGCATTGCCGACCAGCTTGGCCCGCGCCACGGCTGTGCCGGTGTGGCCGGTGTCCGTGCCGGTGCCCGGCTCGGCGTAGCAGAAGTAGACCCAGGGGCTGCTGGCGAAATCGGGGTCCAGGGCGATGTCGAGCAGGCCGCCCTGCCCGCGTGCATCGACGACGGGCACACCGCTGAGCGTGGCCACCGTGCTGCGGCCGTCGCTGGAAAGCCGCACGATGCTGCCCGCTCGTTGTGTCACCAACATCTCGCCGTCAGGCAGGAAGGCCAGGCCCCAAGGACTCTGCAGGCTGGTGTTCAGCGTCGTCATCTGGACGGCTGCCGGAGCAGGCGCCGGCGCGGGTGGCGGTGGTGCTGGCGGAGGTGGCGCGGGTGTCGTCGCGGCTCCGCCGCCACCTCCGCAACCAGAAGCACAGGCGAGCACCGAGGCGAACAAGGCCGTCAGTGCGCGCCGGTTCATGGCTAGTACCCGACCGCCGCGCCGTCGCGCCGTGGATCGCTGGCGGCCACGTAACCTTCCACGGCCGGGTCGCCGAGCCCCCAGATGAACTGGCCGGCGCCGAAGTCCTGGTAGCTGTCGTGAATGTCGCCGATCTGGTGGCCGAGTTGCCGCAGGCCTTCGATCGTCTCGGCCGGCGCATGCGGCTCGATATTGATCGACAAGCCCTCGTTGTAGCGCCAGCGCGGCGCATCGCAGGCCGCCTGTGGCTGCTGGCCGTGGTCAAGCATGCGCACCAAGGTCTGCATATGGCCTTGCGGCTGCATATTGCCGCCCATCACCCCGAAGCTCATCTGCGGGGCGCCGTCCTTCATCAGGAAGGCCGGGATGATCGTGTGGAAAGGTTTCTTGCCCGGCGCGACCTGGTTGGCGTGGCCTTCTTCGAGCGTGAAGCAATGGCCGCGATTCTGCAAGGACACGCCGTAGCCTGGCACCACAAGCCCGGAGCCGAAGCCCATGTAATTGCTCTGGATGAAGCTCACCATCATGCCACTCTCATCGGCCACCGTGAGGTAGATCGTGCCACCCTTGACCGGATTGCCGCAGGCAAAGTCCTGGGCGCGGTGAGGGTTGACCAATCTGGCGCGCTCGGCCAGATAGGCCGGATCCAGCAGCTCCGCCACCTTGACCTTCATGCTGCGCGGGTCGCTCACATAACGGTAGGTATCGGCGAAGGCGAGCTTCATGGCCTCGATCTGCAGATGTTGGGCCTGCGTGCTGTCCACGACATGGCTGCGATGGTCGAGGTGCTGCAGGATGCCCAGCGCGATCAACGCTGCGATGCCTTGGCCGTTGGGCGGGATCTCATGCAGCGTGTGGCCCGCGTAATCCTGCGAGATCGTGCCGACCCATTCAGGCGCATAACTCGCCAGATCAGCGGCAGTCAGCGCGCCGCCGGTGGCCTTGGCAAAGGCTGCGATCGCTTCAGCCACCTCACCGCGATAAAAGGCCTCGCCGCGCGTCTGCGCGATCAGGCGCAACGTGCGCGCGGCGTCCGGAAAGCGGAACAACTCGCTGACCTCGGGCGCACGGCCCTTGGGCAGGAAGGCTTGCGCGAAGCCGGGTTGAGCGGTGAGGTCCGGCAAGGCAGCGGCCATCGCCCATTTGCGTTGCACGATGACGGGCACCGCATAACCGCGCTCGGCGATCTCGATGGCTGGCGCCATCAGATCGGCAAAAGGCAGCTTGCCGAAACGCTCGCTCATCGTCGCCCAGGCCGCGACCGCGCCGGGCACGGTCACACTGCCCCAACCACGCTGCGGCGGCGCCTTGGCATCAGCGCCGTAAGTCTTGAAGAAATGCTCGGACGTCCAGGCCTCGGGCGCGGTGCCGGAGGCGTTGAGCCCATGCAATTGCTGCCCATCCCAGAGGATGCAGAAAGCATCGGAGCCGAGGCCGTTGCTGCAGGGCTCGACCAGCGTCATGCAGGCCGCAGCGGCAATCGCCGCATCCACCGCATTGCCGCCCTGCGCCAGCATGCGCAAGCCGGCCTGCGCCGCCAGCGGATGCGAAGTGGAGACGATATTGCGCGCAAACAGCGGACTGCGCACGCTGGAGTAGGAACTCTGCCAATCAAACATAGCGTCAGCATTCTGAAGGGTTGAAGCCTTCATTGTGTAACGCATTGCAAAGGCCGGCCCTGCAGTCAACGCAGGCTTTACAGGCCTCGTTGAGACGGGGCACTTTCGCAAACCCGGAGGAACACCTCATGAACGCAATCAAGACCGCCCTGATCCCTGCCCTGCTGGCCCTGAGCGCCGGCGTTGCCATGGCGGCCGAAGCTCCTGCAGCCGCCGCTCCTGCTACCGCCGCAGCCTCTGCCCCGGCCGCCAAGGCGCACAAGCATCACGCCAAGGCGAAGAAAACCGAAGCCGCCGCTCCTGCGGCAGCTGCCTCGAAGTAATCACTTCCCGCCTCTCTTGAAACCGCGTCGGGCTCGCGCCCCACGCGGTTTTTTCATGCTCGGCTCGCAATTTGCTAGTCTCCAGCTTCCACTGACAGCAAAGCATCCATGAGCTCGGCACTTCATTCCATTCCCGGTCGCACCAAACATCTGCCTCCCCTGCGAGTGGGCGTGGGCGGCCCCGTCGGCTCGGGCAAGACGACGCTGGTGGAAGTGCTCTGCAAAAGTCTGCGCGACCGCTATGACCTGGTGGTGGTCACCAACGACATCTACACCAAGGAAGACCAGCGCCTGCTGACGGTGGCCGGCGCGCTGGAGCCCGAGCGCATCATGGGCGTGGAGACAGGCGGCTGCCCGCACACCGCGATTCGCGAAGATGCCTCGATCAATCTCGAAGCCGTCGATCGCATGCTGGGTCTCTACCCGAACGCCGACATCGTCTTCATCGAATCGGGCGGCGACAACCTCGCCGCCACCTTCAGCCCCGAGTTGTCCGACCTGACGATCTATGTGATCGACGTGGCGGCTGGCGAGAAGATTCCGCGCAAGGGCGGGCCCGGCATCACCAAGAGCGATCTGTTTGTGATCAACAAGACCGATCTCGCCCCGTACGTAGGCGCGAATCTCGATGTGATGGAAGCTGACACGAAGCGCATGCGGCCAACGCGCCCCTTCGTGATGAGCAATCTGAAGACCGGCGCAGGCTTGGCTCAGGTGATCGATTTCATCGAAACCAAAGGCCTGCTCAAAGCCTGAGCCGGTCGGACAGCGCTCGTTCGATCAGAACTTGAAGTTCAAGCCAGCCGAGATGTCGTTGATGCCGGGATTGCCGGCCGAGGTGTTGAACTTGTAGCGGTTCCATTCACCGCGCAAGGCGACATTGCTGGTGAGGTCGTATTGCAAGCCCGCGCCGATCTTGAAGCGCGTGCCGCTGTCCGACACATTGCCGTTGACGTTGTCGACGTCCTTCAAGTGCCCGTTGAATGCGCCGACGCGTCCCAGCAATGAGAACTTGTCGGCGATCGGCAGCTTGCCCACCACGTCGGCGTAGGTGCCGCGCGCCTTGAGGCCGCCGTTCGTGGTGTCGAAACGGCCGAGGTCGGTGTAGCCCAACTCCACGGCCAAGTTGGGTGTGAAGCTGTAGCCGCCATAGATGTTGTAGCTGGTCGCGCTGCGGTCCGTGGGAGCAACCGGCGAGTCCGACCGATCACGCGCAGCGCCAACGGACACACCACCATAAACGCCAGTGGCGCCATTTGAATCGGCTGCTTGAGCCAAGCCCGCAACGCCAGCCAGAGCCAGCAGGGCATATGCCATTTTCTTCATAGGAACTCCTTTTTCTTGAAATGCGCTCGATTGCTCTTGCGCACTCACAGCATCGGGAGCGCTCTTGAAGTTCTTGCGTCGTGGGGATGAAGAAGTCGAAGGCTTGGCAAAGAACTGGGCCAGGTCGTAACGGCAGCTTTGCACGGCTTCAGCCGTGCGTCAGACTCAGACCGCGACGAGCGGGAAGACCTTGCGCACGGGAGCCTCGGCCGGGCAGGCGGCCAGCGCTTCGTCGAAGATTTCGCGAGCGCAGTCAAGGCAGCAGCCGCAGCCGGCCGCCACGCAGGTTTCGTCTTGCAGCACGTCGAAGTTGCGCACGCCCGATTCCACGCTGCGGCGGATGTCGCGGTCGGAAACTCGGTGGCAGAGGCAGACGATCATGGCGGCTTCAGAGAGAGAGAGAAATGCTCTGAAGCGGATACTAACGCAAATGCGAACCCTTCTCAATCGGGTTCACATCAAGTCGTGAAATCCTGGGGTTTCTCCGCCGGACTTCAGCCCACCCCTCAGCCCATCTGCGTCTGCAGCCAGTTCTGCTCACCCACCTGTGCCACCAGCGCGATCTGGGTTTCCAGATGGTCGATGTGCTCCTCGGTATCGCTGAGGATGTCCTCGAGGATCTCGCGCGAAACATAGTCACGCACGCTCTCGCAGTACGCGATGGCTTCTTTCAACAGCGGGTGCGAGCTCATCTCGACGCGCAGGTCGCAGTGCAGCGTCTCGATGGCGCTCTCACCGATGTAGAGCTTGCCAAGATCCTGCAGATTGGGCAGACCTTCCTGCGTGAGGATGCGTTCGATCAGCTTGTCGGCGTGCTTCATCTCCTCGATGGACTCTTCGTACTCGTGCTTGGCGAGGCGCTCCAGGCCCCAGTTCTTGAGCATGCGCGCATGCAGAAAGTACTGGTTGATCGCGGTGAGCTCGTTCTTGAGCTGTGCATTGAGATATTCGAGAACCTTGGCATCGCCCTTCATTTTTGTGCTCCTTGGATAGGGTTTCGGCCCGCATTGTGCTCGCTCCGGCGTTGTCCACACACCAAAGTCCGCGCTCGGGCGTTCTGCATGCAAAGCGTTCTCAGACGCAGTCCCGTGATCCTGGCGCGCATCCAAAAAGCGTTGCAATTGCGAATTATTCGCATTAGCATAAGCCCATGAAATCCACGCCCCACCCCCACGTCGGCCAGCCGCCTCCCGCGCTGGTCACATCGCCGGTCGGCGCCTCGACGCCGCGCAGGCGGCTCACCAGCCATGCCCTGTTGGGCAACGACCGCGAAATCGAGATCGACCATGCAGGACAGCTCTATCGACTGCGCCTGACTTCCCTGGGCAAGCTGATCCTGACCAAGTAAGCAGTAAGCCAGGGCTCCGGCCGTACGGCACGAACCCCAATTCTCATTTCCCGCACCAGCCAGCGCTTGCCAGCCCGTGCCGGCCTTCAACCCAGAAGGCTCACTAGGCAGCATCCATGTGCAGCAAACCCAATGTCCTGAATGTCTTCAGCGGTCTGATTCGACCCAGTACAGTGCCCACCAAGGCGCTGCCTTTTGTCGACACAGCTCCGACGACCGCGGAGACACGCGGATCGCGCCGCCGTCGCCTGTGGGATCTGCCCCCGCAGGCTTTGTGCCCTGTGATCGGCGTGTGCCTGCCGATGCCGCTCTTGCGCCGGCGCTTGAACATGCCTGCCGGCAACGTCCGGGCCACCGACTACGAATTGCATTGCGGCGCCATCACTGAATGCGGCCACCGCAGCCCGATGGCCGAGTTGCTGCAACGCGAGTTGGACCAGCGCTATCTGCGCGCGATCCGCCTGGCTGCCCAGCACAAGAGCACGCCCGCCTTGGCTCTCTGGTGGGAGGACACGCGCAAGGCTGAATGCGGCACCGAGCAAAGCGGCAGCACGATTGCCGGCACGCTCTGGGCAACGCTCACCCATCCCCGCTGCGACGAGCCTCTGCAGGAGCGCGTGCTGCGAGACATCCACATGGTCCAGCATCAGGTGGGCGCCGCCAACCGTGCGGATCTGCAGCAACTGGAGGCGCTGAGCGATGAGAACCTGGTGCTCACGCGGGCGTTGGCGCAGATCCAGCAACGCAGCACCCGGCTGCTGCAGGAGCGCGCGATGCAGATCGAGAAACAGGCCGCCGAGCTGCTGCAGCAGCGCGCCGTGCTGCTCGGGCGCGACACGCTCATCGCCAGCCTGCGCGAGGACATGCAAGCGCTCGAAGCCTCGGTGCCGGGGCTGCGACATCGCCAGCAGCAGGCCGAGCAGATCACGCGGCAGCAGGCTCGCATCCACGAACTGGAGCACGCCTTGCTGAACGCGCGTCAGGAGCTCGAGCGCCAATGTCGTCGCAGCGCAGAGCTGACTCAAGCGGAACCGGATGCCGGCGCCGAGATGGCGATTGAAGAACGGCAGTTGCCTCAACTCGGCGAGCAGGCTGTGCTGTGCGTGGGCGGTCGGCAATCCGTGGTGCCCGTCTACCGTCAGCTGATCGAGCGCACCGGCGGGCGCTTCCTGCACCATGACGGCGGCGAAGAAGACGCCTCGGCCAAGCTCGACGCCAGCCTCGCGGCCGCCGATCTGGTGATCTGCCAGACCGGCTGCATCAGCCACGACGCGTACTGGCGAGTGAAGGACCATTGCAAGCGCCACGGCAAGCAATGCGTGTTCGTGGACAAACCCAGCGCCAGCAGCTTGCAGCGTGCCTTGTTCGACCTTGAGACCAGGAGCGCCTGAGCGCGCGAGCTATCGCGCCATGATCGGCGAGGGCTCAGCGATTGAAGCATCAAATGGATGCCAATACTGGCCCGCCAGCCGCGCTGTGATCAGGCGCACGTAGTTGCGCGTCTCAGCGTAAGGAGGCACGCCGTGATAGCGATCAACGGCCTTCTCACCCGCGTTGTAGGCCGCCAGCACAAGAGGCAGATCGCCCTGGTAATACGCCAGCAACCAGCGCAGATAAGCCATGCCGCCACGGATGTTCTGCGTCGGATCGGTGAGCTTCGTGACCTTGAAGCGCAGCGCCGTATCGGGCAGCAGTTGCATCAGCCCCTGCGCGTTCTTGTTCGAAACCGCGAGCGGATCGAAATTTGATTCGGTGGCCATCAAGGCGAGCACCAGCGAAGGCGAAAGCTTGTAGTCCGGCGCCACGATATCGACGAATCGGACGATCACGGCCGGCGCGTTCGCAGGCGGCGGCAGCGTGACAAAGCCCGTCGCGGTTCGAGACGTTCGCGGCGATTTGGCCGCCTGCGGCTTCGTCACTGCATCCGCCTCCGGCGGGCGCAGGCAAGGCGGCGTCGGCCCGAGCGGCGTGCCCAGCCGCTTGGCCATGTTCTCGGCCTGCACGATGCCCTGCTCGGCCGCAGCCGCAAACAGGTGCGCCGCCTCAGCATCGTTCTGCCGGATACCGCGTCCATTGGTAAGCATCCAGGCCAGGTTGTATTGCGCCACCGCGTCACCGTAGCGCGCGGCGCGGCAATAGAGCTGCGCAGCCAGCACCGGATCGCGCGGCTGGCCATCGCCGTTCTCGGCGGCCTCACCCTCCTGGCGCCAGCGTTCGACCTGCGCCGGCACGACAGGTCCGACCTCGGCCGGCGGCGTGGCCGGGCGCGGCAAGGACTCCAGGGTCAGCGTCGGCACCTGGGCCGAGGCCTGCCCTGCCGCCAGGATCAGCGCGAAGACATAACGCCGCATATCAGCTGAAGGTCAACGGATCGAAGGCAGGCTTCGCAGCGACTTGATCGCGCTCTCGCCCAAGGCCGCGCCGAAGCGCTTGGCCAGCCGCTCGGCCACGTTGTCGCGCGGCGTGTAGTCGATCACATCCTCGGCCTTGACCACCTCGCGGGCGACAAAATCTAGATTGCCGAAATCGTCGGCGAGGCCCATCTTGACGGCTTCTTCGCCGTTCCAGAACAGGCCCGAGAAGGTGTCAGGCGTTTCCTTCAAGCGCTTGCCACGGCCTTCACGCACCACGTCGATGAACTGCTGGTGGATCTGGTCGAGCATGGCCTGCGCATAGGCGCGCTGCTTGGGCGGCAAGGGGGAATATGGATCGAGCATGCCCTTGTTGGCGCCGGCGGTCAGCAGGCGGCGCTCAACGCCAACTTTCTCCATCACGCCCGTGAAACCGAAGCTGTCCATCAGCACCCCGATGGAGCCGACGACGGAAGCCTTGTCCACATAGATTTCATCGGCCGCGGCGGCCATGTAATAGGCGCCCGAGGCACAGATCTCCTCGCACACTGCGTAGACCTTCTTGTGATATTGAGCACGCAGACGGTTGATCTCGTCATTGACGATGCCCGCCTGCACGGGGCTGCCGCCCGGCGAGTTGAAGCGCATCACGATGGCCTGCGCGCCCGGGTCGGCAAAGGCGTCCTTGAGCGCGGAGACGATCAGCTCGGCGCTGGCATCGGTGTCTTCCGCAATTTCTCCGCGCACTTCGACGAGTGCCGTGTGCGGCGACGAAGGCGGGTTCATGTGATACCGCGACGCCAACACCACCCACAGCAAGCCGCAGAGCAGGGTCAGCCAGAGCACGCGATAGAAAAGCTTCCAGCGCCGCGCGCTGCGGCGGTCGCGCATGTATTCCTGGGCGAATTGCGCAAGCACGGCTTCGTAACCCGGCCTCCCAGGCGCTGGCGCCACGGGAGGAACCGGTGGCAGGGGATCGGGAATCGGCGGCGGCAGTTGGTCTTCGGTACTCATGGTCAGTCTTCAAAAACGGGACGCGTGTCGCGGGAAGGGTACCAATACACCTTGCCCTCACGCTCCTCCACTTCGATCTTGGTCAGCCCCATGCGGCCGCACATGCCGGTCACGCAGCGGCCGGTGCGCGGGTCATACACGGCACCGTGGATGCTGCACATGATGAACTGCTTGCCGCTGTCGAGGAACTCGCCTTCCTGCCAGTCCATCTCGGTCGGCACATGGGCGCAGCGGTTCAGGTAGGCGACAACCTGGCCTTCAAAACGCAGCGCAAACGCGCGAGCGGGTCGGCGGTATTGCAGCACGTCGAAGGTGTGGGCCTTGCCGCGCTCTTCGAGTTCGGTGGACTCGCACAGCGGCTGGGCGCCTGGCTTTTCGGGTTCGTTCATTTCAGGCGTTAGCGAGAAGCCATTGATGCAGTTCGGCGGTCGAATGCGCCACAAAGAGCGGATTGAACTCCGCGAACAGCTCCGCATCATGCGCGCCGAAGCTGACGGCGACGCTGGGCACGCCGGCGTTCTGCGCCATCTGCAGGTCGTGCGTGGTGTCGCCCACCATCAGCGTGCGCTCGGGCTCGGCGCCGAACTCGCGCATCAGCTCCAGCAGCATCTGCGGGTGAGGTTTGCCAGCCGTCTCGTCGGCCGTGCGGCTGCCGTCGAACAATTCGTCGAGCTTGGACAGCCTCAGCGCCTCGTCCAGGCCCCGGCGGTTCTTGCCGGTGGCGATCGTCAGCCAGTGGTGGCGAGCCTGCAAGCCCTCCAGCATCTCGCGCGTGCCATTGAACAGCATGACCTTGTCGTGCGCAGACAGGTAGTGGTGGCGATAGGCCTTGGCCAATTCGTCATAGCGTTCGATCGGCAACGTCGGCACCGCATGTTGCAGCGCCTTCGCCAGCGACATGCCGATCACATAACTGGCATCTTCATCAGACGGGCGCGGCAGGCCCAGATCGACGGCCGACTGCTGGATGCAATGCGTGATCAAGGCCGTCGAGTCGTAAAGCGTGCCATCCCAATCGAAGGCAATCAAGTCGAACTGCTGGGGTCTCATAACTTTGCTATCAAAGCCTCGCACTCGGGAGGCAGCGGCGCCAGCAGCTCGATCTCCTGGCCCGTGGCCGGGTGGGTGAAGGCCAGGCGCTTGGCGTGCAGGAACATGCGGTCGAACTTGAGCGCGCCGCGTGCAATCACACGGTTGGCCTCGAAATCGCCGTACTTGGGGTCGCCCACGATGGCATGGCCGGCGTGGGACAGATGGACACGGATCTGGTGCGTGCGGCCGGTCTTGATCGTCACGTCGAGCAGCGAATGCTCGGCAAAGGTCTTGGCCACGCGCACGAGACTGATCGAGCGCTTGGCCTGCTCGGCTTGCGGGTCGTGCGAGTTCTCGACCGCCCTCACCCATCGCTCGCCATCGCTGCCGATGAATTTGAGCAGGGCCACGTCGATGACCTTCTTGTTGGCCGGCCACGCACCGTTGACCAGGGCCGCGTAGGTCTTGCCCGTCTCGCGCTCGCGGAACTGATCCTGCAAGGCGACCAGCGCACTGCGCTTCTTGGCCACCAGCAACAGGCCCGAGGTTTCCTTGTCGAGCCGATGCACGAGTTCCAAAAACTTCGCTTGCGGCCGCGCGCGACGCAATTGCTCGATCACGCCGAAGCTGACACCCGATCCGCCATGCACCGCCACGCCGGCCGGTTTGTTGATGGCAACGAGATGGTCGTCCTCATAAAGAATCGGGAATTCGCGCGCCGGAACGGGTGCCGCTGCCGCTTTTTCGGGCAGCCGAACGGGCGGTACTCGCACTTCATCACCCAGCTCCAGCCGGGTATCGGCCTGCGCACGGCCCTTGTTGACGCGCACTTCCCCGGCCCGGATCACCCGGTAAATGTGGGTCTTGGGCACGCCCTTGAGCTCCCGCAGGAGGAAGTTGTCCAGGCGCTGCCCGGCCGACCCTTCGTCGATGGTGACGCGCCGGACTTCGGGTTTTACCCGAGGACTCTGAACGCTTTCCGGGGTTTTGCCGGCAGCAGATGCCTTGGCTTTCGCCCCTATAATGTTGGTCACCACATTCGTGCCGTAAGTATTTGATTTTTCAGATTTTAGCTGGCGGCGCGAGGTGCGATGCGGGCACGGGAATGTTCCCAGGCCGCGTCAACAAGGGTGATGCAACGCGCTTGTTTGGATTCGGGCCTTGTCCCCAAGTGACCAGGCAGCCTCCAGGCATGCGCGGCAGAGCAATGTAGAACGAACCACGCTGAGTCGAGCGCCATTGTGTTTGATGGGTCTCGGCAGCACGAATAAGGTTTCACGGTGGGAGGCTTGTCACAGAGCCTCTTGCCAGCGTCCAGCAGTCTTGAAGCGGATGAACTCCAGCCATTCCCCCACCCCCACCGCCGTTCGTGGCGTCGCAGGCTTCATGCCGCGACGCCTGTCAGCCGTGGTCGGGCCGCGCCAAGAGCGCGTTCGGGAATCGGAGCCAACGCCAGAACTGCTCGGCCGCACGCGCCAACGCTGACCTCCTCTCGCGGCGTCTCGCCGAACGAGGTCAGTCCAGGGCGATTCCTTCCTCGGTTCTCCTCCATTGCCCGTGCATCGGGATAAGCGATGTAGCGCACGGCAAAGCCCTGCGCGAGGAGTGATTTGATGAAACGCATGCTGATCAATGCGACGCAGCAAGAAGAGCGTCGTCTGGCCATCGTTGATGGACAGAAGCTGCTGGACTTCGAGACCGAAATCGAAGGCCGCGAGCAGCGCAAAGGCAATATCTACAAGGCGGTCGTGACCCGCGTCGAGCCCTCGCTCGAAGCCTGTTTCGTCGACTACGGCGAAGACCGCCACGGCTTCCTGCCGTTCAAGGAAATCTCGCGTCAATACTTCCGTGACGGCGTCGAGGTCAAGAACGCCACCATCAAGGAAGCGATCAAGGAAGGCCAGGAGCTGCTGGTCCAGGTCGAGAAGGAAGAGCGTGGCAACAAGGGCGCGGCCCTGACCACCTTCGTGAGCCTGGCCGGCCGCTACCTGGTGCTGATGCCCAACAACCCGCGCGGCGGTGGCGTTTCGCGCCGCATCGAGGGCGAAGACCGCGAAGAGCTGAAAGAAAACCTCGACCAGCTCGAGTACCCGAAGGGCATGTCGCTCATCGCTCGCACCGCAGGTATCGGCCGCTCCGCCGCCGAACTGCAGTGGGACCTGAACTACATGCTCAAGCTCTGGACCGCCATCGACGATGCGGCCAAGGGTGGCAAGGGCGCCTACCTGATCTACCAGGAATCGAGCCTGGTGATCCGCGCGATCCGCGATTACTTCACCGCCGACATCGGCGAGATCCTGATCGACACGGATGACCTGTACGAACAGGCCAGCCAGTTCATGAACCACGTGATGCCCGACCAGGGCCATCGCGTGAAGCGCTACCGCGACGACGCGCCGCTGTTCAGCCGCTTCCAGATCGAACACCAGATCGAAACCGCCTTCAGCCGCACGGTCAACCTGCCCTCGGGCGGCGCCATCGTGATCGACCACACCGAAGCGCTCGTCTCGGTGGACGTCAACTCGGCCCGCGCCACGCGCGGCGGCGACATCGAGGAAACCGCGACCCGCACCAATCTTGAAGCGGCCGACGAAATCGCCCGCCAGATGCGCTTGCGCGATCTGGGTGGCCTGATCGTCGTCGACTTCATCGACATGGAAGAGTCGAAGAACCGCCGCGACGTCGAGCAACGCCTGCGCGACGCGCTGCGCCAGGACCGCGCCCGCGTGCAGTTCGCCTCGATCAGCAAGTTCGGCCTGCTCGAACTGAGCCGCCAGCGCCTGCGCCCGGCGCTGAGCGAAGGCAATCACATCACCTGCCCGCGTTGCAACGGTACCGGCCACATCCGCGACACCGAATCCAGCGCGCTGCAGATCCTGCGCATGGTCCAGGAAGAAGCGATGAAGGACAACACCGCCGCCGTGCACGTGCAAGTGCCGGTGGAAGTGACCTCCTTCCTGCTGAACGAGAAGCGCACCGAGATCACCAAGATCGAGCTCAAGCAACGCGTCACCGTGCTGCTCGTGCCCAACAAACATCTCGAGACGCCGAACTACAAGCTCGAACGCCTGCGCCACGACGACCCGCGTCTGGAGAACCTGCAGGCCAGCTACACGATGATCGAAGAGCCGACCGATGAGGTCGGCATCACCCGCCGCAACGACGGCGAGAAGAAGAACAAGCAAGAGCCGGTGATCAAGGGCATCCTGCCCGAGATGCCTGCCCCGGTGGCCGCACCCAAGCCCGAGCCCGTGGCCAAGGCTGCCGCTCCGGCGCCTGTGGTGGCTGCGCCTGTGCCGGCCAGCGGTGGTTTCTTCGGTTGGCTCAAGAACCTGTTCGGCGCCAGCGAAGCGGCACCGGCCCCGGTCGCCAAGCCCGCTGAAGCCAAGCCCGCCGGCCAAGGCGAGAAGAAGCGCGAAGGCGGCCGTGATGGCAGCCGTCGTGGTGGACGCGGCGAGCGTGGTGAGCGCGGTGACCGTGGCGGCGAACGCAACAACGCGCGCCGTGAAGGTGGACGCAGCGACAAGCCGCAAGAGGCTCGCGGCGAACGTGGTGAACAGCAGCAGCGCCCTGAGCGTGGCGACCGTGGCAACAACCGTCGCCCCGAGCGCGCCGAGAAGCCCGAAGGCAGCAGCGAGCAACAACGCCCCGAGCGTCAGGAACGCGCGGAGCGCGGCGAGCGCCCTGAGCGCGGTCGCAACCGTGGTGAGCGCGGTGAACGTGCCGACCGTCCGCAACGCACCGCCGAGGACGTCGCTCCGATGCATGCCGCACAAGGCGCGCTCGACCTGCCGAGCGGTCATGATGCGCCCGCATTTGTCGACAGTCAGGCTGAGGCCGGCGAACCTGCCAGCCATCAGCCTGCTGCCGAAGCAGGCACGACGGAAGAACGTCAAGGCCGCAGCCGCCGCCGCCGCCGTGGTGGCCGTGGCCGCGAGGACGGCGCTCCGGTGAACGAGGACGGTTCGAGCGAAGCGACGGAGACGGCGGACGAAGCCGCAGAAGCTTCCGCAGCACCAGCCGGCGCTGAGGAAGGCTCGGAAGAGTCGGCCGAAGCGCGCACCGAAGGCGCTGAACCGACTGACGGCGACGACACCGGTGAAGGCCACAGCCGCGACGGCCGTCGCCGCCGCAGCCGCGATCGTTATCGTCGCGAACGTCGTGACGGTGTGGCCGATGGCCAGGTTGAAGCCACGGGCGAAGAAGCGGCCGTGCCGGTCCAAGCCGAACTCGTGCCCGCAGCCGAAACGGTCGCCGTCGCAGCGCCGGTCGCAGCTCCTGTTGCTGCTCCGGCTCCGGCTCCGGCCCCTGTCCCGGCCCCTGCTCCCGTTGCAGCGCCTGTCGAGCCGGCTTTCGTGCTGGCTGTCGACACGCTGCAAACGATGGCTCTGGCCTCGGGCCTGCAATGGGTCAACTCGGATGCCGACAAGATCGCCGCCGTGCAAGCCGCCATCGCCGCCGAGCCCAAGGCCGTGCATGTGCCGCGCGAGCGCGCACCGGTGGTCGTGATCGACGAAGGCCCGCTGGTCTTGGTCGAGACACGCAAGGATCTGGCGCAAGTCAAGCTGCCGTTCGAAACGCAGCCCTGATGCCGCAAGGCAGATGAGAAGAGCCGCCACAGCGCAAGTTGTGGCGGCTCTTTACGTTTGCAGCGGTCGAATGCGCTGGCATGATGCGCCGGTTCCAGCCCTTGGAGTTCCATTCATGCGCGTTCTTGCCCTCGCCCTTCTCCTGCCTTTGCTGGCCCCATCGGCCCACGCAGCCAACGCCGATCCACAAAGCGTTGAACTGCATTTCCTGCCCCGCCCCGGCGACAAGCTGCGCCAGAGCATCGACATGAAGATGCAGATGGCGATGAACATGCTGCCCGGAGCCAACACCAACGAAGCCGATCGCGCCAAGGTGATCGAGGGCCTGAAGAAGATGCCCAAGGGCATCCACATGGACATGGGCATGAACATGCGCGTGGAAGCCAGCGAGACCGATGCGAAGGGCGACTACCTGCTGCATGTACGTGGCGAGGACGGCCGCATGCAAATGAAGGTCGGCGACGAGCCCGCCAAGCAAATGCCCAATGTGATGGGCGGCGTCGAGATCGATGCCTTGACCAACCAAACGACCGGTGGCTTCCAGATCCTGCGCGTGAAAAGCAATATGCCCGCGCTCAGGGACCCGAAGGTCATGGAAACCATTGCACAAGGCGTGCTCAAGGAAGCCTTCGGCGCGATGGCCCCTCTGGAAGGCCGGCACATGAAGATCGGTGATACCGCCGAGATTCCGTTCGATCTGCGCATGCCGATGCAGCAACTGCCCCAGAACGCGCACGTGCAGGCCAGCATCGTGCTGACGCTGAGGTCCATCGAGCACGGCATCGCACACTTCGACTCCACCCTGAAGATGACGATGGAGATGGCACCCGGTACAGATCCCGGCAAGAACCTCAAGGTGGAGCTGAGCGGCTCCGGCAAGGGCACGATGGACTACCGCGTGGCGGACCGCCTGCCGCTGCGTCAGGACATGGAAATCATCGCGCATGTGAATACGCAGCTGCCGACGCAGGTGACCATGCAGATGGACATGCAGATGCAGATGAAGACCCGCGCCGAGCGCTTTCACTGATCTCGGAGCACTGAGAACTCAGGGACGCCCCAGGGGCCGTCCCTGATGGCGCGCGGGCGCGCTTCGCATACAGTGGCGCCTCTTCCAAAGAATGCGCCCCGCCGTGAGCTCCATCCCCGTCAACAGCGCCGCCGTCGCGGCACCCAGGCTGCCCCGGCAGATCCCCTACATCATCGGCAACGAGGGTTGCGAGCGCTTCAGCTTCTACGGCATGCGCAACATCCTGACCGTCTTCCTGATGACGAGTCTGCTGCTGTCGATCCCCGAGGAGCTGCGCAAGGGCGAGGCCAAGGAGGTGTTTCACACCTTCGTGATCGGCGTCTATTTCTTTCCCTTGCTGGGCGGCTGGGTGGCTGACCGCTTCTTCGGCAAGTACAACACCATCTTCTGGCTGAGCCTGCTCTACTGCGGGGGCCATGCCTGCCTCTCGATCTTCGAGAACAACCAGACGGGTTTCTACAGCGGCCTCTTCCTGATCGCGGTGGGCTCGGGTGGCATCAAGCCGCTGGTCAGCTCCTTCGTCGGCGATCAGTTTGACAAGAGCAATCGCAGCCTCGCGCAGAAGGTCTTCGACGCCTTCTACTGGATCATCAATTTCGGATCCTTCTTCGCCTCGCTGCTGATGCCGATCTTCCTGGAGAAGTTCGGTGCCAGCGTCGCCTTTGGCATTCCCGGCGTGCTGATGGCCATCGCCACGCTGTGCTTTTGGGCCGGCCGCAAGAAGTATGTGCATGTGCCGCCGGCGGCCAAGAATCCGCATGGCTTCCTGCCCGTCGTGCGCACGGCGTTGCGCGCGGGTCCGCGGGGCATGGCCTTTGCCGCGCTCGGCGTGGTGCTGTCCGTCGGTGCCCTGTTGCTGACGCCGCAGATCGGCATCGTCGCCGCGCTGTGCCTGGTGCTGGTGCTAACGCTGGGCTTCGGCGGCACGGGCGCCTGGATCCAACTCGACCGCGCACGCGCCGTGCATCCCGACGAGGCCGTCGACGGCGTGCGCTCGGTGCTGCGCCTGCTGGTGCTGTTTGCGCTGGTCACGCCCTTCTGGTCCCTGTTCGACCAGAAGGCGTCCACCTGGGTGCTGCAGGCCGATCAAATGGTCAAGCCCGAGTGGTTCAAGTCTTCCATGATGCAGGCCCTGAACCCGGCGCTGGTCATGATCCTGATCCCGTTCAACAACCTGGTGCTCTACCCCTTGCTGCCGCGCCTGGGGCTCAAGCTCACCGCGCTGCGCCGCATGGGTGCGGGGATTGCCCTCTCGGGACTTGCCTGGATCGTGGTCGGGGCAATCCAGCTCTGGATCGATGAGAAAAATACGGTCTCGATCGTCTGGCAGGTGCTGCCTTACGCCATCCTCACGCTCGGCGAAGTGCTCGTCTCCACGACCGGCCTCGAGTTCGCCTACAGCCAGGCACCGTTGCCGATGAAGGGCGTGATCATGAGCTTCTGGAGCCTCTCGGTGACGATCGGCAATCTGTGGGTGCTGCTGTCAAATTCGAGCGTCCAGAGCAAGGCCGTCACGCAGCAGATCGCCGGCACCGGCATCAGCATCACGGCCTTCCAGATGTTCTTCTTTGCCGGCTTCGCGCTGCTTGCCGCAGCCGCGTTCGCGCTCTATGCGCGCAGCTACCGGCTGCAGGACAACTACCGGGGCTGAGCCCGTTCGACCACGACAAACGCGGCCGCATACTCGGTCTCGTCGGTCACCGTGACATGGGCTTGCAGGCCCTTGGCCTCGAACCACGCGGCCAAGGCGCCGTGCAGCTTGATCTCCGGCTTGCCGCTCGGCGCCTTGACGATCTCGCAGGCGCGCCAGGTCATGGGCATGCGCAGCCCCAAGCCGATCGCCTTCGAGAAAGCCTCCTTGGCGGAGAAGCGCGTGGCCAGATAGGCGACGCCGCGCGCCTCGACCTTGGCGCGGCGCTCGCGGAAGACCTCGATCTCATGCGGGCCCAGCACCTTCTCGGCAAAGCGCTCACCGCGCCGCGCGAGGGTTTCGCGGATGCGGCGGATGTCGCAGATGTCGGTGCCGATGCCGTAGATCATGTTCCGCCGCCGGGCCGCCCCAAGGCGGAACGCGCCCCTCGGGGGCAGGAGCAACGCGACTGGGGGGCCTTAGACATACGCGGCCTGGATGGAACGCAGATAGCCGCGAACCGTCTCGGCATAACCCGATTCCAGAGCGTCGGCAATCAAGGCATGGCCGATCGACACTTCGCGCACGCCAGGCACGGCGCGCAGGAAGGTCGTGAGGTTCTGCTGGCTCAGATCGTGCCCTGCGTTGATGCCCAGGCCTTGGGCCAAGGCCACCTCAGCCGTGGCCGTGAAGCCGGCCAGCACTTCGGCCTCGCGCGGCGTGCCGAATGCGCTGGCGAAAGTCTCCGTGTAGAGCTCGATACGTTCAGCGCCGAGCTCGGCGACGAGACGCATGGCCGCCGGCAGTGGGTCCATGAACAGGCTCACGCGCACGCCGAGGCTGTTGCACTCGGCGATCAGTGGCGCAAGACGCTCCATGTCGGCGGGCAGGTTCCAGCCGTGATCGGAGGTGAATTGCTCTTCGCTGTCAGGCACGAAGGTGACCTGATGCGGGCGCAGCTCGCGCACGAAATCCATCAGGTTCTGCGTCGGGTTGCCCTCGATGTTGTACTCAGCCTGGGGCCACGCCTTCATCAGCTCGGCCAGCTCATGAACGTCCTGTGTGCGGATGTGGCGCGCATCAGGCCGCGGATGGACCGTGATGCCCTGCGCGCCGGCCAGCAAGCAAGCCTCAGCCGCGCGCAGCACGCTGGGGATGCCCAGATGCCGCGTGTTGCGCAACAGGGCGACCTTGTTGACGTTGACCGACAAGGCGCAAGGCATAAGGGGTGAAATCAGCGGGTTCATGCGAGCAGAGTTTGAACGTCCAACATCAATTGCCGCGTGCGCAGCGGCTGGCCGCCCAGATGGTAGAGCAAGAGGCCGCGCAGCACAGCGCGCAGGGCTTGCAGGGCCGGCGCGCAGGCCTGGCGCAATGCGGCGCCACTGCCGTGCAGCAGCGCGGCCTGGAGTTGCACCAGCATCGCGCCGTCAAGTTGCGCGGCATCGTCGCCAGGCGCGTTGATCACGCCGGCTTCGGGCGAGAGGGCATAGCGTCGGTCCGACTGCACCGGCGTCTGGGTGAGAGTCGCCACGCTCAGATCGGGCAGCAAGCCGAGCAGGTAGAGCATGCGCAACTCGAAGGCGCGCAAGGCGGCTTGCGATTGCGCATCGTCGGTGGCGTGCAGCTCCGGCAAGGTCTCCGCGTAGGCGTCGAACAGCTGCGGATGCGGATCCTGGCGGGCCAGGAGCTTGAGCAGCAACTCGTTGAGGTAGTAGCCGGAGAACAGCGCTGCGCCTGCCGGCAGTGTCGAGCCACCGGCCCATTCCGCGCCGCGCAGGGTCACGACCTCAGCCGCTTCCTTGTCAGCTGATTTTGAGGGTTTGGACAGGCTGACCTGCAAGCGCTGAAAGGGCAGCAGCACCGCGCGCAGTTGCGAATACGGCCGCTTCGATCCTTTGGCAACCACGGCCAAGCGACCTTGCTCACGCGTGAACAGATCGAGGATCTGGCTGGACTCGCTCCAGTCGTAATGGTGCAAAACGAAGGCCGGCTGGACGCCAGCAACTCTTGCCATTACTCGTAGCCGTAGGAACGCAAGTGTTCTTCTGTTTCAGCCCAGCCGGAACGGACTTTGACCCAGAGTTCGAGGAACACGCGGCCGTCCATCAGCGTCTCGAGCTCCTGGCGCGCTTCGGAACCGATGCGCTTCAGGCGCTCGCCGCCCGAGCCGATGATCATGCCCTTGTGGGCCTCACGCTCAACCACAATGGAAGCCGAGATGCGGCGCAGTTGGCCCTCGTCTTCCCACTTGTCGATCACGACGGTGGAGGTGTAGGGCAGCTCATCGCCGGTCAGCCGGAAAAGCTTCTCGCGGATGATCTCGCTGGCGAGGAACTTCTCGCTGCGGTCGGTCAGCGCGTCTTCTTCATAGAACCAACCCTGCTCCGGCAGATAGGGCTTGAGGATCTTGAACAGGCGCGCGACGTCGCTTTCCTTCTTGGCAGAGAGCGGCACGAACTCGGCAAACATGCGGCGTTCCTGCATGCTCTTGAGCCAGGGCGCCAGATCGGCGCGGCGGTGCACGGCGTCGAGCTTGTTGCAGATCAGCACGACGGGCTTGTCTTCGGGCAGCAGCGAAAGCACCTTGGCGTCATCGAGCCCGAACTTGCCCGCCTCGACCACGAACAGCACCAGATCCACATCCGAGAGCACGCCGTGCACGGTGCGGTTCAGGGTGCGGTTGAGCGCGGCGTTATGTTTGGTCTGGAAGCCAGGCGTGTCCACGAACACGTACTGCGTTTCTTCCACGGTGCGCACGCCGGTGATGCGGTGGCGCGTGGTCTGGGCCTTGTCCGAAGTGATCGAGACTTTCTGGCCTACCAACTGGTTCAAGAGCGTGGACTTGCCCACGTTCGGGCGACCGACGATGGCGATCAGGCCACAGCGTTGGGCTGGCTTATCGGCGGGAGTGTCGGAGTTGGTGTCGGTCATAGGGGTCAATCGCGGAGGCCGGAGCCGGGTTGGTCTCGGGCCATGAGGTCGTCCAGCATACGCTTGGCGGCATCTTGTTCGGCGGTTCGGCGTGATCGGCCTTCGCCATTTTGCGCGAGGCTCAGTGCGGGCACCGAGCATTCGACGCGGAAAGTCTGGTTGTGGGCCTGGCCCAGGGTCTCGGTGATGCGGTAGCTTGGCACCGCCAGCTTGCGGGCCTGCAACCATTCCTGCAAAGCGGTCTTGGGATCCTTGGCCCAGTCGCCCGAGCTGTCGGCGCCGGCGATCACCTCGCCCAACAAGCGCTCGACGAGGGCTCGCGCCGCATCGAAACCGCCGTCCACATAGGTGGCCCCGATCAGCGCCTCGGTGGCGTCGGCCAGGATCGACGGGCGCTGCGCGCCGCCGCCCTTGGCTTCGCCATCCGACAGGCGCAGGACCGGCGACAAGGCCAGCGTGAGCGCGAGTTTGTGCAGGCTGTCCTCACGCACCAGATGCGCACGGATGCGAGTCAGATCGCCTTCATCGGACTCGCTGTGGCGCTCGAACAGGAGGCTCGATACGGCCAGGCTCAGCACGGCGTCGCCCAGAAATTCAAGCCGCTCGTTGTGATCGGCGCTGAAGGAGCGATGCGTCAGCGCGCGCTGAAGCAACTCGGGCTGCGTGAAGCGATAACCCAGGCGTTGCTGAAGTGCAGCCAGCGCAGAACTCATACTAATTGCTGTTGCCTTGGTACTTGATGAGCAGGAAGACGGGGCTGAACAGCTCGATCTGCTTGTCGTAGGCAAAGCTGATCACGAGCTTGTCGTTGTCCTTGGTGACCACGAGATCCTGGCTGGTGATGCTGTCGATCGAATATTGCGTGGTGACGGCCTTCTCGTACTCGGCACGCACAGCCGGCACGGTCGAAGGATTGTCGAGCGCGATCTTGTGGATGATGCGCTTGATGGTGATGAATTCCAGCACCGTCGGAAACACCTTGGCCGCGGTCACGCCTGCGAAAGCCAGCACGATGGCCCAGAACAGCAGGCCGAACAGGCTGACGCCGCGTTGCTTCTTCTTCATGCTCAAGTTTTGATTCTTGGATGCGATGTGCATGCTGGAACTCTCTCTCGTGAATGTGACCCAGGGGTTGCCGCTTCAGCCGACTCAGTCGAAGAAGGTGCCGATCCGCTTGAGATTACCGAAATTCATCCAAACCAAGAAGGCCTTGCCGACGATGTTTTCATCCGGCACGAAGCCCCAGTAGCGCGAATCGCGCGAATTGTCACGGTTGTCGCCGAGCATGAAGTAATGGCCCGCGGGCACCTTGCAGGTCACCGCATCGAGCGTCGGCGCGTAGACGCAGGCGTCCTTGAAGGGGAAGCTGTCGGGGGTGATCGGATTGCCGCCGGCCGGGTTGACCAGGATCTTGTGCTGCTTGGCACCCAGCTGCTCAAGAAAAAGCGGTCGCGTGGCACGACCATCGGCGTCGTAGAAATCGCCCTGCGGCTGCGTCTCGGCCAACTTGCCGTTGATGTAGAGCTTCTGGTCGGCGTAGCGGATCT
Source organism: Burkholderiaceae bacterium (assembly GCA_036500605.1). GTDB lineage: Bacteria > Pseudomonadota > Gammaproteobacteria > Burkholderiales > Burkholderiaceae_C > JAFALK01. The sequence continues at coordinate 75,659 of DASYBU010000044.1, forward strand.
CGTCACCGGGGATGCCGGCCACGCGCTTGATGAAGTCAACGCTCGGATCTTCCGGGAAGCGGAACACCATCACGTCACCCCGCTCAACGTCGTGGTTAGAGATGATCTTCTTGTCGATCACCGGCAGCCGGATGCCGTAGTGGAACTTGTTCACCAGGATCAGGTCACCGACCAGCAGCGTCGGCACCATCGAGCCCGAGGGAATCTTGAAGGGCTCGAACAGGAAGGAGCGCAGCAGGAAGACGATCAAGATCACCGGAAAGAGGCCGGCCGTCCAGTCCAGCCACCAGGGCTGCATCAGCAGTTGCTCACGCGCAGCGGTCACATCGCCATCGACCTTGCTGATGCCCTTGGCAGCCAGTGCCTGGCGGCGTGCAACATCCTGCTCGGCCAGGACGGCGGCGGCCTTCTCGCGCGCCGGCTTGAAGTGAAAACGTTCGGCCAGCCAGTAACCGAGCGTCACCGTGGTGAGGATGAACAGCAGCAGCGCGAAATTGCCGCCCCAGTACCCGAAATACCAGCCGCCCAAGTAGGCAACCAGGGCTCCATACAAAAGTCCGGTCAAAGCACTCATCAATCGATCCAGTTCTACTTCTTGAGGGCGCTGGGCGCCTCGGTGTTCAATCTTCGACTTGAAGGATGGCGAGGAAGGCTTCCTGTGGCACTTCCACAGCGCCGATCTGCTTCATGCGCTTCTTGCCCGCCTTCTGCTTCTCCAGCAGCTTCTTCTTGCGGGTGATGTCGCCGCCGTAGCATTTTGCCAGCACGTTCTTGCGCAGCGCCTTGATGTTCTCGCGGGCGATGATGTTGGCGCCGATGGCGGCCTGGATGGCCACGTCATACATCTGGCGCGGGATCTGTTCGCGCATCTTGGCGGCCACACCGCGGCCGCGGAACTGGCTCTGAGCGCGGTGCACGATGATGGACAAGGCATCCACGCGGTCACCGTTGATCAGGATGTCGACCTTGACCACATCGGCGGCGCGGTACTCCTTGAACTCGTAGTCCATCGAGGCATAGCCGCGCGAGACGCTCTTGAGCTTGTCGAAGAAGTCCAGCACGATCTCGGCCAGCGGCATCTCGTAGGTCAGCATGACCTGGCGGCCGTGGTAGGCCATGTTGATCTGGTTGCCGCGCTTGAGATTGGCCAGCGTCATGACCGGGCCCACGTAGTCTTGCGGCATGTAGAGATGCACGGTCACGATCGGCTCGCGGATCTCCTGGATCTGGCCGACCTCGGGCATCTTGGACGGGTTCTCGACCTCGATCACCTCGCCGTCGCCGCGCACCACTTCGTAGACCACGCTCGGCGCGGTCGTGATCAGGTCTTGATCGAACTCACGCTCGAGCCGTTCCTGCACGATCTCCATGTGCAGCAGGCCGAGGAAGCCGCAGCGGAAGCCGAAGCCCAGCGCCTGGCTGACCTCGGGCTCGTAGCGCAGCGAGGAGTCGTTGAGCTTGAGCTTTTCCAGAGCGTCGCGGAGCTGGTCGTATTCGCTGGCTTCGGTCGGATACAGGCCCGCGAACACCTGCGGCTGGATTTCCTTGAAGCCGGGCAGCGCCTCTTCGGCCGGGCCGAGGTTGTTGGGCAGCTTCTTTTCCAGCGTGACGGTGTCGCCGACCTTGGCAGCCTGCAATTCCTTGATGCCGGCGATCACGAAGCCGACCTCGCCGGCGTTCAGTTGATCGCGCTTTTCAGACTTGGGCGCGAACACCCCCAGATGCTCAGCCGGGTAGACGGCATCGGACGCCATCATGCGGATGCGCTCGCCCTTCTTGAGCGTGCCGTCGACCACGCGCACCAGCATCACCACGCCCACGTAGGCGTCATACCAAGAGTCAACGATCATGGCGCGCAGCGGCGCCTCGACCACGCCCTTGGGCGGCGGCATGCGGGCAATGACGGCCTCAATGATCTCGTCGATGCCCATGCCGGTCTTGGCCGAACAAGGGATCGCATCGGTCGCGTCGATGCCGATCACGTCCTCGATCTCGGCCTTGGCGTTTTCCGGATCAGCCGAGGGCAGGTCCATCTTGTTCAGCACCGGCACGACTTCGACGCCGAGTTCGAGCGCGGTGTAGCAGTTGGCGACGGTCTGCGCCTCGACACCTTGCGAGGCATCCACCACCAGCAGCGCGCCTTCGCAGGCCGACAGCGAGCGGCTCACTTCGTAAGAAAAGTCGACATGCCCGGGCGTGTCGATCAGGTTCAGGTTGTAGGTCTTGCCGTCCTTCGCCGTGTATTGCAGCGAAGCGGTCTGCGCCTTGATCGTGATGCCGCGCTCGCGCTCGATGTCCATCGAGTCCAGCACCTGCGCTTCCATTTCACGGTCCGACAAACCGCCGCAGCGCTGAATGATCCGGTCTGCCAGCGTGCTCTTGCCGTGGTCGATGTGGGCGATGATGGAGAAATTGCGGATGTGGTTCATTGAACTTCGTGCCGACGCGCGGTCCGGAGGTACAACGGCTTCAGCCGTTGCGTTGCAGGCTCATATCGCGCAGCGATGTGAAGGCCCAAAGGGCCGGGCCGAAAACAAAAAAAAGGCACGCCTAAAATTCTGGCGCGCCTTCCAACAAAACGTATGGCAACTGCTTGTTGGGACTCCATTGTAGCCAAAAGGCTCGCCCGGAAACCCGCACCGTTGCTGGATTTCCGCCCGTTGCAGCCCGCCAACAGGAAAATCTATTCACAAGTTATCCACAGATGCCTGTGGATGCGCTGTGGATCAATTTTGAAGTTGGCAAGGCGCCGAATTCATAGCGCTAAGACGCGGCAAAAGCACCCGGGAGACCGCGATTCTATCGCTTTGGCCGAGGAATCCCGATCGCAGCCTTGGTAAGTTAGCGCAAGCCAACGTGAAGCGGCTTGATTAGAATCTTGTTCTATTTCGTATGGCGGAAAGACCCGTACCCAAACACGGTCAGCGGGTCGGCTTCACCAACACAAAGTTGGTGATCTCGCCGCGACGCACCAACAGATTGACCGGCTTGCTCGCATCGGCTTTGGCCAGCAAGGCCTTGACCTGCTTGACGCTGATGGCGGCCACGTTGTTGACCGTCAAGATCAGATCACCCTCTTTCAGGCCCACACGCGCGGCCGGGCCATCAGCCGACTGCACGCGCAGACCTGTGTGCAGCTTGAATTCCTTCTTCTGCGCATCGGTCAGCTCGGTCACCTCCAGGCCCAGCGAGGTCAGTGCAGTTGCATCCGCCGCTTCCTTGCCCGGCGCTTCATCATCGTCACCGGCGCTGGCCTGACTGTCGGACGGCATCTCGGCCACCGTCAGTGTGAAATCCTGGTAGGCGCCGCGACGGAACACCTGCACCGGCACCTTGGAGCCGGGCTTGACGCCCGCGATGATGCGGCGCAGTTCGCCCGTGTTCTCGATCGACTTGCCATCGAACTTGGTGATCACGTCACCGCCTTCGATGCCGGCCTTGTCCGCCGGACCGCCGGGCGTGACGAGGCGCATCACCGAGCCTTCAGCCTTGCCCAGACCGATGGCGTCCGCCACTTCCTTGCTCAGATCATCGGGCTGCACGCCGATGAATCCGCGCACGACCTTGCCGCCGCCGCGCAGTTGATCGACCACGCGCACCGCCTCATCGATCGGGATGGCAAACGAGATGCCCATGAAACCGCCAGACTGGCTGTAGATCTGCGAGTTGATGCCGACCACCTCGCCGCGCATATTCAGCAGCGGGCCGCCGGAGTTGCCGGGATTGATCGCCACATCGGTCTGGATCAGGCGCAGGAAGTCCCCGGTGTCGCGCTGCTTGGCGCTGACGATGCCGGCGGTCACGGTGTTGTCGAATCCGAAGGGCGAGCCGATGGCCATCACCCATTCGCCGACCTTGAGCTTGGAGACGTCGCCGATCTTCACGGTCGGGAGGCCCGTGGCGGCGATCTTCAAAAGCGCCACGTCGGAGCGCTGGTCGCTGCCGATCACCTTGGCCTTGAACTCGCGCTTGTCGGTCAGCGTCACGAACACCTCGTCCGCGCCTTGCACCACGTGGGCGTTGGTCATGACCAAGCCATCGTTGCTCAGGATGAAGCCCGAACCCAGGCCGCGGCGCTGCGGTTGGCTGTCGTCGTCGTCTCCATCATCGTCATCATCGCCCGGACCATTGCCTTTGCCCTTGCCTTGCGGCGGCGTGCCGCGGCGCTGGTTGGGAATCGGGATGCCAAAGCGGCGCAGGAACTCCTGCATCTGCGGATCGATCTGCAAATTGCCGGCGCGCGCGCGCACCTTCTCGGTCGTGCGCACATTGACGACGGCCGGGCCCACCTGCTCCACAAGCTGCGTGAAATCGGGAAGGTCGCGCATCTCGGCCTGTGCAGCCGGCGCCAGGGCCAGGCTCAGGGACAGGATGCCCGCCGACAGCAGGGTGCGTGCGAAGGAATGAGGCAAGGTTTGCATGGGCGGAAATTGGGCTGGGAGAGACGACACATCCTAAGGGCTGTTGGCGCTGGCTGCATGTGCCAAAGGATTGGGCCCTGAACTGGCCTCTGGATTGGCCCCTGGATTGGCCCCTGGATTGGCATCAGCGCGCAGCAGCCGTGCTCGAGGCTGCGGCTCGACGACCAAGCCCGGCTGCTCGGGCGCCACGATGGCCTGGACAAAGGACGGCGTGCCATCCAGCGTGCGGCTGGCCGGCGCCTCCACCAGCGCATTGGCCAGGTTGGGATCGGGCGTGACGGGTGCAATTGCCAGTTGGTTCTGCGTCGTGTGCAGCGGCAGGCTCGGCAGCAGCAGCGCGATCATGACGAAACTGGCGGCCACACCCAGGGCCGGCAGCCATTGGCTCAGGCGGCGGGGACGCAGCAAGACGGGCTCGTGCGCGATGCGCTCACGCAAGCCGGCCAGCAGAGCTTCGCCGCTTTGCGCGGGCGAAGCCAACTCGGGCGAACGCAGCGCGGCACCGATCAGGTGCAGCGTCTGCCATTCGCGCCGCAGGCTTTCGTCGCGCTCCCAATCGGCCAGAAGGAGTTCCACTTGCTGGGCATTGGCGTGACCGTCGGCCAAATCGGACAGCGCCTGACGCCGCTGAGCTTCAGCGCTAGGGTTAGCGTTAGCGTTAACGGCCTCGTCATTCTTTGTGTCCATGTCGATCTCCTTCACCAACGCTGCTACCAACGCTCGCCATTGCGCGTGCCCAATAGCGGGCGCAATTGCGCCGCCACGGCCTCGCGGGCCCGGAAGATGCGTGAACGCACAGTGCCGATCGGACACTCCAGCGCGAGCGCGATCTCCTCGTAGCCGAGGCCATCCACTTCACGTAACTCCAAGGCTCGACGGAAGTCTTCGGGCAAGGCGGCGACGGCGGCATTGACGGCCGCCGCCAGTTGCTTGCCCGCCAACAGGCTTTCAGGCGTACTTCCATCGCTTAGAGCACGGTCGGGGCTCAAAGGTTCCGCGTCTTCATCGTCACCCCCTTGTTTGAGGGAGGCCTCCGTCACGATCGGGTCACGCCGCAAGCCCTCAAGGGCCCGCTTGGCGGTGTTGACAGCAATGCGATAGAGCCAGGTGTAGAAGGCGCTCTCGTTGCGGAAGCCGCCGAGGGAGCGATAGGCGCGCAGGAAGGCCTCCTGGCTGATATCCGGGACGAGATCCACATCGCGCACGAGGCGGCCGATCAGACGCTCGACCCGCAGCTGGTACTTGAGGACCAGCATTTCGAACGCCCGCACGTCGCCGGCTTGCGCTCGTCGGACCAGCAGGACATCGGGATCTTCAGAGCTCATGCGGAGGTTGCGCGTGGGGAACTTCGGTGCGCGCCGAATATAGCGTGGCGCGCAGCTGGCTCCATTGCGAACCTAGGGAATTGGCGGCCAGCGGCAGGTAGAGGTGGCCATCGGCTTGCAGAAGCAGCCACGATCCGAAATCCATCACCACTTGCAGCCGCATTGCGGGACCGGCCTCGCGCGAACCGGCGGGCGACAGCCGCCAGCACTGGCCATCCCAACAGAGTTCACGCGGCGAGACGCAGGCCAGATGCCAGGTCCAGACGCTAACGGGCAAGACCAGCGGCATCAACCACCAGGCCAGCTCGACGTGCAAGGCCAGGGCCGCAATCGCACCGGCCGCAGCAACGGCTGCCAGAAACGAAACAAGCCCTTGCACCAGCGGCTGCGTCGTGACGCAGACCGTGAATGCAGGGGCTTGGCGCTGAGCCTGACGGCGGGCCGGTGCGTTCAGATGCGCTTGAAGATCAGCGTGCCGTTGGTGCCGCCGAAACCGAAGTTGTTCTTGGCGGCGTACTCGATCTTCATCTCCCGCGCGGTGTTGGCGCAGTAGTCCAGGTCGCACTCGGGATCCTGGTTGAAGATGTTGATCGTCGGCGGCGCGATCTGATGGTGCACAGCCAGCGCCGTGAACACCGACTCGATGCCGCCCGCGCCGCCCAGCAAGTGGCCGGTCATGGACTTGGTCGAGCTGATGGCCATCTTGTAGGCGTGATCACCAAAGGCCAGCTTGATCGCGTTGGTCTCGTTCAGGTCGCCGAGCGGCGTGGACGTGCCATGCGCGTTCATGTAGTCGACCTGATCGGCGTTGATGCCGGCGTTGCGCAGCGCAGCCTTCATCGAACGCTTGGGGCCGTCCACATTGGGCGCGGTCATGTGATAGGCGTCCGAACCCATGCCGAAGCCCGAGAGCTCGCAATAGATCTTGGCGCCGCGCGCCTTGGCGTGTTCGTACTCTTCGAGCACCAGCACGCCGCCGCCCTCGCCCAGCACAAAGCCGTCGCGATCTTTGTCCCAAGGGCGCGAGGCCGTCTTGGGATCGTCGTTACGGGTGGACAGCGCGCGAGCCGCGGCAAAACCGCCGATGCCCAGCGGCGACACGGTGGATTCCGAGCCGCCAGCGATCATCACGTCGGCATCGCCGTATTCAATCAACCGCCCTGCTTCGCCGATGGCGTGCAGGCCGGTGGTGCAGGCGGTGACGATCGCCAGGTTTGGGCCTTGAAAGCCATAACGGATCGACACCTGCCCAGAAATCATGTTGATGATCGAGGCCGGCACGAAGAACGGGGAGACGCGGCGCGGGCCGCGGTTCACCAGTTCAGCATGCGTTTCTTCGATCATCGGCAAACCACCAATGCCGGAACCCACCAGCACGCCGATGCGCTCGGCCTGCTCTTCGGTCAGTTCGCCATTGGTCTTCAGCCCCGCATCCTTCACCGCCTGGACGCTTGCTGCCAGTCCGTAATGGATGAAGGTATCCATCGTGCGCGCTTCCTTGGTCGACATGTACTCGTCGACCTTGAAATCCTTGACCTCGCCAGCGAACTGGCAAGCAAAGGCGCTGGCATCAAAACGAGTGATGCGATCGATGCCGGACTGGCCGGCAATGATGTTGGCCCAGCCCTGCTCGACCGTGTTGCCCACGGGACTGATCAGGCCAAGACCGGTAACAACGACGCGACGACGGCTCATGCGGAATGCGGCTGAAATTGCGGAGACAAAAAGGCTTAAGCCTTTTGGTGCTTGACGGCGTAATCGATCGCCAGTTGCACCGTGGTGATCTTCTCGGCTTCTTCGTCCGGGATCTCGATGCCGAACTCGTCTTCGAGGGCCATCACCAGTTCGACCGTGTCGAGGGAGTCGGCGCCGAGGTCAGCCACGAAGGCTTTCTCGGTAGTGACGTCGGCTTCAGGCACACCGAGTTGTTCGGCAATGATTTTCTTGACACGGGTTTCGATATCGCTCATGACACTCCTCCAAGAGGGGTTTGCTAAAGACAGCCCGGGATTCTAAGGCCTGCATCAGCAGGCCTCCACCGTCCGGGCATGGCGGCGGGCGAAATCGCCAAATCAGTTCATGTACATGCCGCCGTTGACGTGCAGCTCGGTGCCGGTGATGTAGCCGGCCGCCGGCGAAGCCAGGAAGGCCACGGCCCCCGCGATTTCCTCCGGCGCACCCAGGCGGCCCAGCGGAATCTGTGCCAGCAGCGCGGCCTTTTGAGCCTCGGGCAGCACGTCGGTCATGTCCGTGGCGATGAAGCCAGGGGCAATGCAGTTGACCGTGATGTTGCGGCTGCCCAGTTCGCGGGCCAGCGAGCGGGTCATGCCCGCCAGACCGGCCTTGGCAGCAGCATAGTTGGCCTGACCGGCATTGCCGGAAGCGCCCACCACGGAGGTGATGCTGATGATGCGGCCATAACGCTGCTTCATCATGGGGCGCATGACGGCGCGCGCGAGGCGGAACACGGCCTTGAGATTGGTGTCGAGCACCGCGTCCCAGTCGTCGTCCTTCATGCGCATGGCCAGTTGGTCACGCGTGATGCCGGCATTGTTGACCAGCACCTGCAGGCTGCCATCGGTCTTGAGGATCGCGTCGATCGCCGCATCCACGGCCGGCACGTCATTGACGTTCAGCGCGATGCCGCGCCCGCCGAACGGGGCCAGCGCTTCGCTGATGCCGGCGGCGCCGGCCTCGGTCGTTGCCGTGCCAATAACGGTGTAGTTCTGCGCAGCCAGGGCCAGCGCGATGGCGCGGCCGATGCCGCGGCTGGCGCCGGTGACGAGGGCGACTTGTTTGGTTTCGCTCATGATTGCAACAAGGTTTGGGCTTCGGCCAGCGAGGCCGGATCCAGGATGGTGGCGCTTTGCAGCTCGCCGTCGATGCGCTTGACCATGCCGGCCAGCACCTTGCCGGGGCCGCATTCGATGATGTGGCCGATGCCACGCGCCTTCAGTGCCAGCACCACTTCGACCCACCGGACCGGGCCGAAAGCCTGGCGGTACAGCGCGTCGCGCAAGGCGGCGTCGTCCGTCGTCACTGCGACGTCGATATTGTTGATCACCGGGAAAGCTTGAGCAGCGAACTGCGTGGCAGCCAGACGCTCCTTGAGCCGCTCAGCGGCGGGCTTCATCAGGCTCGAATGGAAAGGCGCCGATACCGACAAGGGGAGTGCTCGCTTGGCACCTGCCGCCTTGAGCATTTCGGCGGCCTTCTCGGCGCCGGCCTTGCTGCCGGCGATCACGGTCTGCTTGGGGTCGTTGAAGTTGACGGCCTCGACGACCTCACCGCTTTCAGCGGCGGCTTGAGCGCAGACCGCGCGCACCGTGTCGCCGTCCAGCCCCAGGATCGCGTACATGGCGCCAGTGCCGACGGGCACGGCTTCCTGCATGGCTTGCGCGCGGAAGCGCACCAGCGGCAGCGCATCGGCCAGAGTCAGCGCGCCGGAGGCGACGAGAGCCGTGTATTCGCCGAGCGAATGGCCAGCAGCGGCCACGGGAACGAGACCGGTCTCGGCAATCCATGCGCGGTAGCAGGCGATGCCCGCCGTCAGCATGACCGGCTGCGTGTTGGTCGTCAGGTCGAGCTGTTCCTTGGGGCCGTTCTTGATCAGCGCGCCGATGTCTTCGCCCAGTGCGGACGAAGCTTCTTCGAGCGTGCGCTTGATCTCGGCGTTATCGCCCCAGGCGTCCAGCATGCCCACGGCTTGCGAGCCCTGGCCCGGAAATACAAATGCAAATGGCTTCATAGGATGGATCAGAAGTCGAGGAGCACAGCGCCCCAGGTGAAGCCGCCGCCGACGCCTTCAAGCATCACCGTGTCACCGCGCTTGACGCGGCCATCGCGCACGGCGACGTCAAGTGCCAGCGGGATCGACGCGGCCGACGTGTTGCCATGCTCGGCCACGGTGGCCACCATCTTGCTCAGCGGCATCTTGAGCTTCTTGGCCGTACCTTCCATGATGCGGATATTGGCTTGGTGCGGGATCAGCCAGTCGATATCGGCTTCGGTGCGACCGGCCTTTTCCAGAACAGCGCGAGCGACCTTGTCGAGCACGCCGACAGCGAGCTTGAACACGGCCGGGCCGTCCATCTTCAACATCGGATGCCCGAGCACCTGGCCGCCCGAGACATTGCCGGGCACGCAGAGTACGTCGACATAGCGGCCATCGGCATGCAGCTCGCTGGCGACGATGCCGGGCTCATTGCTGGCGCCCAGAACGACCGCGCCGGCGCCGTCGCCGAACAACACGCAAGTGGTGCGGTCCTTGAAATCGAGAATGCGCGAGAAGACTTCGGCGCCGACGACCAGCGCCTTGCTGGCCGCGCCGCTCTTGATCATCGAATCAGCCACCGTCAGCGCGTAGACGAAGCCCGAGCACACCGCTTGCACATCAAAGGCCGCGCAACCATGCACGCCGAGCTTTTGCTGCAGCAGCGCGGCGGTGGAAGGGAACACCATGTCCGGCGTGGACGTGGCGACGATGATCAGGTCGATCTCGGCCGCGATCATGCCGGCAGCCTCAAGCGCCGCGCGGGCCGCGGGCAAGGCCAGGTCACTGGCGCCCACATGGGCTTCCGCGAAATGGCGAGCACGAATGCCCGTACGCTCGATGATCCAGGCGTCAGAAGTTTCGATGCCGTCGGCCGCCAGTTGCGCGGCGAGGTCGTCGTTGGTGACGCGCCGGGCCGGCAGATGGCTGCCTGTGCCGAGAATGCGTGAATACCGATGGGTTTGAACCGTCATGCTGTGTGGTCGGCTGTCGCCGCCTTATCTCCTGCATCTTCGACCTTGCCCTCCATCGCCGCCGGCATGGCAGCTAGCGAGGCGATGATGCGCTCGTGAACCCGGTCTAGAAGCCGGTTGCGGGCGGCATCATAAGCGCGGTTCAAAGCCTGCTCAAAAGCAAAGGCATCCGCCGAACCATGACTCTTGAACACGAGGCCACGCAGACCCAGCAGCGCCGCACCGTTGAACCGTCGATGATCGAGGCGATGTTTGAAGCGCTTGAGCACAGGCATCGCGAGTACCGCCATGGCCTTGCTCAGCAGATCGCGACCGAATTCCTCGCGCAGGCCAAAGGCGAACATCGAGGCAATGCCCTCGGCGGCCTTGAGGGCCACATTGCCCACGAAACCGTCGCAAACCACCAGATCGGTCGTGCCCTTGAAGATGTCGTTGCCTTCGACATTGCCGTAGAAGTTCAATTGACCGCTCGCGCCGGCCGCGCGAAGCAACTCGCCGGCACGCTTGATGATCTCGCTGCCCTTGATGGCTTCTTCGCCGATGTTCAGGAGACCCACGGTGGGCTCTTCCTTGCCGTCGACAGCGGCCACCAGGGCGCTGCCCATCAGCGCAAACTGCAACAAGTGCTCGGCGGTGCAATCAACATTGGCGCCAAGGTCCAGCACGGTCGTGTAACCCTCGTTCTGCGTGGGCATCACGGTGGCAATCGCCGGGCGGTCGATGCCGTCCAGGGTCTTGAGCACGTAGCGAGACACCGCCATCAGAGCGCCGGTATTGCCGGCCGACACGCAGGCGTGGGCCAGCGGGGGCTCGTCGTCACTCGCCTTGACCTGCTCGATGGCGATGCGCATGGAAGATTGCTTCTTCTTGCGCAGGGCGACTTCGACCGGATCGTCCATCGTCACCACTTCGCTGGCCGGCACGAGAGTGCAACGCGGCCATGCGGCGGCGGGCGCCAGCGCTTCCGGCAAGCCAACCAACAAGACCTCGGCACGCGGATGCGCGGCAAGAAAAGCCTTGACGGCGGGCAGCGTGACCGAGGGGCCGTGGTCTCCGCCCATGCAATCGACGGACAGACGGACCACGTCAAGAGATTCAAAAGAGGACATCGGACTCAAATCTGACAATAACCGCTGACCTTACGCGAGGCGAACCGGCATATCAAGCGGGCTCGCCCGCCCTGCCCGTCCCGGGTTATCACGAATGACAAGCCTCAGAAACGACAAAACCCGGCACTGCAAGGACTACAGGCCGGGAATTGTTCGAGAAAGCTGTTGCGCGCCGATGACCAGCGCGCAGGACGCCAATGATCAGGCGTCAGCCTTGGTCTTCAGGACCTTGCGGCCACGGTAGAAGCCGGTCGGGCTGATGTGGTGACGCAGATGCACTTCACCGGTGGTCGGCTCGATGCCGGTGCCCGGGGTGACCAGCGCATTGTGCGAACGGTGCATGCCGCGCTTGGAAGGCGACTTCTTGTTTTGCTGAACGGCCATGATGAAAGCTCCTGAAGGGTCTTGAAGGGTCTTGAAGGGACCTGATATGTCGGCTTAGGAGCCGGCGACGCAAGCAGTGCCATGCACCTGCCTTGTGTCTCAACCTGATCCAGGTTGGCCCCAATTTCAAAGTAATCCTGTGGATTGCCGCCTCATCATGTTTGCAATGAAAGGCGCAGATCCGGGAAAGCCAGAGAGTGTAGCACGCGCTGGCCGTTATGCCAAGGCTGCTGCTGACATCAGCTCCAGACACTGCTCAGACACTGCTCAGGCATTGCTCAGGCATTGCCCTTTCCCTTGAGCGAGGCCAGGGCGGCGAACGGGTTGGGCTTTTCTTCCAGCTCCTCGGGAAACTCGTCATCCACATGGCTGAGCGGCTCCGGACAGTGCTCATGGCGCGGCACCAGCGGCAGAGCCAGCAGCAGCTCGTCTTCGAGCAATTCCTGTGCATCGAGGCTGCGCGTTAGCGCCAGCACGTCGTCTTCGCTGTCTTCGTCGAGCGCCGCGGCCTGTTCTTCATCGCGCACGAACAGGAAGGAACGCTCGACCTCCAGATGCTCTTCAACCGCTTGCAGGCAGCGCTGGCAGGTCAGGCGGACAGTCGCCTGGGCCTGCAAATGCAGCCAGATCTGCGCGTCAGCGGCGCGGGGCTCGATGCGTTCACCTTTCAGCTCCCAGCTCACATTCGGCCAGGAGCTTGCCGGCGCCTCGGGCGCGGCGGCGTCGGCCAGACGATGTAGATCGGCGGCCGGCCATTCGCCTTGCAGGCTCACACCATCGCGGGCAAAGGCTTCCACGTCGAGTTTGCGGGGGGAGAAATCACGCGTTTTCATGGCCTCAAGTGTAGGCGTGGACAATTGCGGTCATGCAAGAAGCCCGTACCCTGATCCTTGGCTCCACCTCGCACTACCGGCGAGAACTGCTGGAGCGACTGCGCATTCCGTTTGAAGTTCAAAGCCCCGAGGTCGACGAGACCCCGCGACCTGGCGAAGCGCCTGCCGAAATGGCCACGCGACTGGCGCTCGCAAAGGCGCAGGCTGTGGCCCAGCGCTTCCCTCGTGCCCTCGTGATCGGCTCGGACCAGGTGGCCGATCTGGCGGGGCAACCGATTGGCAAGCCGGGCACGCACGACCGCGCCGCGGCGCAACTGCGCTCGATGAGCGGCAAGACCGTGGTGTTCCAGACTGCCGTGGCGGTGGTCTGCGCCGAGACGGGCTTCGTCGCTCAGCAGCTAGCGCCGGTCAGCGTGCGTTTCCGCCAGCTTGGTGACGCTGAAATCGAACGTTATCTGCGGCTTGAGGAGCCGTACGACTGCGCCGGCAGCGCCAAGTCGGAAGGCCTGGGCATCAGCCTGCTCGAGGCGATTGACTCCGACGATCCCACGGCTCTCGTGGGCCTCCCCTTGATCCGCACAGCCGCGATGCTGCGCCAAGCCGGACTGGATCTGCTGCGATGAAAGGCAAGCTCTACCTGATACCCAACACGCTGGACTTCGGCGTGGAAGGTGCCGCTGTCGATCTGCAGGAGGTCTTGCCTTTGCAGGCGATCCGGATTGCAGCGCGCCTTCAACACTGGGCGGCCGAGAACGCCAAGACCACGCGGGCTTTCCTGAAGCGCGTGGACGCCGTGCAGGCACTGGCGCAGCCGCTGCAAGCGATCCAGATCGTCGAATTGCCTCGCCCGCCCAAGGGTCGTGCCGAGAACGCGACAAGCCAGGAGTGGCAGCGCCTGCTAACGCCGGCCCTCGACGGACACGACATCGGCCTGATCTCAGAGGCGGGCCTGCCCGCGATTGCCGATCCCGGCGCCCTGCTGGTGGCGGCCGCACACGCGGCGGGCGTCGAAGTCGTGCCTTTGAGCGGCCCCAGCTCGCTGCTGATGGCCTTGTCGGCCAGCGGCCTGAACGGCCAGAGCTTCGCGTTCGTGGGCTATCTGCCGGTCGAAGCGCAAGCGCGCACGGCGCGCATTCGCGAGCTGGAAGCGCTCTCACTCAAGCAACAGCAGACGCAGTTGATGATCGAGACACCGTATCGCAATGCCGCACTCCTGCAAGCACTGCTCGCGGCGCTGAAGCCGAGCACGCGTTTGTCGGTCAGCTGCGGACTGAGCCTGCCGCAAGGCTTCACGCGCAGCGCTGCTGTGGCCGATTGGCGAGCCTCAAAAACGACACTGCCGGACAAGATTCCGGCAGTGTTTGCAATCCTCGGCTGACCCGGCCGATCAGGAATCCGCCGTGACGGGTTCCTGCGCGGGCTTGGCACCAAACAGTGCGGCCACCTTGCGCTTGGGCTTGATGTTGGCCGACAAGCCGCGTGGCGCGGCGGGCGCCATACTCTTTTCCCAAGCCGGCTGTTCTGCAGACCCTGTGGCTTCGTAAGGCTTGTCGAAGAAAGGATCACGGTGCGGTGCCGGCGCGCGATAGGCCGGACGCGGCGCCGCTTCAGCACGCGATTCGCTGCGCTCGGCGCGCGGCTCGAAACGCGGCTCATCCTCGCGCCGTGGGCGACGCGCAGGACGCTCGTCCTCGACCTCGATCGCTTCCAGATCGATCTTGCGCTTGATGAGCTTTTCGATGTCCGAGATATTGCGGGCGTCCGCCCTGGTCACCAGCGTGACCGCGATGCCCGAGGCGCCGGCACGACCGGTGCGGCCGATGCGATGAACGTAGTCTTCAGCGTTGAAAGGCACATCGAAATTGAACACGGCCGGCAGGTCGGCAATGTCGAGGCCGCGAGCCGCAACGTCGGTGGCGACCAGCAGGTCGACTTCGCCGCGCTTGAAGGCCGCCAGCGATTTCAGGCGTTCGTCTTGCGACTTGTCGCCGTGCAGGGCTGCGGTGCGCAGGCCATCACGCTCGAAGGAACGAGCCAGCCGTGCCACGCCAAGCTTGGAGTTGCCGAAGATGATGGCCTGGCGGATCGAGCGATCTTTCAGGATCTTCTTGACGACGCCACGCTTGTCATCGTCGGTCACGCTGTAGAACAGCTGCTCGACGTTTGTGGCCGTCGCGTTCGGGCGCGCCACTTCCACCAGGATGGGATCTTGCAGATAGCTCTGCGCCAGGCGCTTGATCTCGGGCGAGAAGGTGGCCGAGAACAGCAGCGTCTGACGGGTCTTGGGCAGATGGCTGAGGATGCGCTGCAGATCGGGCAGGAAGCCAATATCGAGCATGCGGTCGGCCTCGTCGAGCACGACGTACTCGACCTGGTTGAGCACGCAGTTCTTGGCCTCGATGTGGTCGAGCAAACGACCCGGCGTGGCGATCAGCACTTCCACGCCGGCCTTGAGCTCGAGCGTCTGGGGCTTCATGTCGATACCGCCGAACACGCAGGCTGCACGCAGATTCGTGTGCTTGGAATAGGCCTTGACGTTGTTGGAGACCTGATCGGCCAGTTCGCGCGTCGGCGCGATCACCAGGGCGCGCACCGGATGGCGCGCCGGCGAAGCACTGGCGTTCTCATGCTTGAGCATGCGCTGCAGCAGCGGGATCGAGAAAGCGGCGGTCTTGCCTGTGCCGGTTTGAGCCGCTCCCATCACGTCACGCCCCTCCAGCACGATGGGGATCGCCTTCGCCTGGATGGGCGTCATGGTCGCGTAGCCCTGATCGGCTACAGCGCGCAGAAGCTTGGCATCCAGCGGGAGGGTGTCGAAGCGCGCGGGCGCTGCTTCGGGAGTCGGAATTTCGGTCATAAGGGCGGATTATCGCCCATGCCGATGAATCACTCGTGTTTACCCGGAGGATTGGCCGACGGCGCAGCGCCCTCGCCCGCCCGGAACACCAGCCATTTGGGCGTTCGGAAGCGCACGATGCGCCAGTACAGGCCGACGTAGACCACACAGAACAGCACCAGGCACGCGCCCAGGATGGGCGTCGAATTCCAGAACAGCACGGCGGGCGCCAGTGAGGTCGTGCACAGCATCCACAGATAAGGTGCCGTGAACGAATTGCGCCTTGTGAGCGTGCGTGCGTCCTGCGCACCGACGGCCCAGCGCATCAGTCGGCGGTAGATCAGCGAATGCAGATGGATGCCGTCCGGCAGGCCCGGCGGCGTTGCGCGAATGAAGCGGCGGCGATAGATCGAGAACAGGGTCTCGAACACGGGATAGATGCCCACCAGCAGCGCAAACAACGGCGAAACCTGAGGGTGTCGGTTGACCAGCAGGATGCCGATCTCCGCCAGCAGGAAGCCGAGGAAATACGCGCCACCGTCGCCGAGGAAGATCAGGCCGCCCGGGAAGTTCCAGACGAAGAAACCGAGCGCGGCGCCAATGCCGGCCAGCGCCCAGGAGGCCAGCTCGATATCGCCCACCTGGTAGGCCACATAACCCATCGCCAGCAGCATCAGGCTCACGCACATGGACGACAGGCCATTGAAGCCGTCGATGATGTTGACGGAGTTTGCGACTCCCGCCACTGCAATGATGGTCGTCACGGCGGCCACGACGCCGATGGCCATCAAGTAGTCGAGGCCGATGATGCCGACATGGGTGACCTGAGCACCCAGCACCCAGATGGCCAGCGCAGCCGATAAGGCAGTGGCGGCCAGACGTTTGCGCGGAGAGACCTTCTTGGTCAGATCTTCAATCAGACCCGAAGCAAACGCGGGAATACCGCACAGCAGAAGCTTGAAGCCCAGGGCCGCATCGCCCATGTCCTGCTGCCATGCGGCGCAGGCAGCCGCCAACAGCCCCAGATAGATGCCCAGGCCGCCAATTCGCGGCACTGGCCTCGTATGAAACTTTTGCGGCCCCGACAGATCAGCATCCCCGGAAAGGTGGGCATGCGAATGCGAAGACCGGATAACCGCCAAGCTGACCAGCAGCGAAGTAAAAAAGGAGACCAGCAAATGCAGCATCCGGCAAGTGTATCGCCCGCTAGAATCGCGCCGCCGATGCGGTCGCCTGTCAAGGCCCGAATTGGCACAAACAACCGCGAGTGAATGGCATGAAATTTGGTGAGTATGGGAATTCTTCGGCACGGCGAATGGCTCGTGGAGCCTCGTTGGCGGCGGTCGTCTTGTTGTCTGCCCTGGCATTCGGTGCGCAAGCAGCGGATACCGACACCACCAACAACACCAGCGCGAGCGGCACGAATGATTCCGGCGTCGTGCGTCTGCAACAGCAAGGCGACGACCGCAACGCCACGGCCGCTCGCGATGGCATGACCGGCATGATGAATTCCGAGCGCGATTACCGCCTCGAGCCCAAGCCCACTTACGTTCCCAGCGATTTCGAACGCTACGTTCAACGTGCGGCCGATCAAGGGTCGGAACGCTCTTCGGACAGTGCACGCGCCGATTTCAAACCTCTGGAAATCCGCCGCTTTGGCTCCGACTTGATGACGCCTACCGGTCGTTCAAGCATGTCGAGCGAAGCCGCCACACAGATTCCGCAGGACTATGTTCTTAGCGTCGGAGATGAAGTGCTGGTGACCCTTTGGGGTTCCGTCAGCGCCGATCTGCGCCTGACCGTCGACCGCGGCGGCCGCATCACGATTCCGCGCGTCGGGCCCGTGCTGATCGCCGGGCTGCACTATGCCGATCTCAATTCGGCGATCGACCAACGCGTGTCGCAGGTCTTCCGCAACTACAAGCTGAGCACCTCGCTCGGTCGCCTGCGCAGCATCCGCGTCTACATCACCGGCTTCACGCAGCACCCGGGCGCGTACACGATCAGCAGCCTGTCCACGCTGGTCAACGGCCTGATGCAGGCTGGCGGTCCCTCGGCGGCCGGCAGCTTCCGCAATATCGAACTGCGTCGCGGCGGCAAGCTCGTCACCAGTTTCGACTTCTACGACCTGCTGCTCAAAGGCGACAAGACCGCTGACCGCAATCTGCAGGCGGAAGACGTGATCTTCATCGGCGCCATCGGCCCGCAAGTCGGCCTGATCGGCAGCGTCAACAAGCCCGCAGTGTTTGAACTCAAGCCGGGCGAAACGGTCAACGACGTGATCGCGATGGCCGGTGGCTTCACGGCGCTTGCCGACCGCAACCGCCTGACGGTCGAGCACCTGTCGGATCGCGACAGCAAGCGCGTGACGCTGCTGCCGCTGCCCGGCGAAGGCGGCGATCGGCCCAGCAATGGCGATCTGATGCGCGCCTTCAGCGCCGCAGATGCCGTGCTGCCGCTCTACAAGCAAAACAAGCGCGTCCGGGTGGACGGCGAAGTCCAGCATCCCGGCGAATTCATCTTGCCCGCCAGCAGCACACTGGCCGATGCCATTCAGGCCGCTGGCGGTCTGACCCAGGACGCCTATGTCTATGGCACCGACTTCAGTCGCGAGAGCGTGCGCCAGACGCAGCAGGTGAACTATGACCGCGCCCTGCGCGACCTCGAAACCGAATTCACCCGCAACGCCACCACGCAGCGCGCAACGTCAGCTGACGATGCGGCCGCGCTGACCGCCAAGGCACAAAATTCGACCCGGCTGATCGAGCGCCTGCGCGCCGTGCGCCCCACCGGCCGCATCGTGCTCCAGATGAGCCCCGACGCCCCCAAGCTGCCGTCTCTTGTCTTGGAAGATGGCGACCGCCTGTTCATCCCGGCCCGCCCGAACACCGTCGGCGTTTTCGGCAGCGTGTTCAACGGCGGCAGCTATCTCTATTCGAACGGCAACACCCTTTCCGACTTCCTCAAGCTGGCCGGTGGCCCCACTCGCGGCGCTGACGCAGACAGTTCGTTTGTCCTGCGCGCCAACGGCAGCGTGGTGAGCGCTCGCCAGAGGTCCAGCGGCTGGCTCAGCGTCGGCGGCATCGAAGGCCTGCAGGCCGAACCGGGTGACACCATCTTCGTGCCCGAGAGCATGGACAAGACCACCTTCATCCAGGCCGCCAAGGACTGGACGCAGATCTTTGCCAACTTCGGCCTGGGCATTGCCGCGATCCACTCGATCCAGAACTGACCCTCGCGCCCCTCTAATTCATGAATTGAGGGGCATTTGAGGCTTTCATGGCAGCCCCGCACAAAGGGGCATCCCCCGAAAATCGCCAGTATGGCCGCGCTTGTCGCGCGCCGCGCTGGCGCGTGGGCCGTCGTGGCTGCGCGTTAGCTTTTCAAGGTGTTTTGGACGTAACCTTTGGGCCTTGCACCGCCGACCTCATTTCCGGAGCATCCTATGAAAGCCGTCATCCTGGCCGGTGGCCTGGGCACCCGCCTGAGCGAAGAGACCGCCACCCGACCGAAGCCGATGGTGGAGATCGGCGGCAAGCCCATCCTGTGGCACATCCTCAAGATGTACTCGCATCACGGCGTCAACGACTTCGTGATCTGCTGCGGCTACAAGGGCTTCGTGATCAAGGAGTACTTCGCCAACTACTTCCTGCACATGTCCGACGTCACCTTCGACATGCGCTCCAACCGGATGGAAGTGCATAGCAAGCGTGCCGAGCCCTGGAACATCACGCTGGTCGACACCGGCGACCACTCCATGACCGGCGGGCGGTTGAAGCGCGTCGGCAAGTACGTGGCCAATGACGAGGCTTTCTGCTTCACGTATGGCGACGGCGTGAGCGATATCGACATCAGCCGCTCGATCGAATTCCACAAGAAGCACGGCAAGCAAGCCACGCTGACCGCCACCTACCCGCCCGCGCGCTTCGGCGTGCTCGACCTGCAAGGCCAGCAGGTGCGGCAGTTCATGGAGAAGCCGCGCGGCGAAGGCGGCCTGATCAACGGCGGCTTCTTTGTGCTGAATCCCTCGGTGCTGGACCTGATCGACGACGACAGCACGATCTGGGAACAAGGGCCGCTGAACAAGCTGGCCGGCCAAGGCGAGCTGATGGCCTACGAGCACGAAGGCTTCTGGCAGCCGATGGACACACTGCGCGACAAGGTCCTGCTCGAAGAACTCTGGGCCTCCGGCAAGGCGCCTTGGAAGCAATGGGATTGACGCGATGAACTTCTGGCAAGGCAAGCGAGTCCTGCTGACGGGCCACACCGGCTTCAAAGGCGGCTGGCTCTCGCTGTGGCTCCAGTCGCTGGGCGCCGATGTCCACGGCTTTGCGCTCGACGCGCCGACCACGCCCGCGCTCTTCAATGAAGCGCGCGTCGCCGAAGGCATGACGCACACGGTCGGCGATATCCGCGACCTGAGCGCGGTGCAGAAGGCCTTCGCCGCGGCTCAACCCGAGATCGTCATCCACATGGCGGCCCAGCCGCTGGTGCGCCTCTCGTATCAACAGCCGGTCGAGACCTACGCCACCAATGTGATGGGCACGGTCCACATGCTCGAAGCCGCGCGCCACACGCCCAGCGTGCGCGCGATGGTCAACATCACGACCGACAAGTGCTACGAGAACCGCGAGTGGGTCTGGGGCTACCGCGAAGACGAGCCGATGGGCGGCTACGACCCCTACTCCAACAGCAAGGGCTGCGCGGAGCTGGTCAGCAGCGCGTACCGCCGCTCCTTCATGAAGGACGCCAAGATCGCGATGGCCACGGCACGTGCCGGCAATGTGATCGGTGGCGGTGACTGGGCGGCTGACCGCCTGCTGCCCGACATCCTGCGCGCGCTTGAAGTGCAGCAGCCCGTGCAGATCCGCAACCCGCATTCGATCCGCCCCTGGCAGCATGTGCTGGAGCCGCTCTCCGGCTATCTGCACCTGGCGCAATCCTTGTACGAGCACGGCCAGCAAGACGCCGAAGGCTGGAACTTCGGCCCGCGCGATGAAGACGCCCAGCCCGTGCAGTGGATCGTCGAGCGCATGTGCGAGGCCTGGGGTGACGGCGCGAAGTGGGCCCTGCAACCGGGCGATCACCCGCATGAAGCGCACTACCTCAAGCTCGACATCTCCAAGGCCCGGCAGCGCCTGAACTGGACACCGTGCTGGTCGCTCGACACCGCGCTCGCCCGCATCATCGAATGGCACCAAGCCTGGCGCAGCGGCGCCGACATGCGCGCGATGTGCCTGACCCAAATCTCTCAATACTCGGCTGCACGCTCGGCCGACTGACCGCATGACCACGACCACCACCGTCTCCTTCAACCCGCAGCTCGACAAGCTGCGGAGCCAGATCGCCACGCTCGTGCAGCAATACGCCGACATCGCCTACGCGCCCAAGGCCTTTGTGCCCGGCGAGAGCGTGATCCCCGTTTCGGGCAAGGTGCTCGGCGCCAAAGAATTGCAACTGATGGTCGACGCCTCGCTCGACGGCTGGCTGACCACGGGCCGCTTCAACACCATGTTCGAGCAACGCCTGGCCGCCTTCATCGGCGTCAAGCACGCGATCACGGTCAACTCGGGCTCCTCGGCCAATCTGGTCGCCTTCTCGGCGCTGACCTCGCCGCGCCTCGGCGATCGTGCGATCAAGCCCGGCGATGAAGTCATCGGCGTGGCCGCGGGCTTCCCGACGACCGTCAACCCGATCCTGCAATTCGGTGCCGTGCCCGTCTTCGTGGACGTGGATCTGGCCACCCACAACATCGATGCCACGCTGATCGAAGCTGCGATCGGCCCCAAGACCAAGGCCATCATGCTGGCCCACTCCTTGGGCAACCCCTTCAATCTCGACGTCGTGACCGCGCTGTGCAAGAAGCACAACTTGTGGCTGGTCGAAGACTGCTGCGACGCGCTCGGCGCCACCTACAAGGGCCAGAAGGTCGGCACCTTCGGCGATATCGGCACGCTGAGCTTCTATCCGGCACACCACATCACGATGGGCGAAGGCGGCGCGGTCTTCACCAATAACGACGAACTCAAGCTGATCGCAGAGTCCTTCCGCGATTGGGGTCGCGATTGCTACTGCCCGCCCGGCAAGGACAACACCTGCAACAAGCGCTTTTGCTGGCAGCTCGGCGAATTGCCTGAAGGCTACGACCACAAGTACACCTACAGCCACCTCGGCTACAACCTCAAGATCACGGACATGCAAGCGGCCTGCGCGCTGGCGCAGATGGACCGTGTGGACGAGTTCATCGCCAAGCGTCGCGCCAATTTCGCGTACCTGAAGAACCGCCTGCAAAGCTGCGCCGAAGTGCTGCACCTGCCCGAAGCCACGCCCGGCGCCGAGCCGAGCTGGTTCGGCTTCCCGCTGATCGTCAAGGAGAGCAGCGGCGTCAAGCGCTCGGACCTGATCAACTTCCTCGAGCAGAACAAGATCGGCACGCGCCTGCTGTTCGCCGGGAACCTGACCAAGCAGCCGTACATGATCGGCCGTAATTTCCGTATTGCTTCGAGCCTTACGAACACCGACGTCGTGATGAACCAGACCTTCTGGCTCGGCACCTTCCCGGCGCTCGACGAGCCGCAACTGGACTTCATCGCCGACAAGCTCGAAGAGTTCTTCGGCCTGAACTTCTAAGCCATGCTTTTGCAGTTGCCCACCGCTGATCTGGACCTGATCGCCGAGCGCGTCGGGCCGCGCTGGCAGGCGCTGCGCGGCCAGCGCCTGCTGCTCACGGGCGGCACCGGCTTCATCGGCAAATGGTTGCTGGGCAGTTTTCTGCACGCCAATCGCAGTCTCGGGCTGGACGCGAAGGTCGTGGTCTTGAGTCGCGACGTGGCCGGGTTCAAGGCCAAGCATCCGGAGCTCACCGAGGCCGGCGAGATCGAATGGCTGCAGGGCGATGTGCGCGACTTCGAACTTGCGGCGCCCTGCCCTTTCGCCATTCACGCGGCGACTGATGTCGTGGCCACAGCGGCGGCCAGCACGATCTTCGACACCTGCGCGCGCGGGACGTCCAATGTGCTGGCCCATGTGCAGGACGGCGGACGCGCTTTGCTGCTCAGTTCCGGCGCGGTCTATGGCCGCACGCCGTCGACGCTCGAGCGCATTCCAGAAGACTATGTGGGCGCGCCCGATCCCTTGCTGACGTCCAGCGCCTACGGAGAAGGCAAGCGCGCCAGCGAACTGCTCTGTGCGATGGCCGCCGCCGAGCGTGGCATCAGCGCACCCGTCGCCCGCTGCTTCGCCTTCGTCGGCGCGCACCTGTCGCTCGACAAGCATTTCGCGATCGGCAACTTCATCGGCGCCGCCATGAGCGATAAGCCGTTGACCATCTCGGGCGACGGCACGCCGCTGCGCAGCTACCTGGACGCCGCCGATCTGGCGCGCTGGCTCTGGGTGCTGCTGTTCGAGGGCCAGAGCGCTCGCGCCTACAACGTCGGCGGCGATGAAGCCTTGTCGATCGAACAGCTGGCCCACCGCGTGACGGCCGCGCTCGGATCGAAGTCCGAAGTGCAGGTCGCGCAGCAAGCCAAGCTCGGCGCGCCCATTCAAAAGTACCTGCCCGACCTGCACCGTGCCGAACAGGAACTCGGCCTGCGCTGCGAGATCGGCCTCGATGAAGCCATCCGCCGCACCGCGCGCTGGCACCAGGAGCATTCATGACCGACACCCAAGCCTTCGCCACCCGCATGCGCATGAACGCCGTGCGCATGGTGCATCGCGCCAAAGCCTCCCACATCGGCTCGGCGCTTTCGATCGCCGACATCGTGGCCGTGCTCTACGCCCGTGTGATGAAGATCGATCCCAAGAACCCGAAGTGGTCCGAGCGCGATCGTTTTCTGCTCAGCAAGGGGCACGCTTGCGTCGCGGTGTATGCCGCATTGGCTGAAGCCGGCTTCATCAGCGAAGACGATCTGCTGACCTACGGCCAGGATCACTCGATGCTAATGAACCACATCAGCCACAAGGTCGCGGGCGTCGAGTTCTCGACCGGCTCGCTCGGCCACGGCTTGCCGTTCGGTGTCGGCAAGGCACTGGCCGCCAAACGGCAGAAGAAGGACTGGCGCACCTTCGTACTGCTCAGCGATGGCGAGCTCGGCGAAGGCAGCAACTGGGAAGCCTTCATGTTCGCCGCCCATCACGGCCTCGACAACCTCGTCGCGATCATCGACTACAACAAGCTGCAAAGCCTCACGACGGTCGAGAAGACGCTGCGCATCGAGCCGCTGGCCGACAAGCTCACCGCCTTCGGCTGGGCCGCGCGCGAGGTCGACGGCCACGATCACGCGGCGCTAACGGAGCAGTTGAGCGGTGCGCCTTGGCAGCCCGGCAAGCCTTCCGTCCTGATCTGCCACACGACCAAGGGCAAGGGCGTGAGCTTCATGGAGAACAGCGTGGACTGGCACTACAAATCGCCCAATGACCAGCACCTCGCGCAGGCGCTGGCCGAGTTGCAAGGAACCCACGATCATGCGTAATGCCTTCATCCAGGAGATGGTCGCGCTGGCCCGCGTGAACCCGCAGATGGCCCTGGTCGTGGGCGACCTCGGCTACTCGGTCATCGAGCCCTTTGCCGATGAGTTCCCCGATCGCTTCCTCAACGCCGGCGTGGCCGAGCAGAACATGACCGGCCTGGCCGCCGGCATGGCCAGCGAGGGCTATCACGTCTTCACCTACTCGATCGCCAACTTCCCCAGCTTCCGCTGCGCCGAACAGATTCGGAATGACGTGGACTATCACAAGCTGCCGGTGACGGTGGTGGCGGTGGGTGGTGGCTTGGCCTATGGCGCGTTGGGGTACTCGCATCATGCGGTGCAGGACTACGCGCTGTTCAGATCGTTTCCGAACATGTTGATCGCGGCGCCGGGGGATCCGATGGAGGTGCGGGCTTGCCTGCGCTATCTGGTGGCGAATCCGCAGCCGTCGTATTTGCGGTTGGGGAAGGCTGGGGAGCCCAACTTCCATTCCGAGGTGCCGCAGGTCGAACCGGGGCGATGGCTGAGCGTTGCAAAGGCGACCTCGTCGGATAGCGCCACGTGGCTCGCGACCGGCGCGACTCTCGGGCTTGCCATGGAGCAACATGCCCTAGCCGGGGTGGCGGTTCACTCGCTGCCGCTATGGGGGATGGCTTCCAAGTCAGCTCAAGTGGCGCAGATTGAACGCCATTCGACCGTCACAACATTGGAGGATCATTTGCGTGACGGCGGGTTTGGGACGTGGCTGATGGAGTCCGCGGCCGATCTCCCGCTTCTGGTTGGACGCATAAGACCCAAGGCTCTGGACGCGCGCGTTTGCGGCACGGTAGGCTCGCAAGCAATGCTTAACGCTTGGGGCGGGTTGGGCTAGCGCTTCGAATTCATTCAAAAAGCGTCGACAATAGCGGTTTTTCTGAATCCAGCCTGCCTAGCCTATAGCTGCAAGCTCTAGGCCCAAACAGCCATGACCGGAGCCCTATCTGTGACCGTGACGAGCCCCCGAGATCCTGCAACCGAGTCCGTTGTTTCGCAAGAGGAGGATGGCTTTGATCTATGGAGCATCGTCGAAGCGATTGCTCCACGCTGGCGCCTTCTTTTGGCAACATCTGCCGTCGCGTGCGCTTTGGCGATTGGTGTCAGTTTCTTGATCCCGCCAATATTCACGGCGAGCGTGACCATCATCAGCCCGCAGCAGTCCAATTCGGCTGCCGGCGCACTCGCATCGCTTGGCAATCTATCGAGCTTGGCCGGCAGTGCAATTGGCGCCAAAAATGCCGCTGACCAATACGTCGCGATGATGCAAAGCGTCAGCATGACGACTTCCATCATTGAGCGCTTCAAGCTCAAAGATGTCTATGCCAAAACCTACATGATTGACGCTCGAAAGGAACTGGCGAAGAACGTTCGAATAACTGCCGGGAAGAAGGACAACTTGATCGCCATCGAAGTCGATGATGAAAGTCCTCAGCGCGCAGCTGACATGGCCAATGCCTACGTTGATGAGTTGCGCAAGCTCACCGATCGTCTTGCTGTTACGGAAGCCCAGCAACGCCGAATGTTCTTTGAAAATCAGCTGAACAAGGCCAAATCTGCGCTGGCTGCTGCACAGACGCAGTTGCAAAAGACCGGCTTCACTTCCGATGCGATCAAGGCGGAGCCCAAAGCGGCAGCGGAGAACTACGCTGGGGTGAAAGCAAAAATTGCGGCCCAAGAGGTCAAACTGGGTGCGATGCGCCAGACGCTGACAGACAACTCCAGCGAAGTGCAGACCGCCTTGGCCACTCTTTCGGGCTTGCGCAGCCAGCTGGCGCAACTTGAACAGCCCTTGTCAGGCAGTGGCAACCAAGATTACGTCGGTGCCTATAGAGATTTCAAATATCAGGAGGCCCTGTTCGACATCTACGCGCGGCAATTCGAACTGGCCAAAATGGATGAGGCACGCGAGGGTGCCCTGGTTCAAGTGCTCGATGCAGCAACGCCTCCGGAAAAGAAAAGCAAGCCTCATCGCAGTTGGTTCGCACTGGCAGGAGCGGCCCTCGGACTCTTGTCCGCTGCTGCTTTTGTCTCGGTCCGCCATCTGCGAACGACTCGGGCAAGCTGAAAGACAAAGCGCCCCTGCCGTCACATACGACAGTTGCCGACAAGCGTCCGGCACTGAAACCCTTAGTTTTTGCACATATGAAAATATTGATTACTGGCGGAGCCGGATTTATCGGGTCTTGGCTAACGGAACGTCTTTGTGCCAACGGCCACGAAGTCACCATTCTCGATAACCTCAGCGCTC
The DNA here is from genome assembly GCA_036500605.1 of Burkholderiaceae bacterium. Classification (GTDB taxonomy): domain Bacteria; phylum Pseudomonadota; class Gammaproteobacteria; order Burkholderiales; family Burkholderiaceae_C; genus JAFALK01. The sequence goes on from DASYBU010000044.1 coordinate 102,068, forward strand.
AGATCCACGGCGAAGTGCCGTCTCTCGACATCGGCAGCACCAAGGCCATAGAGAAGGCAAAATTCATCAGGGCAGACGTTCGCGATGTCGCCGCGATGGATGCTGCGCTGGCTAGCGCAGAGGCCATAGTGCATCTCGCTGCGGAAACAGGGACTGGCCAGTCCATGTATCGCATTGCGCACTACTACGACGTGAACCAACAGGCCACCGCAGCCATGTTCGAGGCCATTGGCACTCGACATCGCCACGTGCGCAAAGTCGTCCTGGCGTCGAGTCGCTCCATTTATGGCGAGGGCGCCTACAAGTTGAACGATGCAATGATAGTGCCGGCGCCACGCGATTCAGGACGCTTGCAGGCCGGTCATTTCGATCCCGTTGGCCCCAATGGCGAAGCGCTGCATTTGATCGCAACACCAGAGGACGCGAGTCCGATGCCAGCCTCCATGTATGCGGGCACCAAACTGGCCAACGAAGTCACGGGGCGAATCTTCGCTGAATCCTATGGTGTCCAGGTCACGGCGCTGCGCTTCCAGAACGTCTATGGTGAGCGTCAATCGCTGCGCAATCCCTACACGGGGATCCTGTCTATTTTCTCCAATCGGATGCGGCAGAACCTGCCCATCAACATTTTCGAAGACGGCGCAGAAAGCCGAGATTTTGTTCACGTCAGCGACGTCGTCGATTCAATAGAACGCGCGCTACTCCGCGACAGCCCGGGTTGGCTCGTGGCAAATGTTGGTTCGGGCGTTGCGACCTCCGTCCTGAAGGTCGCGGAGGAGCTCAAACAACTCTTGGGTAGCGGATCCGATCTATCAATCTCAGGCGATTTTCGTGTTGGCGATATTCGCCACTGTTTCGCGAACATCGATCGTGCGCAAGCACTGCTTCGGTTTGAGCCCAAAGTCGACTTGCGAGAGGGCCTTGCCCGGTTCGTTCGATGGGTGCTCACGCAACCGATCTTGGAAGATCAATCACAGAAGGCCCAAACTGAACTCGCGCGACTTGGCTTGGGGCGAGGCGAAGGCTGACTCGAGTGCTTAAACGCTTTGCGTCCAACGCAGGCGCCAACGTCCTGAGTGGCTTGGTGACTGCGGGCTACCAACTGGGTGTGACTGCGATCGCAACCCGTCTATGGCATGGTCGCGAATTCGCGACATGGGCGCTAGCGTTGTCCATCGCTGCGATCACCGCCCTATTCGGTTCCAACCTATCTAGCGTGGTAACTCGTCGAGTAGTTGCAGCTAGGCACGGTGCCACCCCTTCCGATGAGTTCTGGGCTGTCAGAGCTGCTAGCAAGTTGTCGATTCATCTAGCTTTCACCGCCTTGGCGGCATTGATGCTCGCTGGCATATTGATCCACTCCCGGACGACTGGCGTCGAAGCGAACCCTGAAGCCTTTTGGGCCCTCCTCGCCTTCCTTTTGCTGGGCAGTGTCTGGATCGTGCTGTGGCAGATCCGATTTGGTCAGCACTATGCGGACGAACGCAATTGGCCGCCGGCCTTGATGCTTGCGGGAGCTCGTGCGGGCGGGCTGGTAGGCATGGGCGCAGTCGCCGTGTCCAGCTACGCGTCACCGCTCACCTGTGGCTTCGGACTCATGGTAGGGACTTGGTCGAGCTTGATCTTGTGCCATGCCCTGCTGCACCGCCCTCTCGTTAGGGCAGTTCCGGCTGAGCTTAACGACGGAAATGCACTTCGCAGAGCCTATCGGACCAATCTGAACGTGTTTGCCGGATTTGCGGTTTGGTCACTTGGTACCCTGATCATTCAATATGGGTTGCCGCCTGTTGTCGCAATCATTGCGCCAGCCCGCTTCAACGCGTTTTTTCTCGCGAGCACGTTGAACATGATTGCAATCGGCGCCATAGGGGCGGCCATGTCAGCTCTGCTTGCCCCTCTCTCACGTTGGCAGGCTACTGGCGATGGCGCTGCCTTGCGACGCATTGCGCTTGCGGGCCCACTGTTCTGTGGGTTTTCGTGCCTAACTGCGCTGCTCATTGCGTGGTTCGGGATTGGCCCATTGCTGCAGATTCTGTCAACCAAGGCCGCGACAGTTGGGGAAATACACTCCTTCCTTGCGGTCATGGGGCTGCAGACCATTGTTCGGACCGCTGCTCTCGGGTATTCCGTTTGCCTCGCGTCTACTGGATCAATTCGGCAGATGTCAGGCGCCATCGTGTTGGAGGTTGTCATCACTTTTTGCGTGGGGGCCCCTCTCGGCTGGCTTTTCGGCCCAGAAGCATTGCTCTGGGGTTTGGTGTTGGCAGGCTTTGCAAGTAGCCTATATACAGCTTCAATAGGCCTGTCGTTAATGCCTCGTGATGTCGTTAGCAAGCACGCAGCATTCGCGACCCTTGTCTTGGCTCAAATTGCGACTTGCGGGCTTTTCTTGGAATTTCAAAGGCTTTAGAAAAAGAATATCTATGCACGTCGAGCCAATCAATCGATATGCCGACCTGAAGCTCGCAGGGCCTCCGGTCAAGCGCCTCATCAAGCTTATATACCTGCAACTATTCCGTCGACCTTGCCGCGCATCACTTGGCAAGGGCACATATGCATTGCAACCATTTCATTGTAATGCACCAGAGCGCTTGAAGATTGGCGCACGCGGGACGATTGGCACGCGTGCAACTTTCAACATTATCACTGAATGGTTTTCGCAAACCTTCAGCCCCCGCATCGAAATTGGCGACGACGTTTATGTGGGTTCAAATTGTGAACTTGTAGCAATCGAAGGCATTGTTATTGGCAATGGGTGCACTTTGAGTGATGAGGTCTATATAAACGACGCATCCCACAGCATTGACCCGCGCAAAGGCTTATTCATGGACAGACCACTGGAAAGCAAGGGCGGCATTAGAATTGGAGATGGTTGCTTTATTGGGCGTCGCGCCATTATTCTGCCCGGGGTCCACCTCGGAGATTTCTGTGTGATTGGGGCGGGAGCAGTGGTCACAAAATCGGCACCAAATTTCAGCCTCATCACTGGAAATCCCGCGCGAATTACTGCCACTTTCAATCAGGAACTTGGCGCATGGACGCGGTGCGGCGCACTCGATATTGGTGCGTAAACCGACAACTTACAAGATATGCGCTTGCATCTATTAAAACACTACTGGCGCATGTTTATTAGTCGCATCTTCTGGCGAGCCTTGTTGGGCAGCCTCGGGAGCAGAAGCGTCATCTACAAGCCGATGCTGATAATTGGTGCGCATCGAATACATATAGGACAGCGCAGCCACATCCGAGACTTCGCTAGAATTGAGGTGATTGAACGGAAAGAGGTTGACTGGAAACCAACGTTGAGGATTGGCAACGATGTAAACATCGAGCAGGGGGTTCACATTGTTTGCCAATGCGAAGTGACGATTGGTGACAACGTATCCATAACACCGTTTTGCGCGATCGTTGATACATATCATCCGCATACACCGCCTGATAAAGGTCCCAAGATTGGCTCCAGGCTGCCTCAAGAGCGCACTCATGTGCGCATTGGCACTGGGAGCTTTATTGGAACTCACACCGTAATTTTACCAAATGTAAGCATCGGCCGACACTGCGTCATCGGGGCGGGCTCCGTTGTGACGTCAGATATACCGGACAATTCAATTGCGGTTGGCGTACCTGCCAGGGTCATATCGACGTACAAGAACTCAATTGACGCATGGATTCGCCCCGAGGCATAGCCGATCTTGGCCATCAAAGAATTTTACCCAATGGCTTACAGTCCCCCGCGAAGATCGAGGCAAGGCTATGTCGCAGGTTGATCGAAGAAATATTATGCATCTGTCGCGTGTTAATCATTCACCAAGCAACCGACTATTCCTCGGGCTCGCTTGATTCACGCAGATATCCCACACAATGAGCACTACTGAATCCACGCCGCTGATCGGCATCGTAACGGTCCTGTATAACTGCGACGAAGTGTTGCAGGGCTTCTTTGAAAGCCTGGCAGCGCAGATTGATGTTTGCTTCCATCTATATGTCATCGACAATGGTAGTACAGAGAGCGGCGCTCAACTTTCTACGGCCTTGGCAAGCAAGTACGGGATTGCTGCCACGGTGGTATTCAACAACCACAATGCCGGCGTGGCGCGTGGCAACAACCAGGGCATTCGACTTGCGCTTGCAGACGGCTGTTCATATGTGCTGTTAGCCAACAATGACACCGAGTTTGCGCCGGCAACGATCCGCCACTTGTTTAATGTATTGGTGGACGGGAGCGAGCGAGCAGCAACCCCCAAAATGACCTATTTCGATCCACCAAACCAAATCTGGTACGGCGGTGGCCATATCAATGCGTGGACCATGCGCACGCCGCACTACGGTATGCGGGAAGAGGATCGAGGCCAGTACGACAAGCCACGCCACGTTGGCTACGCGCCGACTTGCTTTCTGCTTTTCGACGCAAAGATCTTCGAGGAAATCGGCCTCATGGATGAGGCGTACTTCGTTTACTACGATGACACGGACTTTATCTGGCGCATGGCTGCCCAAGGAATCCGACTGCGTTATGTTCCCGCTTCCGTAGTAAAGCATAAGGTGAGTTCGTCTACGGGGGGCGGCGAATCGCCCTTTTCGCTCTACTACACGAACCGCAATCGGCTGTATTTCATCCGCAAGAACCTGCGGGGCTGGCGCAAGGCCGCAGCGCTCGCGTACATGCTGATGACGCGCGTGCCTCGTCTTAGCCTGCTCCCGTCCCCGCTCAGCAAGCGTGGCTGGGCCGGCGTCTACGATGGGTTCAAGATGGCATTGCCCCAGGACACTGCATGACCAGCACCGTAGCGACACTGTCGGAGCCGCCAAGCCACACAAGGAAGCAGCGGCGCTCGTCGATCGTACCTTCGACGATGGCGCTCTACGCATTGTTTGCTGCGGTCATCGGCCTGCCGATGGTGACGAATTTCTATCGGCTCAGTTCCTCCGTGTCGTTCGGCACAGCCCTGGCCGCGCTGGCCATCGTGGCACTGCAGTCGGCGCACGGGGCACGTGCGCGCTTCACGAAACATGTCCCCCTCCTGGCACTGGTGGTGACACTTGGCGTCGCATTGCATCTTGGGCTCGCTGCCATGCTCGGAAACGTGGACCTTGTTCGCGGCCTGGGAACGGTTCCGCTGCTGGCGATCTGCATAGTGGGAGCAGCAGCTGCGGCCGACCTCCTATCGCGTGCGCGACAGGCGCAGCTTCGACATGTCGTGCATCGCTGCACCCAGGTACTGCTGGTGCTCGGATTTTGGGGCGGCCTGGGACTGCCCGAACCCTCGTTCGGCGATTGGAGCAAGCCGATCTTCCCGTTCACAGAGCCTTCGCACTTTGCGGTGACGATCGGGCCTTACCTGATCTTTACCTGCATCACTTCGCGAACATCTGCGCGACTGGCGTATGTCGGCGCCGCGCTCCTCGCGACGGTGCTATTGCAGAGCACCACGCTGGCCGCCATTGTGTTTCTGACCCTGCTCTTGTGCCTGCGTCTGCGCCATGTATTGATCGTTTGCGCCTTGATTGCGCCTCTACTGGCCTCGCTTGACTTGACCTACTACCTCTCGCGCCTCGACTTCTCGGGGGAGGCGGACAATCTGACCACCTTGGTCTATCTGCAGGGCTGGCAACTCATCGGCGAATCCTGGGATGCGTCGCACTGGCTGGGTATTGGCTTTCAGCAATTGGGCGTCTTCGGTAGTGATGTCTCGGCCGCACAATTGATCGCTGCGATCCTGCACGATGCAGATGCCTCTCTGAATCTGTTTGACGGCGGCTTCACCCTGGCCAAGATCCTCAGCGAGTTCGGTATTTTCGGGGCGGCCTTGCTCCTCGCCTTCGCATCCATACTGTTGCGTGCGGCGGCGCGTTTGCACCGGCATGTAACGCGTTTGCGCCACCATGCTCCAGGCAGCCAGGCAGGCGAGATTGGCATGCTGCTAGCGTGCGCATTCATCGTCGGCTCATTGTTTGAGCTTTTCTTGCGCGGCATCGGATATTTCACGCCGACCAGCTTGATGGTTCTTGCATCCCTCTGGATGTGGTGGAAACAACCTACCCAAGAAGCCTCCGCGTGAAACTCATCGTCAACGGATCTGCCGTACTGCGTTCGTCTCGCGGCGTACGCCGCTATTACAACAACATCTCACAGTATCTCTCCTGGCCTGCCGGTATGAGCATGTCCGCTGTACATAATTCCGGCGCCATCAACCGACTGAAGGAGTTGCTATATCGCGGCAGCCGCGACGCCATCCTCTGGTCTCCCGCTCAGCGCGGTCCGCTGCGGGCCTTGCATCATGTCGTCACGGTGCACGACTGCATCAACGTGGAATACACCTACCGCGACGACTGGCGTCTGCCCATCCTGCGCCAGGCCACACAGCAACTACTGTCCAACGCAGAACACATCGTTGCGATCTCGCATGCCACTGAAGCCGCACTTTTGCGTAACTACCGTATTCGTCCGGAATCACTGGTCGTGATCCCAACGTCCTCCGACGTTCAGATTGCAAGCGATCTCGGTGGTGCGCCCGGGATCGATGGCGGCGGGCCGCCCTTCATTCTCCTAGTAACGAATAGCCTGCCGCACAAGAACGCGTTGCGCACTTGCCAAGCGTTGGCTCGCAGCCGGGCGCGCGCCGAGCAGGTGGCCCTGCGAGTGGTTGGCTCGTTGCCATCCGAGGCGCTGGACGCCTGCCTCGCCGGCGGGATTTCGGTCGAAATCGACTCGGCCATCAGTGACGCAACGCTACGAGATTGGTATCGCGGCTGCCGGTTTCTGCTGGCCCCAAGTTTGAGCGAGGGTCACGACCTCCCGGTTGCCGAGGCCTTGACCCTCGGCGTCAACGTACTGTGCTCAGACATCGCCGCCCATCGCGAGTTCTTTGACGGGTTGGTCACCTATTTCGATCCATTCGATACGGAAGCCATCTCCTCCGCCATCGACCAGGCATTGGACCGCGGTGGCAGGTGGTCACCCGGTCCGTTGCCCACGCGCAGCTTTGCAGACGTCGCCGGCGACTACCTGGAGTTGTTCTCGGCCGTCAACGACAATTCCGGCCGGACTGGCCTGACAATTTCTGCAACTCCAAATTCCACCAGCAAGACGCCGCTATGACCGACGCCAGAACTTCTCTAGAAATTTCCCGTTCACAACTCGCGGACCTGATCGTCTCGCGACTCGATGACAGCATAGTCGCCGCAGCTACCCACGAGTTTCAATCGAGCCAGGGTTGCCAATGGTTCATTGTCGACGACTTGCTTCCTGAACAGATCGCGCGCAGCGTTTATGGCGCCTTTCCCAACCCGAAGACCATGAGGGAACGCAAGACAATCCGCGAGCACAAATATGTTGCAGCACAGATGAACAAGTACGCGCCTCTCGGCGAGGAAGCGCTGTTCGCATTTCATGATTCTCGCGTAGTGGAAAAGGTCGCGCTCATTACCGGTATGTCCGAACTGCACCCGGACCAGCATTTGTACGCCGGTGGTCTGAGCCTTATGGGGAAGAACAACTTCCTGAACCCGCACCTCGATAACTCGCACAACAATCAGCGCACGGAGTACCGCGTGCTGAATCTGCTGTACTACGTGTCGCCAGACTGGTCTGAGTCGAATGGCGGTAGTCTGGAGCTGTGGCCCAACGGTTTACGCCAATTACCCGTAACGATCCCAAGCCGCTTCAACAGGCTGGTTGTCATGACGACGGGCCCCGAGTCGTGGCATTCAGTCAATCGCGTGAAGGTGGATGCGCCGCGTTGTTGCGTGTCGAACTACTATTTCAGCCCGCAGCCCGTGGGGGGGGAGGACTACTTCAGAGTAACCACTTTCCGAGGCCGTCCGGAGCAGCCGTTGCGCGACTTGATCCTCCGCGCCGACGCAACCCTGCGTCAAGCTATCCGAGCCGTCAAGCCCGGTGGTCTGGTCAAAACAACTCACGTGTACAAGCGTGACGGCAACTCCGGGTCGAGGTAACCCCGGCGGCGACCGGCAATGCCCGCATTGCATCGCGTCATTCATGACTCGTTATCCCGAGGATCCTATCTTGAGCTCTTCACCGTCTCTGCGGCTCAGCCTGTCAATCGTCAGTCATGGTCAATGGGCATTGGTTCGCCAATTGCTAGATGACCTTGCTCGCCTGTCGCCGCCTGACATTGAGGTCATTCTGACGGCGAACATCCCTGAGGAAGACTACTCGTATCCGACCTGTCCGTTCCCGATTCGATGCATCCGTAACACCACACCCAAAGGATTCGGCGCGAACCATAACGCGGCATTTCGTGTGGCGCGGGGCCAGTACTTCGCGGTGGTAAACCCCGACATCCGCCTGCCGACATTGGATCTCGAACTACTGCTTCGACCGCTGGCCGACCCGTCAGTGGCAGCCGTGGCGCCAGTGGTCTTGTCAGTAGCAGGAACCGTGGAAGACAGCGTGCGTTGCTTTCCAACCATCAGCAGACTGACACGTCGCGTCGTCCTGAGGCAGCGTGCACCGGACTATCAATGGGGCCGCGAGCCGATCAGCGTCGATTGGGCCGCAGGCATGTTCATAGCGTTCCGGTCAGAGGCCTACCAAGCCGTCGGCGGCTTCGACGACAGCCGCTTCTTCATGTATTTCGAAGATGTGGATATTTGTGCGCGACTGAGCAAGAAGGGTTTTCGAATACTGCTTCAACCCCAAGTCAGCGTGATCCACGACGCCCGCCGCGACAGTCATCGTAGCCTGAAGCATCTGCGCTGGCACTTAACCAGCGCAGTGCGATACCTCAGTGGATTTTGAATGGCGGGAAACAATATGGCAACTCAAAATCGCTCGTTTAGGCCCTGGTCATCATGGGTGATGCTATCTCTGGCCGGAACCCCTGCACTGATCTTCTACTGGTTGCTCTCGAAAACCGTCGCCGACCGCCCACTGGTCGATGACTACTATGCAGTCCTCGCTTTTGTCAATCACTTCAGCCAATTGGCCGATGTGAGTTCAAAACTGAGTTATATCGTTAACTTTCAACACAACGAATACAAGCTCGCCTTCGAGAACGCAATTTTCGCCGCTCAATATGAGTTATTTGGGAAAATCAATTTCTCGGCGCTATCCATGCTTGGGAATTCGTTCGTACTCGTGCTCTTTGCGTTGCTCGCGTCCACTTTCAGAATTTCGATAAAGAGCAACGGAATTCGCACACTGGCACTTCTACCGGTTGGTCTTCTTCTATTCCAACTTCAATATGCATCGACTTTGAATTTCGCTATGGCAGGGCTACAGAATATTCCAGTCCTTGTCTTCGTGCTTCTATCGATCATGCTGCTATCCGAAAACTCGCCACTTCGTTTCGCGGGCTCTTGCGTCGCCATGCTGCTGGCCATAGCCTCATCGGGAGGTGGATTCCTGCTGCTCCCCGTAGGGGCGACGATGCTGGCAGAACGCCGACGCTGGAAGCACCTCGGAGCCTGGATTATATTCTCCGTCGCAATCGCGTCCGTCTATTTTAGCAACTACAACTTTCATTCCTCGCAATCGAATCCCGATGGCTCCGTTACGCAATCGGCCGCGCACTTCAGCATTACATACATGCTGGCCTTTATGGGGGCGTCCGTCGCAAGATACCAAGGATATTTTCCCAGCATCTGCGTTGGCGTCGCACTCTCGTGCCTCCTGGCTTTTGCCATTTGGAAAGGGTATTCCAAAGAAAATCCGACTGTTCTTTATTTTGCGATATTTTTGATCCTAACCGCAGCGGGTGTCTCGGCGATACGATCTGGCTTTGGTATCGAACAGAGCTTAGCTTCGCGCTATAGGGTATATTCAAATTTATTGCTAATTTTGTCGTATATTTTTCTGGCGGAAACCTATCTACCCAGAATTAGAACTCGCAATGCCGCAGGCGCGGTGACGGCAATTGTTGTTGCGTGCAGTCTCGCTTTTTTCGTTCTGTCGAACATGGCCGGATTCCGCTTTCTCAAAGGAAGACAGCAAGCCGTCGCCTATGAGATGGCGGCCTGGCAGACCTCTGTGCCAAACACGCCGGGGCGCCCGACCACTCCGGCGGCCATGAATCTCGACCCGGCAGTAAGTCGTCAACTCGCAACTGGTCTTTACAGGCCTGATACTGCAACCCTTATGGAGTCCATGCGATTAGGCTTCTATCACCCGCCTGAATTCACTGAACTGCCGCCCTCCCCCTCAACTTCAGTCAAGCCCGACTGACGAATGCCCTCGTCGACACTGTCTCATGGAGCCGTTGCCGGAATTGCCCCGTAACCTCGCTAGCTGTACGCTGATGCAGCTGGGGGACAGGTCAACGGTCATCTTTCAGGGATGGATCAGCAGGCTGGCGCTCAAGCGAGTGCCACGTCTCCAATACCGCGACCGATACAAGTCCGCAAAGGATGGCGAACCACAGAGTCACCAACCGGATGCCTACGGCCGCCAACACGCCGACCGTCACCGGGATGCCGGCGGAAGAAAGCAACGCGACAACCGCAGCCTCAGTTGATCCGATACCACCGGGCAGCATCGAGGCTGCGCCAGCAAGCATCGACAAAGGGTAGATCGCCAGCGCTTCCATCTGCTGCAAAGTGTTTACGCCCAGCTTATGCAGGAGATACACGAAACCCATCGCAGTGCCACCCCACGCCAACAAGCCGAGTGCAGTGCTGAGCACCAGGTCGATGGGGCGCAACCAAACCAGACAACCGGCGAAGCCTTGGGCCAGAGCCTGCAAGGCCGTGGCAGTACGCCGCAAACCCAGCGCATCAAGCCAGCGGCCTGACGCACTCAACAAAGCCGGATGACGGGCCAGCAAGATGACCAGCACCAAGCAGGACGCGACAAAGGCCGCGCCCAGAATCATCAGGTGTCGGTCACGGATAGCCAACGCTGCCAGCGCCATCACCACAAGCAGGTCCATCGCCCGCTCGAACACAAACGCCGAGACAACCCGCCAGCCCGGCACGCCTAATGGAACCAGATACCGGATGCGGACCAACTCGCCGACCTTGCCCGGCGTTGCGGTGAAGGCGAAACCCGCCAAGTAAGCTAGAAAGCCGGTGAACATTGGCGTCGCGTGGCCGGCGCGTGCCAAGAGCCAACGCCAGCGGGCGTAGCGCGCTGCATAAGTGACCAGCGACAGGGTAAGCAGTGCTGGCAGCACAGCCGCCAATGAGAGCAACCCGTCGAACACGTGTTGCCGCGCGTCCACCCACAGCAGCGCTGCGAGATACAGCGCAGTCAGCAGCAGGAATCCAAACAGGGCGACCTTGATGCGCATGAGGGCCTCACCGGAAGGACAGGTGTTTGTGGCCCCAATAGCTTGTGAAGACCGGCACGATAACGCCCACGGCATGTGCCATCTCCGCGATGAAGCGAGTCACGCCAAACGCAGGCAAAACGTAGATCGCCAGACACATGCTGACAGCCCAGGTCTGCAACACGGCAACCACGTTGACCAGCACGAAGAACAGAACCGATTGGTGCAGCGCTTGCTGGCCCCCCTTGAAGACGAACATTCGCGCAAGAATGAAGGCGGTGGTCATGCCGACCAAATAGGCCAGCACGATCGACACAGAAAAACTCAACCACTGGCTGAACAGGATGCGCGAGCCGAAATTGACGCCGGCCGCCAGCCCGCCAGTGATGATGAACGCCAGAAATTGACGCGACCTGAAGGTGCCAATCACCGCATCGCGTCCTTGGCCATGCTCCGGCCAAAGCCGATGCTCTCTGAGATCCCTCGGTCCTCCGGATAATAGTAAGACGTGTCGGCCACCCAGAGCCCTTGGATGGGTAGCTGCGCCGGCGGGAGCTTGTCCAGGTACCCTGGATCGCAGATGGGCTGGGCATAGCGATAGCGGCTGGCTCGCAACTCGATGAAGTCCTCGTCCTGCAACTCCGGGTTGATTCGCTTCAGATAGCACTTCACCTTGTCCAGGAACACCTGATTGTCATCGCCAAACTTCGGATGCTCGCCCGGCATGTAGAAGGGCACGTAGACAATGTGGTCCTTCAACGGCCGCAGATTGGTGTATTCAATGACGCCGGGAATGTCCATCTCGGGGTCGTTCGTGTTCAGCCAAAAATTGTGAGTCACCGGACGCCGCAACTTGGCAATCACGCACACCACCGCGATGTTCTTGACGGCCTGGAACTTCGCCAATAGATCGGCCGGGAGATCCGGCATGATCCTGCTCACGTAAGGCAGCGGCACCGTGCTGATGACCTTGTCGAAGGCCTCGACACCGTTCGTCAGCTCGACGCCCGTCACCCGCCCCTGCTCCATCAATACCTTGCGCACCGGCGTGCCAAGGCGAAACTCGCCACCGTTCCGCTCAATGGCCGCCTTCATGCCCTGCAACAAGGTATTTGATCCGCCGTCGAGATAGCCCAGCTTCTCTCGGAAAATGTTGTAGCGGGAGCGTCCGATGCGACGGATGCGACTCCAGATCCAGGCCGCAGAGAGTTGCTCCGTGTAGTCATAGAACTTCAGCTCGAACAACCTGCGCCACAGCACGTCGTAGGCCTTGGGGCCCACCCAACGTTTGATCCAACCAGTCGCCTCTACATGGTCCAGTGACTTCCAGTCATTGCGGCGGATAGAGAAAAAGGCATGCAAGCCCGCTCGGACCTTTGCGGGCAGGCTCAGCCCCTTGAACGATAGCAGCGCCCACGGCGTGCCCCAGGGCTGTAGACGCCCCTCGTACCAGTAGCCCATCTTTGTGGATACCCAGTGCATTCTCTCGGCCAGCCCCAACTCATCGAGCATCTGCAGGAAGGCGTGATCCGAGATGCAATGAAAGTGGTAATAGCGCTCAATCTGCAGGCCGCCAAAATCCATCGACGCGGTCATGCCACCGACACGGTCGTCCGCTTCGAAGACCACGGGCTTGTGGCCATCCTTCGCAAGTTGGTAGGCCACCGCCAAACCCATGGGGCCGGCACCCAGCACAGCAATTCGTTGTTGCGTCATGATGACTTTCAGAACTCCAGCACGACCTGCCCGTAGCGGGGGTCATTGAATGTCTCGTCTACTGCATCGCGAAAGGCGGTGCGCTTGACATCGAAAATGCTGGGCCAATCAATCACCTCGAACTCGTCCTTGGCGCTCAGCGCGGCCAATTGTTGCGTGGTGAACGGCGGATTCTTGTCGAACAAGCCCCAGACCCACAGCGCCACATAGAACGCGGTGTAGGGAACCCGCACGATCGGAGCGCGTGCACGGGTGGCGCGCTTGATCTCGCGGATGATGTCGATGTAGTCGACCTTCTCGTGACCGGAAATGTTGTAGATGCCTTGGCGAACTCGCCCTTCCAGGGCGCTGATGATGACGTTGCAGAAGTCCCCAACATACAAGGGCTGACGCATGTAGCGGCCATTGCCCGGAATGGGGAAAAACGGCACTTTCTGCATGAATCGCGACAACCACCCCAGGTGCTTGCGGTCGAACCAGCCGAACATCAGAGTCGGACGCAACACCGGACAGGGGATGCTGCTCTCAAGCACGATGCGCTCCTGTTCCTTCTTGGTGTTCGTGTAAAAGTCCTCCGCGACCGACTCCACGACTGAAGAGCTGATGTGCACCAGCGTTTCGATCTGGTGACGCCGCACCAAGTCCAGAATCAGACGCGTCGACTCGACGTTGTTGCGCACAAACTCTTCAAGGTGATTGCCGCCGATCTGCGCCTGCAGCATGACTACCGCATCGGCCCCCTCGAAGTGGCGCTCCCACTCACCAGGCTCTGCCAAGTCGGCAAAGACGATCGTGACATCAGGCTGGATTCGACCAAGCACCTCCAAGTTCGCACGGTGCTTGTCGATCACCACGATGTCGTCGTGGCCCTTGGCCATGAGGCGGGCGACCAGGTTCTGGCCGACCAGACCGGCACCGCCGGGAAGTACGATTTTCATGGCTACGCTCTGATACTTATTGAATGATTTTCACAGTCGGCTAGGTTTGCGGACGGCGACGAAGATGTTCGGACCGACAAGATCGGGAAGGTATGCACCACCTCACTATGTCGCTATGCATCGTTCGGTCGCCTGTCTTGTCTCTCGAACTGGTGACGCTTCCTCGAGGCTGCTGGCGCAAAGTCAGATGTTCATGCGGTGGAAAATGGGTCGGGGCAAATTGCGAATGACCGCCATGATCAAGGCCCACTTCTTCGGTGTGTAGACCTCAGCGCGGCCGGCCGCGATGCCATCCACGATTTCCTTGGCTACCGCCTCCACATCGGCCAGCTTGGCCCCCTGCTGCTTGAGATGGGCTGTCATGGGGGTATCGGTGGGACCAGGCTTGATCAGGGTAACGGTGACACCGGTACCGGCCAGACGATGTTGCAAGCCCTGTACATACCGATCGACCAAGCCCTTGGCCGCACCATAGACGTAGTTCGATTTTCGTCCACGATCTCCCGCCACGGAGCCAATGATGGCAAGGGCGCCGCGCCCGACACGCTGCATCGCACCCGCAAAGGCTTCTGCAAAAAGCGCCGGCGACACACCGTTGATGGATAACGCCTCTGCTGTCGCAGCGAGGTCAGTTTGACATTGAGACTGATCCGGCAGGGAACCATGCGCGACCAGCGCTATGTCGATCGCCGCATGACTGTCCAATTCCCGTACCAGCGCTGCGATGGCAATCGGGCTTTCAAAGTCAATGCATCGGATTTCGGCCGTCACGTGCACGCCCCGCACGCGCAAGTCCTGCGCGATGGCCGCCAAGCGTGTCTCGTTCCGGCCCACCAACACCAGATGTGCGTTGCCGCCTTCCGCCCAGCGTCGGGCACAGTGCTCGGCCATGCTGGAACTCGCTCCCACGATCACAATTCTCTTCATCTCGCCCATTTCGCTAACCGTTGAAAGGTGGTGGCATCAAACGCCCATGAGGCGCCGTGACAGCTCGGAGGACATGCCCGGATCCCGATACGACAGGAACTCGTGCAAGCGCGGATATCCTGCCTCTAGCAAAGCTCTCGGCATGCGGGCATCCTTGGCCAAGTAGAGCCTGCCACCCGCTTCAGCCACCAGTCCGTCCAATCGGGCGAAAAGGCGCTCGACATCGGGCCCCGTATTGGCGAAGTCCAGAGCCAATGTCACGCCTGGCCGCGGAAAGCTCAACATGCCAAGCGCCGAGCGTTGCCCAAAGGATTTCAGAACCGCAAGGAAGGAGCCGCGCCCCGAACGCGCGATTTCCCTCAACATATCCCGGGTCACCTGCGCGCCATTGTCGAACGGAACGACGCACTGATACTGAAAGAACCCTTTGGGGCCATAGATACGGTTCCATTCCAACAGGTTGTCCAGTGGATAGAAGAAGGTCTGATAGTGCTGGCGGGCGATGCCAGCACGCCATTGGCCCATCCGAAAATAGGCCGTGTTGAAGGCGCGCAGGCTCAAGCCGTTGATCAGCGGCACCGGCGGCGTGAGTGGCACACGACGGGTCGGACGGGCCGGCGGCGCCGGCGCATCGCTAGCAGCATGATTGCCGCGCATGAACAATCCGCGGCCTTGCTCGCCGGCCAGGCAATCGATCCAGGAAACTGTGTACTCCCAGCCCCGCTCGGACTGCTCACTCAACTGGAAGAACTGATCCAGGGAGTCGAAGGGAATGGTTTCCGTGTCCAGCCAGGGCCCCATCACAGGGCGCAGCTGGATTTCGGCCGACACGATGACACCGGTCAACCCAACGCCACCCAAGGTGGCGGCGAGCCAATCAGAACGTAGCGTCGGCCCGCATTCGATAACTTCGCCGTCCGTACGCTGGAGAACGAGTCCCGTCACGTGATCGCCAAACGAGCCTACCGCGTGGTGATTCTTGCCATGTACGTCATTGGCGATGGCTCCACCTACGCTGACGACCTGCGTACCGGGACTGACGGGCAGCATCCAGCCGCGCGGAACAACCAGCCGCTGAATGTCGCGCAGTAGCACCCCTGACTCACATCTCAAGCGGCCGGTCGTGGGATCGAAGTCGATGAAACGATCCAGCCCCGCGGTGCGCCATAGCACCCCGCCTGCATTGAGGCAGGCATCCCCATAACTTCGCCCCATGCCGTAGGCGATGCCAAGCCCGGGAGACTGCAATTGATCAGCCACTCGATCGCGGTCGCCGAGAGGGACCATCTGATGTGGGGCGAACGAAAGTCTGCCCCAAGAGCCCACGGGCGTCATGGCCACCCCAGCGCTCCGGCAGCCAAGAACAACCCGATAGCGGCACCAGCCATCAGGGAGATGCGATCCTTGACCGCGAACACGAGCGGATCGTCATGCATTTGGTTGCGGTGCGCCTGCATCCACATCCAGCAGACCCAGAACAGCATGACAGGCACAGCGCCCCAGACCAGCTCGGGAGTCTTATACAACTTCGTGACCGCGTCGCTGTTCAGGTAGAGCGCCAGCACCAGCACCGACGCCTGGCCTGCTGTGATACCCATGGTCTGGATCAGTGATGCGTCATCCGTGTGATAGCCACGACCATGTAGTTTGCTGCGGCCGCTGGCCTGTTGCAGTTCAAGTTCCGCATACCGTTTGACGAACGCCAAAGAGAGGAAGAGGAACACCGAGAACGCGAGCAACCAGAAGGACAGTTGCAGTCCCACCGCCGCCGCACCGGCGAGAACGCGCAACGTGTACAGCATGGCCAGAGTCATGCAATCAATCAGGATCAGGCGTTTCAACGCCCAAGAGTAAAGGCAGGTCAATACGAAATAGCCAAGAAGCCACCCCTGGAAACTCTTGCCGACCTGCCCGGCCAGCAGCAGGCTGCAAATGAGCAGCAGCGGCGCCAGCGCCACGCCGATCCACACCGGTAGCACGCCGGAGGCGAAGGGACGGTTCTTCTTGCGCGGATGCAGACGGTCGCTTTCCAGGTCCAGCAGATCGTTGGCCAGATAGACCGAGGAGGCACACAGACTGAACGCCAGGAAGGCTAGAGCCAGCACACTCCAAGCATGACCGTCGCTCAGTTGGTGGGCGGCCAGAAGCGGCATAAACAGCAGCATATTCTTGAGCCACTGATGCAAGCGCAGCGCGCGACGCCAGACCGTGAGCCCCTGAGGCGGCGCAGCAAACACCTTGCTGACGGTAAAGCGTTGCCGGGCCGCAGCCAGCAGCGCCTTGGAGGCGTTGACCACCACCGCTTCGCGAGCTCTCTCCCAGACCAGCAAGTCAGCGCTTGAATTGCCTGCATAGTCGAAGCCGCCCACCCCGAAACGGGCCTCCAGCGTGGCGGACTTATTGGCGCCGGCCAGGTTGATCGTGCCATCGGTAGCGATCACCTCGTCGAACAAAGCCAGATGCCCGGCGATAGCTTCGGCAACGGAGCGGTCCGCAGCGGTGCACAGCACTAGTCGGCGTCCGGCCGCACGCTGTTCACGCAGCCAATCCAGCAGTGGCAGGTTGTACGGAAGCGTTTCAGGATTGAGGCTGGCAAGAGCGGAGATCTCGCGCTTCATTTGCGCTTTACCGCGCATCAGCCAGAAGGGGATTTTCAGCGTGCTTGCCGGCCGATCCCGCAGCATCAGGAGGGCCGATTCGTGTAGGGTGTCTGTATGAAGCAGCGTACCGTCAAGATCGACTACTAGCGGATGCGGCTGTGAAATCAAATTTACCTCTACTCTGAACTTATTGATCCTGCAATACAGGCATCCGAATTATCGCCGACTTGGAAAGCTGCCAATTGCGCGCCAAGGCGCGTTAGGGCGCGTGAGAGCGCTCAAGGGCGCGCATCCATCCCACCGCACGATCAACGCGTTGCCCCTTGAGCGGCCAATTTGGGCTCGGCAACCATAATAGGGACGACCCTCATATCAAACGCATTCCGGTTCTCGCGGTCACCAAATGGCGGTGCATGATCGCCAACGACGACCACCAACGGCGTGGTCGACATAGTCTCCATTTGCGTAGCAAGTGTCCCCAGAACGTCACCAAGCCGTCCTACCATGTCGCAAGCCGTGTCGTGCACCTGATTGGCCGTGCAAAGACTGACCAAGTCTGCGGGCAGCGGCTTCGTTCTGCCACCCAGCGGGAGATGCGTGTCCAGCGTCAGCGCGTAGACAAACTGTCCGGTTGAATCAGCAAGCTTCGCTGCTTCATGAAGGACGGCCAAATCGCAAATGCCTGGATAGGTTTCGTTGCAATTCATGGGCAGCGGCTGGCCATCGGAAGCGATTTGCCGCCAAGCTGTCAGGCCCACCATCGGCCACCAATCCCGCCTATCGAACATTCGCAGGCTGAAGCCATGAAAGCCGGTTGCATGCTGGCCGTCGGCATGCATTTTCCAAGGCAGGCAAGTCTTTGCCGTCTCAGCATCAAGGCGCGATGGATGCCCTTTCAAGCCACACAGAGTCCGCAACTCGCCTGAGGTGGTCGCCCCGAGGAAGGGCTCTTTGTCCATACCTACTGTCCAGCGCGCGGCAACAGCTGGTGTGTTGAGCCTCGCAAGCATCCAATCCGCGAGGGCCTGAGATCGTGGCAGCCCCATGGACTCGACCAACACGAGCATCTCGCTATTCTTAGGGTTCGACACATGCCACGCACCGAGGACTTTGTTGGATTTCACGCCTTCAAACGGCAACGGGCGTTCGAGCGCCATCGGGTTGCGTTTCAACGCATTCAATATGTTCCATGCGGGACTGCCTGCCACGTTGAACGGCAGCAATTTTTCGTCGCGGTTGAGCCCCAGCAGATGAGAAGACCCGTTTAGGGCATCAAGAAGCTCAAGCAAAACCACAGTCAGCAGCAGCGGCAGCGCCAAGCACCGCATGCTGCGGGTAAGACGAATGACAAGCCAAATGAAGAACAAAAACCCCAAGACCGCTGCGACCGAAGATGCGCTAATGAACGGTCGGAGATTGATCAAGTCGATAAAGCGAGCCGAATTGACGAAATCGATGACCGAAAGAAAGTAGTAATTCTGCGTGGCCATCCTGAGGATGTCGGCGGACCACGCGCCTATTAAGACGATCGCGCCGACGACTGGATTGAGGCACGACACCGCAGCAGCCAAAACGAGGTCGAGATTGACCAGTGGGCGATCTTCGGTCCAGGGGCTGTGCGTCAACCAGCCGATGAGCCAGGATGGCAGATGGAGAGCACCCAGCGTCGCAACGTATCGGCCCACAACTTGCGGCCAGGTCATGACGGGCGCAGCGACCCAATTGTCCTTCTTGCCAAAATTAAAGGTAATCATGAGTTCAACGCGACTTTGCCTCAGCACAGGGCAAGGTTTCCAGGGTGTAAACGCCTTGCGCACCCGCGGTCTGCGCCATGCGAAAGGTCTTGCAGTCATGCACCGGATGGAGGAACAGTTCCAGCCCAGGCGGGCGATGTTCCAGCGCCTCCAGACGCTCGATGGGCAGCGTCAGCACTCTGGCGCCGATCCGCTCCGCGTTCTGCGCCACGCTGTCGATGCGGCGATGCGCCAAGTACGCGGTCACGATGGGCCCCGCAAGCGGTAGCATTGTCTGCCATCTATTGAAAAGCGCCACTTGATCGGGAAGATACAGCTGGAAGATGACCTGCCGCGCTTGCCCCGTTCGTTGCAGAACTTGAACAATCAGGTTGCCTGCTTCCACGAAATCAGACTTGATGTCCAGGACGAGCCAGCTGTCGGCCGGCAACGCCTTGAGCAAAGTGTCAAAGCGGCACTCATCTGGCAGGGCCACGCTTTCCTGCGCCGGATCATGTCGACAACGCAGCGCCCCACTTACGACCGAGATATCGACTTCGAAGACCCGGAACCCTTTCCGATGGGAACTGGCGAGTGCTGCCAAGGAGTTCGCGCTCGCCAAGCCGGAATCTCCCAAGGCGTGAGCGATCCGGATCGGATGAGATTCCGCGTCGAGCCAAGCGTAGTCCTGAGGCTGACGCAATTTATCGGCCTTGGTCCAATTCTCCTCGCCAAGCAGCTGAGCGACGCCATCCATCAAGCGCTCATGCAGGAGCCTCCGGTCGAGTGCATGGGTCTGGGCCCGAAATGGCCCAACCGCCAGCGCCACAGTGACAACAAGCACGACAGTCACAGCAAACAAAAGCCGCCGCATCTGGCTTGATCGACCCGACCCGCTCATGCCGACCGCTCCGCTTGACGCGTGTATTCAGGAACGACTTGCGCGAGGCCAGTCAACACAAGCTCTCTCTGTTGTTGCTCCGGGCTCTGGAGCTGTTGAACCCAAGCCAACAAGTCCACGTCGGATGTCTCCGTACCCAGAGTGGCTATCCTCACGCATGGGACTGTCGTCGCAACCGTGCGATCCGCGTCTGCGATGAGCTCTTCGAATAGCTTCTCGCCAGGCCGCAGCCCTGTGAACTCGATTCTGATTTCATGTTCGCTGCGCCCTGCGAGGCGAACCATATCGCGCGCCAAATCAGCGATCTTGACTGGCTCACCCATTTCCAGCACCAATACCTGCCCGGTTTCCCCAATCGCGGCAGCCTGCAGCACCAATCGAGCAGCCTCCGGGATAGTCATGAAATAGCGAATGATGTCAGGGTGCGTCACCGTCACCGGCCCGCCCTTGGCAATCTGCTCCTTGAACTTCGGAATCACGCTCCCGCTGGATCCAAGCACATTGCCAAAGCGCACCGCCATGAACTTGGTGGCATGGCCCTGTCCGGCTATGTGGCTGATCACCAGTTCTGCGGCCCGCTTGCTCGCCCCCATCACATTTGTAGGGTTCACCGCTTTGTCCGTACTGATCAACACAAAGCGCTCGACGCCGCTCTCCGCCGCCGCCAGGCAGGCGTGATAAGTGCCTAAGGTGTTATTCCTCGTGCAAGCCCAGGCGTTCTCCTCCTCCATCAACGGCACATGCTTGTATGCCGCCGCATGGAAAACGATCTGTGGCTTGTACTTGCCGAAGACATGGCGCAGATGTTCAAGGTCCTTCACATCACCCACCAGTCGCATCAGCGGAATGTGTGGAAACTTCTCGGACAGCTCCTGTTCGATCGTGTAGAGCGCGAATTCGCTCAGCTCATACAGCACGATTCTCGATGGCCCATAACGGGCCACCTGCCGGCACAGCTCCGAACCGATCGAGCCGCCAGCGCCCGTGATCAGCACCACCTTGGCGTTAATGCATTCGCAGATGCCGCCCTCGTCGAGCTGCACCGGCTCGCGCCCCAGTAAATCCTCAGGCTCTATATCGCGCAGCTGATCGACCTTGCTGCCTTGCAAGAGCTCTGCACTGTTCGGCACCGTCAGCACATGCAAGCCGGTCTGTCCCGCCAGATCCAGCGCGCGACGCCGAAGCTGCGGCGTGGCCGAAGGCATCGCCACGATCAGATGAGTGATGCCGTGCAGCTCGCTGAACCGCGCCGCATCCTCCAGAGCGCCCAGCACGGGAATGCCACCGACGCGCAGATCACGCTTGGCCTTGTCATCGTCGAGCAGGCCGACCACCACCCAGCCCTGATGCTGGATGCCCGCGACCAGCAAGCGCGCAGCATCTCCTGCGCCGAGGATCAGCACGCGATGGGACTCCACAGAGCTGCCACTGATCCGCCCACGCATGTGTTCGTAAAGCATGCGATAGCCCATGCGCATCATCGACAGGCCGATCACGCAGAACACTGGATGCAGGGCCAGCACAGCGCGCGGAATGCCGCTTAAATGAGCCATTAGCACCGCCGTCGCACACAGCAGGCCGGCCAGCACGCAGGCCGCGGTCAGCCGCTTGACCTCGCCGAAACCGCTGAAACGCCACATGCCCTTGGGCACCTTGAAGAGCCACAGCACGGCCACGTACAGCACGACCAGGCCGCACATCACCGCTGAGTCGTAATCGGGCCGCTCGATCAGCCAGTAGCGAAAGCCGAGGCGGAAGAGATACGTCGCCTGCCAGGCCAGCGCGATCACGATGCCGTCAAGCAGCAGAGAAAGGCGCTCGCGCTGCGGGCGGATGCGGGTCAGGAGGGTGTCGAGAGCGGGCCAGAACATAAGCACGGGATTGTCGGTGCAAATCGGGTCTCGATCGGGTCTCGGCTTGGCCGGTGGCATCATCGCCACCATGAGCCCTCCTCCCGCACAACTCGACCTTCTCTCGGGCGGCGACGACGACACCTGGGTCCCGTTCATGCTCGACGCCGTCAGCGGCAAGGCCAAGAGCCACACGCTGTTCCTGGCCCTCATGCCGGAGCCGCACAGCGCGCAGCGCATCGCGCAAGCCGCCGAAGACCTTCGCCAGCGTCACGACTTGAAGAGCAAATGTCTCGACGCCAAACGCCTGCACCTCACCCTGCACACGGTCGCACATTTCGAGCCGACCTTCGTCTCGCAGCGAACCGTCGATGCGGCGATGGCGGCTGCCGCTCGGATTCGCTGTGCGCCGTTTTCCGTCGCGTTCGACCATGCAAAGAGCTTCCCGAACAGCGATGCCTTTGTCTTGCGCAGCGATGCCGGCAGCGACGCGTCCATCAAGCATCTGCGCCAATTGCTGACGCTGGAACTGCGCCGCGTCGAGCTGCGCCCGAAAGCGACCGAAACGCCTCACATGACCCTGCTCTACGACAAGCACAAGATTGAGGAGCACCCGATCGACCCGCTGCACTGGACCGCCACGCGCTTTGCGCTGATCCTCAGCCACGTCGGCGCCAACCACCATCAACACATCGCTGAATGGCCCTTGGTCAGCGCTTGATTCAGCGCTTGATTCAACGCTTGATTCAACGCCTGAGGATCGCGCGCACGGTGGCCAGGATCAAGCGCAGATCGCCGGTCATGCTGGCCTCTCGCACGTAGCGCGCCGACAGCGCCAGCTTGGCCGGCATCACCTCGTCGACGTAGGCCCGCTCGGGGTCGGCTGCGCGCGCCAGTACGGCGCCCTCGTCGCGATATTCGAGAGAAGCCAGATCGGTGATCCCCGGCCGCACGGAGAGCACGATCTCACGCAGATCTGCCGGATACAGCGCCACATAGCGCGGCACCTCGGGACGCGGCCCCACGAGGCTCATCGCGCCGCGCAGCACATCCCACAACTGCGGCAGCTCGTCGAGCTTCGAGGCACGCAAGAAGCGCCCCGCCGCCGTGATGCGCGCGTCCTCTCCCACCGTGATCTGCAAGCCCGCGTTGTCCACGCGCATGGTGCGGAACTTGTGGATCATGAAAGGCCGCCCGAAGCGCCCCACCCGCTCCTGGCGGAACAGCACCGGCCCGCGCGAATCGAGCCTGATCCAGACCGCCACTGCGATCAGCAAAGGAGAGAGCAGCAGCAGCCCCAGACCCGAGGCCGCGATGTCAAAAAGCCGCTTGATCACGGCCTCAGCTCAGGATCTCGCGCACCGTCGCGATCACGCGCTGCACGTCCGCATCGCTCATCGCCGTGTAGAGCGGGATGCTGACCATGCGCTCGAAAGCCTTCTGCGAATGCGGGAACTGTTCGGGCTTCAGGCCATAGCGCTCGCGCCAGTACGGTTGCAGATGCAGCGGGATGTAATGCACGCTGCAGCCGATGCCGGCCTCGTACATGCGCTCGATGAAGGTATCGCGCTCAATGGCTGCATCATCAGAAAGACGCAGCACATACAGGTGCCACGAGTGCGTGTCGCCTTCGATGGCGCGCGGCGGCAACACCAGCGGCAGATCGGCAAACGCCGCATGATAGGTCTGCGCGATCTGCTCGCGCCGCACCTGGAAAGCCGGCAGACGCTTGAGCTGGTGCAGGCCCAAGGCCGCCGCAATATCGGTCAGGTTGTACTTGAAGCCCGGCGCCACGATCTCGTAATACCAGCTCGGCACCTTGGCCGTAAAACGGTCAAAGGCATCGCGGTTCATGCCATGCAGGCGCATGACCTTGGCGCGCTTGGCCAGCTCGGCATTGCGCGTCACCAGCATGCCGCCCTCGCCGGTCGTCATGGTCTTGTTGGCGTAGAAGCTGAACACGGTGGCGTCACTGCCCAGCGTGCCGATCAGCTCCTTCTCGATCGTCGTTGGCAGCGCATGCGCCGCGTCTTCCACCACGCGCAGGCCATGCTTGCGCGCGATGTCCAGGATGGCCAGCATGTCCACGGCCAGCCCCGCATAGTGCACCGGCAGGATGGCCTTGGTGCGCGGCGTGATGGCGGCCTCGACCAGCTTGGGGTCGATGTTCAGCGTCGCCGGGTCGATGTCGACCAGCACCACGTCTGCGCCGAGGTAACGCACCACTTCAGCGGTGGCGGTGAAGGTATGCGTGGTGGTGATCACCTCGTCGCCGGGGCCGATGCCGATGGCTTCCAGCGCCAGGTGCAGGCCCGCCGTGGCCGAGTTGACGGCAATGCATTCGATCTGCGGGTCGCCGAGGAATTCGGCAAAGGCTTGCTCGAAGCGCTTGGCCTTGGGGCCCGTCGTGACCCAGCCGCTGCGCAGCGTGTCGACGACCTCGTTGATCTCTTCTTCGCCGATCTCGGGCAGGGCAAAAGGCAAAAACGGCAGCTTGGACATGGCGTTCACTTCAGGATGAGGAGGTTCTTCTTCTGCGCGGCGGGCACGGTCTGCAGGTTGATGCCCTGATCCAGCGTGACGAGCCGCCCGCCATGGCGTACGGCCAGCGCCAGCAGATAGGCATCGCTGATCTGGCGTGAGCCCAGCACGCGATCCCAGTTGAGCGTCGATTCACCGAGGAGGCTCAGATCATCGACCCAGAACTCATGCGAGGTCTGCGCCACGGCCTGCGTGAGCCGCTCGGCCACCAGCCGTGCGGGCTGGCTGTTGGGATAGGCCGACAAGGACAGGATGCGCAGGCAACCGTTCTGCGTGCTGGGGCTGGACGCCCAGCCCAGATGCTCATGCTCGGCCAGCCACTGGCGCGCCAGCTCATGATGCAGATGACCGCCATCCAGAAGCGCCACCAGCATGTTCACGTCGAGCAGTGCGCGCATCAAACACCTTCGGCGTCGCGCAGAGCATTGACCTGGTCGAGCGTAGCCATCACGCCAGGCTTGGCTGCGAAAGGCTGGAAACCAGCGACAGCCTTTGCAGTTGCGCCCCCGGCATCAGCGCGCGTCAGCGCGCGACGCAGGAGTTGCGACACCATCTCGCCTGCCGTCTTCCCCTCTCGGCGAGCGAGTTCCTTGGCGGCGTGAAGCAGGTCATCGTCAATTTCGAGCGTGGTGCGCATGATCAAACATCCTGATGCGTTGATGCGTCGATGATTTTAACCCAGAGCGTTAATGAAGCGTTGCGCCAACACGGGGTATGTGTGCTCGGCCAGCACGAAGGCGCGGCCGCGCCGGCCCATCGCGGCGCGCTCTTCCGGCGTGAGTGCCGCCAGGCGCCGCACGCCGTCGGCCACCGCCTGCGGGTCCTCAGGCGGCACGGTCAGCCCCGCTTGCGCCTCGGCCACCGGGTCATTGCCGGCCTCGACCGAATGCAGCACCGCCCGCTCGGCCATCATGTAATCCATCAGCTTGTTCGGCGCGATGCCGAAGCGGTAGATCGGCGTGCGCTGCCAGCCGATGTAGGCGATGTCGAAGTGCGCGAGCAGCGCCGGGATCTGCGCCTTGGGAACGGGGTCGAACACCGTCACGTTCGCCAGCGCCTCGTCTTTCACGCGCTGCGCCAGGCGGGCCTTCTCGTGGCCGCCGCCGATCATCACGATCGACACCGGCTCGCCCTTCAAGAGCCTGGCCGCATCGAGCAGCACATCGAGCGCGTTCGGCAAGCCGTGAGAACCGGCGTAACCCACCACCGTTCGGCCGTGCTGGGTCTTGAAGTAATCCGTCAGCTCAGTTGACAGCGCGGCCGGGGGCGACTCCCATTCGTCCACCGTGATCCCATTGGGCACGATACAGAGCTTCTTCAGATCCAGGCCATGCGCGGCCATGTGCTGGTGCACCTTGGGCAACATCGAGACCACGACATCCGCATCACGGTACGCGTCGTTCTCGGCCTTCTGGCAAAGCATCGCGAACGGATGGTGCGGGCTCATGCCGGAGAGCTCGATCGGCGAGAGCGGCCACAGGTCGTGCACCTCGTAGACCAGCTTGGCCCTGGCCTTGCGAGCGATGCGGCGCGCCACCCACATGTCCATCGGATAGGTGCTGGAGCCGATCACCACATCGGGCTCGAAGCCGTTCGCCAGGATGTCGGCGTCCTTCCAGACTTGGCTGCAAAAGCTCCAGATGTTCTTGACGCGGCCCAGGCCATTGCCGCTGTATTCGGGCGTGGCGTACCAGACGTAGTTGACGCCGTCGATGCGCTCATTGCCCGCACCGGGCGGCTGCGTGCTGCGCACATGGGAATGCGAGGCCGCCAGGATCAGCACCTGGTGGCCCAGGCGCACCCATTCGCGCGCCAGGTAATAGGGCCGGTATTCCATGCCGTGCTTGGGCGAGCCGGCATAGTGGTTGATCAGCAGAATGTTCATGCGACGTTGTTCAGCTCGCGCAGGCGCGTGAGAAAGCGATGGACGGACGGCCCGAACATGCCGTGATGGCTGACCCAGGTGCGGTTGGCGCGGCCGGCGGCTTCGGCGTCCAGGTTCAGCAGATCGGGGAGTTGCGCCGTTTGATTCAGGATGATGCCCTGCCCGCCGCCGAGGCCGCCAACGAGCTCTCGATTGGCGGGCAGATCGGACAGGATCGGCACACACTCGTGCGCCATCGCCTCAAGTACCGAAACCGCCACCGAATCGCTCTTGGGCAGGCTCATGTACCAGCGCGCTTTCGCGTACTGCGCCGCCTGATTGGGCGCGGCCAATCGGCCCATGAAGCTGACCTGCGGTTTGAGGCCGAGGCTGGCGACCTGATCCTCCAGGGCCGGGCGCAGCGAGCCGTCATTGGCGACGATCAGGCGCGCCTCCGGGCGCTGCGCCGCCACCGCGGCAAAGGCTTCGATCACGCGGTGAGGCCGATAGATCGGTTCCAGCCCGCGATTGGCAAAGAAGCGCCAGGGCTCCTTCTGCGCGCCCTGTTTGGGCAAGGCTTCGAGGCCAAAGGGAAAGACCATCACGTCGTGGGCGCCGAGTTGCTCCATGCGCCTGGCCATGAAGATCGAGTCGGAGGTCGTGACCGCGCAATTGGCCAACACCTTGCGCGTGATCCAGCGGTAGCCCCAGCCTTGGTCGGGCGTGACCAGGATGTCGCTGCCCCAGGCCGAGCCGGCGATCCGCGCCTTCAGGCCCCAGCCGCGCTTGGCGGCCCAGGCCAGCGTGCCGGCCGAGGTCAGGTAGTGCGCGTGCAGCCAGTCGGGCTTCACCTCGGCCAGCCAGCGGCCCATCCTGGGCAACTGCTTGAGCAGGGCAACGTTGCCGCCGCCGTGCTCGGGCGAAGTCTCCAGCGCCAGCATCTGGCGCTTGGGCATCAGGAAGTTGAACTCGGGCACGAAGCCGCGCGTCGACACCGCCCACAGATCCACCTCGCGGCTCAGCGCCTTGGCCCACTTGAGCAGATGCGGGCTCTCGCCGTCGCCGATCAGGACCAACTTCATTCGAACAGTTCCATGTAGTGCGCGGCGAGCTCGGGGTGCTGCTTGAGCAGCTCGGCATCCCGCTCACGCACATCCCCCATCACCTTCGCGGGCTGGCCGCTGACGATCGCAAAGTCGGGCACCTCGCCGCGCACCTGGCTGTAGGCGCAGACCACGCAGCCCTTGCCGATGCGCGCGCCCGCCTCGATCAGGCTGTGCGGGCCGATGAAGCTGTACTCGCCGATCGAGATCGGAGCGCGAACATAGCCGGGCGCGGCACCCTGGTGCGTCGCGTACTTGCGGCCTAACAGGCGAATCGAGCGGTGTGAACTGTGCGTGATGATCGAGACGAAATTCGTGATCTGCACGCCCTCGCCGATCTTCAGGCCCGCCGTCGCGTCGAGGAAATTGAACTGCCCGATGAACACATGGTCGCCGAGCTCCAGGCCGGCCTCGCCCTCGATGCAGGTGCTCGGTGCGATGCGCGTATTCGGCCGGCCGCTCTCGCCAAAGACGATGCGGTAGAGCAAGGCGTTCGCCACGCGGCGGCGCAAGCGGTTGAGGAAGGCTCTCATTTCCAGGTCGCCAGCTTCCAGAAGAAATAGCCGAAGTAAGCCAGCATCATGCCGGAGACTCCCCAGGCCGCGCCCAGCAGCCCGCCGATTTGCAGCCCCGCCACAAGCCCGGCCACGAACATCGCCTGCCCGACCAGCGCCAGCCTGAGCATCCAGCCCTGGGCGCGCCAGGCCATCGGCGCCACGGAGAGCGGCGAGGCGATGAAGTGCATGGCGATGTACGGCGCCAGCGCCCGGGCCAGCTCGCCGGCCTGCGCCCAGCTCGGGCCGAAGATCAGGCGGAACAGCCACGGGCCGATCAGCATCAGCACCACCATCAGGGCTAACGCAATGCCCCCCAGCACAGCCATCGCATGCCTCACCACGCGCCGCCCGGCCTCCATGTCGTCCGCTTGCGCCAGGCGCGGATAGAGCGCTTGCGACAATGCGCCGCCCACCAAGCCCGCCGGCGCCTTCAGGTAGCGAAACGCCAACGCCCAGTAGCCGACCTGCGCGTCACCGGCCCAACAGGCGATCAGCGCCATCGACAGGCTGTCCTGCAGCGCGCCCGCGAAGGCGTGCGGGGTGTTGAAGAGCGGGAAGTCGCGGTGCTTGCGCGCCATCGCCACCAGCTCGGTGCGCGGCACGTGCCACAGGCTGCGCCAGCCGCCGAGAGGTGCCGGTCGCGCCAGCCACAAGGAGGCGGCAATCCCGGCCAGCAGCGCACCCCAGAAAAGGCCGAAAGCGCCGAGCGCCATCAAGCCGAACAGCACTTGCAGCACCGTACCGCCGCCGTACTGAAGCACACGCGATGCCGCCAGTTGCTGGAAGCGTTCGGCGCGCGTGGCCCAGAGCGTCAGTGCCTGTGTCAGCGCACCCGTCAACACGGCCAGCGGGATCAACGCGACCAGAGGCAAGCCTTGCGCCCAGGCCAGGACTTGGGCCACGACGAGCGCCACCACCGTGACGGCGAGCAACACGCGCGCGCACAAGGCCAGCAGCGTGGCCGCCGCGTGGTCATCGGTCTCCATCGGCAGCGCAAACTCGAATCGCGCGCAGCCGACCACCGCCAGATTCGTGGCGATCGTCCAGACAAAGGAAAACTGTCCGTATTCAACCGGCGTGTAGAGCCGCGTCAGCCACGGCCCGAGCAGCAGGGGCAAAGCCTGCGCCAGCGCGCCGCCGGCCAGCAGAGTCAAGGTGGCGCGCAGCAGGCTGGATTGCATCAAGCCAGAGCGTTACGCAAGGCCGCGATCACCGTGTCC
The DNA here is from genome assembly GCA_036500605.1 of Burkholderiaceae bacterium. GTDB lineage: Bacteria > Pseudomonadota > Gammaproteobacteria > Burkholderiales > Burkholderiaceae_C > JAFALK01. The sequence goes on from DASYBU010000044.1 coordinate 131,246, forward strand.
TGCTGGGCTTCGGTCAAGTCAGCGCTCATCGGCAGGCTGATCACGCGCTCGGCAGCGCTTTCGGCATTCGGCAGGCTCACGTCCTGCGCATAAGCCGGCTGGCGATGCAGCGGGCGCGGGTAGTGGATCGCCGTCGGGATGCCGGCATCCTTGAGCTTCTGCTGAACCTTGGCGCGTTCATCGACCTGCAGTGTGAACTGCGCCCAGACGCAATCGCGATCCTCGCGCACCGCGAGCTTTTGCACGGGCAGATCCGAGAGCAGCGCCTGGTAGCGCGCCCCGATCTTCAGGCGTTGCTCGATCTCCCACTCGAAGCGTTCGAGCTTGCCCAGCACGACCGCGCATTGCAGCGTGTCCATGCGGCCGCCGACGCCGACGCGGGTATGGGTGTAGCGCGCGCTCTGGCCATGCACGCGAATCTCGCGTGCCGCCTGGGCCAGCTTGTCGTCATCCGTGAACAGCGCGCCGCCGTCGCCGTAGCAGCCGAGCGGCTTGCTGGGGAAGAAGCTGGTCGCGCCCCAGGTGGAAAGGCCGCAGCTCTTGCCACCCTTGTAGCTGGCGCCAAAGCTCTGCGCCGCGTCTTCGATCACGGGTAGGCCCAGCGCGTTGATCGCGTCCATGTCCGCCACCTGACCATACAGGCTCACCGGCATGATGGCGCGCGTTCGGGGCGTGATGGCGGCGGCGATCTTGCTCGCGTCGATATTGCAGCTGTCCGGCTCGATGTCCACATAGACGGGTTTCAGGCCGGCCAGCACGATGGTTTCGGCGGTAGCCGCGAAGGTGAATGGCGTCGTGATCACCTCATCACCGGCTTGAAGATCGAGTGACATCAGCGCAATCAACAGCGCCTCGGTGCCACTCGCCACGGTGACGCAATGCCTGACGCCGACGTACCGCGCGAGAGCCGCTTCCAGCTCGGCCACTTCGGGGCCCATGATGTACTGACCGTGATCGAGCACGCGCTGGATGCGCGCGTCGATGCTGGTTTTGAGCGCCGCGTATTGCGACTTCAGGTCGATAAAGGGCAGGCTCACAGCAGTTCCAGGGTGTTGCCATTCAGGCGGTAACGCTCGCCGGTCTGCGGGCACCGCGCCTCGTCGCCGACGAAGCTCAGCTTCTCGCCCAAGCGGCTCATCCAGCCGATGCGCTTGGCCGGCACGCCGACCATCAGCGCAAAGTCGGGCACATCTTTCTGGACGACAGCGCCAGCGCCGATGAAGGCATAACGCCCAATCGTGACGCCACAGACGATCGTGCAATTGGCGCCCAGCGTGGCGCCTTGCTTCACCAGCGTGCGGCGGTATTCGTGCTTGCGCACCACAGCGGCACGCGGGTTGTAGACATTGGTGAACACCATGCTCGGGCCGCAGAAGACATCGTCCTCGAGCGTCACCGCGTCATAGACCGAGACGTTGTTCTGCACCTTGCAGCCGTCGCCGATCAGCACGTCGTTGCCGACGTACACGCCCTGTCCCAGCGAGCAGGCGCTGCCGATGCGCGCGCCCGGGCTCACATGCGCAAAGTGCCAGACCTTGGTGCCTTCACCGAGTTGCGCGCCTTCATCAACGATGGCGCTTTCGTGTTTCCACCAAGCCATGTTCAGAACACCAGCGGCAGGCCGACACGCACGCCATCGCGGGCGCTGCGGTAGGCCGCGATCAAGATCTCCAAGGATCGCAGGCCTTCGTAGCCGTCGACCTCGGCATTCGCTTCACCGCGCAGCGTCTTGATCACGTTGTCGTAATACAGCGGGTGGCCGAAACCGTAGACGGAACCCGTGTCATAACTGGCTGCCTTGATGGCTTCATCTTCGGGCTTGGCGTCGGCAAAGGCCCAATGCTCGATCTTGTTGACCGCCGTGCCGCCGATCTTGACCGTGCCCTTTTCGCCGAGGATGGTGATCGAGCCTTCGAGGTTCTGGGGCCAGGTCAGCATGGTCACGTTGATCGAGGCGAGGCCGCCGTGGCGCAGGCGCGCGCTCAGCACGCCGGTGTCTTCGGCTTCGATGTCGCGGGCCAGCGTGGCGGTGTAGGCATGCACGCTGTCCACCGGACCGACCAGCCAGTCGAGCAAGTCGACGTAGTGGCTCGCCTGGTTCATGAAGGCGCCGCCATCCAGATCCCAACGGCCGCGCCACTTGGCGGCGTCGTAATAGCTTTGCGGGCGCGTCCAGAACACGTTCACCGTGCTCATGTAGATGCGGCCGAAGCGGCCCTCTTCGATCGCGCGCTTGACCTGCTGCACCGTCGCATTGAGGCGGTTCTGCTTGACCACGAAGAGCTTGACGCCGGCCTCGCGGCATTCGCGCACCATCGCCATGCCATCTTCGAGCTTGGTGGCCATCGGCTTCTCGGTCAGCACATGGCGGCCGGCGCGGGCGATCTGGATCGCTTGTTGCGAATGCAGGCCGCTGGGCGTGGAGAGCACGACGACGTCGGCGTTCGACTGCGCGAGCAAATCGGTCAGCGAGGCAAACCCTTGCGCGCCGGTCACAGTCACCGCGGCCGCGAGCGCCTCGGGATTCGTGTCGCAAACCGCGACCCATTCAGCACGCCCCGCATGCTTCGTCAAAGCCTCAAGATGGTTCTTGGAAATGCGGCCGCAACCCACGAGGGCGAAGCGGATCGGGCGGTCGAGAATGGGCTGACTGGGCATAGCGCCAGGATTCTACGGGGCGCCCGCTTAAAATCGCCGGATGACTACGCCCAACCCAGACCAAGCTGCCGCCCCGGCCGCTGACGAGAACCGACTGATCGCCGAGCGCCGCGAAAAGCTCAAGGCCCTGCGTGCGAAGACCGCCGTCCCCTTCCCCAACGACTTCAAGCCCAAGCACCGGGCGCGGCCGCTGCAGCAGGCGCATGGGGAAGTGCCCAATGAGGAACTGGAACCGCAGGAGATCAAAGTCACGGTGGCCGGCCGCCTGATGCTCAAGCGCATCATGGGCAAGGCGTCGTTTGGCACGCTGCAGGACGCGACCGGCCGCATCCAGCTTTTCGTCACCAAGGATGGCATTGGCGAAGAGAACTATGCCGATTTCAAGCACCTGGACCTCGGCGACATCGTCGGCGCTGAAGGCACGCTGTTCCGCACCAAGACCGGCGAGCTGTCAGTGCGCGTCACCACGCTGCGCTTGCTGACCAAGAGCCTGCGTCCGCTGCCAGGCGATTTCTTCGGCATGGCCGACCAGGAACAGAAGTACCGCCAGCGCTACGTCGACCTGATCACGGATGAGGCCGCCCGCATGCGCTTCGTGGCGCGCTCCAAGGCCGTGTCATCGATCCGCAGCTATATGGTCGAGCACGACTTCCTGGAAGTCGAGACGCCAATGCTGCACCCGATCCCGGGCGGCGCCAATGCCAAGCCCTTCACCACGCACCACAACGCGCTGGATCAGCAGATGTTCCTGCGCATCGCGCCCGAGCTCTACCTGAAGCGCCTCGTGGTCGGCGGCTTCGAGCGCGTGTTCGAGATCAACCGCAACTTCCGCAACGAAGGCATCTCGGTTCGGCACAACCCCGAATTCACGATGATGGAGTTCTACGCGGCCTACTGGACGCACCACGAGGTGATGGACTTCACCGAGGAGGTTTTGCGCCACGCCGCGCGCTGCGCCACGGGTTCGGCTGCGGTCACCTACGCCGGCAAGCCGGTCGCGCTGGACCAGCCTTTCACGCGCCTCTCGGTGCGCGATTCGCTGATCAAGCACGCCGGCGTGACGCCCGAGCAGGCCGATGACGTCGAGGTGCTGCGCCAGCGCATCAAGGCTGCCGGCGAAGAAGTCAAGGCGCATTGGAGCCTGGCCGAACTGCAGTTCGGCCTCTTCGAAGCCGTGGTCGAAGCCCAGCTCTGGGACCCGACCTTCATCATCGACTACCCGGTCGAAGTCTCGCCGCTGGCCCGCGCCTCGGACGCCGATCCGAAGATCACCGAGCGCTTCGAGCTCTTCATCACCGGCCGCGAATACGCGAACGGCTTCTCGGAGCTGAACGACGCCGAGGACCAGGCCGCGCGCTTCCAGGCCCAGGTGTCCAACAAGGACGCCGGCGACGAAGAGGCGATGTTCTTCGACGCCGACTTCATCCGCGCGCTCGAATACGGCATGCCGCCGACCGGCGGCTGCGGCATCGGGATTGACCGGCTGATGATGCTGATCACCGACACCCCGTCGATCCGCGACGTGATCCTCTTCCCCGCCTTGCGACGCGAAAGCTAAAGCAGGCTCAATCCGGGCGGCCGTGCTTGAAGTTCGGCGCCCGCTTGTTCAGGAAGGCGTCCGTGCCCTCGCGCATGTCGGGCGTGCCGAACATGGCGTGGAAGTAGCGGCGCTCGACCCTGACGCCGTCCATCAGCGGTGTCTGGAAGGCCAGGTTGACCAGCTCCTTGATCAGCTGCGCGGCCGGGGCGCTCATGGCATTGATGGTCTCTGCGGCGGCCAATGCTTCTTCCATCAGCTTGTCGGCCGGCACCACGCGCGAGACATGGCCGGCGCGCTCGGCCTCGGCCGCGTCCATCATGCGAGCGGTCAGCAGCATGTCCATGGCCTTGCTCTTGCCGACGGTCAGCGGCAGGCGCTGCGTGCCGCCGCAGCCGGGGATCAGGCCGAGCTTGATCTCGGGCTGTCCGAACTTGGCCGTATCAGCCGCGATCAAAAAGTCGCACATCATCGCCAGCTCGCAGCCGCCGCCGAGGCAGAAGCCCGCCACGGCGCCGATCACGGGCTTCCTGACCTGCAGGATGGTTTCCCAGTTCTTGGAGATCAGGCCCGTTCTCACGGCGCTCATGAAATCGTGCTGCTGCAACGTCGGGATGTCGGCGCCGGCCGCGAAGGCGCGTTCGGAGCCGGTCAGTACGATGCAGCCGATGCCTTCGTCGGCGTCAAAGGCGAGCAGCGCCTGCCCCAGTTCGTCCATCAGTTGATCATTCAAGGCATTGAGCGCCTTGGGGCGGTTCAGGCGGACGACGCCGGTCTTGCGCGGGCCAACGCCCTGGGTCTCGGTGATGATGCATTCGTAGCTCATAGGGCTTACTCCTGATGTGAATGTTCTGGGGCCGATTGTGGCGCGGCGGGGTCGGCCGCGGGAGCAGCGGCAGGATCGGCGGCTTGCAATGGCGGCTTGGCCAGGGTCAGGTCGATGAAGGTCTGCGGATCCTGGCGGATCAGGATGCGCACCGGCAAGTATTGCAGCGTCGGCGCCAGCCACACATCGGCCAGCAGATCTCCATTCATGATCGCCGCCTCGCCGCGCGCGGGCCTCAAGTGCCAGGCGAGCAGCGGGCCCATCTTCGTCTCCACCGCTTCCTGGCCCAGCACCTCGTAGCGCCAGTCGTAGAGCTTGCGTGGCAGCGCCAAGGGCAGATCGATGGTCGTGCCCACCTGCATCGGTTTGCGGCCGGTGAGGAAGAGCCAGGTCAGGTGCACGAACTGGCTGGCGGAATCCTGCACCCCGATCGGCTGAGGCCGCTGGCTGCCGTTGGCAAAGCGCAGTTGCTGGCCGTCGAAGACCATCGCCGCATGGCGCGGGGCCATCAGCAGCACGTTCGTCTCTTCGTCATAACGGCGAGGTTCGATGCCATGCGCGGTCAGCACGCCGTCGCTGACCATGCTGCGCGTGATCAGGCCGCCGATCGACAGCACCAGCCGCACCTGGTAGTGCGAGCCTTGCCGCAGCCACTCGACGCTGGCGCTGCCGGTGACGGGGCCGCGGTAGTTGCCGCTGAGCAGGTAGTCCAGCCGCGTGGAAAGCGGCCATTCTGGGCCGGGCTCGCCTTCGGTCTTCTCAACAACAGGCTTGGGCTGAGCTTCTGGCGGAGGCGGCACATCGAGCGTCGGCAGCGACCACAGATCGGGCGCTGTCGAAGGTCCGAAACGCGCCAAGCCGGCCGCCTGCGGCTGGCCTGCAAGCGCGGCGTTAGGCTTCAGCAGCGCTTGCTTGAGCTCGCGCACAAAGGCCACTTCGATGCGCGGCGGCAAGGCCGCTTCGGCGCGCCAGCCGGCGTCCCAGCGGTGGATCAAGCCGCCCACACCGAGATGGGCCAACAGAACGGGCAGCGCCAGCAGGGCCGGAGCCCAGCGCTTCAAGCCCATGGGCTGTCGGTGGGAGAAGGACCTTCGGCCAGCGACAGCTGCACATCGGCCTTGGCGGCGTCCATCGCGGGCAAGGCCACGCTCACGTTCAACAAACGCTGATCGCGCGAGATCGTGAACAGCAATTCATGCTGTCCTGACGGCAGGTTCGCCAGCGCATCGTCCAGGCGGCGCAAACGCCAGCCGTTGCAGGCAATCAGTTCATCGCCAGGGCAAAGGCCGGCCACCTGCGCGACAGCACTTGCCAACACCTGCTTGACCTGCACGCCGGTCAACGCGCTTTCGCTGACGCGCAGCCCCAGACGCTGAGCCAGCGTCGGGCCTTCCTGGCGCCATTGCACGCCGGCGGCTGCCAGCAATTCGCGCAGCGGCGGATCCTCGGTGCCGTGCACCCACGAAGCCAACTCGTCGGCATTGCCAGCCAGCTCGGTGACAGCCGACAGAATCCCGCATTCGCTGATCGGACCGCCGCCGCTGCCCTGCCACAGCTTGCGCATCAGCTCATCGAGGCTGGCGCCGATCGCGCGCAGGCGCAGGTCCAACGCGAGCGCGACCAGCGCGCCCTTGCCGTAATAGCTGATCGTCAGGTTGGGTGTGTTCTCGTCGGCGCGGTAGAACTTCGTCCAGGCCTCGAAGCTCGCTTCGGCCAGGCTGTGGCGCTTGCGGCCCGGCGTGGCCAGCACGCCGCTGACGGTCTTGGCGAGCAGCTTCAGGTAGCGCGGCACTTCGATCAGGCCCGCGCGGCGCAGCAGCAGCTCGTCGTAGTACGAGGTGAAGCCTTCAAAGAACCAGAGCAGCTCGGTGTAGTTTTCCTGCGCGTAGTCATAACGCGCAAGTTCAGCGGGGCGCAGGCGCTTGACGTTCCAGGCGTGGAAGTATTCATGGCTGAACAGGCTCAGCAGATTGACATAACCGTCGCTCTGCTCGGTCTGGCCGATGCGCGGGAGCTCGCGGCGCGCCGCCAGCAAGGCGGTGCTGGCGCGGTGCTCCAGGCCGCCGCCGCCCTCGTCCACCACATTGAGCAGGAAGCAGTAGCTCGGGAACGGCGCTTCGCCCCAGAAGGCGATCTGCGTCTCGCAGATGCGTTCCACGTCAAGCAGCAGGCGTGCGCCGTCAAAGCTGGGCCAGGCCCCGGCCACCACGATGCGATGCGGCACGCCGCCGGCTTGGAACTCGGCCGACCAGAACTCGCCGAGCTCGAAGGGATGGTCAACCAGTTCGTCGTAGTCGGCTGCGAGCCAGGCGTTCGGACCCGCGGTCGGCATGCTCGTGGCGACCTGCCAGCCGGCGGGGAAGCCGCTCAGCGCCAGCGCGTGAGGCTGATCTTCCTGGCCGTGCACGCGCAGCAAAAGGCTCGTGCCGTTGAAGAAGCCACGCTGGGCGTCGAGCCACGCGGTGCGAACGGAATTGTCGAAAGCATGGACGCGGTAGTACAGCGTCAGCGGCGTCTCGGCCTTGCTGTCCAGGCGCCAACTGCTCTTGTCGAGCTGCTCGATCCGGATCGGTTCGCCATTCTGTTCGGCGCAAAGGCCGCTCAGCTGCTTGGCAAATTCGCGGACGAGATAGCTGCCGGGGATCCACACCGGCAAGCTGACGATCTGGCCCTCGGCGGGCGCCGGGATCTCGACGCTAACGGCGTAATCATGCGCATGCAGATCAGCCGGTTCGACCCGGTATTGCAAGCGCCCTTGCGGCACCGCTGGCATCAGCAGCCCGCGGCAGCCAGGAAGCAGAACAGGGCCGAGATGGCGCTGAGACGGAAGCGCAGCGTCAACCAACTGGCAGCGCCGAGCTCCGGATAGAAGCGACGGTCCACCAGATAGCACACGATCAGCATGGCGCCTTCGAGCACCAGGCCCGAATAGGCCGGCATCACGACGCCGATCCAACCCACGGCCACCGGCGCAATGCCCCACAGGAAATGCTGCGGCACCATCGCCTCTTGCTTGAAGCCCAGGCCCCAGTAGATGCCGCCCAGGAAGGCGATGACCAGCCCGGCATAACTGGTCAGCCCCAGGCTCACCAGCGCGTGCGCATCGAGGTAGCGGTCACCGAACAGCCAGATCAGCGCCGCCCCCAGAGCAAACGGCAGCAAGCCCAGATAGGCCAGCCGCTGGGCCAAGGGCGGCAGCGGCAGCTCGGCAAAGGCAGCGGGGGCAGTGGCGGCGTTCATGTTCAGGATTTGCTGACCGCTTGCAGGCGGCGTTCGAGTTGCTCGAGCGTCAGCGCGCCCGGTGCGCGCGAGCCGTCTTCAAAGAACACGCCGGGCGTGCCGTTGATGTGGAAGCGGCGCGAAAGCTCCAGGTTGCGCTTGATCGCGGTCTCGTCGCACGCGCCCGCAGGCTTGGCGAAGGGCTTGCCTTCGATCATCCAGGATTTCCAGGTCGTGGTCTGGTCCTTGGAACACCAGATGGAGCGCGCCTTGTCCGGCGAATCGCCGCCCAGGATCGGGATCAGGAAGGTGTAGACGGTCACGTCCTTGGCGCCTTGCAAGGATTTCTCGAACATCTTGCAATAGCCGCAATTGGGGTCGGCGAACACGGCGATGCGGCGCGCGCCGGTGCCGGTCTTCCAGACGATCGCGTCCTTCAGGGGCAAGGCGGCGAAGTCAACGCGGTTGAGCTTGTCCACGGCTTCCTGCGTGAGGTTGCGCATCACCTTCAGGTCGATCAGGTCGCCTTCGATCAGGTAGCTGCCGGTGGCGTCCGTGTAGCGGATCTCGTTGCCGATGCGGACCTCCCACAGCCCCGGCATCGGCGAGGGCTTGACCTCGTCGATCTTGGGAAAGCCAGTGAGCTTGTCGCTCAGGGCCTTGCGGATGACGGCTTCGTTGGCGGAGGCCAGCAAGGGCAGGCACAGCGCGAGCAATGCCAGGGTTTTGTGCAACTTCATGAAATCAAACTCCAAGTGCTTGAGCGGTCAGCCAGCGTTTCAAGGGTGTCAACGCGTTCAGTGTATTCAGGCCACGATTACGCAGTTCACGCAAAGGCGGGGCATCGGCGGCAAAAAGCCGCAAAAGACCATCGGTCAATTCGCCCATCGCCCAGGTGGCGGCCAGGCGTTCGCGCTCATAGCGGCGCAGCAGGCGTTCATCGCCGAGCGGGCGCCAGGATTCGCGATCGCGGATCACGCGCGCCAACGCCGCCGCATCGGCCAGGCCGAGGTTCAGGCCCTGGCCCGCGAGCGGATGGATGGTGTGCGCGGCGTCGCCCAGCAGGACCCAACCCGGGCCCAGCACAGGCTCGGCGCGCGCCAATGACAGCGGCCAATCGGCGCGGGCACTGCCGAGCTTGAGCGCACCGGCAGCACCACCGGTGGCGGCAGCCAGCTCGGCTTCAAATTCGCTGACGTCCAATTTCAGCAGCGCCTCGGCCCGCTCGGTCGGCAGCGACCAGACCAGGCCGTAGGAGGCTCCCGTCTGCGGCCGGTCGAACGGTAACAGCGCCAGAACGTCGGGCGAGCGGAACCATTGGCGCGCCATGCCCTCGTGCGGCTGGTCGGCGATCAGGCGGGCGGCAATGGCTCGCTGGCCGTAGGCGCGCGGCTCAAAGTGCACGCCGCGCTCCTGGCGCCCGGCCGAATCGCGGCCTTCGCACAGGGCTGTCAACGCAGCGGGCACCGGCTCGCTAACGGTCTGAACATGCGGAGAGAACCGCAAGGCGGCGCCGAGCTGACGCTCCAGTTCAGCGGCATCAACGATGCAGGCCAGCTGCGAAACACCTTGCTGCCAGCTTGAAAACTCCAGCAAGGCGCCGGCCTGATCGCCTTCCACGCGCATGTCGTAGACGGGCGTCACGGCGTCGGCGGCCAGGTTGTCCCAGACCTTCAGATCCCGCAAAAGCGCGATGGAGGCGCTGTTCAGCGCGTAGGTGCGAACGTCCTCTGCGGCCTCTTTTTGAGGCGGCGCCAGCATGGCCACGCGCAGGCCCTGCGCGCCCAACGCCAACGCCAAGGCGCGGCCTACACAGCCGCTGCCCCGGACCATAACGTCATAGCTTTGCATGGGTTTGGATTGTAGGAGCCTAAAATGTCGGGTTTCCCTGACAAGTCGTTCGACGGGCCGCCCCTAGGACGACTTGCGCCCCCGTGGGGGGCCGTCCGTGTATTCACGGGCGGGGGGCAACAATTATCGCGAAAGCCCCTCATGAGCCTCAAATGCGGCATCGTGGGTCTGCCCAACGTCGGCAAGTCCACCCTGTTCAACGCCCTGACCAAGGCCGGCATTGCCGCCGAGAACTACCCTTTCTGCACGATCGAGCCCAATGTTGGCGTGGTCGAGCTGCCCGATCCGCGCCTGACTCAACTGGCCGAGATCGTGAAGCCGGAGCGCATCGTGCCGGCCATCGTCGAGTTCGTGGACATTGCCGGCCTGGTGGCGGGCGCCTCCAAGGGCGAAGGCCTGGGCAACCAGTTCCTCTCGCACATCCGCGAGACGGACGCCATCGTCAACGTCGTGCGCTGTTTTGAAGACCCGAACGTGATCCACGTGAACGGCAAGGTCGACCCGATCTCCGATATCGAAGTGATCCAGACCGAGCTCTGCCTGGCCGACCTCGGCACCGTCGAGAAGAGCCTGCACCGCTACAACAAGGTGGCACGCGCGGGCGACAAGGAAGCGATCGCGCTGGTCAAGGTGCTGGAGAAGTGCCAGGCAGCACTGGACCAGGCCCAGCCCGTGCGCTCGATCGACTTCAGCAAGGAAGAGCTCGTCATCCTGAAGCCGCTGTGCCTGATCACGGCCAAGCCGGCGATGTTCGTGGGCAACGTGGCCGAGGACGGTTTCGAGAACAACCCTTTTCTGGCGCGCCTGCAGGAGTACGCGGCCGGCCAGAAGGCGCCCGTGGTGGCGATCTGCGCCAAGACCGAGGCCGAGCTGTCGGAGATGGAAGACGAAGACCGCGCGATGTTCCTGGCCGAGATGGGGCAGAGCGAGCCGGGCCTGAACCGCCTGATCCGCGCCGGCTTCACGCTGCTGGGCCTGCAGACCTACTTCACCGCCGGCGTGAAGGAAGTGCGCGCCTGGACGATCCATGTCGGCGACAGCGCCCCGCAGGCGGCCGGCGTGATCCACACCGACTTCGAGCGCGGCTTCATCCGCGCCCAGACGATCGCCTTCGCCGATTTCGTCCAGTTCAAGGGCGAACAAGGCGCCAAGGACGCGGGCAAGATGCGCGCGGAAGGCAAGGAATACATCGTCAAGGACGGCGATGTTTTGAACTTCCTTTTCAACGTTTGAGCATCAGTGGCGGGTAAGTCGATGGGCTAACGGCCCATTCAAGCGCATAGATTCGCACGGGCGGTCTGGCCGGCGTCACAATCGCCGCCAGACATGAGATTGACCCGCAAGCTCGCCCGCTACCTGATCCAAAGCCTGCTGCTTGCGCTCGCCTACCTGGCGTTGGCGCTTGCGGGCCTGCAGCTCGCCGCCGACCCGCAATGGGTCAGCGTGCTGTTCCCGGCGGCGGGCTTGTCGCTGGCCGCGGTGTCCGTGCTGGGATGGCGTTATGTGCCCGCGATTGCCGTGGGCGCCTTCCTGACAGCCCTGATCACGGTCTCGGGAGACGGCCGAGCCGGCTTGATTCCGGTCGCCCTGGGCATCAGCCTGGGCACCGGCCTCCAGGCCTTCGTTGGGGCGTGGCTGGTGCGCCGCTTTGTCTCGCGCCCTCTGATGCTGTGCGAGCCCGGCGACGTGATCCGCTTCGCCGGCCTTGGCGCCCTCTCCTGCGTGGTCAGCGCCAGCATCAGCCTGGGGTCGCTGTGGCTGAGCGGCCGCGTGAGCAGTTTCGCCACGGCCTGGCTGGCCTGGTGGGTCGGCGACACGATCGGCGTGCTGATCGCCGCGCCGATGGTGCTCGCCTTGATCGGCCGGCCCCGCCGGGTCTGGCGGTCGCGCCGTCTCAGCGTCGGCCTGCCGCTGCTGTTCGTCAGCGCCTTGATGGGTCTGGCAACGCATGAGGTCGCCGGCTGGGACCACCAGCGCGCGATGGATGCCTTCGAGCGCGATGCGCTGACCGTCAGCAATGCCGTGCAATTGCGCACGCGCGAACCGCTGCTGGCGCTGGAGGCGGTGCGCAGCATGGTGCTGGTCTCGCCGAATCTGTCGCGCCAGGATTTCGAGCTCGGTACCGAGCCCTATCTTCCCGAGGGCGGGCCGATGATCGCGCTGGGGCTAGCCCGGCAGGTGCCGCCTGCGCAGATCCCGGAAATCGAAAAGGCAGCGCGGGCCGAAGGGCTGACGGACTTCCACGTCCACAACCGCAACCGCCCCGGTGACGGGAAGCGACCGCCCGGCGAGCCGCCGATCTTCGTCCGACTGATCGAGCCGCTGCCGGTCAACGCGAGCGTGCTCGGCGTGAACAGCGGTGCCGTGCTCAACGCGCGGCAGGCGATCGACCGCACGCGGGCCAGCGGCCAACCCAGCGCCAGCGCCGGCTTCACGCTGACCCAGCAGCCCGAGAAGGGCTTGGGCGTCGTCGTGTACGCCGCCTTGTACGACGGACGCCCTCAGACGCCCGAGGCGCGCGATGCGGCCTTCCGCGGCGCGGTCTTCGCGACATTGCGGCCGGCCGCGCTGCTGGCCGAGGGTGTGCCCAGTCTGCCCGACTATCTGCGGCTGTGCCTGGTCGATCTGGCGCCCCATCCCGCCCAGCGCCTGGCCGGCGAGCCCGATTGCGAGAGGCTGGCGGGCCTGCCGACCCAGGAGCATGTGATCCAGTTTGGCGATCGGCAGTGGGCCCTGCGCGTCTACGCGCCCAACGGCCTGCCGCCGCGTGATCCGGTCAGCGTGCCTTTTGCCGTCCTTGGCGCGGTAGCGGTCGGCTTGCTGGCCATGTTTCTGCTGCTGGTGTCCGGGCGAACGCAGCGCATTGAGGAGCAGGTTCGCTCGCGCACCGCGCAACTGCAGCGCGAGATTGCCGAACGCGAGGAGGCCACGCACGCGCTGGTGGCCAGCGAGCAGCGCTTGCGCGACATCTTCGACAGCACGCCGATCGGCATCGTGTTCACCTCGATCGAAGGTGTCTTCAAGGCGGTCAACCCGCATTTCTGCGCGATGCTGGGCCGCTCCGAAGATGAGCTGCTGGAACATCATGTGGCCGACTTCACGGTGCCCGAGGACCGCGGCAGCTTCCTGCGCCAGCGCCAGCAGATCGAACGTGGCGAGATCCAGGGTTTTGTCGCCGGGCGCCGCTTCCTGCGCGCCGATGGCAGCGTTTTGCATACCCGCGTCAAGGTTCGTTTGATGCGCGATGAAGGCAGTGGTCCGCCGCGCCTCGTCAGCGCCGTTCAAGATATCGGTGACGAATTCAAGATGCGCGATCTGGAACAGGCCCGCCAGACCGCGGAAGCGGCCAACCGCGCCAAGACCGAGTTCCTCTCGCGCATGAGCCACGAGCTGCGCACGCCGCTCAACGCCATGCTCGGCTTCACGCAACTGCTCGAGATGGACCCCAGCGAGAGCCTGAGCGCTCGCCAGCGCAGCCGCACCATCCAGATCCAGCAGGCCGGCTGGCATCTGCTCGAGATGATCAACGACACGCTGGATCTCTCGCGCATCGAGGCCGGAGCGCTGCGTCTAGAGCCGACCATGCTGGATCTGGGCGCCCTGCTGAACGAGGCGCAGGCGCTGATCGAGGCCGATGCCGCGGCCCGCCAGCTGGTGATCCGCACCGAGCTCGATCGGCGCGCCAGCCAAGCCTTTGGCGACGCGACGCGGGTCAAGCAGATCGTCACGAACCTGCTGTCCAACGCGGTCAAGTACAACCGGCACGCCGGCGCCATCACGATCCGCACGGAGGCTCCGGATCCAAACTGGGTCGAGATCAGCGTGGCCGACACCGGCATGGGCCTGTCCGCCGGGCAACTGGCCAATCTCTACCAACCGTTCAACCGCCTCGGGCGCGAACACGGCGGCCCGGCCGGCACCGGCATCGGCCTGGTGATCTGCAAGCGCCTGGCCGAGCTGATGGGCGGCGGGCTGAGCGCCACCAGCATCGAGGGCTCGGGGTCGACCTTCGTGCTGCGCCTGCCCGCGAACGGCGAGGTGGAAGCGACGCACGATACCGATGCGATGGCGCCCTCGCCCGTCGTGCAGGGCACACGCCGCGTCGTCTACATCGAAGACAACGAGATGAACATCGCCGTCATGCGCGGCATCCTTGAGCAGCGCCCGCAGCTGGAGCTGACGGTCTACCTGACCGGTCAGACCGGCCTCAACGCCGTGCAGGCCGAGCCGCCCGACCTGCTGCTGCTGGACATGCAGTTGCCGGACGTGAATGGCCTGGAGATCCTGCGGCGCCTGCGCCAGCGCTGGAACGATCAGCAGTTGCCGGTCATCGCGGTCAGCGCCAACGCCCTGCCTGAGCAGATCACGGCCTGCAAGGCGCTGGGCGTGCGCGACTACCTGACCAAGCCCGTAGACCTGCGGGAGATCTTGACCTTGCTCGACAAAGTGCTCGCCTGAAGCCACTTTGAGGCTCGCCCTCGCTGATTTGTGAGTGATTACTCACCATTCAAGGCTTTGGCAGCTTGCTTTCATCAGAATCAGTGTGGCTTTGGCACTCATTTCAACAGAGTGCTAATATTGCATCGTTCGTTCATTTCCATGAAAGCGAAAACGATGTCCACCACTGCCTCCAACGCTGTTGCACTGCGCTCCCCCTGGGCGTTGGTGCCTTCGCTTGGCAATCTGGATGCCTATATCACCGCGATCAACCGCCTGCCGCTGTTGACCGCCGAAGAAGAAAACTCGGCCGCGCGCAGTCTGCGCGACAAGGGCGATGTCGAAGCCGCCGGTCGGCTGGTGCTCTCGCACCTGCGTCTGGTCGTCTCGATCTCGCGCCAGTACATGGGCTATGGCTTGTCACAAGGTGACCTGATCCAGGAAGGCAATGTCGGCCTGATGAAGGCCGTCAAGCGTTTCGACCCTGACCAAGGCGTGCGCCTGGTCAGCTACGCCATGCACTGGATCAAGGCTGAAATCCACGAGTACATCCTGCGCAACTGGCGCATGGTCAAAGTCGCCACCACCAAGGCGCAGCGCAAGCTGTTCTTCAACCTGCGCTCGATGAAGCACACGATGAAGGGCGAAGCGTCTGACGACATGGTCCACCGCGCCGGGCTGACCGAAGCGCAGATCGAGAAGGTCGCCACCAGCCTCAACGTCAAGCGCGAGGAAGTGGTGGAGATGGAGACACGCCTGTCCGGCGGTGATGTGGCTCTTGAGCCGCAGACCGACGATGACGGCGAGAGCTTCTCTCCGATCGCCTATCTGGCCGATGACACGCAAGAACCGACGCGCGTGCTCGAAAGCCAGGCCCGCGATGCGATGGCTGGCGACGGCATCACCCGTGCGCTGGAAGCGCTCGATCCGCGCAGTCGCCGCATCGTGGAAGAGCGCTGGCTCAAGGTCAATGACGACTCCTCGGGCGGCATGACGCTGCACGAGCTGGCCGCTGAGTACGGCGTCAGCGCCGAGCGCATCCGGCAGATCGAAGTGGCCGCGATGAAGAAGATGAAGAAGGCCCTGGTTGCGGCCTGACGGCCTGACGCCTTCGTCACACTGACCAGAAAAAAGCCCCGGCATGCCGGGGCTTTTGCATGTCAGTGCCCCGCCAGGAGCGCCTTGATATCGTCAGCCAGCGCCTGCGGCCCGGTCTTGCCGAACTGCTCGTACAGGCGGATGTGCCCCTGCGGATCGAAGATGTAGCTCGCCGCCGTGTGGTCCATGCTGTAGCTGCCGGCTTCCTTGCCCGGCACCTTGGCATAGAAGGCTTTGAATTCCTTGGCGACCATGCGCGTCTCGTCGTCGCTGCCGCGCAGCGCAACAAAGCTCTTGTCGAAGCTGGCCAGATAGGCCTTGAGCAGCTCGGGCGTGTCGCGCTCGGGGTCGACCGTGATGAAGATGCCCTGCACCTTGTCGCCCTCGGCGCCGAGCGACTTCTTCACCTGCGCGAGCTCGGCCATCGTCGTGGGGCAGACATCGGGACACTGCGTGTAGCCAAAGAAAACCACCACAACCTTGCCCTTGAATTCATCAAGCGTGCGGCTGTGGCCGTCGATGTCCTTCAGATTGAAGCCGCGGGCGTACTCGGCGCCGGTCAGGTCGATGCCCTTGAAGATCGGCGCATCGGGTTGCCCGCAGGCGCTAACGATCAAACCCAGCGCAATGGCCAACAGACGGCGTTTATTCATGAAATCTCACATTCGATTTGTATTCATCACGTGCATCACGTGCGTCCATGTGTGTTGAATGCATTTTCTACATGGGCGGCAGGTAGTGATCAACGAGCAAGGCGGCAAAGAGCAAGGACAGATGCCAGATCGAAAACATGAAGGTCTTGCGCGCGTAGGCATCCGAGTAGTTGCGCCAGAGCTTCCACGCATGCCAGCAGAAGGCCATGCCCAGCGCCACCGCGCAGAGCAGGTAGAACAAGCCGCTCATGCCGGTCAGATACGGCAGCAGCGTGGCGGCGAACAGCACCCAGGTGTAGAGCACGATCTGCAGGCGCGTGTACTCGTTGCCGTGCGTGACCGGCAGCATCGGCAGGCCGGCCTTGCGGTAGTCCTCCGTGCGGTAGAGCGCGAGGGCCCAGAAATGCGGCGGCGTCCACAGGAAGATGATCAGGCAAAGCAGCCAGGCGTCATGATTGACGCTGCCCGTCAGCGCGGCCCAGCCGAGCACCGGCGGCATCGCACCCGAGGCGCCGCCGATGACGATGTTCTGCGGCGTCAGCGGCTTCAGGATGACCGTGTAGATGACGGCATAGCCGACGAAGGTGGCGAAGGTCAGCCACATGGTCAGCGGGTTGACCCAGAACCACAGCATCGCCGAACCGGCCGCGCAGAGCAGGCCCGAGAACAGCAGCGTCTGCGCGCGGCTCAGCTCGCCGCGGGCCGTGGCGCGCCAGGCGGTGCGCTTCATCTTGGCGTCGATCTGCTGCTCGACCAGGCAGTTGAAGGCGGCTGCTGCGGCGGCCACGAGCCAGATCCCGACGGTGGCCGCGAGGATGATCGGCCATTGCTCCGCGTGTGGCAGCCCGGGCACGGCCAGCGCCATGCCGATGACCGCGCAGAACACGATCAGCTGGACCACGCGCGGCTTGGTGAGTTGGTAGAACTGCTGGAAACGCGAGGGCGCTGGCGCAGTGGTGGTGCTCGTGGCGGACATAGGCGGCTAGCGTAGCGGATTCAAGAAGGCCTTTGAGTGGCGCGGGCCAGCAGCAGGCTTAAAAGGGTGATCAAGGCAGCGGCGCCGGCCGTATGGCCTAACGCCGCAATCAAGGGCCATCCGAGGATGACATTGGACAGGCCGGTGGCCAGTTGCCACAAGGCGACCAGCGCGATGCGGCGCGCCCAGATGGGCTGCTCGGCGCGCCACAAGGCGAAGCTGAACAGCAGGAGCGCCGGCAGCACGATCAGTGCTCCCATGCGGTGGGCGAGATGGATGGCGGTCAGCGCGGCAAAGGGCAAGAGGCCGCCATCGGCGGTCATGCCCAGATGGCGCCACAAGGTGAAGCCTTGAGCGAAGTCGGCTTCGGGCCACCAATGGCCAGCCTGGCACGAGGGGAAATCGGAGCAAGCCAGCACCGCGTAATTCGTGCTGACCCAGCCGCCCAGGGCAATCTGCACGACCGCGAGGCCGAAGATCAACCAGGCCGCGCGGTGCAGGCCGCGGCTCAGGCGCAGAGGCTTGGGCTCATAGCTTGCCGACTGCCAGGCGAGCAGCACGAGAAGCCCGAGGCCCAGCAGCAGATGCGTGGTGACGATGGCCGGGAACAGCTTCATGGTCACCGTGAGCGCGCCAAACGCGCCCTGCACGCAGACCCAGACGAAGCTCAGCGTGGCCCACCAGGGCGAAAGCCTCGAACGGCGCCACCAGGTCAAGACGGCCAAGGCCAGGCACAGCAGGCCCACGCCGCTGGCGAGGTAGCGGTGCACCATCTCCACCCAGGCTTTGCCATGCGTGACCGGGCCGGTCGGCATGGCGACCTGCGCGGCACCGATCTGCTCCTGCGCGCCGATAGGGCTTGAGTGACCGTAGCAGCCGGGCCAATCAGGGCAGCCCAGGCCCGAGTCGGTCAGGCGCGTGAAGGCGCCGAACACGACGAGGTCGAAGGTCAGGAACAGTGTCAGAACGGTCAGTGCGGACAGCCAGTTAGCGCCCGGCTTGTGGCGCCACCAGAGCCCGGCCAGGGCGAGCGTCGCCAACAGTGCGCCGAAGGTGATGACTTCGGCCAGCGGCGAGAGATCGAAACCGCTTGGGCTCATCGTCCGGCGCGGTCCCAGCCGGCGTTGGCGCTGAGCAGGCGGCTCATGTCCTGCTTGATCGCCTTGGGTTCGGCATCGGGCAGCGTGCGCAGCATCCAGCGGCCCACCGGGTCGATCACGAAGAAACTGTCCTTCAAGGCGTGACCGGCCACGGGCTTGAGCCAGGCTTCGACTTCGGCACGCGGGATCCGCAGGATGGTCGGCGGCACGGCCTGCTCCAGCGCTTTCAGCAGTTCGGGGCGCAGCGGTGCATCGCCGGGAATGAGCCAGAGCTTGTCGACCTTGTCGCGGTCCTTGCCGAGCATTTCGCGCAGTTGGCGTTGCTCGAAGAGCAGGCGTTCGCAGGCCGCGTCGCAAGCGCCGTCCTGCACAACCGTCAGCAACCACTGGCCCTTCAGCGATTCAGCGGACACGGCATGGCCTTGCAGATTGCTCAGGTGCAGGTTCAGCGGCAACTCGACCGGCGGACTGATCAGCTCGCCATTCGGGCGGCCGCTGAGCTTGAACACATAGAAGCTCAGGTACGAAGCAACCACGGGCGCAGCGCAGATCGCCATCACCAGGAACATGCGCCAGCGGCCGGTGCGCTGCTGGGTGTTCAGATTGGGCAGGCTGTGGACGGTCAGCTCAAGCGGGGCGTTATCACCCTCACCATGATCGTTAGCGTCTGCGGGGTTTGACAAGTTGGAACCAGACATAAAGACCCAGAATCAGCGCACAGAGCGCGAACCATTGGAAGGCGTAACCGTAGTGTGTTTGCAGGCCGAGATCGGGCGCGGCCCAATCGCGCTTGAGATCGCCGTCGGCGCCCGGCCCGGTCTGCCAGACGGTGACCGGCAGCAGCGCCTGATGGATCTCGCGCGCATAGGCGGCCACATCGAGATTTTGCCGGATCACGCCCGAGGTGCTGGGCGTGAACTCGAACAGGCGTGATGGCGTGAGGGCCAGCCGGCCTTGCACCTCGACGTTGCCCATCGGCGTGATCAGCGGCGGCAGCGCCGTACGATCGAGTTGGTTGCGCGGCAACCAGCCGCGTTGCACGAGGATCGTCTGGCCCGTGCCATCGAGCAGCAGCGGCGTGACCACAAAGAAGCCGACGCGGCCCGACATCGGCCGGTTGTCGAGCCAGACCGTGCGTTCGGGCTGCCAACGGCCGTGCAGGACCACGCGGCGCTGGATGGCATCGGGATTGGCGCTCAGGTCCGCATTGCCGAGTGCCGGCAGCTTGGCCTGCTCTTCCATGCGCGCTTGCAGGGCGAGCTTTTGCGACGCGCGGTCGAGTTGCCAGATGCCGAGCCGCGCGGTCAGTGCGCAGGCCAGCACGGCGGCGATCAGCACAACGAGCCGCCTCATAATGTCTCCATGAAATTCGTGATCCTGATCGCCTTCATCCTGGTCCTCGGCGCGCTGGCTGCCGCCGGCGTGTTCATGCTCAAGAAGGGGCGCGACCGCAACAAGAACATGGCATGGGCGCTGACCGTGCGCATCGGCGTTTCCGTGGCGCTGTTCCTGTTCATTCTCTTGGCTGCATTGATGGGCTGGATCCACCCGACAGGCCTGCCCCTGAAGTAAGCACAGTCCGTTTTGCATTCATCCTGTGCATCCTGTACATCCATGTAAAAAATGCATTTCTGAACATGGATATACAGGATGCACAGGATAAAAAACGCCGCGTGACCGCGGCGTTAGTTTTTTTAGATCGCTGCTGAATCAGGTCCAGTAGACGACGATGTACAGGCCCAGCCAGACCACGTCCACAAAGTGCCAGTACCAGGCCGCGCCTTCAAAGCCGAAGTGATGCTCCGGCGTGAAGTGGCCTTTCATCAGGCGCAGCGTGATGAACAGCAGCATCAGCATGCCGACGAACACGTGGAAGCCGTGGAAGCCGGTCAGCATGAAGAAGGTGGAACCATAGATGCCCGAGCTGAGCTTGAGGTTCAGTTCCGTGTAGGCATGGTGGTACTCGAAGATCTGGAAACCCAGGAAGGTCACGCCGAGCAGCACCGTGACCCACATGAAGCCGATGGTCCTGGCGCGGTGGCCAGCCAGCAGGGCGTGGTGGGCGATCGTCAGCGTCACGCCCGAGGTCAGCAGCAGCGCCGTGTTGATCGTGGGAATGGGCCACGGGCCCATCGTGGCGAAGGGTTCGACCACATTGGCCGGCGAAGCCGTGATGCCGGCTGCGACGCTGGGCCACAGGCCCTTGAAGTCGGGCCAGAGGATGGCGAAGTCAAGGCTGCCGAGGTTGGGCACGGCGTGCACGCGAGCCCAGAACAGCGCACCGAAGAAGGCGCTGAAGAACATCACCTCGGAGAAGATGAACCAACCCATGCTCCAGCGGAAGGACATGTCGATCCGCTCGCTGTACTGGCCGCCCTCGCTCTCGCCGATCGCCTGGCCGAACCACTGGCGCAGCACGACGAACAGCCACAGCAGGCCGCCGAGCACCAGGAACTTGGCCCAGTCAGCGCCGTTGATCCACTGGGAAGCCCCGAAGATGACCAACAACAGGCCGAAAGCGGCCATCACCGGATGCCGCGAAGGCGCCGGGATGAAGTAGTAAGGGGTCTTGCCCGTCGATGCCGACATGTCTCTCTCCTCTTTACCTTTAGCTTGCTGCCACGCCGCTGCCGATCACATATTGGACCAGCAGCACGAGCACCAGCACAAACAATAGCGCTCCGATGACGCCGGCGATGATCACATGCACCGGGTTCAGTTGGGCGACGTCTTTCTCATAATCCTTGCCACGGCGCACGCCGAAGAAGCTCCAGGCCACGGCGCGCATCGTCTGCAAAAAGGACACCGGCCGCGAGGCAGCTTCGCGCAGATCCTTGCCTGCATCGTGCTCGGGCTTGTCGCTCACAGCTTCACCTCAGACTTCGGAGCCTGGGCCTGCTTGATCTGCTTGCCCGCCACTTCGAAGAAGGTGTACGACAAGGTGATGGTCTTCACATCCTTGGGCAGCTTGCTGTCCACATAGAACACCACCGGCCATTGCTTGGATTCACCGGGCGCCAGCGTGTACTCGTTGAAGCAGAAGCACTCGATCTTGTTGAAATGGCTCTGCGCCTGCTGAGGCGCGTAGCTCGGGATCGCCTGGGCGGCCATCGTGCGCGGCTGCACATTGCGGAACTCGTACATCACCGTTGTCAGCTCGCCGGGGTGCACGGTCAGATGCCGGACCGCAGGCTTGAAGGTCCAGGGGCCTTGCGCGTTCGCGTCGAATTCGACCTCGATCGTGCGGCTCATGTCGACCTGCATGTTGGCGACCTTCTCCCGGCGCTCGGTCAGCGAGAGCACGTTGATGCCCAGCGCATTGCAGACCGACCGGTAGAGCGGCACCATCGCGTAGCCAAAGCCGGTCATCAGTGCCACCACCACCACGAGCTTGCCCGCCATTTGCAGGTTGTCCCGTTGCAGGGCGGCTTGCAGTGACCAGCGCGGCTTGTTGTCGTTCATGACTTCAACTTCAGAACCCGAACAGTGCGGCCTTGGCCATGAAGCCGATGAAGAAGACGATGGCGATGCTGGCCAGGATCAGACCGAGCCGCTTGTTCGCCTTCGCCTGTTCTTCCTTCTTGTCCATCATCATCAGCCAATCACCTTGTTGGCCGCAGCGTTCAGCTTGGGCGGCTCTTCAAAGGTGTGGAACGGAGCCGGCGAAGGCAGTTCCCATTCCAGGCCTTCGGCACCGGCGCCGTCCGGATCGTTCCAGGGACGTTGCGGAGCCTTGACGCCCTTGCCGCGCATCACCGGAATGACCACGAAGAGGAAGAAGTAGACCTGGGCCAGACCGAAGGCGAAGGCACCGATCGACGCGACCATGTTGAAGTCGGTGAACTGGGCCGGATAGTCGGCGTAGCGTCGCGGCATGCCGGCCAGACCCAGGAAGTGCATCGGGAAGAAGGTCACGTTGAAGGCGATCAGCGACCACCAGAAGTGGATCTTGCCGCGCAGCTCGCTGTACATGACACCGGTCCACTTCGGGCTCCAGTAGTAGAAGCCGGCGAACAGGCCGTAGAGCGAACCAGCCACCAGCACGTAGTGGAAGTGGGCGACGACGTAATACGTGTCCTGCAGCTGGATGTCCACCGGCGCCATCGCGAGGATCAGGCCGGTGAAGCCGCCCATCGTGAACACGAAGATGAAGCCGACCGCGAACAGCATCGGGGTTTCAAACGTCATCGAGCCGCGCCACATGGTGGCCAGCCAGTTGAAGATCTTCACGCCCGTGGGCACGGCGATCAGCATGGTGGCGTACATGAAGAACAGCTGGCCCGTCACCGGCATGCCGGTGGCGAACATGTGGTGGGCCCACACGATGAAGGACAGGATCGCGATCGAGGCCGTGGCGTAAACCATTGAGGCGTAGCCGAACAGGCGCTTGCGGGCAAAGGCCGGCACGACCTGGCTGATGATGCCGAAGGCCGGCAAGATCATGATGTAGACCTCGGGGTGGCCGAAGAACCAGAAGATGTGCTGGTACATGACCGGGTCGCCGCCGCCTTGCGCGGTGAAGAAGCTGGTGCCGAAATGACGGTCCGTCAGCGTCATGGTGATCGCACCGGCCAGCACGGGCATCACGGCGATCAGCAGGTAGGCGGTGATCAGCCAGGTCCAGCAGAACATCGGCATCTTCATCAGCGTCATGCCGGGAGCGCGCATGTTCAGGATGGTGACGATGATGTTGATCGAACCCATGATCGACGAGGCGCCCATCAAGTGCATCGCGAAGATGCCGCCGTCCATCGACGGGCCCATCTGCAGCGTCAGCGGCGCGTAGAGCGTCCAGCCCGCAGCGGGAGCGCCGCCGGGCATGAAGAAGCTGCCCACCAGCATCAGCGCGGCCGGGATCAGCAGCCAGAAGCTGAAGTTGTTCATGCGCGCGAAGGCCATGTCGCCGGCGCCCACCTGCATCGGGATCATCCAGTTCGCGAAGCCCACGAAGGCCGGCATGATCGCGCCGAACACCATGATCAGACCGTGCATGGTCGTGAACTGGTTGAACATCTCGGGGTTGAAGAACTGCAGGCCGGGCTCGAACAGCTCGGCGCGGATGCACATCGCCAGGACGCCGCCGATCATCAACATCGTGAAGGAGAACAGCAGATACAGCGTGCCGATGTCCTTGTGGTTGGTGGCGAACACCCAGCGGCGCCAACCGGTCGGCGCGTGGTGGTCATGGTGGTCATCATGGGCGTGGCCATGACCGTCGTGACCGTGGGGGTCAATCACTGCACTCATCTCGATTCCTTTGATCTTGCGTGATGTTCAGAACATCACTTGGCGCGAGCGGCCACGATTTCAGACGGCTGAACCAGCTGACCCGTGTGGTTGGACCAGTTGTTCTTCGTGTAGGTGATGACGGCGGCAATGTCGGTGTCGCCAAGCGCTGCCCACGAAGGCATGCCCTTGTCCACACGACCATGCAGCACGGTCAGGATCTGATCCAGATGGTTGTCCGACAGCACGACCGCAGAGCCATCCAGTGGCTTGATCGGGCCGGCGCCCTTGCCGTCGGGGCGGTGGCAGACCGCGCAGTTCGAGGCATAGACCTTCTCGCCGCGGGCGATCAGCGCCGGCAGCTCCCAGACCTTGTTCGGATCATCGGCCTTGGCCGCGATTTCCTTCTTCTTGCCATCGACCCAGGCTGAGTAATCAGCCAGCGACAGCACCTTGACCTGGATCGGCATGTAGGCGTGTTCCTTGCCGCACAGCTCGACGCACTGGCCGTAGTACAGGCCGACCTTCTCGGCCTTGAACCAGGTGTCGCGCACGAAGCCGGGAATCGCATCCTGCTTGACGCCGAAAGCCGGCACGCCCCAGGAGTGGATCACGTCGGCCGCCGTGGTGATGATGCGGACCTTCTTGCCGACCGGCACCACCAGCGGGTTGTCGACCTTGAGCAGGTAATCATCACCGGTGGGCTTGCCTGCGTCAGACGCTTCGCGCTGGGCGACGTCGAGCGTGGAGAGGAAACCGATGCCCTCGCCCTCGCCCTTCACGTAGTCGTAACCCCATTTCCACTGGTAGCCGGTGACCTTGACGGTCAGGTCGGCGTTGGTGGTGTCCTTCATGGCGACCACCACCTTCGTGGCCGGCAGGGCCATGAAGATCACGATCACGAAGGGGATGATGGTCCAGGCGATTTCGACGCCGACGCTCTCGTGGAACTTGGCCGGCACCGCGCCCTTGGACTTGCGGTGCTTGAAGATCGAATAGAACATCACGCCGAACACGGCGATGAAAATCACCAGGCAGATGATCAGCATGAAGTTATGCAGCCACATCTGATCCTGCGCGATCCGGGTGACCGGCGGCTGCAGATCCAGCTCGTTGACCGCCGGACCTCCCGGCAGATCGTTGACGGCCATCGCCACCTGAGCCGACAGAGCCAAAGCTGCTGTCATCGCCCAGCGACAAAAGCCGCTGGCACGCCCGTGCACTCCTGCGTTCATCATCATCATGGTTGTCACTTCTCGTTCATATTCAACCGTTGACGCGTGCGGCAGCGCGTTTGCGTACTGCCTTCCGCACCCATCATTCGCATCTTGCCGACGGACTCCTGGACGCTCCAACCCAGGCCGGCCTCTCCGGCTTCGCTCATGAAGCGCGGCGCGGAAAAGCCAATCGGCGGCGGATTTTAGCCCAGGCCCCTAGGCCGACTGTGGTCTTTGCCCCCCGTGTTTCCTCTCGCATTCCCTGAGACAAAAGGACTCAAGGCGTGCTCAAGGCTTCTTGAGCATCTCACGCATCTGGTCCAGGGAGACCTCGGTCTGTGCCTGCACGCGCAGTTTGGGTTGCGGTTTGAAGGCATGGCCCTGAACCAGTTCGAGGGTCAGCTTGATGCGCCCGTCCGCATCGCGCAGCTCGTTGAGCGCGTCCAGATAAGCGGCCCGCCATTGGCGACCGCGCAGACCCGGGAAGCGCTGAGGCGAGAGATTGCCACCGAGTGCGCGCAGATCGCGCAACAGCTTCTCGGGCTCACTCCAGGTCAGGGTGATGCGGTCCTGGTCCATCACGGGATCGGCGAAACCGGCGTTGACGAGCAGGTCGCCCACATCGTGCATGTCCCACCATTCGGGGCCGGCTGCACCCCAGCCGTGGCGCACATGCAGGGCGCGCAGTTCGGCAAAGCTGTCGGGGCCAAGGCAGGAGAACATCACAAAGCCGTCGACGGCCAGTGCCTTGTGCCACTGGGCCACGAGGCCCGGCGCATCAACTTGCGCATGCAGCTCCATGTTCGACCACACCAGTTGCGCCTGGCCCGGTGATACCTCGGCAGGCGCGACTACCGGCACGGCGGCTCGACCCGCCAGGCGTTGCAACAAGCCACGTGCGTGTTGCGCACGGCTGCGTTCGGCGCCTTCGGGCAAGGGCTCCACGCAAACCTGCTCGGCCTTGGGGTACACCTCGGCCAGGGCCGCGCCGCTCGCACCCAGGAAGGCCGACCATTGCAAGACCTTCGCCGGCTGCAGCTTGATGATCGCCAGCCGCTCGGCCATGCGCGTCGCCACTTCGGCATGCAACCACGGTGGCGTCGTGGCTCGGCACAAGCGCTGCGTCTGGTGGCTGAGGGCTTGCGGGGCGATGTCCTGCGGGCGGGGTGCGGTCGAAGTGTTGTTCATGCGGCCCGGCAGTATATTGAGCCGATGGTTCCGGCAGTTCGAGTCACCAGCAAGTCCACAGCCAGGCTGCGGCTGTTGCGGCTGTTGCCGGGGCAATGCGCGATCTGTCGGGCCTGGGGACGAGCCCGGCTTTGTACCGCTTGTCTTGAGCGTTATGCCGTCATGCGTCCGCGATGCATCTGTTGTGGACTGGCACTGGCTTCAGCCGGATTGAGCCGCTGCGGCCCGTGCACCTTGCATCCGCCACCGCTGGACCGCACGCTCGCAGCACTGGACTACGCCTTCCCTTGGGATGGCTTGCTCCAACGCTTCAAGTTCCAGCAGGCGATCGAGTTGCGCGGCGTCCTGGCCGCACGCCTGCGGCCTCTCATCGACGAGGATCTGCCAGACCTGCTGCTGCCCGTGCCGATCACCGCGCAGCGTCTGCGCGAGCGGGGCTACAACCAGAGCCATCTTCTGGCCCGATATCTGGCTCGAGATCTGGCCAGGCCCTGGCGCCTCCCCTGCCCCGACAATCTGCTGCTGAAGGTGCGCGATGGCGAACACCAGGCCCGACTTCCCCTGGCCGAGCGCGCCGACAATGTGCGCGGCGTGTTTGCCGTCGAACCTCGGCGTTTGACCGAACTGAAGGGACGGCATGTGGCCATCGTTGACGACGTCATGACCAGCGGCACCACGCTCTATGAAATTGCTCGCGTTCTGCGTGCGGCCGGCGCCACACGGGTGCAGGCTTGGGTGATCGCCCGCACACCCGAGTGACAGACAATGCGGCGCCATGTTCCATATCGTCCTCGTCCATCCCGAAATCCCGCCCAACACCGGCAATGTGATCCGGCTCGCGGCCAACACGGGATGCAGCCTGCATCTGATCGAGCCCTTGGGCTTCTCGATGGAAGACAAGCTGCTGCAACGCGCGGGGCTCGACTATCACGAGTACGCTCCCTTGAAGCGTTATGCCGACTGGGCCACCTTCATGTCGGAAGCCCAGCCCGAAGCCTCGCGCATGTTTGCCTTCACGACACGCGGCAGCCACCTGCTGGGCGAGCAAACCTGGCAAGCCGGTGACTGGCTCGTGTTCGGTTCCGAGACCGCCGGACTGCCGCCCGCGCTGCGCGATGGCTTCTTCCCCGAAAACCAGCGCGTGCGCCTGCCGATGCGTGAGGGCCAGCGCAGCCTGAACTTGAGCAATGCTGTGGCCGTGGCGGTCTTCGATGCCTGGCGGCAGAACCACTATCAGGAAGGGCAGTGATGCCGAATGCCCGGGCACGATTCAACTTTGCCAACCGAATTGTGACTGCCTAGGATGCGGCTCACTTCCAGCCATTCCAGGTTCATCTGATGCGCAAACACGCCACCGTCGCCCTGCTCCTGAGCCTGCAAGCAGGACTTCTGCCGTTGGCGGTCTTCGCGTCCGGCGACACGCCACCCACCTCCTCGGCCGCCAAGGACGAAGATGAAAAGTACATGGCGCAATTGGCCGAGGCGGACCAGCTGATTCGGGCCAAGCAACCTGCTGAGGCGATTGCCAAGACGCTGGACCCGGTGATTGCTCACTATGAAGCGAGCTATGCAAACAGCCCGAAAAAGATCTATTGCAGCCGCAGCCCCGAAGAGGCCCTGATGTACATGATGGCGAGCGCCGTCGCCAAGCAGTCGGCGCTCGCACTGGGTTCGACCTGGGCCGATGCTTATCACATGAAGAGCTACGCCCTGATCGAGCTGGGGGCGGTGGTCGCGGCGCGCGATGCGCTTTTGAAGGCGGTCGCGCTGTCGCCGCAGAACGCCCTGTATCTCGGCGAGTTGGGCTATACGTACCAAGCCGACAAGTCTTGGGAACTCGCGCTGGAGACCTTCAAACGGGCCGAGCAGGCCGCTCATTTGTCGCCCAAGGATCAGCGAATCAGCGAGGAGACGCGAGCCTTGCGCGGGGAAGGCTATGTCCTCGTGGAGCTCGGCCAGCTCGACGAGGCCGCTGTGGCCTACAGGAAGGCGCTCACGCTGAATCCCGATGATCGACAGTCCAAGGCGGAGCTCGGCTACATCGATTCGCTCAAAGCGAAACGCGCCGCAGCAGACGCGCCTGCTGCTCGTTGAAATGCGAGAGACTCAGCGTGGCCTACGACGCAGCGCCACGGCGCAAGCCACAAGGCCCAGCAGCGCGAGTTGGTAGCTGGCGGGCTCAGGCACTGCGCTGACCACCGAGACGGCGTCGAGCGAGGTGCCAATCGAGTCGCTGGTACCCAGGGCCTTGAAGGTCAAGGTCGTGGTCGTGTCGGTCGCGACGAAGCTCGCATTGACGGATGTCCAGTCGGTGATCGTGTCCTGCCCAAAGGCGACATCGCTCATATTGCCGGCCGACCAGCTCATGCCATCGCTGTCTGCGCCCTTGTTGTTGGCCCGCTGTTCGTAGACAAAGCTGAGCAGGTAGCTCTGCCCGACCGTGGTCGAGAAGCTCTGGCTCATCGAGCTGTTGGCCGTGGTGTCCAACTCGATGAAGTTCTTGCCGTCGTAGGCCATGCCGGATATGCCGTTGCGCAGTTCGATGCCGTGGGTACCGCCGGTCCAGCCGGTCAGATTGGCCTTGACGCTGTAGCTGCCTGCGCCTTGCGCGTCGCTCTCGAAGCTGCCGTTGGTCAGCAGGTTGTTTGCCGTCACGGGACCCGCAAGAGCCAGCGCAGGCAAGACCAGAAATGCGGGGATGAGTAGCTTTTTCATGGGACTCCTTGGTGTGGAGTCAATGTAGAAAAACTACGGGATCCCCGCGACCCCTTATTGGGATGGCCTTGCGTCTACCGGCGTGATATGGATCATGCTTTTCGCGATTCAGTGCTCGGACCGAGCCTGTCGGCCCATCAGCAGATCGACCGCCGCCGTCGCGCTCAAGTGCCCATCGAGCACCGCGCACACGGCCTCGGTGACCGGCATGTCCACGCCCAGTTCGCGCGCTCGCGCCAGCACGGTCGGCGCGCTGTAGACGCCTTCCGCCACATGGCCGAGTTCACGCAGGATCTGCTCGAGCCCGAGCCCTTCGGCCAGCAGCAGGCCGACCCGGCGGTTGCGCGAGAGATCACCGGTGGCGGTGAGCACCAGATCACCCATGCCCGAGAGGCCCATGAACGTTTCGGCCTTGGCCCCTAACGCCAAACCCATACGGAGCATTTCAGCCAGGCCGCGCGTGATCAGCGCGGCGCGGGCGTTCAGACCTGGATTCGGGCCCGATGCGCTCTCGACATCACCGCGCAGGCGCAGGCCATCGGCAGCACCGACGGCAATCGCCATCACGTTCTTGACCGCGCCGCCCACTTCAACACCGATCGGATCACCCGAGGTGTAGACGCGTAGGCGCTCACTGTGGAAGACATCGACGGCCGCTTGAGCCAGCGCCTGGTCTTCGCTCGCGGCGACCAGCGCCGTGGGCTGGCCCGCAGCCACTTCCTGCGCGAAGCTCGGGCCCGAGAGAATGCCCACGCGCAGGCGCGGTTGCACCTCGCGGGCGATCTCATGGCCGAGCAAGCCGGTGCCGGCCTCGAAGCCCTTGCAGAGCCACAGCACCTGAGCGGCATCGGGCAATTGCGCCAGTATGCCGCGCAAGGCGGCCATCGGCGTGCCGATCACGATCAAACCGGTGCCGCCACCGTGAGCAATGGCCGCAGGCAGATCGCTGCTAACGGTCAAGTTCGGCGGCAGCTCGGCTTCGGGCAGATAGCGCGCATTGCGCCGCGACTGAACCATCTCGGCTGCCGCGGCCGCATCACGCGCCCACAGCAGCACCTCGTGCCCGGACCGGGCTGCCTGGATGGCCAGCGCGGTGCCCCAGGCACCGGCGCCCAAGACGCTGATGTTCAAGGCGTTTTTCGTTGAATCAGTTGACGGCCGTGCCGCCACCGGCGGCTTCGAGCTGGGCCTGGCGCTGCTCGAACATCGACTGGAAGTTCACTTCGGTCAGCATCACGGGCGGGAAGCCGGCGCGCGTGCAGATGTCGGACACGATGGCGCGCAGATACGGGTAGATCATCTGCGGGCAGACGATGCCCAGGATGCCTTCGGTCTGGTCCTGCGGGACATTGCGGATCTCGAAGATGCCGGCTTGCTTGGCCTCGATCAGGAACAGGGTCTTCTCGCCGACCTTGGTGGTGACGGTGGCCGTGACACAGACCTCATAGATGCCGTCAGTGACCGACTCGGCTGCGATGGCCAGGTTGATGTCGACCTGGGGCTGGGTCTGTTCCAGCAGGATCTGCGGCGCGTTGGGTTGCTCCAGCGACAGGTCTTTCAGATACATGCGTTGGATCTGAAAAACGGGGGCTGCGTTGTTGTCGTCGACCATGGGAGTGCTTCCTGAAATCTGTCCAAAAAGAGGAAGCCCGTCGTGATGACGGGCAGTCGGGGCATTATGAACCAGCGCTTGTCACTGGCTTGTGGGGGCTTGCCCGCTCTTGTTTTATGAGCTTGCCAACAGGGGTAGCAAATCACCGCGTTGATCGAGCGCGATCAGCTCATCGCAGCCCCCGACATGGGTGTCCCCGATAAAAATCTGGGGCACGGTGCGGCGGCCGGTCAGCTGGATCATCGCGTCGCGCTCGGTCGGGTTCAGGTCCACGCGCACTTCGTCGATCGACTCGACGCCGCGTTGCTTGAGCAGGTTCTTGGCCCGGATGCAGTAGGGGCACACCTGCGTGGTGTACATCTTGACGGAGGACATTTCAGCTTCTCAGACGGTCTTCTCAACAGGCAACTGGGCCTCACGCCAGGCGGCCAGGCCACCGGCGATGGGTTGCACGTTTTCATGGCCCAGCTTGCGAAGGATGCCAGCAGCGCGAGAGGCGCGCGCGCCGGTGGCGCACATCAGCACGATGGGCAGGGTCTTGTTCTTGGGCAGCGACTTGTCGCCTTCCAATGTGGCAAGCGGGATGTTCTTGGAGGCGACGGCATGGCCGGCAGCAAATTCCTCGGCCTCGCGCACATCGATCAGCACCGCCTTCTCGCGGTTCATCAGGCGGACACCTTCGGCAGGCGAAATACCGCCACCGCGGGCACCACGTGAGATCAGCGGCCAGGCCAGCATGCCGCCCGAAACCAGGGCCGCCACGATCAAATACCAGTTGTCGAGCAGAAACTTCAAGAGAGCCGCCTTGCTTGCGAAGGAGAGAGAGGGGCGAAGGATTCGCGGAAAAGCCCGCGATTGTAGGGGGTTCGCCCGCTTGAGCCTGGTACAGGGCTTGCACACACCGGCAGGGTAAATACGTTCTAGGTGCGATAGCTCACGAACTCCAGAATGGGGCGCACCTAAGCTGCGGGCCCCTGATTACTCATACCGGAGACATCCCATGAAAGCCTATCTCGCAGAAAGTTTCGGCACCTTCTGGTTGGTGCTCGGCGGCTGCGGCAGCGCCGTGCTGGCGGCCGCCTTTCCGCATGTCGGCATCGGCCTGCTCGGCGTATCGCTCGCCTTTGGCCTGACGGTCCTGACCATGGCCTTTGCGATCGGCCCGATCTCGGGCTGCCATCTGAACCCGGCCGTCTCCGTCGGTCTGTGGGTTGGCGGACGTTTCCCGGCTTCCAAGCTGCTGCCCTATATCGTGGCGCAGGTGATCGGCGCGGTGGCGGCCGGTGGCGTGCTCTATGTGATCGCCAGCGGCGCGCCCGGCTTCGATGTCTCGGGCGGCTTTGCCTCCAACGGTTACGGCGAGCATTCGCCGGGCCACTATTCGATGCTGGCGGCGCTGGTCTGCGAAGTCGTCATGACGATGTTCTTCCTGATCGTGATCCTCGGCTCCACCGACAAGACGGCTTCCGCCGGCTTCGCGCCGATCCCGATCGGTCTGGCGCTGACGCTGATCCACCTGATCAGCATCCCGGTCACCAACACCTCGGTCAACCCGGCTCGCAGCACGGGCGTGGCCTTGTATGTGGGCGATTGGGCGGTGAGCCAGCTGTGGCTGTTCTGGGTGGCGCCGATTGCGGGCGCGGCACTGGGCGCCCTGGTTTACCGTCTGTTGTCCAGCAAGGACTGAGCTGCGGACAGTCCTGACGTCGGAAGAAAAAAGCCGCGCCGGCTCATCACCGGCGGGGCTTTTGCTTTGGACTTCTGATCAGCTCAGCTTGAAGGTCGAGACGGCCGTCTGCAGGGCCTGCGCTTGCTGCTGCAAGCTGCTGGCTGCGGCAGCGGCCTGTTCCACCAAGGCCGCGTTCTGCTGGGTCATCTGATCGAGCTGCGTGACCGACTGGTTGACCTGGCCGATGCCCTGGCTTTGCTCGCCAGAGGCCGCCGTGATCTCGCCAATGATGTCGGAGACGCGCTGCACGCTGGCCACGATTTCAGTCATCGTCGCGCCCGCGTCCTGCACCAGGCGGCTGCCCGATTCAACGCGATCGACGCTGGCGCCGATCAGCGCCTTGATCTCGCGGGCCGCTTCGGCCGAGCGCTGGGCCAGCGAGCGCACTTCGCCCGCCACCACCGCGAAGCCGCGACCCTGTTCACCGGCACGCGCCGCTTCCACGGCGGCATTCAGCGCGAGGATGTTGGTCTGGAAGGCGATGCCGTCGATCACGCCGATGATGTCGCTGATCTTCTTGGAGCTCGTGTTGATCTCCTGCATCGTCGACACGACCTGGCTCACCACCTCGCCGCCCTTCTGGGCCACGGCTGCGGC
Organism: Burkholderiaceae bacterium; assembly: GCA_036500605.1. Taxonomy (GTDB): domain Bacteria; phylum Pseudomonadota; class Gammaproteobacteria; order Burkholderiales; family Burkholderiaceae_C; genus JAFALK01. Next base: position 163,885 of record DASYBU010000044.1, read on the forward strand.
TGAGCCGGCCAGTTGGTTGGCCTGGGCCGCGGCATCGGCGCTCTGGCGCACGGTGTCGGTCAGCGTCTGCATGCTGCTGGCGGTTTGCTCGAGCGAACTGGCCTGCTTCTCGGTCCGGGTCGAAAGATCCTGGTTGCCCACGGCGATTTCGCGCGAAGCAACCGACATCGAATCCGTGCCCGTGCGCACATTCGCCACGATGGCCGAGAGGCCCTGGCTCATGTCGCGCACCGCGGCCAGCAGGCTGCCCTCCGCGCCCGGCGCCACGGCGATCGATTGCGAGAGATCGCCTTCGGCCATGCGCCGCATGACGTCGCTGGCGTACTCGGGCTCTCCGCCCAGTTGACGCCAGACGCTGCCGATCACCAGATAGGAGCCGAGACCCAGACCCAGCACCACGACGATGCCGCTGACAACGATCACCGTGACACTGGCCGACACGCCCGAGCGAGCCCCCTCAAGGCCACTGTCAAAGCCCTCGCTGGCTTCCGCGCGGGCCGAACCCAGCTCGGCTTCCAGCGCCTTCAAGGCGCCCTGCATCTTCGGGATCGCGCCAGCTTGATCGCCCTGCTTCATGCCGAGGAACAGCTGCGCGGTATCGACGGAGGCCGCGTAGTAGGTCTCGAACAGGCTCTTGAGCTTGCCCGCGCGGGCACTCTTGCCGTCAAGGCGGTTGATCGCATCGAGCAGCTTGCGCAGGCTGGCCGCGCGGTCGGCCGCTTCATCAAGGCGCTTCTTCTCGCCTTCGGCCACCGCGCTCTGGATGGTGGCACCCAGTGCATCGAGTTGAGCCGCGAACTGCGTAGTGGCATCCACATAGGGATAGTCCACCTCACCCAGGGAGGTGATCGCAGACGAGCTGCGTGACGAGAAAGCCAGCACAACAACAACGCCCACGGTGAAGATCACCGCCGCCAAGACCGGCAAGAGCCAGATCCGGGTTTTCACATTCATTCGAGTCTCCTCAACACAGCGCGCCGCTCTTGGGCGGCGCGCATTGGGTTCCAGGCGGGGATCAGTCGACGCTCAGCACGACCTTGACACTACCATCGACGGCCGATTTTTCAATATAGCCAATCGCATCGGGATTGCTCGCCACGAACTTCTTGACATCGGCTGAACTGCCGAGTTCCTTCGGCGGCGTGCCCTTGCCCGAGAACACCAGGCGCGACCATGCGGCCTTGACCTGCGCCGCCTGCTTGCCCGTGACCTTGGAATAGAACTGGTCGCGGACCGCGGCGCCTTCCGGCTGGTCGGCCGGCGCTGCCGTGGCACCGCTGGGCAGCGTGCTGCTCTTGCCCAGGAAGATGCCCGAGACCTGATCGGCCGTCATGCTGGCCGCAGCGTTCTTCGGGTTGACGATCACGGCGACCTGGGCTTGCGCCAGGCCAGCGAGTGCGAGCAGTGCGCCGAACAGAGCGCTCTTGATGATTTGCTTGTGGTTGATCATTGGTCTGCTCCCGCTCAGAACACCATGTCCACAGCCACGCTGTAGACGTTCACGCGGCCGGTGCCGAAGGTCGCGGCGGGCTGGGTGAAGGTGCCCGGACCATCCGGACGCACGCTCTCATACTGGGCCTTCAGCGCCATGCTGCGGTAGAAGTCCCACCGCACGCCGACACCCGTGGTCTTCTGGTTGAGGGCCTGGCTGGCCAGCGTGCCGTCAACCGTGAGCTTCAACGTGGTCAGCCCGGCGCTGATGCCGGTCGGGATGTTGTTGTCGACGTTGCTGCTGTCTTGCTTGACTTGCGAGACGATCACGTACGGAGCCACCTTGCCGAAGCGATAGCCGAGCGAGGCGTACCAGCCGGTCGTATCGGCCACGTAGGAGTCGGTACGGCGCTTCGTGTACTCGAAGCTCGCGACGATGTTGTTCTGGTCGTAGCTGGCGCCGATGCCGTCGAAGCTGGCCTTCTTGTTGGTGGCGTCGATCTCATCGCCGACCGAGGCGAACGGCGTGCCGCGCAGAGCGGTCACCAGTTGGCCCAGCGTGGCGCTGTCCACCGTCAGCTTGCCTTGCACGTGGCCCAGACGCAGGGTCAGGCCGTTGTCGAACTCGGCGGTCAGGTTGAAGCCGACCTGGTTCTTGAAGTGCAGGTCGGTGTGCTCGAAGACCGCCGACGACTTGCCGCCGAAGACCTGAGCGCTCAGGGTCGTGGAGCCGACCGGCATTTGATAGATCACGTCAGCGCCATCGAAATGGCTGATCGGCACCTGGCCGTACACATCTTGCGGCGGACGCAGCCACAGATTGGCGTAGCCCACATCACGGAAGTCAGACACGGCGAACAGCGGCGAACCCATGCGGCCGACGCGAACCGACAGCGAAGGCAGGATCTGCGCCTTGGCGAAAGCCCACTCGACTTCCGGCGTGAAGCTGCCGTTGCCGTCTTGCTTGGACAGCAGCTGCACCGTGCCCGAGAACATGCTGTTCAGCTTGGCGGTGCCTTGCACGCCGAGCTTGGTGTCAACTTCGCCACTGGCCTTCGATTTCGTCGCGCCATGCGGCTGGCCCGCGATCACGTATTGCGCGTCGTTGGTGTCCGTGGACACCACGCCGACGGTGGCAAAACCCGAGAAGCTGAACGAAGGGTCGTTGCCGCCGTCGGCCTGTGCACCCAGGGCAGCGACTGCCAGCGCCAGGGGCGCAAGACGCGAAATCTTCAAAACCATTGCTGACTCCAGTTTGTATTCAATTGGTATTTGTGCACGGACAACACACGGGTTTTTCCGTGCGTATAGAGAACAGCGGATACTAGCGTTTCTACTGATTTTCATGACGCTCAGCTAACGCGTTAGTCGGGGATTCGCGCGAAATGCTGCCGCATTTGTGCGCTTTAGAATTCAGTCAGCCCGAACCGGGCGGCCCTCCTCACCGACCTCTGATCCATGTACAAGCTCGTCCTCATCCGCCACGGCGAATCCACCTGGAATCTTGAAAACCGCTTCACCGGCTGGACCGATGTGGACCTCACGCCCACGGGCGTGGAGCAGGCCAGGAACGCCGGTCGCCTGTTGAAGGAAGCGGGCTATGAATTCGACGTCGCTTACACCTCCGTGCTCAAGCGCGCCGTGTGGACGCTGTGGCATGCGCTGGACCAGATGGACCGCACCTGGCTGCCGGTCGTGCACAACTGGCGCCTCAACGAACGCCACTACGGCGCGTTGCAGGGACTCAACAAGACCGACATGGCCAAGCAGTACGGTGAAGAGCAGGTGCTGATCTGGCGTCGCAGCTATGACACCCCGCCGCCGTCCCTGGAAGCCGGCGACCCGCGCAGCGAAGTCAGCGACCCGCGCTACGCCAAGCTCAAGGAAGGCCAGGTCCCGCTGACCGAATGCCTGAAGGACACGGTCGCCCGCGTCATGCCTTTCTGGAACGACGCCGTGGCCCCGGCCATCAAGCATGGCAAGCGCGTGGTGATCGCCGCTCACGGCAACAGCATCCGCGCCCTGGTCAAGTACCTGGACAACATCGCCGACGACGCGATCGTCGGCGTCAACATCCCGAATGGCATCCCGCTGGTCTATGAGCTGGACGCCGACCTGAAGCCGATCAAGAGCTACTACCTCGGTGATGCAGAAGCGGCGGCCAAGGCTGCAGCCGCCGTGGCGAGCCAGGGCAAGAAGGCCTGAGGTTCCGGTGATGCCCCGCTTCGCAGCGAACCTGAACTGGCTCTATACGGAGCTGCCATTTCTGGAACGCTTCGAGGCGGCGGCTCGTGATGACTTTGAGGCCGTCGAGTGCCTGTCGCCGTACGAGCACGCGCCCGAGATCATTGCCGAGCGGCTCCAGGCTCACGGCCTTCGCATGGTGCTGATCAATGCACCGGCCGGCGACTGGATCGGCGGCGAGCGCGGGCTGGCCTGTCTGGGCGGCCGCGAAGCCGACTTCCGCGCCAGCATTGAAACCGCCCTGCGCTATGCACGCGCGCTCGGAAATCCGCGCATCCATGTGCTGTCAGGCCTTGGCGCCGACAACGATATCTATCGCGCCAATCTGCGCTGGGCCGCCAGCCAAGCCGGCGAGATCGAGCTCTGCATCGAGCCGATCAACACGCGCGACATGCCCGGCTACCTGCTCACCCATCAGCGTCAGGCGCTCGACCTGATCGCCGCCATCGGCGCACCCAATCTGAAGCTGCAGTTCGACGCCTATCACTGCCAGGTCACCGAAGGCGACGTGGGCACGCGCCTGCGGCTGGCGCATCAACTTGGCGTGCTCGGCCATGTGCAGATCGCTGGCGCGCCCGCTCGGCAAGAGCCTGATCAGGGCGAACTGCGCGTGGAGTACGTGATGGACTTGCTCGATGAACTCGGCTATGCGGGCCATGTCGGCCTGGAGTACCGGCCACGCGCTGGCACCTCTGAAGGCCTCGGCTGGCTCAAGCGCTGGCGCTAGAAGCTAGGACGCGGCCAGAGCCCCGGCCATCCGCTCGCGCAGCGAGGCAGCCAGTTCGCGCCGCTCGCTGCCCTGCGGCACTTCAACGGGCGCCATCAGCTGCAAGCTGATGCTCAGGCCTCGCGCGCAGGCAATCGACCACAGGCTTTGCACCAAGGTGGTCGTGCCGATGAACTGCGCCGCGATGCTGAAGCGATGATCCGGCTCGTGCCAGCGCAGCACCATCGGCTGGATCCGCGTCTGCGTCGCGATCGCAGCCTGCAACAGATTGCCGTGAAAAGGCAAAAGCTCGGGGCCGGGGCCTGTCGTGCCCTCGGGGAAGAAGGCCACGGTATCGCCGGCCTTCAGCGCATCGGCCGCCTGATGCACCACGCGCAGCGCATCGCGCTTGCTGGTGCGCTCGATGTAGAGCGTGTCTGCACCGTCGACCAGCTTGCCCACGAGCGGCCAATGCTGGACATCCGCCTTGGAGACAAAACGCGCCTCGGGCATCACCGAATGCACGGCGGCGATGTCGAGCCAGGACACATGGTTGCTCACCAGCAGCTTGGCGCCCGCAAACGGCTGACCTTGCACCTGCAGGTTCACGCCGAGCACATGCAGCGCGTTGCGAGACCAGCTCCGCACGACCTCATGCCGCTCGGCTTGCGACATCGAATCAAAGCGGCTCACCAGCACGAAGCCGTGCAGCGCGTGCGTGATCAGCCGCAGCAGGCGCCAGGCGCCGATCAGTCCGCGCATGAAGGATCTGAATAAGCGATCGTCCCGGCGACCAGCGTGTGGCGCACGCGCGCCGGCAGCTCGAAGCCCGTGATCTCGAACGCGAACGGCGTGTGCTTGCCCTGGCTTTGCAGCTTGTCGGCCGTGACCGACCAATGCGCCTCGGCGTCGAACACGCAGATGTCGGCCACGCCGCCTTCCACGAGGCGACCCGCGCTGGCCGCGAGCGAACCCAGCACCGGGCCGATCACGCGAACCGGCTCCGAGGTGACGACGGCCAGCGCCTTGGCGAGCGGCAGACCCTCGTCCTGGGCCCATCGCAAGGCCAGGCTCAAGAGCAGTTCCAGACCGGTGGCACCGGGCGTGGCTTCGGCAAACGGCACGTTCTTCTCGTCGGGTGCGACCGGCATGTGGTCGCTGACCAGCGCATCGATCGTGCCGTCGGCCAGCGCGGCGCGCAGCGCATCGCGGTCGCGCTGCTGGCGCAGTGGCGGCGTCAGGCGCATGGCAGGGTCGAAGTAGCCGAGGTCCACATCGCTCAAATGCAGCGAGTTGATCGACACATCGGCGGTGACTTTCAGCCCTTCCTTCTTGGCGGTGCGGATCAGCTCGACGCCAGCCGCGCTCGAGATGCGGCACAGATGCACGCGAGCGCCGGTAGAACGCATCAGCTCGAAGATCGTGTGCAGCGCGACGGTCTCGGCCATCACCGGCACGCCCGAAAGACCGAGGCGCGTGGCGACCGCGCCGCTCGCGGCAACGCCGTTGCCCAGCCAGGCGTCTTGCGGGCGCAGCCAGACCGTGTAGTCGTACGTGGCCGCGTACAGCAGCGCGCGAGCCAACACGAGAGTGTCACGCACCGGCACTTCGGCTTGCGAGAAACCGACGCAGCCGGCCTCGGTCAGCTCGGCCATTTCGGTCAGCGCTTCTCCGCTGAGATTCTTGGTTAGAGCCCCCAGCGGGAAAAGCCGGCAGCGGCTCAGCTTGCGCGCGCGGAACTTGAGCATTTCCACGAGGCCGGGCTCGTCAAGCACCGGATCGGTGTCCGGCGGGCAGACGAGGCCGGTCACGCCGCCGGCAGCCGCCGCAGCCAGTTCGGTTTCGAGCATGCCTTCATGCTCATGGCCCGGCTCTCGCAGCCGTGCAGCCAGATCGACGAGGCCCGGCGCCACGATGAGGCCGGTCGCGTCGATCACCTGCTCGGCGTCGAAATCCGTGGCTTCACCGATGCTGACGATGCGGCCCGAGGCAATCGCCAGATCACCGATCTGGTCCAGGCCCGAAGCGGGGTCGATGATGCGGCCGTTCTTGATCAGGATCTTCTTCATGCTTCGTTCCCCGCGAGGATGCTCATGACGGCCATGCGCACCGCGATGCCGAAGGTGACCTGCGGCAGGATCACGCTTTGCGCGCCGTCGGCCACGTCGGAGGCGATCTCCACGCCTCGATTGATCGGGCCCGGGTGCATGACGATGGCGTCAGGCTTGGCGAGCAGCAGCTTCTCGGGTGTCAGGCCGAAGTTCTTGAAGAACTCGCCGGCGCTGGGCAGCATCGCGCCGCTCATGCGCTCGTTCTGCAGGCGCAGCATGATGATCACATCGGCGCCCTTGATGCCTTCTTCGAGGCTGTGGCAGACGCGCACGCCCATGTCCTTCAGGTCGCCAGGCACCAGCGTCTTGGGGCCGACCGCACGGACCTCGGGCACGCCCAGGATGTTGAGCGCATGGATGTCGGAGCGGGCCACGCGCGAATGCACGATATCGCCCACGATCGCCACCGTGAGGTTCTTGAAATCCTTCTTGTAGTGCCGGATCGTGTACATGTCCAGCAGGCCCTGCGTTGGATGCGCGTGGCGGCCGTCACCGGCGTTGACCACATGCACATGCGGCGCGCAATGCTGGGCGATCAGGTAGGGCGCGCCGCTCTCGCTGTGCCGCACGACGAACATGTCGGCGTGCATGGCGCTGAGGTTGGCCACCGTGTCGAGCAGGGTTTCGCCCTTGGCCGTGCTGGAGCGCGCGATGTCGAGGTTCAGCACGTCGGCCGAGAGCCGCTTGGCCGCGATCTCGAAGGTGGTGCGCGTGCGCGTGCTGTTCTCGAAGAACAGGTTGAATACGCTTTTTCCCCGCAGCAGCGGCACCTTCTTCACCTCGCGGTCATTGACCGAGAGGAAAGTGCCGGCGGTGTCGAGGATCTGGTGAATGATGGGCGATGGCAGCCCTTCGATGGAGAGCAGATGGATCAGCTCTCCGTGCTTGTTCAGCTGGGGGTTTCGCTTGGACAACACCTCAGGCTCCTTGCTTGTCTTGCTTGACGTCGAAACTGAAATGGCCGTCCAGCGCCCGAGCCAGGCGCAGATGCTGGCTCGGCGCGAGGGCCACGCGGGCGGCCGAGTAGATCGGCTCGATCGGCAACTGGCGGCCGCCGCGGTCAACCAGCACGGCCAGTTGCACGCTGCTGGGGCGCCCGAAATCGAACAGCTCGTTGATCACCGCGCGCGTGGTCCGGCCGGTGTAGAGCACATCGTCGATCAGCAGGATGCTGCGGTCGCTCACATCGAAAGGCAGGCGCGTATGGTCGGCGCTGGCGCTCATGCCCTTGGAGCCGAAATCATCGCGGTGCAGCGAGCTCGAGATCACGCCGGGTTCGCCCGGCAGCAGCAGATCGCGCTGCAGGCGCTCGGCCAGCCAGGCGCCGCCCGACCAGATGCCGACCAGCATGGTGTCTTTCTTGAGCAGATTGCGCACGCCCTTGAGCATGTCGGCGTAGAGCGCCTCGGCATCGAGGAGCAAAGTGGTCATGGGTTCTCCCTGAAGAATTGTTCGAGGATGAGCGCGGCGGCGGCGGAGTCGATGTCCTTCGCGCCTTGGGCTTCGGCCTCGACGCTGGTGTAGCGTTCATCCACTTCATATACGGGCAGGCGAAAGCGGCCTTTCAGCTGGCGACCAAAGCGGCGCGCGCGTTGGGTGATTTCATGCTCGGCGCCATCCGGATGGAAAGGTACGCCGATCACGAGCGCGTCGGGCTGCCATTCCTTGATGATCTTCTCGATGGCGGCAAAACGGGCATCACCTTCGAGCGCAATGGTCTTCAGCGCCTCGGCGTTCCCAGTGAACCTGCTGCCGGTTGCCACACCCAAACGCCTAACGCCGTAATCAAATGCCAGAGCCGTCTGGACAGTCACTGGACAACCCTCCGTCCTACGGACTCCGGGGCTGAGCAGCTCGGGAGCGGCCCAGCGCTGCTCATGCGTGACCAGCGTCCGTGCTGAGCATACGTGGGTCGATACCCAGCAGCCCTAACGCCTTCTCATAGCGGAGCTCAATCGGGGTGTCGAAGATGATTTCGGGTGTGGCGTCGACGGTGATCCAGCCGTTGCGGCCGATCTCTTCCTCGAGTTGGCCTGCCGCCCAGCCGCTGTAGCCGAGCGTGACCAGCAACTTCTTGGGCCCGGCGCCGTTGGAGAGCGCCTCCAGCACGTCGCGGCTGGTGGTCATCTCCAGGCCGCCAGGCACGGCCAGCGTGGCGTTGTAGTGCTGGCCTTCAGCGTCCAGCGGCACGTGCAGCACGAAGCCGCGTTCGGTCTGGACCGGGCCACCGTAGTAAACGGGCGAGGCCGCCAGTTCCTCGTGCGGCAGGTTGAGGTCGACCTTCTCGAACAGATTGCCCAGGGTCAGCGCGATCGGCTTGTTGATCACCAGCCCCAGGGCACCCTTCTCGTTGTGCTCGCACAGATAGATCACCGAACCGGCGAAGGCGTCGTCCGTCAGGCCGGGCATGGCGATCAGGAACTGGTTGGTGAGGTCGATCCGCTCGGAAGGCATGAACCGCATTTTAGCGGCCAGCCTGGGCCCTCAAAGGGCCAGGGATTCAGAACAGCTCGAAGGCGTTCGTCTGTTCGCGTTCTTTCAGCTCTCCGCTGGCCACCAGGGCGGCGTGCCGAGCAACCTGGTTGCGCCCGTGGCCTTTGGCGTAATAGACCGCCTCATCGGCACGCTGGAAAGCCTCGCTGGGCGAATCGACCCGGCGGATCTCGGTGAAGCCGATGCTGATGGTGAGGCTGCCGATCTGCGGGAAGGCGAAGGCTTCGCAGCGGGCGCGCAGGCGCTCAAAAGCCATTCCCGCAGCCGCGAGATCGTCGCAGCGCATCATGACGACGAACTCCTCGCCCCCGAAGCGGTAGAGCGAGTCGTAGAAACGGAAGGATTGCCGCATCAGGCGCGACAGGAGCAACAGAACTTCGTCGCCGATCAGGTGCCCGAAGCGGTCATTCACCTGCTTGAAATGATCGATGTCGATGACGCCAAGGAAATGGCGCGCCTGGCCCTGGCTGCGGCGGCCATCCACGACGGCGTCGTCGCGCGCCGGGACTGCCCGGCCACGCAGAGCCTTCTGAAAACGATCGTCGAAGGTCTTGCGGTTGAGCAGCCCGGTCAGCGTATCGCGCTCGCTGGACTCCAGCAGCCCCTGGAAGTTGTGATAAATCCGCAGCATGCTCGAGACCATGCGCTGCGACTCGACCTTGAGCTTGCCCCGCGTCACCACTTCGAGCACGGCCTGCACTTCGCCTTCGATCACAAGAGGGAAGGTGGCGCTCCAGCAAGGCGCGCCCTTGCCGCCGGGGGGCTTGACGCGGCTCGACACGACACCGTGGTGCTCCAGGCATTCACTGAGGCTTGGGCGTTCTTCGCGGCTCGGCAATGAATCGGGATCGGCCCAGAGCGAATCGGAACTCGCGATCTCTTCGCCCGCCTTGAGGCTGGCGCAGGTCAGCCAGCGTTGATCGCCGGGTTCGCCCAGGCAGCGGTAGATGGCCACCGAGAGCGGCTCAAGCAGATCGTTCAGGGCGGAGACCAGGGACATGTCAACCACGTCCCGGTCGCGCTGTCCGGTCAACTCGGCAAGATGGTCTACGACTTCAGGCATGGGCCCACCGCAAAAAAGGACCGGCCGCTGCCGGTCTCGTTCGCCACGTTCAACTCAGGTTGCGCCGGCGGATTGGACCGCAGTGTAGCGAGCGACCAGCTGCAAAAGCTGATCCTCATCATAGGGTTTCCCGAGGTAATGATCGACCCCGAGCTGACCCGCATATTCGCGATGCTTCTGTGCAATGCGCGAGGTGATCATGATCACCGGCAGGCCGGCCAGTCGCTGGTCGGCTCGCATATTGCGGACCAGGTCGAAGCCATCCATGCGCGGCATCTCGATATCCGAGAGCACCACGGCGGGCAGCTCTTCGCCGGCCAGTTTCTCCATCGCATCGAGACCGTCCTTGGCCAGCATCACGCGATAGTGCTCGCGTTCCAGCAGGCGCTGCGTGGCGCGGCGTACCGTGAGGGAGTCGTCGACCACCAGCACCAGCGGCGCTTCCGGCACAGCCGGCTCGGCCACCACAGGCGCATCAGGCGAGCGGTTCGCGACGCGAGCAAGCGCCACCAGACCGTACCAATCGGCCAGGGCCACGGGGTTGTAGATCAGCGCGACATCGCCGGAAGCCAGCAGGCTGATGCCCGCCAGACCCGGCACCTTGTTGAGCTGCGGCCCGAGGTTCTTGACCACGACTTCCTGGTTGCCCAGGACTTCATCGACCTGCAAGGCCAGGCGATGCTGCGCGCTGCGCACGAGCACGACCGGCTGCGTCTTGCCATGATGGACATGGTGGCCCGAATCGGCATGGCCCAGCAGGCCGCCCAATTCGTAGATCGGCTGGCGATGGCCGGCGATCTCGATCTGGCCGCTCTGGCGCGCGCTGTCGACCTGGTCATGCGGCAGCCGCAGCACCGAGTCCATCAAGCTGGCGGGCACGGCCACGACCTGCTCGCCGGCGCGCAAGAGTACGACCTGGGTGAGCGCGGTGGTCAGTGGCAAGCGCAGCAGGAAGCTGGCGCCCTTGCCCGGTGTGGAACGCGTCTCGATCGATCCGCCCAAGGTGCTGACCTCGGCACGCACGACGTCCATGCCCACACCGCGGCCCGACAACTCGGTCACCTGGCTGGCGGTGGAGAAGCCCGGCGCGAAGATCAGGTTCATCAGCGTGGCTTCGTCAGGATCTTCACCCGGCTGGATCAAGCCCTTCTCGAGGCCGCGCTGGCGGATGCGCTCGACGTTCAGGCCCGCGCCGTCGTCGGCGAAGTCCAGCAGGATTTCATTGCCGGCCTGGCTGACGGTCAACTTCAGCGTCCCGATCGGATCCTTGCCGGCCGCGGTGCGCTTGTCGGCCGGCTCGACGCCGTGGCTCACGCTGTTGCGCAGCAAGTGCTCGAAGGCACCGGCCATCCGCTCCAGCACGCTGCGATCGAGTTCGGTCTGGCCGCCCACGATCTCGAGACGGGCCTGGCATCCGGCATCGCGCGCCGCCTGGCGGACCACGCGGTGCATCCGCTCGCCGAGCGAATCAAATTCCACCATCCGCGTGCGCAGCAGGTCGTCCTGCAATTCGCGCGTCAGACGCGATTGAGCGGCCAATTCATCTTCACCGAGCTGCACATTGCGCTGCAAGCTGCGCTGCACCGTCGCCACGTCACCGACCGATTCGGCCAGCATGCGCGTCAATTCGGTGAAGCGGGTGTAACGGTCGAACTCGAGCGGGTCGAAGTCCTTGCCCGCGTGCTGGGCGGCGTCCTGCTGCTTGCCCATCTGGGCTTCAGCTTGCAGCTCCAGCTCGCGCAACTGGCCGCGCAAGCGCTCCAGGTTGTCGTCGAGGTCGAGCAGCGAAGTCTTCATCTGCGCGAGTTCGGACTCCAGGCGCGAACGGCGGATCGAGACTTCGCCGGCCTGGGCGGCCATGCGTTCCAGCAAGCTGGCGCGCACGCGCAGCAGCGCTTGCAGGCCGACGGTGTTGACATCGGCGCCGCCTTCGTCGGACGCTGTATCGCTGAAGCGCGACCAGTCGATCTGCGTGGTGACGGCTTGCACCGGTGGTGGTGTCGGCGCCGGAGCGACAACCGGCTCGGGGACTTCGACCGGCACCGGGACTTCCGCGATGGCTTCCACCGCGGGCTCCGGCTCGGGCTCAGGCAGAGCTTCCGGCTCGGGTGTGATTTCGGGTTCGGGCTGCGGCTCGGGCACCAGCTCGGCCACGGGTTCCGCGACCGGCGCAGGCGCGGGTGCAGGCTCCGGTGCGGCAACCGCCGGGGCTGCGACGACGGGCGCGACCGGCACTGGTGCCGGCGCTGCAGGCACCACTGCGGCTGCCGGCGAATGCACGAGTACGCAAAGCTGCTGGAAGCTGGTTTCGAGCGCATCGCCGAGGTCCTGCAAATGCATGAGCTGGCCGGGCTGCGGCGCGCCGTCCGCACGCAACAGGTGCTCGACCTCGCTCTCCATGTCGTGCGCTTGCTCGCCCAGGCGCATCGCGCCGGAGAGACGCGCACCGCCCTTGAAGGTGTGCAGCACGCGCATGCAGGCGGCGCCGCCCTGGCCCGTCGGGCTGGCCAGCCACTCGCGCAGCACGCCATGCAGTTGCTCGAGCAGATCGGTCGCTTCTTCCTCGAAGAAGCCGAACAGCTCGGGCTCGATCTGGTCGGGCAGTCCGGGTTCGGGCTCGTCGGCATCGGCCGAGGGCACAACGGTCTCGACCTGGATCAGCGCCTCGGGCTGGATCGCGTCCAGCGCCGTGGCGGCGGTCTCTTCGCCCAGATCGCCGTGGCTCGTGGTCATCGGCTCTTCGATGACTTCAGGCTCGTAGGAGTTGAGCTGCTCGATCAGCTCGGCGTCGGCAGGCTTGAGGAAGCCGGCCGCGAACTGATGCAGCAGATGGCGGATGTCCTCGCCGGCGCGTACGAAAGCGCCAGCGTCGGCCTCGGCATAACGGCTTGCTCGCTGGCCACGGGCCAGGGCATGCTCGAGTGCGCGAGCCAGCGTCGAAAGATCTTCGTAGCCGACCGTCGCGGCATTGCCGGCCAGCGCATGCGCGTGCGACTCGGCGCTCGCGGGCACGGTCTGGTTGAGCTCCAGCGCCCATTCGGCCAGCGAGGTCGACAGGCGGCGCGAGATCTCATCGGCCTCGTTGAGGAAGATGTTGAAGAGCGTGATGCTGATGCGCAGCGGGCCGATCACCTTGACGGCTTCTTCGCTTTCGGCCTCGGGCTCCACCGCGGCTTCCGGTTCAGCCGGCGCCACAACCTCCAGCACGGGCGGCTGGGTTCTCGGTTCAATGACCGTGGGCAAGTCGGCCAGGCCGGCCATGTCCATCAGCTCGGCGGGCTCCGTCGGCAGGTCCAGCGGAGGAATCGCCTCGGACTTGATTGCGGGCACCGGCTCTTCGTCGAGATCCAGGCGCAGCTTGAAGCTCGGCAGCTCGTCGTGCGGGATCTCGGGCTTCAGATGATCGGCCGGAGACAGCTCGGTGATTGCAAACGTGGGCTCGAGATGGTCTGTGAGCTCGGTCGCCGCGAACGTCCGCTCGGCATGCTCGTGGTGATCCGGCGCGGCCGCGGGCATGTCCAGGATCATCGTGGGCTCGCGCTCGCCAAAGGCGGACTCTGCCGGCATCTCGATGACTTCCGGTGCCGCGGTGGGTTCGACCAGCTCGGGCATGTCGATCATGTCCGGCATGGCGACGATTTCCGGCACGTCGGCCAGCGTCGGCATTTCCAGCACGGACTCGATCAGCGGCTCGGGGAGAGCCTCGACCACAGGCTCGTTGAGCGACTCGATAGCAGGCTCGGCCTTCGCCGGTGCCGCGCCCAGCGGACGCAGCTCACCCTGCAGGCGCAGCGCGTCGGCGCTCTCGCGCAGCGGCTCGGGGCCGAACTCACCCTCACCTCGGCCGGCTATTTTGTCAGTCCAACGATCGAGGTAGTCAATCGCTTCGGTGCAGAAGGCCAGCAGGCTGGCATCGGCTTGCGGCGAGGCTTCAGCCACGCGCGCATTGAGCACCTGCTCGCAAGCCCAGGCGCCCTCGCCGTACTCGTTGAAGCCCACCATGCGTGAGCTTCCCTTGAGCGTGTGGAAGGCGCGGCGCAGATTGGTCAGTTGCTCGAAGTTGCCGGGCTCGGCGCGCAAGGCTTCGATGGCCGCGCGCGCATTGCCGACCACCTCGGTGGCTTCTTCCAGGAAGATTTCCTGCATCTCCGGATCGGCAGCGGCGCTCGAGACCGGCACAGGCGCGGGCATCGGCTTGAGGATCGGTGCCGGTGCGGGCGGCGGCGCCAGATCGAGCGAGGGCAAATCGGGCAGATCGAGCGCCTGATGGACATCGGAGCCGGTGTCGAGCGAGAGTTCCTCGCCGACCACAGGCAGGTCGAGCGTCGGCACGGCATCGGCATGGCGACCCATCACGGCCTCCAGGCGGCCGGTGCTGTCGTCGAAGCGGAACATGCGCTTGGCCAGGGCCGGCTGCACGCTCAGCATGTTGATCATGAAGCCGAGCGCGCCCAGGTTGTTGGCCAGGCGGTCGAAGATCTCGCGCGGGCCGGCCAGGCTGGCATCGACCTCGGTGTTGGCGAGATCGTCGAACTCGTCACGCATGCGCAGGCAGGCTTGCGCGGCCTGGCCCAGGCCCAGCACCGAGAGCACGCCGCGCATGGCCTGCAACTGGTTGGGCACGGGGATCAGCGATTCGCGCTTCGAGGTATCGCGGAAATAGGCGTCAGCCTGCTTCTCGACCTCGGACAGGCTGGCGCGCAGTTCATGCACGACGCTGCCCATCGTCTGGCGGTCCGAGACGCGGCGATAGAGGTCCTCCATCCAGGCCTCGAGAGGCTCCGGCGGCTCGCCATGCGCAACCGCATCCACGCGCGCGGCCATGCGCTTGCAGCGATCGGCCTGCTCGGGCTGGTCGAAAGCCGCGTCATCCAGCGCGGCTTCCACATACAAAATGCTGGTCGCGATTTCCATCGCGAGCGCGGGCGGCGGCGCCTTGCCACCGCGCAGCGTCGCCACCACGGCGCGTTGCAGGGTCTGGCCCAGCACATCACCGCTCGGGAACAACTTGGCCAGCGATTCGGCCAGGCCGGCGAATTGTTCATCCAGGCCCGCGAGGCGATGGGTATCGCCCTCGGCCGCGCTGGACCAGGAATCCTTGGCGACAGTGACGCGGCGGCGCGCTTGGGCGACCCAATTCGGATCGATGCGGCCGAGGCTGTTGTCCTCGTAGTTGCCGCGGTCTTCGTCTTGCAGACCGTAGGCCGCGCGCACCGCATTCAGGCGCGGCGCTTGCGAATCGCGACGGGCTTGCGAGCAGAAGAACAGCAGGTCCTGGGCGAGGCGGTCGCCCTGGTTGTTCGATCCAGCAGCGAGCCCCGCATCGCCCTGGCCGACGGCGCGCAGTTGCGACAGCAGGCGCGAGCCGAGGCGTTTGGTATAGGCGTCGACGGGCAGCAGGTCTTGCGCCTGCGCTTCCATCACAGCGGCGGCCAGTTGCCACAGCGTGCGCGAATGCGGCTGGCCCTTCAGGCTGGCCGCGAGATTCGCGCACAGATTGCTGAGGTGCTGCGCATGCGCATGGCTCGGGTCGCGCATCTGCTTGAGCAGCGTGGCCTCGAAAGGTGCGCGCATGGCCGAAGCCGCTTGCGGCTCGGCGCTGTCGTCGGTCGGCAGGTCGATCCAGCGCCACTCATGCGTCCACAGATCGGCCGGGTGGATGCGTTCCGCGCCGTTGTAGGCCTGCAGCTCGCGATAGCCGGGGAACAAGGCCAGGGGCGAAGCCTGGTTGCCGGCCAGCAGGCGGGCGATGTGGGCCATCAGCGCGAAGTCGGCGCGCTCGATCAGCTCCACCACATGGGGTTCGACATTGCCGGGGCTGCGCGCGAGCGTGTCCACCGCGTATTCAGCGGCGCGCAGCACCGTGGCGCCGGCGGGCATGCCCACCAGGGCCAGCACGCCGGCCACCTGGTGGAGCTGTGCCACGGCGGCTTGCAAGGGTGCCGCGGTACCAATGTCGCCGCCGAAATTGGAGGCACGGTTGTCGCCCTCGCGCAATTGGCGGCGCAGCGTCTTGTGGACCGACTCCAGCGAGCGGCGCAGCTCCTCCTGAACCCAGGCCAGCGGGCTCAGGTCGGCGGGGAATTCCGAATCTCGCGCGATGTCCCTGCTGTCCATCGGATCCATGCTCAGTTCACCTTGAATCGGGCGACCGAGGCGCGCAAGGCCTCGGCGGAACGTGAGAGCTCATGCACCATCGCGGCGGTGGAGCGTGTGCCCTCGCTGGTCTGCTCAGTCACGGCAAAAATGTGCTGGATGTTGGAGGCGACCTCGTTGGCCGAAGCGGCTTCGCTCAGGGCCTGCGAGGAAATCTGCGCGATCAGGTCGTCCAGGCGGCGCGAGACCGAGTCGATCTCTTCCAGCGCCTTGCCGGCCGCATCGGACAGCTTCGTCCCCTGCACCACCCCGAGCGTCGAGCGCTCCATGGCGGCCACGGCGTCGTGCGTGTCGGTCTGAATGGTCTTGACCAGCGCGGCGATTCGACGCGTCGCGTCGCCGGAGCGTTCGGCCAGGCGCTGCACTTCTTCCGCCACCACGCTGAAACCGCGGCCTGCGTCACCGGCCGAAGCGGCCTGGATGGCGGCGTTCAAGGCCAGCACGTTGGTCTGTTCGGTAATGTCGGAAATCAGCTCGGTGATCTCGCCAATTTCCTGCGAGGACTCGCCCAGGCGCTTGATGCGCTTGCTGGTTTCCTGGATGTGATCGCGAATCGCGTTCATACCCGAGATGTTGTTCTGCATGGCCTGCAGGCCCTGCTCGGCCGCTTCGCGCGACTGGCGCGCCACATGGGCCGTCTGCTGGGCTTGTCCGGACACCTCGTTGATTCGACCGGCCATCTGCAGCACAGCCTCGCCGGTGGCGCGGATCTCGTGCAGCTGTTCTTTCGAAGCGGCCAGCAGATCGGTCGAGGTCTGGTCGACCTGGCCGGTGGTATCGGTCACGCGGGCGGCCGTCGTTTGCACGTGGTCCACCAGCATCCGCAGTTCTTCCACGGTGTAGTTCACCGAGTCGGCGATCGCGCCGGTGATGTCTTCGGTCACCGTGGCTTGCTGCGTCAGGTCGCCTTCAGCGACCGCTTGCAGTTCGTTCATCAAACGCAGAATGGCGGCCTGGTTGGCGTCATTCACGCGCTTGGCTTCCTGCTCCTGCGTCTCGGCTTCGCGCTTTTGCGCTTCGGCCATCTCGGCACGTTGCGCCTGGTCGGCCACATAAAGGCGCAGCAGACCCAGGGCGCCGATCGTCAGCGCGGCCAGGGACAGCACCATCAGCACCAGCTTGAGGAAGCTCACGCCACCGCTGGCTTCGAGGTCGCTCGCGACGTTTTCCAGGCCTTTGCGCAGCGGTTCGCTGTCGGTCAGGATGCTGGACTGCGCGTCACGTGCGCTCACCAGGCCTTGCAGGTTGGACAGGATCGTCGAAGCCTGCACGCGCGTCTGTTCGTACTGCTTGAGCAGCGCACCGAGGCGCTCCTTCAGTTGCGGGTCCTTCACGCCGTTCAAGTGCAGTTCGGGGTTGCCGGTCTGCAGCGATTCGGCCACCACCTTGAACTGGTTCAAGTCCTTGCCGAGCAGGAACACGGCCTCGGGGCTCACGCCTTCCGCGGTCAGGAATTCATTCGCGCTCTTGCCGATCCGCTGGGTCAGCATCACCAACTGGCCGGCGGCCGAAATCTCGTTCGGCGAAGCATTGACCTGCAAGGCCTGCGAAGCCACGGCCTCGGCCGACTCCAGCAGTTCACTCGACTGTCGGTTGATGGCGCGCAGCGCGAAACCCACCTGCACCAGCGTCTTTTCCTCGGAGGCGATCAGCTTGCCGTTCTTGTCGGCCTTCTGCACCAGCGGCACCATCGCGGCCACGCTGGCCTGGGCACCGAGCGGCGCGCGGCCCGGATCGCCGACGCCGGTGGAGAGGCTGGTCACCACGCTGGTCAGGCTGTTGACCGCGTCCTTGAGTTCGACGAAGGAGCCCGAGTTGCCCATCAAGGCGCTCGAGACCGATTTGGCAAGACGTTGCGACTGCATCAGCGCCTGGCCGGTGGCCCGCACCTGCGCCGCGCTCTTGTTGCTGCTCGTGACGACCACCGCCACGGTGATTGCCGTGCCGAGCAGGCCGATGGCCACAAGGCCCGTGAACAGGCGCTGGCGACCGCTGTTGTCCGCTCGCACCGGCGCAACGCGTGTGCCATCAGCCGCCATCGTCGAGGCGAAGACGCTGCTTTGCGTTTCCGTCGGCTCGCCGGAAGCCAGCTCGGTCGGCATGGCCTCGGAGATGATGGAGACCGTCGGTTGCGAGGGGCGCTCCATCGGTTCGCCGGAATCATGGGCGTGAGCCGCCAGGGTGGTGGCCTCGTGGTCGCCCAGCAGGGCACCAGAAGCCTCAACCTTGCGCAGATTCTTGAATTTATCCAGGAAGCTCATCTCACCCTCTTGAAGTCACAAAGAACGGCCGACGGCATCAGCCGAAGATCAAACCACAACTTTCAGGAACTGCTCGTGTTTGGCCAGTGCCTCCAGGTCCAGCGACTGCCAGGACCTGCCTTCGGCATCGCGCATGCGCAAGCCGGCAAAACGGGGTCGCGGGCCGGACTCAACCGGCTCGGCCGTCAGATGCTCATCGCCGCGCAAGCCCACCAGCCGGTCGACCAGCAGCGCGCAGTTGATGCTCATCTCGGGGTTCAGCGAAACCAGGCGCGCCGCAGCCGGATCGGGCCTGGCGATGCCGGGCTCACGCAGACCCAGGAAAATACTCAGATCGACGACGGTCGCGAGACCACCGCGCAGATTGGCGACACCGACCAACCAAGGCTGCGCGTAAGGCACCGACTTGATTGGCACGGGCGCAAAGATTTCAGACGCCTGCTTCAGCGAGAGCAGCAGGCCCAGGCCGCAGCACTCAACCGCAAGCCAACTGGCTGTCTGAGTTTGTTCACGCGCAGCCTGCATACGCTGCGCAAGGCGTTGTTGAAGTTCGCGCAGGGCTTCTTTATTAGCCATCTCAATGCCCCTCGCCCAGCGAGTACGCTGGTCGGTCCCCCGCGGGGACGGCGATGCTTGCCGGCTTGACCAGCAAGCACATCGCCGGTCGGGCCGGCTGGGGAGCGGCCCGGCGCTCGGCCCGCAATACGCTCACTTGTGAAGCGCGGCTGCTCATCAACCAAGCGCCTTGATTTTGGCCAGCAACTCTTCGGCCTTGACCGGCTTGACCACATAGTCCTTGGCGCCTTGGCGCATGCCCCAGACGCGGTCGGTCTCCTGGTTCTTGCTGGTGCACATGATCACGGGCACATCGGCGAAGCGTTCGTCACGCGTGATGGCGCGGGTCAGCTGGAAGCCGTTCTGGCCGGGCATCACCACATCCATCAGGATCAGGTCAGGCTTTTCCTCAGCCAGGCGCTGCATGGCTTCCTCGCCGTTCTCGGCGGTGCGCACGACATAGCCCTTCTTGAGCAGGATGTCGCTGAGATGGTGGAGCTCCGTCTTGGAGTCGTCGACCAGCAGAATTTTTTGAATAGTCATGACAGATGTCCGGCGGTTCAGTCGGTCAGATCAACTTGCGCGGCAGTGCTGTTGCACGGCATGCAGGAGTTGATCCTTGGTGAAGGGCTTGGTCAGGTAATCCTGCGAGCCCACCATACGGCCTCGGGCTTTGTCGAAAAGGCCGTCCTTGCTCGACAGCATAATCACCGGCACGCTTGCAAATTGGGGATTGCGCTTGATGATGGCGCAGGTTTGATACCCGTCCAACCGCGGCATCAGGATGTCGCAGAAAACCAGGTCAGGGCGATAGTCCGACAGTTTGGCCAGCGCGTCGAAACCATCTTCGGCCAGCACGACTTCATGACCCGCCTGCTTCAGGAAGATCTCCGCGCTGCGACGGATCGTGTTGCTGTCATCGATGACCAGCACTTTGGCGGTGGCGGCAGAGCCGTTGTTGTCTTGCAGATCCAAGCCTGTTCTCCTCAGACAGAGGGGGCGGATATCTCGCTGTGACTACCGGCGAGCACTCAAAGGAAAAGCTCAGCGAGCTGGACTCAGATACGGACCATCTCAAAGTCCTCCTTGCGAGCACCGCATTCCGGACAAGTCCAATTCATATCCACATCGGCCCACAAAGTGCCCGGTGCAATGCCATGATCAGGGTCTCCATCGGCCTCGGAATACATCCAGCCGCAGATAAGGCACATCCAGGTACTTGGTTCAGTCACGATGAGGAAAGTCTTCAGCTACTTACAATGAGAAGATTGTAGCCACGGCACTCCCGCAAAAAGGGTGTTGACGTAAGCAAGAACACAACATCCAGTCACGGCAAACACAAGTGCAGCCGCTCTTCAGGCCTTAATTCACACTTTGCTTGTCCGTTTCCTGCCCACCTGCTCTCCCGCACCATGAACCCCAAAGAACAAGCCGCCGATCCCGCCGTTGACGACGAGCAGGAGCAGCAAGCCCCGGCCTGCGTGATGAGCTTCAACGCCAGCGAAGCCAGCGGCGCCGGCGGCCTCGCCGGCGACGTGGCCACGATTGCCGCGATGGGCGCGCACTGCCTGCCCGTCGTCACCTCGGTGATGTTGCGCGACACGGCCGAGGTCTTCGAAGCCCAGGGCCTCGACGCCGACCTGATCGCCGAACAGGCCCGCCACATCCTGGAAGACGTGCCGATCGGCGCCTGGAAGGTCGGCTACCTCGGCAATGCCGAAGGCATCTCGGCCGTGGCCGAAGTGCTCTCCGACTACCCCGACGTCCCGCTGGTCACCTACCTGCCTTCGATCAGTTGGCTCGATGACGAGGAACACAGCAGTTATCACGACGCGCTGCGCGAACTGGTGCTGCCGCTCACGCATGTGCTCGTGGGCAACCACAAGACGCTGACCGACTTCCTCCTGCCCGACTGGGACAACGACCGCCCGGCCTCGCCGCGCGAACTGGCCGTGGCCGCCGCGCAGGCCGGCGCCGGCCATGTGCTGGTGACCGGCATCAGCCTGCCCAACCAGTTCGTCGACAACGTACTGGCCACGGCGCAAGGCCCGATCACGGGCGAGAAGTTCGAGCGCTTCGACGCCGGCTTTGTCGGCGCGGGCGACACGCTCTCCAGCGCGCTGGCCTCGCTGCTTGCCGTGGGTGCCGAACTGCACGCCGCCGTGGGCGAGGCGCTGGCCTTCCTGGACCAGTCGCTCGACGCCGGCTTCCGCCCCGGCATGGGCAACGCGCTGCCCGACCGCTTCTTCTGGGCGCTGCCGCCTGAAGAGGGCGAGGAAGGCCTGGAGGATCTGGGCAGCCTCGAGATCGGCGCGACCGAACCGGAAGCAGCCGAAGAAGTGGCGCCCGTGCGCCCTCCCCGCCGCATGCACTGACCAGATTAGATAGAGACGGTTTGAAGATGTCCCGCAATAACGAGTTATTTGAGCGCGCCCAGCGCGTCATCCCCGGCGGCGTGAATTCGCCTGTGCGCGCGTTCCGCGCCGTCGGCGGCACGCCCCGCTTCATCACCCGCGGCGAAGGTGCCTATATATATGACGCCGATGGAAAGCGTTATGTCGACTACATCGGCTCCTGGGGCCCGATGATCCTCGGCCACGGCCATCCAGCCGTGCAGGAGGCCGTGCAGCGCGCGGCGCTCGAAGGTTTCTCGTTTGGCGCGCCGACCGAGCGCGAGATCGAGCTGGCCGAGGAGCTGATCAAGCTCGTGCCCAGCATGGAGCAGGTGCGCCTGGTGTCATCGGGCACCGAGGCGACCATGAGCGCGATCCGCCTCGCGCGCGGCGCCACCGGCCGCAGCCTGTTCATCAAGTTCGAGGGCTGCTATCACGGCCACACCGACGCGCTGCTGGTCAAGGCCGGCTCGGGCCTGGCCACCTTCGGCCACCCGACCAGCGCCGGCGTACCTGCTGAAACCGCGCAGCACACGCTCGTGCTTGAGTACAACAACCTGCAACAGCTCGAAGAGGCCTTCGCCCTGCACGGCCCCGAGCTGGCCTGCGTGATCATCGAGCCGATCGCCGGCAATATGAACTTCGTGCGCGCCGCCGTGCCCTTCATGAAGCGGCTGCGCGAGCTGTGCACACAGCATGGCGCGCTGCTGCTGCTGGACGAGGTCATGACCGGCTTCCGCGTCGGCCTGGCCAGCGCGCAGGGTCACTACGCGAAGCTGATTCCCGGCTTCAAGCCCGACATCTCGACCTTCGGCAAGGTCATCGGCGGCGGCATGCCGCTGGCCGCATTCGGTGCCAGCCGCGAGATCATGAAGTCGCTGGCGCCGCTCGGTGGTGTGTATCAGGCTGGCACGCTCAGCGGCAACCCGGTCGCCACGGCTTGCGGCCTGGCCACGCTGAAAGAGATCCAGAAGCCCGGTTACTTTGAGGCGCTCGGCGCCCGCACGAAGTTGCTTGCCGACGGCCTTTCTGCCGTCGCGCGCGAGAACGGCGTGCCCTTCAGCAGCGATTGCGAAGGCGGCATGTTCGGCTTTTTCCTGCTGCCCGAACTGCCGCAGAACTACACGACCGTGATGACGACCGACAAGGAGCGCTTCAACCGCTTCTTCCATGCCATGCTCGACGCTGGCGTGTATCTTGCTCCTGCGCTTTATGAGGCCGGCTTTGTGTCCTCGGCACATACGGATGCCGACATCGAGCTGACTCTCGCCGCCGCGCGCTCGGCTCTTCGTTGAGACTGACAGGGAGGAACACGATGAACAGGCCTGCAGACGAAGACATCTCTGTATTTATCCTGTGCATCCTGTTCATCCATGTAAAAAATGCATTTCTTGAACATGGATAAACAGGATGCACAGGATTAACGCAGCCCATGCGTCTCGTGTTGCCTCCTGTCCGCCCATGTTCTTCTACTGAATCCCATGCACATCCACATCCTCGGCATCTGCGGCACCTTCATGGGCGGCCTGGCCGCGCTCGCGCGCGAGTCGGGCCACAAGGTCACCGGCTGCGATGCCAATGTCTACCCGCCGATGAGCGACCAGCTTGAGGCGCTCGGCATCGAACTGATCACCGGTTTCAAGGCCGATCAGCTGGCGCTCAAGCCTGATCTGTTCGTCATCGGCAATGTGGTGACGCGCGGCAACGAGCTGATGGAAGCGATTCTTGATGCCGGCCTGCCTTACACGAGCGGCCCGCAATGGCTGGCGGAACACGTGCTGCAAGGCCGCCATGTGCTGGCCGTCGCCGGCACGCATGGCAAGACCACGACCACCTCGATGCTGGCCTGGATTCTTGAGCATGCCGGCCTCCAGCCGGGCTTTCTGGTCGGCGGCGTGCCGATGAACTTTGGCGTTAGCGCCAAGCTCGGTACGGGCAAGCCTTTCGTGATCGAGGCGGATGAGTACGACACCGCCTTCTTCGACAAGCGCAGCAAGTTCGTGCACTACCGTCCGCGCACCGCCATCCTCAACAACCTTGAGTTTGACCACGCGGATATCTTCCCCGATCTCGCCGCCATCGAGACCCAGTTCCACCATCTCGTGCGCACGATCCCGGCCAGCGGCCGCGTGGTCGTCAATGCGCGCGACGAAGCGCTGCAGCGCGTGCTGACGCGCGGCTGCTGGAGCGAGCAGCAACGCTTCGGCGCTCGCAAGGAAGAACCCGGCGCCCTGCGCGCACGCGGCGAACCCCAAGCCTTTGATGTGCTGCGCGGCAGCCTCAAGGTGGCGCGCGTCGATTGGCAACTGATCGGCGAGCACAACCAGCTGAACGCGCTGGCCGCGATCGCCGCCGCCGAGCATGTGGGCGTGACGCCCGAGCAATCGGCCGCCGCTCTGGCCAAGTTCCAGAACGTGCGCCGGCGCATGGAACTGGTCGGCGAAGTGCGGGGCATCAAGGTCTACGACGATTTCGCGCACCACCCCACGGCCATCCGCACCACGGTCGAAGGCCTGCGTCGCCGCATCGCGCCGAAAGAACGCATCCTCGCCATCTTCGAGCCGCGATCCAACACCATGAAGCTCGGCACCATGAAGGCCCAATTGCCGTGGGCGCTGGAAGAGGCAGACTTGTCCTTCTGCAATCAGGCCGGCCTGGCCTGGGATGCGAAGGAGGCGCTGGCGCCGATGGGCTCGCAAGTGCTCGTTGGCGAGAACGTCGACGCGCTCGTGGCCGCGGTCGTCAAAGCCGCCAAGCCCGGTGACCACCTTCTCTGCATGAGCAATGGCGCATTCGGTGGCATTCACCAAAAGTTGCTCACCGCATTAAGGTAAACCCCTTGCGGACTTGTGCATTGCTTCACGCGAGGGTGTTGCCCCTCGTGTAAAGCCGAGCGCACTCCTGCGGAATACTCTGCGGCCTAACGCGCTATTCAAGCGCATACCGCCGGAGACTTTATGCGTACAGTTCTTCTTGCCCTGATCGCTTCCGCCGCACTGGCCTGCCAGGGCGCACGAGCCGACAACGTTGAAGTCGACGGCGTGAAGTACGAAACCTCGGTCAACGTCGCCGGCCAGGCACTGCTGCTCAATGGCGCGGCCACCAAGCACAACAAGCAGGGCGTGCGCAATTTCGCGGTCGGGCTCTACCTGAGCACCAGCGCCAAGAGCGCCGATGCGGTCTTGGCCGCGCCGGGCGCCAAGCGCATCAGCTTCAGGTTCCTCAAGGAAGTCAACGCCGACACGATGCGCTTCCTCACGATGGGCGTGGAAGCGAACATGAATCGCACGGATTTCGCCAAGACCTTCGTCGGCGTGATGCGCCTGGGCGCCCTGCTCGGCGCGCACCCGCATTTCAACGACGGCGACACCTTCACCTTCGACTACCAGCCCGGCAAGGGCACGGTCTTCATGCTCAATGGCAAGCCGCAAGGCGAGCCGGTCGCGGAGCCGGAATTTTTCAAGGCCATGCTGCTGGTCTGGCTCGGCGGCAAGCCGGTCGATCCGAAGATGAAGACCGGGCTGCTTGGCGCCTGAATTTGAATCTGGATCTCTGGCCATGCTTCAGCCCATCGTCGGCTTTCATCAGGACGAGGAGCTGGATTGGGTCGCCGAACTGGCCTGCGGCCACAACCAGCATGTGCGGCACAACCCGCCCTGGACGAATCGCCCCTGGACCCAGAGCGCCGAAGGCCGTGCCTCGGTCCTGGGTCAGCCCCTGGACTGTCGCAAATGCGAGCAGGGTGCACCCCGCGATTGGGAGCATGCGCAGCTCAAGACCGGCGACTAATAAGCCCGCCGGTGCTCCATGTCACGTCACATGAAAGTGCTTCGTTGACCACTCAATCGAGGCTTGCTCATACGCAATACTGAACAGTCCGCCCTGACCACAATGCCCTGAATTCTGGGTCAAGGTGCATTCAGCCGGAGCTTTCATGCGCAGCAGTACGTCGTTTGTTCTGGCCGTATCGGCAGCCTGGCTGGGCCTTGGGGCGCATGCCGCCACCGTCGAGATCGACGGCATGAAGTACGAGACGATCATCAACGTCGTCGCCCAGGATCTGATGCTCAACGGTGTGGGCACCAAGCGCAGCAAGCAAGGGGCGCACGAGTTCACGGTCGCGCTCTACCTGAAATCAAAATCCAGGACGCCCGGCGCCGTCCTCGCTGCCCCAGGTGCCAAGAGCCTGCGCTTCAAATTTCTCAGTGACGTCAACTCCGACGCGATGGGCTTTCTCACCAACAGCGTCCAGGGCAATATGGCGCACGACGAGTTCATCAAGGCCATGAGCGGCCTGATGCGACTGGGCACCTTGATGGGCGGGCATCCGCGCTTCAAGAAGGGTGACTCCATCACTCTCGAGTACCACCCCGGCAACGGCACCTCGCTGGCGATCAATGACATTCCGCAGGGTGCGCCCATCGCGGGAGATGAGTTCTTCAAGGCCATGCTGCTGGTCTGGCTGGGCCCTCGCCCGCTCGACGATCCCATGAAGGTGGCGCTGCTCGGCGGCTGAGCTTCTCCAGAGGGCAGCACGCGAGCACAATGCGCCGCGTGACCCGGTGACCGAACGCCCTTGGAGACCCCGATGCCGCTGACCCGAACCCTCGCCTGCGCGATCACGCTCGCAATGGCGACCCTGGCTGCCCATGCCCAGCAGAAAGACGATGCACCCGCTGCCGCCCCGTTGGTGGGCATGGTCGACGAGGCCTGTCCGCCGGCGCTGCCGCTGCCGGCCGCCTTCATGCAGGCCGCCTTGCTGGTGATCGATCCGCCGACGGCTGACACGCCGGCCCTGAAGGCGCAACTCGCCAAGGACCCTGAGCTGGCCATCTACAACGCCACGCAAAAGGCGCGCGACGCGCAGGATCTCGGCCAGCTCTGCCGCTACCACGAGGCCAACAAGGCACTCGCCGGAGCGCCGCCGCGCGCCGTCTTCATCGGCGATTCAATCACCGAACTCTGGGCCGTGGCCGATCATGACTTATTCAACGGCACGGTGATCGCAGGCCGCGGCATCGGCGGGCAGACCAGCGCGCAGATGCTGCTGCGCTTCCATGCCGACGTGGTGGCTCTGCACCCGCGCGTGGTGCACATCCTGGCCGGGACCAATGACGTGGCGGGCAACTCAGGCCCGACGACGCCGCAGAACTACAAGAACAACATCGTGGCGATGGTCGAGATCGCGCGCGCCAACGGCATTGCCGTGGTGCTGGGCAGCATTCCGCCGGCCAAGTCCTTCTACTGGCGCCCTGAGATCGAGGCCGCTGCGCGCATCGCCGAACTCAATGTCTGGCTGGCTGAGTACGCACGCAAGCAGCATCTCGGCTATGTCGACTACTACTCGGCCCTGGTGCGCGACGGCGGCCTGCCCGCCGAGTTCGGCAACGACGGCGTGCATCCGAACCGCGTGGGGCTGGCGCGCATGAGCACGTTGGCGCGCCGGGCGCTGGCCGAAGCCCTCGCGCCCGCGAAAGCTACGAAGAAAAAGGCTCGGAAGACCCGCTGATCACTCCTCGTCGCCGGCCGCATCGGGCGCATCGTTGTCCTTCTTGGCCATCTTCGAGAGCTCGGCCTGCAAAGGACGCAGATCATCGATCAGCGCCGAGGTTGGCTTGGTGCTGACCATGCGCACCTGCGGCGGCGGCAGCGCGCTCAGGTAGGACGGGCCGAACCAGTACTGCTGCTCGCTGCGGCCGGCCATCTGCAGACCCAGGCCCAGCACCAGCATGCAGGTGAGGCCCACGCCGATACCGCGGCGCGCGCGCGGCCATACGAGGCTCGCATGCCACCACAGCAGCAGCGCACCGCCGACCGGGAAGAGCAGCGAGTCCAGCGCCATCAGCCGGCTCCACGAGAAGGCATAGGCCACCAGCGGCAAGGCATAGCCGATCAGCGAGTAGGCACAGCACCAGACCAGCACGCGGCTCAGATGCTTCGAGAACGGGAAGCGATGCCGGAACAGCTGATTCGCCAGCGACCACAAGGCCGCCCAAGCCAGCACGATGCCGAGCGGGCCCAGCACCGGGGCGGCGTAATCGACCCAGCGCGCGTCAGGATCCACGACCAGCCAGTGATCGAGCGCCGTCATCAGCACGAACAGCACCAGCAGCGCCGGCAGCCAGTACGTGGCACGCTGCACCGTATGGCGCTCATGCGCCTGCAGCGGGATCTCGGGGGCGAGAGGCGCATCGGCAGCGCGCCAGCGCAGCTGCGTGGCGCCGAGGACCATCTGCGTCACGCCCGGCAGCGCGACCGCATGGCCCTGCACGAGTTGGTGCCCACCCTGCCAGCCGCCGTTGATGCTGGGCAACAAGGTCAGCTGCGGCGTCTCGCCGGCGAGGCTGAGCTCGGCGTGTTCGCCGGCCATGTGAGCATCGTCGAGCACCACATCGCACAGCGGCGAGCGGCCAATCCGCACCGGCCATTGCGTGATCTTGAAGACCGAGCGCACCTGGCCGTCACGGTCCAGGACTTCAAGGACGCCCATCATTGCTTCTGCTCCTGCTGCGTCCATGCGAAGCCTTCCAGATAGTGCGAGGTGAGCTTGAGCGCGTTCTCGAACGAGACGCCCGGCGCATTGAAGCGGCCCAACGCTCCTTCAGTGCTGGAGTCGACCGTCGTCACCAGCACGCTCAGCGCATAAATGCCTTCGAGCTTGCGATAGGCCGAGAGGCAGACCACGGCGCGCAGCGGCAGGCCGGCACGATCGACGAACTCCTCCTTGCAGAAGGAGCCCGTGCTGGTCTTGCTCGGGCGCGCGAAGCGTTCATTGCGGAAGCTGTTGGAGTACTGCTGCGCGAAGCGCAAGGCGCCGAGCTTCTTGCCGTCATAGATCTCGTGCGACACATCGAGATAGCCGAGCTGCAAGCCGCCATTGATGAACAGCGCATGGTCCATGCGGCATTGCGAGCGTTGGAAATCGAGCCCCTTGGTCTCGGTCGCCGAGCCGCTGCCCCAGCAGCGCATGAACTCTTCCTGCGGCACCGGCAGCTGATAGCGGCCATGCCCGGCCGAGCGCCACGGCTGTGCGATGAAGCGCTGCGTCAGTTCGTCCTGGTAGGCGGTCAGTTGCTGACGCAAGCGCGGCCACACGGCGCCGGTGATCGGCTTGGCATCGCGGCTGCGTTGGTAAAGATCCTCGGCGAAGTTGCCGGGCACCAGAAAGCTCATCTGCTGCGCAAAGAACATGGCCGAGACGTTGATGCCGACCACGCGGCCGTCTTCATCGACCACCGGGCCGCCGCTCATGCCGGCATTGATGCTGCCCGCGTAATAGATCAGCGGGTCGAAGCTGCGCTCCACCAGGCCGTTGTAATTGCCCTCGACGATCGAGAAGGCCACATCATGCGGATTGCCCAGCGAGTAGATGCGATCGCCCTTGGACAAGGCTTCAGTGCGCGGGCGGAAGCTCAGCGCTCCGCGGCCTTGGAGGATCTTGGCGTCGGCCGCAACGGGGCGCAGGATCGCCAAGTCGCGGCGCACGTCGAAGTCCAGCAACTCGAGCGCGCCCTCCTTGCCGTCGGTGGTGGCAAAGCGCAGGCGGTAGCGTTCAGGTTCCAGCGCCACCTGGCTCACCACGTGGTAGTTCGTGATGATGCGGCCGTCCTCGCTGACCAGGAAGCCCGAGCCGACCGAGGCCTGGCTGTCCTGCGTCTTGAGCAGCGTGCGGATCTGCAGCAGTTGGCCACGCGCGCGCTCGTAGATACGGCGTGCGGTGGCCGAGACCGGTGCCTGGTTGGCGGCGGGCGTTTGTACGGCGCCAGGAGCGGAGGCCGCCAGCACCGCCGGCGTGAGTGGAGCAGGCGGCACGGGTGGCGCTGCTTGAGCAATGCCGGCCAGCAGAACGGCCAGCAAGGCCGCTAACTTCAGGAATGGACGCAATGGCTTCTCCAGTTCAACTGAGGCCCATGCTAGCGGTTTTGTGGCGGGAGGCCTTTCGTCACTGCAGAAATCCGCGCTCCTCCTGGCTCAAACCAAGCGCCACGCCAGCGTCTCGCCGCCGCGCAGCGGCTTGAGTTGCGCCGCGCCAAAGTCCACGGACTCGGGCAGCGTCCAGGCCTCCTTCTTCAGTGTCACCTGTTCGGTGTTGCGCGGCAGGCCGTAAAAATCGGCACCGTTGAAGCTGGCGAAAGCTTCGAACTTGTCGAGCGCATTCATCGCCTCGAAAGCCTCGGCATACAGTTCCAGCGCAGAAAGCGCCGTGAAGCACCCGGCGCCGCAGACCGAGTTCTCCTTCAGCTGCGCGGCATGCGGCGCGCTGTCGGTGCCGAGGAAGAACTTGGTTGAGCCCGAGGTCGCCGCCTGAATCAGCGCGAGGCGGTGTTCCTCGCGCTTCAGGACCGGCAGGCAGTAGTAATGCGGGCGCAGGCCACCCATGAAGATGGCGTTGCGGTTGTAGAGCAGATGCTGCGGCGTCAGCGTGGCCGCGGTGTATTTGTCGCTCGCGGCGACGTACTCGGCCGCTTGCTTGGTGGTGATGTGCTCGAACACGACCTTGAGCTCGGGCATGTCGGCGCGCAGCGGCTGCATCACGCGATCGATGAAGACGGCCTCGCGATCGAACACATCCACAGCGGGATCAGTGACCTCGCCGTGCACCAGCAGCAGCAGGCCTTCGCGCTGCATCGCTTCCAGCGTCTTGTAGGTCTTGCGGATGTCGGTCACGCCGGCATCGCTGTTGGTGGTGGCGCCGGCCGGATAGAGCTTGAGCGCGACCACGCCCGCATCCTTGGCACGCTTGACCTCGTCGACCGTGGTGACATCGGTCAGATACAGCGTCATGAGCGGCGTGAAGCTCACGCCAGCCGGCACCGCAGCCAGAATGCGCTCGCGATAGGCAAGCGCCTGCGCAGCCGTGGTAACCGGCGGCCGCAGATTGGGCATGACGATCGCACGACCAAATTGGCGCGCGGTGTAGGGCACGACGCTTTGCATTGCAGCCTCATCGCGCAGATGAAGATGCCAGTCGTCGGGTCGGGTGATGGTGAGCGAGTTCATCCCCGCATTTTCGCAGCCAGAAACCCCAGGTGGAGAGAAGCCGGAGTGTTCCTGCCCCTAACGGTCGACATAAGCGGGTTCGGAGGTCGTTAGGGGCAGGGACGCTCCGGCTTCAATCGCCCGCTCGTCGCAGAAGAATTTCCAGCGACGGCGACGAGCTCAGACTCAGTGCTGCAGGATCTTCGCGAGGAAGTCCTTGGCGCGCGGCGAGCGCTCTTCGGGCTTGCCGAAGAAATCGGTGCTCGAGCAATCCTCGATGATCTTGCCGGCGTCCATGAAGATCACGCGCTTGCTGACCTTGCGGGCGAAGCCCATTTCGTGCGTCACGCACATCATGGTCATGCCTTCCTGGGCCAGGGCGACCATCACGTCGAGCACTTCGCCGACCATTTCCGGGTCGAGCGCCGAAGTGGGTTCGTCGAACAGCATCACGATCGGGTCCATCGACAGTGC
>DASYBU010000045.1:0-16141 GCA_036500605.1 Burkholderiaceae bacterium
GGAGAAGACCAGGGCGTCGAGCCAGCGGGCCTGGGGCAGGCCGATGAGGCTGGCGTCGTCGGGGTCGACCACCAGCAGGTCGGCACGTGCGCCGGCCGTGATGCCCCAGCTCGCGTGCCCGGCCGCGCGCCCGCCGCCCGCGCGGGCGCGCTCGAACAGGCTGGCGGCCGTGTCGGGGCGCGCCGGCGTCGGGCGGCCGTGCGCGGCGTTGTCGGCGCCGAGTGGTTGCGCGCAGACGTTGCGGCGCTCGAGCCGCAGCCGCTGGCCGTACTCCATCCAGCGCAGCTCCTCGCGCCAGCTGCGCGTGACGTTGCTGTCCGAGCCGATCGCGAGCTCGACGTCGGCCGCGAGCCACGCCGGCAGGTCGGTGAAGCCGTCGCCGAGGTTGCCTTCGGTGGACGGGCAGATGACCACGCCTGCGCCGCTGGCGGCCGTGGCGGCGATCTCGCCGGCGTCGACATGCGTGGCGTGCACCAGCTGCCAGCGCGCGTCGAGCCAGCCCTGCGACGCGAGCCACGCGACGGGCGTCTGGCCGGTGGCGGCGACGCAGTCGCGCAGCTCGGCGCGCTGCTCGGCGACGTGCACATGGATCGGGCCGTCGAACTCGTGCGCGAGGCGGCGCAGGTCGACGATGGACTCGGCCGCCGCCGCACGCACCGAATGGATCGCCAGGCCCGCGTTGAGCGGCACCAACGACGCGCGCCCGGCCGCGGCCACGCGTGACGTGAATTCGCGGCTGCGCTGCCAGACGTCGGCCGCGCCGGCATGGAAGCGGCGCTGGTCGGGGCGCAGCGCGGGGGCCGTGAAGCCGGCACGTTCGTACAGCACGGGCAGCAGCGTCAGGCCGATGCCGGCGTCGCCGGCCGCGTCGGCCAGGGCCATCGACAGCGCCAGCGGGTCGTCGTAGGGCTGGCCGTCGGCCTGGTGCTGCAGGTAGTGGAACTCGCAGACCTGCGTGTAGCCGCCCTTCAACAGTTCCACATAAAGCTGCGCAGCAATCGCTTGCAGCTGATCGGGCGTGAGCCGCAGCGCGAGGCCGTACATGCGGTCGCGCCAGGACCAGAAGTCATCGTCGGCGCGCTCACGCGTCTCGGCCAGACCGGCAAAAGCGCGTTGGAAGGCGTGGCTGTGCGCGTCGACGAGGCTCGGCAGCACGGGCCCGTCAAGTGTCAGTGCGGAATCAGCGTTAGCGTCCATATCGGCGCCAGGCGTGATCTCGCTCCAGCAGCCGTCGGCGCCGACGACGAGGCGCACGTTCTCGGCCCAGGCGCCGTCAATCCAGGCGCGCTTTGCAAAATAAACCTGGCTCATGCGGGCGACCACTTCAACATCGTCGCCAGCAGCTTCTCAAGGGTCGGCTGAATCCGTGCCGCGCGGGCTTCGTCATAGCCCTGTGCCGGCGAGAGCGCTTCGTCCATGTAGCAGCGCCAGCACATCTCGAGCTGCACAGCATGCTGCTTGAGCTCGGGCTGGCCGTAGTGGCGCGTGATGAAGCCGCCCTTGAAGCGGCCGTTGACCACATGGTTGTGTTCGTCCTGCGCAGCCAGTACATCGGCCAGTTGCTGTGTCAGGCCGGCGTCAAACGCGCGGCCGTCGACCGTGCCCAGGTTCAGGGCCGGCAGCACGCCTTCAAACAGCCAGGGCAGTTCGGATTTGATCGAATGCGCGTCGAACAGCATCACGTGGCCGTGCTCGGCGCGCAGCCTCTCCAGCTCGGCTTGCAAGGCCTCGTGATAGGGGCGCCAGTAGTTCTCGCGGCGGCGCAGCTTCTCGGCGGCGTCGGGCTCGCGGCCTTCCAGATAGAGCGGTTCGCCGGTGAAGAAGCGCGTCGGGCAGAGTTCGGTGTTCGAGGCACCGGGGTACATCGGCGTGTCGTCGGGCGGGCGGTTCAGATCGATCAGGTAGCGCGAGTAGCGCGGCACGACCAAGCTGGCGCCGAGCGACTGCGCGATATCGCCGTAGAGCCGCTCCAGATGCCAGTCGGTGTCTTCCACCTCCAGCGCACGCGGCACATAACGCTCCTGTTGATCGGCGGGAATTTCGGTGCCGACATGCGGCATGCTGATGAGCAGCGGCGTCTTGCCGCGCCTGAGCTTGAAGACGGCGTCGTCACTCATGGCGGCCTCCGTGGATGCGTTGGCGCAAGGGGTTGCGCCCGAAGTAATAGGCAAGTTCAGCGGGATGTGCGGCATCCCAGACGCAGAAGTCGGCGCGCTGGCCGGCGACGAGCGCGCCGCGATCGTTGAGCCCCAGCGCCCGCGCGGCGTTGACGGTCATGCCGCGCAGCGCCTCTTCAGGCGTGAGCCGGAACAGCGTGCAGGCCATATTGAGCATCAGCAGCGGCGAGAGCGTGGGCGAGGTGCCCGGGTTGTGATCGGTGGCAATCGCCATCGGCACGCCGGCCTCGCGCAGCGCCGCGATCGGCGGCAGTTTCGTCTCACGCAGAAAGTAGTAAGCGCCGGGCAGCAGCATCGCGACCGTGCCACTGGCGGCCATCGCCTGCACGCCGGCGGGGCTCAGGTGTTCAAGGTGGTCGCAGGACAGTGCTCGATATTGGCAAGCGAGCTCGGTGCCATGCAGATCGCTCAATTGCTCGGCGTGCAGCTTGACCGGCAGGCCCAGAACTCGCGCGGCCTCGAAGACGCGCCGCGTCTGCTCAAGGCTGAAGCCGATGCCCTCGCAGAAGGCATCGACCGCATCGACCAGACCTTCGGCGTGCAACTGGGGCAGCCACTCGCACACGGCGGCGATGTAGTCGTCGGGCCGGCCCGCGTATTCAGGCGACACGGCGTGGGCGCCAAGGTAGCTGGTGCGCACCTGCGCGCCTTGCAGGCACCGCGCCACCCGCAGTGCCTTGCCCTCGGCTTCGAGCGACAGGCCATAGCCGGACTTCACCTCGACCGTCGTCACGCCCTCCGCGATCAGCGCATTGAGCCGCTTCTGCGTGGCCGCCAGCAGCGTGGCCTCATCCGCTGCGCGCGTGGCCGAGACCGTGGAGCGGATGCCGCCACCGGCGCGCGCGATCTCTTCGTAGCTGGCGCCATGCAGCCGCATCTCGAACTCGTTCGCGCGATTGCCGTCGTAGACCAGATGCGTGTGCGCGTCGATCAAGCCCGGCGTGAGCAGCGCGCCACCGAGATCATGCTCGGCCTCGAAGGCCTGCTTCGGCTGCGCCGCTGACGTGCCCACCCAGTCAATGCGATCACCGACCGTGATCAGCGCGCCGGCCTCGATCAGGCCCCAGCCGCTCGACTCAGCCAACGTGACCAGGCGCGCGTTGCGCCATAACTGTCTACTCATACGCCATCCACCAAGCCGCACCGCGCCCCTGGAATGACAGGGGCTGCGCCGCCACCTGCTCGCACCAGGCCAGGCTCATGGGCTTGAGCGCCATCGCTCGGCCGCCATGATTGAGCGTGCCGCCCTGGGCCGTGAAGAAGAGGATCAGCGAGCCTTGCAGGGTGCACGGCGTATCCGCCGCTTGCACCTGCACGCGGCCACGGTCCTTTCGATGCATGAGATTGAAGTCGCGCGTCGGGCCGGCGAGCAAGGTGCAATCGGGGCCGAGCGCGCCGTCGAAATGCAGCAGCTCATCACCGACACGCATTTCGTATTCATACAGCTGCACGCCGCCGCCCTCCAGGACAGCAAACCAGCGCTCAATTCCAGGGAAGGCCGAGAACGGCCCACTGGCTTCGATGTCGGCGACGGAGACGCGTAGCGCCCAGTCGGACGGGTGCGGCCAGGCGAGCAGTTCACGCGTCCAGCCCCCATCGTTCTTCCAGCGCTGAGGCTGCACTTGATCCGCGCTGATGATGCTCCAACTCATGTTTTAAAGCTCCCCGTAAGCGAGTACAAAGTACCGGGATGCGTGAGCTTCACCATCGTCACCGCACGGCCGCGGCTGAAGGTGATGCGACGCACGACAAGGCAGGGCTCGCGCTTGCCAATGCCCAGCGCATCGGCCTCTTCCGGCGTCGGCGCCATCGCCTCGATCATGTAGCGCGCTTCGGAAAGCGGC
This sequence comes from Burkholderiaceae bacterium, assembly GCA_036500605.1. Taxonomy (GTDB): domain Bacteria; phylum Pseudomonadota; class Gammaproteobacteria; order Burkholderiales; family Burkholderiaceae_C; genus JAFALK01. The sequence continues at coordinate 4,022 of DASYBU010000045.1, forward strand.
GCCACCTCGAGCAGGTATTGCGTGGGTGTGATCTGGCTGAAATCCTGGCTCAGGTAATCCGGTGCGCAAGCCGGGTTGACCAGCCGGTCCTCGTATTGAATGGCGCGGCCATTCTCAAGATGCTTGATCAGGCTGTGGAACAGCGTGGTGCCCACGCGCACGCCAAAAGCCTTGGCCTGATCGGCATTGGCCTTGAGCGTTTGCAGGCTCATCACCTGCGATTGAAACTGGTGGCCGCGCTCGCGAATTTCTTCATGCAGATCGCGCACGGTGAGCGTGGACGAAATGCGATCGAGCTGGGCCACAAAACTGCCAACACCCTGCACGCGTTCAATCAAGCCATCCTGGTGCAGCTCACGAAACGCACGGTTGACCGTCATGCGCGAAAGGCCAAAATGCTCGACCAGCTCGGCCTCGGAAGGCAGCAGATCTCCGGCGACCCAGCGGCCCGCCGAGATGCCCTCTCGCAGGTGGTTCTTGACCTTCAAATACTGCGGCGCGGCAGCTGTCGATTCAATGGCTGACATGGAATTCATCGTACTTGACTTTACTTGTCTATACAACTAGAGTCCAGAGCATTCTTCAGGAGTTCTCAGATGACCACGACCTCTTCTGCACAGCCCCGCACCGTTCGCGCGCCCCACGGCACCACCCTGCACTGCAAGAACTGGCTCAGCGAAGCCGCCTACCGGATGATCCAGAACAATCTGGATCCGGCCGTCGCCGAAAACCCCGATGCGCTGGTGGTCTACGGCGGCATCGGCAAGGCTGCGCGCAACTGGGATTGCTTCGAGCAGATCCTGAAGTCGCTGAAGGACCTGAACGAAGACGAGACGCTGCTGATCCAGTCGGGCAAGCCGGTCGGCGTGTTCCGCACGCACAGTGATGCTCCGCGCGTGCTGCTGGCCAACTCGAACCTCGTGCCGGCTTGGGCCAATTGGGAACACTTCAACGAACTCGACCGCAAGGGCCTGATGATGTACGGCCAGATGACGGCCGGCTCCTGGATCTACATCGGCTCGCAAGGCATCGTGCAGGGCACGTATGAAACGTTTGCCGAAGCTGGCCGCCAGCACTACGGCGGCTCGCTCAAGGGCCGCTGGGTGCTGACGGCCGGCCTCGGCGGCATGGGCGGCGCGCAGCCGCTGGCTGCCACCTTTGCCGAAGCCTGCTCGCTGAACATCGAATGCCAGCAGTCGCGGATCGACATGCGCCTGAAGACGCGTTATGTGGATGAACAAGCCACCGATCTCGACGACGCGCTGGCCCGCATCGCCAAGTACACGGCCGCCGGCGAGGCCAAGTCGATCGCCCTGCTCGGCAATGCCGCCGACGTGCTGCCGCTGCTGGCCGCGCGCTGCAAGGCCGGCACCGCGATCAAGCCCGATCTGGTGACCGACCAGACCTCGGCACACGACCTGATCAACGGCTATCTGCCGGTGGGCTGGAGCGTCGAGCAATGGAAGGCCGCTGCGGCCGATCCGGCCCAGCATGCCGACCTGAAGGCCGCCGCCGCACGCGGCTGCGCCGTGCATGTGCAGGCGATGCTCGACTTCCAGAGCATGGGCATCCCGACCGTCGACTACGGCAACAACATCCGCCAGGTCGCCAAGGACCAAGGTATTGCGAACGCCTTTGACTTCCCCGGCTTTGTGCCCGCCTATGTGCGTCCGCTGTTCTGCGAAGGCAAAGGCCCGTTCCGCTGGGTGGCGCTCTCCGGTGACCCGGAAGACATCTACAAGACCGATGCCAAGCTCAAGGAACTGTTCCCCGAGAACACCAAGCTGCACCGCTGGCTCGACATGGCACGCGAGCGCATCAGCTTCCAGGGCCTGCCGGCGCGCATCTGCTGGCTGGGCCTGGGCGAACGCCACATTGCCGGCCTGGCCTTCAACGAGATGGTCAGGAACGGCGAGCTCAAGGCGCCTATCGTGATCGGCCGTGACCACCTCGACAGCGGCTCCGTCGCCAGCCCCAACCGCGAGACCGAAGCCATGAAGGACGGCTCCGATGCCGTCTCCGACTGGCCGCTGCTGAACGCGCTGCTCAATACCGCCGGCGGTGCCACCTGGGTGAGCCTGCATCATGGCGGCGGCGTGGGCATGGGCTATTCGCAGCACAGCGGCGTCGTGATCGTGTGCGATGGCACCGATGCTGCCGCGAAGCGTGTCGAGCGCGTGCTCTGGAATGATCCGGGCACCGGCGTGATGCGCCACGCCGATGCGGGTTACGAACTGGCGCAGCAATGCGCCAAGGAACGCGGTCTCAATCTGCCGATGCTCTGAAGAATGAATGCCATGCAAATCACTCCCGGCCACCTGAGCCTTGACCAACTCCGCCAGATCCGCGCAGGCGATCTAACGCTGAGCCTCGACGCCACCGCGATCGACGCGATCCGCAAGAGCGCCGCGCTCGTGCAAGCGGCTGCCGCAGGTGACGATCCCGTCTACGGCGTCAACACCGGCTTCGGCAAGCTCGCCTCCAAGCGCATCGGCAAAGACGAACTCGCCGCGCTGCAACGCAACCTGATCCGCTCGCACTGCGTGGGCGTGGGCGCGCCGCTCGCGCCCGCCGTGGTGCGGCTGATGCTGGCCACCAAGGCGGCTTCGCTCGCGCGCGGTTTTTCCGGCGTGCGCGAATCGGTCGTGCAATGCATCCTCGATGCCTTCAACGCCGGCCTCGTGCCCTACGTGCCTGCGCAGGGCTCGGTGGGCGCCTCGGGCGATCTGGCGCCGCTCTCGCACATGACGCTGGCCCTGATGGGCGAAGGCGAAATGCTGGTCGACGGCCAACGCCGCCCCGCGGCCGCCGAGATCGAGAAGGCCGGCTTGAAGCCGCTGGTGCTGGGCGCCAAGGAAGGCCTCGCGCTGATCAACGGCACGCAGACCTCGACCGCGCTGGCGCTCGATGCGCTGCTGCGCTTTGAAGACGTGTTCGCCTCCGCCGTCGTGAGCGGCGCGCTGAGCCTCGACGCCGCCCGCGGCAGCGACGGGCCCTTCGATCCGCGCATCCACGCCGTGCGCGGCCAGCCCGGCCAGATCGAGACCGCCGCCGCCTATCGCGCCCTGCTCGCCGGCAGCGCGATCCGCGCTTCGCACCGTGAAGGCGACGAGCGCGTGCAAGACCCGTACTGCCTGCGCTGCCAGCCGCAGGTGATGGGCGCGTGCCTGGACCAAACCCGTTATGTGCGCGAAGTGCTGCTGCGCGAAGCGAACGCCGTGACCGACAACCCGCTCGTCTTCTCCGACGACGGCGCGATGATCAGCGGCGGCAACTTCCACGCCGAGCCGGTCGCGTTGGCCGCCGATGCCATGGCTTGTGCCATCGCGGAAGTCGGCGCCATAGCCGAGCGCCGCATCGCGATGCTGATCGACACCGGCGTTTCGCGTCTGCCGCCCTTCCTGACGGCCAACGCCGGTCTCAACAGCGGCTTCATGATCGCGCACGTCACGGCGGCGGCGCTGGCCAGCGAGAACAAGTCGCTCGCACATCCGGCCAGTGTTGATTCGTTGCCGACCTCGGCCAATCAGGAAGACCATGTGAGCATGGCCACCTTCGCCGCGCGGCGCTTGGGTGCGATGCTGGACAACACGGCGCACATCATCGGCATCGAGTTGCTGGCCGCGGCGCAGGGCATTGAATTCCTGCGCCCACTGGCGAGCTCGAAGGCGCTCGAAGAGGCGCACGCGCTGGTCCGCAGGCATTGCCCGGCGATGGGCGAGGATCACTACCTCGCGCCGGATATCGAGCATGCCAAGGCGCTGGTGGACAGCGGCGATCTGGCGCGGCTGGTGCACCAGATCGCAGGCTTTGCGACATTGAAGTGATGGCCTCAACTCAATTGCCGTAGAGCGTGCCTGTCGAGCTTGTCAGGAGAAACTGACCGCCGCCGATGAATTGGAGTGAGGCCGTGGTGTACTGGCCTCCCTCCAAGAAACCCAAAGCGCCTGTGGTTGTGGCCGTGATCGCTGCACCTGTCGGCGAATAGCTGGAGAGTGCGCCTGAAGCGGCCTTGCCCGCATAGACACGAGTGCCGTCGCCACTGACCGCCACGGCACCGGAAGCGATGGCGGGGGATCCGGATGACTGCCAGGTGCTTCCGCCATCGCGCGAGAGGTACACGACCTCGGTTGTCGAACTGACGATCACGGTCTGGCCATCGGCTGAGCTTGCAACTTGTGAGAGTTGGTCCGACGTCGTCTTGACCAAGGTGAAGTTGCTGCCGCTACCGGTTGAACTGCATGGATCATGTTGACGCCTGAGGCAGTACCGGCGGCCAGGAGATGCGCGCCATCTGCGGAATAGGAGACTGCGGTCCAGGCGATCTCTGAGGTGTCAGCTTGCCAAGTCGCGCCTGAATCATTTGAGATCAGCAGGTTCTGCGTGGATGCGTCGAGCACGGCGACCTTGCTGCCATCGGTCATCGTGGATATGGCCGTCCAGTTGCCCTGAGCAGGCAACCCGGGGCCGGACATCGTGGCCAAGCCTTGCGCCCGTCGCACCTGTGGCACCGGTTGCTCCCGCTGCGCCGTTCGCGCCCGCCGCACCCGCGAGGCCATTGCAGACGTACGGCGTGCTGGTCACCTCCGCGGCGTCAAGCGTCCCGTTGCCATTGGCGTCAAGGCCCACGTGCACGGCTGTGCCGCCATTGGCGAAGTGACTGCCCGAGGGTTCGGCCAGAGTCGCGATCAGTGCGCTCCGGCCGTAGCGCCATTGACCCCGTTGCGGCCATCCTGGCCATCACTGCCGCCACCGCAAGCCGCGAGGACGCAGGCGGCACCGGCGGCAACCAAGCCAAGTGCTGAACGAATCGCCATGACTGCTCCCATCAAACCGAGAGGGCGATTCGATGACCGAACGGCTGGCGGCTTCTTACGTAACATCAAGCCCGGTCAGCGGGCCATCCCGCGACTGGGTCAATCGGCCAAATCTCACGAGCCATTCATGAAACCTTCACGCTTTGCGCGCTCGGCGAGCGCCCTGCTTCTGGCTCTCGCCTGCGCGGCCGCCCACGCGCAGCACCGCGTGGACTTCACGCTCGACCTGAACGCCGAGATCGCGGCCGGTCGTTTTGATCCGGCCAAGGACCAGGTCGGCCTGCGCGGCGCCACGCCGCCGCTGGATTGGGGCCGCACGCTGACGGCTCATGCCGTCGGTGGCGGCCGTTATGCCTTGACCATCGATTTCGCGCAGGATGCGAGCCACGGCCAGCCCGTGCAGTACAAGATCAAGATCGACCATCCTGGCGGCGCACCCGATGCGGGCTGGGAACAGGACGGCAACCGCACCTTGATGCTGATGGCCAAGGCGCAGACCGTCGAGCGCGCTTTCGGCTCCGCGGTCGCCGCACCGCCGCTGTCGCGCGTGGGAACGATCGAGCGCCTGGCTCCCCTGCCCTCCAAATTCCTGCCGCCGCGTGGCGTGCAGGTCTGGTTGCCACCGGGCTATGCGCAGCATCCGCAGCAGCGTTATCCGGTGTTGTATCTGCATGATGGGCAGAACGTCTTTGATGCAGCGGCTGCCGGCGCCGAGTGGCGCGTCGACGAGAGCGCGCAAGCGGGCGTGGAGTCGGGGCAACTCGCGCCCTTCATCATCGTCGCAGTCGACAACACGGCGGCGCGGATGGACGAGTACACGCCGGTCTCAATGATCAACGATGGCAAGAGCGTTGGCGGCAAGGCGCCGGCCTATGCGCGCTACCTGATCGAGGAACTGAAGCCCTTCATCGACGCGCATTACCGCAGTCTGCCGGACGCCGCGCACACGGCGGTGGGCGGTTCATCGCTGGGCGGCTTGGTGTCGCTGTGGCTGGCGGTGCATCACGCCGACACGTTCGGCGCAGCGCTGGTGGTCTCGCCCTCGGTCTGGTGGGCAGATTCCTTTGCCTTGCGCGATGTGGCGGGAATCCATTGGCCTGATGCGCGTCGCCCGAAACTCTGGGTCGACGTTGGCGGACGCGAAGGCAATGGAGCGCTGCAGGGTGCGCGCAAGCTGCACGAGACGCTGCTGCATCACGGTTGGAGTGAGCGGAGCCTCAGCTATCTCGAATCGCCCAAGGCCACGCATGACGAGGCGGCCTGGGCCGTCAGAGTGCCGGCCATGCTGAAATTCTTGTACGGGCGCTGAGCGCCTCGTCCGAGAGCCCTGGCCAGCACCTTCCTTTTCTGGATGCCGTGCGCCGGGGCCAGGAGCGCCTGATCGGCGAACCCGGCGTTCACCGCCCTGAGCTTCGGTGAACGCGTGTGTATTTTTTCGGTACGGTCTTCGCGCGTCAATATGCGCTGAGGTGAATCGTTAGGTGATTAATACCCAAACGAGATCGCCTTCGCCTTCATTCGACCAGCACCTATTGATCAATAGCGCCCCGTCGCACCCGCCACCCGCAGATAGACATACGCCACCCAGGCCACCAGCGCGCGGCTCGCCATGCTGCGCAGATCAGCGCTGTGCGCCGAGACATGCACCGCGTCCTCCAGGGCCGCCTCGAACTCGCGGCGCAGATGCTCGGCAAAGCCGTCGTCGAGCACGATCACATTGGCCTCGAGATTGAGCAGCAGCGAGAGCGGATCGATATTGCTGCTGCCAACCGTGGCCCAATGGCCATCGATCACCGCCACCTTGGCGTGCAGGTAGGCCGGCGTGTACTCGAAGATCTGCACGCCGTGGCCCAGCAACTCGGCGTAGAGCGCGCGGGCCGCCATGCCGGCAATCCGGTAGTCGACCTTGCCTTGCAGCAGCAGGCGCACCTGCACGCCGCGCCGGGCGGCCTCGCGCAAGGCGCGGCGGAAGGTCTGGCCCGGATAGAAATATGGCGTGATCAGATCCACGCTCACGGTCGCCTCGCGGATCGCCTCGACGTACGCGTGCTCGATCGTGCGGCGCTGGCGCAGGTTGTCGCGCAACACGAAGGCCGCGCAGATCGGCGGCAGGCTCGGCCCTCCCGGATCACCCATCTCGCGCGGCATGCGCAGGTCGCGCCAGAGCCGTTTCATGCGGCGGATCGGCGCGGGGCTGCGCACCACGTCGAGCAGTTCCTCGCCGAAGTCGCGACCGAGCCAGGCGCGGCTCCAGACGGCGCGCGCAGCCTGCTCCACGGGCTGCACGATGGGGCCGGACAGGGCCACGGCAAAGTCGAGGCGCGGCGCATCGGTCGGCCCGTGGTTCAGGTCCACGCGGTCGTCGATGATATTGATCCCGCCCACCACAGCCCAGTCGCCATCGACGACGCAGAGCTTCTGGTGCAGCCGGCGCAACTGGCCGGGGTTGAGCCAGCTCCACCATCGGCGGATCGGCCGGAAGATGGCCAGCGCGATGCCGGTGCCGCGCGCCTCTGCCAGGAGCCAGGCGATGCTGGCCTTGGACCCGAAGCCGTCGACCACGACCCGAACGCGCACGCCGCGTTGAGCGGCAGCCCGCAGTGCCGCGAGCACGGCCTCGCCGGCCGGGTCGTGGTGAAAGATGTAGGTGGCGAGCCAGACCTCGCTGCGCGCGGCGGCGATGCGCGCGATCATCATTGGGAAGGTTTCGTCGCCGCCACGCAGCAGGCGGGCCTCGTTGCGGCCGCTGAACTCGGGTCGCAGAGGCCCGTACCAGCCCGCTACACCGCGAACACGACGACGCTTCATCGGCTCAGTGTGCCATCAAGTCAGCTCAAGCTCGGCGATCAAAGGCAGGTGATCGGACATGCGCGCCCAGGCCGCGCCACGAGGCACTTGCAGGCTCGCGCAACGAAAGCCGCGCGTGTAGATGCGGTCCATCGTGAAAAAGGGCAGGCGCGAAGGAAAGGTGGCGTGGCGCGCGCCACTCGGCGATTGCGCACGCGCGAGGCCCAGGCCGCGCATGGGGCCGTCGAGGCGCTCGCCCCAGTCGTTGAAGTCGCCGGCCACCACCAGCGCGGCGCCCTCGGGCACATGGTTCGCGATGAAGGCGCCGAGGCGCTCGACCTGGCGAACGCGGCTCGAATGGATCAGCCCCAGGTGCGCGCAGACGGTATGCACCTCCTGCCCGTGCCACATGATCGGCACATGCAGCAGACCGCGCTGTTCGAAGGCATGGTCGGAGACATCGTGATGGCCGATCTCGCCAAGGCCCCAGCGCGAAAGCAAGGCGTTGCCATGCTCGCCGCCTTCGGTCACCGCATTGGTCCGGTACGCGACCTCATAGCCTTCAGGCGCGAGGAAATCCGCCTGCCCCTGCTCGGGCCAGCCGAACCAGGTGCGCGCAAAGGTCTTGGCGTCCTCGTGATGGAAGTGCCGCACCTCCTGCAGAAAGATCATGTCGGCGTCGAGCGCTTCCACGCCGAGGCCCAGGTTGTGGATCTCCAGCCGCTTGCGCACGCCGACGCCACGCACGCCCTTGTGGATGTTGTAGGTCGCGACACGCAGATAAGGATTCAGCACGCTCGACAGCGGGCCCTGGACCGAGTTCTTGAAGGCGGGCTTCATGCAGCGAATCTCGGCAGTTGCAGGACGGCTTCGGCGTTGGACGGCGAGAAGCACAGATCAGCCGCCTCACGCCAGGGCAGCCAGCGGTACTGCAGATGCTCGCGCGGCGAGAGCTGGACCGCCGTGCCGGCCGGCACCATGAGGCCGAAGACATGCTCGGTGTTGTGGGTCACGCCCGGCGCATAACGGTGTCGCCAGACGGGGTAGATCGTGTAGATGTTCGAGAGCTGCCAGTCGAGCAACTGGCCGCCCGAGATGCCGGTTTCCTCGAACACTTCGCGGCGCGCCGTGTCCGCAAAAGGCTCGTCCGGCGAATCGCGCGAGCCGGTCACGCTCTGCCAGAACCCGGGCCGGTCGGCGCGCTCCAGCATCAGCACGTCGAGCGCCGGCGTGTGGATGACCACCAGCACCGACTCGGGGATCTTGTAGGCGCGCTGCGCGCCGGCCAGGACCGGGGCCGTCGTCATCGCTACTTCTCCAGCATCGCCAGGCATGAGGCTTCAATCTTGGCGGCGCCGTCGAGCAGGCTCTGCGCCTCACCCACCAGTTGCCCACGGTCGAGCGGGCCCGACTCGAGACGCTTGACCAGTTGCCGCGCGGCACCGACGAGTTCGGCCACGCCGCCCAGCGCGTCATGCAGGCGCGCCTGCGCGGCCTGGCCGCTGGCGAGTTGGTCAAGAAGGCGCTCGATCAAGGCGCCGAGGCGGCTGGCGCGCACCGAGTCGGCATGCGACCAAGTGGCGCCGGGCACGCGCAGCAGCCACAGCAAGGCGGCTGGGCGCTCGCCCTGGCGCAGCGTCAGCTCGAAGCGCGAAGGCGGCTCGGAAAAACGGTGTGGCAATGCGCCGAAGTAACTTTTTAGTTGCTCGGCAGGCAGGCTCGGCCCCATCGGCAGGCAGGCATAGCTGCCGGTGCGGCGGCGGTCCCACCAGAGCTGGGCGTCGATCAGGCCTAACGCTTCGACCAGACGGGGTCGCAGCGAGGCCCAGGCGGCTTCGAAGTCGTTGTCATGGGTCAGCACCCAGCTTTCGTTGTCGAGCGCCAGCAGCATGGCATCGGCGCCATGTGGGTCAGTGTCGAATCGGGCCAGCGCTTCGAGGCGGGCGGGCACCTGGCCTTGGTCGAGCGTGGCTTCGAGGCGCTGGCGCTGCTGCTGGTGGTGCCAGCTCGGGCCCAATTCGCCGCGTTCGCGCATCAGGTCGGCAAGGCGTGCATGCACAGCCGCCTGCAAGGAGCGCGACTGGATGGCCTCGGCCAGCGTCATGGCCTGGCTGGCCCAATCGAGCGCGGCATCATCGGAATGCAGTTCGGACAGCAGCAAGGCGGTCTGGCCCTGCAGCCAGCGGTAGCCGCAGGCCCGCGCCAGACGCATGGCCTGCATGGCGAGCTGCTCGGCCAGCACCATCTCGCCGCTGTCACGCGCGCAGCGCGCGTGGTGCCAGATGGCTTCGGCCTGGTAGTCGCGGTGGCCGGCTTCTTGCGCGGCCGAGAGCGCATCGCGCAGCGCCGGCAGCGCCGCGTACGGGCCTTGCACCAGGCGCAAGGTGGCGGCGCGGTTCAGCGCGATCTTGGCGCGCAGATAGGGATCGGTCTTCAGATCCGGATAGTGCAGCTCGGCCTGATCCACCACGCGGCCGCCGCGTGCCCATTCGCCGAGCGCGTAGCAAAGATGAGCGATGCCGACGCGGGCCGAGCAGGCGGTGCGCGATTCATCTGCGGCCCAGTCCAGCGTCTGGCTCCAGGCCGCGCAGGCCTGGGCATAGTCGCCGCGCTGGTAGTGCATGCGCGCCAAGGCTTCGGACAGTTCGGCCGCGTCGTCGAACGCCTTCTTCTGGACGGCCTGCGCGAGCGCGCCCTCAAGATCGCTTTGCAGCTCGACCGCACGGCCCCAGCGCTCCAGCACAAAAAAGACGCCGAGCAGCGCAGCGCGCGCCGCGTCCGGGTTGTCGCGGCGCATGACAAGGCGCAACAGTCGCGGCAAGGCCAGCGCCGGGCGGCGCATGATGATGCGCTCCCACCGGGCTCTCACTTCGCCGCTCACGTCCATCGGGGATCCCTCTTGTTTTGCCGTAACAGTCGCAAGCATAGCGACCAAAAAAGAAGAGCGCCCGTGTAGGCGCTCTCCGACAGTCAGAAGTCCGTTGACCTAACGCAATACTTAAGCGTCATCAATGATCAATTACTCAGCGGTGGCAGCACCCGGATTGCGCAGGCGGATGTGCAACTCCCGCAGCTGCTTTTCGTCCACGAAGCTCGGCGCGCCGGTCAGCAGGCACTGGGCGCGCTGGGTCTTGGGGAAGGCGATCACGTCGCGGATCGAGTCGGCCTTGGTCATCATGGTGACGATACGGTCCAGGCCGAAGGCCAGGCCGCCGTGCGGAGGCGCGCCGTATTGCAGCGCGTCCAGCAGGAAGCCGAACTTGATGCGCTGTTCTTCAGGGCTGATGTTGAGCGCCTCGAAGACCTTGGCCTGCACGTCGGCGCGGTGGATACGCACCGAGCCGCCGCCGAGTTCCCAGCCGTTCAGGACCATGTCGTAGGCCTTGGCGATGCACGCCGCCGGATCGCTGGTCATCAGGTCTTCATGGCCATCCTTGGGTGCCGTGAAGGGGTGATGCACGGCCGCCCAGCGCTTGTTCTCTTCGTCGTGCTCGAACATCGGGAAGTCGACCACCCACAGTGGCGCCCAGACATCGTCGAACAGGCCGTTGGCCTTGCCGAACTCGCTGTGGCCGACCTTCAGGCGCAGGCCGCCGATGGCGTCGTTGACGACCTTGGCCTTGTCCGCGCCGAAGAACAGCAGGTCGCCGTCCTTGGCGCCGGTGCGGGCCAGGATGTCGGCGACCGCCTTGTCGTGCAGGTTCTTGACGATCGGCGATTGCAGACCTTCGCGGCCCTTGGCGACCTCGTTGACCTTGATCCACGCGAGCCCCTTGGCGCCGTAGATCTTGACGAACTCGGTGTAGCTGTCGATCTCGCCGCGGCTCATCGTGGCGCCGCCGGGCACGCGCAGCGCGACCACGCGGCCGCCCTTGGTGGTGGCGGGCACCGAGAAGACCTTGAAGTCCACGTCGCCCATCACATCGGTCAGCTCGGTGAACTCGAGCTTGACGCGAAGGTCGGGCTTGTCGGAGCCGAAGCGGTGCATCGCCTCGGAATACTTCATCACCGGGTACTCGCCCAGGTCGACGTTGAGCGCCTTCATGAAGACGTGGCGGATCATGCCCTCGAACATCGAGCGGATCTCTTCTTCGGTCAGGAAGGAGGTCTCGATATCGATCTGCGTGAATTCGGGCTGGCGGTCAGCGCGCAGGTCTTCGTCGCGGAAGCACTTGGTGATCTGGTAGTAGCGGTCGAAACCGGCCACCATCAGCAGCTGCTTGAACAGCTGCGGCGACTGCGGCAGCGCGAAGAAGTGGCCGTCGTGCACGCGGCTGGGCACGAGGTAGTCGCGCGCGCCTTCGGGCGTGCTCTTGCCCAGCATCGGGGTCTCGATGTCGACGAAGCCGTTCTTGTCGAGGAACTGGCGCACCTCCATCGCGACGCGGTAGCGCAGCATCAGGTTCTTCTGCATCTGCGGGCGGCGCAGGTCCAGCACGCGGTGCGTCAGGCGCGTGGTCTCCGACAGGTTGTCGTCGTCGAGCTGGAACGGCGGCGTGATGCTCGGGTTGAGCAC
>DASYBU010000046.1:0-197135 GCA_036500605.1 Burkholderiaceae bacterium
CGGCGCATGGCGGCGACTTCGTTTTCTGCAGGACATGCGTGGCTGCCTGATGGTTTCGCGCGCGGTGTCACGATCCGCATCGACGGCGGCGAGTTCGTCGGCGTCGCGGGCGAAGCGAAGGACAAGCCCTCGCTCGGCCGCTATGTCCTGCCCGGCATCGCGAACCTGCACTCGCACGCGTTCCAGCGCGCGATGGCCGGGCTCGCCGAGCGGCAGTCGAACATGGACGACAGCTTCTGGACCTGGCGCGAAGTCATGTACGCGTTCGCGGGCCGCGTCGATCCCGACGATCTGCGGGCGATCGCGGCGCAGCTCTACGTCGAAATGCTCAAAGCGGGCTACACGCAGGTCTGCGAGTTCCACTACCTGCACCATGCCGAGGACGGGCGCGAATACGCCGATCCGCTGGCGATGAGCTGGGCCTTGTGCGATGCCGCCGAAGCAGCCGGTTTGGGCCTGACCGTGCTGCCTGTGCTCTACGCCCATGCCGGCTTCGCGCAGCCGAGCCTGCGCGCCGATCAGCGCCGTTTTGCCACGGACGCCGATTGGATCTGGAAGGCCGCCCAGCGCGTGCAGGCGGCTTGCCGGCCGTTGATCAATGCCGGCGTGGCGCTGCATTCCTTGCGCGCCGCGCATGGCGAAGACATCCGCAGGCTGCTCGCGCAGGTTGGCGATGCGGCCGTGCCCATCCACATCCATATCGCCGAGCAGCCGCAGGAAGTGGCCGACTGTCTCAAGGCGACCGGTCAACGACCGATCGAACACCTGTGCGCTGGCTACCGCCTCGATGCCCGGTGGCAATTGGTGCACGCCACGCACAGCCTGCCGGCCGAGATCGAGGCGGTGGCGGCGACCGGCGCGGGCGTGGTGATCTGCCCCGGCACGGAGGCCAATCTGGGTGATGGTCATTGCGACCTGCCGGGCTGGCTGCAAGCCGGAGTGCCGATCAGCCTGGGATCCGACAGCCAGGTCACGCGCGGCTGGGTGGAGGAACTGCGCTGGCTGGAATACGGCCAGCGCCTCGCCCGCGGCCAACGCAATATCGCGGCGGCGCCGGGTCGGCAACCGTCGAGCGCGGCGCGCTTGTTTGAGGCGAGCGTGGCCGGCAGCGGCGCGCCGGCCGGTTTGCCTGCCTGGGGCCTGCGAGTTGGCGCGCGCGCCGACTTCCTGGTGCTCGACGATCAGGCCGAAGGCTTGCTCGGCATTCCCGCCGCGCACCAGCTCGATGCGCTGGTTTTCGCCGTTAGCGGTTCGCCGTGGCGCAGCGTCTATGTGGCAGGACAGGAGCGGATCCGCGCCGGCAAGCACGCCAACGAGGCGCAGATCGCTGCGCGGTTCGCGCAATGCATGGCGGCGTTGTGGGGCTGAAGCTCGGCTTCAGTCTTTCGGCAAGGCTTCCGCAGTGCAAATTGCTTGATCCAACCCCCTTGCAGCCCATCACTGTGGCGAAATGGGCGTATTTCGCCCCCTTTGAACGAGGGAACTGCGTTTCTTTTGATCAATCTAGTTAGGGGCGAAGCCTAGACTCGACGCAACTCCTGGAGTAACGCCATGTCCCTGCGTGATTTTTCGATTCGCGCCCGGCTTTATGCCCTTGCGCTGATTGCGATGCTGGCCTTGTTGCTGGTCGGGGGGGACGGGATCTGGAGCCTGGTCAAGGTCCGCGCCGAATTCGGGCACTACGTGGACAACGATGTTGAGGCGCTGACCCAACTGGCCAATGTGCGTTCCGGCGTCGGCAATCTGCGGCGCTACGAGAAGGATACGCTGATCAATCTGGCCGATGCCGCCAAGGTCGCCTCGTACAAGAAGGATTGGACCGAGGCGTTCGAGAAGGTCGTGACCGGCCTCGATTCGATGTCCAAGCTCGATCTCGCGCCCGAACTCAAGGCCATCGTGCCGGACATGAAGCAGGCGCTGAGCGAATACCGCAGCGGCTACGAAGGCATTGCCAGCCGCATCCAGCGCGGTGAATTTGCCGACACGCCCACGGCCAACAAGTCGATGGAGCCGCTCAAGGCGCCCGTGCGCCGCATGGACACGACGCTGGCGGACATGACCAAGAAGCTCGATGAGCTGTCGGCGACCAAGGTGCAAACCCTCGCCGAAAACGAGGCTCGCATCCGCCGCGCCCTGATCGGCGTGATGCTGATCGGCGCCCTGATCATTGGCATCTATACCGCGTTCAATATCCGCGCCATCCTGAGCCCCTTGCTTGAGGCCCTCGACAGCTCGCGCCGCATTGCCGGACATGATCTGAGTCGCGATATCCACGTCAGCGGCGCCGATGAAACCGCCGCAATGATGCGCGGTGTGCAGGAGATCCAGGCCTCCTTGGCCGGTGTGGTCAGTGGCGTGCGCCAGGCGACGGATGGCATTGCCACGGCCTCACATGAAGTGGCGGCCGGTAGCCTGGACCTGAGCCAGCGCACCGAGCAGGCCGCCTCCAGCATTCAGCAGACCGCCTCCGCGATGGAGCAGCTGACTCAGAGCGTCCGGCATAACGCCGATTCCGCACGGCAGGCCGACCAGCTGGCGCGCGACGCGGCTGCCGTGGCGGCCAAGGGCGGTTCGGTCGTGAGCGAGGTCGTCTCGACGATGGGCCGCATCAGCAGCTCCAGCAGCCGCATCAGCGACATCATCGGCACGATCGACGGCATTGCTTTCCAGACCAATATCCTGGCCCTGAACGCTGCCGTGGAAGCCGCGCGTGCCGGGGAGCAAGGCCGCGGCTTTGCCGTCGTGGCTGCCGAAGTCCGCACGCTCGCGCAACGCAGCGCCGAGGCCGCCAAGGAGATCAAGGCGCTGATCAACGCCAGCGGCGAGAACGTGGCGAACGGCGCGCAGCTGGTGGAAAGCGCCGGCCGCAGCATGTCCGACATCGTGGCCGCCATCGAGCGCGTGACCGGCATCGTCGGCGAGATCAGCCACGCGACGACCGAGCAGACCAACGGCATCGGCCTGGTCGGCGAGGCGATCACCAAGCTCGACCAGATGACGCAGAGCAACGCCGCGCTGGTGGAAGAGAGCGCTGCTGCTGCGGCAAGCCTGAGCGATCAAGCGGCGTCGCTGGCCAAGTCGGTCGCGATCTTCAAGCTGGCTTGAAGAAGGCGTAAGTCAGGCACCGGCCGACGCCTTGTCGGCCACCCGCGCACTCGCCCGAACGCGCCCCACCTGCACGCCTTCCCAATTGCTCAAGGGCATGTCGCTGTAGCTTCGCAGCAGCGTGGTCTGCGCATCGTCCAAGGGCAACAGCGCATTGATGATCGCGGCGATCGCTGCCTCGGCGCCGCGCACGCCGCCGTCATCGATCTTCAAGGCCACGCCCAAGCCGAGCTCGGGCAGGGCGGCGCAGTAGACGCCTTCGGCGCCGATCTTGCAGCAGACGCGTTCGCCCAGCGCTTGCATGATGAGCGTGTCGAAGCGCTTGCTGCCAGCCACGAAGAAGGGCGCGGCGGCGATGGCCTTGCGAAGGCGCGCCGCAGCCAACGCGCGGCCGGCGCTCAAGCCGACGCCGGTGCCGGCGCGCGCAAAGCCCAGCGCCAAGGCTCGCAGGGGAATGCCGAAGGTCGGGATGGAACAACCATCGGTGCCGCGCGGAGCCCGGTCCAGATCGGTGCCGGTGGCGGCCGCGAGCGCAGCAGAGACTTCGCGCATCGCCGGATGATCAGGCTTGATGTAGCCCTGCGTGAACTCGGCGGGCTCGGCGCCTTGCGCCAAGGCTAACTGGCAAGCCACACAGACAAAACCGGCGTGCTTGCCCGAACAGTTGTTGTGCAGCGGCGTGGCCACCTCGCCGCGAGCAAGCATGCCGCGCAGCACGGGATCTCGCGTCGGCCAATGCGTGCCGCATTCAAGCGCGGCCACATCGAGGCCGGCCTTGGCCAGCATGCCGGCCGAGGTGGCGACATGCTCCGGCTCGCCGCTGTGCGAGGCGCAGGCAATCGCCAGTTCGGCGTCAGTCAGCGCGAAGCGATCGGCTGCGCCGCTCTCCACCAGTGGCAGGGCTTGCAGCAGCTTGATGGCGGAGCGCGGGAACACCGGAGCGTCAATATCGCCAAGCGCCGCCACGACGCCTCCATCGGCATCGACGATCGCCACCGACCCGCTGTGGCGTGACTCGACATGCTCACCCCGCAGAACTTCAACCAGAACAGGATTCATCGTGTGCCATCAAAAGAAGAAGAAAAGCGAGGCCGACTTCAGCTGCCGGCGTCGACATGGACGCGGTCGCGCCCCGCGTGTTTGGCCGCATAGAGCGCGAGATCGGCGCGCCGAAGCAGCGCGTCGGAGTCCAGCGATGGGACGCCCCCCGCCAGGCCAACGCTGATACGCACCTCCAAGTCCTTGGCCAGCTGCGACCAGTCGTGCTGGGAGACCGCCACGCGCAGCCGCTCGCAGACCTCCAGCGCTTGCGCCGGCGCCATGCCCACCAGGACGATCAGGAACTCCTCGCCGCCAAAGCGTGCGAGCAGATCCGCGCTGCGCATCTTCTCGCGCAACAGCTCGGCCAGTTGCCTCAGCACATGGTCACCGACGGCGTGGCCGAAGCTGTCATTGACCTGCTTGAAATGATCGACGTCGAGCAGCGCCAGGCTGATCTGCTGCCCCGCCTGGCGCGTGCCTTCGAGCAGCAGCGGCAAGGCAAATTCCGTGTGACGTCGGTTGTGCAGGCCGGTCAGCACGTCCTCGTGCGCGGCGCGGTCGAGCGCGGCCGCGTGTTCGCGCAGGCGCTGCTGTTCATGCTCAAGCTGGCTGGCGCGCTCGCGCTCGCGCAGCGCCTCATACGCCGCATGCTCGGCTCGCGCCTGCGCCTGGGCGACGTCCTGCCGGATCTGCATGACTTCGGTCTGCAGCGCCATCGTTTCGCGCCAGATCAGCCGTTCAAGATCGGCATGCTGTTCAAGATACTGCAGGGCCTCCTGATAGTCGCCGGCCGCCTTGTGGGTTTCGTAGAGCGCACGCGTCAGGATGCGGCGTTGCTTGGGCGGCATCTCACCATCAGACTGCTCCAGCAGACCCCGCAAACCCGCCAGCGCACCGGTGAAATCACCGTGCGCCTTGCAGATCAGGGCTCGGTGCGTGCCGGCTTGCAGGCCCAGCGCGTGATAACCGTGACTTGCGGAGAGATGTTCAAACTCGCTCAACAAGGGCTGGGCCGTCTCATAGTCGCCCTGGTTCACCAGAGCTTCCACCAGATTGGAAACCGACACCGCGACCTGGAAAGGACTGGTGGATGCGCGCGCCATCTGCGTGGCCTGCTCTGAAAGTTCGCGGGACAGCACCAGCGCCTGCTGCAAGACTGCTGCCTCGCCGTCGCGGCGCGCATCGGCCGTGCGTCGCAGCCAGAAGTAGGCCAGGTTGTTCAGGCAGGAGAACCGGAGCTGGTGACTGATTTCATGGTCGATGCCGCGCGCAACCTCAAGCGCCCTCTGCGTTGCCTCGCAAGCCTGAACCGGGTTCTCAAGGCTGGAATAAGCCACACCCAGCCGGTTCAGCGCCCAGCCTTCGCGCAAAGGCGATTTGCCGCGTCGCGCTGCGGCCAGCGCACGCAAACCGCAGTCCAGCGCATCGGAGGCCATCAGCAACTGCGCGTAGACGTAGGACAGGGAGGTCAGCGCGTCGGCCAGCAAGACGGCGTCGTCCTGCCTTTCGCAGAGCGCCAGGGCCTCGCTCGCGCAGCGCACGCTCGCTTGCAGATTGCCCAGCCGGGGATGGTTGTGAGCCAGCGAGGCCAGGGCCTGGGCGCGGCGGCTGATGTCCTCGGCCGGGCACAAGCTCAGGGCCTCGTCGAGCAGGCTCGTCGCTTCGCGATAGGCGCCTCGTTCAGCCTGCAGGTGGGCTGCAGCGAAGCACTCGTCGAAACGGTCCTGATGCGGTGGCTGTGCGGGGGGCGTGATGGCCGGCTCTGCCATTTGTCTCACCTATATTCTTGTCATGGACTCTAACCTTCTTGGCGTCGACTTCAGCAGCGCTCCTACACGCGCCAAGCCGATCTGTGTGGCGCGCGGACATCGGCGTGGCGCCGTGCTGGTGCTGGAGGGCGTTACGCCTTACGCTAGCCTCGGCGAATTTGCGGTGCTGCTGACGCAGGGGCCCTGGGTGGCGGGCTTCGATCTGCCTTTCGGCCTGCCACGCGAGCTGGTGTTGGCGCTCGGCTGGCCGCAGGATTGGCTGGGCTTGATGCGCCATTACGCGGGCGTGAGCCGCGATGAGATTCGCGCCACCTTCAAGCGCTTCTGCGATGCCCGGCCGGCCGGCTCCAAATTTGCGCACCGTGCTTGCGATGCCCACTCGGGCGCCAGTCCCAGCATGAAGTGGGTCAACCCGCCGGTGGCCTTCATGATGCATGCGGGCGTGCCGCTGCTGATCGAGTCGGGCGCGCATCTGCCGGGCCTGCATAACGGAGATCTTCAGCGGATTGCGCTGGAAGCCTATCCGGGTTTGGTGGCGCGCGAGCTGATCGGGCGCCGCAGCTACAAGAGCGACACGGCGGCCAAGCAGAGCGATGAGCGCCTGATTGCCCGCAAGGATCTGATCGAGGCGCTCGAACAGGGGCGCAGCCGGCTCGGACTGCGCCTGAAGCTCACGCATGCGCAGCGCGATGCGCTGGCGGCGGATGCACGCGGCGATCGGCTTGATGCCGTGCTGTGCATGATGCAGGCGGCGTGGGCGGCGATGCAGCCGAACTACGGGCTGCCCGCTGAGATGGATCCGCTGGAAGGCTGGATTATTTCAGCTTGAACCGGGTTTCCCGGGCAAGCTGAGCTCCCCCTCGGGGGGCGACCGGCGCGGGCGCCGGTCTTGGGGGCTATTTCTTCTTGAGCGTGATCTCGTAGAGCTTGGGCCAGAGCTTGCCGGTCACGAAAAGGCGTTTCGTGGCCGCGTCATAGGCGATGCCGTTGAGCACATCGACGCGCTTGCCCTCGCGCTCCTTCTGCGGCAGCAGGCCGCTCAGGTCGATCCAGCCGGTGATGCGCCCGGTCTTCGGGTCGATGCGCGCGATGCGGTCGGTCTGCCAGATGTTGGCGAAGATCTCGCCTTCCACCCATTCGAGCTCGTTGAGCTGATCGATCGGCTTGCCCTCGGCCGTGACCTTGATGCGGCGCTTTTCCTTCAGCGTGTCGGGATCGAGGAAGCGCAGCTCCGGGGTGCCGTCGCTCATGACCAGCTCGGTCGCGTTGTGCGTCAGGCCCCAGCCTTCGCCGGGGTAGTCGAAGCGGCCCTTGAAGACGAAGCCCTCGATGTCGAGCACGTAGCCGATCTGCGTCTTCCAGGTCAGGCCGATCAGCTTGTCGCCCCAGTCGCTGATGCCCTCGCCGAAGATGTCATTGGGCAGCTTGGAGCCCGTGACCACCTTGCCGGTCTTGAGCTCGACCTTGCGGACCGAGGAGGCTCCCTCCAAGCCCGTGCTTTCATAGAGGTAGCCACTGCGGTAGAACAGGCCCTCGGTGAAGGCATCGGGGTCATGCGGGTAGCTGTGGACGACGGTGAAGCCGTAGACGGGCAGGGCGGCGTGGGCCTGAGTCACGCCCGCGCTGAACGCGAGCGTTAGCGCTGTGAGGCAGACGCGGAACTTCATTTGCGCATCAGCGTGGATTTGCCGAACAAGGACTCGATCAGATCCACCGCCAGCAGCGCCGTCTTGTTTCGCACGTCGAGCGCCGGGTTCAGCTCCATCACGTCGAGCGAGCCCATGCGGCCGGTGTCGGCGATCATCTCCATGCAGAGCTGCGCCTCACGGTAGGTGGGCCCGCCGGGAATCGTGGTGCCCACGCCGGGCGCGATTTCGGGGTCGAGGAAGTCGACGTCGAAGCTCACGTGCAGGTGCGTGTTGGCGTCGAGCGTTGCCAGGGCTAACTCCATCGCGTGACGCATGCCCATCTCGTCGATGTAGCGCATGTCGAAGACTTCAAGATCCTGTTCGTGCACGAAGCGCTTCTCGCCTTCGTCGACACTGCGGATGCCGATCTGGCGGATCCACTTCGGGTTGATGGCCGGCACCTTGCCGCCGATCTCGATCAGCTCCTTCGGCCCGAAGCCGCACAGGCAGGCCACCGGCATGCCGTGGATGTTGCCGCTGGGCGTGAGCTCGCTGGTGTTGAAGTCGGCATGCGCGTCGAGCCAGAGGATGCGCAGCTTCTTGCCGGTTTCGCGGCAGTGGCGCGCGACGGCGCTGATCGAGCCGAGGCCCAGGCAATGATCGCCGCCGAGCAGGATCGGCAGGCGGCCCTGTTGCAACTCGGCATGCACGGCTTCATGCACGGATTGGTTCCAGGCCACGACCTCGGCCAGATGACGATAGCCGTCAACGGGCGGCTGCCAGGGGTTGGCCGGGCCGCTCAGGTTGCCGCGGTCCTGCACGTCAACGCCGTGGGCTTCGAGCGTGGAAGCGATGTTGGCCACGCGCATGGCTTCGGGGCCCATGCTGGCCCCGCGTGCGCCGGCGCCGATGTCGGTCGGCGCGCCGATCAGGGAGACTTTTCGATTGAGGGTCATGTGGGGGAAGAAGAGGTCAGGTCGTATTCGGAGTCGAGCAACGCCCAGGCTTCCTCGGCCGTCTCGACATAGTGGAAGCGCTTCTCGTCGCCGGGGCTGATCATGCCGGTCTCGATGAGGAAGTCGATATTGATCAGCTGCGTCCAGAACTCGCGGCCGAACAGCAGGATCGGGCGAGGGCGGCTCTTGCCGGTCTGGATCAGCGTCAGCACCTCGAACAGCTCATCGAGCGTGCCGAAGCCGCCGGGGAAGCACACCAGCGCCACGGCGCGCATCAGGAAGTGCATCTTGCGCAGCGCGAAGTAGTGAAAGCGGAAGCACAACTCCGGCGTGATGTACGGGTTGGGCATCTGCTCGTGCGGCAGCACGATGTTCAGGCCGACGCTCTTGCCACCGGCTTCGTGAGCGCCGCGGTTGCCCGCTTCCATGATGCCGGGGCCGCCGCCGGTCACCACATACAGCGGCTGGCCGTGGTTCATGGTCGCGCTGGTCACGAGCTTGGCGAAGCGGCGAGCCTCTTCGTAGTAGTGGCTCATCTTGAGCTGCATCTGCGCACGCTTGATGGCTGTGGCCGCGCCGCTTTTCTCGGCGATGGCGACCAGCTCCAGCGCTTGCTCGCGCGAGGGGATGCGCGCGCTGCCGAACATCACGACGGTGGACTCGATGCCTTGCTCGGCCTGCTCGAGCTCGGGCTTCAGCAGCTCGAGCTGCATGCGCACGGGGCGCAGCTCCTCACGCAGCAGGAATTCGGAGTCGTCGAAGGCGAGGCGGTACGCGCTGCCCGGCGCGTTGTAGTCAGGGCTCGGCGCCGGGGCCGGGGCCTGGGCGGAGTCTTGAGCACTGGGGAAGTTGCGGGCCTTGAGTTTTCTTTTGCTCATGATCGGTTCATTGTCCTGCAGACCGTGCATTGCGGATCGCGAGCGACCCGGATTTCTGTCCATTCCATGCGGCGGGCGTCAAGCATCAGCAGACGCCCCGCGAGGCTCGGTTGATCGGTGGTGCCCAGCAGCTTCAGCGCTTCCGCCGCCTGCATGGCGCCGATGATGCCGACCAGCGGCGCCAGCACGCCCATCGTGGCACAAGCCACCTCTTCGACGGGTGCATCGGGCGGGAACAAGCATGCGTAGCAGGGGTTTGCGGCGCTGCGTGAATCGTAGACGCTGATCTGGCCGTCGAAGCCAATCGCCGCGCCGGAGACGAGGGGCTTGCCGTGTTTCACGCACGCCGCGTTGACCGCCTGGCGCGTGGCGAAGTTGTCGCTGCAATCGAGCACGACGTCGGCTTGCGGGACGAGCCGGTCGAGCAGTGCGGCGTCGGCGCGTTGTTGGATGGCCTCGACACTAACGCCGGAGTTCAGCGCATCGATGGCGGCGGCGGCCGAGGTGGCTTTGGGGCTGCCGATGCGCGCTTGCGAATGCGCGATCTGGCGCTGCAGATTGGTCAGCTCCACGGTGTCGTGATCGACCAGGGTCATGCGGCCCACGCCGGCCGAGCCCAGATACAGGGCGACCGGAGAACCGAGCCCGCCCGCGCCGATCACCAAGGCATGCGCGTCGAGCAGCCGCTGCTGCCCCTCGATGCCGACTTCGTCGAGCAGGATGTGCCGCGAGTACCTCAGCAGCTGATCATCATTCATGATGGAAGTATGGATGGAGAAACGGCCCGCAGTGCGGGCCGTTCGAGGGTGGGTTCGGGAATCAGTTGCTCTTGGTGGCGCTGGGCTCGGTCTTCGAGTCGATCTTGGCTTCCGCCTTGGTTTCCGTCACGGCCTTGGCCACGAGTACCGGCTTGCCCTGCAATTGGTTCAAGGCCTGTGAGAGCGGGAAATCTTCGGTGCTGCCGAACTCGGGCAGCGGTTTGATTTCCTTCTTGGCGGCGATGTCGGCTTCCAGCTTCTTGCGCTCTTCCTCGCGAGCCTTTTCACGGGCCTCGTCCTTCTGCTCCGGGCCGTTCTCGAGATGCTTCTCCAGATCGGCTTCGCGGGTGCGCAGGGCGGCGAACACATTGCCTTCGGCGGTTTCATCCAGCGCGACGTCAGGCACGATGCCCTTGGCCTGGATCGAGCGGCCGCTCGGGGTGTAGTAGCGGGCGGTGGTGATCTTGAGCGCCGTGTCTTCGCTCAGCATGCGTACGGTCTGCACCGAGCCCTTGCCGAAGGTCTGCTCGCCCATGATCAGCGCGCGCTTGTTGTCTTGCAAGGCGCCGGCCACGATCTCGCTGGCCGAGGCCGAGCCGCCGTTGACCAGCACCACCAGCGGCACGGTCTTCAGTGCAGCGGGCAGGCGGCGCAGCGGGTCGCTGCCGCGGCGGGTGTAGTCGTCCGGGGTGGCGCGGTAGTCGGTGTTGGAGTCGCGCATCTGGCCCTTCGTGGAGACCACATCGGACTCCTTGGGCAGGAAGGCCGCCGAGATGGCGATCGCGCCTTCGAGGATGCCGCCCGGGTCATTGCGCAGATCGAGCACGACGCCCTTGATGTTCGGATCCTGCTTGTACAGCTCTTCCATCTTCTTGGCGAAGTCTTCGACCGTGCGTTCCTGGAACTGGTTGACGCGGATCCAGGCATAGCCCGGGGCGACCATCTTGGCTCGCACGCTCTGGACGTTGATCTCCTCGCGGGTGATCGTGACCGGGAAGGTGCGGGTCTCGCTCTTGCGGAAGATGGTCAGTGCGACCTTGGTGTTGGGGTCGCCGCGCATGCGCTTGACGGCTTGGTCCAGCGTCAGGCCGCGCACGACGGTGTCGTCGATCTTGGTGATCAGGTCGCCGCTCTTGAGGCCGGCGCGGAAGGCGGGGGAGCCTTCAATCGGGGAGATGACCTTGACCAGACCGTCCTCGGCGCCGATTTCAATGCCGACGCCGACGAACTTGCCGCTGGTGCTCTCGCGGAATTCCTTGAAGCTCTTCTTGTCGAAGTAGTTCGAATGCGGATCAAGGCCGGCAACCATGCCGCCGATCGCGTCATTGATCAGCTTCTTCTCGTCGACGGGTTCGACGTAGTCTTGCTTGACCAGGCCGTAGACGGCGGCCAGTTGTCGCAATTCGTCAAGCGGCAATGGTGACAGGCTGCTGTTCGCATTGGCCTGCAACTGCATGGTAGCCAGTGCTCCGGCCACCGCACCCAGGGCCATCCAGCCCGCAACTTTCAGTTTGGAACCCATGCTGCTATCCCTCTGTACCGCTTCAATAACCAAGCTTGTGTCAGTATAGGGCGGGACTGTCAAGCTGGCATTGCTGCCAAGCGCGATTTGAAGGGTAGCAAACAGCCATTTCGTCGCATGTGCAGCCACTTTGCGAGGAATTGCACGAACGGCGTTTGTAGGACGTGTAGGACCCTTGCGAGACCTCAGTGCTTCTACGAACGCTCGGGCAACTCGCTCGTCAGCCAGACCACGGACGGGAAGGGCGGGTACTCGACCTTGAAGCGGATGCCGACGAACTCGTTCGGATCCCAGCCATAGCGCTTGAACATGTAGTCGGCCAGCTCGGGCATGCGCGGCGCGTGGGTGCCGGCCACCAGGGGCGGGCTGCCCAGTTCCTCGCGGACGGCCTCGATCGGCAACTGCTGGTTCGGCACATTGCGCGGTCCGTCGCTGAACGCGGCGCTGAACAGCCGCACCTGCGCGTCCTGCATGATGTTCAGTGAACGGTGGACCAGCACGTCGATC
Source organism: Burkholderiaceae bacterium (assembly GCA_036500605.1). Taxonomy (GTDB): domain Bacteria; phylum Pseudomonadota; class Gammaproteobacteria; order Burkholderiales; family Burkholderiaceae_C; genus JAFALK01. The sequence continues at coordinate 12,165 of DASYBU010000046.1, forward strand.
ACCACGTTCTCGACGGGAGCCAGGATGCTGATGCCGAATTCGACCTCGTCATGCGGCTGTTTGGCATGGTGGTAGCCGTGGCCGCGCCGCACAAAGCCCGAGAAGATCGTGAAGGCGCCGGAACTGCCGGGGCGCGACGGGCCGACCTCGTACTCGAGGAACTCGCCGACGTGGACCGGGTTGAACTCCGGCAGGTTGCTGCAAAACTCGTGCAGCACGCCACCTGAGTCGTCGCTCATGGGGATGCGCTCGGCCTCCTGCCCTTCGCCCTGCGGCGTGACCCGGTAGCGGAACAGGCGCCAGGGCGCGTTCAGGCGCAGGCGGCGGAAGTCGACCCAACCGGCGGCCACTGCCGTGTCGATCAGTTCGGGGTCCTTGGCATTCGGCGCCAGGATCATCAATTGGGTACGGGTGCGGGCCTGGACGCCCCAGATGCCCGAGTTGCCGCGGAAGGCCAGCTTGCGGCTGACCAACAGGCCGTCGCTACCTTTGGGCACGCTGTCCAGCAGCAGCTCAAGCGTGGGACGGTCACCGACGTAGGTGTCGATGGCCTTGTAAAGGGTTTGCGAGGCCTCGAGGGTGCGCTTGGCATCAGCCGCCGGCGCACCGGCGCGCTGGGCCGCGCTGGTGAAGATGGAGAAGGACTCTTCGCCGGGCAATTGCCGCAGCGCTTCCTCAGCCGAAGGCGCCTTGATGATGCGCGAGATCTTCCAGCACAGCACACGGTCGATGCCGAACTTGCGATGCACTTCCTGCGGCTTGGCCGGATCTGAACCAGCCGCCAGGATCAGGGCTCGCAACAGGGTGCCAAGCTGTGACACCGCGCTTCTGACTTCTTCGTGTAGTAATTGGGTCGACATAGCGGCGATGAGCATAGCGGAGATTCCCTGTCCCTAACTTGCAGGCTTGGCGGCACCCTGTTGCTCTGAACATTTTTTGGATTTGATGTTGTATGGGGCACTCAATCAACACCTTCTGATGACGGAGCCATGGTCGTGCGGCGGACGAGGCGCTGGCTATCATGGCCGCGATGCAAGCAACCATCGACTTCATCCTCGAAGTGGACAAGCTCAAGGGCGTCAGTCGCAAGACCCGGCCCCTCATGCTGGACCGCTACGAAAACTCGGCCGAGCACAGCTGGCAGATCGCCTTGCTGGCGCTATCCCTGGCCGAATACGCCGCTCCGGGCCTCAACATCGCCCGGGTCGTGAACATGCTGCTCGTCCACGACCTGGGCGAGATCGACACGGGCGATACGCTGGTCTACGTGGAAGGCGGCTGGGAGGAGCGCAAGGCGGCCGAACTGGCGGCCGTGCGGCGTATCTTCGGCTTGTTGCCGCAGGCGAAGGCGGCGGAGTTCCTGGCCCTTTGGCAGGAATTTGACGCCGAGGAAACCGCCGAAGCCAAGTTCGCCAACGCAGCAGATCGGGCCATGCCCGTGCTGCTGAACCTGGCCAACAACGGCCAGAGCTGGCGCGAGAACGGCATCACGCATGAGCGCGTGGTCCAGCGCATCGAGCCGCAGATCAGGCGCGGCTGCCCGGAGCTTTGGGCTTATCTGGAAGCGCGTTTGGCGCGGGCCGCGGCGAGCGGCTGGTTTGCCACGGCGTAGCGCCGGGCAATTGACGTGGGCGTGGCCGGGGATGGGGTGGGGATGGGGTGGGGATGAGGCGGGGATGAGGCGGGGACGGTGGTCCCTCCGACAGGAATCGAAAACATCGCCAGGAACCTTGTAATTGCTACCTAGTCGCTGGGGTGATTGGAGTTTGTTCCCCGGTTTGTTCCCCGATTTATCCGCGGCTGGCGCGTCTGCTGCCCAGGGCGAGAGAGGCGCGTCGGAGTCTGTGGCTAACCGGATCGGCCGACGGTCATGTTGACGATCACCGGCCTGATCTGCCTCCTATGATCTCCACAACAACAGTGAGAACTCAAGGTCGATGATCACCGCGCGCGCACCAAAGCAGCATCTGCAAGCCCAGCTTCGCTACCTGACGAGCTCTTGTGAAGCCTATGACAAGGGTGACAAAGAAGAGGCCATCCGGATCGCCGGCGTCTTGCGAACGATGTTTCACGACCGCGGCACCAACATATCAGTTCTCACCCACGTGATGAACGAGACCAAGTCAAGCGTCCGCGTTCTAAGCAGCATTCGCCCTCTCGGGCCTGAAGTTATTCAGGGTGGCGGCCTGTCGTGGACCGTCTATACCGGTGGGCTCGGCGTCGAGCCCACAGCAATTTCGGAGCCGCTCTTTCTAAACGACTTCCGCAAAGTGCGTCGATGGCTGATGGTTGGCGACTGGTGGAACGAAGAGATCTACCGCACGTTCGGCCAGCCCGGAACGTCTGTCACCAGGGCAGAGCTCTGCAAAATTGCAGCAGATAAAGACGGGGCCGCGCACGTCGATTCGAAGCTGCCAGAGAAGTACCTGCGTCTTCACAAGCCGCAGATGGGCATGGTCATCAACGGCGTGAACATAGGATTCCCCCAGACAAATCAGCACTTTGCTGACCTGCGCCAGCTTGGGTTCGAGGTGCTCTCCAGCCGGGACATCCTCGACCTAGCGGGCTGACGGCGTTCCTCGGGTCCCTATCGATCAAAGCTGCGATCTGCCATTGCCTCGTGGCCCGGATTGGCAAGCATGTATTCAGCGGCAGTTATCGCCCGCATGGGTGCGGGCCTGTCAACGTTCGCCTCCACGGCGGGGCAAGCCCCGGGGCGCCTCTCGTACATGCCGCCGACTTCCTTGGCTGCTTGCTCAAGAATCTCTAGCGCCAATCCGCAATTCCCCTTGCGCTCAGCCAGGACTGCGAGGCGGTTCAGCGCGCGAAGCCGGGTGACGCGATTGGCGATCGGGATCTCCGCTAGCTCTTTGCGCCATTGCGTGCGCGTGGCCTCGAACAGGGCGCGCCATTTCACGCTGAGCGCGCGGCCGGCCCGGCGGCTGGGGTCATACGTCTCGACCTGCTGACGCGGCACCTGAGTTCCGAAATTCGCTATGACATCCTCGGCCACCTGCGACGGCGAGTCGTAGCAGGCCAGGGCCTGGACGATGAACTGTTTCACCTCGTCGCTGAGCGCTGCCATTTGGTCGATTTCGTCAAGGCTGGGTCAAGGTAAGCGCGGCGGACGGGCGCGAGGAGCGGATGCTCTGCGCCCAACAGGCGCGTAGCTGCGACCTGGTGGATGTGGATCGCAACGGCTTCCGTGTGCGAGTGCCGTCGCGCCAGTGGGGCGCACAAGAGGCAAGCGGCGGTGACTTCGCTGCCAACGAAGGGCATTTGCGAGGCTCGGAAAGTGCTCGGAAATTGTTCCGAAACTCGCTTGCACGGGCCAATCTCTCCATCGGTTGGCCACCACTCGGGGCAAGCGCTGGCGCGGGCTACAGGACAACCAGAGCGCGAACCTACGCGCCGATCGCAGTTCCGAAACTGGTCAAAAGTGTGGGTGGAAATCGACCACAAATGCAGGGCTCGATTTGCCGTGGGTTCCAGCATTGGCGCGGCTTTCAAGAGTATTTCGCCGACAACTTATGACCGGCCCGCGGTCAGAACGCCCGGTCCCTCTGGATCGAAGGTCTGCCGCCGCGGGGCAGGGGTCGGCAATTCAGAGGTGACGCCTTCGCCGACCCCCTGCGCGGCTGTCGGCCGGTCGATCTAGGACGTCTCGAGGCGTTTCGGACCATCTAGGGGCCTGGCGGTGGGACATCCCTGACACCCCAGGCAAACCTAAAGCGCGGTTTCCAGGCCCAGGTTTCCAGGCCAGTTTCCACCTCAGGCTCACTTGCCGTCGTTGACGTTGAACGCGTACAGCCGCCCGTCACGCGTTTGCCAGACTGCATAGCCATCCGGCGGCGAGGCGCCGACATCGCCTGCGTAAACCTGCTGGCCGCCAAAGATCTTGGCCAGGTGATCGGTTTGCACTCGTTCCCACACGGTGGGGTACTTGCTGGTGGCGGACGCTGTACCGTCCGAGCGGCGGGTGAGAGGAAAGATCTGCATGGTGTTGCTTTCGGTTGAGGTGAGGGAATGTGCTCGGCGGCTGCGCGCCGTTAGCTTCGGGAAAAATTCGAGCCGGGCCGCGTCAGCTTTTGCATCACCTCGTTGGTGATCTGGCGCTTGAGCTCGGGGACAAGGGCGACAATCTCGGAGCGCTGCACGCCGGCTCCGACATTGATGACCACGTTCGTCCCGCCCACTTGTGCGGAGCTCAGCGGCGTGACCTTGCCGCCCTGCGAACCCATCGTCATGTACTGCTTGCCGCCAACGGTGGCGATCTCGGGGATGTCGCGCTCGTTGACTTGGTAAGTCGAGTTGGCGCTGACGGGGCCACCGATGGCGCGGCCGCCTTCTGCGGCATCAAGCCAGGTGGTTCCCCAGTCAGACGCACCGACGCCGTCTGTGCTGTTGCCGAAGTACGAACTCAGCGAAGACAGCCCTGAGGCAATTACCTTCTTGGCCTCCATGCGCGCCAGATCTGACAAGATTGAATCGACGAGGCTGCTGAAGTTCAGCTTGCCGGTCTTGATGAAGGTTGTCAGCGAGTCCTCCATCGAAGAGAACGCGTGGTTGTATGCGTCCTCCATTTGCTTGGCGGCGTTCTGCTGGTCGCTGAGGTAGTTCTTGATGGCCTCGGACGCGCCATAGGACGAGTCGGCCTGTTTCTTCTTCAGATCAGCGTAGTAGCTGTCATATTCACCCAGCGCCTTCTGCTTGTATTCTTCGATCAGGGCGATGCGCTTGTCGAAGTCCTTCTGCTGCTCATCGGTGAGCGAGCCCCCCTGCTTGGTCTGCAACTGGTCGAGCTGCTGTTGGGCGCGGCGCAGGTCGTCTGCGTACTTGTCCTCGATCTGGCCGCGTGCTTGCTGGTTGGTTCGAGCCTCATTGCCTTGGCCGATGCCTGCAAGCGTGCGCTGGTTGGAACGCTGCAGCGTGGTCAGGTAGTCCTGGGCTTCGTCCTTGGCGGCTTTGTACGCGGCAGCCAGCGCGTTGACGGCGCTGGTTTGCTGCGTCGTCAGGTTAGCGGCCTCTGCCGCAGCCTTGGAATTCAGATCACGGATCTGCTGCTGATCGTCCTTGATTCGCGAGTTGATCTGCGACCGGTCAGCCGTGGTCAGATTCGGCGCCTTCAGCTGCGCTTGCTGCTCGGCGATGTCGGCCTGCAGCAGCTTGCGCTGCGCATCAATGTTCAGGTTGATGAACGCAAGCTTTGCGGAGTAGTAGTTCTTGTCGCTGACCAGGCCCGCCTGACGATTCGCCTCCAGCACAGACTCGGAATCCTGGTAGACCGACACCAGCGAGTTCTGCGCGCGCTTGGCCGTCTCGATGTTGGCGATCTGAAGAGCGATGCCGGAGTTCGGGTCGTACTGCTGCGTGATCTTCAGGAGGCGCCCCAGGATGTCGACCTGGTCGACTCCAGCCTCAACGCCGTTTTGGACGGCCGCATTCAATGCGATCTGCATCTGCTTCGCGGTCGACAAATATTGCAGGCCTTGGTCCTGCCACTTCTGATCAGCGTCCTTCTGCAGCTTGTCTTTGGCAGCGGCGGTCGCGTTCTCCGCTTGCTGATCGTTGAGGGACTTCAGAGCTGCGATTTGCTTCTGAATTGCGGCGACCTGCTTCTCAGCCCAAATCGCGATGTACCCGCCGCCGCCCTCAGCCATGCGCTGGTACGTCGCCAACTGGCCCTGCAGTTCTTGCAAACCATCGGGTCTGCCGATCTTCAGTGCCGAGTCGCCGATGCTGCTGGCGGCCGTCTTGATGCCAAGCCAAGCCTTCTCCACCAACCCCAAGTTCTGCACCATCTGCGGCGTGCGCTGGTTGAGAGCATCCGCATAGGCCTGCTGCGCGACCTTGGCGGCCTCAATCGTCCGGCCCTGCTGCTCAAGATTCCGGATCTGGTCCAGCGTCGATTTCGAGAACGCATTGGTCAGCTGGTCGAGCTGCCTTGCGGCGTCGAGCGGCGCCTTTGCGAGATCTTCGAATGCCTTGACCGTATCCTCCGCGGCAGGCCCGCCGGCCTTCTCCATGCGTAGAGCGGCCTCGGTGTAGGCCTGCAGGCTGCTGGCCGCCACAAGACCGGACTTGGCGATCTCGTTGAGCACCTCCGCTGCCCGCCCGGCCGTTGCGGCCCCCGACGCCGACACCGCAGCCGCCATAGCCATCAACTGCGAGGTAGTCGTGCCCGCGGCATTGCCGGTCAGGATCAGCGTCTTCTGGAACGCCCTAGCCTCCGAATCTCCTTTCTCGTACGCATACGCGAGTGCGACGAGGGCCGCGCCGGCACCAAGAGCCGCCACTCGGCCAGCGGTGAAGACCTCGCCCAACGATTCAAGCGTCTTGCCGAGTCCGCCGTAAGTGGAGACAACCGCCGTGCCCTGCTGCGCGAACGCACGGAGCGGTGAGCCGCCAGCGATCACTTGCTCGATGAAGTCCTTAACCTGAACTGCCGCGATCTGATGCTGCTGCGCCAGTTGGGCAACGCTCTTGCCAGCTGACTCGTAGCCTTTCCCCGCTTCGGCCAGTTTGGCAATCATCGGCCCCGCCTCTTCGGCGACGCCAAGTTGCGCGGCGATTAACGCCTGAAGCTCGATCCGAGTCTTGCCCATCACCGCGACCTCGGCCTCGAGCGCCGCAATGAACGCACGTTGGGTGTCGTACTGCGACTTGGCAGCTTGCTGTTGAGCGGCCTGCGCGGTCTGTAGCAGCTTCGCTGCGGCGCCGGCCCGGCCCGTTTCGGTGGCCAGGACGTCGAACTGCTTGGAGAGGCTCTGCGCGGCCGGCCCGGCCTTCCGCATTGCAGACTCAAGGCTCGTGGCGGCGCTGCTTGCCATGTCGCCCTTCGCGGCAAACGCGGCGAGGTCAGCGCCGGCCGACTTGACCGACGTGGTGTCGACCGCGAGGCCAAGAGTGGAAACTTGATCGGTCATGTTCTAGCTTTCGTGAAATTCGAGGGGAGTTGATGGCAAATGCGTGCGATCGATGCCTTAGCCGGATGGACTCAGCTCTCTCAATGCGTCGCGCTGGTACTGCGTCAATTGCACTCCTTGGTCGAGGAGCGCGCGCAGCCGCTCAACGGTGGCGTCGCGCGGCGGCTGCGCCAGTCGACGTGAGTGCGCCAAGCCAGCCGCGATCTGGCGACCAAGCTCTTTGTCGCCGAGCGGGGCCGGCAGGCGCTTGATGGCGTACTGCGGCGCGCTGCGGCACAGCAGGGCGAACTGCGCCACTGTTGGCGGCTTGTCGGCCGGCAGGTTTTCCAGCGCGTGGGTCAAAACCGACGGCTTGTCTGCGTAGCCGGCGAGGTGCGTCGCCCAGTCCGCCTTTAGCGCGTCAACGTCAACACCCTCCCACATCCGCAGCCATGCCGCGCCGTAGCGCACCAGCAGCCTCGCGAAGATGCGTTCGATCCAGCGTTCAGGGAGTGACATCGAAGACCTCCTGTGCCTGCGAACGACTGCCTGGTGGTTTTGCCGACACCAGACCGCCGGTCATGCGTTCGGCACGTTCGCGTTGGGTGCGCTGGTAGGCGGTCTCAGCCGGCGCGGCGTTTCCATGCGACGAGCCGCGGCGCCACTCCCACGACGAATCGAAGCCTTGCCAGCTCCTCTTCGCGCAGATGGCCACGGCCTCGCCGGGCGTGATGCCTGCTTTCTCGGCTTCCGAGCACAGATCGGCCCATGCTGTTTGAGTGAAGGCTGCGCGCTTTGCCTTGCGGACCTTGAGCCAGTCTTCTGCGTGTTGCCGATCGCAGCCCGCAGCGACGAGGAACTCAACATCGTTCTTCGTTTCAGTGGGACTACGCTTCTTGCGTGCTGCGCCTACTACTTTTGATGGTTCATGGTGATTCAATGATGGTTCGTCTGCAGCCGCTTGCAGGGGTTTTGCGCACTCCGTTGCAGGGGTCTGAGCACTGGATTGCAGGGGTGCAGCGCTTTGCATCCCTGCACCGGCTTGCAGGGGTTTCGTGATATTCGGAGCGCTGGAGGACCCGAGAACGAGCTGATAGAGGTTTGTGCCCCTCGGCCCTTGGTTCGTCTTGACTCGCAGTTCGCCGCTGGCCTGCAAGTCCGCGAGCACGTAGTTCGCGTTTCGCACCTTCATTCGGCACTTGACGGCCAGGCCCGCGACCGACGGATAGGCGCGGCCGTCGTCGTCAGCGAAGTCCGCGATGGCGAGCAACATCAGCAAGTGCGATCCAGATTGCGCCGAGTCGCTCCACACGCGCGCCATGGTGCGGACGCTCATGTGTTCTTGCCCTTCACCAGCACGTAGACGCCGACGCGATGCTTGGTTCCCGCCTCGGTGAGGATGTGGCGCCAGATCGTGATGATGTTGTGCCCGGCGTTGCGAAGTTGCATGGTCCGGGCGCGTACGTCGTATGCATCAAGATGTCGCGTGCCCTCAAAGGTGTTCACATTGCCGAGGGTTTGCAGGGCCTCGAGAATGCGCGCGCATTGAGCGCGGCAGTCGACGCCGGGATGCCTATCGCGAATGGCGTGCAAGGCGGAGAGGCGCTCGGGCGGAGTGGTCGGGAAGAGGCTCATTGCGCGCCCCCGATCTGAATCAGCGCTTCATGCGCCGCGTGCATTGACGGAAGCTCGCGACTGCGCCCGAGAGGATCGACGAGCAGGAAGGCGCAATCGAGGTGGCGGAGTTGATGCCCCTGGAGCGCCCAAAGCGCTTGCAGCGTCGCCAGCCCTTTACGATCGGCATCGGGGAGCGCACAATTCGGGGTGCCTGCTATTGTTTGAACCTCGAAGTCCCGAGCCGCTGTAACGGTTGTCGGGACTTCGGCCTTATTGGGGTTCATGAGTGCCTCCCAGATGCTCGATGAATGCTCTGGCGTCGCTCGATCGAACTCTCGTGCAGCGACTGCCGAGGCGAACAAGAGGCAACTCGCCGGCGGCCGCGCGGCGATAGAGGCTCGAGAGTGACAGGCCTGATGCCGCTGCCAGGGTTTCAAGGCGGAGCAGGGCGGCCGGCAACTGAAGCACCTCAAGCGGCTGTCGGTAGCGCTGTTTGGTTGTCGGGCCCACGCTCATGCCCCGACCTCCAGAACACGTCGGAGTTCAGCGACTGGCCACGCCAATCGGCCATGAATGCGAAGTGGGTGTATCGGCCCGTTCTTTTTCCATGCCCACAACCGCAGCGTGTCCTGCGATCGATTCAGGTGGTGAGCCGCCTCGGAAGTCGGCAGCGTGACGCGCGTTTCGCCTTCGAGCGGCGCGACGTGAATTGTGCTGATTGCCATCGAAAACCCCGTAGGTTTGCTGCGATGGCGAAGTCTGGTCTGACGTGTGTGCTCCCCCGCAAGCGTCCCGGCTTCCCCCAGTTCTGGGGATACCCTGCTGCGTGATCAGACAGCGTAGGCTATCTCGCTTGCATTTGTGAGGCGTTCCCATGCCTTGTCGAACACCTTGCTCCCGACTGGGAAGATGTCGGTCCGGTTGGCGAGAATGGCTCGAACTTTTGCCTTCGCTCCCGCCTTGCCAGGCGACATCTTGGGGAGGCCCAACGGCTCGAAGCCTGCTTCTCGGATTGCATTAAGGATGGCGCGCTCTTGAGCCGCCGAGCGCTGCACGGGCTTCGTCGACGACGTCGTTGGACTCCGTTGAAACGAAACGTCCGCACTCGAACTGATTTCGATCGCTCTGATGAAGTCTTCGAGGTTCGAGTTCAGCGTCATCATCTGTTGCAACTCTCGGACTTGCTGAGGCGAGTAGGCCGTCGCTCCATCGAGGCTAAATGCTCCTTTGATGACCGCGCGGCCATCGGTTGAGATCTCGATGAGATGGCGCGGAGGTATGACGAGCAGGCCGAGATAGTCCTCATCGGCGTGCGTCGTCAGGTTGCGCATCTCGCCAGAAAACAGCGCGACGATTGGCAGTCGACCAGCGATCCCCGCACGCAGTAGTTGTTCAACGGACGCGTCGACGCCTGTTCGTCGTTCAATTGCTTGAGCGGCCTCGGCAAGAGAGACGTAGGACACGGCACCCCCAAAGTGCAACCCTGAAGAGGAGCCCCAGCAGGCGGGCAGGGAAACCCGCTCTTCGGTTCGCGGGCCTAGCTGGGGCAGATCGAAGTCTAGGGCCTACCGACTTTCCGTATGGCATCCGCCGCGGTCCACATCTCCGTCATCAGACGCCGCAGTCCGTTGGATTCGTCATCGTCCCAGTAGGCATCGCCATACGCGAGACCGTGAGAGCTGAGAAGGTCGTGCAGCTTGGGGTTGTTCCGTGCTGCAGCCTTCAGTTCGTCCGTCAGCGCCCGCGCCCGTTCGATCCAACCAACCAGAGCGGCGAAGCCTTGAAGTCGATGGCCTGCATCTTCAAGATCGAGGGCTTGTTCGGCCCGAGGCGACTCCAGATGCTTGATGTCGAGTAGGCCGCCGAGCTCAAGCGCGACAAGGGCCAGGCCAGCAAGTTCGAAGAACTTGTTGCTGAGCATGAGCCCGTATGGCTCGGCAAGCATCAGAACGGCTCGCGCTTCATCAGTGCTGCCATCGTTCGGCAAGAGCTTTAGCACGGCTTCGCCGGCATAGGTCTGATGCTCGATTCGACGCGATATGTCGTTCAACGCAACGCCGATACCTCGAGCAACAGCTCGCCTGTCTTTGCGAGCTGTCTGTCGCGCGTTCTCGACACTTTCTTCAAACAGGGTGAATGCCTCGGTCGTTTGGCAACTATGACCGAGATAGTCCGTTGCAGGGGCATTGGCCTTGAGGTCGTCGCGCACGGCGGAGGCTGTGACAGATGCCGCCTGCGTGCTCCGTTTCATGAGATGGATTTGCTGAGCGCTGAAAGAGCGCGCCGTCGTAAGGATTGCCGCCTCTGCCCTTTCCGCCGCAGGTTCATTAGAACTGGCGTGTGGCACGAGAATCGCCGTCATCGCACGGAGATAGCCTTCACGCGACGCAGACGTGCCTGAGAACAAGTTCCGCACCAAGTCGTTCTTGATTGCCTCCGAGATCGTCGCGTAGTTACAAGGGTCCTCGACCGGCGCTTCGGCGGACTCGAATGGTTTCCAGTCCGCCTCTTCCATCGCGTGAACCGTATCGAGCAAGCCAAAGAACGCGTTGGCGCCGGAGAGCACATCCGCATCGGAGCTCTTGGAGGGAGGCGGCGCCCTTCGATCAGCCCTTGGCCGGGGCGAGCCAGATGCGGATTCCATCGCCGCTGCGGCGCGCTCGAATTTGAAGTTGGCGCTGATGGGTGCCTTCGAGGCGGCCGCTTTGGCCGGCGCTTTCGTCTGTTTGTTCATGCTGCTCTCCTCAGATTCGAGCCTGGGCGGCAACGCGAACTTCGTCGCGGAGATTGCGCTGCGCGAAGGAGATCTTGGGGCCGGTGCCGACGGCGCGGCGGGCGGGAGCCTTGGACGCGCGCTGCTTGCGCTTGGCGGTGCGTTTCACGGCCTTGAAATCGAACACCTGGGCGGTGGGAGAATCGGTCTTAGCTTGCATGGTCTGCTCCTCAATAGCAGGGTTTGCGGGTCAGAGGGCTGGGACGGTTGACGCTGTCCTGGCCCTCGCTCTTTGTGCCTCAGTAGTTCAGCTGCTGGCGCAGCCGGCCGCCCTGAGGCGCGGCGGTCATTCTTCCGAAGAGCCGGGGTCGGCTTTGCCCGGCGCAATGTATTTGGCGTGCAGCATGGCGAGGTCTTGCATCGCACCAAGGTAGGCCGGCACCCATCCGGGGATCGGCGTCTTGTCGGTCATCCAGCGGCTGGGCGTGTTGGGTGTGACGCCGGTCTTGCGGCAGAAGTCGGACTGCTTCCAGCCGAGAGAGGTGAGTGCTGCGGAGAACTGATCTGGTGTCATGCTGGCGGCCGGTGTTGACTTCTTTTCGGAGCGATGTCAGTCTAGCAAGTTTGGCTTAATGGCGACAAATTGAATAAATCTATCGCCATTATTTTACATAATCTCCGTTGTCGAACATTTTTGGAGCCGACATTGAAACGGCCTATCGTGCCCGGCTCTGTGGGGACGATGGGGCGCGCAGGACCTGCCCGCGCCCGAGAAGCCATTCCAGGGCCCGCCGGGCGGCTCGAAGGAAGGCAAGCGGAAGGGCGAAGGCCCCCTGCCGAGCCGTAGTGGAAGGTCGGGGTTGAATGCCCACGGGAGCGGGGTTACCGTGCCCGCCAGGGAGCACATCATGAAAACAAGGCGCACGATCACCGCCGCCATCTTGGTCGCGGCAACAGTCAGCTGCACGCAGCGAACCGAACTATCGGCTGAGGCAAAGAATGCCTGCGCCTACGCGGCCGAGGTGATAGACCTGGACTTGAAGGAATACGCGTCCGTCGGCCAGTCGGGGATCGGAGACGACAGCGCAATTCGCGAGGGTAACCGGCTTGCCGCGCAGCAACTGGCGCTCACCGAAGTGCAGATCCAGTACGAGCACATGCGTGTCTTGGGCTGCCCGGTGACAGCGAGCATGAATCTCAACCGCAACACGTATTTCTACGCCGCGATGGAGTGCCGCACGGAGGAATTGAAGGCGCAGTTGAGGCGGCCCAACGAAGGAGAAGCCCGTTGCAATCGGGCGAGTTGGAAGCCAGGGTTGATGGCTGCCCCCGTGCCATCTGCGTCCGCTACCTCGTCACCGCAGCCAAACAGGGCTCAATAGGCAACGCTGCCGGCCGTTGTGGCGCCGTCAGACGTGGAGGTCTGCGCGCTACATTTGAGCGGGGTGCATCGCGTCTCACGATTCGCTCCCAGCACGTCGAGCCCTCTGCAGGGTTCGGCCCGGGCCAGCTCCGCTCAGCGACCGTGCGACGAGGCGCTGAGACGGATCGCGCTGATCGATTGCAGGAATCGCTCTCTCGCCGTCTTGCTCGCAAAAGCCCGGGCCGGAATAACCAGAGCCTGGCGCTTGCTTAAATAGATGGCTACAAGCCCACGCAGTTCAAGGACCTTGTGAATGCCGCCGTCCCGCACGCTGGAGCTTGCGACCGGCGTCTCGATGTGCAGCTCATCGTCGGTCAAGAACACTCTGTACTTGGTCAACAGAGCCTTGTCTCGTCTGAGGATTGAAACCAGTAGCACATAGCCGAGGCACCAGACTTCGAGCGCAGCAAAGATGAATGTGGTCATGACCGTCATGAAGAGCCAGCCTTCATGTTTCCGCGCCATGAAGGCCATCAGCAGGGCCAGCGTGACGAGTGAAAAATGCGTCGGGAAGTTTCGGATGTGGGCATATAAGCTCCACCAGACCAAGTCTCGCGATCGAAGCGAGAAGGAAAGTTCCTGTTCTTGGTCCAAGTTATTTGCCGTCAAGGAGGTCATCGGCGGATTGTGCATGGATGCAGCGCGCGTTGACCCGGCGGACAAGGCGCTGGGAGGCGTGTCCATTGCGCCGGTCTGTTACGCCGGCTGGCGCGCTACTCTGGAACCGAAGCAGGGTTTTGGTGCGGTCGTAGGGGGATGATTTCGGCGCTGAGAGGCGGCGGTTTGCGTGCCTGAGCCTCTTCCCAAGGCTTTGGGCGGGGCCTAAGGCGCACGAAGGGTGGCCTCACCTTCGGGAGTGTCGTGTCCTCGGCTCGGAATACGCGCGCCAGGGCCAACTCGAAGGCTGCGCTGAACACCGGGCACCGACGATTTCCATGCGAGCCGGCCAGATGCCGCTTCAGTCCAATCGGAAAGGCGAAACGACCAGGGGAGGATGACTCCCTATCTGGATCACACAGCGGGCAGTTCGCGCGGCGCACACGCGCTGACGGGCGGACGTCAAGCCTGAGCCCTTCCTCTGCTAGATCCAGGACCCCTTCTGTTGCCCACCGAGACCAGGCCGACAGGCTCTGCCGTTCGTCGACGGCCTCCCACGCTTCAAGGTAATCCCTCTGTGGACTCCGCATCAGGTCAATGAGTGCCTGATGCGCCAAGTCGAGCTTCCAAAGCGTGTCCCGCAGGCGCTCATGAAGACGCTTCGCCTCCTCAGAACGCGCCGGAGGCAGTCGTTTGCTCGCCATAGTTGCCGCTCCAGATCAGTTTCCGATTTGTGGCTGACTGTATTGGGTTGATTGGCAGAGCGCCAATGAACAGTCGCCGAAGGTTCACATGACTTCGACGCGCATCTGCAGCCGAGGGCCCGGCCGCGGAGCAAATGGGCCCGGCCCAGCGCATCACCTGGACATCAAAACACCTCAACTGACGATCGGCGACATCGAGTGATGCCTTGTCTCGCTTGGCATCAGACTCGCTCAGTTGACATCAACTAATGCCTTTCGACTCGCTCTGAGCATCAGGTGATGTCAGGTGATTGTTTTGTCTCTCGCAAGTTGTCAACTCGGCTGGTGGTCTTGTAACGCCCTCCGGTTGACAGCTGCTTGTAGCTGTAACGTGTAGCTGGAGCCGAAAAAACGGGAGTGGAAAAACCCGAGTTGACGTGGGGAGCGCCGTGTCTTGCCGTAGGAGTGGGCGTCATCTGAAGCGGGTGGTAGCCATCAGAAGCTGGCCGTCGGTCAGCGCGAGTGATGCCTAGTTGGATCAGTCGCCGGCTCACACGCTTGGTAGGCATAACGATGAAATTTGAGGGGAAGGTTTCGGTCGAGAACGGCAGCGCGCACGGGGCGCTGGGAAGAGAACATGGTAGGTCGAACTCGTGCCAATCGTTGGAGGTGCTGCACATCGATGGCGCGCTTTTGCGTATCGAGACCGTGTCCGCCGCGACAGGCTTCAGCGTCAGCACCATCTATCGCATGGTCAAAGTCGGGACGTTCCCGTCGCCTGTCCGCTTCGGACTGCGATGCACTCGCTGGCCCGCAGGGGCCGTCATGGAATGGTTGCAGCATCAAGCGGGGCGGGCGGTGCTGATCCCACCTGCCGGCCGACCTCCGGCAACCTAGACCTCTAGTCGGCGTCTCGCCGCAGCGCAGGAGGGAATGCGGCCTTGCATTGGTGCATGAACTCAGATCTCCGCCACCGGTGCGGCATCCGCATCATCGTTTCACAGCGAGGGAGAAGAATCGGCCCGGCTGTCGGGGCCTGGATCTTCAGAAGCGCTCGGCGTGGGCGTACATCGCCTCCAGCGCCAACGGATACGCCAGCCGTGCTGCATCCTCCAGGGACGAATGCGCCGCTGCAATGTCGGTCCCGCTCACGCTCCACACCTTGGAGGGGCTGCCCGGCTGCTGTGGGTGGACCAACTCATTGCGCAGATGGCGGATGCGCTCCAGGTCCTCCTGTCCGAAGAACAGCTCGCAAGCCGAGCTCTTGTGATCGAGGAACTGCAGGTCGCGCAGCGTGGCCTCGATTGCGGCCTGGCCCAGCACGATCACCGACGCCCACGCGCCGGCCAGGAATGCCTGGCGCACGTCCACCAATAGCAGTTGGGCCTGCGAGCTGATTCGCATCTGGATGAAGTGGCGCTGCGCCTCAAGCTCGGCCTGCAGCAGCCAAGTCTCTCGCTCTCCCAACGCGGCCAAGCCGCCCAGCGTCGCCAGGGCCGCGCCCTCGGCGAGGCTGGGACCGCCGGCCGGCGCCGCAACTGCGGCTTCCATACCCTTGGCCATCAAGCTATTCCTCCCGCCCTGCGCAGCGCATCCTGTTGCTCACGCCCACGTCGGGCAACTCGCTTAGGTCTTGACCACCGACCACGACGGCCAGTCAGGGCGGATCGCCTCGCGGGCCAGTCCAGCCGCTGACGATCGTTCGTAGCCCTCCGGCCGGTCGATTGCGATGACGACGGCCGTCCCTTCATCTCTCAAGAGCTCGCACGCCCAGCCAGGCCGCATCGCGTCCTCAATAACCAACTCGGCGTGCACGTCCGAATAGTCAGGTTGCCGCTTCAGAGCGATCACTATCGGCGAAGACTGGTTCATCGTCTGATCCGTGTCCAGTGCGGCGCGATGCCGACGATGCCCAATGGTAGCGGCACGGCAGTAGACGGGGCCGACTTGGCACATCGTGGGCGCGTCAAGATTCAGTGGAAATCAAGTTCCGAGCGTCACGTGTCATAGATGCCATTGATGATGCTGATCTCACCCGTACGGCATAGCCTCCGTCACGGAGGTGCACTCCATGAGCCGGAAGCAATCCAAGGTCGTTCGAGTCGGGGTCGATCTGGCAAGGTCGGTTATCCAGGTCCACGCGGTCGACGCGAATGAAAAAGTAATCATTGCCAAGCAGCTCCAGCGCGCCGCGTTTCTTCCTTGGTGCCAAACGCTCCCGATCGGGTGTGTCATCGGACTGGAGGCCTGTTGTGCGGCGCACTACTGGGGGAGAAGGCTTCATGAGATTGGGCTGGCTCCCCGACTCATTTGTCCGTCGTTTGTGACACCCTATCGTCTGAGCGGCTCGACCGGGAAAAGTGATGCGAACGACGCAGAGGCAATTTGCGAGGCTGTCGGTCGCCCGCACATGAGGTTCGTGTCAGTGAAGACACCGATCCAGCAGAGTTGGCTCGCATTGCACGTTCTCCGGACAGGCTACGTCAACGAGAGAACCAATTGCATGAACCGGATGCGCGGCCTGCTGGCGGAGTTCGGACTTGTCTTTGGCGTGTCCACGCGTAGATTCCGGCGCGAATTGCCCGAAGTGCTCACCACGACGGATTCCGATCTCACGCCACTTGCAAGGATGGCCCTTCGCAGAGGGCTTGCGCATTTCCTGGCGCTTGATAGACAGATCCAGTGGTGCGACAAACAGATCGAGAAGCACGTGTCTTCGGACCCAAATGCGCTGTTGGCCAAGAGCGTTTCCGGCGTCGGCGTGCTGACCGCCTCCGCCATCTGCGCCAGCATTGGTGACGTACACCAATTCAAGAACGGTCGACAGCTCAGCGCGTGGCTGGGACTAGTGCCACGTATGAAATCGACGGGTGGGAAGGAGCGCCTGGGGCCGATCACGAAGCGAGGCGACCAATATTTGCGCAGACTTCTGGTGTTTGGAGCTAAGGCCGCGTTGCGGGAGGCGCCGCGCCGAGATGACCCAGTGAGTAAATGGGCAGTGCAGCTTCGGGAGCGAGTGGGATGGTCGAAAGCGGCAGTCGCTCTCGCCAACAAGAACGCCCGAATAATTTGGAGCAAGCTCGCACAGAACTCGACGAATTCAGCCGGTCCGCGCGGCTGAGGACGGTCCTCGCATCTCCAGCGCTCGGGGAACTCGAAATTGGGACTGCTTGCGCAGGCAAGCGATAGATTTCCTGAGCCCGAGCGGCTCGTTTGAATGTGGTGACAAGAATAGAAGGCGGAAGCGCGCTCACACGGGCGGCACGCACTCGAGAGAGGATCTGTCGCGCACCCCGCGTCGACGTTTCTGGTCCGGAGTCGTGCCGCCGGTTTTTCGGTAGAGAGATTTGATTCGAACGGATCTTCAGGACGATGTACCAGGGCGATGCCGGCGCGCTGCTGCAGATCTTTGGTCAGCCCACCTTTGACGCTCGGCCTCGATCATGTAGGGGTAGTTTGTCAGGCGCCCCATCCTGTCGCTGACGCCGGCAGCAGCGCAGGCCGCGTGCTCTGCGGATTCCCATATATCGACGATGGCCCAACGCTCAGGACTCATTCGGAATGCTTCATCGCCGGTCGCTTCAAAGGCGGCCGGAAAGCCCGCGCAGGTTTGGGCAATCAGAGGGTCCATGCCGGCGGCCATGAAGATCTCGCTCGCCGCCAGAATCGCGGCCTCTTTGGAGTCGGCCGGTAGATCGCCCTCGATCAGGTAGAAGGTGAGCCGTCTGAAAATGGACATGGCGCGTTTCCCCTTGCTGAGTGATCGAATGCTCTTCGAAGGTCAGTGTCGCAAAGATCGCGAACGACGGACATCGTCCCGGCCACAATGCTTGACCCAGCTCAAAGGATCTGTCGAAAACAAGGCGAGGTTCGATCGCCATGGGTCCGGCGAGCAGCCGAGCGCCGGAATCCTGACCAAGCGGCGCGCTGCCATTCAGGCCGATAGCGTCTTGACGTACGCGCGCAGGTCCGCGACGGCATGGATGCTGACGTCCCCGTCAAACCGGAGGAAAACGTCGCGCGTCTCTTGATCTTCCCAGTCCGGCGAGAGTTGCTCAGCCAGGAAGCACAGATAGGGCAGCACGGCGCGCGCCTGCTCGTCGCTGAGGCTGCGCTTGCCGGCGAGGTCGGACCTCAGCGTTGAGGCCGCAATGCGCCACGCTATGTCATCGAAGAGTTCTTGGCGCGAGATGGAGATCACCTCGCCGGCCTGGTGCCACAACTCGCTGCGACCTTCGGCGGCGAGGTTGTGGACGGTGAGATCCGTTCCCTTAAACGTGATGAAGACCGTCGCGTCCTCGTCGGCCGCCTCTTCGACATGCAACGCCACTTCGACGTTCGCGCTCGTCTGGGGCTGCGGACTAGACATCGAGCAAGGATAGCGCAGGCATAGAAAAGCCCGCGCGAGGCGGGCTTCGTCGAGCTTCGGTGCTCTTAAGCTGCAAGCAGTGGAGGATGCGGCGTCTCATGTTGAGCGCCGGTCTCCGCCACCGCGATTGCGGCAGCGGCCTCTTCGGCCTGACGTGCGAGCTCATGCTGCTGCTCGATTTCCTTCTTTCTCCGGACGGCCTGGTCGCGAAGGATCGCCTTCTTCTCAGCATCCACAAACCGCTTGCAGATTTCGCGGATCAGAGGCTGATAGCCCATCCCATTCAGTTGGGCGATGGCCTTTAGATCTCGCACCAGTTCAGAGGTGAACCGAATCGAGATAGGGTGAAGGCCGAGAAGCTTGTCGGTGTTCTTCGATTCTTCGACTTGCCGGGCGTGTGCGGCGTCGTTGCCAAGGCTCCCGTTAGGCCCCCAGTCGTCCGCGGTCGCTTCGACGCGATCGAGCAGCTCTTGGTTGATGGGCATATGTGACTCCTAGTTTCCGTGAATTTCAAAAATGTCTTGTATGGCTTTTGTCGCGACGTAGGCTGACTTTAGATAGATGTTCTCATCATCCTCGACGTATACGACTTTGACCTTTTTGCCCAGGTGGGTCTCCGAGACAAACCAAACCGTTGGAGGGTCTGTCCTATGCTCCTCACGATCATCTTTGACGACGCGACCACATCGGTTCAAAAAGCACTCCATCACCTCGCGCTCGCTGATTGAGCCGTGTGACGGGTCGCCGATCTTCGTCTTGATCTTCGGTGAGATGATGAGCATTCTGGGACTGTATATACGTTCGAGTCATCATGCATTTGTGGGGCTTTTCGACTGTTTTAGAGGGGGGACGTCGCCCCGTTCAGCCTGTCTCACATCGCTGATTTGTACTGTATATACAAATCATAGCCGTACTTGTAGGTGGTTTCGACAAGTTCGGGTAGGACTTAACGACAGGCTGTTGTTCCATTGCAGGCTGCGTGCACTGTGATACGAAATATCTATGGAACCGCAGTACTTGATCGGGATTTTGCTCTCACCGGACGAGAATTCGCTCGCCCTTGATCATGCAGTGCAGGCAGATCAGCGCCTTTGTGCCGCCCGAGGTCTTGCCGTCGTGCGACTGCACGCCGATGCGCGTCTCAATCAGCTCGAGCGAGCCGCAGCGCGGGCACTTGAGGATTGTTGCCGGGATCAGTTCTGCAAGCCCGTCCAGCACCTCCTGGCGCTTGCTGCGCGCTGGCTTGGGCACTTTGGGGACCAAGTGAAGCGCCATCAACTCACCCCTTCTTGAGCTTGACCACTTTGCCGCCCGAACGCAATTCGTCCAGGTAGTCGGCCCACGTCTGCATGAGCGTCTTGCGCTGCGCCATGAAGTCTGCGCGGTCGTAGGCGGTGCCGAGCGGACCGTTCTTGCCGTGCGCCAGCTGGGCCTCAATCACACCAGGATCGACGCCAGAGATGTTCTCGACGATGAGGGTGCGAGCCATCGCGCGGAAGCCGTGCGCGGTCATGTCTTCGCTGCTGTAGCCCATACCGCGCAGCGCCGCGTTGACCGTGTTCTCGCTCATCGGCTTCTCGCCGGTACGAATGCTGGGGAAGACGTAGCGCCCGTGGCCCGTCAGCGGCACGATTGACTGCAACACGGCCACAGCCTGGGTGGCCAGCGGCACGAAGTGCGGCCGCCCGTTGAGCTTGCCGCGCTTGGTCCGTTTCATTTCGCTGGCCGGAATCGTGAGCATGGCGGCATCAAGGTCGATCCAGGCCCACTCCAATGCCCGCATGTTGCCCGGGCGCTGGAACAGCAGTGCCGAGAGCTGCAGCGCCGCGCGGGTGGTCGGCTGCCCCTGATATGAGGCGATGGCGCGCGCTAGTTCTCCGGCCTTTGCAGGGATCAGCACGGCCGCCATGTTCTTGACCGTGTGCGGCTTCAGGGCGCCGACCAAGTCGCCGGCCGGGTTCTTGTCGCACCGGCCTGTCGCGATCCCGTACTTGAACACCTGGCCGGCAAACGCCCGCAGGTCGCGCGCCATCTGGGTGGCACCCCGCGCCTCCACCTTGCGCAATGCGTCCAGCAGCACGGGCGCGCTGACATCGCGCAGCGGAAGCGTGCCGATCCAGGGGAAGAGGTCCTTCTCGCAGCAGCGCAGGAACTGCGCAGCGTGCGCGGCGCTCCATTCGCTGGACTTGGTCCGGTGGTATTCCTCGGCCACTGCCTTGAACGTCACGGCCGACGAGACGCGCTTGGCGATGGCTTCCGCCTTGCGGGCCTGGACAGGGTTGGTGCCGGCCTGGCGCGTCTTGCGGGCTTCGTCGCGGGCCTGGCGAGCGGCCTTCAGAGACACCTGGGGGTAGCTGCCGAGTGCCAGCCGAGATTCTTTGCCGTCGGGATAGAACTTCCAGAACCAACGTTTGGAGCCGGCCCCGGCGATCTCAAGGTACAGGCCGCTGCCATCGGTCAGTCGGCGCCGCTTCATCTCGGGCGGGCAGGTGGCGTTCTTGCAGGCGGCTTCAGTGAGCATGGCGAGGTCCTGTCCCTAGGAAACCGGGGAACACTCTCCCCGATTTGTCCCGAGATCCCGATTTGTTCCCCGGATTGTTCCCCGGACGGACGCGCGCTGTAAAGACGAATCGTGATTCAACGTGACATGAAAAAAGCTCCTAAGCGATTGATTTGCTTAGGAGCTTGATTGCTTGTGGCACGTCGTGACATGCTTGTGTGGTCCCTCCGACAGGAATCGAACCTGTATCTGCCGCTTAGGAGGCGGCCGTTCTATCCATTGAACTACGGAGAGTGAGGCGGGATTCTAAGCGGTGATCCGCGCCAGCTTTCACGCTGCCAAGCCCGCCAACTTCTCTCGCAACTCTTCCTTGCTGGGTAAGTAGAGTTGGTATTCCCGCGCATGGATGTTGGCGTCCTTGGGAAGAGTGATTTCCACCAAGGCCTCGTTCTTGCGCTTGCACAGCACGATGCCGACCGTGGCGTTCTCGCCGTCGCGGCGGACATGGCGGTCGAAATAGTTGACATACATCTGCATCTGGCCGAGGTCTTGATGCGTGAGCTTGCCGAGCTTCAGGTCGATCAGCACGTAGCAGCGCAGCAGGCGGTTGTAGAAGACGAGGTCAACGAAGAAATGGTCTCCATCGAAGGTGAAGCGTTTTTGTCGGGCCTCGAACAAGAAGCCTTTACCCAATTCCAGCAGGAAGCGGCCGATCTCGTTAATGATGGCTGCTTCCAGATCAGATTCCGAGAAGCTCGCCCGCTCTTCAAGCCCGAGGAACTCCAGCACCAAGGGTTCCTTCAGCAGGTCGCTGGCCTGACTGACGACCAGTCCCTCGCGGGCCAGGCGGCGGATGCCTGCCTTATCGCGGCTGACGGCCAAGCGTTCGTATAGAGCACTCTCGAATTGCCGCTTGAGCTCGCGCAGCGTCCAGCCTTGTTCGGCGGCCTCGATCTCGTAGAAGCTGCGCTCTTCCAAGTTCTTTACGCCCATCAGGAAGACATGATGCGACCAGCTCAGCGCGAAGCTCGACGCCGCCGCTTGGCGCTGACTTGGGTGCTGCTGCAAAAGGTCAGACAACGTCTGACCTTTTGTGTGCTGCGGCGAAGAGTCAGACAGCGTCTGACCGATGCGGTCAGTGTGGAGCAGATAAAACTGCCGCATCAGTTTGAGATTGGTTGCCGAAAATCCGGCACCAAACTCGAGCGCAAGGCGAGCGGCCAGTCGGGTCAGGACGACCTTGCCGTAGGCTGCCCGCTGTTGACCCTTTTGCTCGAACTCCACGATGTGGCGCCCGATCTCGAAATTCGTCCGCACCTGAATGAGGTCGACGCCGCGCGCGACCGAATTGCGTGCGGACTGGATCAGCTCGCGCAATCGCACGTACAGCAGGCCCTCATCGCTGCTTGCATCTGTGGGGGTGCTGTTGTTGGGCATTTGTTTCTTCATTTCGACGCTGCCTGGCTACACGCTCAATCCCACTTCCACTGCCAAATCACCTCCAGCGCATTGTCATCCCCCGTCTGCGCCCGCAGCGTGAACCGCTGCGCGATCCGGTAGATCAATTGCCAGCTGCCCGTCGTCGCATTGAGGCTGCGCTCATAGCCCACGTACCAGCGCTTCGAGATCTGCTTGCCCAGGTGGACGATGGTCTCGCGGGTCGTGCTGTCGGTGGTGGCTTCGCCCTGGCGCACCGAGACTTCATCGAGGCCCAGGCTCTTGATCATCTTGTCGGAGGTGCTCTGCCCATCGCCCGCCAGCAGTGCCAGCGCAGCTTGCTGCAGCACGGCCGTGTCGGCCTGGCCCAGGCCTTCGCTGCCGTGGCCGAGCAGCAGCCAGGCGAGCTTGTCGGTGTCACTCATGTCCGGGTCGGAATAAAGCTTGATCACCGGACTCTGCGCGCTGCCGCTGACGATCACGCCGACACGGGTGTCGGAGTTGGCGCGCAGGGCCAGGATGTCCAGGCGCGGGTTGTCGTAGGGGCCGTTGAAGACCACCTCGCCGCGCTCGATGTCGAGCTTCTGCCCGTAGGCCGCAAAGGTGCCGCCCACGGTGCTGACACTGCCTTTCACAGCCGGCTTGCCACCGGTCTGCGTGACGGTCAGCGAGCCGCGCAGCAGGCTCTCGAAGCCGTGGCCGCGCAGGCGCAGCGATTTGCCCAGGTCCACCGTGATGTTGACCTGAGTCTTGCGGGCCGAGGCCTCCTCGGGCGCAGGCGGCTGCCAGGTTTGTTCGGGCCGCAGCACGTAGACGTCGTCGCCGAGGCTTGGCGCATCGCCGTGCGAGAAATCGAACAGGCCTTCGTCGACATTGAGCTTGCCGTCGAGCTTCAAGGCCTGTGCGTCGAGTTGCAACTGCGCCTGGCCGCTGGCGATGAGGCGCCGGTCGATGCGGTTGAAGACGGTGAAATGGTCGGCCTTGAAATCAAGTTTGGCCTGCGGCTTCTCGCCCAGTTGCGCGGTGCCGCTGGCCTCGATGCTGCCGCTGCCGCCGTGCAAGGACAGGTTCTTCAGCGTGGCGCTCGCGCCATCAAGATCGAGCTGGAAGGCGCCCTGGCTGAAGTCCACGCCGAGCAGCAGGTTGCGCACGGTGAGGTCCTTGCCCGAAGCGGCGCCAAGCACATGCGGCGCGCCCACCGTGCCGCTCAGCTTGAACTGCGCGCCGAGCGCGCCGCCCAGCCGCCAGCCCGGCGGCAGCAGGGCGCCCCAGGAGCCGACATGGTCGGTCTGCGCCTGCAGGTCGCCGGACAGCTCGGCCTTCGGACCGGGCACCAGCGCGTCAGGCACCGTCTGTGCGCTGAGTTGGCCCGTTAGCGAACCCCAGCGCGAACCGGCCAGTTCGGGCTTGAACAGCCAGTGGCCGTCGTGCGCGCTCAAGGCGAGGCGCAGCGTGTCCAGACCCAAGGCCTGGCGCCGACCGGTGTCGTCCTGCACGGACATGTCGCCGCTCTTGCGTTCGATCAGCGCATCGAGCTCGAGCTTGTTCGTGCTGTTGATGCGCAGCGAACCGCCGACCACCAGATCACCGCTCCAGCCGAACTCCGGCTGCCAGCGTGCCAGCAGCGGCGCCACGGACAAGGGCTCAAGATCGAGTGCGGCATGCACCTCGGGCAGCGCGCCCTGGCTGCGCGGCGCGTGCCATTGCAGCTCGCTCCAGCGCCAGCGCGCGCCGCCGAGTTCCAGCGCGCCGGGCGCAAGCTGCGCGTCGGTCACCGCATGAGCGGGATTGAAGGCGAGTGCCAGTTGCAGATCCGTCGCGTCGATCAATGCGGGCAGCTTCGGATCATCGGCGCGCGCCTGCAGGCGACTGATCCGGGCCTGCCAGCTTTGCGCCGACAGCGCGCCGCTCAAGGCCAGATGCGCCTGCCCGGCCCAGGGCTGTGTCGGTTGCTGGCTCGGCGGATGGAAGCGGCCGTTCATGTCGAGCTGCAATTGATGCTGCGCCCAACTGCCGCTGAGCGCGAGCGTGGCCCGCTCGACGTTCTGGCCGGCCCAGGCCGCCCGGTGGAGTTCAGCGTCAATTTTCAGTGGCGCGTCCCAGGCATTGCTGGCCTGAACCTGCAGGCGGGCCTGCTCGGCGCGCAACTGGAGCGGGCCGCTCAGTTGCAGCTCCTGCACCGCCGCCTGACCGTCGAGGCTGAAGACAAAGCCGGGATCGAGCGTGAACTTGAAATCGGCCTGTGCGCCGCCGGCCAGCTTGCGATCGCGCAGCACCGGGTTCAGCAGCGCGAGGTCGGGATCGCTCAGATGCACGTCGCCGCGCACACGCGGAGCTTGCGGTGTGCCATCGAGATGCGCATTGAACTTGGCCTTGCCGCCAGCGAGGCTCAGGTCGGCCTGCACGTCGCCGCTTGCATAGCGCGCCTGGCCTTCAAGCGGCAGCGCCGCCCAACGGCTCGGTTGCAGCTGCACTTGCAACTGGCCTTGCGGCCATCCGCGTCCATCGGCTGCGATCTGCAGATCGGCGTCGAGCTTGGCGTTGACGAGCGCTTGCGGAGCGGTTTTCCAGAACTGCTGCGGATCGAAGTTCTGCACCTGCCCCGTCGCCTTGGCGGCCCACAGCTTGCCGCGCCGATCAGCGCGGCCTTGCAACTCGGCCTGCGCCGCGCCGGCCACGAGCAAGGCATGGCTGACGACGATGTGATCGCTCTCCACGCTCGCCTGCAGATCAAGCTTGAGTTTGTTGCCGGTCAGCTGCGCTTTGACCGCCAGCGGCGCCTTCGGTGCGCCCGCCAATTCAGCCGTGCCGGACAGCAGCATGGCGGCGGCGCGGCGGTCCAGCGCTTCGGGGCGTAGGCTTTGCAAACGCAGCTGCAAACGCCATTGCGCATCGGGCGCGAGGCTGCCCTGGCCGCCGAGGCTGCCGCCGCCGAGCAGCCGTGCTTCGAGCGTTTGCAGTTGCAAGTTCTCGGGCTGATCGGGCCGCGCTTGCAAGGCCAGATGCAGGCTTTGCACCGGTAGTCTCTGCTGGTCCCAGCGGCCGGCAACGCTGTTGCTCAGCTGCACCTGCACCGTGGCCGGCTTGTCCCAGCCGCTCGATTGCAGCGTGGCCTGCCCGGTCAGCGCGGTGCGGGGCAACGCATTCATGAGGGCGTGCAGATCGAGATTGCGCGCGTCCGCCTGCAGGGCCCGGATCGGCCAGGGCGCGAAAGGCGTGACGGTCGATTGGATCTGCAAATCCTGGCCGGCTTGTTCGAGCCGGGCCTTCACATCGAGCTTCGCCAAGGGACCTTGCGCCTGCAACTGGCCTTGCGCCTCCTCGGTCTTCACGTCCAGCTTCAGCGTCACGGGCAGAGCGCCACCCGTGCCGATGCGCGCGTCGCCGCTCAGGCTCAACTGCTCCCATCGCAAGCGGTCGAGCCGGAGGTGATGCTCCTGTTCGCCGAGCGTCAAGGCGGCGCGCAGATCGTTCAATTGCAGACTGCCTTGCAGGAAACGGCCGACGCTGAGTGCGTCGATCTGGATCGTTAGCGGCAAGGCAAGATTGCTTGGCGGTTTGGGCGCGCTGCTGGCTGTGCCTTTGGACGGCGCGAGCACAACTTCGACCTCATCGGCTGACAAGGCACGGATATACAGACTGTGCCGCGTGAGGCTCAGCCCCTGCCAGCGCAGGCCCGTGAGACGCACTTCGCCAGCGCCACCGGGCAGCGTGTAGACCGCGCGCCGCGCCGCAAAGTCGCCGAGCAACGAGCCCTGCGGCGCTTCCACCGTCAGGCCCGGCACCTTGCTCAGGAGCCATTCACTGCCCGAAGGCTGGTTGAGCAGCCACACGGCCAGGCCGATCACGGCGGCCACGAGCAGCAGCGGCGTGCCGAGCAGCCACAGCACGAGCGTACGGCGCTTCATCATCAGAAGGTCACCCCGACGCTAAAGCTCAAGTGGAAGCGCCCGGTTTCCACGCCTCGCGCGATGTCGACCTTGAGCGGCCCGACGGGGCTGCGCCAACGCAGACCCACGCCGTAGCCCCAGACGGGGCGGTAATCCTGCCAACGGTCGGCCGCATTGCCGGCATCGACAAACACCGCGCCCCACAGCGAAGGCCAATCGGCCCGCAGTGGATGAGCGGCCTCGACGCTGCCGGTCAAGGACACGCGCCCGCCGACCGTCGCGCCATTCACCATCGGGCCGAGATCCTGATAACCGTAACCTCGCACGGAGTCGTCACCGCCGGCGCGGAACAGCAGCTTCTCGGGGATGCCGACATTCGCGCGGGCAAAGACCTGATCGACTTCCATCCGTGTGTTGCCGAACCAATGGCCGCCGAGCGGTCGATAAGCGGCCAGCTTGAACTGCATGCGGCCGAACGGGCCGGCGCTGGCGTCGCTGCTGTCCGAACGGCCGGCACCCAGCAGCAGCAACGCTTGGTGGCCCTCGGTCGGCAGGATCAGGCTGTCGAGGCGGCGGCGCGTCCATTGGATATTGGCCGAGAGCGCCGCAGCCGTGCTGCGTCCGGCGGCCGTGTCGTCACGCGCACGCAGCAGTTCGAGATAGGTCAGGCGCTCGTCGCGTTCGGTCTCGCGGATGCGGCCGATCCGCGTCGTCAGGTTGGTCTGGATTTCTTCGCCGCTGCGGTCCTGCTCATACTGCACGGAACCGAGATTGCGCGACAGGTCGAGCTGCGGATGCGAGCTGAGTTCCACCTCGGCCAGACGCTGGTCGCGGCCATAAAGCAGCTTGGTGCGGGCGCGCAGCGGCAGGCCGAAGGGCTGGCGGTTCAGGTATTCGAGCGAGACGCTCTGGCCGGTGTTGGCGTGATAGCCGATACCCGTCGTGGCCTGCTGGCGCGCGGCCTCGCGCACGGTGACCAGCACCGGCGCCGCGGCCGCGTTGTTGTCGTCGGGCTGCAATTGCACGGCCACGCCGTCGAACAGCAGGGTCTTGCGCAGCCGGTTCTCGAAGTCGGTCAGCGTCTGCTCGGTGTAGGGCTCGCCGGGCTCGAACACCGCGAGCCGCCGCACGCTCTCGGGCGACAAGTACTTGAGGCCTTCGATGCGCAGTTCACCGAGGTGGTAGAGCGGGCCGCTGTCCATCACCAGGCTCAGGAAGACCTGGTGCGTGCCGGTTTCCACGCGGGCGACCGTGCTGGCCCAATGCGCTTGCGCATAGCCTTGCGCGCGGGCGAGCGTGAGGGCGCCGACCTTGGCGGCGCTCCAGTCCGATTGCGTGAAGGGCTCGCCCGCACGCAGGGTCCAGGCGGCGCGCACGCGCTCGGCCAGCGCCTTGCCTTCGATCTCGCCGCTGAAATGGAGGATGACTTCGGAGACATCGGCACGCGGACCGGGATCGACCTTGAGGCGGATCGTGTCGCCCGCGCGCTCGGGTTTGATCACCGCATCGAAATAGCCTTCGGTCTGCAGGAGCTCACGGCCTTGCACCGGCGCATCGGCGCTCAAGCGGCCGATCTCCTGGTCTGACAGCTCGACGCCGTCGTGCAGCGCGCGGGCCAGTTCCAGGTGTTGCTGCAGCAGGTCGCGCAGCGGCTTGGGTGCGTCGATTTCGAGCGTTACGGCGCCGGCACGATCAGCAAGCGCGAACATCAGCGAGAACAGCAGCGCCGACAGTAACGATCGCATCATTTGGAAAGCAGCCGCATCGCTCCCTCAAGCCCGGTGAGCGAGAGCGGGAACATGCGCTGTTGCATCAGTTGCTGGATCAGCGCAATGCTCTGGCGGTACTGCCAAACACCCTGCGGTTCAGGGTTGATCCAGGCATATTTGGGGAAGGCGTGCGTGAGCCGCTGCAACCATTCGGCGCCGGGCTCCTCGTTCATGTACTCGACGCTGCCGCCGGGCTGCAGGATCTCGTAGGGGCTCATGGTCGCGTCGCCCACGAAGATCAGCTTGTAGTCCTTGTTGTACTTGCGGATGACGTCCCACGTGGGGAACTTCTCGGCAAAGCGGCGGCGGTTGTTCTTCCAGACGAAGTCGTAGACGCAGTTGTGGAAGTAGTAGAACTCGAGGTGCTTGAACTCGCCCTTGGCGGCCGAGAAAAGCTCTTCCACGCGGTGGATGTGCTCGTCCATCGTGCCGCCCACGTCCATCAACAAGAGCACCTTGACCTTGTTGTGCCGTTCGGGCTGCATGCGGATGTCGAGCATGCCGGCGTTGGCGGCGGTCTTGTGGATGGTGTCGTCGAGATCAAGCTCGAGGTCGGAACCTTCACGCGCGAAACGACGAAGACGGCGCAGGGCGACCTTGATGTTGCGGGTGCCGAGCTCGAGGTTGTCGTCGTAGTCCTTGTAGGCGCGCTGTTCCCAGACCTTGACCGCGCTCTTGTTGCCACCCTTGCCGCCGATGCGGATGCCCGCGGGGTTGTAGCCGCCATTGCCGAAAGGGCTCGTGCCACCGGTGCCGATCCAGCGGTTGCCGCCTTCGTGGCGCTCCTTCTGTTCTTCAAGGCGCTCCTTGAGCGTCTTCATCAGCTCGTCCCAGCCCATCGCTTCGAGCGCGGCCTTCTGCTCGGGGCTCAGTTCGATCTGCAGATGCTTCTTGAGCCACTCTTCGGGCAGCTCCTTGGAAAAGTCGGTCAGCAACTCCACGCCCTTGAAGTACGCGGCGAAGGCGCGATCGAACTTGTCGAAATGCGCTTCGTTCTTCACAAGCGTGGTGCGGGCGAAATAGTAGAAGTCGTCGATCGACGGCGGACCGAGATCGCCGATGCCGCCGATCACGCCGGCTTCCAGCCCTTCGAGCAGGGTCAGGAATTCGCGCACGGAGACCGGCAACTTGGCGGCACGCAGGGTTTGGAAGAACTGGATCAGCATGAAGACGACTTCTCTACAGCGTGGGTCGAGGTTACTTCGATTTGTCGTGATGGGCCAGCCAGCCCAGGAACTCGCCATACCAGAGCTTGCTGTTGCGCGGCGTCAGGATCCAATGGTTCTCGTCCGGGAACCACACGAGGCGTGCATCAACACCGAGGGCCTTGAGCGTGTTGTAGTACGCCAGGCCCTGCGCATCGGGCACGCGATAGTCCTTGGCACCGTGGATCACCAGCGTCGGCGTCTTCATCGCGCCGGCAAAAGTGTGCGGGCTCTGCGCGGCGACCTTGGCTGGGTCCTGCCAGTAGAAGTTGCCGAGTTCCTTGGCGTGCCAGGTGTAGGCGTCGTCGGCGAACATGGCCTGCCAATCAAAGCAGCCGGCATGGCAGATGTAGGCCTGATAGCGGCCCGGTTTGAGATGGCCGTTCATCCACGCGACCATGTAGCCGCCGTAGCTGCCGCCGCTGGCGAAGACACGCTTCTTGTCGGCCCAGGGTTGTTTGAGCAGCACGTCGGTGGCGGCCTCGATGTCCTGCAACTCGAGCTCGCCCCAGCGGTGCGTGATGCTGTCGAGGAAGGCGTGGCCGAAGCTCGAAGAGCCGTGGTAGTTGACGTTGGCCACCACATAGCCTTGCGCGGCAAAAGCCTGATGGTTCCAGCGCCAGTGCCAGCTGTCGCCAAAGGCGGTGTGCGGGCCGCCGTGGATCAGGTGCAGCAGGGGGTACTTCTTCTTCGGGTTGAATCCGGGCGGGTAGACCATCCACATCTGCACCTGCTCGCCCTGGGCGCCCTTGAACCAGGTTTCTTCATGCGTGCTGAGCGCGTGCTGCGCGAGCAAGTCGTCGTTGAAGTGGTCGATGCGCTGCGGATGGATGTCGGCCACCAGGGCCGAGAGCTGCGGCGGGTGCTGGAGGCTGTCGTGGTTGACGACCACGATGCCGGAGCCCGCGTCGAAGCTGGTGGCGTTGCCGCCCTCGAAGACGACATCGGCCTGGCGCTCGCCCAGATCGAAACGGTAGATGTGACGGCGGCCGCGATCCTCGGCGTGGAAGAGCAGGGCTTCATCGTCCTCGGCCCAGATCAGCGGGGCGTTGACCTCGTGGTCCCAGTCCTCCGAGAACACCGCCCAGCGGCCCTTCTGATCAAGCACGGCCAACTGCGTGGGCATGGTGTGGCGCTTGGCTTGGTGGCTGGCGAGGAAGGCCAGGTGCGTGCCGCCGTGGCTGTAGCGCGGCGCGCTGAAATCCCAGCCTTTGTCCTGCAGCAGCGTGCGTTTGGCGGCGGTCCGCACTTCGACCTCGCCGAGCGCGAAGCGGTTGTCGAGCTTTTTCTCCGGCGCGGGATCGAAGGCGAAGACGATGCGCTTGCCGTCGGGCGAGATGTCGAAGCAGTTGGCGCCGGGGTCGGCGCGTGTCAGCTCGTAGTCGCTGCCTTCGAACAGGTCGCGTGTCTTGCCGGTGGCGATGTCGAGCACATGCAGATGCGGCACGCGGCCCATCGGCAGGTTGCGGTCCCACCAGCGGTAGACGCCTTCGCTGGTGACGTAGGCGGTCTCCTTGCGGTCCTTGAATTCCTTGTGCGCCTTGGCTTGCGCTGCCGCACCTTTCAGCTCGGGGCGGACCCAGGAGATGAAGGCGATGCGCTTGCCATCGGGGAACCATTTGAAGGCGTCGACGCCTGTGGTGACGGGACCGATGCGCCGCGCCTCCCCGCCATCAGGCGCGATCACATAGAGCTGGCTCTCTTCGTCCTTCACGCCCTGCTGCTCGCGCTTGGTGATGAAGGCGATCAGGTCGCCCATCGGGCTCCATTGCGGCTGGCCGTCTTTCTCGCCGGCTGAGGTCAGCTGGCGCGGATCACCGCCGAGCGTGGAGAAGAGCCAGAGGCTGGAGGCCGACTTGTTGCTCTCCATCGAAGAGCGCGTGACGCCGGCCACCGCCTGCGCGCCATCGGGCGAGAGGCTCGGCGCGCCGACGCGGTCGAGTTGCCAGAGCGCGTCGACGTCGAACTTCTTCATCTTCTTTTTCAACGAGGTTTGACGAGTTGCCATTGCAGATGCTTGTTGATGACCGGCCATTCGGTCGAGATGATGCTGTACACAGCGGTGTCGCGCAGCGTGCCATCGGCCGCGCGGATGTGGGAACGCAGGATGCCGTCGAGCTGGGCGCCCAGGCGCTCGATCGCGCGGCGGCTCTGCGTGTTGAGCCGGTGCGTGCGGAACTCGACCGCGATGCAATCGAGCTGCTCGAACGCATGCTTCAGGAGCATCAGCTTGCACTCGGTGTTGAGCGGGCCGCGCTGCGCGCTCATGGCGTACCAGGTCGAGCCGATCTCGACGCGCCGGTTCACGTTGTCGATGTTCATGAAGCTCGTCATGCCGACCACGCGGCCCGATGCATCGAGCACCGCGAAGGGCTGCATCGAATCCTTGGCCTGCAGATCGAGCCGGCGCGCGATCTCGGCGGCCATCTTCTCGGGCGCGGGGATGGCGGTGTACCAGAGCTTCCAGAGTTCGCCATCGCTGGCGGCTTCGATCAGGCCGGCTTCATGGTCAGGAGAAAGCGGCACCAGCCGCGCGTGCTGGCCTACCAGCGATGTCGGTGTACACAGCGCCATCAGCGGTTCCGGCTCTGCATGAAGACCAGCTTCTCGAACAGGGTCAGGTCCCGTTCGTTCTTGAGCAGGGCGCCTACCAGCGGCGGGATCGCGACCTTGTCGTCCCTGGCCTGCAGCGCATCGACCGGGATGTCCTCGGCCAGCAGCAGTTTCAGCCAGTCGATCAGCTCGGAGGTGCTGGGCTTCTTTTTAAGACCGGGCAGGTTGCGCACCTCGAAGAAGTTCTTCAGCGCGGCGGCGAGCAGGTCCTTCTTGAGATTCGGGAAATGCACGTTGACGATCTGCGCCATCGTGTCCGCATCGGGGAACTTGATGTAGTGGAAGAAGCAGCGGCGCAGGAAGGCGTCGGGCAGCTCCTTCTCGTTGTTGGAGGTGATGAAGACCAGCGGGCGGTGCTTGGCCTTGATCAGTTGGCGTGTCTCGTACACATAGAACTCCATGCGGTCGATCTCGCGCAGCAGATCGTTGGGGAATTCGATGTCGGCCTTGTCGATCTCGTCAATCAGGAGGCACACGGGCTGCTCGGCTTCAAAAGCCTGCCAGAGCACGCCCTTGACGATGTAGTTCTCGATATTGCGGACCTTCTCCGATCCTTCGATGCCGGCCAACTGGCTGTCGCGCAGGCGGCTCACCGCGTCGTACTCGTACAAGCCTTGCTGGGCCTTGGTGGTCGACTTGATATGCCATTGCAAGAGCGGCATGTTCAACGCCTTGGCCACCTCCTCGGCCAGCATGGTCTTGCCGGTGCCGGGCTCGCCCTTGATCAGCAGGGGGCGTTGCAGCGTGGCCGCGGCATTGACCGCAAGCATCAGGTCCGCGGTGGCGACGTACTGGTCGGAGCCTTGGAATTTCATGGTTTACGTGAGGTAGGAACGGCAAAAACCCAGTATAGGGCGCCCCTATAATCCGGCAGCTTTGCAAACCAGAACCCTCGGGACCATGAAGAGACTGCTCCAGATTTCATTCGTGTTGGCTGCCATTTTGAACGCCACTGGTGCCCATGCACAGAACGCCGAAGCCGGCAAAGGCAAGGTCGCGATGTGCCAGGGCTGCCACAGCATCATCGGCTACCAGGCCAGCTTCCCCGAGGTCTACAAGGTGCCGATGATCGCGGGGCAGAACCCCAAGTATCTGGTCGCCGCCCTCGGTGAATACGCCAAGGGTGAGCGCAGGCACCCGACCATGCGCGGCATCGCCGGCTCGTTGACCGAGACCGACATGGCCGACGTGGCCGCCTATTACGAGCAACTGGGCAAGAGCGTCCCGACGCCCGCCCAACCCGACGCAGCGCCCACAGGCCATGTGGCCGATCTGCTCAAGAAGGGCAATTGCGCTTCCTGCCACGGCGCCAACTACAGCAAGCCGCTGACCGGCATGGAGCCCAAACTCGCCGGCCAGCATGCCGACTACCTGTTTGCCGCGCTCAAGTCCTACCAGACCACCGGCAACAACCTGGTCGGCCGCAGCAACGCGATCATGGCGGGCCAGGTGAAGGGCTTCAACCACGCCGAGCTCAAAGAGATCGCCGACTACCTGTCGACGCTGCCGAGCGAACTGCATTCGGTCCCCGAGAGCCGTTTTCGCTGAAACCCCTGTCGGGGCTGGGTGATACTCGGCCGTGCTCAAGAAGATCCCGACGCGTCAAGCC
Source organism: Burkholderiaceae bacterium (assembly GCA_036500605.1). Classification (GTDB taxonomy): domain Bacteria; phylum Pseudomonadota; class Gammaproteobacteria; order Burkholderiales; family Burkholderiaceae_C; genus JAFALK01. The sequence goes on from DASYBU010000046.1 coordinate 45,495, forward strand.
CAGCTGGGCATGTACATCCAGTCCCTGGAAGGGCCGTGGCTGGCGCATCCTTTCTGGAAGACCAAGTTCGTGCTGCGCGAGGCGGCGGACCTGGATGCGCTGATCCGCAGCAAGGTCTCGGCGATCTGGATTGATGTGAGCAAGGGCGCGGATGTCGAAGCCCCCGCCGCTGGAACCGTGCCAGTCGCCGTAGCGGCCGCACCTGTCGCTGCCGCACCGGTCGCTCCAGCCCGGCCCGTGCCCGCCGCACGCGTCTCGATCGGCAGCGAACTTGACCGCGCCGCTCAGGTGATCAACGGTTCCCGCCAGAAGATCATCTCGCTCTTCAGCGAGGTGCGCCTGGGCCGCGCGGTGGAACTCGAAGAATGCCTGCCCGTGGTCGAGGAGGTGGCCGCCTCCGTGGCCCGCAACCCTTCGGCCCTGATCAGCCTGGCGCGCCTGAAGACCCAGGACGACTACACCTACATGCACTCGGTCGCCGTGTGCGCGCTGATGGTGGCGCTCTCGCGCCAGTTCGGCATGGACGAAGCTCAGACCCGCGAGGCCGGCCTCGCCGGGCTGCTGCACGACGTGGGCAAGATGCTGGTGCCGGCCGCCGTGCTGAACAAGCCGGGCCGCCTGACCGACGAAGAATTCGCGATCATCAAGCACCATCCCGAACGCGGTCACGATCTGCTCAAGAGCGGCCATTCGGCGCCCGACTCCGCGCTCGATGTCTGCCTCCACCATCACGAGAAGATGGATGGCACGGGCTATCCGGAAAAACTCAAGGGCGACCAGATCAGCCTGCTGGCCCGCATGGGGGCGGTCTGCGATGTCTACGACGCGATCACGTCGAACCGTGCCTACAAGAGCGCCTGGGATCCGGCCGTTTCGCTGCAGCGCATGGCGCAGTGGGAGGGTCACTTCGATCCTCCGGTCTTCCAGGCCTTCGTGAAGAGCCTGGGCATCTACCCGGTCGGCAGCATGGTGCGGCTGGAGTCGGGCCGCATGGCCGTGGTGGTCGAGCAAAGCAACGCCAGCCTGGTGTCGCCGCTGGTGCGGATCTTCTATTCGACCAAATCGAAGATGCCGGTGCCGCTGGAACTGCTCGATCTTTCCAAGCCCGGTGTCAGCGACCGCATCGTCGCGCGTGAGCAGCCGCGCGAGTGGGGTTTCACGCAGGTGGAAGAGCTCTGGCGCATGGGGGCCTGAATCTACACTCGGGCCATCTATTGAAGGAAAGGCCCCGCGATGAAACGTCTCCTGATCACCTGCTTGCTGCTGTGCGCCAGCGCGTTCGCGCCCGCGCAAACCCTGCGCATGGCCGGGCAGGGCGACATGCAGACGCTGGACCCGTACTCGCAGAACGAGAGCATGACCAATATGCTCAATGCGCAGGTCTACGAGTTTCTGATCGGGCGCGACCGCGAGCTCAAGCTGGCGCCAGAACTGGCGGAGAGCTGGACGCAGGTCTCGCCGCTGCTGTGGCGCTTCAAGCTGCGCGCCGGTGTGAAGTTCCATGACGGCACGCCGTTCACGGCCGACGACGTGGTCTTCTCCTTCGAGCGCGCCAAGCTGCCCACCTCGCAGATCTCGGTCTACGCCAATGCCACCGGCACGGCGAAGAAGATCGACCCGCTGACCGTCGAGTTCAGCCTCAAGACCTTCAACCCGATCTTTCTGCAGCATGTGGCGCTGATCAACATCATGAGCAAGCGCTGGTGCGAAGAGCACCGCGTGACCAAGCCGCTCGACTTCACGCATGGCGAGGAAAGCTACGCCACCTTCAACGCCAACGGCACCGGCCCGCTGGTGCTGGTGAGCCGCCAGCCCGCGATCAAGACCATCTACAAGCGCAACCCGAACTGGTGGGGCAAGTACAGCGGCAATGTGCAGAACGTCGTCTTCACGCCGATCGCCAATGACGCGACGCGGCTGGCCGCACTTGTCTCGGGCGCCGTCGATTTCGTGATCGATCCGGCGCCGCGCGATCTCGCGCAACTGCGCCGCACCGAGGGCGTGAAGATCGTCGAAGGCCCCGAGAACCGCATCGTCTTCATCGGGCTCGACCAGAACCGCGACAAGCTGCTCTACGGCAAGGCCCCCGGAGACAAAAACCCTTTCAAGGACATCCGCGTGCGCCGCGCGCTCTACCAGGCCATCGACATCGAGGCGATGAAGACCAAGCTGATGAACGGGCAATCGGTGCCCACCGGCGGCCTGACCGCCGCCGCCAGCGGCGCCTACGACGATCCGCAGATCGAAGCGCGCCTGCCTTTCGATCTCGCCGCCGCGCGCAAGCTGATGGCCGAGGCCGGCTACGCCGACGGTTTCGAGTTCACGCTCGACTGCCCCAATAACCGTTACATCAACGACGAAAAAATCTGCCTCGCATTGGCCTCGATGTGGGCGCAGCTCAAGGTCAAGGTGCGCGTCAACGCCATTCCGCGCGTGACCTTCTTCCCCAAGGTCGACAAGATGGACACCAGCGCCTGGATGTACGGCTGGGGCGGCGCCGTGACCGATGCCGAGTCGATCATGACGCCGGTCTTCCGCAACCGGGGCGAGAAGGGCGTGGGCTACTACAACTACGGCTGGAAGGACGACAAGTTCGACGCCCTGGCCGCGCAGTCGAGCACCGAGATCGACCCCGCCAAGCGCGAGGCCCTGGTGAAGGCCGCGCTGCTGGAATTCAAGCAGCAGATCCACGTGATCCCGCTGCACCGCCAGATGATTCCCTGGGCGACGCGCAGCAATGTCACGGTCGTGCACCGTGCGGATAACTGGTTACGTGTGGAGTGGGTGACGGTTGGACCGTAATCGGGATCGCTTGAGCTGTCAGGCCGTATAGAGCGCCAGCATCTCGCGCGCCTGCTCAGCCAGGCGTTCGCGCAGATCCTTCGGGCCGAGCACCAGCGCCTCGGCGCCGAGCCGCATCAGCTGGCCGGCCGCGTGCTCGGTCGATTCGATCGGGATTCTTACGATGGACCAACCTGGGCGTTCTGAGTCTGGCTTGCCACGGCGGCTGGCCTGGGCGACCGCATTGCTGAGCAGGCTCAGCCACTTCAGCCCGCGCGCGCTGACGCTCAAGCGCGCCTCACCGCGGTAGAGCTCCGCCTCGAAGCGGCGCGTGGATTCGCGCCAGTAAGCGGCCAGGTCAAAGCCGCGCGGGCGCTTGAAGGTCTCGCCGGTCAGACGCAGTTCCAGGATGCTCTGCAAGCGGTAGGTGCGCGGCGGTCCGTTCCTTGAAGAAGGGACGGCACTGCGCGCAATCACATACCAGGTGCCGGCCTTCAGCACCAGGCCGAGCGGCTCCAGCTCGCGTTGTGCCTCGCCCTGCCAGCTATCATAGCGCACGCTGATGCGCTCGGCCTGCCAGACCGCTCGCGCGATCGGCCCCAGATGATCGACGGCCGGCGTTTCACGGTACCAATCGACCGGGTCCAGATGAAAGCGCGTGCCGACGCGCTGCGCATCGTCCTGCCACTCGGGCGGCAGCGCGGCCTTCAGCTTCAGTTGCGCGGAGGCGAGCGCTTCGCCCAGGCCCAGATCGGCGGCAGGCCCCGGCAGGCCGGCGAGAAACATCGCCTGTGCCTCGGGCGCGGTCAGTCCGTCGAGCTTCGTGCGCCAACCTTCACGCAACTGGAAGCCGCCGGTGCGCCCCTGTTCGGCCCAGATCGGCACGCCGCTGGCGCTGAGCCGGTCGACATCGCGGTAGATCGTTCGCACCGAGACCTCAAGCTCGCTGGCCAGCGCCTGCGCAGACAGGCGCCCACGGCTCTGCAAGAGCATCAGGATCGAGAGAAGACGGCTCGCTTGCATCGTGATCGCATTGTGCGGCGAAAACACTGACAGGCCTTGTCAGTGTTTGACGCGCAGCATGGTGGCTCTTTCATCCAGATCCCCAGGAGACCCGCTATGACAACGACACCCAACCCCGCCACCGTCTTCGAGCTGCGCAACTACACGCTGCACCCCGGCCAGCGCGACACGCTGATCACCCTGTTCGAGCGCGAGTTCATCGAGGCCCAGCAGGACTGCGGCATCACGCTGCCCGGCCTGTTCACCGACATGGACCGCCCCGACCACTTCGTCTGGCTGCGCGGCTTTGCCGACATGGCCGCGCGCCCGGCTGCGCTGGGCAGTTTCTACACCGGCCCGGTCTGGCAGGCGCATCGCGAGCAGGCGAACGCGACGATGATCGACTCGGACGACGTGCTGCTGCTGAAGCCTTTCGGTGCGGCGCCGGTGACGGGCGGGCAGACCGGCCAGCTGTTCCTCGCGATCGATTGCCGCCTCGTCGGCGACAACGATGTTCTTGCCGCGCTCGAAGATGCCATAACGGCCCACCTCGACGGCGACGTGGTCGGCCGCTGGACCACCGACACGACGCCGAACAACTTCCCGCGCCTGCCGGTGCGCGAGGGCGAACGCCATGCGGTCTGGTTGCTGCGGCTGCCGAAGGATCTTGATGCAGCAGCCCGAGCGTCACTGACCGCCGCACTGGAACCCTGGTCCGACCCGCAACTGCTGCGTCTGCAACCCACCGTACGCTCCGAGCTGCAACTCGACCCCGGCGCACCGCGTTATATCGGCCGCCCCGGCGACTTCGATTTCCTGGTCGGCCGCTGGTCGGTCCGCAACCGCCGCCTCATGACCCGCCTGCGCGGCAACACCAGCGACTGGCGCGAGTTCGACGCGATGATCGAGGCCTGGTCGCACATGGGCGGCCAGGTCAGCTTCGACGAGATCCACTTCGAGTCCGAAGGCTTCTCCGGCGCGACGATGCGCAGCCTCGACATGCAGACCAAGCAATGGTCGATCTACTGGATCAACAGCCGCTCCGGCAAGGTCTTCCCGCCGGTACAAGGCGGCTGGTGCGGCGCCCGCGGCGAGTTCTACGGCGTGGACGAAGACGACGGCCGCACCGTGCTCGTCCGCTTCGTCTGGGAACGCGTGAGTGCCAACGCCCTGCGCTGGACCCAGGCCTTCTCGATCGACGGCGGCCGCAGCTGGGAGGACAACTGGCGGATGGAGATGAGCCGGCTCTGAGGCCGCCATGCGCCGGCCCGCGCGCTCAAACCGCGCGGGTCAGATCCACATCCCGCGTCTCGCGCGAGAAATACAGCGCCAGCAGCGTCATCAGCCCGTTGGCCGCGAGGTACAGGCCGACGCCCCACAGGCCGTAGTTCCTGTTCAGCTCCAGCGCCACGATGGTCGGCACCGAGGCGCCGGTGATCGAGGCGAGGTTGTAGGCCAGCGAGGCGCCCGAGTAGCGGACCTCGGTCGGGAACATCTCGGGCAGCAGCGCGGCCATCGGGCCGAAGGTGGCGCCCATCAAGGCCAGGCCGACGACGATGAAGGCCAGCACCGTGGTGGGCGACGCTGCACTCAGGAAGCTGCTCATGCCCAGACCGAAGACGATGATCGCGACCGTCACGCCCATCAACCAGCGGCGGCGGCCGATGCGGTCGGCCCAGATGCCCGAGATGCTCGTGAAGATGCCGAACACGACCGCGCCGATCAGCAGGATACCGGTGAAGGTGTTGGCCGGAATGCCCAGGCCCGTCGGATGACCGGCCGCCGACAGCGCCACCGGGCTCTTGGAATAGACCTGCACAAAGGCCGTCATCAGATAGAACAGCACATAGGTCGTGGTCATGATCATCACGCCCTGCAAGAGGCGCAGGCCGTGCTGGCTGATCACCGCTGAAACCGGCGCATTGAGCTTGCGGCCGGCCTGCTCGGCCTGGCGGAAGACGGGGCTCTCATGCAAGGTGAGGCGCACATACAGGCCCACCGCCACCAGCACGAAGGAAAGCAGGAAAGGGATGCGCCAGCCCCAGGCGATCATCTTCTCGGGCCCCATGATCCAGCTGACGAGGAAGAAGCCCGCATTGGCCGTGAACAGGCCGATCGGCGCGCCCAACTGCGGGAAGGAACCGAACCAGCCGCGCTTGCCTTCGGGCGCGTTCTCGGTCGCGACCAGCGCCGCGCCGCCCCATTCGCCGCCCAGGCCGATGCCCTGGCCGATGCGGAACACGCACAGCAGGATCGGCGCCCAGATGCCGATGCTTTCATACGGCGGCAGCAGGCCGATGGCCACGGTCGACAAGCCCATCGTCAGCAGCGAAGCCACCAGCGTGCGCTTGCGGCCGATGCGGTCGCCGAAGTGGCCGAACAGCGCCGAGCCGATCGGCCGCGCCAGAAAAGCCAAGGCCAAGGTTGACAGCGACAGCAGCGTGGCGGTCGCCGGATCGCTCTTGGAGAAGAACTGGGTGTTGAACACCAGCACCGCCGCGGCCGCGTAGATGTAGTAGTCATAAAACTCGATGGCCGTGCCGACCAGCGAGGCCAGGGCCACCTGGCGGGCGGAGTTGCGCGGCTCGGCGGCGGCGTTCAAAGGTGCTGTGGCAGCAAGGGTCATGGATTTTCTCGGGCGGGCGCGTGGACGGGAGGAGGGGAGGAGGGGAGGGAACAGCCGGCCGGAATGGTAATCCCCAGGGAAGTGACTCGATTTGTGACGGTGCAGTGACGGCAAAGTGAAGAAGATGTCCTCCATTACCCGCCCCCTAAATCACTAAGGTTTCATGTCACGGTTCCGTCTTGTTGCGTCGTTAGCCTGACCCGCTTGTGCATCGGTATGGAGCCTTATCTTGCTTGCCAACAACCACGAACTGGACCGCGAACTGGTTCGCAAGATCCATGCGGATCTGGCTGACAGTTATGACGAGGAGCTGGAGCTTGATCTCGACGACCGCGTCGAGGATGCGATCGCCGGCATCGTCGATGACAAGACCGAGGCCTACAAGGAAGGCCGCCGCCAGTACTTCCGCGAGCTGTTCCGCCTGCAGGGCGAGCTCGTCAAGCTGCAGGACTGGGTGGTGGCCTCGCGCCACAAGGTCGTGATCCTCTTCGAGGGCCGTGATGCGGCGGGCAAGGGCGGCGTGATCAAGCGCATCACGCAGCGTCTGAACCCGCGCGTGTGCCGCGTGGCCGCGCTGCCCGCGCCGAGCGACCGCGAACGCACGCAGTGGTACTTTCAGCGCTATGCCGCGCATCTGCCGGCCGCGGGCGAGATCGTGCTGTTCGACCGCAGTTGGTACAACCGCGCCGGCGTCGAGCATGTGATGGGCTTCTGCTCCGACGAGGAGTACGAGGAGTTCTTCCGCAGCGTGCCCGAGTTCGAGAAGATGCTCGTGCGCTCGGGCGTGCAGGTGATCAAGTACTGGTTCTCGATCTCCGACGAAGAGCAGCACCTGCGCTTCCTCGGCCGCATCCATGACCCGCTCAAGCAGTGGAAGCTCAGTCCGATGGACCTGGAGTCGCGCCGCCGCTGGGAAGCCTACACCAAGGCCAAGGAAATCATGCTCGAGCGCACTCACATTCCTGAGTCACCTTGGTGGGTGGTGCAGGCCGACGACAAGAAGAAGGCGCGCCTGAACTGCATCCACCATCTGCTCAACCAGATGCCTTACGAGGCCACGGAACACGCGCCCATCGTGCTGCCTGAACGCCAGCGCCATGAGGACTACGTGCGCAATCCCGTGCCCCAGAACATTGTTGTACCGGAGATCTACTGACCATGAACAGCACTGCAACCATCACCGTGCCGGCCGCCGCCGGCCACCCTCCGCACGAGGCTGCGTCGCGGCCGCAGCTGGACCAGAAGACCGGCCCGGTCACGATCATCGTGTTCATTGGCCTGCTCGCCGCCGGCCTGCTGTTCGGCGGCTACAGCCTGACGCGCGATGTGGTCGATGCCGGCGTGCCGGCCACCACCTGGGTGCCTTACCTGCTGCTCGGCGTGGCGCTGCTGATCGCGCTGGGCTTCGAGTTCGTCAACGGCTTCCATGACACCGCCAATGCCGTCGCGACCGTGATCTACACGCACTCGCTGCCGCCCAATGTGGCGGTGCTGTGGTCGGGCTTCTTCAATTTCCTCGGCGTGCTGGTGTCGAGCGGTGCGGTGGCATTCGGGATCATCGCCTTGCTGCCGGTGGAGCTGATCCTGCAGGTCGGTTCGAGCGCCGGCTTCGCGATGGTGTTCGCTCTGCTGATCGCGGCCATCGTCTGGAACCTCGGCACCTGGTGGCTGGGCTTGCCGGCGTCTTCTTCGCACACGCTGGTCGGTTCGATCATCGGTGTGGGTGTGGCCAATGCGTTGATGCACGGCCGTGATGGCACGAGCGGTGTCGATTGGTCACAGGTCACGAAGGTCGGCTACACGCTGCTCCTCTCGCCGCTGGTCGGCTTCATCTTGTCGGCCTTGCTGCTGCTGGTCTTGCGCCGCCTGGTCAAGAACAAGGCGTTGTACGAAGCGCCCAAGGGGAACAAGCCGCCGCCGTGGTGGATCCGCAGCCTGCTGGTCGTGACCTGCACCGGCGTCTCGTTTGCCCACGGCTCCAACGACGGTCAGAAGGGCATGGGCCTGATCATGCTGATCCTGGTGGGCACGATGCCGATGGCCTACGCGCTGAACCGCGCCATGCCGGCCGAGCAGACCACGCAGTTCGTGGCGCTGGCTCAGGTCACGCAAGCCTCGCTGGCCAAGAGCACGGTGTTCGTGATGCCCGCTTCGCCGGTCGACTCACGCCAGGTGCTGACGACCTATGTGCGCACCAAGAGCTTCACGCCCGAAGTGGTGCCGGCGCTGGCCGCGATCTCCGGCGACATCGGTGCGCAGATCAAGGACAACGGCACGCTCTCCAAGGTGCCGTTCGCGGCCGTCACGAACGTTCGCAACGACATGTACCTGGCCTCGGAAGCGGTCCGCCTGCTGGGTAAATCGGATGACGCCAAGTTCGATGCCGACACCAAGGCCAATCTGAAAGCCTTCCAGGGCAGCCTCGACAACGCCACCAAGTTCATCCCGCTGTGGGTGAAGGTCTCCGTCGCGATCGCGCTGGGCCTGGGCACGATGGTGGGCTGGAAGCGCATCGTCGTGACCGTCGGCGAGAAGATCGGCAAGACGCACCTGACCTACGCGCAAGGCGCCTCGGCCGAACTGGTCGCGATGATGACCATCGGCGCGGCTGATATGTACGGCCTGCCGGTCTCGACTACACACGTCTTGTCTTCGGGTGTTGCCGGCACGATGGCAGCCAGCAAGTCAGGCCTGCAGATGTCGACGATCCGCAATCTGTTGATGGCCTGGGTGCTGACGCTGCCGGCGGCGATTCTGTTGTCGGGCTCGCTGTTCTGGCTGCTGTCGCACCTGTTTTGAGCCGGACCGCTTGCCCTACCTAAGCCGCAACTTCGACGTATTCGACTTGGCTTTGGGCAGCGGGAATTGGCAAGCCGTCTTCGCGCAAGCCTTCTACGTGGAAGACGATGGCATCGCGGATCTCGGCTTCGACTTCCGCGAGGCTCGCTCCAGTGGCCACGCAACCTGGAAGATCGGGGACATAGGCAGAGTAGTTACTCTCGGCCTTCTCAATGACGATGGCATAGCGCATATCCACTCAATGAACCGATATGCGCGCGGCCACCGTCCGTTCAATGAAATCTTTGACCATGGCGTCGTGCATCTGGTCGTCTCTAAATACTTGATCTGTCAACCGAACAATCTCAGACCGAAGACGCTCGCGCTGCAAGTTTTCAAAAGGCAGACAACGAGTTTGCGAACTTGCTGCGGCTTCGTCAATATCGGTGCAAAAGTCGCTCAGACATGAGCGCAGTTCGCGCAGGTGACTAGGCGGATTTTCCGCCCAGACTTGGCCAAGATCCAGATGGAAAACTCCTGGTCTTAAACCATTAACGGCATCTGCGACAACCATCTGGTAATGCTTCAACAGCTTGCTAGTATGCAAAAGCAGCTTGCCATGCCCATTGCATTCAATAATCTTATTGATCGTGTCAATACTAATTCCGCAGTTGATCAATATTTCGCGGAGCAAAGTCGTTTTGAATGTGTGTCTTGCTTGTTCGATCAATATTTTACAGAGTGATCGGGCTCCTAGTTGATTGCTGAAATGGCGGGAGAAATAATAGGCTAATGAACAGTGCGCTCTCTCAATGATCGTGAATAGGTCACTTAGAGGCAAGGGGCGTAACATGGTTGAAAAATTTGCCCACGAAGGGACGGATGACATTGAACCGAAATCTAATAATTCTCCGTGGATGGATATGTTCGATGTCGTGTTTGCACCATGCGGTAATCTTTGAACGAATGAACATGCTAGCTGTCTGGCCCAGCTATCAAAGAAAGACATGTACGCTTTTGTGAGGACCTCATCCGAAAATAATTCTCGAAAGCTTGCGAAGAAGGAGGAAACTCTTCTTGAATCAAGGAGCCCTTCTTTGTGATTTGCTGATATAAAGCCGACGGCCCGCTCAAAATGGGCTGCTCTTATGAAACAAGGTCGAACTAAAATAGCCCGGCTCTGAGAGCGACTGACCCGATCGTCATCAGTTCCTGTGGCAATAATTGCCAAGACTGGAATCGCTGAGTGATGAAAGCAACTTCGAGCAATGGATGAGTAGATTGCTTCTCTGATCGATGCATTCAGTGACGACGTTCCGCTTGCATGAGACCTGAGTGCTCTCGGACTCAACAGAGGAGTCCTTCCGATCCCTTTCAAGTGATATCCATTGACGAACGCTGCACGCCCGCTTCCGCCGTTGTGACCAATACCAGACCCGCCGTATCGATCAGCAATCCCAATCAATTCGTTGGCACCTCGAGGAATCGCTGTGACGAACGCGCATCGGTCAAGAATGTGTCGCCTGTAATCTTCGGGCGAAGTGTCCGAATGAGCCTGAGGGTCCAAATCTCTATAGGCCTCATTTATCCAGACAACGCGCCCGCTCTTCAAACGTTCCAAAGGAACGGCGACATGCCCCGTTGCCTCGGAGAAGAGATGTCGTGACTCGTCGGTGTTGAGATACGCAGGCATCGACTATGCCCCAACTGAAAATGAGGTCTCGCGGTCCCTTGAGAACTCGCGAATACTCGAATCGTCTAGTGATTTGGTGGTGCAATAGATGAAATACCCAGCTTCATCTGGAAATAGATCGTATTCGAGGTCGCGGCTCACGCCCTGATGCCTGATTTCTCCACCTGCCATATCCAAGAAGCAAAGTTGGTCGCCCTCGTTCCATTCGCTGTGATGAATCTCGTCGAGCGATATCTCCCGCGTTGCAAGCCTTTCAATCGTGCGCATTGAAAACCAGGCCCACGTAATGAATCCGTTGATCCTGCCATCGCGATCTTCGTATGTTTTTAACTGGCCGCGGTACTCGCAAAGTTCCAACCGTCGCAACAGATCAGCGCTCTTTGTGTTCTGGTAGCGCGCTGTCGAGGCAGCAAGTCGTAGGCAGGCTCCTAACGTAATGTTCCGCTCGAAGCCAGCCTGCCGTTCCAATAACACATGCTCATGCAACTCTTCGGACGCTTCCGACATGCCGCGGCAACCGGCTTTGAAGAAAGAGTTTCTTCTATTTCGAATGATCTTCTTGATCATCCACCCATGACGGCGTTGCCGCATATACTTGATTTCAGCTTCGGCGGCGAAGAAAGTATCACGCATTCGCGCGAGCGTGGCGTTGGCGCTGCCCCTGGCAACAATAAAGTTCGTAATCCATACGTTTCGGCCGGCGGCCCACTCATGATTCGATATGGGCGTCCGAGTCCCGGACCGGATGAGGCGCTGATCGACTTCGTCATCGACCTTCGCCCACGCAATGTAAGCGGCGAAGCGACCTATTTCGTCAAATAGAAAGGCGCATTGATCAAGATGAATCGGGCGCGATATTTCGTCCCAGACAGATTTCAGGCTTGAGTCGCGCCTAGACTTCCCGATCAACGTTCCCGAGAGTCCAGTTTTTAAATCTTGGATTTCGTGCTCGGGGAATTTGAGTTGGGCACGGTAGAGAATTTCCCCAAGGTCATTCATCCATAGTCCTCGCTGAATATTGAAAATCGAGGTGCATTCCCGTATATGCGACATCGCGGTCTTTGCATTGGCCTATCTCGCTAGCACAGGGAAATGCGAAAGGTGCTCATGCTCCATCGGCAATATGGAATGATTTCCTGCCGAGCTGCCGAAAGCAGCCATCGCGTGGATTAACGCGTTGCCATTCAAGAAATTCGTGCTGGGACTGTCGGCGCCGTGGTTAACAGTCGCGCCAGCCAAACTGTGAGAGGTGCCCAGCGAAGTGATTTGGCCGAAGTCGCCTATCCGCTTCAAGCTCAGGTCGGCATTCGGCTGGCCGCGCTCAGAAGACGGAGTGCCAATCCAGGAACTAAAGTCATCCTCCCCGCTCCCGTCGCCGCCGCCCCAATCCTCGCCGCCGGTTCCATATATGTTTGGATTAGGATCAGCTTGAGTCGGCGGTGACGTGGGGTTAATCACGACGGGATTTGTAATGGTCATAGAGATCTTAGACGGCGAGTAACTTCCCGTGTACAAATAGTCGTCGGGCAATGTTGCTGTTACAGGTATGCTGCTGTGAGGATAGTTGTATATGGCTTTGCCCGGTGTCGTCCCTTCAAATCTGACGATCCCACTCAGCAACGCCTTGGTTTGCGTCGGCGTTAAATTCTTCAGCTTCGTGGCTCCGGAAACTCCAACCTGTTGAGAGAGAAATTTCTGGTATGCCGCCGTATTATTTTGAAATGAGGGTGCATAGGACTGCATCATCGAATCAATGGACGACCCAGCATTTACATAGGTTTGCACCACCGCTGCCAGCGCTTGCGTGCCAATCTCGACGTTGGAAAATATGGCAAAGCCGTTCGAATCCTTCCCGATCGCCCCCAGTTGCGTTGCTACCGGGCCCGCGACAATGTTCCCAGGATTATTGTTTCGCCAAGCTGCGGACCCGCCGCTCAATGTTGTCTGATTTCCCGTTGCGGTGTCCGTATACGTGACCTGCTGCGATCCGGAAACTGAAGCCGTTGTGCTCATGATGATTACTCCATTTCTCGTTGAAAGTCATTAATATGTGTCGAGCAATAGTGAGTTGATTTCTGCGTCAGTACATGCCTTATCTTTGCTGATCCTTGTTTTTGTCTTCGCGAAGTAGGCTCTAGGTAAGTGCTGCTGCCCCTCGTTGCGCTTGAGCGAATATGTCGTGACCCTCTGCACTTCCGGCTCATTCTGCGGAGTGACAGATAAACTTCCTGCTATATATGCTCTGCTCGTTGTTATCAAAGATGCGTTTCCGTCCGCTTGAATTTGTAGTTGAAAGGATTCAACGATGCAGTCGGCTGTTCTCCGTCGGTAAATTTCGACTTTATCTTCGCCGTCATACACAGGTATAGACTGATAAATATCTTTGGCAACCGTTGGTGATGAATACTTGCGTAGAAACTTATATGAGAATTTCGATCGACCGTCGAAATATTCATCCCATTCTGAAAATATGGCTTCTATCGCGGCTCCTTTTATTGGTATCACCGTGATTGATGACGTAATATCGCCGGAATTAACTACCACCGCAGGTGCGGCTGGCGCCCCCGCGAAGCTCGTGATAAGCATGGTGCTGAGGACGATTTTTTTCATGATGTTTAAGCAATTGTTGATGTACGATGAATGAGATATATTTAATGGTATTGGATGGGCATTAGACTTGGCGATGTTAGATGGCGGTTGTGTTTGATGTCCAACGTTCCATTGGCATCTTTTATTTGAATCTGGGGGGCTTCAGAGCCCATTGGATTCTGCTTAATTACATTTTCACTTGTGCGCGAGACTATTTATTTGCTGCGAAAATAAATGCTAGCTCCTGTTTTTCTGTGGCCTTTGTGAGCGCTATAGAAAATCGGCAACATCATTGAATTTCTGCTATTGATGAATGCGCTTTGAATTGGAGTTCTGTGAAGAATGGTAGTGTGGATTTGAAAATTGCCGCAGGAATGCTGCGTGCCTTTGATCTTCACGGTTCTCTATGAGTCAATGTATTGGCATGACGTTGACATCAATTTGTTCCCGGGACGGGTTCTGGACTTAACTGCCGTTCGCTATGACTGTTGTCGAGATGTTCACATGCGGGACTGAGCAAAAACAGTCGATTACGCGCCGCCGCCCGGTCTTGGGTTGATGCACCTGTCGTCATGACGAAGTTTGCACGAGCCCAAAGGTGTAACTGTCCACGCCTATTGCCCCTGTCGATTTTGCGGCTTGGCTGATCAGATTCTTAATTTCGTTGCTTGACAGTGGCATAATCGTTACTCCGTCTTTCCTGAGGTTAGAATAAGTGCCGAAACTGGTTGATCACAAGATGAGCTATTTGGAGTCGGATGGCCTTGCGTTTCAATATGTAGCTCGACCTGTGCCTTGAGCTTCGTTCTTGTGTTTTCGATATAGGCAGCCAACTTGCAGGGCTCCTCGTATCTCTTCCAACCATCGCCTAATAGGTTCATGGATTTCGGAAATGGGGCCCATTTTCCAGTCGCTTAGATATTTTCGCGAGAAATCGGAGATGCTTAATCTTTGCGCCGATCTCATGAATATCTCCATGAAGAACCCAGGTGCATGGTTTGTTTGACTAATGTTCACATTCGAGGTTGAGTACTTCATTACCCGGCCTTTGCTTTGTACGCTCGCAGTGGAGTTCGCCGGGGCCCTCATATTCACATTTGAATTGGTGTGCAACATTAAACTGCTGTAGAGCGGCCGCTAAAATTTGGTCATCATTTTGTGTTGCCTTTGTAAATGCCGCGAGTAAGTCGACCACGTCGTCCGAGTTGGCACCATAGACTTGGTGTTTGAGAAGAGAAGCATCACGAAGGATAAGAATATTAATTTGGAACTTCTTAGAGAATGATGCATGGTTTGATTTCCATATTTTGTGTTGGCCGTGTGTAATTCGGTGTTCGCATGCATGTATGGCGGTATAGCTTGTTTAAGTGTGACTATCGCTCTCGCAGGCTGTCATCTAGATGCTCACGTACGGGTCCGGCCAGATAGTCAATTGCCCGGCGCTGTCCAATCCTGATCTCCGCTGCTAAATTCATCCCGGGCGCCAATTTGATGGGCCGTCCATCAACCGCTAGGCTGGATTTCTCTAGCGTCAGCGTGACCGGGAAAACCGCTCCACGCTTCTCATCGTTGACGGCATCAGCACTGATGGTCTTCACGACGGCTGGCACCGTGCCGTAACGCGTGTACGGAAAGGTCTCCAACTTGACCTCTGCAATCTGACCTTCGCGCACAAAGCCCATGTCCTTGTTCTCCAAGGTCACCTCGGCCGTCACTTCAGAGTCGTCTGGCACAAGTACAAGCAGTACCTGGGCTGGCGTTACGACACCCCCTGGCGTATGCACTGCAAGCTGCTGCACAGTGCCTGTCACTGGTGCCGTCAATCGGGTGAGTGCGTCACGCTTGCCCGCCTTGATGCCGTCTTCACCGAGTTGCTTGGTCTTGAGCTCGGCCTGCGCCATCCGCTCGCGCAGGCTGCGCGCCGTTTCTGCGCGGTAGGCGTTGAGCGTCTGCTGCCCTTCGCTCAAACCCGCTTGCGCCTCCGCTCGGCGCGCGATGGCCGTCGCTAGATCGCGCTCCATTTCAATCCGTTCGCGTGTGCGATCCTGCGTTGCATGACCGGCGATGAACCCTTGCTTGGCGAGCGTTTGATAGTCACTCTCACGTGCCTGCGCCAAGGGCAGGGTGGTTTGTAACTTCATAACCATTTGCTCCGTGGTGGCGATTTCCGCCCTGCGGTGCACGATCTCGGCTTCGAGTTTTGCGACCTGCGCGCTGATGTCGGTCCACTCGCCTTGCAGCTGAATGCGGGCTTCGTTCGCGTCCGCGCTTGGCAGGGCATTCGTTTGGAGCTGCGGTGCCGTGCCGTTGGCCAAGCTGCTGAGCAGGCTCTGCGTACGGAGCAATTCGGAGGTGGCAGCGATTCGATCTTCATCCACGCGCTTGGCATCGGCCTGCGTGCTGGTCGCGTCGAGTTGGATCAGGAGTTGGCCGGCCTTGACCTTGTCTCCATCCTTCACGTAGATCGCTTGCACCACGCTGGTTTCCAGCGGTTGGATCTGTTTGCTGCGCTGGCTCACCACGATGTGGCCCTGAGCTACGGCGACGATGTCGACTTTGCCGAAGAAGGCCCAGAGCAGGCCGACCACGAAGATGAGGCAAATCGCAATGGCCGCGCGGCGTGGTGCGGGATGGGGCGGTGTCTCCTGCAAGGCCATCGCGGCGGGCATGAAGGCGCGCTCATCGGCCAAACGCTTGGGGCCGGCGAGTTGATCTCGCATGGCCCAGGCGGCTTTGAAGATGGCGGCGTAGTGGCGTAGCAAGTCAGGCAGCGGGTGGCCCGGAGGCACTTGCTTGACGGTATCGGCAACGGTGCTCATGCGCTGGCCTCCAGGGGCAATGGACTATCGTCCACGCTCCCTTTCGATTGCATGCCCCACAGGTGTGCGTAGAGCCCATCGGGTTGGGCGAGCAGGTGCTCATGGCTGCCCGTCTCGACGATGCGCCCCTTGTCCATCGCCAGGATCCGATTGGCGTGCCGCACAGCGCTCAGGCGGTGGGCAATGATGAAGACGGTGCGGCCCTGGCAGATGGCGCGCATATTGCGCTGGATGATGGCTTCGCTCTCGTAGTCGAGCGCGCTGGTGGCTTCGTCAAAGATCAGGATGCGGGGCTGGGTGAACAGGGCTCTGGCGATGGCAATGCGCTGGCGTTGCCCGCCGGAGAGGCTGGCACCTTGCTCGCCCACTATCGTGTCGTAGCCTTCGGGGAGTTCGCTGATGAATTCGTGCGCGCCGGCCAGCTTGGCGATGTGGATCACGGCTTCCAAGGGAGCTGCGGGGTCTGCAATGGCGATGTTCTCGCGCACGCTGCGGTTGAACAGCATGTTCTCTTGCAGCACGACGCCCACTTGCCGGCGCAACTGAGCCGCGTCGATCATGCCGATGTCGTGCCCGTCGACCAGCACACGACCACTCTCTGGGACGTAGAGGCGTTGGATCAGCTTGGTCAGCGTGCTCTTGCCCGAGCCGCTGCGGCCGATGATGCCGATGACTTCGCCGGGTTTGACGTCAAGGCTCAGCTCGTGCAGCACTGGCTGCGCATCGGGGCGATACCGAAAGCTGATGTTCTCCAGCGTGATGCGACCTTGCACGCGCGGCAGCGAGCTGGCGCTTTGCGCCGGCAGTTCGGTGCGCGTGTTCAAGATGTCTCCGAGGCGCGCCATCGAGAGCCCCGTCTGCTGAAAATCCGTCCACATATTGGCCATGCGCATGATCGGCTGCGCCACGCGGCCGGCGAACATGTTGAAGGCCACGAACATGCCGACCGTGAGCTGGCTGTCCATCACCAGATGCGCGCCGTACCAGAGCGTGGCGGCATTGACGACCTTGCCGATCAGGTTCACGCCCTCGTTGCCACGTTGGGCCAGCATTTGCGTCTTGAAGCTGGCGGCCACGTAGGCGGCCAACTGTTCGTCCCATCGGCGAGCCATCTGCGGTTCCAGCGCGCCTGCCTTGACGGTCTGGATGCCAGTGATGCTCTCCACGAGTAGCGACTGGTTCTCGGCACTGCGAGCGAACTTCTCGTTCAAGCGTCCGCGCAGGATGGGAACGACGAGCATGCTGATGGCCGCATAGAGCGGCAAGGAGATCAGCACAATCACAGTGAGCGTGACGCTGTAGGTGAACATCACGGCGATGAAGATCACGGAGAACAGAACATCGAGCACCAGCGTGAGTGCATTGCCAGTCAGGAACTGGCGAATGTTCTCCAACTCGCGCACGCGGGCGACCGAATCGCCCACCCGCCGCGCTTGAAAATAGGCCAGCGGCAGTTGAAGCAAATGTCGATAGAGGCGTGAGCCCAGTTCCACGTCGATGCGACTCGTCGTGTGGCTGAACACGTAGGAGCGCAACAGCGTCAAGGCGCTCTCAAAGAAGTTGACGAACAGCAGGCCGATGATCAGCACGTCGAGCGTGCTGACACCCTTGTGCACCAGCACCTTGTCCATGATCACCTGGAAGAACAGCGGGCTGATCAGGGCGAAGAGCTGCAAGAAGAGCGACACCAGCAGCACCTCGCCCAGCAGCTTGCGGTGCCTGACGATGCTGGGGATGAACCACGAGAAATCGAACTTGGCGAGAGCGCCGGCGAGGCTGGTGCGACTGGTGATGAGGATGAGCTCGCCGCTCCATTGCGCGGCGAAGACTTCGACCGGCTCGATGGTGGGGCGGGCCGGCTCCGTGCTGTTGCGACTGGAGGCCGGGTCCAGGAACAAGACGCGCTGCCCATCGCATTGGGCCAAGACGACTGTGCGGCCATCGTTCAGTAGAGCGAGCGCAGGCAGAGAAAGCAGCGTGAGGCGATCGACGCTGCTGTGTACAGGTTTGGCCTTCAGGCTCAGGTGTCGGGCGGCCAACAAGAGGTCTTGTCGAGAGATCGCGTCGTGCTCCCCTAGGCCCAACGCGTGCATCAGGGCTTGCGGCTCGGCAGCAATGAGGTGAAGCCGGGCGACGATGGTCAACGCGATCAGTGCCGAAGGATCAGATCGAGTCCCTTCAGCGTGTTCGGCTGCGCCCTGTACTTCCATGACTACTGCTCTCCGTTGCGGAGATTGTGCGGGGCCTTCGTGAATTTGCGCTGCGAATTTGTGCTGTGAATTAGGGGCAGGGATAGCGAGGGGGGTCATGAACGGCGCGGACCTCAGGGCCACCAAAATATTAGACAAACAGTTCTAGAACTGTTATTCTATTTGTCATGCCCAAGACCGCGATCCCACGCCCTACCGCCGCCGAGCTCGATCTGCTGCGCGTGCTCTGGCGTATCGGCCCGGCTGATGCGAAGAAGGTGCATGAGGCGCTGGCGCAGGAGCGGGACGATGCCAGCTACGCGACCGTGCTGCGTCAGCTCCAGCTCATGCATGGCAAGGGCCTGCTCAAGCGCGATGAGAGCCAGCGACCGCAGCTCTATGCGCCGGCCCAGGCGCAAGAGAAGCTCCAGACCAGCCTGCTCAAGGAGCTGATCGCCAAGGCCTTCGCGGGCTCGGGCAAGGCGCTGGTGCTGGCTGCGCTGAAGGGGCACGTCAGCCCTGATGAGCGCGCGGAGATCGAACGGCTGCTGCGCAGCGAAGACAGCGCGGCGTCATGAACGAAACGACGTTGCCGATGCTCGTGCCCGCTCTGGGCTGGGCTCTGTTCCACTTTGTCTGGCAAGGCCTGATCGTCGGCGCCTTGGCCGGCGTGGTGCTGGTGCTGATGCGCGGCTCCGGCCCGCGTGGGCGCTACCTGGTCTGCGCTTTGGCGATGGGCGTCTGCCTGTTGCTGCCGCTGCTGAACCTCGCCTATCTGCTCGACGCGGCGGACGATCTCTCGTCGGCGGTGGTCGATGCACCCGGCTGGTCTGATGATCTGCAAGCGCTGATGCCCGCCGTGGTCACGGCCTGGAGCCTGGGCGTCGGCTTGATGGCCGTGCGCCTGGGCCTCGGCTTGCTGTGGGTGCGGCGCGTCTGTCGCCAGGCGATGCCCGCGCCCGTGATCTGGCAGCAACGACTCGATGCCTTGGCCGCGCGCTTAGGCCTGAATCGACAAGTGCCGCTGAAGCTCCACCCCGAGCTGTCGAGTCCGGTGACCTTCGGCTTCTGGCGCCCCGTCGTGCTGATGCCCGCCGCCTTGCTCAGCGGCATGCCCGCGCCGATGCTCGAAGCCTTGCTGGCCCACGAACTGGCGCATGTGCAGCGCTGGGACTATCTGGCCAATCTGCTGCAAAGCCTGGTCGAGGCCCTGCTGTTCTTCCATCCGGTCGTCTGGTGGCTCTCCACCCGCATGCGTAATGAGCGTGAGCAGGTGGCCGACGAGCTGGCCGCGCAGGCGCTCGACGATCCGCGTCGCCTGGCTGTGGCGCTGCACGAGCTGTCCCTGACAAACATAACTTCATCCCAACCCGCATTCATCTTGTCCGCCCGAGGAGGCTCCTTGCTCAAACGAATTGAAAGACTGATGGCTCCGCCGCCGCAAACGGCGAGCTGGAAGCTGACCCTGCCGGCCCTGCTGCTGGCCAGCACCAGCCTGCTGGTCCAAGCCAACGGGCAAGCCGCAGCGCCGCAGCAAACCGCGGCCATCGAAACGCCCGCAACGAGCAAGAGCGCAGTGATCCCCGAGGCCCAATCCGCCGCGCTGATGAAGCTGGCCGTGAACGCCAAGCACATGCTGGTGCTCGACGAGACCGGCCGCAAGGTGTTGCTGGCCAAGGACGCCGATGCGGTCGTGCCGATCGCCTCGCTGAGCAAGCTGATGACGGCGATGGTGCTGCTCGATGCCAAGCTCGACTGGAAAGAAAAGCTGCGCATCACCGGCGAGGACGTGGACACGCTCAAGCACAGCCGCTCCTTCCTGGCGGTGGGCTCCGAAATGCCGCGCGATGTCGCGCTCAAGTTCGCGCTGATGGCCTCCGAGAACCGCGCGGCCGCGGCTCTCGCACGCACTTTCCCCGGCGGCTTTGCGGCGTTCGAGCAAGCGCTGCGCACCAAGATCCAGAGCCTGGGCCTGGTCCACACGACGCTGAGCGACCCGACCGGACTCTCGCCCGCCAACACCTCCACCGCCACCGAGGTGGCCATGATCGTGGCCGCCGCCGCGCGCTACCCCGAGATCGCCGACATCACCAGCGACAAGAAGGCCAAGGTGCTCGTCAACGGCAAGCCGCGCGAACTGCACAACACCAACCATCTGGTCGGCAACAAGGGGTGGGACATCCGCCTGTCGAAGACCGGCTACACCGACGAGGCCGGCCGCTGCCTGACGATGCGCATGCGCAGCGCCGGCCGGAACGTGACCGTCGTGCTGCTTGATGCCGACGGCTCGAAGCAGCGCTTCAACGATGCGGTCAAGATCCGCACCTCGCTCGCGAAGATGCCCGCGCGAGTGATGCGATGAGCTTGCAGCGTCGACAGTTTCTGGGCGCCGCGCCTGCAGCGCTGGCCGCGATTTCTGCACCGACATTCGCCTCGACCGATACGCCCGTCGCGCCGCAGGGCTTTGCCGGCGCGTCGCCGATCCATCCGATGCGGGCCACCTCCGATCGCATCGTCGACATCCGCGTCTGCCTGCGCCCTTTCCGCGCGCAAGGCCCGCGCATCGAGGCCGAGCGCAAGTACGGCAAGACGATCGTCCATCACTACGGGCATGGTGGCAGCGGCTGGTCGCTGTCCTGGGGTTCGGCCCGCGTGGCCTTGCCGATGATCCAGGCGACGAAGCAGCGGAACATTGCCATCATCGGTTGCGGCGCCATCGGTTTGACGACGGCGCGCGTGGCACAGCGCGCGGGCCTGCGGGTTCGCATCTACTGCAAGGATCGCCCGCCCGAAGTGGCCTCCGCTGGCGCGACAGGCCTGTGGACTCCCGACTCGCGCATCTGCACGACCGAGCACGCGACGCCCGAGTTCGTGCAGCGCTGGCAATGGATGGCGCGCAGCGCCTTCCAGACCTACCAGAGCCTGCTCGGCGTCGAAGGCCAGCCGGTGGAATGGCGCGACGGCTATGTGCTGTCGGACACACCCTTTGACCAGGGCCCGCATGGTTATCCCAACGAGCCCGACTATCCCGAGCTCAGCGCCGATGTCCCCGAGCTGCATCCGCGCTCGATGGCGCTGGCGGCGGGCGAGCATCCCTTCCGCGTCGAGCATGCACGGCGCTTCACGCAGATGACTTTCAACATCGCGAGTTACCAGCGCCTGCTGCTCGAAGACTTCTACCGCGAAGGTGGCGAGATCGTGCAGCGCGAGTTCACCAGCCCGCGCCAATGGTCTGGCCTGCCCGAGCACACGATCGTCAACTGCACCGGCTACGGCGCGCGAGCTTTGCTGGGTGACAACTCGATCACGCCGGTGCGCGGCCAGACGGCGCGCCTGGTGCCGCAGCCCGAGGTCGACTACATCCTGATGTACCGCGGCCATAACGTGATCGCGGTGCCGCGTCGCGACGGCATCCTCGTGCAGTCGCAGGGCGAGCATGATTTCGGGAACGAGGACGCTTCGATCGATCGAGCGATTTCAGAAACTGCCGTTGAACGTCTGGCGGGCCTGTTCGCATGAAGATGGCGGCGCACCGCAACTGGGGCATCGACAGCCTGCGCGGGCTGTCGATCCTGCTGGTGCTGCTCAACCATCTGGGCCTGGGTTTTCGGCTGCCGCTCAAGAAGAGTCTGCTGATCGAGGTCTTGCCGAAGAGCGTCTTGAATGCCGTGTGTTTCAACGGTTATGAGGCCGTGTTCATCTTCTTCGTGATCTCGGGTTTCCTGATCACGTCCCGCGTGCTGGAGCAATCGGGCACCTTGCACTGCATCGATTGGCGCGGCTTCTACCGGCGCCGCGCGGCGCGCATCGTGCCGCTGCTGTTGGCCCTGCTGGCGGTGCTGGCTGTGTTGCACGTCCTGGGCTTCGCGGACTACCGGATCAGCGCACCCGGCCAATCGCTGGGCGGCGCGCTGTGGTCGGCCATCGGCTTGCATTTGAACTGGTACGAAGGGCAGACGACCTGGCTGCCGGCCTCGTGGGATGTGCTGTGGTCGCTCTCGATCGAAGAGGTTTTTTACCTGGCGTTCCCGCTGCTGTGCCTGTGGGTGCCGCGCCGCGCGCTGGTGATCCTGCTGGGGCTGCTTGCGCTGTCTTTGCCCGTTAGCCGAGGTGCGCTGGCTGGCAACGAGATCTGGCAGGAGAAAGCCTATCTGCCCGGCATGTCGGCCATCGCCACGGGCGTCTTGTGCGCGCTGGTGGCGCAAGCCTGGCCGAGGCTGCCGGCTTGGGCGCCCCGCGCTTTGCTGGCGCTGGGCGGCGCGGGCTTGGGGCAGGTGCTGTTCGGGCTGGCATACAAATGGCTGGGGCAGGGCAACATGCTCTTGCTGACCGGCTCGGCCGCAGCCCTGGTCCTGGCCTGTCATCACCTGTGCCAGGCCACGCACGCGCCGCGCAGCCTGCAATGGCTGGCGAAGATGGGCCGGCTCAGCTACGAGATCTACCTGAGCCACATGTTCGTGGTGCTGAGCGCCGTGGCGATCTACCGCAGCCTCGTCGCGCCCGACATGCGTTGGGACTTTCTCGTCTATCCAGTCGCCATCGGCCTGGCTGTGAAGCTGGGCGCCTTCCTGGAGCGCTGGGTCACGCAGCCTTGCGAGCAAGCGCTGCGCGGTGCGGCGCCTGCTAACCCTGGCTCGCGTGAATATGCTCGCGCACTCGCGGATAGATCTGTTGGTTCCAGCGCCGGCCGCTGAACACGCCGTAGTGGCCCACGCCGGTTTGCACATGGTGGGTCTTCAGGTAGGGCCGGATGTTCGGGCAGAGATCCTGCGCGGCGACGGTCTGGCCGATCGAGCAGATGTCGTCGCGCTCGCCTTCCACGGTCATCAGCGCGGTGCGGCGGATCGCTGAAGGGTTGACGCGGCGGCCGCGCCACATCAGCTCGCCGCGCGCCAGGTCGTAGGTGTGGAAAACCTTGGAGACCGTCTCCAGATAGAACTCGGCCGGCAGGTCATTGACGGCCAGGTACTCGTCGTAGAAGGTCTGGATCGTGCGCGCTTCTTCCACGCGGCCTTCCAGCAGATGCTCGTACATGTTCTTGAACTGCTCCTTGTGCCGATCCGGGTTCATGCTCAGGAAGGCCGTCAGCTGCAGGAAACCCGGGTAGACGCGGCGACCGAAGCCCGCGTGCGGCAGCGGCACGTGGCTGACCAGGTTCTGCTCGAACCATTCGATCGGCTTGCTCATCGCCAGGTGGTTGACCCCGGTCGGGTTGATGCGGCAGTCGACCGGGCCGGCCATCAGGGTCAGGCTCTTCGGTTGTGCGGGGTGATCGTCCTCGGCCATCAAGGCTGTGACCGCGAGTGCCGCCACGCAGGGCTGGCAGACCGCCACCACGTGGGTGTTGGGCCCCAAGGTCTCGATGAACTGCATCATGTAGTCGATGTAGTCGTCGAGCCCGAAGGCGCCGTGCTGCAGGCCCACATCGCGCGCGTTGTGCCAGTCGGTGATGTAGACATCGTGATGCTGGAGCAGGGTACGTGCGGTCTCGCGCAGCAGCGTGGCGAAGTGGCCGGACAGCGGCGCCACCAGCAGCACCTTCGGTTGCTCGCGCGCCTCGTCGCCGGGCTTGCGGAAGTGGAGCAGGGTGCCGAAGGGCAGCTTCAGCACGGCTTCTTCGGTGACCTGCTCAATGCCGTAGTCGGGCCGCGTGTGCGTCAGGCGCATGCGCGACAGCACTTCGTTGGCCGCCGACAGGGCGCGCACCGCAGACTTCTCGGTGCGCTGGAACCACAGCGAAGTGGCCAGTTGCTGGGCCATGAGGCGCAACGGCGACATCAGATCGGACTGCATTTGATAGGCCTGATAGAGCATGAATGTCGCCTTGTGAAAACCCATCCCAACAGCACGCAAGGACCGAGCCAACTTGCCAGCCCACGCGTGGCACGGGGCTTGCGACGCCTTCGTCATTCCAGGAGCGTGCGCATGGCCAAAGCGGTGTTGACGATCAGCAGCAAGAACTACGGCGCGTGGGCCCTGCGGGGCTGGCTGATGTGCAAACTCGCCAAGCTCGATTTCACCGAGCACGTGATCCCGCCCGACGATCCGGAGATGAAGGCCGAGATGCTGCTGCTGTCAGCGTCCATGCGCGTGCCGATGCTCGAGAACGCCGGCCTCAAGGTCTGGGACACGCTGGCCATCGGCGAGTATCTTCATGAGATCAAGCCCAAGGCCGGCCTGCTGCCGGCCGATCAGGCGGCACGTGCCCATTGCCGCGCCGTCTGCGGAGAGATGCATTCGGGCTTCAGCGCCCTGCGTTCCTCGCTGCCAATGAACATCAAGGCGCATTTCCCCAAGTTCAAGCTGTGGTCGCGCGCGGAGGGCGATGTCCAGCGCATCGTGACGATCTGGACCGAATGCCTGAAGACCTACGGCGGCCCCTTCCTGTTCGGCGCCAAGCCCTGCATCGCCGACGCGATGTTTGCGCCGGTGGTCACGCGCTTCATGACCTACGACGTGCCGCTGGACAAACTCTGCAAGGCCTATTGCAAGGAGATCCTCAACCTGCCGCCGATGCAGGAATGGATGGCTGCGGCGCGCGTGGAAGCCGAGGAGATCGATGAGCTTGAGGCCGAGTTCTGACCTGTCCTGAATCAGGGCGGCACCGCCCTGGTGCCCGCGTGCTCAGTTCCAGGGCGTCGGGTCGGGGATCTCGCAGACCGGGTCGACGTCAATCGACTTGAAATCGGCCGGCGAGACGATCTCCAGGTATTCCATGTCGGGCGAGTAATCGAACAGGTAGTGCCGCACGCCGGGCCGCTGGTGCACGCAGTCACCGGCCGAAACGAGCGTCTCCTGGTCCTCATACATGAAGCGCGCCCAGCCCTTGAGCATGATGACGATCTGGAATTCCGCCTCATGGCGGTGCCAGCCCGTGCCCTTCTCGGGCGCCATATTGGCCTTCACGAGGTGGGCGATCACCTTGCCGTGCGTGGCTTCGGCGATGCCGAGGTCACGGTAGAGGAAGAAGTCGCGCAAGCCACCGCTGACGAACGGCGTGTCTTCCGGTTTGACATGCGAGAACAGGGTATCCGTGCGGTCGAGCATGGGGGATTCCTTTCGGTGCATCTTGAACCTATCGGAAGCCAGGCATGCATTTCCTGTTCCAGCCGCTGGAGTTCCGGCCGAAGCCCTAGGATACGCAGCCTCGACCCACAACAAGGAGTCGCGGCGACCCTAACGCCACGGCTCAGGAGACACCGCATGCGTTCACGCTTCACGATCCTCTGCCGCGCGAGCTGGCTGGCCTTGGCCTTGCTGCCGCTGGCGGCGCCGGTCCAGGCCAAGCCCGTCGCCAAATCCAAGGCGCCAACTGCCGCCGAGGCCCAGGTCTTCATGGACAAGACGGAGGCCGATCTGAATGAACTCAACGTCGAGGGCGCACACGCCGCCTGGCTTCAACAAACCGACATCAACGAAGACAGCCAGGCCGTGTCGTCCAAGGCCCAGACGCGGTTTTCGCTGCGGCTCAATGAAGCCGTCATCCAGGCGCGCCGCTTCGACAAGCTGAGCCTGCCGCCCGCGCTGGCGCGCAAGTTCATGCTGCTCAAGCTCAACGGCTCTCCGACCGATCCCAAGCTGGTGGCCGAGCTGGCCGAGACCACCGGGGCGCTCAACGGCATGTATGGCAAGGGCAAGTACTGCCCGCCAGGCGATGCGACGAAGTGCCTGGGCATCGAGGAAATCGGCGTGCGCATGGCGAAGTCACGCGACCCCAAGGAACTGCTCGAACTGTGGGCCGGCTGGCATGCGATCTCGCCGCCGATGCGCGACAAGTACGCGCGCCTGGTCGAGCTCTCCAACCAGGGCGCCCAGGAGTTCGGCTTCAAGGATGCGGGCGAGCTGTGGCGCTCCGGCTATGACATGAAGCCGGCCGAGTTCTCCGCAGAACTGGAAGCCTCCTGGGCGCAACTGCAGCCGCTGTACAAGGAGCTGCAGGCGTATGTCCGCTTCAAGCTGATCCAGAAATACGGTGCCGCCGCCGATCGGCCCGACGGCATGATCCCCGCCCATCTGCTTGGCAACCCCTGGGCGCAGGAATGGGGCAATGTCTATGACATCGTCCAGCCGACCGATGCGCAGTTCGCCGGCTTCAAGATGATCGATCTCGAAGGCGCGCTGAAGAAGCAGATCGCCGCGCAGCACCCGGATGCCGCATTGGCGTTCTCGAAGCAAGGTGACCCGAGCGGCGATGCGGCGCGCGCCGCCGCGCTGGTGGCCGGCAAGGCGATGGCGGCTTACGGCGAGCGCTTCTACACCTCGCTCGGCTTTGCGCCGCTGCC
Organism: Burkholderiaceae bacterium; assembly: GCA_036500605.1. Lineage (GTDB taxonomy): Bacteria > Pseudomonadota > Gammaproteobacteria > Burkholderiales > Burkholderiaceae_C > JAFALK01. Next base: position 72,254 of record DASYBU010000046.1, read on the forward strand.
CGAGACCTTCTGGCAGCGCTCGCAATTCATCAAGCCGCGTGATCGCGATGCGATCTGCCACGCCAGTGCCTGGGACCTCGACAACGTCGAAGACCTGCGCATCAAGATGTGCATCAACGTGGATGCGGACGACTTCACCACCGTCCACCACGAAGAAGGCCACAACATGTACCAGCGGGCCTACAACAAGCAGCCCTTCATGTTCCGCAACGGCGCCGATGATGGGTTCCATGAGGCCATCGGCGACTCGGTCGCGCTGGCCGTCACGCCGGTCTATCTGAAGCAGATCGGCCTGATCGACACGCTGCCTCCGGCCGAGGCCGACATCCCGCTGCAACTGCGCACCGCGCTCGACAAGATCGCCTTCCTGCCCTTCGGCCTGTTGATCGACAAATGGCGCTGGCAAATCTTCTCGGGCCAGATCAAGCCGGCGGATTACAACAAGACCTGGTGGGCCCTGCGCGAGCAGTACCAGGGCGTGGCGCCTCCGCTGGCGCGCAGCGAGGCCGACTTCGATGCCGGCGCCAAATATCACATCGCCGGCAACGTGCCCTACGCGCGCTACTTCCTCGCGGCCATCTACCAGTTCCAGTTCTACAAGGCGATGTGCGACGCGAGCGGCTACAAAGGCCCGCTCAACCGCTGCACCTTCTACGGCAGCAAGGCTGCGGGCGACAAGCTGAAGGCCATGCTTGAAGCCGGCCAGTCGCAACCCGCGCAGGTCACGCTGAAGCAGATGACGGGCAGCGATCATCTGGATGCGGGCGCGATGCTGGAGTATTTCCGGCCGTTGCATGAGTGGTTGAAGAAGCAGAATGAGATGAACAAGGTGAAGACGGGGTGGAGGACTGAGTAGACAACTAACTGTGAAGAGTCAAGACGTTGTTGCCTGAATCAGGAAGGCGGGACATGGGCGGAAGGCATCCAATGCCGTGATGCGGGCGATGCCAGTTGTAGTGATGAATCCAGCGAGTCAGCGCATGGGTTCTATCGCGCGAATGTTGGTAGGTCTGTCCATAGGCCCACTCACGCAGCGCCGATTGAATGAACCGCTCGGCCTTGCCGTTGGTTTGCGGGCGGTAGGCCCGCGTGAAGCGATGCTTGATGTTCAGCTCCGTGCAGGCTTGCTTGAAGTCTTTTGACCTGAACGGCGGGCCGTTGTCCGTGAGCAGCGCTCGCACGTGGATGCCCAGCCCTGCGTAGTAGCGCACCGAGGCCTGCAGGAAGGCCACAGCGCTGCTCTTGCGCTCATCGGGATGCATCTGCGTGAAGCCGATGCGGGCGTGGTCATCCACGGCGACGAACAGCACTTCCCAACCAGCGCCACCGAACGTATCTGCCCGATTGCCAGTCACGCGATGACTGGGGCGCTCGATGCGGCCGAGTTTCTTGGTATCGATGTGAAGCAGATCGCCTGGCGCTTCGTGTTCGTAGCGCACGACGGGCTCAGGCGGGCGCAGGTCGCTGAGCTTGGACAAGCCGGCTCGTCTGAGCACGCGGCTGACGGTGGCCTTTGAGACGGCCAAGCTGGATGCGATGCTTGCCTGCAGCATGAACTTGCGACGCAGTTCGACGATGGCCAGGGCCTTGCTCGGCTCAATCGCCCTGGGCGACTTCGCGGGTCTTGAGGACTTGTCGAACAAGGCCGTTTCACCATGGGAAAGGTAGCGTCCAAGCCACTTACGGGCGGTCATCTCACTGACGCCGTGAGCTGTCGCGGCTTGCGCCACAGTCTGGCCTCGCAATGTGATGTCCTGAACCATTTCGATTCGACGCACGTAGGTCAATCGGGCATTCTTATGAATGTTCATCCGGGCTGTCCTCCTGAGTTGACTGGGGGTTTGGCGATTTCCAGTCTCTCAGAAGCAGTCCGGGTGAACACCCGATACAACCTATTGGAACTTCACAACTAACGGTCCATGTCAGCGGAGGGCGTCCCAGGTGATGCCGAACTTCAGCAGGTATTTGCGCAACCGGTCGGCGTCGTTGACGACGGCGCGTTGTGTGCGTGACTGATCGAAGAGCCGGCGGCCCGCTTCCGACAGCGTCGGCGATTCCCTGCACACGCGGATGACGGCTTCCAGCTGTATGCGATCGAACAGATCCAGGGCGCCGACGGCCTGCTGCGGCAGCAGGCTTTCGAGATCGACGTCGGACTGGCTCCTCTCTTGCGCGGGTTGCCAAAGCCACTGAAGCCGCTGGATCTCGGCATCCACCAAACCGGTCGAGATCCGGCCGCTTTCTGCCAGGGTTGCCATGCGCGTCACGCTGGCCGACAGATCACGAAAGTTGCCGCTCCAAAGCGCAACGGCCGACTTGGCAAATTGAAGATAGCGCGTCTTCGCCTCGGCATTGAAGCGCACGGCCCTGCCGGTTTCGACGACGGCCCGCGCGAGCAGGTGCTCTACATTGGGCTCGATGTCCTCGGGCCGTTGCGCCAGGCCGGGCAGGGTGTACGACCAGAGGTTGATCCGCGCGAACAGGTCTTCGCGAAAGCGCCCTTGAGCCACATCGACGCGCAGGTCGCGGTTGGTGCCGGCGATCAGCTGGAAGTCGCTACTGACCTCGCGATCGCTGCCCATCGGCAGGAAGCGCTTTTCTTCCACGGCCTTGAGCAGCATGGCCTGCTCATCGGGCCCGAGCTCGCCGATCTCATCGAGGAACAGCACGCCCTGGTGCGCCGTGCGCAGCAGCCCGGCCCGGTCCGCCGCCGCGCCCGTGAAGGAGCCTTTCTTGTGGCCGAACAGCGTGGAGGCCGCGCCATCGCCGCGTAGCGTGGCGCAGTTCACCTCCACGAAATCGCCCTGGATCTGGTGGCGCGACTTCTTCAGCTCGAACATGCGTCGCGCCAGATGGGACTTGCCCGCGCCGGTCGGGCCTGTCAGCAGGATCGGCGCTTGCGAACGCACCGCCACCCGCTCGATCTCCTCGATCAGTGCGTTGAAGCGCTTGTTGCGCGTGGGGATGCCGCTCTTGAGGAATTCCAGCGCTTCGGCATGCGCCTGGTTGAAACGCTGCGCGAGGATGTCGTAGCGCGAGAGGTCGAGGTCAATCAGCGTATAGCTGCCGGGGTTGTCGCGTCCCTGCTTCTTGGGCGGCGCGGTCTGCAAGAGCACGCCGGGAATGAAGCGCGACTCCACCATCAGGAACATGCAGATCTGCGCCACGTGTGTGCCCGTGGTGATGTGCGCCCAATACTGCTCATGCGCCGGGTCGAAGCGATAGCCGCGCGCCCAGTCGTAGAGCGCCGCGTACATCTCACCGAAATCCCAGGGGTCCGCCACATCCATCGGCACGAGATTGACGACGGTGTCCGGCGACACGTTCGCGATGTCGCGCAACAGGGTTTGCGCGAGGGCCTCATGCCGCGTCGGATAGAGCAGCTCCAGCCGGTCGATCAGCGTGTCTTCGTGCTGGACCAGCGAGATTGTCGGCCGCCACTTCTCCCATCGGCCCGCGCCTTGGCCGGAGTCGAGTTGGGTGCCCATGAAGCCGAGGACGACGTTCTTCTTGGTCATAGCGAAATTAATAATAGGCTAGCATAAATTCTACATTTGTCTCAATTGATGTCAGTTGAGACATGTCGTTAGCAAGACATCAACGGCAATTAGTGATTTCAAATCAACGACTTGAAAACTTCGCTTTGGAAGTCATGGCGTCTGGCACGTGCTTTGCGTTCCCAGAGGTCAAACGACACACGACGCCTCCGAGAAAATCATGAAAAAGGAAACCCGCAATCTCACGTCGCTGCAGGCCGTCATCGTTGACGCGTACACGGTGTTCGGGCGCCACAGGGCGCCAGCTCATCCGCTGGACGCATGCACGGCCTGCTGCTTGAGTGAGGAGCTGGAGCAGGAGATGCGGCAGTTGCCGCTCAACAAACTGAGCGGCCGGCACTTCTACGAATACAACACAGCCGCCAAAAGCGATACGCAGCCGGCCGATGAGGTGCTTTACCTGCTCCCTCGGATGTTGGAACTCATCGCAGAGGGCGTGGACGTCCACCATTCCATCGAGCTCGCTTTGCAGCGCGTTGGAAGCTGCCCCTCCGGCAGCTTCGGGCAGAAGGAACTCGATGTCTTGGACCGGTTCGCCTTGGCGTACTTTCAAGAGGCGCTGTGTGCGGAGTGTGTGATGGCCGGCCGGTGCAAGTGGCATGAGGAGCCCATGAGCATTCTGCTGATGTTTCACATGGCCGGCCTGTCTATCGAGCCGCTGTTGGATGGGTGGTTAAGGACAAGCCATCCCGCTGCCACCGTTCAGTGGGTGGAGGCGACCTACTGGAGATTCTGGGAGAAGCAGGAGTACGAAAACCCCTTTGCGGACGACTACCCCGTCTTCAAGCGGCAGATCAAGCACTGGCTATTGAACCCTGAGCACCGCCAGCGGTTCATCGAAAAGCTCATGGCCCCGGAGTTTCAGCAGTTGGCCGAACTTCAACGGCCCACAGGACACACAACTTTCAGCACGATGGTTGACGCCGTCTTCGATCAACTGACTCAATGAACATCAACAAGAAGGAGAAGAAGATGAGTTACGACGAATTCCAGCCCGAGGCCGGTGTTCCGGTCAAGATGTGGACGCAGGGTGTGCCGGTCGAGGAAGAGGCCAAGCAACAGCTGGCCAACGCCGCGCGCCTGCCGATCATCTTCAAGCACATTGCCGCTATGCCCGATGTGCACTACGGCCTCGGCGCCACCATCGGCTCGGTGATCCCCACCATCAAGGCGATCATCCCGGCTGCGGTCGGCGTGGACATTGGCTGCGGCATGATGGCTGCGAAGACCACGCTGCGCGCTGAAGACCTGCCGGACAACCTCGGCCCGCTGCGTTCGGCCATCGAGAGGGCTGTGCCGCACGGCTCGGTGCCGCGAGGCCGCGGCCGCGATACCGGCAGCTGGGAGAACCCGCCCGAGTCCGTGGACCAGATCTGGGCTGGCTTGGTGGGCGAGTTCGAGGCGCTGTGTGAGCTGCATCCGCGCCTGAAGAACACGAACAACCGCAAGCACCTGGGAACACTCGGAACGGGCAACCACTTCATCGAGGTCTGCCTCGACGAGCTGGGCTTTGTTTGGTTCATGCTGCACTCGGGATCGCGTGGCGTGGGCAATGCTATCGGCACGCACTTCATCGAGCTGGCCAAGAAGGACGCCGAGCGCAATGACGTGCACCTGCCTGACAAGGACCTGGCCTATTTCGAGGAAGGCGCCCAGTACTTTGGCGACTACGTGCGCGGCGTGTCCTGGGCGCAGAAGTTCGCGATGAAGAACCGCGAGGTGATGATGGCCAACCTGATCGCCACGGTGCGCAAGGTGATTGCCAAGCCCTTCGAGTCGCATGTCGAGGCGGTCAACTGCCACCACAACTATGTGCAGCAGGAGCGCCACTTCGGCGAAGACGTGTTCGTGACCCGCAAGGGCGCGGTGAGCGCCAAGAAGGGCGAGCTGGGCATCATCCCGGGCAGCATGGGCGCGCGCAGCTACATCGTGCGTGGCCTGGGCAATCCGGAAAGCTTCGAGAGCTGCAGCCACGGCGCAGGCCGCGTGATGAGCCGTACCAAGGCCAAGAAGCTGTTCACCGTGGACGACCAGATCAAGGCCACGGCAGGCGTTGAATGCCGCAAGGACGCCGACGTGATCGATGAAATCCCGATGGCGTACAAGGACATCGACGCGGTCATGGCGGCGCAGAAGGACTTGGTTGAAGTGGTGCACACGCTGAAGCAGGTGGTGTGCGTGAAGGGATAGCAAGGTGTTGGATTTTTTCCGTCGAATCGGGGTGAAACCCGTGCGAAGCCTCGATCAATGGATCGAGCTCTCCCGTTCGTACAGCGGCTACGAACGGGAGACCGCAGTGCGTGCATTGAGGAGCCTTCGTCAGGGCTCGGCGATCCCTTGCCTGCTGGTTCGAGCGAACGATTGGGTGCCTGCAGTTCGGGATGCCGCGTGGCGCGCGCTGTGGAACTTCATCACCGATGAATTTGCCGGCGACTGGATCGCGGCATTGGATGGCGTTGTCGCCCTTCAGCGTGCGCGGCGGACGAGTCCGAGCCGGCTCCTGGATGCCGTCGGCGCCTTGCTGGGTAAACCGCAGCATTTGCCTTCGACCCTGCGCGCGGCAGCTCACAGCAGTCCGACGGTCAGACGGTTCGTCTTCGAGATTCAGTGCCATCAGGCTCTGGACTTCGAACAGCGGATGCTCCTGCTGCAGGGCGCGATTTCTGGCGAAGACGTTTTGATCGCGAGACGGGCATTGGTTGTGGCGCAAGGTGAATCGACCGAAGAAGGACGATGCCGCCTCAACAGTGCTGCCTGTCAATCCAGGTTTTCGGAAGTCCGCGTTGGAGGGTTGCGTCGTTCGCTGGCGAGCGCGCCGGAATCCTCGCGCGACTTGGTGCGCAGGCTCAGTTTCGATCGTAGCAACGGCGTACGATCGATCGCTCTACAGGAAATTCGCTACTGGCAGGATGAAGCCTTGGTGCTGGGACAGGCTCGGTCGCAATTGGAGCGTGCTGATGCCTCGGGACAGGTTAGGGCGATTGCCTTGCAGGTGATTTTCGTTCTGGACCGCGACCTGAGTCGTACGTTTTGCGAGCAGTTTGTGCGCGACACATCTGCGTCGCTGCGTTGCGTGGCCTACGCGCGGCTTCTGGCCACGGCAAGCGATGAGGAGAAGGATCGTCTGATCCTCCTCGCCCTTGCAGACTCATCGTCGCGTGTGCAGCGTGTGGCCGCGGAGAGCATTCGGCGCGGTACGCCGCCTCCGACCAGCGACGTCATGATGGCGATAGCCTTGGGGCATGGAACAGAGAGCGCCTTGAATCGCGCAATGTCGCTGCTCAGTTATGGCGCCTTCTGGGTGCGACTCACCTGTTTGCTCCGTGGTCTGGCCGAGCCGACGCCAGCTCATGGCGAAGCGGTTTGGAAGGAGGCTTTGGTTCAATGGGAAGGAGCGGGGATCCGCAATTTCACGACGCCGAGTGAGACTCAGCAGCGGGAAATTGGCCAGCTCTGGGAAATTGCCGCTCCGAAAGTGCAGAAGTCGCTTCGTGAGCGCATGAGTTTTCATCTGTCAACTTATGGCATCGGCACCGAGGCAAGTGGGTAAAAGTATGAAAGAGGAAGCTGTATTGAGCGCGCATCCCGTCTCCGACGAGATGCGGGACACCGTTCTGGAGAACCTGAGAGCACTTGAGCGTCGGCATCAGGTCACGGCGCTGTTTGCCTGCGAGTCCGGCAGTCGCGGCTGGGGCTTCGCTTCGCCCGACAGCGACTATGACGTGCGCTTCATCTACGTCAATCGATTGCCCTGGTACCTGACCGTCGAGCCTGGCCGCGATGTCATCGAGCAGCCCATCAGCGGCGAGCTCGACCTCAACGGCTGGGATCTGCGCAAGGCGCTGCAATTGCTGCGGGAGTCCAACCCGACGCTGCTGGAGTGGCTGCGTTCGCCGATTGTCTACACGCAGGCGGAGCCCTGGGCGCAGCGCTTGCGTGGCCTCGCAGAGGAGGGCTTCTCTCCGGTGCGCGGCTATCACCACTACGTGTCGATGGCCAAGAAGAACTTGCGAGAGCATCTCTACGGCGACGTGGTCCGATACAAGAAGTACCTCTACGTGCTGCGCCCGCTGCTGGCCGCGCGTTGGATACGCGAGGGACGCGGCGTGCCGCCCATGCGCTTCGCTGAGCTGGCGACGCAGACGCTGACCGACAAGGCGCTGATCGACGAGATCAATGCGCTGTTGGAGATCAAGATGCGCGCCGGGGAATCTGCGACGAGCCCACGCTGGACAGGAATTCACAACTTTGTCGAGCGTGAACTCGCCATTGCGATGGAGCATACGTTTGAGAAGGGACCAACGGCTGACGGGCGCCAGCTCGACCAATATCTGCAAGACGCGGTGCTGCATTTCAACGTCCGGCCTTAGAACAAGAACAGAAGAGAGCAACAGAAAAATGATCGAGATTGATGGTTCCGTCGGCGAGGGCGGCGGACAAATCCTGCGCACATCACTGGCCCTGTCCATGTGCACGGGTCAGCCTTTCACCTTGACGCGCATTCGTGCGGGCCGCGCCAAGCCTGGCCTGATGCGCCAACACCTGACCTGCGTGAACGCTGCGGCCGAGATCTGCGGTGCCCAAATCCACGGTGCCGAAATGAACTCGCAGTCGCTGAGCTTTGCGCCGGGCCAGGTGCGCGCGGGTGACTATCAATTCAACGTCGGCACGGCGGGCAGCTGCACATTGGTGTTGCAGACCGTCTGGCCGGCGCTGATGCTGGCCGACGCGCCGAGTCGCTTGACGCTCGGTGGCGGCACGCACAACCCGATGGCGCCGCCGTTCCATTTCCTCGAGCGCAGTTACGCGCCGCTGTTGCGCAAGCTGGGTGCCAATGCGGAGCTGAGCTTGCGCCGCTTGGGCTTTTATCCGGCCGGCGGTGGCGAGATCGGAGTCGTGATCGAGCCGGCGGGAGACAAGCTGCAAGCCATCGATCTGATGGAGCGCGGCGCCAAGCTTGACGGCTACGCCGAATGCTTCGCGCCGGCCTTGCCCCGCTCGGTGGCGCAGCGCGAACTCGAGCAACTGGGCGCGGCGCTGGCTTGGAGCGAAGACCAACTGCGTATTGGGCCGGCACGCCAAAACGAGGGCCCGGGCAATGCGCTGCTGGCGACGCTCGCCTACGAAAACGTCACCGAGGTCTTCACGCAGTTTGGTGAGAAGGGTGTCAGTGCTGAGCGTGTTGCGCGCGAGCTGGTTCGCGAGGTGCGGAGCTATCAACAGAGCGAGGCGGCCCTGGGCTCGTATCTGGCCGATCAATGGGCTCTGCCGCTGGCTCTCGCTGTGTGGAAGCGTTCAGGCGCTGCGGCCTACACGTGCACGGAGTTGACGCCGCATGCGAGGACGAACTTCGAGATGATCGAGCGGTTCCTGCCGGTTCGGTTCGCGACGGAGACGGTGAAGGGCGGGTGGCGCGTGGAGGTCAGCGCGGGCTGAAGGGGCGGGACGCGAGAGGTGGCGGAAGCGGTTGGTTCCGAACCGCAGAAGTACAACAAGGCTGCGGAGGCTGCGAAGGACGAAAGGGGGGGGCGCAAGACCCCTTGCTTTTTGAACGAGGACAATCGTCCTGGCCCTTCCCAAGAATCTGCACTAACAGGCCGGCCGAACCAAATGACTTCTGCGCGCTACGCCAACGAATGCATTTACTGCGGAGCGCGCGATGTTCCTCTTACGAAGGAGCATGTCGTTGCCCGCTCGCTTGGTGGTGACTTGGTGCTTCAAAAGGCCAGCTGCAAAACGCATGGAGACGTTACATCAGCCTTTGAATTGAAGATGGCCAGAGAGACATACGGCGTCCAGCGGGCACTCGACGGCGTACCAACCCGAGACAGGGACGGACGCAAAGCACTCATGTCAGGGTGCATTTCGATCGCCGGCATCAATGCGGCCGGTGAGCGAGAAACCGCCAATATCCTGAGGAGCGACTATCCCCGAATGCCGATGATCGTCCGACTGGAACCGCCCGGATTGCTGCAAGGCATCTCGGACGACACCGAAGCCGGCGTCGGACTGACGACCGGCCTGGATCGCGCGCAGAGCGCGAGAATGTCTCGCAGGTTGGGCCTGAGCCATATCGAATGGCACTCGGCCGGCATCAACACTAGAACCGTACTGCGCGTGCTAGCGAAGACTGCACACGCTTTTGCCTGCTACGAGCTGGGCGCGAAAGGGTTTGAGCCAATGCTGCTGCCACTTATCGTCGATGACGCTGGCAGTGCCAGTTATTTTGTAGGTGGCTTTGAGCCCCAGCGCAGCCAGAACAGGCCGCCATTGATCCTGCGAGAGGAAGACGTTTCAGGCGTGATGCACCTAGTCGTGGAAATTTCATTGAAATACTTTCCCGACATGCCCCTCTATCAAGTTGTGGTTGGCCGACCGCTATCCTGAAACGCGTTGGCGATGTGCTTGCGTTCTCTAGCGACATTCAACCCTGCCAAGACATCGTCGCAACTGCTGGCGACTCGGGCCGCTCAATTCGCAGAATCGCTCGTTTGATGCTGGACAAGTGGCAGCCATACTGACGCGCTAGATCTGTCATCGTGTGCTTGCCGGTTTGCCATTTGCGGCAGCGCCGCGCCTTCTTGGCGTTTCCTGCGCGGAAGACGAAAGCACAAACGAAGAAGTCCCGAAGGCGGGAGACTCATCTTCGAGGCAAGCAAAGAATTGGCGGAGGCTGTGAGATTCGAACTCACGGACGGTTGCCCGTCGACAGTTTTCAAGACTGTTGGGTTAAACCACTCCCCCAAGCCTCCGTAGACTCAACCCATCCCGGGTCGAGCCCTGCATTCTAGCCGGGCCGCTGGGCCTGTTCGCACTCGACCTGAATGACTTCGGTCACGTGGCCTGCATCATCAACGCGAGCAGCGCTCAAACGGCCGCCCCAGACGCAGCCGGTATCTAGCGCCAGGAGGTCGGGCCGCTCGATCAAACCGAGCGTGGACCAATGCCCGAAGGCAATGCGCGCCTCAGCGCTGCGCCGGCCAGGCACATCGAACCAGGGCATGTATCCAGTCGGCGCGCCTCCGGCACCTTCCTTGGTGACGAAATCCAGCTTCCCTTCCGCATTGCAAAAGCGCAGCCGCGTCAGCACATTGACGATGAACCGCAGCCGCTCGGTGCCGCTCAAACTCTCATCCCATCGATCCGGCTTGTCGCCATACATCGCATGCAGAAAATCCGGTAGATCAGGCCCGCGCAGCACGGCTTGCACCTCAGCCGCGCAAGCCAGCGTCTGCGCCACATCCCATTGCGGCGCGACGCCGGCATGCACCATCAACCAGCCATGTGCGTGATGGGCCATGTGCCGATGACGCAGCCAGTCGAGCAGTGCCTCCCGATCCGGCGCATCGAGGATGTCTTGGATCGTGTCGCCGCGATGCGGCCCGCGCACGCCGTGGGCGGCGGCCAGCAGGTGCAGATCATGGTTGCCGAGCAGGCAGGTGGCGGCGTCACCTAACTTGATGATCAAGCGCAGGGTGGCGAGTGAGGCCGGGCCGCGGTTGACGAGGTCGCCGAGCAGGTAGAGGCGGTCGCGGGAGGGGGAGAAATCGATGCGCTCGAGCAGGTGGCTTAACGCATCGCAACAGCCCTGCACATCGCCGATCAAGTAGTTCATACGCGGGATTGTGCTGTCGGAATCGTAAAGAGCTTCTGCTACCCTTGCGGGCTCTTGTGACTTTGCGCGCTGGCCTGGGGTTATCCCGACCCTCCGGAAACTGCGGCGCACCCGATGGATACTGCTCTCGTTCTCTTCCTGATACTGATCAACGGCCTGTTTGCGATGTCTGAAATGGCGCTCACCGCCAGTCGCAAGGCCCGTCTTCAGGTGCTGCTGGAAGGTGGCGAATCGGGCGCGCAGGCCGCGATGGACCTGCACGACAACCCGACCAAATTCCTCTCCACGGTGCAGATCGGCATCACCTCGATCGGCGTGCTGAACGGCATCGTCGGCGATGCGGCGTTCTCGGGCCCGTTCTCGCGCTGGCTGCTCCAGACCTTCCCGCTGACCGAACGTGCCGCCGATGTGACGGCGACGGCCCTGGTCGTGATGATGATCACCATGTTGACGATCGTCTTCGGCGAGCTGGTGCCCAAGCGCATCGGCCAGATCTTCCCCGAGACGGTGGCACGCACGGTGGCGCCGACGATGGAACTGCTGTCCCTCGTGGCACGACCGCTGGTGAAGTTCCTGAGCTTCTCGACCGAAACCACGCTGGGCCTGATGGGCCTGCGTGGCCGCGGCTCGCGTGGCGTGACCGAAGAAGAAATTGCCGCCAGCCTTGAAGAAGGCCTGGACGCCGGCGTGATCGAGCAGCACGAGCACCAGATGGTGCGCAATGTGTTCCGGCTCGACGAGCGGCAGATCGGCTCGATGATGATTCCGCGCACCGACATCGCGTGGTTCGATGTGGACGACAAGCCCGAACAGGTGCTGGCGGTGATGCAGGAGAACATGCATGGTCGCTACCCGGTCTGCCGCGGCGGGCTCGAAGACGTGGTGGGCGTGGCCACGGCGCAGGGCCTGCTGGCGCGTGCTCTCAAGGGCGGCGCATTGAACCTCGCCGAGGGGCTGGAGGCGCCGGTGTTCGTGCCCGAGACGCTCTCGGGCCTGGAACTGCTCGAGCACTTCCGCACGCAAGACGCGCCGCTGGTGTTCGTGGTGGATGAATATGGCGAAGTGCAGGGCGTTGTGGCCGTGCGCGACGTGCTGGAAGCGATCGCGGGCGAATTCACGGCGCCCGCCGATGGTGAAGCCTGGGCGGTGCAACGCGAGGACGGGAGCTGGCTGATCGACGGCCTGATTCCCGCCACCGAGCTGAAGGACCGGCTGGGCCTGAAGGAACTGCCCGAGGAGGATCGTGGGCGCTACAACACCCTGGCCGGCATGATCATGCTGCTGCTGGGGCGCTTGCCGCGCACGGCCGACGTGGTGGAATGGAACGCCTGGAGGTTCGAGGTCATGGACCTCGATGGCAAGCGTGTTGACAAGGTGCTGGTCGGTCGACTGGCAAATGATGGAGTTCAAGAATGACAACCCCCCTGCTGTATAGCAACCTGACCGCGCTGGACCGCGTGGTTCACAAGAACCTGAAGCTGCGCACCGATGTGTCGGTGGCGTCGCGCGTGGCCAATCAGAATTCGCTGTTCCTGGCGGCTGTCGAGTTTGTGGAAGCCTGCAAGGAATTCCCGATCGTCTTCGTGCGCGTGGGCGAGGCTCCGAAGGACGGCGGCAAGCAGGCGGTCGCGCCGCTGGCCGTGCTGGGCCTGAAGCCGGGCCAGAACCTTTTCGTCAAGGGCGATGAGCTGGTTGCCAACTACGTGCCGGCCTATCTGCGCCGCTACCCGTTCGCGATGGCCCGCCTCGACCCGAACAGCGACCAGATGGCCGTCTGCTACGACGCCGACTGGAACGGCTTCAGCGAGACCGAAGGCAATGCGCTGTTCACCGAAGCCGGTGAGCCGAGCGAGTTCCTGCTGAACGCCAAGGGCTTCATCGAGAACTTCGAGAACGAGGTTGAGCGCACCCGCCTGCTGTGCGATCAGCTGATGGAATTGGGCCTGCTCGACGACATGCGCTTCGACGCGACGCTGCCTGGCGGTGAGACGCTGGCCGTGGACGGCTTCCTGGCTGTCGACGAGAAGAAGCTGGCTGCACTGCCGGATGCCAAAATCGTCGAGCTGACCCGCAACGGCATCATGTCGCTGATCGAGATGCACCGCGTCTCAATGACGAACATGAACCGTCTGGCGGCCAAGAGCGCCATGAGCTGAAGGTTCTCGCGCTGATCTCTCTGTCCGGAGAGATCGCCAAGACAGAGCGGGCCCGCACAGGCCCGCTTTTTTTTGTGCGTCAGGCGGTTGGGCACTGAACTGGAGACAAGGCGAAGCCCTGATTTACCCGGAACGTCCCCCAATGTCCTGAATGCCCTGAATGCCCTGAATACCCCTGCGCAAGAATCGTTACATGGCCCTCCACTCAACAAGGTGGTGCATGCAACCGAAATACAGGGCAAGGGGAGTGCCCACTCGAAACGTGATTTGGGTCACGAACTTGTCACCAAAAACGGCTTCATGCTAACCCGAGCACATCTGCGGGAATCCCCTTAAATGAAGGGTGACGTAGGACGTTAGGTAAGTTAGGGGTTTTAGTTGTGTCCAGTGGTTTCCGAGGTGAAAAATAACGAATCTGACAGATAGACTCCCGTCCCAGACAAGGTCTTTTCCTACATCGCTTGGGTCGCAGCAAGCGTATGCACCGGAGGCAGTAAATGGATATTGATTTCTTTCGTGACGCGTCACAAGAAGCGCCGGGAATTTCTCTGGCAACGGTCGGTCATGACGACGACCACGCGAACGCCAATGCCCTGGTGGCCAGGCGCTACAGCGCGCGGGGCTATACCAGCACCCGCCTGAGCACGCGCAACGAAGAAGCCTTGACGGTCTGCACGGCACGCCAGGGCGAACGCATCGTCGGAACCGTGGCGGTGCGCTTTGACTCCGCCAGCGGCTTCAATGCTGACGCGACCTTCTTTGACGATATGCAGGAGCTGCGCGCCACCGGCCTGCGGATCTGCGAATTCAGCCGTCTTGCCGTGGATGAAGACGCCGCCGACAACAAGCGCGTGCTGGCCCGTCTCTTCCATCTGGCCTATCTGCACGGCCACCGCCTCGGTGCCTGCGATCTGCTGGTGATCGAAGTGAACCCGCGCCATGTCAGTTTCTATCGCCGTTTGCTCGGCTTCACTGTGCTCTCGGGCCCGCGCCTGAATGCCCGCGTCAACGCGCCTTCCGTGCTGCTGATGATGGACATGCGCCGTGGTGCCGAGTGGGTCGCCATGTATGGCGGTAATCCCGCGCTGGCGGCCAGCACGCGCATGCTGTACCCGTACTTCTACAGCGCCTCTGAAGAAGCCGAAGTGCTGGCCAAGCTGCGCCAGTAAGGGTGCTTGATGGGGCTTTTCAGCCCCGACAGCCGAGTTGCCGCGACAGCGCCTCGGCCACCTGCTTGAGAACCGGCGCCACAGCGCCATGCAGCTTGAGATCGATCGCCCCGCTGGGGCCCAGCACGATCAAGCACAGCGCGAGGCTCCCCTTGTCATCGAAGACTGGCGCCGCCAAGGCGCTGACGCCGTGCACGACCGCATCGCGCGTGGTGGCAACCCCTTCCTTTCGTACCTGATCGAGCGCCGCCTCGAAGGCCGCATCGAGCGAAGCCCGTTCGCCTGCGCTCGCCAGTGCTGCTCGCACCATCGCGCGCGGCAGATGCGCTGCAAACACAAGCCCTGAAGCCGTACCGCGCAAGCTCATCACCGTGCCGTGGCGCATGCTGACGTGGACGGGGCTTGGCGCCTCGGCCACGCGCACCACGGTCGGCCCGCGATTGCCCCACACGGCGATCGCGACCGAGTGGCCGAGTTGCACCGCCAGTTCCTCGATGCGCGGCGTGGCCAGCCGCACCGGATCGTATTGCTGCAGGCTGATCAAACCGAGTTGCAAGGCCAGCGGCCCCAGGCCATAGCGCCCGCCTTCAAGCTCTTGCGCCACCAGGCCGAGCTTGATGAAGCTGACCAGATACGGATGCGCCTTGGCGGCGGGCATCTCGGCCGCCTGCGCCAGATCCTTGAGCGCCATCGGCCGGCCATGATGGGCCAGCGCGACCAGCAACTGGCCGCCCACCTCAACGCTCTGGATGCCCCTCGACCCGGCTGATTTCCTGGTGATCTCCGACATGCCGGGATTATTAGATATAGACAAACAAATTTGCAAATAGTAAATTTCCAGGTCGGCAAGAAAGGGCGGTATGACGGACTTCAACTACCAGAGCGGTTTTGGCAACGAGCACGCCAGCGAGGCGCGCGACGGCGCGCTGCCCGTGGGGCGCAACAGCCCGCAGAAGGCGGCGCATGGCCTCTATGCGGAGCTGCTCTCCGGCACGGCTTTCACCGCGCCGCGAGCCGAGAACCTGCGCACCTGGATATACCGTCGCCGGCCCTCCGTCGTGGTGGGCAGTTATGCGCCTTTCGAGCAAGCCGGGCTCAAGACCGGAGCGCGGCAAGGGCAGCCGGTGCCGCCCGATCCGCTGCGCTGGGCGCCGAGCCCGATTCCCGAGGAGCCGCTGGACTTTGTCGAAGGCCTGCGCACGCTCGCGCTCAACGGCGACCCTGACGCGCAGGTCGGCATGGCCGCGCATCTGTATCTGGCCAATCGCAGCATGGGCCGGCGGGCTTTCATCAACGCCGATGGCGAACTGCTGATCGTGCCGCAGCAAGGTGCGCTGCTGATCGTCACCGAGCTGGGGCGCCTCGCGGTCAAGCCCGGCGAGATTGCGCTGATCCCGCGCGGCATGGCCTTCAAGGTCGAGCTCGAAGGTCCTTCGCGCGGCTATGTCTGCGAGAACTACGGCGCGGCCTTCCGCCTGCCCGAGCTCGGCCCGATCGGCTCGAACGGCCTGGCCAACGCGCGCGATTTCCTGGCGCCCGTAGCCAGCTTTGAGGCGAGCTTTGAAGATGAAGCCGGTGGCTACGAGATCATCAAGAAGTTCGGCGGCCGCTTGTGGACCGCGCAACAGCCGCACACGCCCTTCAACGTGGTGGCCTGGCACGGCAATCTGGCGCCGTACAAGTACGACACCGCGCATTTCATGACGATCGGCTCGATCAGCTTTGATCATCCCGACCCGAGCATCTTCACCGTGCTCACCAGCCCCAGCGACACGCCGGGCTGGGCCAACGCAGACTTCGTGATCTTCCCGCCGCGCTGGCTCGTGGCCGAAGACACCTTCCGCCCGCCCTGGTACCACCGCAATGTGATGAGCGAGTTCATGGGCCTCGTGACGGGCCAGTACGACGCCAAGCCCGAAGGCTTCAAGCCCGGAGGTGCCAGCCTGCACAACGCGATGGTGCCGCACGGCCCCGATGCCGAGGCCTTCACCAAGGCCAGCAACGCGGCCCTCGCGCCGCACAAGCTCGACAACACGCTGGCCTTCATGTTCGAGACGCGCTGGCGCCTGCTGCCGACCGACTTCGCCATGAACGGCGGCACGCTCGAAAAGACTTACGCCGACTGCTGGCGTGACCTGCAAGACACCTTCGCATGAGCCTCCTCGACTTCACGCACGACCCCAAGGCGCAGAGCTGGGTTGAATCGGCGAACATGAGCGGCGCCCGCGGCACCGACTTCCCTTTGCAGAACCTGCCTTATGGGCGCTTCCGCCGTGCCGGCCACAACGAGAGCTGGCGCTGCGGCGTGGCGATCGGCGAGCAGATCCTCGATCTGAAAAAGGCCGCCGGTGCCGGCCGTTGGGAGACCGGCGTGCGCGTGCAGTTGCAGGCGCTGGCCGATGGCGACATGAACCGCTTCATGGCCGCGAGCCCGGCCGATCGCCGCGCCGTGCGCGCGGCGCTGTTCAACGCGCTCAAGGCCGGCAGTGATCAGCAAGCAGCGCTAACGCCGTGCCTCATCGCACAGGCCGCCGCGGAAATGTCCTTGCCCTGCGAGGTGCGCGACTACACCGATTTCTACACCGGCATCCATCACGCCGTCGCCGTGGGCAAGCTCTTTCGCCCCGACAACGCGCTGCTGCCCAACTACAAATGGGTACCGATCGGCTATCACGGCCGGGCGTCGAGCATCGTCGTCAGCGGCACCGCGCTGCGCCGGCCGCGCGGCCAGCTCAAGAACCCGCAAGCGGAGTCGCCCACCTTCGAGGCCTGCAAGCGTCTCGATTACGAGCTGGAACTCGGCGCCTACATCGCAGGCGGCAATGCGCTGGGTGAGCCGATCCCGATCGAGCGCGCTGATGCCCACCTGTTCGGCCTGGGCCTGCTCAACGACTGGTCGGCCCGCGACATGCAGGGCTGGGAATACCAGCCGCTCGGCCCCTTCCTGGCCAAGAATTTCGGCACCACGGTCTCGCCGTGGATCGTCACGATGGAAGCGCTGGCGCCCTTCCGTTGCGCGCACGTGCGGCCTGCTGAAGATCCGGCGCCCTTGCCCTATCTCGACTCGTCGCGGAACCGCGCTGCCGGGGGCTACGACATCGAGCTCGAAGTCTGGTTGCAGACCGCAAAGATGCGTGCCGATGGCCAGGGCGCGGTGCGGCTGATCCGCTCCAATTTCCGCCATGCCTATTGGACGCTGGCGCAGATGCTGACCCATCACGCGAGCAACGGCTGCAATCTGCAGAGCGGCGATCTGCTGGGCACGGGCACGCAGTCCGGCCCGCGGCCCGAGGAGGCGGGCTCCCTGCTCGAGCTGAGCGAAGGCGGCAAACGCGCCGTCACGCTGCCGAACGGCGAGCAGCGCATCTTCCTGGAAGACGGCGACGCCGTCGAACTGCGCGCTTATGCCGAGGCCGTCGGCGCGCGGCGCATCGGCTTCGGCCGGTGCGCGGGCGTGGTGCTGCCGGCCTTACTTGCTGCCTGAGCCGAGGGCGCCCGCCGGCGCGCTTGAAGCCGTCGGGTAGAGCGGCACCGGCACAGTCACCTTCACGTCACCCGTCAGCGGACGGACGGACCGGTAGGCGGCTTTCTCGACCGTCTCCATCAGCTTGCCCATCGTCTGCACGGGTGACATCTGATCGCCCACATCCAGCGCCGTCGACATCGGATCGGCGAACTTCGTGTTGGAGAAATAGCGCTGGCGCTTGATCAGCTCCAGCGTCTTGGCGTCATAGGTCAGGCGCTCGAAGTACATGTACGGCGCCACGTAGACCGAAGACTTCGCGGTCTCGCCGGTGTTCGGGTTGACGGTGCGGAAGTCGCCTTCGGCCTCGGTGAAGGCCACGTCGTTGTCGTTGATGTCGCCGATGTTGATCTTCATGTTGATCAACGGCTGGATGTAGACCCCGATGCCCGACAAGCGCGTGCCCATGCCCTTCATCGGCGTGTAGATGTAGGCCGGCACCAGCACCTCGATGCGGTCCCACCCCTGGCGCTGCGGCAGCGAGCGCATGTAGGGCACCAGCGCGTCCAGCACCAGCGCTTGACGGTACTGGCCCGAGGTCTTTTCAAGGCGATCGGCCAGGTCGGCCGGCATGGTCCATTGCAGCAGCACGCGCTTGGACTGCGGCTCGGCGTCGGCCACAGCCTGATCGAGCCCGCGCAGCACCGCATAGTTGAGCGCCTGGTTGGGCACCTGGATGACCCTGCGCGTGAACGGCTCGATATTGCTGCCAACCTGCGTGCGCTGTCGCACCACCTCGAAGCGATCACCGATCGCGGCCACCAAGGCGACAACTTGCGGCGCTGAAGCCGCAGGGCTCGGAGGAGGAGCAGTGGTTTGCGCCTGCGCATCGAGCAGCAGGGCGGCCAGCAAGATCGGGACGAGCAGTTTCATGGATTTATCTTAGGAGGGCTCTGTGAAGTGGAGGTGAAGCAGCTTCGTCAAAAATGCCAATAGCAAGAACCCGACAAGCAGCCCGACGGCATCGGCCACCACGTCATGCCAATCGCCATCGCGACCGGGGATGAAGCTCTGCACGATCTCGATGAACACGCCATAGGCCAGTAAAGCCGGCGGCGCCCGGTGCCGGCGCTGCGGCCAGGCCCAGCAGGCGCTGATCAGCAGCGTCGCAAAAGCACTTGCATGGTTGGCCTTGTCCCAGCCCAGGTCGATGCGCGGCGGCGGGTTGGGCGTGAAGGCCAGCCAGCTGACGATCAGGATCAGCGCCACGAAGGCGGCCTGGCTCCAGCGCGAGCCCATCAGGAAGCGCGGCTTGTTGTTGCTCATGGGCCCACCGCCAGTGAGGCATGCGTCGCGTCCCATTCGCGCTGCCGCTGCTCCAGCGCGTTCAGATCCGCTGCCGTGCGCGGCTCGTGACCCGCCCAGGTCGTCTTGCCGCGGTAGAGCGCCAGGACATGCGCCGTGGCTTCGGCATCAACGCCCGAGGCCTGGTCGTACCAGAAGAGGGCGAGGGGCAGATTGGCGGCGAGCGCGGGCGGATGACCCGCTTCATAGAGCAGACCCAGCCGCGTCAGGGCCCAGATGCTGCCGCCTTGCGTGGCCTGCTTGTAGTGCGCGATGGCCTGGCCCGCATCCGGCGTCACGGCGCCAAAGCCATACTCGCTGAACAGGCCCAGCATCAGCGCGCCAAAGGCATCGCCATGTGCAGCGCCGGCCGTGTATTCATCGACGAAGTTCTTCGCGCTGGCAGCGTCCAGAGCCTTCAATCGCCCCTGCGCCAGCCATTCCACCAGTTGAACGCGCGCGGGCACATCGCCACGACGGAGGGTCTGTGCCACGCGCGTGAGCGCAGCCACCGCGTTGCCGGCCTGCATCTGCGTGCGTGCGGCGCGCAGCGAGGCTGCGTTGTCGCCGCGGTTGCCTTTGTAGAGCAGCGTGTTCAGTTGAGCGAAATCTGGCGCCGCTTCGCCGGCATGCGAGGGCAGTGCGCTGGCGAGCGCCAGCAGCAGAGTGGACAGTTGCAGAAGGGACTTCATCGTCTTGCGGCAGTACTTTGATGCGCGCCATTCTCGTCGCGCCAACACTCGGTGCAGACCCTCGGGTCGGAGCCTCAAAATCCTATGCTAAAGTAGCGGGCTTCGAATCAGGCAGCACTTGATTTCGAGAGCCGATGTAGCTCAGTTGGTAGAGCAGCGCATTCGTAATGCGAAGGTCGGGAGTTCGACTCTTCTCATCGGCACCAATAAATGCAAAAGGCCACCCCTCACCGGGTGGCCTTTTTGCTTTCCGCGTCTTGGCATTTGGCCGTGGAGATGGCAGCGCAGGGATGGTCCGAGCGGTCAGATCATGCGTTTGACCACGTTCGAAATAGCCAAGGGAATGAAATATATGAAGGATTGCGGGTCGATCAGGAAATGCTGTTGAAGCAAGCTTCGCTCGAGCTTTCGCCGCCGGGCTATTCTGTGCAAAATCTCCGCCACGAAGCTGGCGCGCAGGTGGGTTATGGCAGAACTCGTCACCTTTTTTTGGGTCGAATTCAGCGAATAGTTCTTCCCCAGCGCTTTCTTGAATTTGAGTTCGTGATGAATTCGATGCAGTGATCTTTCGCTCCCCCAACCGGAGCCGGCAAAGATGTTGACCCCTTCGCCGTAGGTGCATTCGCACAACGAAGAGAACGCGATTTTTTCGGTTTTCGTCACCAGATCAAGCCAGAACAGATAATCTTCTCCGGCGCAAATGAATTCCTCGCGAAATCGCAATCCTGGAAACTTCGAATATCGATACACGACGGTTGATGTGCCGATAATGTTACCTATCAGGATCTGGTCGAACATATTGCCAGAGAATTCGCGTAAATGCGCATGGGCGTCAATTTCTCGGTGTTCCGACACCTGAATTCGTTTTGCCCGGTTGAATGCACTCACGGATTGATGCAGTTGGAAATGATCCGTGAAGTAAAAATCGAAGCCTGCGTCTAGCGCGGTGAGCGCATTGCTGAGATGCGAATCAATCCAGGTGTCGTCTGAATCAAGGAACGCGACATAGGTCGTGTCAGGCGCAACATTGGCAAGCCCCATGTTTCGCGCCGCCGCAGGCCCGCCGTTTTTCTGAACGATGATCTTTATTTGGCCCGGATGTTGAGCGGCGAGAATGCCAATCTCGCCGTGAGCCGGTACCGGAGAGCTATCGTCGACCACGATGATCTCCATCTTGGCGCTCACATCTTGTGCGAGCGCCGATGTCACCGCCTTGTACAAAATCCCGGAGCGTTCTTGATAGTACGGTATGACGACTGCAATCTTATTTGCCATTGAATTCCGGGAATTTAGAAGCTCACGGGGTTATTTCTTATAAACATGGTTACTGGAGCCGCACTGCTCGGAAATGTGTGGTCCGGTGGGCCTGCGGTCCCCCGCGTTTTGATGTCCCTAATATGAGGTTCCAATTCCGGTAGTGACCTGAGGTGCGTCAAAAGTGCATGGGGAATATCGCGGTCGACGCAGCGCGTCCGAAATTCCGTGCTGCCTTGGGGGCGCGTCAGGGCCGCTGAGCCGAGAGGCATCGCGTGTTGCTGTTGGCCGGCGCACACCCCCTGGCGCGCTGAGGGTTCGTTCCCGCATCCGCTCGCCTGCTGATGACTGCGAGGCCCCCAAAGCATCCAATGCACGCACCCCACTTGCCAGGAGATCGTCATGGCCGGCCCCTTTCTTGGAACCGCACTCCCCGCACTCCCTCTTGACGCCTCCGGTCTTGAGAGCGCCATCAGCCCGCTTGGCGTGCGCGCGACCGAGTTCTGGGCGGTGCTCAGCGTGGAGACCTCGGGCTGCGGCTTTCTGCCGGACCGCCGGCCCAAGATCCTCTTCGAGCGGCACGTCTTCCACGGCCTGACTCAGGGGCGTTTTGACGGCGATCCCTCCGGCATCAGCAACGCCAGCCCCGGTGGCTATGGGCCGGGCGGTGCGGCACAGTACGACCGTCTGGCATTGGCGATGCAGCGCGACAGCAGCGCAGCCCTTCAAAGCACCTCGTGGGGCCTCGGGCAGGTCATGGGCTATCACGCGACGAAGCTGGGATACGCCAGCGTCGAGGCGATGGTGGACAAGATGCTGAGCTCGGAAGCCGAGCAACTGCGCGCGATGGCCAGCTTCATCAGCGTGAACGGCCTCGCCGGCCCGCTGCGCATGCACGACTGGCCCAGTTTTGCGCAGAGCTACAACGGCGCCAACTACCGGATCAACAACTACGACACGCGGCTTTCCTCAGCCTATGCGGCCATCGAGCGCGGCGGGCCGCCGGACCTCACCGTGCGCGCGGGTCAGATGATCCTCAGCTATCTGGGTCACGACCCGAATGGCGTCGACGGCGCGATGGGCCGCATGACGCGCTCGGCCATGAATGACTTTCAGCGCCAGAGCAGGCTGCCCATCACCGACTTCTTCGATGACGCGACCATGCAGGCGCTGCGGGCGGCCCTCGCCAAGCTGGCGAGCAGCTAACGGGTTAGTTCAGCGTGCCGCGATGCACTCGATCTCGACCCGCGCACCGAGTGCCAAGCCGTTGCAGCCCAGTGCGCTGCGCGCCGGCAGGGGCGCGCTGCCAAAGAATTCGCGGTAGACCTCGTTGAAGGCCGGCCACTCGGCGATATCGGCCAGCATGACCGTGCAGCGCACGAGGTTCTCCAGGCCCAAGCCCTGGCCTTCGAGCACCGTCTTGATGTTCGCCAGCGTCTGCCGCGCCTCGGCGCGGATGCCGCCTTCCACCAGCTCCATCAGGCCGGGCTTGTTGCCAAGCTGGCCCGAGAGAAAGAAGAGATTGCCGACGGCCGCGCCTTCGGGAAACGGCGCCTGCTTGGGCACCACGCGGCCGCTGTTGAATCGTTGAATCAGATCGCTTGCTTTCAGATCGCTCATTTGCTGCTCATCCCCATCGCTTGTTCCATCGCCGCCGGATCGTAGATCTTGCCGCCCTTGATGGTGCGCCAGACATGGCGGATATCGCTGATGTTCTTCAGCGGGTCGCCGTCGACCAGGATCATGTCGGCCAGCTTGCCCGGCGCAATAACGCCACGTTCACCGGCCACGCCGAGCACTTGGGCCGGCGTGAGCGTGGCCATGCGCAGCACCTCGCCGGACGGAATGCCGGCCTGCACGTAGAGCTCGAGCTCGCGGTGCAGCGTGTAGCCGGCAAAGGCATCGGTGCCCGGCATCAGCGTGATGCCTTCGTCATGCAGGCGCTTGAGCAGGCGCATCAGCGAGGGCAGGGCCTGGCGGTAAGCCTCTTCCTTGCCTTCGGGCACGGCCACGGCGCCGGACAGCTGCTGCCGCCGGACCGAGGGCGGGAAGCGCTGCACGACGGATCGCAGCGCCACGGGCGCTTCGCCGGGTGCGCCGGAGAAGAGACCTTCGAGTATCGACAGCGTCGGATCCAGCACCGTGTGCCGGCTGCGCATCAACGCGATGAAGTCCTTGAACTGCTGCGAGTCGAAGTCCAGATGCTGGAGCTTCTCCGCCATCAGCGTGTAGCGATCCTTGCTGCGCGTGTCCGCCACCTCGGGGAAGAAGTTCAGCACGATGAAGTTCAGATGCTGGATCTCATCGGCGCCGGCTTCAAGGAACTGATGCGCCACCATGAAGGCCGGCACATGGCCGCTCACGCGCATGCCGCGCGCATGGGCCATGTCGGCCGTGGCGCGAACCAGCGCTGGCGGGTAAGACGAGTAGATCTTGATCTGCTCGTAGCCATGATCGGCATACCAGTCGACCGCCGCCTGGGCCTGCTTCAGGTTCTCGATGCGTACATCGGTGGGGCCGGCCAGCGGGCCGGTGCCTTCCATGATGCCCGCGAGCGTGACGCGCGGGCCCAGCTCGGTGCCTTCATCGAAGCGCTTCACGCGCGCCATCAGCGGCACGTTGTCGTTCGCCATGTCGCGGCCGTTGGTCACGCCGGCGATCAGGTCGAAGACGCCGTCCACACCCGAGAAATGCTGGTGCACATCCCACAGGCCCGGCATCAGGAAGCGGCCGGCGGCATCGATCACTTCGGCTCCTGCGGGCACGGCGCTGTCGTCCTCGGGATCGACGCGCACGATGTGCGAGCCGCTCACCAGCACGCGGATGTTCTCGCGCACCGCCATGTCACGCGGGTCGAACAGGCGTGCGTGGCGGATCACCAATTCGCCCTTCGGGATGTGCGTCTGCGCCTGCGCCAGCTTCGCGCTCCAGGCCTGGTCGGCTTCGCGCTGCGCGGCCTGCAGCTTGGGCAGCAAGGGCTTGTACTGCGCGCCGAGCACCTCGAACCAATCGTCGATCACCCCGGCCGTCGCGCCCTTCTCGTCAAGCCAGACCGGCACGGGCGTGAACTGCACGCCGCCGATCGTGTAGAGCGTCAGCTTGTGCTTCTTGGCATCGAGCAGGGAAGGGCCGCGCTCGAGCCAGGCCTCGCCGGCGGGCAGCAGCGCAAGCCTTTGCTGGGGCGCCTTCAGCAGCGCGCGGGCGAGCACGGCCATGAACTCGGGCGGTGAATTGGCGGGAAGGTAGAAGGCTGGCGTGGTCCACGCGGCTTCCCCGGTTTCCACGCGGTTCTTCCAGCTCGCGCGGCCCTCGGCCACCTTGAAGTGCTCGCTGATCGGCACCTTCCAGTAGTCGTTGCCTTCCATGTCGTAGGTCAGCGGCAGGCCTTGCTTGTCGAGCGTCCAGCGTGCCTTCTGCTGGTCGCCGCGGCCGCGTTCGCTGAAGCCGTACTCGGCCACGGTCTCGCCGGCCTTCGAGGTGGAAAGCGTCTGCTTGCCGACCGCGACGCCGTGGATCTGGACTTCATCATCATCGTGCGCCGAGGCCGAGCCCATCGCGAGCGCCAGCAGCAAGGCGACGCCCAAGGCGTGCGGGAGTGTTTTCTTCATATGGGTTTGTCCTCGTGAAATCAGGCCCAGGCGTCGCTCATGACGCGCCGGAAATTGCCGCTCAGAATCTTCTCGATGCGCGCCTCGCTGTGGCCGCGCGCCGCCAGCAGTTCGGCCAGCCGCTGGAACTGCGTCGGGCCGCAGAGGTCGGGCAGGAACAGGCTCACCTCGGCCGTCTCGCCCGGCGCACCGATGCCCAGGCTGCGGCGCGTGGCGATCTCGGCTTCGAGCTCGGCGCGGTAGGCCGCCATGTCGTCGATCGAACTGGTGCCGCCGTCGGTGCCGATGCCCACATGGTCTTCACCGCAGATATGGATCGCATGTTCGATGTGCGCGATCAGATCGGCGGCCTGCGGCTGGCCGCTCAGGCGCAGATAGGGCATGAAGTAGATGCCGACGACGCCGCCCTTGTTGGCCAGCAGGCGCAGCTCGGTGTCGCTCTTGTTGCGCGGATGATCGGCCACCGCACGGCAGGCCGAATGCGTGATGGCCAGCGGGCGCGTGGTGCGCAGCAAGGTGTCGAGGCAGGTCTTCTCGCTGCTGTGGCTCAGGTCCACCAGGATGCGCTGCTGCTGCAGGCGCTCGACCACCTCGATGCCGAAGCCGGTCAGGCCCGTGTCGTCGGGCACCGTGGCACCGCAGCCGACCGCGTTGCGACCGTTGTAGGTCAGCTGGATGATGCGAACGCCGCGGCGCGCGAAGTGGTCGACGTTGGCGAGATCACGGCCCAGCATCTCGGTGTTCTGGAAGCCATAGATCACGCCGACCTGACCGTCTGCCTGAGCGGCATCGAGATCGCTTGCCGACTCGATCTTGCGCAGGCAGCCCTGCGTGGCGATGCAGCGATTCCAGGCGTCGATGTCGTGCTCGGTCGCCTTGAAGGGATCGTCGCTGCCGGCCACATGGCCCAGCGTCACGTTGACCGCATAAAGGCCCGAGGCCAGCGCGTCGGACAGCGCGCGCTCGTCAATGCCCTGCGCGCTGTTGCTGTAGGTCACCGCGCTGCGGTCGCCCGCCGGTTGGGTGCGCCTGCGGTTCGGGTTGTCGATCACGCCGAGGGCGTTGATGACGGGGATGTTCTTCTTGTTCATGCGGGGGTTCCAGTCGGCAGCGCCGAGACGGGTGGGGTCGCTTCGATGGGCTCGGCCGGCTTTGCGCCCAGCTTCATCCAGGGCAGGAAGACCAGACAGGCCAGGCCGACGACGGAGTCGATCAGCAGCGTGGTCGGATAGCCCCAGCGCGCGGCGGCCTGGCCTTGCCAGAACTGGCTGTACGCGATCGAGAGATTGGTCAGCGCCATGTAGACCGCGAACTGCG
Source organism: Burkholderiaceae bacterium (assembly GCA_036500605.1). Lineage (GTDB taxonomy): Bacteria > Pseudomonadota > Gammaproteobacteria > Burkholderiales > Burkholderiaceae_C > JAFALK01. The sequence goes on from DASYBU010000046.1 coordinate 98,429, forward strand.
TCGCGGCCACCGAAGGCTGGGTCAGGTCGATGAACAGCGCGGCCCGCGCGCCGTAGATCAGACCGAAGAAGAGGTGGTAGGCCAGGCAGGCGAGCCAGAAGCTGTGCACCAGCGCTGAAGGTGCTGCAAGTGCTGCAGGCGCTGCATCGCCGTGGCGCGGCATCACCCAGCCGGCGGCTTGCAGTTGCATCATGAGATAGAGGCCGGGCAAGCTCAACAGCAGCACGTAGACGACGAGCGCGCGGCGACGGTCCACGCGGTCGGAGATGTAGCCACCGATGACGCAGGAAATCGCCGTCAGCACCGAGCTCCAGATGCCCAACTGCGCGATCTCGGAGTCAGGCAGACCGAGCTCGACCGCGAGATTCGATTGCAAGGACAGGGACAGTGCCATCGCACAGATGGGCAGCAGATCGAACAGCAGGCCCGCCATCGCGGCGCGCGAGCCCAGAAAGGCCCGCACCGCATCGCCCGCGAAGCCGCCGAGTTGACGCGTCAGCGCCACGGCGCGGGAACCGGCAAGAGAACCGGCCAGGCGCTCGCGCACCGGCGCCGCGCCTTCATCCATCGGCACGACCACGAGCAGCGTGACAAAGGCGATCGCGGCCGCGACAAAGCAGATGCTCCAGTTGAAGCTCGTCTGGCTGGCCAGCAGCAGCGCGCCGCCGCCGCCCACCACCATGCCCAGCGATTGGCCCGCGAACATCATGCCGCTGGCAAAGGCGCGCTCGTTCTCTTGCAGCGTGACGCAAGCCAGGCCATCAACGGCAACGTCCTGCATGGCCGCAAAGGTGTTGTGAACGAGCAGCAGCGCGGTGAACAGGCCCAGTTGCTGCGGCAGACTGAGCAGCGGCAACAGCGCCAACGTCAGTGCCATGAGGCATTGCGTCAGCAGAATCCAGCCGCGGCGGTGCCCGAAGCGCCGCGAGACAAACAGATCGATCAGCGGGCCGTAAGCCCATTTGAAGGCCCAGGGCAGCATCGTCATGGCCATCAGTGCGCCGATCTGCGCCACGCTCACATCGAGCCGGCGCAGCTGCGTGCCCACCACCGTGGCGGTGAAGCCCTGCGGTATGCCTTCTGTCAGGTAGAGAAAGAAGAATGCGGCAATGCGACCCCGGCGAGAGCCCAGCAGATTTGGCAGACGCATCGTTCATCCCCCTGTCACGGCGGCAGAACGGTACGATCCACCCGGCATTCTGACAGTCTTCCTAGAATATTATTCTAATCATGAAATCACCGATGTCCAGCGAGGCGGAGCGACTTCATGCCATCCTCGAACAGGCGGTGCCTGATTCACGCGGCGCGAGCAAGCGCCAGATCCTCAGCGAGGCGCTGAGCTGTTTCAACGCGCGTGGCATCGAGGCCACCACCATTGACGACCTGCGCCGCTGCAGCGGCCAGAGCGTCGGCACGATCTACCACCACTTCAAGAACAAGGAAGGCGTCGTCGCGGCGCTGTTCTTCGCCGGCTTCGATGACCAGAGCCGCGCCATCGCCGCGCGCGTGGAAGGCCATCTGGACAGTCACGGCATGGTCGAGGCGCTGGTCACGGCCTATCTGGTCTGGATCACCGAGATGCCCGAGCTGGCGCGCTTTCTGTTCCTGGCGCGCGAAGCGGTGACCCAGGGCCCGCAGGGACAGGCGCTGTATGACCGGCTGATTGCGCGCTACCGTCCCGTGGATGAATGCTTCGAGCGCGACGCGCGCATCGGCCGCGTGCTGCCGCTGCCGCCCGAGCTGATCCCGGCGCTGGTGCTGGGCTCGGCCGAGTCCTATTCGCGCGGTTGGCTTGCGGGCCGGAGGCACGCCACGCCGGCGAGTTATGCCTCGTCGCTCGCTGAAGCGGCCTGGCGCTCGATCGCCCGGCACGTCTGAGTTTCTCCTTCGCACGAGCTCTCTTATGACGAACCGCCGAACGGGCACCTGAGCTCACCTGTTTCATCACTCGAATGGATGTGCGGGGCGGTTTGAAGCGCTACTGTGTGAGCTCAATCTGAGGGTTAGACCATGCCGCACATCACCGATACCAAGAAGGTCAGCAAGGACATCGCCGCCGGCTTGCTGGTGCTGAAGGAACGCATCGCGGCGGCCAGGATCCCGTCCTCGAAGCTCGACGAGAGCTTCAACCTCGCGACCTGGAACATCCGCGAATTCGGCAAGAAGGCGCGCAGCGAAGCGGCGATCCACTACATCGCCGAGGTGATGAGCCAGTTCGACCTGATCAGCGTGGTGGAACTGCGCGACGATCTGCGCGATCTGCGCCGCGTGCTCGACGTGCTGGGGCCGTATTGGCGCGCCGTGTATTCCGATGCGGTGCTCGATGCCGGCGGCAACCGCGAGCGCGTGGCCTTCGTCTATGACAAGCGCCAGATCGCGTTCAATGGCATGGCTTCCACCGCGCAGGCCACGCGAACGAAACAAGGCACGGAGTGGGTGCCCGATTTCAACTGGTGGCGGCCGCCCTATGAGGCTTCGTTCAAGTCGGGCGCCTTTGACTTCGTGCTCGTCTGCACGCATGTCCGCTGGGGCGATTCGGAAGGCGGCCGGGTGCCCGAGCTGAAGGCGCTGGCCGACTGGGCGGCCGAGAAGCTTGCGCTGTTCAAGAAGGACAAGCGCTCCTTCGACGACCAGGACATGTTCGTGATGGGCGACTTCAACATCCCGTCGACCAAGAGCGCGCTGTATGCGGCGATCACTTCCACGGGTTTGCAGATGCCGGCGGGCCTGGCCGCGCCGGATCTGGGCTCGAACCTGCAGAAGAACAAGCGCTACGACCAGATCCTGCAATGGCCGAACTACCCCGAGAACTTCAGCAATCTCGGCGGCGTGCTCGATTTCTACTGCGGCAACTCGAAGGCGCTGTTCCCCGACCTGACGCTCGACGCCTTCACCTTCCAGATGTCAGACCATCTGCCACTGTGGATCCAGGTGAACACCAACGTCGAGGCCAAGCGGCTCGATCAGATCATCCAGTCTTGAGTTCGCCGGAGCCGAGCTGCTCCGGAGGTGCTTCGTCGTTCTCGAAGGTCAGCAGCTTGCCGAAGGTGGCGCGCACCGCCAGCAGCAGCACGCCGGCCGAAGCCACGAGCGCGGCATGCAGGCCCCAGAACGTCGTGCCCGGCAGCACGTCCAGCAGGCCGGCGAGCCAGCCGACAAAGGTGTTGCCCAGGAACAGGTGCAGGTAGTAGGTGCCCACGACGACGCCTTCGAGCTTGTTGGGCGCGGCGCGTGAATACAGCGCCAGGCCGACCGGCATGATGTTGGCGAAGCCGATGTCGTTGAGGATGGTGTACCCGATGGTCCAGCCGAAGCTGATCTTGCCGTGCGTGGTGGCGATCAATTGGGCGGCAATCATCAGCAGGGCTGGCGCGGTCGCGGCCACCAGACAGGCGCCGCCCATCTTCAGCAGATCGTCGGGCTCGCGGCGGCGCGTGGCCCACCAACGCCAGAAGGCGATCGAGCCGAGCATGGTGATGAAGCTGACCGTGGCGTCCACGGCCTGCAGCCAGCTCGTCGGCACCTGCCAGCCGAACAGCAGCAGGTCCATGTACTTTTCGGACCAGAGCGGGAAGGCGTTGTTGTACTGCTGGTTGCCGACGATCGAAAGCATCAACACCGGCAGCAGAGCCACCAGCAGCAACAGACGCTTGCGTTCAAGACGCGTCATCGGCGTGCGCGCTTCGCGTTCCTGCTGCACGCGCGGCGCCTCGGGCGGCAGCCAGTTGCGGCCGACCAGATAGACGACCAGGCCGATCAGCATGCCCACACCGGCGGCGCCAAAGCCCCAGTGCCAGGCCACCTTCTCGCCGAGCGTGCCGCAGACGATCGGCGAGACGATCACGGCAATCTGCACGGCCAGCATGAAGATCTGGAAGGCGCTGGCGCGGCGCTTGTCTTCCAGCGCATAGAGATTGCCCACTTGCGCGGCGATGTTGCCCTTGAAGAAGCCCACGCCGATCAGCAGGCACAGGATGGCGGGCAGGAAGCTCACCTCGAAGGCCATCAGGAAATGGCCGATCGACATCAGGATCGCGCCGGTCACGATGGTCTTGGTGCGGCCGAGCCATCGGTCGGCGATCAGTCCGCCGAAGATGGGCGTCAGGTAGACCAGGCCTGCGTAAAGTCCGAACACCATCGAGGCAAGCTGCTGCGGCGTGCGCGGGCCGGTCACGCTTTCGATCGCGTGGCGCAGCACATCGATGCCGGCCACATTGCTGATGTGCTCGGGCAGGAACAGGTAGTTGGTCAGGTACAGCACCAGCAGCGCCTGCATGCCGTAATAGGAGAAGCGCTCCCAGAGCTCGCAGAACGCCAGCCAGCCGAGGCCGGCCGGATGGCCGAAAAACGCGCGGTCACCGCGCATGGGAATATGGGTCGTCATGGGATGAAGACGGAATCTTTAAAGGCGGAACTGTGGCGCACTTGCGCCTGGGCGGCAACCCGCAGCGACCCTGGATGCCTGGAGTCATGGAATTGGGGGGCAAGGGCGTTTTAGTGAGTTGTTCAGCCTGAGTCTTCGAGCACACTGCGGCCATGCCTAAAGCCTATGACTTCGCGGCCCCACGCGAGAATCCGTACACTGAGCCCGTGTTGCGCAGCCGGAGTCTTGTGATGAAGACGCCCTTGATCACGATCGATCCTGAGATCCACAGCGGAGCGCCGGTGTTCGCGGGAACGCGAGTGCCCGTGAGAACGCTGTTCGATCATCTGGAAGCCGGCGAATCGCTGGAAATCTTTCTTGACGACTTCCCCTCGGTGAGCCGCGAGCAGGCGATCGCCGTGCTTGAAGAAGCGCATGCGGCCTTGCTTCCCGATGCACATCCTGCTTGACGAAGATGTGCCGCGCCGCTTGGGCGCGCTCTTGGTGGGCCACGAAGTGAGCACGGTTCCGGCTTGCGGCTGGGCCGGCGTCAAGAATGGCAAGCTGTTGGCTCTCGCGGGCAGTCGAATCGATGTCTTTCTGACCATGGATCGGAATCTGGAATTCCAGCAAAACCTCTCGACGCTGCCGGTGGCAGTTCTTGTCGTCGAGGCGCTGAGCAACCGGATGGCCCATTGGAACCGCTGGTGCCGGCCATCCTGACGACGCTTGAACAAATCCCGCCCAAGTCACTCCAACGCGTCGGTTCCGCTCAGCCTTCGCGGTGATAAGCGGTCACCCGCTCAACCTCGTTCTTCGAGCCCAGCACGACTGACACCCGCTCATGCAGCTTCGTCGGCTGCAGATCCATGATCCGTTCCTTGGCGTTGGTGCAGGCGCCGCCGGCCTGTTCGACCAGGAAGGCCATCGGGTTGGCTTCGTACAGCAGGCGCAGCTTGCCGGCCTTTTCAGGCTCGCGCTTGTCCCAGGGGTACATGAAGACGCCACCGCGCGTGAGGATGCGGTGCACGTCGGCCACCATCGAGGCGATCCAGCGCATATTGAAATCCTTGCCGCGCGCACCGTCCTTGCCGGCCAGACATTCGTCGATGTAGCGCTGCATCGGCGGCGCCCAGTGGCGCTGGTTGGACATGTTGACGGCGAACTCGGCGGTGTCCTCGGGGATCTTCACTTCGTCGTTGGTCATGACGAAGCTGCCCTGCTCGCGGTCGAGCGTGAACATCACGACGCCGTTGCCCAGCGTGAGCACCAGCGTGGTCTGCGGGCCGTAGACGCAGTAGCCGGCGCAGGCCTGCTGCTTGCCCGGCTGCAGAAAGTCCTGGTCGCTCACGCCGCGGCTGTTGTTCACCTTGCGCAGCACCGAGAAGATGGTGCCGATCGACACATTCACGTCGATGTTCGACGAGCCATCGAGCGGGTCGAACAGCAGCAGGTATTCGCCTTGCGGGAAGCGGTTGGGCACGGCGTAGATGTCTTCCATCTCCTCGCTGGCCATCGCCGCGAGGTGGCCGCCCCATTCGTTGGCCTCGATCAGCACCTCGTTGGCGATGATGTCGAGCTTCTTCTGGACCTCGCCCTGCACGTTCTCGCTGCCGGCCGTGCCCAGCACATCGCCGAGGGCACCCTTGTTGACGCTGATCGCGATGCGCTTGCAGGCGCGCGCGACCACCTCGATCAGCAGCCGCAGCTCCTGCGGGATGTGGCCGTGCTGGCGCTGTTGCTCGATCAGGTACTGGGTGAGGCTGATGCGTCGGGTCATGGCGTTACTTCTTCAGATGACTCAAGTTGCAGAGGAGGTCGATGAGGCGAGGGCGCGCTCGATGATCTCACGCACGTCGCTGGAAAGATCGGGCTTGGCGGCCACGCGGCGGATCGCTTCGAGCGCGGCGCTGCGATAGGGCTCGGCCAGCACGTTCCAGCGGTCCATCACGCGGGCCACGCGGCCGGCGACCTGCGGGTTGATCGCGTCAAGCGCCAGCAATTGATCGGCCCAGAACACATAACCGGCTGCATCGGCGCGGTGGAAGGCGGCCGGGTTCAGCTTGCACAGCGAGAGCAGCAGGCTGCGCGCGCGGTTCGGGTTCTTGAGCGTGAAGTCTGGGTGCTGCATCAACTGGCGCACCTTGGCGAAGGTGCGGCCGTCGCGCTCGGGCGTCATCGCCTGCAGGGCGAACCACTTGTCGATGACGGTCGGCTCGTCCTTGAACAGCGCATGGAAGCGTGCAAGCGCCGGCTCGGCCAGCTCGGCATGGCCGTTGACCAGGGCCGCAAGCGCGCCCAGTCGATCGGTCATGTTGCCGGCATCCTTGAAGCGCTGATACGCGCGGCCCAGCCACACGCCGGCATCGCTGCGGGCTTGCGCCTTGGCATCGAGCACCAGCATGGACAGCGCCAGATTGGCCAGCGCGCGCTTGCCGGACGAGACCGGATCAGGCGTGTAGCCGCCGGCGACCTGGTTGGCATCGAACGCAGCGATCCAGTCGTCGCGCAGCGCAGCGGCGAGCTGGATCTGCGCGGCTTCCACGGCGGTGTGGATCGCTTGCGGGTCGACCACGTCCAGTTGCTCGGCGATATAAGCCTCGCCGGGCAGCGTCAGCGCCAGTTCCTTGAAGGCGGCGTCGAGCTGGGCATGCTTGAGCACGGCGCGCATCGCGTCGATGTACGCCGAGTCGAGCTGCAATGGCTGGCCCGAGCGCACGGCCGCGAGGATGCGGTTCAGCGCCAGGCGCTGGCCGGCTTCCCAGCGGTTGAAGGCATCGGCGTCGTGCTGCAGCAGCGTCAGCAGATCGGCATCGCTGAGGCCGTCGTCCAGCAGCACCGGTGCCGAGAAACCGCGCAGCAGCGAGGGCACGGGCTCTTGAGCGATGCCGTTGAAGGTGAAGCTCTGTTCGGCTTGATCCAGCACCAGCAGTTGCTCGGCCAGCGCGCTGCCATCGCGGCCGATCAAGCCGGTGGCGACCGGAATGACCTGCGCCAACTGGCCGCGGTTCTGCTGCGAGAGCGTGAGCGTGTAGGTCTGCGCGGCCGCGTCGTACTGGCCGCGGGCCTGGACCTGCGGCGTGCCGGGCTGGCTGTACCAGCGCTTGAAACCGTCGAGGCGTGTCGTCAGGGCCGAGCCCGGATTGGCATCGGCGATCGCCTGCGCGAAATCGTCGCAGGTCACAGCGTGGCCGTCATGGCGCTCGAAGTAGAGCTTCATGCCGGCTTCGAAGCCGGCGCGGCCGACGAGCGTCTGGTACATGCGCACGACTTCGGCGCCCTTTTCGTAGACGGTCGCGGTGTAGAAATTGTTGATCTCCACATAACTGTCAGGCCGCACGGGGTGGGCCATCGAGCCGGCGTCTTCGGGGAACTGCAGGGCGCGCAGCTGGCGCACGTCCAGGATGCGGCAGACCGCGCGGGCGCTGGCCGTGGCGGCCATGTCCATGCTGAATTCCTGGTCGCGGAAGACGGTCAGGCCTTCTTTCAGCGAGAGCTGGAACCAGTCGCGGCAGGTCACGCGGTTGCCGGTCCAGTTGTGGAAGTACTCATGCGCCACGATGGACTCGATGCGCGCGAAATCGGTGTCAGTGGCGGTGGCCGGCGAGGCGAGCAGGGCGCTCGTGTTGAAGATGTTCAGGCCCTTGTTCTCCATCGCGCCCATGTTGAAGTCGGACACACCGACGATCATGAAGCGTTCAAGGTCCAGCGGCAGCTTGAAGCGCGCTTCGTCCCAGATCACCGAGGCAATCAGCGAGTTCATCGCATGCTCGGTCTTCTCAAGATCGCCACGGCGCACGAAGACTTGCAGCAGATGGTCCTTGCCGGCGCGCGTGCGCACGCGCTGCTCGCGCGCCACCAGATCGCCCGCCACCAGGGCGAACAGATAGCTGGGCTTGGGGAAGGGGTCGTGCCACTTGGCGAAGTGCTTGCCGTTGTCGAGCGAGCCTTCCTCGATCAGGTTGCCGTTCGAGAGCAGCACCGGGAAGCGCGCCTTGTCAGCGCGCATCGTGACCGTGTAGACGGCCATCACATCGGGGCGGTCCAGGAAATAAGTGATGCGGCGGAAGCCCTCGGCCTCGCACTGCGTGAAGAAGCTGCCGCCCGAGGTGTACAGGCCCGACAGCGCGGTGTTCTTCTCGGGGCAGCAGGTGTTGCGGATCTCGAGATTGAAGTCGGCATCGGGCGCGTTGTCGATGATCAGCAGCTGGCCTTCCGCGCGGAAGGAGACGCTGGCGCCGTCGATCAGCACGCGCAGCACATGGATCTCTTCGCCGTGCAACGACAGCGGGCCGTGGGCCACGTCGCGGTTGCGCTCCACGCGCATCTTGCTGGTGACGAGGGTCTTGGCGGGGTCGAGATCGAACGTCAGGTCGACGGTGCGGATCCAAAAGGCCGGCGCCGTGTAGTCTTCGCGGCGGATCAGGGAGGCAGTGCCTTCGCGCATGGGGTGTCTCTTTCTGGATTTCTAGTTTCCGGAACGCAGAGGGCGCAAAGAGACGCAAAGCTCGCAAAGGAACTCAAGCAAAGATTTTCTCTGCGGCCTTTGCGTCTCTTTGCGCCCTCTGCGTTCCGGATATTTGCTCTTAAACGCCTTGCTTGAGGCTTTCGGTGATGAACTGGTCCAGGTCACCATCGAGCACCTTTTGCGTCGCGGAGGTTTCGTAATTGGTGCGCAGATCCTTGATGCGGCTCTGGTCGAGCACATAGGAACGGATCTGGTGGCCCCAGCCCACATCGGTCTTCGTGTCTTCGAGCTTCTGCTGTTCTTCCATGCGCTTGCGCATCTCATGGTCGTACAGGCGCGAGCGCAGGCGCTTCCAGGCCACGTCGCGGTTGCTGTGCTGGCTGCGGCCGTCCTGGCATTGCACGACGATGCCGGTCGGCATGTGCGTGAGGCGCACCGCCGAGTCGGTCTTGTTGATGTGCTGGCCACCGGCGCCGGAAGCGCGGAAGGTGTCGACGCGCACGTCGGCCGGGTTGATGTCGATCTCGATCGAGTCATCGACTTCCGGGTAGACGAACAGCGAGGCAAAGCTGGTGTGGCGGCCGCCCGAGCTGTCGAACGGGCTCTTGCGCACGAGGCGGTGCACGCCAGTCTCGGTGCGCAGCAGGCCGAAGGCGTATTCGCCTTCCACCTTGATCGTGGCGCTCTTGATGCCGGCCACATCGCCGGCCGATTCGTCTTCGAGCGTGGCCTTGAAGCCCTTGCGCTCGCAGTACTTCAGGTACTGGCGCAGCAGCATGCCGGCCCAGTCGTTGGCCTCGGTGCCACCGGCGCCGGCCTGGATGTCCACGAAGCAGTTCAGCGGATCGGCCGGGTTGTTGAACATGCGGCGGAACTCAAGCTGCTCGACCTGCTCGCGCAGCTTGCTCGCGTCAGCCTCGATGGCTTCAAGACCGGCCAGGTCGTCGTCGGCCTTGCTCATCTCGAAGAGCTCAAGGTTGTCGGCGAGGTTGCTGGTCAGGTGGTTGATGGTTTCAACCACGTTTTCCAGCGTGCGCTTTTCCTTGCCGAGTTCCTGGGCGCGCTTGGGTTCGTCCCAGACCTTGGGATTCTCCAGCGCGGCGTTGACCTCGTTCAGGCGCAGTGCTTTGCGGTCGTAGTCAAAGATACCCCCTTAGCGCGTCGGTACGCGCTGTGAGGTCGGTCAGCAAGGTGCCGATGAGGTTGATGCGTTCGATGTCCATGGCTCGATTCTTTTCTGGCTAACTTCCAGGTTAACCGGCTATTTTATCGGGTAAGCCCGGGGCTCCAGCGCAGGGATACTTGCAATATGCCGCCCTCAGACGAATCAAAGCGCAACTATTGGCACCGGGTACGCCGTCTCACGGGCGCGCTGCTGCTGGTTTGGCTGTTCGTGGCCTTTGGGCTCATCTATGAGGCGCGTGCGCTCAACGCCCTGAGTTTCTTTGGCTGGCCGCTCGGTTTCTGGGTCGCGGCCCAGGGCGCGCTGCTGGTTTTCCTGGCCATCGTGGCGGCTTATGCCTGGGCGATGGGGCGGATCGAGCGGCAGGCGGAAAAGTGACTACTTGAGGTTCCTGGCCAGGAAGGCCTCGACCTGCTGGGCGAAGTTCGTCGAGTTCTTCGGGTTCTGGAAGCCGTGGCCTTCGTCGTCGTAGACGACCCAGACCGGTGGATTGCCGGCGTCGGTCAGGGCCTCGCGCATGCGCTTGCCGTGGCTGATCGGCGTGCGCAGGTCCTCGTCGCCGTAGGCCAGCAGCACGGGCGCCTTCATCTGCTTGGCGAGCAGCACCGGTGAAATGCTCTTGAGCATGGCGGCGTCCTTCTGCAGATCGCCCACGGTCTCGGGGTAGCCGTATTTGCGGCCTTCTTCGCTGATGTCGTCACGCAGCCACCAGCGGCGCTCGAGCAGCAGATCCAGATCGGCCACGGCCGACCAGGCCACCACGCAGCGCCAATCGTCGGGCTGGCGCACCGGGCCCATCAACGCCGCATAGCCGCCATAACTGGCGCCCATGATGCAGGCGCGGCCTTTAGTGGAAATGCCCTGCTCCTGCGCCCAATGCAGGGCGTCGGCCAGATCGTCTTCCATCGCCTGGCCCCATTGCTTGAAGCCGGCGACGAAATGTTCATGGCCGTAGCCGGTGCTGCCGCGGAACTCGGGTTCGATGACGAGGTAGCCGCGCGAGGCCAGGAACTGGTTCATCGCGTCCCAGCGCCAATGGCCGCCACGCACCCACGGGCCTCCGTGCACCATCACCACCGTGGGCGCGGGCTGGCCCGGCTTGACGCCCGGCGGCAGGGTCACCCAGACCGGCAGATCGCGGCCATCGCGCGCCTTGATGCGCTCGAAGTTGACCGTGGCCATCTCGCTCGGCTTGATGTCCTTCATCGCGGTGAGCACGCGCGTCCACTTCTTGGCGGCGGCGCTGTAGAGCCACAGCGAGCCGGGATCGGTGTCGGAGAAGCTGCGCACCGTCGCCACCATGTCGGGCTGGCCGCAACGGCGGCAACTGATGCGGTTGACATGGCCCGGCACCATCGCATCGACCTTGGCCTGGAACTCGCGCATGTTCTTGTCGAACCAGGCGGTCGATTCGCTGTTGGCCTCGGTGCGCACGCCCAGCGCCATCGCGCCGGGGTTTTCGGTCAGCAGATGGCCGTTGAAATCGAAGCCGGGTACTTCCACCACGGCCTTCTGGGCCGGCGCCATGCGCTCGAAGTCAAACTGCGTCAGCACGGCCAGGTCTCCGGGGCCGCGCGTGCAGATCAGGAACAGGTGGCCGGCATCGTCGACGCCGTTGATCAGGAAGGGCAGCTTCAGCACGGGCGCCTGGGCCAGCAGCCGCCAGTCGGCATCCTGCGGGCCGCGCCAGTAGAAAGCGCCTTGCCCCTCGTGCTGCGTGTAGAGCGCCCGGGCATGGCCGGCACTGTCGAACCACCATTGCTTGGCGTAGGCCGGCGGCTTGCCGACATCCACGTCCTGGCTGAGGCCGTTGCGCGCGTTGAGCCAGACCGGCACCACGTTGTCGATCTCGTTCGCCTTGATCTCCCAGCGGCCGACGATGATCTCGTCGGGGTTCACGCCGGGCTGCGGCTTCGGGATGGCCAGCAGCGCGTGGTTCCAGCTCAGCGGGGGCTGGCCCACGTCGCGGTCGTTGCCGTTGACCACGAAAGGTTCGCCGCTGGTGCGCACCAGGCGCCGAAACCGCTCGCCATCGAACTGCACCGAGAACAGGCCGGGCGCTCGTTCGCGCCGGTCACTGCCCAGGGCCAGCAGGTCGCGCGCCGAGAACACCAGTCGGTCGTCGCCTACCCACTCGAACTGGACCACGTCGGCATCGGACACGCCGGCCGCGTAGGTCTTGTTGTCATGGCTCAGGTCAATGATCGCGATGCTGATCCGGTCCTGCGCGGTCTTGACCGTGACCGCCAGATGCGTGCCCGAGGGCGAGAGCTTGGAGTCGATCAGCGCGGGGCGCTGGAAGAAGGCCTCGGCCGGCAGCGGGGCCGGTTGAGCAAGGGCGGGGGTGCCGGCGAAGGCAAGGGACAGCAGAGGCAGAAGAGGCAGAAGAGGCAGAAGACGCAGTTGCAGCAGGAGGCGAAAGCGCATGGCGGCCCGGACGATGATGCCGGTGATGTGGCGAAGCGAGGCTGCCATCATCCCGGCGCAGGGCTCAATTGCTATCCAGGAAAGCGCCAATCTCGCGGGCCAGGGCTTGCGGCTGGTCATGATGCAGCATGTGGCCCGCGGCGGCGATCACGCAGCGCTGGTGATTTTTCACTTCGCGCAGACGGGCCTCGAACTCCTCACGCGGATAACGGTCGCCCCAGAGTTCGCCGACGCGCGTCTGGGCACCTTCCGCCCAAAGCACCGGCGCGATGATGCGCCGCCAGCAGGCCAGCACCTCGGCCGCGCGGTAGAGCGTGGCGCTCGGCCGCTTGTGGGCCGGGTCACCGAGGATGGTCCACTGGCCGTCTTCTTCGACGGACCAATGCTGCGCAAGCCAGAGCGCCTTGTCCAGCGGCAACAGCGGGTTGGTTTTCTGCAGCCGCTCGGCCACGGCTTCGAGGCTCGCGTAGGGCTTGAGCCGCGGGTGCTCCTTGAGTGCGTCGAGCCATTCGATCAAGCGCTGCGGTGCGCGCTCAGGATTGCTGTCGGGCATGCCGAAGCCTTCCAGATTGATCAGGCGACGGACGCGCTCGGGCCGCAGGCCGGCATAGCTCATCACCACATTGCCGCCCATGCTGTGGCCGAGCAGGTCGACCGGCGCAGCGGGGCTCACGGCATCGAGCAGCGCGTCCAGGTCGCCGAGATAGTCGGGGAACCAGTAGGTGTCGGAGCCGCTGAACTGGCTGCGCCCAAAGCCGCGCCAGTCGAGCGCGATCACGTGCCGATCGGAGCCCTGATCCGCGAGCGCATCGACGACGAACTGGAACGAGGCCGCCACATCCATCCAGCCGTGCAGCATCACGAGCAACGGCCGATCTTTCGCACCCGCCGCCACATTCGCGCCGTCTGGCGCGCCCCATTCCAGCAGGTGATGCCGCAGGCCGCGCAGCGTCAGGAAGCGGGAGCGAACGGCCTGCAGGGGGCGGTACGGTGCATTCATGGCGACAATTCAACCATGTCGCAAGCCCAAATCCGCCCGGCCGCCCCTCAAGACGTTGAGGCCATCGTGGCCTTGATCCGCGAGCTCGCCGAATTCGAGCACCTCACGCATCTGCTGGAGGTCACCCCTGAGAAACTCGGCCCGCATCTGTTCGGCCCGAAGCCCGTGATCGAAGGCCTGGTGGCCGAGCTCGACGGCCGCGTAGTCGGCTACGCGCTGTATTTCACCAACTACAGCACCTTCCTGGCCAAGCCGGGTTTGTACCTGGAAGACCTGTACGTGAGCCCGGCCCAGCGGGGCCTGGGGATCGGCCGCGAACTGCTGGTCAGCCTCGCCCGGGAGGCCAACCGCCGCGACTACGGCCGCTTTGAGTGGAGCGTGCTCGACTGGAACGCCGACGCCATCCGCTTCTACGAGAAGATGGGCGCCACGGTGATGCCGGACTGGCGTATCTGCCGCCTGGCTGGCGCTGAACTGCGCCGTTATGGGTGAAATCCCGTCCCTGTAAGTCGAGGGTTAGCCCCCGGGAACCAGGCATGGCGCCGCTGCATCCTCACGCATAGAGTTGCGAAAAATTCGCAGCCACAAAGCGGAGGAGAAGGCTCGATGTCGATCGCCGACCGCGGCTTGCTAGCTGCGTGCCATCGTTTTGCCCGAGGAGCCGCGCTGGCTCTATTGGCCGTGGGCGTGGTCGTGCTGATCGGCTGGATGTGGAACATCGAAATCCTGCGCAGCGTGATCCCCGGCCTTGTGCCGATGAACCCGGTCTCGGCGATCTGTTTCATGCTGGCGGGCGTGACGCTCTTCAACAGCGGCGGTGCTTCAGCGCGCCGCTCGCCGCTGGCCGTGGCTTGCGCGGTGCTGGTCTTGTGCGTCGGCGCCTTGCGCCTGCTCGGCTATGTGTCGCCTCTGGATGTTCGGCTCGATCGCTGGCTGTTCAGCGACCGGCTGGCCGGCAACACGATGGCGCCGAACACGGCGCTCAACTTCTGCATCGACGGCATTGCGCTCACGCTGCTGGCGCTCGGCGTGGCGCTGCCGCTGGCGCAGCTGCTGGCCATGTTCGCCGCCGTGATCGCCTTCATGGCCTTGCTCGGTTATGTGTTCGATGTGCCGCTGTTCGGCCTGCCGGGTTACATCCCGATGGCGCTCAACTCGGCGCTGTGCTTCCTGGCCGTCGAGCTCGGGCTGCTGGCCAGCACGGCGGAGAAGGGCGCGGTGCTGACGCTGGTGAGCCGGCTCTCGGGCGGCCGCATGGTGCGGCGGCTCTTGCCCGCGGTGGTGCTGCTGCCCTTCGTGCTGGGGCTGATCGGCGACTACGGCGTGCGCCGGCATTGGTTCGCGGCCCAGTTCGCGATGGCGCTGGTGGTGACCTTCTCCATCGTCGGCATGCTGGCGCTGCTGGTGTTGCTGGCGCGCTGGCTCAACCGCGACGATATCGAGATCGAGCGCCTGCTGACGACCGACACCTTGACCGGCCTGCTGAACCGCCGAACGCTGATGGAAGAGCTCGGCAACCAGACGGCCGCCGCGATCCGCTACCGGCTGCCGCTGGCCACGGCGATGGTCGATCTTGACCACTTCAAGCAGATCAACGACGGCCACGGCCACGCGGTGGGCGACCGCGTGCTGCAGCAGTTGGGCAGCCTGATCAAGTCGAGCCTGCGCGAGACCGATGTGGCGGGCCGTTATGGCGGCGAGGAGTTCGTGATCGTGCTGCCACACACCGACCAGGCCGGTGCGCTGGTGTTTGGCGAGCGGCTGCGTCACAGCATCTCGGAGATGGTCGTGATCGCTGGCGGCAAGCAGTTGAACGTGACCTGCTCCATCGGCATTGCGCAGGTCATCATCACCGACACGCCGCAGCCCGAGCTGGCGCTGGCGCTGGCCGACCAGGCGCTCTACGTGGCCAAGCGCGAAGGCCGCAACCGGGTGCATTCCGCACACGGCGAGACCTGATCAGCGGCGAAAGAAATACGGCGTGGCCGCCAGCGCGGCGCCGATCAGCACCATCAGCCAGATGTTGGAGACGAAGTAGCTGAACACCATCAGCGCGATGCCACACAGCAGCGGCACGATCGCCGCCTGCTTCTTGCCGTAGACGAAGTAGGCCATGCCGAGCGAGCCGAAGAGCACGCCCCAGAGAAGTGTTGCGGTGTCCATCAGAGGTTCATTCCGAACTCATTTTGAACAATCGGCCGCCATGCCCGGAAGCGTGGTGGCGCGGGAGTCCATCGGGTTGAGCGTGCCGATGCGCGGTGCGGAGACCATCGTGCATTTGCTGCCTTGGCGGGTGATCTTGGTCTCCGTGCCGTTGGTCGACATCTGCGTGTCGATCGGCAAGGTGCCGGTGGCATCGGCGATGTGATCCTCCACCGACATCTTCTGTGAATGGCTCCTTGGATCCTGCATCGCCAGGTCACGCGCCGTCGGCGTCTTGTTGAGCAGCGGCGGCAGGGCCAGCTTCAGCGGCGCCGAAGCGGCAGGCGAGGGCGGCGATGCGAGCGTGGCCGGGATGGCGGCTTCGGTGGTGGGCAGCGTCGGGACGCCCAGCAGCGGGGGCGCGGCCGGCATGGGCGGCGCGTAGGCCGCCGCTTCGTGCGGCATCTTGATCGTGCGAACAGGCTCCGCCGGCCGTTCGGCGACCATGCGCAGCTCGATCGATTGAGCAGGCCTGCGCGAGTCTGAGCGCAGCGTGTGCATCAGCGCGAACAGCAGCAACAGATGCAAGCCCGCCAGCAAGGCCAGCAGGCTCCAGCGCCTTGTTGTTGCTGTTTGCGGCGGTGGGGTAAGCGACATCAGAATGTACGATCCCGGCATGAGCAAGAAGAGCGCGCATATTAGCGAGACTCCGGCGACCCAATTCCTTCGCCAGCACAAGATTGATTTCACCGAACATGCCTACGACTACGTGGAGCATGGCGGCACCGGTGAATCGGCGCGTCAGCTGGGCTGGGACGAACATGCCGTCGTCAAGACCCTGGTGATGCAGGACGAGCAGGCGCAGCCGCTGATCGTGCTGATGCACGGCGACGCCAAAGTCAGCCTGAAGGCGCTTGCCCGCCAGATCCCATGCAAGAAGATCGAGCCCTGCAAGCCCGAGGTCGCGCAGCGCCACAGCGGCTACATGGTCGGCGGCACCTCGCCCTTCGGCACGCGCAAGGCGATGCCCGTGTTTGTCGAGGGCACGATCCTCGAGCAGCCCAGGATCCTGATCAACGGCGGCCGGCGCGGTTACCTGGTCGGCATCGCGCCGGCGGTGCTGACCGAGTTGCTCGGCGCCGTGGTGGTGGAATGCGCGAACGCGGACTAGGCTCCTCCCAACAATCAATGAATGCAATCAGCTCGCCGACGAAGCATGTCGGGTCCCTGGACGGTTGGCGCGGTGTGGCGATCTGCACCCTGCTGCTGGGCCATTTCTTCCCGGTGCCGGGTCTCAATTTCGGCACGGTCGGGGTCAATCTTTTCTTTGTGTTGTCCGGCTTCTTGATGGGCGGGCTGCTCTTTGAAAAGCGCGAGCCGCTCCCGAGGTTCTACCGCCGGCGGATCGCGCGGATCATCCCGGCGCATCTGGTGTTCGTCTCGATCGTCACCATCATCTGCGGGTGGGTCGGGACGGTCAGCGCACGCTAGGTCCTCTCGGCGCTGTTCTTCGTCAACAACTACATCACGCCGGAGGGCGGTACATCGCAGGCCGTGATGCCGTTCGGCCATATCTGGTCGCTTTCCGTCGAGGAGCACAGCTACATCGCGCTGTCGCTGGTGGCCATTGCCGTGCGCAAGGGCTGGGTTCGAGCCGGTGCCGGGGTCGGTGCGCTCTTCGTGTTCGTGATTGCTTGCACCTTGTATTACCAGTGGCTGAACCCGCCCGGGCTGGCCTATGCGCAATGGCTTCATACCGAGGTCGCGGCCTACGGGCTGCTGGCCACGGCGCTTTGGGTCGCGGCAGGCAAGCCCTGGCCCGCGCAGATCACCTCGACCTGGGCTGCCCCTGCGCTTTTGCTCGCAGGCATTGCGCTGCATTGGTGGTCGTCGCCGCTCGCGGTTCAGCGGCTCTTGGGCGTGGGCTGCTTCGCGGCTTCGATGGCTGCCTTGCAGGTCAACCGAGGCTGGTTCGCGCGGGTCTTGTCGTGGCAGCCGCTGCGCCAGATGGGCCTGTGCTCCTTCTCGGTCTATCTGTGGCAGCAGCCGTTCTATGTCTGGCTGCACGGCGGCGAAGGGCGATCACCGTGGCTGGCCCTGGCGCTGGGGATGGCTTGTGGGTTGGCATCCTTCTATTGGGTTGAGCGACCGGCGCGCGCCTACCTGAACGCCAACTGGCGATCCAAGGGCTGAAGCAAGGGACTCCTGGTTTTCCCAGGCAGTTCAAAATCGCAGCGCATTGCGCTCAAAATAGCGGGCTATGCAAGATTTCCTTTTTCCCCTGCTCGCGGCACTGATCGGCTACCTGATCGGCTCGCTCTCGTTTGCCGTCATCGTCAGCCGCGTGATGGGCCTGTCGGACCCGCGCTCCTACGGTTCGGGCAATCCCGGCGCCACCAATGTGCTGCGCTCGGGCAACAAGCAGGCGGCGGTGCTGACGCTCGTCCTCGACGCGCTCAAGGGTTTCGTGCCGGTGCTGCTGGTGAGCCTTTACGGCGAGCGCTTCGGCCTCGGCGAGGGCACGGTGGCGCTGGTGGCGCTCGGCGCTTTCCTCGGTCATCTGTGGCCCGTGTTCTTCAAGTTCGAGGGCGGCAAGGGCGTGGCCACGGCCGCCGGCGCGATCTTCGGCATGAACTGGGTGCTTGGCGTGGCGATGCTCGCCACCTGGCTGATCATTGCCTGGTTCACACGCTATTCATCGCTGGCGGCCATCGTGGCGGCCGCGTTCGCTCCGTTCTATCAAATGCTGATCTGGGAGGCCGGGCCGATCGCTGGCGTTCTGGTGTTGATGGCGCTGCTGCTGATCTGGCGGCACGAAGGCAATATCAAGAAGCTGCTGGCCGGCACGGAAAGCAAGATCGGCCAGAAGGCGGGCGCGGCCCATGCTCATGCGCCGGCAGCTTCGCAACACAAAACCAAAGGTAAACACAAATGACTCTCCAACGCTTCGACGTCGGCGCCCGCCTGTCTGAAATGACCGTCAACAACGGCGTGGCCTACCTGGCCGGCCAGGTGCCTGCAGACCAGACCAGCGATATCGAAACCCAGACCCGCCAGGTGCTGGATGCGATCGACGCGCTGCTGGCCCGTGCTGGCACCGACAAGAGCAAGCTGCTGATGGTGCAGATCTTCCTCGTCGACCTGGCCGATTTCCCCGGCCTGAACGCCGTGTGGGACGCCTGGGTCGTGCCCGGCCACACGCCGCCGCGTGCGACGGTGCAGGCCAATCTGGCGCGGCCGGGGTGGCGGTTGGAGGTGGTGGTGACGGCGGCGGTTTGATGCGGTGCTGGCCTTGGAGTTAAAGCTGGCAACTGTTGAAGCGGGTAGCGATCCAGGGCTGGTTTCGTTCCTTGCCATTCTGGAGAGGCACATGACCGAACATCCGCGTCGCCTGCAGCCCGTAGACGCCCGCTTCATTCAGTGCCTGCAAGCTCTGACTGCTGATGTCGTATTCGATCTGGACGCGCCCCTGTTTGCCGAGTGTGAATGAGCGTCGGTCTGCCTGTTAGAGCGAACCCATCTCGCGCGGGTGCAAGCTCGTCGGCCTGACGACCAGGCGAATCGTGTGACCATCGGTGCCCGTGCTTTCGATGCGGCCGGTTTGCGCGTTCTCGATCAGCAGGCGCGGCTTCGCGATCGTCTTCGGGTCCATGTGAACGGAGCCGCCGGGTCCGCCGTCAACTTGCAGGGTGCCCGGGTTGGCGACCGGCCCGACCTGAAGGTCCCCCTTTCTCAGCACCGTGTCGATCCACCATTGCCCCTTGTCGTTGGGCTTGGCGCGGATGGCAATCTCCATGGTCTGGGTCGCTTCGCCGCCGCGTTGCAGCGGCATGCCCAACGTGACCGGTTGGCCGTTGTGGGCGTCAACGCGTGTTTTGAGCGTCCAGTAGCTGTTGGTCGAGGGTTCGGTGTAGTCCACTTCAAGATCGAGCCGCACGTCGGCAGGGCCGCTGGTAACGGGGGCCGCGGGCTCGGTCTGCAGCGCGTGCACGGCACCGGCGCCCAGCAAGCCCAACAGCGCCAGCATGCGCAGACCCGCATGGCGACGAGCGGTGGCGTGAAGTTTCAGCATGGAAATCCTTTCAACAAGAGGGTGGGCGGAACGCCAGGAAGCGTGGAGGCTGCCGGCCAGCGCAGCATCGGGCTGCGCATTCAGCAAGGCGTGGGCGTAGTCAGTTACCTGAGCTGACTCGCGCAGCACGGCAGCGTCGCAGGAGAGTTCCTGATCCACGCGCATGAGCCGCAGGCCCAGCCAGGCCAGGGGGTTGAACCATTGCAGGGCCACGATCAAGGCCGCCAAGAGGTTCCAGAGGTTGTCACGGCGAAGGCGGTGCACTTCTTCATGAGCCAGGATCAGGCGCTGCTGTTCGTGAGAGAAACGCTGCTCGAAATCCGCCGGCAGACAGACCAACGGCCGCCAGAAGCCGATCAATGCGGGCCCGCTGCCTGCGGGTCCCAGCCAATGCGTGCGGTCCGCATGCCGCTTCAGACCCCGCATGAAGCGGCGCTGCTGCAAACCCAGCACAAGAAGGCACGCGAGCATGCCGATGAACCATGCTGTTAGTAGTGACAGACTCCAGTCGGCCGTCTCCGGGATCAATGAGGCCGGCAGGGCCGCGCCTGGGGGTAGTTCGTTCGCCACCAGCACCTGGACCAAGTGCGCGGGACGGCTGGTGGGTAACTGCGCAACCGCCAACAGCAGTGGCACCAGCGCCCACGACAGATAAGCACATGCCGCGCCATAGGCGCGCCGCAACCAGAGCCGCAAGAGCAGCAGTACAGCCAGGACCAGGCTGAACTCGACGGTCAATCGCAAGAGCAGATGGGCGAGATGGTCGATCATTTCTCGTAGTCCTCAATCAGCTTTTTCAGCGCCTTGATATCCGCCGCCTTCAACTTGCGCCGGCTCGAGAAATGCGCCACCAGCGGCGCCAGGCTGCCGTCAAACAAGCGGTCCAGCAGATCGCCGCTCTGCTCGGCCACCCAATCGGCGCGCTGCAGGATCGGCGAGTACAGGAAGTGCCGGCCGTCCTTCTCCGCGCTGACGGCGCCCTTGTTGAGCAGGCGGTTCAACAGCGTCTTGATCGTGGCGAGTTGCCAGTCGCGCACGCCTGCCAGCGCCTGGGCAATGTCGTCGGTCGATTGCGGATGGCTGCGCCAGAGCACTTCCATCACCTGGGCTTCGGCTTCACTGATTTGCATGATGTCGTTGTTGATTACGCCTGTAAACAATTGAATGATTACGCGTGTAATCGAAACTGTCAAGCGTCATCTACTACCATCGCCGCATGAGCCGTATCCCGAAAGACTATCTGGTGCTGGCCGTCCTGGTGCTCGGCGCCTACGGCCTCAGCACCTGGTTGCGCAGCCACGCCGACACGAGCGATGGCGCCGCCTTGCGCGCCGAGGCCCGGCCCGGCGATATCGTCATGCTCGGCTCCACCACCTGCACCTACTGCGCCAGCGCGCGCCGCTGGCTCGACGCGCAGCAGGTGCCGTATCACGAGTGCCTGATCGAGCGTGAGCCGGGATGTTTGCGCGAGTACGAAGCGCGCGGCGCGCGCGGCACACCGACCTTCGTGGTGCGCGGCCAGACCGTCGTGGGTTTCGACCGCGAGCAGATCCTCAAGCTGATATCCCGCTCATAGCGGGTGCATAGCGCCTTCATAGCGCATTGACGGATGGTCAGCGGCCCGCATTGCGGGTAGAAAGCGGCAGGCTTCCAGAGGAAGAGGAACGCATGCGCCAGCTGATCCTGTGCTTCGACGGCACCAACAACAACTTCACCGGCGGCATGGCCGACACCTCGGTCGTCAAGCTGCGCGAGCTGCTGGCGGCGCAGGTGGACGCGGAGCAGCTCGTCTATTACGACCCTGGCGTCGGCAACGCCGGCACCTTGCCCGAGGCGACGCTCGGCGCGAAGCTGCGCGGCATCGGCGAACGCGTGGCCGGTCTGGCCTTCGGGCGCGGCGTGTTCGAGGACATCGACGACGGCTACCGCTTCCTGATGCGCGAGTACCAGCGCGGCGATGAGATCTACATCTTCGGCTTCTCGCGTGGCGCGTTCACGGCACGCAGCGTGGCGGGCCTGGTGAACATGTTCGGCATCCTGCGCCCGGAAGCCGAGCCGATGGTGTCCACGCTGATTCATCTCTACTTCGCCGACAGCGGCAAGGCCAAGGACAA
Source organism: Burkholderiaceae bacterium (assembly GCA_036500605.1). Taxonomy (GTDB): domain Bacteria; phylum Pseudomonadota; class Gammaproteobacteria; order Burkholderiales; family Burkholderiaceae_C; genus JAFALK01. The sequence continues at coordinate 120,198 of DASYBU010000046.1, forward strand.
CGACCCGGACCAGGCGCGGCCCGAGCACCTGTCCGCCCAGATCCGGCGCTCCTTCGGCCAGGGCCAGATGCCGATCCATTTCGTCGGCGTGTGGGATACCGTGGCCTCGGTCGGCATGTGGCCCTTCGGCCTCAGGATCACGGCCAAGCCCACGCTGAAGGGCAAGCATTTCATCCACGTGCGGCAGGCGCTGGCGCTGGACGAGATGCGCGCGCAGTTCATGCCGCGGTTGTATGCGCAGGACAACGGCGAGTTCCCTTGCGCCGAAGGCTTCGGCACCGGCACGCTGGTGCAGCTCTGGTATCGAGGTTCGCATTGCGATGTGGGAGGCGGTTATGCCCACCGCGATGCGACGCTCTCGCGCACGCCGCTGGAATGGATGGTCGATGAAGCGCGCGCGGTCGGCCTGCGCCTGAGCCCCGTGCCGCCCGACCCGCATCTGCCGCCGCCGCGCATCCACAACCAGCTCTGGTGCACGCCGATGTGGGCCGTCACCGGCATGGCGCTGCGCACCACCGATCGCGTGATCCTCGACGACTGCGTGGACCCGCACATCAAGCCCGTCGAAAGCCCGAGCGTGGCGGCCTGGCCGGCCGAGTTCCCACGCAGCACCGTGTGGGCGCATTGGCAGAAGCTCGGCACTGCCGACTTTGTGATGCTCATCCTGCTGCTGTTCTGCCCCTGGGCGATGGCGCACATGAGCACGCATGAGGGCATGCACGAGTTCATCGCCTGGCAGCTCGCCTGGTGGCGTCACAGCGTGCCGGTGATGTGGCCAGAGACCTCGCAAGTGATGTGGCAGTTGCTGCTCGATTTGCCCTTCATCCTGGCCTGGGCCTGGTGGCTCTCGTACTTCGCGGTGCGGGCGTTTGCGCGGCGTGCGGGCTTGCAGCGCGTCCACAGCCCGCGGCCCCAGTGGCTGCTCACGCTCGGTTGGTCATTGACGGTCGCGGTGTTCGGCGACCTGGCCGAGGACGCCTTGACGGTCGTCGTGCTGGCCTTCCTCAGCTATGGCCACAGCACGCTGGCCACGGCGGCTGCGTTCTGCATGAGCTTCGCCAGCGGCGTCAAATACCTGGGCCTGCTGGGTGCGCTGATCTTGATCGTTAGCGGCCTGCTGCCGGCGCGCAAGTCATAGGCCAAGCTTGGCCGGATCACCGCGGCCCTGGCGCAGCACGGAGGGTTCATCCGTTGTCATGTCGATCACGGTCGTGGCCTGGCGGCGGCAGGGGCCGGCGTCGACGATGACGTCGATCAGTTTGTCGTAACGGGCCTCGATGTCTTCGGGATCGTTGAGCGGCTCTTCTTCGCCGGGCGGGATCAGCGTGGTGGCCAGCAGCGGCTGGCCCAGCAGCTCGAGCAGATCCTGCGTGACGCGCTGATCAGGCACGCGCAGCCCGATCGTGCGGCGCGAGGGATGCGAGACGCGGCGCGGCACTTCCTTGGTCGCTTCGAGAATGAAGGTGAAGGAGCCCGGCGTGCCGGCCTTGAGCAGGCGGTACTGGCGGTTGTCCACGCGCGCATACGCGGCCAGTTCACCGAGATCGCGGCACAGCAGCGTCAGGTGATGCTTGTCATCGACACCGCGAATGCGGCGCAGCTTTTCGGCCGCGGCCTTGTCGTCGAGCCGGCAGACCAGCGCATAGCTGGAATCGGTCGGGATCGCGCCGATGCCGCCCGCTTGCAGGATCTGCACCGCCTGGCGCAGAAAGCGCGGCTGCGGGTTGTCGGGGTGGACTTGGAAGACTTGGGCCATAAGGCGATTGTCGAACGAGATTCGGTGGCTCGCCGCTCACAATTCTCAACTTGGTGCAGCCGCGTGTCTCGATTATTCTGGCCGGGCAGTACAGACAGGCGCGGAGGCAAAAAGGCACACCAAGTCAAACAGGGAGCCCGCATCATGACTGAAGCACACCCAGGAGCCCATCGGCGCAAGATCCTGGTGGTTGACGATACGCCCGACAACCTGGCGCTGATGGCCGGCTTGCTGAAGGGCCAGTACCGCGTGATCCTCGCCAACAACGGCGAGAAGGCGCTGCGCCTGGCCCGCGATGCCGAACCGCCGGACCTGATCCTGCTGGACATCATGATGCCGGGCCTCTCCGGCACCGAGGTCTGCGTGGCGCTGAAGAGCGACCCGGCCACGCGCGACATCCCGGTGATCTTTCTGACGGCGATGAGCGCGACCGAGGACGAACAGCGCGGCCTTGAAGTGGGCGCGGTCGACTTCATCACCAAGCCCGTCAATCCGCCGATCGTGCTGGCACGCGTCGAGACGCAGCTCAAGCTCAAGCTCGCCGCCGATTTTTTGCGCGATAAGAACACCTTCCTCGAGGACGAAGTCGCCAAACGCACACGCGAACTGGCGGCGATCCAGGACGTGACAATTCTCGCGATGGCCTCGATGGCCGAGACTCGCGACAACGAGACCGGCAACCACATCCGCCGCACGCAGCACTACGTGAAGCTGCTGGCCGAAGCGCTGCGCGAGCACCCGCGCTTTGCCGAAGTGCTGACGGATTCGTACATCGCCACCTTGTTCAAGTCGGCGCCACTGCATGACATCGGCAAGGTCGGCATTCCCGATCGCATCCTGCTCAAGCCTGGCAAGTTCGAGCCGCATGAGTTCGAGATCATGAAGACGCATTGCAAGCTCGGCCGCGACGCGATCCAGCAGGCCGAGGACCGGCTCGGGCTCAAGGTCGATTTCCTGACCGTGGCGAAGGAGATCGCCTACGGTCACCAGGAAAAATGGGATGGCTCCGGCTACCCGGAAGGCCTCGCGGGCGAGAACATTCCCGTCTCGGCGCGGCTGATGGCCGTGGCTGATGTCTACGACGCGCTGATCAGCCGGCGCGTCTACAAGGAAGGCATGCCGCACGAGAAGGCGGTGCAGATCATCGTGGACGGGCGCGGCAAGCACTTCGATCCGGACATGATCGATGCCTTCCTGGCCATCGTCGACCGGTTCCATGCGATCGCGCAGCAGTACGCCGACAGCGATGCCGAACTGCACGCCAAGGAAGCGAGCCTGACCACCTTCAAGGGACCTTGAGCATGCCCGCCAGCGAAACGGCCTCCCGCCAGTTCGCCATGCTGGCGCTGCTGCTGGGCGTGGCGCTGGGCGCCGGCTTCTTCGCGGCGCAGGTCGACCGGCGCACGCTCGAAGATCGCCAGCTTGACATGCTCCAGATCGAGGCTCGGCGCAAGAGCATCGAGATCATGTCCACCACGCTCAACGGCAACCTGATGGGCGCCATCACCTTGCTGGGCTTGTCGAATGCCGGCCTGCCGCGCGAGGCCCGCAACCAGCTCTTCGTGGCCGATCCTCATATCTACGCCGATCTGCGCCAGATGGGCCTGGCCTTTGGCGCCGATGGCGCGTTCGTGGTGGGGCAGGACGGCGTGGTGAAGTCGTCCTGGGATGCGCGCGACAAATCCTCCACGGGCCTGGACGTCCGGTTCCGCCCGTACTTCAAGACCACGATGACGGGCAAGACCAATGTCTATGCCGCAGTGAGCCTGAGCCAGGGGCGGCGCGCGCTGTACTTTGCGGCGCCGGTGATCGAGCCTGCGAGCCGCAGCACCGTGGGCGCGGTGGTGGCGCGCACCGACCTCGCTCGCGTCGACGGCCTGTTGCAAGGCGACTTCGACCGGGCGCTGCTGCTCTCGCCGCAGGACGTGGTCTTCGCCAGCAACCAGCCTGAATGGATCGGCAGCCTGGGCGTTCAACCCAGCGCCGAACGTCTGACGCAGATCCGCCAGCTCAAGCAGTTCGGTGCGATGTTCGAGCGCCGCGATCCCAAGGTGCTTCCCTTCGACTTGAGCCGGGGCGTGCGCACCGAAGGCCAGCATCGCTACGCAGTCGCCTCGGCTGAAGTCAGCTGGAATGACCCGTTAGGGCCCTGGACCGTGGTGCTGATGCAGGACTTGAGCGACAGCGCCCAGACTGCGCGCGCCTTCACGCTGGGCGGCCTCGTGTCGACCGTGGTCTTGCTGCTGGGCTGGATGGGCTTGCGCCTGCGGCGCAGCCAGCAAAGGCAGCACCAGGCCACCGAGCAGTTACGGCAGTTCGCGAAGCAGCAGGAAGCGACCGCGATCTTCCGTGCCGAGCTGTCGCAGATGGCGGCGCGGCTGCAACGCTGCGAGCGCCTGCCCGAGCTGAGCTCGGTCTTTCTGGAGGCCGCACGCGAGATGCTCGACGCCATGCAGGGCGCCGTCTACGTGGCCAGTCTGGGCACACCGCAGCGCCTGCACCTGGCCGGCGCGGCCGCGGCCGGTGCCGCCGTTCCGACGCTGCTGAATCTCGGCGAAGGCCTGCTCGGCCAATGCGCGCAGGAACGGCAGCTGAGGGTGGTGCCGACGCCGGGCAACGGCCCCTGGACCCTGCGCTCCGGCCTCGGCAACGCGTCGCCCGCAGCGTTGGTGCTGGCGCCTTTGCTCTTGCGCGATCAACTGGTGGGCGTGGTGGAACTGGCCTTGCTGCGCGAACCCGATGGGGTGCAACAGGCGCGGTTGCAGGAAATGCTGTCCCTGCTGACCAACAGCCTGGAAATCCTGCGGCGCCGGGAGGGCGTGACGGGCGTGATGGGCGTGATGCCCCGCAGCCCGCAAGGCCGTGAATCGACCCTGGAGGTGAACGCATGAAGAGCAGCATGCAGTTTCTGGATCGGCGCACGCTGCGCGCCAAGCTGCTGTTCGGCTTTGCCGTGCTGCTCGCGCTGGCGCTGGCCCTGGGCATCAGCGATCTGCTCACGCAGCGCACGCTGTTGCAGCAGTTCGACCAGCTCTATGAGCAGGACCTGTTGGGCATCTCGAACGCCAAGGGCGCGCAGGATGCCTACATCACGATGGGCCGCGAGCTGCGCCAGGCGCTGATCGCCGAGACGCCGGAGGACCGCGACCTCGCCGTGCGCCATGTCGCCGAGCAGGACGCCAAGCTGCATCAGGAGCTGGCGGAGCTGCATCCGCGCGTGTTCCGCAGCGAGAACCAGCAGCGGCTCGGCCAGTTCGAGGAAGCTTTCGCGCTCTACCGTCGCAATGTCGACCAGGCGCTGAACCTGCTCTCGCAGGGCGAGCTGGCGCAGGCGCGTTCTTTCGTGGCCTCGCATGATTTCCTGACCTCCGGCGACACCGTGCGGGATCGCATGGAAGACGTGGTGACCGCCAAGGAGACCGGCGCGCGCCAGAACATGGAAAGCGCCTTGAGCCTGATCGGCAATGCGCGCGAGCGCACCCTGGTCCTGCTGGTCGGCGGCGTGCTGCTCGGCGGCCTGAGTTCCTGGCTGGTGGCCGTCTCGATCCGTCGCCCGAGCGAGCATGTGCGCGAGGCCGTGGAGCAACTGGCGCAGGGCCAGCTTCAGGTCGAGGTGCCGCACCAGGATTTCAGCAACGAGCTCGGCGACCTGGCGCGCGCGGTGCGTGTGCTCCAGCAGGTGGCGCAGCAGATGGAGAACCAGAACTGGCTCAAGAGCCATCTGGCGCAGATCTCGGCCGCCTTGCAGACGGTGACGCAGCAGGCCCAACTGGCGCGCATCTTCTTCAGCGAGGTGGCGCCGGTCGCGAACATTGGCCACGGCGGGCTCTATGTCTTCGAGGAAGACGCACAGCAGCTGCGCCTGATCGGCGCCTATTCCTACCAGCCGGGCAAGGAGCCCGAGCAGCGCTTCGAGCTGGGCGAGGGCCTGGTCGGGCAATGCGCGCTCGAACGCAAGCCGATCGTGATGCGCCAGCCGCCGGCCGATTACATCCGCATCAGCTCCAGCCTCGGTGAAGCGACGCCGAGCGCGATCGCGCTGTTCCCGCTGGTGCGCGGCGAGCGTCTGCTCGGCGTGCTGGAATTGGCCACGTTCGAGCAGTACGGCGTGCGCGAGCAGGCGCTGCTCGACGAGCTGACGCCGGTGCTGGCGATGAACCTCGAAATCCTGGAGCGCGCCGCGCGTTCCAACCGGCTGCTTGAGGAGACACGGCGCCAGTCGCTCGCGCTTGAAGCGCAGGCCGGCGAGCTCGAGGCGCAGAAGAGCGCCATCCAGGCCACCGAGACCTGGTACCGCGGCATCATCGAATCCGCCCCGGACGGCATGCTGGTGCTCGACCGGCAAGGCCACATCATTCTGGCCAATCCGCAGATCGAGGCGATGTTCGGCTATGGTGCCGGCGAGCTGGCCGGCCAGGCGATCGAAGTGCTGGTGCCGCAAGCCACACGCGGCAAGCATGTAGGGCTGCGCGACGGCTTCGCGCGTGACGGCACGGCGCGCATCATGGGCGCGGGCGACAAGCGCCTGAACGGCCTGCGCAAGGACGGCAGCGAGTTCCCGGTCGAAGTCGGCCTGGCGCGCCTGCCCGATGTGGGCGGGCGCGGCGATTGCGTCTGCGCCTCGGTGCGCGATGTGACCGAGCGCATCAAGGCCGAGCAGGTGCTGGCCAAGACCGCGCAGCGCCTGAGCTTCGCGCTGCGCGGCGGCCAATTGGGCTTGTGGGATTGGGACGTGCCCTCGGGCCGCAGCGAGGTCAACGAGATCTGGGCCGAGATGCTGGGCTACGCGCTGAGCGAAGTCAGCGTGGACGGCAATGCCGCAGCAGCGTGGGAGCGCCTGCTGCACCCGGACGACCTCGAAGCCGCGCGTCGGCAATTCACGCATTGCATCGGGGATCCCGCCGCCCCGGACTACCACGCGATCTTCCGCATGCAGACCCAGGCCGGCGGCTGGCGATGGATCCTGTCGATGGGTCGCGCCACCGAGCGCGATGCCGAGGGCCGCGCACTGCGCTTCGTCGGCATCCACCAGGACATCACCGAGCGCAAGGAACTGCAGGACGAGACCGCCCGCGCCCGGGAAGCGGCCGAGGCAGCCACCAAGGCCAAGAGCACCTTCCTCGCCAACATGAGCCACGAGATTCGCACGCCGATGAACGCGATCATCGGCATGTCCTATCTGGCCCTGCAGACGCAGCTCGACAAGAAGCAGCGCAACTACATCGAGAAGGTGCACCGCTCGGGTGAGAACCTGCTGGGCATCATCAACGACATCCTCGACTTCTCCAAGATCGAGGCCGGCAAGATGGACATGGAGGTGGTCGACTTCCGTCTTGAAGACGTGATGGAGAACCTCGCCAACCTGGTCGGCCTGAGGGCCGATGACAAGGAGCTCGAGCTGCTCTTCAACGTCGACGAGAAGGTGCCGACCGCGCTGTGCGGTGACCCGCTGCGGCTGGGCCAGATCCTCATCAACCTGGGCAACAACGCCGTCAAGTTCACGGCGCGCGGCGAGGTGGTGGTCGGCGTGGGAGTCGTGACGGAGGCGGCTCAGGAAGTGACACTGCACTTCTGGGTCCAGGACACGGGCATCGGCATGTCGCCCGAGCAGAGCGCGCGCATGTTCGAGAGCTTCAGCCAGGCCGATGCTTCCACCACGCGGCGCTATGGCGGCACGGGCCTCGGCCTGGCCATCTCGAAGAACTTGGTCGAGATGATGGGCGGGCGCATCTGGGTCGAGAGCGAGGCGGGCCGCGGCTCGATCTTCCATTTCCACGCGCGCTTTGGCGTGCAGGCGGCGGCGCAGGCGCGCCGGATGTACCGGGCCGACGAGCTGATGGGCACGCGCGTGCTGGTGGTGGACGACAACGCCTCGGCGCGCGAGATCCTCTCGAAGATGGCGATCTCCTTCGGCCTGGAGGTCGACGCCGCGAGCACCGGCCTTGAAGCGCTGCGCATGGTCGCCAAGGCCGATCAAATGCAGCTCGGCTACGACGTGGTGCTGATGGATTGGAAGATGCCCGAGATGGACGGCGTGCAAACCATGCAGCGCCTCCAGGCAGAGAACTACCGCCGCATGCCGACCGTCATCATGGTCACCGCCTATGGCCGCGAGGAAGCGCTCGATGCCGCCGCGCACCAGGGCGTCACACCGGCCATCGTCCTGACCAAGCCGGTGACCGCCTCCACGCTGCTGGAGGCCGTGGGCGAGGCGCTTGGCAAGCACATGGTCGGTGAGACCCGCGCCGCGGAGAAGGCCGGCACCCACACGCAGGCCGTTGAACATCTGGCCGGCGCGCGTCTGCTGCTGGTCGAGGACAACGACCTGAACCAGGAGCTGGCGCTGAACCTGCTCGGCGATGCCGGCATCAGCGTGGTCTGCGCCGAGAACGGCCAGTTGGCGCTCGACGTGCTGGCGCGTGACGCCGACTTTGACGGCATCCTGATGGATTGCCAGATGCCGGTGATGGACGGCTACACCGCGACCGAACATATCCGCGCCAACCCCGCATGGACGGGCATTCCGGTGATCGCCATGACCGCGAATGCGATGGCCGGCGACCGCGAGAAGGTACTCGCGGCCGGCATGTGCGATCACATCGCCAAGCCCTTGAGTGTGGATGCGATGTTCGCGACGATTGCCAAATGGGTGCAGCCGGCCGGGCATCGCACAGCGACCAAAGCCCATGCGCCTGCGCGTGCCGGCACGGCCTTGCCCGATCTGCCCGGCATCGATCAGGCGCGCGGCCTGCGCACCACGGCAAACAACGCTCCGCTCTACCGCCGCCTGCTGCTCAAGTTCCGCGCGGGCCAGGCGCCATTCGATGGGCTGTTTGCCACCGCGCGAGTCGATGCCGACCCGGCCGCCGCGCAGCGCACGGCCCACACGCTGAAAGGCACGGCCGGCAATATCGGCGCGACAGAGCTTGAAGCCGCTGCGGCCAAGCTGGAAGAGGCCAGCGCGCCTGGCGGTGACGCTGCGGCCATCGATGCGGCCTTGGCGAAGGTGCTGACGGCGCTGTCGCCGGTAATGGCCGGGCTCGATGCGCTGGCGGCGCAGGACAAGCAGGCGGAAGCGCCGATGGCCGCGGCCTCGGCGGCGCCACGGCCCGAGCTGAAGCCGGGCCTCGATCGCTTGTCGAGGCTGCTGGCGCAGGGCGACGCCGATGCCGCGGAAGTCGCCGATGAGCTGCTCGCTCTCGCGGAGGGCACCTCGCAGGCCAAGGTCCTGCGGCGCGTCTCCGCAGCGCTGGCCGACTACGACTTCGACGCCGCGCAAGAAGCGATGCAGGCCCTGGAACAACTGGGAGAGAACTCATGAGCGCTGGCGCGAAGCCCCTCGGCAAGAACACGCGGGTCCTGGTCGTCGATGATTTCGAGGCCATGTGCAAGGTGACGGTCAACCAGCTGCGTCAGGTCGGCGTGGAGCGCATCACGACCGCGAAGGACGGTGCCGAAGCCCTGCGCCATCTGAAGAGCGCGCCGTTCGACATCGTGCTGTCCGACTGGAACATGCCGGTGATGACGGGCATCGATCTGCTCAAGGCCATGCGTGCCGATCCGCAGCTGTCGGCGCTGCCTTTTGTGCTGATCACGGCCGAGGCTGAAAGGCAGAAGGTGGCCGAGGCGATTGCCAGCGGCGTGACCTCGATGTTGCTCAAGCCCTACACCTCGCAGCAATTGCTGATGCGCGTGGAGCGCGCGCTGCAATGGACACCGCGCCAGCTCGGCTCCAAGGCGCTTGCCGAGCCGCTCGCCACGGCGCCGCCCGCTGTCGAAGCCGCGCCTGTGCGCGCCGCGGCCGATGCCGACGCGCGCCCGTCGATCCTGATCGTCGACGACGCGCCCGACAACCTGATCCTGCTGGCCGAGCTGTTCCGCGGTGAGTACCGCGTGCGCATGGCGCAGAACGGCGCGAAGGCGCTCACCTTCGCGACCTCGGACAATCCACCGGACCTGGTGCTGCTCGACGTGATGATGCAAGGCATGGATGGTTTCGAGGTCGCGCGCCGCATGCGCGAGCATCCGAACTCGGAGACCATCCCGATCATCTTCGTCACCACGCTGAGCACGGCCGATGCGCGCATGCAGGGCCTCGATCTCGGTGCGGTGGACTTCATCACCAAGCCTGTCGATCCGAACACGCTCAAGCCGCGCATCCGCAACTTCATGCGCTATGTGCAGCTGCGCAAGGACTTGCAGGCCGAAGTCGACGGCATGGTGGAAGCCGCGCAGCTGCGCGAGGACGTGGAACGCATCACGCGGCATGACATCAAGGGCCCGCTGGCTGGCGCGCTCGGCGTCTTGCAGGCGCTGCTGGAAGACGACGAGCTCGGCCGCCGTCAAATCGAGCAGCTGCGCCTGGTGGAGGAGATCACCTTGCAGGTGCTGGGCATGATCAACCGCTCGGCCGAGCTCTACAAGATCGAGACCGGCCGCTTCGAGCTCCAGGCCGCGCCGGTCAAGCTCGGCGAGCTGCTGCGTCGGCTGGTCGAGACGGCGCGTGTCACCTATGCCGAGAAGGCGCTGGCGATCTCGGTGGATACCGACATGCCGGTGGGCGCCGAGCCGCCTTTGGCGATGGGCGACGTCACGCTTTGCTTCTCGATCTTCCAGAACCTGATCAAGAACGCCTGCGAGGCCGCGCCCAAGAACAGCAAGGTCTCGATCCGCCTGTCCGACAAGACGCCGCTCAAGGTCGAGATCGAGAACAAGGGCGTGGTGCCCGAAGAGATCCGCGAGCGCTTCTTCGACAAGTTCGTCACCTCGGGCAAGCAGGGCGGCACGGGCCTGGGCACCTATTCCGCGCGCCTGCTGGTGGTGGCGCAGCACGGCGATATTGCGATGGATACTTCGGATGAAACCGGGCTCACGCGCATCACGGTGAGCCTGCCTCGAACGGCAGAGTGAGCGTTGATCGCGGGAATCAATGCAATTCCTGTTTTACATGGATGAACAGGATCACTACTGTCCGGCTTATTGACTTGCGCCGAGCCGGAGATCAAGCATTGGCGGGGCCTGCAGGCCGATTTTGTTTGGTGCCGATTTGAACTTCGTTCGCCATAAATTGGGTAGCTTCCCGGGGTTGACAACCCCGAGGAGCGCACATGAACGCTGGCAAGACTTTGTTCGCTCAGCTCATGGAGTTCGTGCCATGGACGAGCTTCGCGCGGATCGTGCAGCGTTACTCGGGCAACTCGGGCGTGCGCACGCTGTCGTGCGCGGAACAGTTCCGTGCGATGGCGTTTGCACAACTGACTTGGCGCGAGAGCCTGCGCGACATCGAGGTCAGTCTGTCTGCCAATGCCAGCAAGCTGTACGCGATGGGCTTTCGCTGTGCCGTCAAGCGCTCCACGCTGGCCGATGCCAACGAATCGCGCGACTGGCACATTTGGTCCGACCTCGCAGGCTTGCTGATCCGTCGCGCGCGCAAGCTCTATGCGAGCGAGTCGCTGGGTGTCGAATTGGACAGCACCGTCTATGCCCTGGATTCCAGCACCGTCGATCTGTGTCTGAGCTTGTTCGATTGGGCGCCGTTTCGCACCGCCAAGGCCGCCATCAAGCTGCACACGCTGCTGGACCTGCGCGGCGCGATCCCCGCATTCATCCACATCAGCGACGGCAAACTGCACGACGTGAACGTCCTGGACCTGCTGAGCTTGGAGCCCGGCGCGTTCTATGTGATGGATCGCGGCTACATGGATTTCCAGCGCCTGTACAAGCTGCATCAAACCGGCGCCTTCTTCATCACGCGCGCCAAGCAAGGCCTGCACGCGCGACGCGTTTCCTCGGCCGCCCACAACAACCGCGCCAGTGGCGTGATCTGCGATCAGCGTGTCCTGCTCAACGATTTCCGCTCGACCAAGAAGTATCCCGAGCACCTGCGACGCATCCGCTTCAGCGACCCCGAGTCGGGCAAGACCTTGGTCTTCTTGACCAACAACACGGCGCTGCCCGCATTGACGATCTGCGCCCTGTACAAGCGTCGCTGGCAGGTCGAACTCTTCTTCAAATGGATCAAGCAGCACTTGCGCATCAAGCACTTTCTGGGCAACAGCGAGAACGCCGTCAAGACGCAAGTCTGGTGCGCCATGGCTACCTACGTGCTTATCGCCATCGTCAAGAAGGAGCTTCAACTCGATGCCTCGCTCTACACATGTCTACAGATCTTGTCGGTCTCTGTTTTCGAGAAAACCCAGCTGCAATCGGCCTTGCAGCTCGATGCCTCCCCAATCGGAGCGACACCCATCGCTAACCAGTTGAATTTGTTCAACTTTTAACCGGACAGTAGTGGAACAGGATGTACAGGATGAATGCAGAAAGCCAAAGGCTGACCCATTGGTGTTCGGTCTTATCCTGTTCATCCTGTCTATCCATGTTCAAACCTGTATTCGTATTTCTCGTCAACTGACGCTCCGTGAACCTCCATCGACTTGATCTCTTCTCGCTCTCGCTGTTCACGCTGATCGCGCGGACCGGCAGCATCAGCAAGGGCGCCGAATTGGCAAGTCTCGCGATCGGCGCGGCCAGCAAGCGCATCACCGACCTTGAAGCCACCGTCGGCGCGCCGCTGCTGGAGCGGCATTCGCGCGGTGTGACGCTGACGATCGCCGGCCGCGCGCTGCAGGTGCATGCGCAGCGCATCCTCGGCAATGTCGATCAGCTGGAGGCCGATCTGTCGGATTACGCCTCGGGCCTCGTCGGCGTGATCCGCCTGTGGGCCAACACCTCGGCGGTGATCCAGTTCCTGCCGGCCGACATCGCGGCCTTCGTGGCCGAGAACCCCGGCATCCGCCTCGAACTGGAGGAGGGCGACAGCAGCGAGATCGTGCTCGCCGTGCTCGACGGCCGCGCCGACTTCGGCATCTTTGCCGACCGCACGCCGACGCTGGGTTTGCAAGTCATGAACTACCGGCGCGACAGCCTCGTGCTGGTCGTGCCGCAAGGCCATCCGCTGGCGCGCCGGCGTTCGATCGCCTTCGCCGATGTGATCGACTACGACATCGTCAGCCTCTCCAAAAGCACCTCGCTGGCCAAGCGCCTGCAGAGCGAGGCCGATGCGCTCGGTCGGCGCCTGAAGCTGCGCATCAACGTGCGCAGCTTTGACGCGATGTGCCAGATGGTGGCCGTGGGCATGGGCGTGGCCGTGCTGCCGCGCGATGCGGTGCAGCCGCTGCTGCGCGCGATGAACCTGCGCCAGATCGCGCTGTCCGACGACTGGGCCGACCGCCAGCTGCTGATCGGCCTGCGCGATGTGAACGCGGTGCCGCGCGCGGCGCGGCTGCTGATCGATCACCTCTGCGAGTCCACAAACGCGGCGAAGGCAGCAAAGGCAGCAAAGCCGTCGAAGAAGGCGTAGGGCGCGTCAGCACGGTCCCCACAGGTGCTAACCGCGCGTCAGCGGGTCGTGGTGCGCCTTGTCGTCGAAGTAGTCGCAGACGAATTTGACGAATGCGCTCACCTTGGGGCTGACGAGCCGATGCGAACCATGGAGCACCCAGATTTCCGTGGTGGGCTGTGTGGACAGGCCCCAGCTCACCAGATGACCGGCGGCGAGCGCATCGACGGCGATCGTGCGCGGGACCAGTGCGGCACCTGCACCCGCGAGGACGGCGTCGCGCATGGACAGCGGCGACGCCAGGCGCAGCACCGACTTCGCATGAAACAAGCGCTCCTGGCCACTCTCTTCATCGATGACGCGCCACGGCTCGTCGTGCAGCGCGCCGGTCCGCATCACCGCAGGGAATGTCGCGGCTTGCCCCGAGCCCACGTGCGGGGGCGGTCGCGGCAAGCCGGGCGGCGCAACCAGCACCTGACGATTCCGGAGGAAGCAGCGTCCGACCAGTTCGCTGTCCGGGCGCGGATTCACACGGACGACGACGTCGATCTCATCGGCCACGAGGTCGACCAAGCGGTCCTCCGTCGAGACCTCCAGCATGACGCCAGGGAAGGCAGCCAGAAACGCCGCCGCCAGGCCGCCCAGGCTGGTCTGCGCGAACAGCAGCGGCACGCTGACCCGTAAGCGCCCGCTTGGCTGACCCAAGCCCGCCTTGACGTCCTGCAGGGCCTCGGCGATCTCGGTCATGCGCCCGCTGGTCCGCGTGTGCAGCACAAGGCCTTCGTCCGTCAGGCGCAGGGTGCGCGCGCCGCGTTCGATCAGCCGTACCCCCAGGCTGTCCTCCAGCTCGCGCACACGGCGCGACAGGGTCGCCTTGGGTTGACCACTGGCCCGGCTGGCACGACCGAAGCCGCCGTGAGTTGCGACGAGGTGGAAATCGGTCAGGGCGAGCAGGTCCATGAGTGTTCCATTGGCGAGACGGTTGATCTCGATTTTAGAGTCTATGCACCGTCAGAGAGACGACCTAATCTTCAGTCACCGGAACAAACCGTCCTGCCGACCCTCGAAGCCGACAGCGGAATGAGTCCTCAACCCCGTGCAGCCCCACGCTGCCAACATTTCTGGAGTTCATCATCATGTCCATTCTCGTCACCGGCAGTACAGGCCGCATCGGCGCCCAGGTCGTCGCACAACTCGCCGCCGGCGGTGCCCGCGTGCGTGCCCTCACGCGGACACCCGAGAAAGCCGACTTTCCCGATGGGGTCACCGCGGTCGCTGGCGACCTGCTCGATGCCGACGCGATGCGCCGGGCGCTGGTCGGCGTGAAGACCCTGTTCCTGCTCGTCAGCAACGCGCCGGACGAACTGACGCAGGCCGTCAACACCCTGGGCCTGGCGCGCGAAGCGGGCGTGACGGGCATCGTCTACCTGTCCGTGACCCGCAGCGCCGAGTACACCGATGTCTCGCACTTCACGGCCAAGCATGCCGTTGAGCGCATGATCGAGCAGTTGAACCTGCCCGCCACGATCCTGCGCCCGTCGTACTTCATCCAGAACGACGCGACGCTCAAGGATCCGCTGACGAAGGCCGGGCTCTATCCCTCGCCGATCGGCGACAAGGGCGTGTCAATGGTCGACGTGCGCGACATCGCCGATGCCGCCGTCATCGAGCTGCTGCGTCGCGATCGCGCGCCGGCCGCCTTGCCGCCGACGGCCTACGAATTGGTCGGCCCCGATGCACTCACCGGCCACTCGCTGGCGACCCTTTGGGCGGATGCGCTCGGCCGCGAGGTGCGTTACGCAGGGGGTGACCTGGATGCTTTTGAAAAGGCCGTCAAGACCAAGGCGCCCGCCTGGCTGGCCTACGATTTGCGGGCGATGATGAATCGCTACCAGTCAGACGGGGCCGTGGCGACGCGCGCCGATGTCGAGCGCCTGACGGCTCTGCTCGGCCGCCCGCCCCGCAGCTATCGCGAGTTCGCACGTGAGACCGCTCGCGCCTGGCAATCCTGATCAACCCCTCTGCTGAGCAAGACCCAGCAAAATCCAGCAAGACCCAGCAAGACTCATCACGAAACCCACCAGGAGTCCATCATGACCTCGTCCCATGTCAAGCGCGTGCTGTTCATCGGCCAGCAGCCCGAGACCGTCGATTTTTCGGATCCGGCGCTGCCGCCGGGTTTCGACGCCGCCAAGATCCACGCGGGCATTGCGATCGGCATGCAGCAGATGGCTGATCGAGGCTGGGCCGCCGAGCTGTGCCTTGTGGCGCCCGACGCATCGGCCACAGCAGCGGTCGAGCAACGACTTGGCGCTGCGGCCTACGATGTCGTTGTCATCGGCGGCGGCATTCGCATGCCACCGAAGAGCCTTCTTCTCTTCGAGCGCCTGGTCAATGCCGTTCACCGTGCAGCACCGGCCGCTGCCATCGCTTTCAACACCTCACCGCAAGACACGGGGGACGCGGCAGCGCGGTGGATCGCCAGCGAATGAGGCTGCCGTGCGCTGGCGCGGTCATCGCCTTGCCCTTTGACCGCACCCAGGGTCAACCCCCGGCCACTTTCGCGTTTCGGGAAACCTCGTCACCCATCTTTGTCATTCCGTCGGCGGGCGCGCCGCCCAAGAATTGCGTCACACCCTAACGGCGCGGCACAGCGTCAACCCGGAGACAAACATGACGACGACGACGACACGCCCGGCCTCGGGCGATTCTGAAGAGGCGGCCCTGATGCGCAAGGTCGCGTGGCGGATCATGCCCTTGATCATGGTCTGCTACCTGTTCGCCTTCTTCGACCGCATCAACATCAGCTTCGCGAAGTTCGCGCTGCAAAGCGATCTGCACCTGAGCGACACGGCCTACGGTTTCGGCGCCGGCCTCTTCGTGGTCGGCTATGTGCTGTTCGAGCTGCCGAGCAACCTGATGCTGTTCCGCGTGGGCGCGCGGCGCTGGATCGCCCGCATCCTGGTCTCGTGGGGCATCGCCACGGCGCTGATGATGTTCGTGCAGAACGAGTGGCAGTTCTATGGCTTGCGCTTCCTCATCGGCGCGATGGAAGCCGGTTTTGCACCAGGCGTGCTGTACTACCTGACGCTGTGGTTCCCGACCGCCTTCCGCGGCCGCGTGACCTCGATCCTGTTTCTCGCCTCGGCCTTCTCGGGCCTCGTCGGCGCGCCGGTCGCGGGCCTCGTGCTGTCGCACATGGACGGCGTCTTCGGCCTCGCCGGCTGGCATTGGCTCTTCCTGGTCGGCGGCCTGCCCTGCATCGGGCTCGGCTACGTCGTGCTGAAGGTGCTGAAGGACCGCATCGAGGACGCGCCCTGGCTGAGCCGCGAAGAGAAGACGCTGCTGTCCAGCCGCATTGCCGAGCAGAACAGGCACATCGGCAGCCACTCGCTGCTGGACGCGCTGAAGGCGCCGGGCTTCCTCACGCTGGGCCTGATCTATTTCCTGATCCAGGTGGCGTCGTATGGCCTCAACTTCTGGGCGCCGCATCTGATCCGCGCTTCGGGCAGCACCAGCCCGACGGTCATCGGCTTCCTGACGGCCGTGCCTTATCTGTGCGGCGCGATCACGATGGTCATCGTCGGCCGCGTTTCGGATTCGAGCGGCGAGCGCCACAAGTTCGTGGCGGGCCTCATCACGCTGGCTTCGCTGGGCTTCTTCGCGGCCGGCTACTTCGACAAGAACACGACGTTGCTGGTGCTCGCCCTCGGCGTGATGGGTGCGGGCGTGGTCGCCTCGATCCCGGCCTTCTGGGCGCTGCCGCCGAAGCTCTCGACCGGCGTGGGCGCGGCCGGCGGCATCGCGCTGATCAACACGCTGGGTCAGTTGGGCGGCATCGTCAGCCCGGTGATGGTCGGCCGCGTCAAGGACCTGACCGGCAGCACCACGCCGGCGCTGTACGTGATCGGCGCGCTGGGCCTGCTGTGCGCGGTGGTCCTGCTCTATGGTCTGCCGGCCGGCCTGCGTCGCCGCGAGGCGCATGCAGCGGCGCCTGCATCAGAAGATGCGGGCCTGCCGGGCAGCACGCGCACCGCGCATTGATGGCTTGAACGAGGAGAGACGACATGGACACTGCCAAGCACGCAGCCGGGCTCGCCGCCCTCCAGGGCCTGAAGGTGGTCGAGATGGGTCAGTTGATCGCCGGGCCTTTTGCCGGCAAGACGCTCGGCGAGTTCGGTGCCGAGGTGATCAAGATCGAGGCGCCCCGTGTGGGCGATCCGCTGCGCAACTGGCGCCTGATCCAGGACGGCACTTCGGTGTGGTGGCAAGTCCAGTCGCGCAACAAGCGTTCGATCGCGCTCGACCTGCGCAGCCCCGAAGGCCAGGACATCGCGCGCCGGCTGATTGCCGAGGCCGACGTGCTGATCGAGAACTTCCGCCCCGGCACGCTTGAAGGCTGGGGCATGAGCTACGAGGAACTCGCCCAGCTCAACCCGGGTTTGGTGATGCTGCGCATCTCGGGCTACGGCCAGACCGGCCCTTACCGCGATCTGCCCGGCTTCGGCGCGATCGGTGAGGCGATGGGCGGCCTGCGCCACCTGACCGGCGAGCCGGGCCGCGTGCCGGTGCGCTGCGGCATCTCGATCGGCGACACGCTCGCCGCGCTGCACGGCACGATCGGCATCCTGACCGCGCTCTACCACCGCAAGGTCAACGGCGGCCAGGGGCAGGTGATCGACGTGGCGCTGCACGAGGCGGTCTACAACGTGATGGAAAGCCTGATTCCCGAGTACAGCGCTTTCGGTGCCGTGCGCGAAGCGGCGGGCAGCGCCTTGCCCGGCATCGCGCCCTCGAACGCCTATCGCTGCAACGACGGCTTCGTGCTGATCGCGGGAAACGGCGACAGCATCTTCAAGCGGCTGATGCAGTCGATTGGCCGTGAGGATCTGGGCAGCGACCCCGCGCTGGCCAGCAATGCCGGCCGGGTGGCGCGCGTCGCTGAAATCGACCAGGCGATCGAAGCGTGGACGCTGACGCGATCGGTCGCCGAAGTGCTCTCGCTGCTGGGCGACGCGAACGTGCCGGCGGGCAAGGTCTACACGGCCCAGGACATCGTCGAAGACCCGCACTACCAGGCTCGTGACATGATCCTGCGCCAGACCACGCGCGACGGCCGCGAGCTCGACGTGCCCGGCATCGTGCCCAAGCTGATGGGCACGCCGGGCAGCGTGCGCTCCTCCGCGCCACGGCTGGGCGACGACACCGACGCCGTGCTGAACGAGCTCGGTTTCTCGGGCGAAGACATTGCCGCGCTGCGTGCGCGGAAGGTGGTCGCATGAGCGACGACCACAGCGCCGTCTGGAACGGTGCCCGGCAGCGCATCCACCTGCAGGAGGTGGGCACGCGTGACGGCTTGCAGGTCGAAGAAGCCTTTGTGCCGACCGAGGACAAGATCGCTCTGGTCAACGCCTTGTCGCGCGCCGGCATGGCCAAGATCGAGGTGACGGCCTTCGTGTCGCCCAAGGCCATCCCCGCGCTGCGCGACGCCGAAACCGTGCTGCGCGAAATCCAGCGCGTGCCCGGTGTGGTCTACAGCGCGCTGGTCCCGAATGCGCGCGGCGCCGAACGTGCCATCGAGTCACGCGCCGATGAACTCAATCTCGTGATGTCGGCCAGCGAGAGCCATAACCTCGCCAATCTGCGCATGACGCGGGCGCAGTCCTTCGCGGCCCTGCATGAGGTGAACGCGCTGGCCCGGCAGGCCGGCGCGGCCGTCAACGTCTCCTTGTCCTGCTCCTTCGGCTGCCCGATGGAGGGAGACGTGCCGAGCACCTCGGTCCTCGACTGGTGCGAGCGCTTCGTGAATGAGTTCGGCGCACACGGCGTCACCTTGTGCGACACCACCGGCATGGCCTATCCGAGCCAGGTCGCGGCGCTGACGCGCGCCTTCCGCGAGCGTTGGGCTGATACCGAACTGACCCTGCACTTCCACAACACGCGCGGCATGGGCCTTGCCAATGTGCTGGCCGGCATCGACGCCGGCGCCAACCGTTTCGACGCCTCGCTCGGCGGCATCGGCGGCTGCCCTTATGCACCGGGCGCCACCGGCAACGTCTGCACCGAAGAGATCGCGCACGCCCTGGAACTGATGGCTTATGACACCGGCGTCAACCTGGCGAGCCTGATCGATGCCTCGATGCATCTGCCGGCGCTGCTGGGCCACGACGTTCCGAGCCAGATCCTCAAGGCGGGGCGGCGGCTCGATCTGCATCCGCTGCCGGCGGATTTTGAGGCGGTGCGGGAGCGGGCGCTGGGACGCGGATAGGAGATCTGTAGCTTCCAGTCAGGCCGCCGCCATCCGTCCGGCGCCACGATTTGCCGCTTGACATATTTCGATGATTGGCTAATCATCGAATCATGAGCCAGATCTTCCGAGCCCTTTCCGACCCGACGCGTCGGCGCGTGCTGCAACTGCTGCGGCACGGCCCGCTCAGTGCGGGGGAGCTCAGCGAGCAGTTCCGTGTCTCGAAGCCGACCATGTCAGCGCACTTCGCGGTGCTGAGGGAGGCTGACCTCGTGCACACCGAGAAGACGGGCAAGACGGTCCTGTATCACCTGAAGCTCTCAGTGCTTGAAGAAGCATTGCTGGGCTTCGTCCATTCATTTGGTGCCGGCGAGGAGAAGCCGGCACCACTGCGCAAAGCCAAGAAGGAGCTTGCACGATGATGAACAAGGAAATCAAGGGCGCGCTGTTTTTGGCCGGCGGCATGCTGGCCGTGGCGCTCTGCGCGAGCCAGGCGCGCAAGCTGGGCTATGTCGATGACGACACGGTGACCCGGGTCGTCATCGGCCTCAACGGCCTCATGATCGCCTGGTACGGCAATCGGCTGCCCAAGGCTTTCGTGCCGAACGCGCAGGCGCGCCGCGCGCGGCGCGTGGCCGGTTGGTCGCAGGTGATCAGCGGGCTGATCTACACGGGGCTGTTCGCCTTTGCGCCGCTGCCGGTGGCTTACTGGGGCGGCTTCGCAGCCGTGCTCGCCGGAATCGCGGTGACGATCGGCTATTGCTTCTCGTTGAAGGCGCAGTGCAGGGCCGGAGCCGCCTGATCAGCGCGTCACTGGGCCGGCCGATGAATCCGATGCTCGAGCGCGCCCCACACCGGCTTGAGCCTGCCGGGCAGCAGATCGAGCAGGCCGAGATCGATGCGGCTCTCGTCAGGCGAATGGAAGTCGGAGCCGCGCGAAGCGAGCATGTCGAACTCGACGGCCGTTTCGGCATAACGCACGGCTTCAGCGGCGGTGTGGCTGCCGGTCACGACTTCGATGCCGCGCCCGCCGTGGGCGATGAACTCGGTGATCAGGGCGTATTCCTCGGTCGGCGAGAAACCATAGCGCGCGGGATGCGCGATCACGGCCTGGCCACCGGCTTCCAGCACCCAGCGCACCGCGTCTGACAGCTTGGCCCAGCGGTGCTCCACATAGCCGGGCTTGCCTTCGGTCAGGTAGCGGCGGAAGACCTCGGAGACATCGGCGCAATGGCCGGCCTCGACGAGGAAGCGCGCGAAATGCGTGCGTGAGATCAGCTCGGGATTGCCGACATATTTGAGCGCGCCCTCGAAAGCGCCAGGGATGCCCGCCGCGGCGAGACCCGCCGCCATCTCGCGGCCGCGCTGCTCGCGCCCGCCGCGCGTGGTGCGCAGGCCTTGCACCAGCTGTTCGTTCTGGTGATCAAAACCAAGGCCGACGATGTGCACGACCTTGCCGGCAAACGTGACCGAGATCTCGGTGCCGGTCAGGTAAGGCATGCCCAACGCCAGCGCGGCATCGAGCGCGCGTTGCTGGCCGCCGATCTCGTCATGGTCGGTCAGGGCCCACAGCTCGACGCCGTTGGCCTGGGCACGCGCGGCCAGCGCCTCGGGCTCCAGCGTGCCGTCGGAGACCTTGGAGTGGCAGTGCAGATCGGCGTTCAGGATGGGCGTGTTCACGCATCGATTCTAGGACTGCGGGCTCAGCGGGCCAGCCGGAAGCTGCTGATGGCCTCTGACAAGCCGAGGGCTTGTTCCTTGAGGCTCGAAGCCGCCGCCGCGCCTTGCTCCACCAGCGCGGCGTTCTGCTGCGTCATCTGGTCGAGCGTGCCGATGGCCTGGCCGACCTCGCCGATGCTGTTGCTCTGCTCGCTGGTGGAGGAGGTGATCTCGCCCATGATGTCGGTCACGCGCTGCACCGAGCTGACGATCTCGCCCATCGTCGAGCCTGCTTGCGCCACCAGCGCGGCGCCCGTGTCGATCTTCTCGACCGAGGTGGAGATCAGGGTCTTGATCTCCTTGGCCGCCTGCGCCGAGCGCTGCGCCAGCGAGCGCACCTCGCTCGCCACCACGGCAAAGCCGCGGCCTTGTTCACCGGCGCGCGCCGCTTCCACCGCGGCGTTCAGCGCAAGGATGTTGGTCTGGAAGGCGATGCCGTCGATGGTGCCGATGATGTCGTTGATCTTCTTGGAGCTGGCGCTGATCTCGTCCATCGTCGAGACCACTTGCGACACGACCGCACCGCCGCGCGTGGCGACGCTCGAAGCGCTGGCCGCGAGCTGGTTCGCCTGCCGTGCGGAATCAGCGTTATGGCGCACGTTCTCGGTCAGTTGCTCCATCGAGGAGGCGGTTTCTTCGAGATTGGCGGCGGCCTGTTCGGTGCGGGCCGACAGATCATGATTGCCCATCGCGACCTCGGTGGCCGCGACCTGGATCGACTCTGCGCCCTGGCGCACGCGGCTCACGATCGAGCGCAGGCCGGCCTGCATCTGCACCAGGCTTTGCGAGAGCTGGGTCATCTCGTCCTTGCCGTCGACGGACAGATGTTCGTCGAGCGCGCCGCTTTCCACGGCGGCGGCGAAGCGGATGCTGTCATTCACGGGCGCGAGGATCGAGGTGGCGATGCGCCAACCCACGGTGACGGCGAGCAGCACGCCAATGATCAGCACGCTCCAGATCACCGCCGTGACGGTGCTGTAGACACGCGATACCTTCTCATGCGCCTGCTCGGTGAATTGATCGACCAGGCCGATCGCCTTGATCAGGTCCTGCTCGGCTTGCACGCCGCGCTTGGCGGCGGGTTCGGTCGCGGTCCAGGAGCCGTTCAGGTCGGAACCGAGATCGCCCGAGGCGAGCTTCTCGACCACCGGCGACATCGTGCTGCGGTAGCCGGCCAGGTTCTCGCCGATGCTCTTGAGGCTGCTCTGCACCTGTGCGTCGTCGCTGCGCTGCTGCATGTCCTTGAGCGCCTTGTCGGCCGTGTCCAGCGCGGCCTTCCAGTTCTTCTCGGCGGCGTTGAAATCGGTGACGCCGAAGCCAGCCATCATCATGTCCTTCTCGTGCAGGCGCGCAGCCAGCAACGAGGAGTGCAGGGTGTCGACATCGCGCAGCGAACCGACCACGCCGTTGGTGAAGGTGTCGAAGGCCTGGTCCATCGTGCGCGTGGCCAGCCAGCCGCCGATGCCGAGCACCAGCATCAGCACGAGCATCAGGCCAAAGCCCAGGCCCAGGCGCAGTTTGATCGACAGTTGGCGCAGCATTTCGGGTTCCCTCGAATCTTGGAATTGATGTTGCGGGCAGCAGCGCCGCAAGAAGCCGACATTATGAAGAAAGCTAACGCCAAGAGTAAGCGTATACCCTAGGTCTTCCGAGACGAAGTGCCGGTTTCGTCCGGGCGGCTCGCGCCCCATGCGCTAGATCAGCGTGGCGGCATCCACGGGGACGTCGGATTCAGCGGCCGCCGTGCGCCGGCAGACGAAGTAACGGCTCTTGCCGATGCGGCTCTTCACCACATGCTTGGGTTCGATCAGCGCGGCGGAAATCGACTGCGCGTTCTCGTACTGCCCGGCCTGCACGACCAACACACCCGCGCTGAAGGTGGGCAGCGCATGAAACGATTCCTGGTTCTGCCGGTTGAGCGTGATGTGGCCGCCGTTCTGCAGATGCTCGGCCTCGAAGAACTGCTGCGCACCCTTGTCAAACTCGATGCAGATGCCGTCCAGGCGCTGCTGCCAGTCGGGCGAGCACAGCACCATCAGGAAATCATCGCCGCCGATATGGCCGACGAAGTCGAGCTCGGGGTCGGCCGCCTGAACGAGCTTGAGCGCCGCGAACTTGATCACCTCGTCGCCGGTGCGGTAGCCATAGCTGTCGTTGAAGGGCTTGAAATTGTCGAGATCCCAGAGCGCCACGACAAAGGGCCGGCCTTCGGCGATCAGGCCCTCGATATGGTTGTCGATCGGCACATTGCCGGGCAGCAGGGTCAGCGGGTTGGCGTAGCGGGCCGAGCTGACCTGCAGATCGGACACGGCCTTGAGCAGATCCGAGGTGCGGCCGCTGCCGAAATATTCACCGTTCTTGGTGACGATGAAGCCATCGACCATCAGGCGCTCATCGAGGTTGGAGACGGTCTCGCTCATTGCGCGCAAGGGCGTCGAGACATCGAACACCAGCGGCTGCGGGTCCATCAACACCGTGCAACTGTGGCGTTTGTGGATGTCCAGGAAGAAGCGCTCGGCGCTGCGTTTCAAGACCTGCAGCGAGCGCAGGATGCCGATGGGGCGGCCGGCGTCGTCAAGCACCGGCATGGCATAGAGCTGCTCGTCGTGCTGGAACATGTCGACCACGGCTTGGCAGTCGATGCGGGCCGAGACGGTGTGGCCGCGCTGCGCGAGCTGCGCCGCCGTGGCGATGCGCGTGGGCAGCGTGGTGCGCGGCCCTTCGGTGGCGCGCAGCAGGGCGCTGATCTCGGCGCGCAGCGTGGTGCGCGGCGTGGCGGTGGGGCGCGCAAGCAGATAGCCCTGGCAGACCGGCACGCCCAGGCCGCGCAGCACGTTGAGGTCGCCGGTCTGTTCGATGCCTTCGGCAATCACGGTGCAGCCGCTGGTGGCCGCCATCTCCAGGATCGAGCGCACGAACTGCTGCTTGAGTGGCTCCTGTGCAATGCCGTCGATGAAGTGGCGGTCGACCTTGACGTAGTCGGGCCGGATGTCCATCCAGCGCTTGAGACTGGCAAAGCCTTCGCCCAGATCATCGAGCGCGACGACGAAGCCGAGCTGGCGGAAGGCCTGCAGCGTGGCGCTCAGGCGCGCAGGCTCGTCGATGGGCCGCGTTTCGGTGAGCTCGATCACGATGCGCGAGGGCGGCAGGTCGTGGGCAATGAGGGTCTGCGCCACTTGCGTGACACGCCCTTCGGCGGCCATCAGCGAGTCCACCGTGACATTCAGGAAGAGCTGGCCGGGCAGGGCCAGTTCACGAAAGCGCGCCAGCGCCTTGCGCACGACCACGCGCTCCAGCTCCACCAGCCGGCCCAGTCGGGCGGCCAGATCGAACAGGACCAGGGGCGAGTGCAGCGGTGAATCGGCCGGGCCGCGCGTCAGGGCTTCGTAGCCGAGGATGGTGCCGCGGTTGACGTCAACCAGCGGCTGGAAATGGATCTCGATGTTTTGCTGGCCGATCAGCGCGGAAAGCTGAAGGGCCAGAGGATCGTGGCGAGGCGTGAGGGGTTCGGGCATCGAGGGCTAACGGAGATGTCAAGCTGACCCGGGGGCTGGGCCGGCTCGATTGTCCGAAGCACCGATGCATCCTTTGTGACAGCGCTGACACAAAAGTGCAATCTCGCTGCAAGCGTGCAGGCTTCACGCTGGTCAGGCCTCCATCGCCTCCACGATCATCTGCACGCGCAGCTGGCCCTGGTACTCATCGAGCTTCAGGCGGTAGGCGAGCTGGCCCTGTTCGGGCACGGGGTCGGTGTGACTGAACCAGATCGCGTCGCGCAATACACCGGCCTGGCCGGCTTGGCCGCCCTGGCGCACTCGCAGCTTCAAGTGCTTCTCGCCGACGATGCGCTGGCTGACGATCTGCACGGGCTCGCAGAACAGCGGCGCCTCGAAGGCCTGCCCCCAGACCTGGCCGTCGAGCAGGCGTACGGTCTCGACCGTGAAAGCCTGTGCAGGCAGCGGGCCGTCGGTGCGCAGGCTGCGGGTCAGCGCGGCGGCGTCCAGCCATTCGCGGGCGACTTCCTGCAGCGCTTGGTCGAAGGTGGCGAAGGCAGCTTCATCGGCCAGCGTGCAACCGGCTGCCATCGCGTGGCCACCGAACTTCTTCAGCACCTCGGGGTGACGCTTGGCCACGAGGTCGAGCGCATCTCGCAGATGAAAGCCGGCGATCGAACGGCCCGAACCCTTGAGCGCACCGTCCATGCCGCGCGCGAACACGAAGGTCGGGCGGTGCAGCCGGTCCTTGAGGCGCGAGGCGACGATGCCGACCACGCCTTCGTGGAAGTCGGGCTCGAAGATGGAGAGCGCCGTGGGGGGCTCGCCCGAAAGTGCCGGGTTCTGCATCAGCGATTCCAATCGCGCCTCGGCCTGCTCGCGCATGCCGGCCTCGATGTCGCGGCGCTCGCGGTTGATCTCGTCGAGCATCTTGGCCAGCTCCTGCGCGCGAACCGTGTCGTCGGTCAGCAGGCATTCGATGCCGAGCGTCATGTCCGAGAGCCGCCCGGCGGCGTTGATGCGCGGGCCGAGCGTGAAGCCCAGGTCCATCGCCGAGGCTTGCGTGGCGTCGCGACCGGCTGCGGTGAACAAGGCGGCCACGCCCGGTTGCATGCGGCCGGCGCGCATGCGCTTGAGGCCCTGCGCCACCAGGCGGCGGTTGTTGGCGTCGAGCCTGACCACGTCGGCCACGGTCCCGAGCGCGACCAGATCGAGCAGCACGTCCAGGCGCGGCTGCGTCTGCGCATCAAAGCGGCCGCGCTGGCGCAGCTCACCGCGCAGGGCCAGCAGCACATAGAAAGCGACGCCGACGCCGGCCAGGTTCTTGCTCTCGAAGGTGCAGCCCGGCTGGTTCGGGTTGACCATCGCATCGGCCTCGGGGAGCCCCTCCTTGGCGGGCAGGTGGTGGTCGGTCACCAACACCTTGAGGCCGAGCGCCTTGGCGTGCGCGACGCCGGCCATGCTGGCGATGCCGTTGTCGACGGTCATCAGCAGCTGCGGCTTTTGCGCCAGGGCCAGGTCGACAATGGCCGGGGTGAGGCCGTAGCCGTGCACGGCGCGGTCGGGCACCACATAGCCGAGCTGATCGCCTTGCGCACCGAGCAGGGCCAGGCCGCGCAGGGCGACGGTGCAGGCGGTGGCGCCGTCGCAGTCGTAGTCGGCCACCACACAGATGCGTTCGCCGGCCTCGATCGCGTCGGCCAGCAGGCGGGCCGCATCCTGCATGCCGAGCAGGGAATCAGGCGGCAGCAGGCGCGCCAAGCCGTCGTCGAGCTCATCGGCAGCGGACACGCCGCGCGAGGCGAACAGGCGGGCCAGCAGCGGCGGCACGCCGGCTTGTTCCAGCGCCCAGGCCGCGCGCGGCGGCACATCACGGGTGATCAGCTTCATAGGGCGTTCAGGGCGGCGGTGGTGTCAGCGCGAGGTGGCGTTAGCTTCCGCCACAGCGACGGGAGCAGGCCGGGCGCGGCGCCGGCTTCGTAGGTCTGGGCAAAGCGCTCGCCGCAGAGCGTGATCCGGGTGGGGGCGAGGGCGGGCAGTTCGGCGTCCAGCGCCTGCCAGCCCTTGAGCCAGCTCGCCCAATCGCCGGCCAGCAGCGGTTCGCGCAGGCGCTGATCGACGCGGATCTCGGCGGGCAGCGGGCGTGTGGAGGCGCCGCAGCCGCTGATCCAGACCGAGTTGAGCGGCAGCGAGCGCGTTTCATTGAGCGGATGGCGGTGCAGCAGCATCTGGACCTCGTTCTGCAAGGTGCGCAGGCGGCGCGGCTCGGGCATCCAGGGTTCGACGCTGCGTTGCACCACGCGGTCGAGGCTGGCGGCGCTCAAGCCCGCCAGGCTGGCATGGCTGACCAGCCAGGCATCGCTCGAAACATGGTGCGACTCCCAACCCTCGGAGGCCGGCCACAGTTCGCCCAGCGAGTCGAAGTAGTTGCGCGACTCGTCATCGCTGAGCTGCAGGCTCTCCGGCCCGTAGGCGGTGACCTGGTCGGTGCTAACGGCCATGTGCAGCGGCGTCAGGAGCGCCCAGGGGCGGCTCGCGTCCAGGCCCTGATCGGCGGCCAGCCAGGCGGCCACGGCGGGCGCTTCGCCACGCGCCTGGGCCAGGAACTGTTCGAGCGGGGTATCGAGGCTGTATTCGTCGCTGCCCAGCTTCTGCGCCGGGCGCAGGGGTCCCAGGAGCGCTGCCAGGTGGGGCAGGGGCGGCAGATCGAGGCCTTCCGGGGCGCCGGCGTGGGGGATCACAAGGTGCATCGGGGCATTATCCGTGGCCCCGGAACAGCCTTTGCGCGGAGCTCCTTCCTCGAAGAAAGGCAAAGACCCCTAACGAGTCACACCATCGTCATCAAATCTACATAACATCGTGCGATGTCTGCCCTTCCGAAACCGAGCGAGCCTCATCCTCTCATCCTGATCAACCGAGAGCAGGCCACGCTGGAGTTCAACCGTCGCGTGCTGGCCCAGGCCGAGCGCACCGACGTGCCGCTGCTGGAGAGGCTGCGCTACATCTGCATCGTGTCCAGCAATCTGGACGAGTTCTTCGAGGTGCGCTTCGCCGACATGCTCGACGCGGCGCGCGAGCCCGAACGCATGGTCACCTCGGCCGATATTGCCCGCGTGGGCCGCGCGGCGCATGAGCTGATCGACGCGCAATACGAGGTCTTCAACTCGCAGCTCGTGCCCTTGCTGCACGAACAGAAGATCGTCATCCTGAACCACGCCGAGCGCGACCATCCGCAGCGCCATTGGGTCAGCAAGTTCTTCGAGCGCGAGGTCAAGCCGCTGCTGGTGCCCGTGGGCCTGGACCCGGCGCATCCTTTCCCCGCAGTGGCCAACAAGTCGCTGCATTTCGTGGTGCAGCTCTCGGGCAAGGATGCTTTCGGGCGCGACAACCGCATCGCCATCGTCAAGGTGCCGCGCGTGCTGCCACGCGTGATCAAGCTGCCGACCGAGATCAGCAACGGCATGCAGGCCTTCGTGCTGCTGACCAGCGTGATCCGCGTGCATCTGGAGGATCTGTTCCCGGGCCGCAAGGTCGAGTCCTTCGCGCAGTTCCGCGTGACGCGCGATTCCGACCTGGAAGTGGACGAGGAAGAAATCGCCAACCTGCGCCACGCGCTGCGCTCGGGCCTGACCACGCGTCACTTCGGCCGTGCGGTGCGGCTCGAGGTGGTCAACACCTGCCCGCAGGATCTGTCTCAGCTGCTGCTGGAGCAGTTTGCTCTGCCGATGGCGGCGCTGTACCGCGTCAACGGCCCGATCAACCTGCTGCGTCTTGATGAACTGATCGACAACACCGATGCGCCGCAGCTGCGCTTCGCGCCCTTCGAGCCGATCTGGCCGCAGGGCCGGTTGCCGCGCGGCAAGCCGATCTTCGAGCGGCTCAAGAAGAGCGACGTGCTGCTGCACCATCCCTTCGAGAGCTTTGATCCGGTCGTGGAGTTCCTGCGCGAGGCGGTGGAGGACCCCGATGTGCTGGCGATCCGCCAGACGATTTACCGCACGGGCAGCAAGTCGGTGCTGATGGATCTGCTGATTGAAGCGGCGCGGCGCGGCAAGGAAGTGATGGCCGTGGTGGAGCTGAAGGCGCGCTTTGATGAAGAGGCCAACATCAACTGGGCCGAGCGCCTGGAGGCGGTCGGCGCGCAGGTCGTGTACGGCATTGTCGGGTTCAAGACCCACGCCAAGATCCTGATGATCACGCGGCGTGAAGGCCAGAAGCTGCGCCGCTACGCGCATTTCTCGACCGGCAACTACAACCCGCGGACGGCGCGTTTCTACACCGACATCGGCTATCTGACAGCCGCCGCCGACCTGACGGCGGACGCCGATCTGGTCTTCCGTCAACTGGCGGCGTTAGGCAAGGCCAAGATCCCGCGCCGCGTGCTGATGGCGCCGTTCAATATGCACAGCCGCTTCATCGAGTACCTGGCTCAGGTGGAAGCGGCGGCGCGCGCGGGCAAGCCGGCGCGCGTGGTGGTCAAGATCAATGCGCTGACCGATCACGAAATGATCGCGGCGCTGTTGCGCTGCGGCCAGGCCGGCGTGCATGTCGACCTGATCGTGCGCGGCGCCTGCATGCTGCCGCCGAGCATGCCGGGCGTGAGCGAGAACATCGTCGTGCGTTCGGTGGTCGGTCGTTTTCTCGAGCACTCGCGCATCGCGTATTTCCGCTGGGGCGAGAGCGAGGCCGACGAGGCGCTGTACCTGTCGAGCGCCGACTGGATGAGCCGCAATATGTACCGCCGCATCGAGGTGGCGTGGCCGGTGCTCGATCCCAAGCTGCGCCAGCGCGTGATCGACGAGGCCTTGCAGCCTTATCTGCACGACACGCTCGATGCCTGGCAACTCGGGCCCGATGGCCGCTCGACCCGATTGGCCGTTCAGGGCGGCATCAGCGCGCAGCAGGCGCTGATGAAGCATTTCTGATGGACCTGATCCTCTGGCGTCATGCCGAGGCGGAGCTGCTGCGTGTGGGCAGCGACGACATGGACCGCGTGCTCACCAGCAAGGGCGAGCGACAGGCCGAGCGCATGGCGGCGTGGCTCAACCATCGGCTGGCGGCCAGCACGCGCGTGCTCGTCAGCCCGGCCGCGCGCACCCGCGCCACGGCGGCTGCGCTCACGCATGAGAGTGGCATCCCGGCCGAAATCACGCCGACGATTGCGCCCGATGCGGGCGTTGACGATCTGCTGCAAGCGGCACGCTGGCCGCGTTCCGTCGAACCGGTGTTGTTGGTCGGGCATCAGCCCGCTTTGGGCATGCTCGCGGCGAGACTGCTGTGCGGAGAAGACCAGCCCTGGCCGATCAAGAAGGGCGCCGCCTGGTGGATCCGCTCGCGCCTGCGCGACGGCCAGATGGAAGTCTCGCTGCGCGCCGTCTTCGGCCCCGACTGCCTCTGAGATGAAACCAAGTTTCCGGAACGCAGAGGGCGCAGAGCCAGCGCAGAGATCGCAAAGCTTGGAGCCACCACTTTTCTGCAGGCTCCGCGGGCTCTGCGTCCCTTTGCGTCCTCTGCGTTCCGGAAACTCGGTGTTCGTATCATCGGCTGGCGCTGGCGCGCGGGCTTTGGATAGCTGAATCGAGCGTCAGGCGAGGTGCAGTTCCAGCGTGCCGGTGCGGGCCCAGGCGGCCGCTTCTTCGCGCAGCAGGTACAGCGTGCGCGGTTGCTCGGTGAGCCAGTTGCGGGGCACGCGCAGTTCGATCTTGTTGCCGTCGTGCAGCAGACGCAGCGAGCGCGTGTCGATGTCCACGCGGGCGTGGCAGATGATCACCGCGAGGCGCAGGGCGAGTACCTGGAACAGCAGCGTCTCATCGCTGAAATGCGCTTCCAGCTTGCGCAGGCCACCACGCTGACCCAAGGCCAGATCCCCCAGGCGGCGCAACTGGTTTTGAGAGAAGCCCGGCGCATCGACATGCGCGAGCAGATAGGCGCTGTGGCGGTGGTGGTCGTGGTGAGAGACCATCATGCCGATCTCGTGCAACGCGGCCGCCCACTCGAGCTCGCGTTGCGACTCGCGCGGCGCACGCGCCAGCAAGCGCCGGTGCAAGGCCAGCGCGACGCCCTGCACACGCCGCGCCTGCGCCAGATCGACGCCGAAGCGCTGCTGCAGCGCCATGACCGAGGCTTCGCGCATGTCCAGGCGCGGCGCATCGCCACGCACGGGCACGAGGCGCTCAGCCAGATCGAAGATAACGCCTTGCCTCAGCGCACCCTTGGCCGGCAGCAGCTCGGGGATGCCGAACTGCGTGAGCAGCGTGTAGAGGATGCACAGGCCGCCGCCCACCACGGCACGGCGGTCGTCCTTGAGGCCGGGCAGCTTGAGCTGGTCGACATGGCCGGCCTTCAGGCATTCGTCCATGCACCAGCGCAGCGCGGCCGCGGTGATGCGCCCGTCGGTGATGCCGCTGGCGGCCAGCGCTTGCGAGACCGCACCGACCGTGCCGGACGAACCGAGCGCCTGTTTCCACAGCGCCGGCTTGAACAGCGTCAGCGCTTCTTCAAGCTCCGCACCGGCGGCCACTTGCGCTGCGCGCATGTTCTCGGGCGTGAAGCGGCCGTCGGGGAAGAAGCGCAGTGACAGGCCCACGCTGCCGACCTGGAACGATTCCGTCACCTCGGGCTTGAGCCCGCGGCCGAGGATCATTTCTGTCGAGCGCCCGCCGATGTCGATCACCAGGCGTGGCTGGCCGGAAGCCTGCAAACGAGCCACGCCGGCAAAGATCAGGCGCGCTTCCTCGCGGCCCGAGATCACCTCGATCGGAAAGCCGAGCGCCTCCTGCGCCCGCACCAGGAAGGCATTGCGGTTCTGGGCCTCGCGCAGCGTCTGCGTGGCGACGGCGCGCACGCGGGGCGCTTCAAAACCTTGCAGGCGCTGCGCAAAGCGGCTCAGGCAATCGAGACCGCGCTGCATGGCGGCTTCGGTCAGCATGTTGTTCTCGTCAAGGCCCGCGCCGAGGCGCACGGTTTCCTTCAGATAGGCCAGGCGCTGGTATTTGCCGGCGTGGAGCTGTGCGATCTCCAGCCTGAAGCTGTTGGAGCCCATGTCGATGGCGGCCAGGGCGTGCGGGGCATGGAGGGCGGCTTGCTGCGGCAGATTCATGGCGCGGATTGTCAGGGTAAATCTGCAAGAATCGCCCGGCCCGGATTTGTGGAGAACCGACATGTCCCAAGAAGAAGTTGACAGCCTGCTGCCGACCAAGGATTTCAGCCGCCGCGACTTCGTACGCACGGCTGTGGGCAGCGGTTTTGCGGCTGCCGTGCTGCCGGTGACGGCGCAGACGATCAAGACCACGAGCGACGGACTCGACGTCGGCGAAATCTTCATCCCCGTCGGTGACTTCAAGATGCCGGCCTACCGTGCCCTGCCGGCCGGCAGGAAAAACGCGCCGGTGATTCTTGTGATCAGCGAGATCTTCGGCGTGCACGAACACATTGCCGACGTGGCGCGGCGCTTTGCACACCTCGGCTATATGGCGATCGCGCCCGAACTCTTCGTCCGCCAGGGCGATGCGGGGAGCTACGGCGAGATCAGCAAGCTCTACAACGAAGTGATCATGAAAGTGCCCGATGCCCAGGTGATGGGCGATCTGGACGCCACGGTCGCCTGGGCCAAGGCGCAAGGCGGCGATACGTCGAGATTGGGGATTACGGGCTTCTGCTGGGGAGGCCGGATCGTCTGGCTCTATTCAGCCCACAACCCGGGTCTCAAGGCCGGCGTGGCTTGGTACGGCAAGCTGGTCGGCGCGCCGACGGAGCTGCAACCGGTCAACCCGATCGACCTGACCGCCCGGCTCAAGGCGCCGGTGCTCGGCCTCTACGGCGGTGCCGACCCCGGCATCCCTGTTGACACGGTTGATAAGATGAAAACAGCGCTCGCCCAAGGCTCTCCGGCCGCCCGCAAGAGCACCTTCCAGGTCTACCCCGACACCCCTCACGCCTTCAACGCCGATTACCGCCCGAGCTACCGCAAAGAGGCCGCTGACGACGGCTGGAAGCGCGCCCTCGAATGGTTCAAGGCTAACGGCGTGGTTTGACTGACTAGCCCGTCACCCAAGCTTTGACTCTCACCTACATCATCCTCGCCACTTTCATCGGTGGCCTGCTCTCGGTGCTGATCGCCGCGAGCCTCACGGTCACCCTGCTGGGCCGCATCGTCAAGCACCTGGTCAGCCTCTCAACGGGCGTGCTGCTGGGCACCGCGCTGCTGCACGTGCTCCCCGAGGCCTTCGAGAAAGGCGCCAACCCGCACGCGCTGTTCATGACGCTGCTGGGCGGCCTGATGTTCTTCTTCCTGCTGGAGAAGGCCGAGCTTTACCGCCACACCCACCATCACGAGGGCGACGGCCATCATCACCATCACCACTTCGATGAAGAGCAGGCCGGGCGCGGCGGGCTTTCGGTGCTGGTCGGCGATTCGATCCACAACTTCTGCGACGGCATCATCATCGCCGCGGCTTTCCTGGCCGATCACCATCTCGGTTTCGTGACCGCGCTGGCCATCATCGCGCATGAGATTCCGCAGGAGGTGGGCGACTACATCGTGCTGCTCAATGCCGGCTTCTCGCGTTCGAAGGCCTTGTTCTTCAATGCGGTTTCAGGCATGGCGGCGGTGTTGGGCGGCATCGTCGGCTACTTCATCGTCGGGCCGTGGGAGGCGCTGTTCCCCTTCCTGCTCGTGGCGGCTTCCAGCAGCTTCATTTATGTCTCGGTCGCCGATTTGATCCCGCAACTGCAACGGCGCCTGCCGTGGCGCGAGACCGCGCTGCAATTGCTGTGGCTGGCGGTGGGCATCAGCCTGGTGACGGTGGTGCTCGGGGCGGTGGAGCATGCGGGCTGACGACGCGAGCGCCGAATGATGATCAAGGTAGACCAGCGCAAGACGATCCGGATCATTGCGGTCTTCGAGGCCTTCAAGGGCATCGTCGTGCTGCTGGCCGCCAGCGGCCTGCTCTCGCTGCTGCACCGGGATATCCACGAGATTGCCGTGCGCCTCGTGCACCACGCGCACCTGGACCCGGCTTCGCACTACCCGCAGATCTTCATCGTCGCGGCCGACCATTTGCAGGACTCTCGCCTGTTGTTGCTGGCGCTCGGCGCAGCTGCGTATTCGGCGGTCCGTCTGGCGGAAGCCTACGGTCTGTATTACCAGAAGGCCTGGGCCGAAGTCCTGGCTGCCGGCAGCGGAGCGTTCTACGTGCCGATGGAGGTGCTGAGTTTCATGCGGCACCCGACCTGGCTGAGCGCCATCCTGTTTGTGATCAACGTGGCGGTTGTGCTGGTCATGGTGCATGCCCTGATTCTGAGGCGGCGGGCGCGCATCATCGAGCAGGCCTAGACTCTCGGCACCAGGGAGGCTTCTTCAAGATGTCAATTCGTTCGATCGTCGCGCTGGCGCTGTTCGGCGCCCTCGCCGTGCCGGCCTGCGCGCAGCAGATGTACAAGTGCGGCAGCACCTACAGCCAGACGCCGTGCGCCTCGGATGCCGAACTGAAGCGGGCGCGCCCCGATGCGGTGGCGGACAAGCCGGCCAGCGTGGGCCCGATCGGATACGAGCTCTGCGCAAGCTCTGCACCTCACATGGTGGGCTCGCCCGAACCCGAATCTGCGCGCGTGCAGCGCATGGGCGAGGTCCACACCGACGTGATCAACTACGCCGGCAAGTCCGTCGCGGCACGCCGTTATGACCTCAGCGTCGACTTCAAGACGACCTATGGCGTTTATTCAGGGCCGCGCGCCTATTCATGCTGGATCAGCGAGGACGAACGCCGCGTGCTTCAGTTCGCCCCACGGCGCTGATTTCCCTCAACACTTGCAAGGAGCTTGGAGTGCCCCTGTCCTGGACCGAATCGCTCGATGCCATCGAGTGGCATGAACTGGAAACCCTTTACCGCTTGGCGCCGCTCGGCAACAAGAACGCCGCTGACCTGAAGACCGTCTTCACGAACAGCCGCTATCGTTGCTTTGTTTTCGAGGACGGCAAGCTGGTCGGTGCCGGTCGCGCCCTGGCCGATGGCGCGGATGCCTCATACATCTGCGACGTGGCGGTGATGCCCGCGCACCAAGGCACGGGCCTGGGCAAGCAACTGGTTCAGCGTCTCGTTGACCTGTCGAAGGACCACAAGAAGATCATTCTCTATGCGGTGCCGGGCAAGGAAGGTTTTTATCGCAAGTTCGGTTTTCTGCGGATGCTCACGGCGATGGCGATCTTCGAGAATCCGGCGAAGGCGATCGAGCGCGGGCATGTCAGTGAGACATGAGCGCGCCATGATCGAGTCATGAGCGATCAGGGTCTGGGCGACCACACAGGAGAACGCATGAGGCAAGGTGCAATCTTGAAGGCCATCCTGATCGGCGGGCTGATCGGCGGTGCGCTCGATCTCGCCTACGCGATGGGGGCCACGGCCTTCTACGGCCTCGCGCCGACGCGTGTGGGGCTGGTGATCGCGAGCGGCTGGCTCGGGCAGGCGGCGTTCAACGGCGGCGGCGACGTTGTCGCGTTGGGCTTCGCGAGTCACTTCGCGATGTCGATCATCTGGGCTGCGATCTTTGCCGTGGCCGCTTCGCGATGGCGGGTGCTGATCTCGCGACCCGTGCTCTCGGCCATCGTCTACGGTTTGGTCGTCATGCTGTGCATGCGCTTGATCGTCTTGCCGCTGTCGGCCTATCCGCGGCCGGTCAGCTTCAAGCCGATCCCGACGCTGCTGGATCTGCTCTCGCACATGTTCCTGTTCAGCCTGCCGATTGTTCTCGCGGTGAAGCGGGCGATGAAGCCGCGCTGACCAAGAACTGCGTGTCCGAAACTGGCCAGCGCTGCTGCGTCGCTCGCAGCAAGATGCGTGCACCTGAACCACACGAGACACGCTGTGCACACCTATCGATTCATCGGCCTGGACGCCGCGCAATTCGAGCCCCTTTTTGAACTGACGGACGACGAGCTTTCGCGCATGGGCGCGCGGCGCAGCTTCGCGGACGAAAGCCCCGGCTTCCCTTGCCGCGTCAGCCTTGAGGACGCCGAAGTCGGTGACGAGTTGCTCCTGTTGCCGTTCGAGCATCAAGCCGCCGTATCGCCGTATCGGGCGTCGGGGCCGATCTTCGTTCGGCGAGGCGCCCGGCAACGCACGCTGGATGCAGCCGACCTTCCGCCGTATGTCTCACGACGATTGATGTCCGTACGCGCCTACGATGCGACGCACATGATGATCGACGCGGCGGTGTGCGAAGGCAGGCTTGTCGGCACCGAGATTGAACGCCAGCTGTCCGCCGAGTCCGTCGCCTACATCCATCTCCACAACGCCAAGCGCGGTTGCTTCTCCTGCCGCGTCGAACGAACGTAGCTAACGAACGATCAGCACCGGGGTCTTGCAGTGCGTGAGCACCTTCTGCGTCTCGCTGCCCAGCAGCAAGGCCGTCACGCCGCGCCGCCCGTGCGAGGACATCACGATCAGGTCGCACTGCCGGTTGTTGGCATGCTCGATGATCGCTTCCCAGGGATGCAGGGCTTCGAGCGTCACGGCTTCGCAGGGCACATCGGATTGCGTCGCCGCGCTGACCACGGCCTTGACGCGATCCTGCGCGATGCGCTCCTGCGCGTCGAAGAACTCTTGCGGGGGCGTGGGCTGCATCTCGGACACCGCGCTGTACGGGAAGGGCTCCTTGACGCTGAGCGTGTAGAGCTGCGCCCCGTGGATGCGCGCGAGGCCGATGGCGGTGTTGACGGCCTTGACCGTGAGGTCGGAGCCGTCCGTGGGAACCAGTATGCGTTTGAACATGATGGATCTCCTTTCGAGAGCCATCTTGCGCCCAGCTTCAGCCCTTGGCAACCGGCCTTGCCGGGTCGGACGACCATTCGCTCCACGAGCCGGCGTAAAGTGCCGAGGAGGCCAGGCCTGCATGTTCCATCGCGAGCAGGTTGTGGCAGGCGGTGACGCCTGAGCCGCATTGATGGACCACGCCGCTCGCGTCGAAAGGTGCCAGCAGCGCGGAGAACTCTTCGCGCAATTGCGCGGCCGGCTTGAAGCGGCCGTCCTCTTGCAGGTTCAGTTTGAACAGGCGATTGCTGGCGCCGGGGATGTGACCGGCCTGCGGGTCGAGCGGCTCCACGTCACCGCGAAAACGCTCGGGCGCGCGGGCGTCGATCAGGCGCACGGTGCCGAGGCGGCTCTGTACTTGATCTGCGTCGAGAACAGGCGTTAGCGATTCATCACCGAGCGTGAAGTTGCCCGGCGTGCGAGCCGGCACTTCGGTGCTCAGCGCGCCGGTCCAGGCTTGCTTGCCGCCGTCGAGCACGGCCACCGCCGAATGACCGATCCAGCGCAGCATCCACCACAGCCGTGCGGCGTACATGCCGCCTTGCGCGTCGTAGGCGACCACTTGCGTGTCGGTGGACAAGCCCAGCGCGCGCAGGCGCTCTGCAAAGGCCGCGCGATCGGGCAGCGGATGGCGGCCGTTGCGGCCGGTCTTGGCGCCGCTCAGATCGCGGTCCAGGTGCAGGTAATGCGTGCCGGGCAGATGGCCTTGCGCGTAGGCGCGCTCGCCGGCGTCGGTGTCGGCCAGGTCGAAGCCGACATCGATGACGAGCATCGACGGGCTCAGTTCGGCAGCGGAAATCAGCGTGGTGTGGCTCATCATGATTCGCTCAAGGAATGTTGGCTGTCGGCCGGCGTGCTGTTGGCACGCAGCAGCGTGGCGGAGAGGCCCGCCAGGATGATCAGCGTGATGCCGCCCAGGGCCCAGGCCGTGACCGGATCATGGAACAGCAGCAGGCCCCAGGCAAACGCGAAGACGATGCCCAGGTATTGAAGGCAGGCATTGACCATCGCCTTGCCGCGCGCATAGGCGCCTGTCAGCGCGAGTTGCGCACCAGCCGCCAGCACGCCGACGGCGATCAGCAGCAACGCGCCGCCCCAGGTGTGGGTGTGAAAACCTTGCCCGCTGGCAACCGTGGTCACCGCGCCGGCAATCGCACCGCCGGTCGAGAAATAAAACACCGTGCGGGTTTCAGGCTCGCCGATGCGGCCCAGGGCGGTGACCTGCAGGTAGGCCATCGCGGACAGCACACCCGAGATCAGCCCGGCGAAGCCGTACATGGCCTGGCGTGAATCGACGGTCGGCCGCAGCACCAGCGCCACGCCGACGAAGCCGACCAGCACGGCGGCGATCAGGCGGCTGTCGATGCGCTTGGCGCCCATCAGCACGCCGCCGCCGATCAGGAACATCGCCATCCAGATGCTGGACATGTAGTTCAGCGTCATGGCGGTGGCCAGCGGCAGGCCGCCGATCGAATAGAACCAGAGCGAGAGCGAGATCACGCCCGAGAGGCTGCGCCAGAAATGCATGGCCGGCACCTTCGTGCCCAGGCCCTGGCCTTGTGCGCGCGCCACCACGGCGATCACCGCCATGCCGATCAGGCCGCGGTACATCACGATCTCGCCGGCGTTGTAGTCGCTCGACGCGAACTTCACGCACACGCCCATCAGCGAGAACAGCAGCGTGGCCGCCACCATCAGGAGGGTTGGCGGCATGCGCGGGCTCAGCCCTTGAAGTTCAGTTCGCGGCGGTACCACTCGTGGAAGTGCTGCATGCCGTCTTCCATCGGGCTCTGGTAGGGGCCGACTTCGTTGTCTCCGCGTTCCATCAGCGCGCGGCGGCCGGCATCCATGCGCAGGGCGATCTCGTCATCCTCCACGCAGGTTTCCATGTAGGCGGCCTGGTGCGCCTCGACAAACTCGCGCTCGAAGGCGGCGATTTCCTCGGGGTAGTAGAACTCGACCAGGTTGGTGGTCTTCTGCGGGCCGCGCGGGAACAGGGTGGAGACGACCAGCACATGCGGGTACCACTCGACCATGATGTGCGGGTAGTAGGTCAGCCAGATCGCGCCTTGATCGGGCGGCGCGCCGTCGCGGAACTTCAGCAGTTGCTCATGCCAGCGTTGGTAGACGGGCGAGCCAGGCTTGGCCAGTTCCTTGTTGACACCGACGGTCTGCACCGAGTGGTGCCGGCCGAATTCCCAGGACAGGTCTTCGCAGGTCACGAACTGGCCGAGACCGGGGTGGAAGGGGCCGACGTGGTAGTCCTCAAGATAGACCTCGATGAAGGTCTTCCAGTTGTAGTCGCACTCGTGGGCCTGGACCTTGTCGAGCACATAGCCGTCGAAGTTCAGCGCGCCACGGGTTGCCGCAACCATGCCGGCCAGGCTGCCGGCCACGTCGTGACCGTTGTCTTCAAACAGCAGTCCGTTCCATTCACGCAATTTGTAACGATTCAGGTTCAGGCAGGGATCCTGCTCGAAATGCGGGGCGCCGACGAGCTCGCCCTTGAGATCGTAGGTCCAGCGGTGCAGCGGGCAGACGATGTTCGAGCGCGTGTTGCCGCGGCCGCGCAGCATCAGGGCCTGGCGGTGGCGGCAGACGTTGGAGATCAGCTCCAGGCCTTCGGGCGTGCGCACCAGCGCACGGCCCTCGTTTTCCTGGGGCAGGGCGTAGAAGTCACCCACTTCGGGAACGGCCAGCGCATGGCCCACGTAGCGGGGGCCGTGCTGGAAGATCAGTTCCTGTTCGCGGCGGAACAGGCTCTCGTCGAAGTAGGCGGTGACGGGCAGCTGGGTGGTGCTGCGCTCAAGCTGGGCCAGAGTCAAGCTCAGGTCGGACATGATCCAAGAGGTTCTTTCCTGCAAACCTATGTCAACCCCCCGCGACGGGCCTGATGGGGCCGTGCCACGGGTTTGTGTAAAAAGCCCGGCCGTGGAGGACATCCATGCCGGGCTCAGGGCAAACCGCCAGTCCACCATCGGGCGCAGGCAGTGAGGGCGGGATTGTACCCGGCGTGACGAATGTCAAGTGTTGGGTGCCGATTCACCTAGCCCCTCTCTTGGGTGAGGCTCTGTGTTCACACGTCAAGGCTTTGGCCCCCCGGCGCGCCAATACAATCGCCGCTTCATTTATGTCGTCAGCCAGCCAAACCCCCAGCACCGCCAAGGTTGCTTCCAAGAAGTCCAGCGCTCCTGCCAGCTATGAGCAGGCCCTGGATGAGCTGGAGCGCCTTGTCGCCGCGATGGAAAGCCAGCAATTGCCGCTTGAGCAGTTGCTGGAGAGCTACAAACGTGGTGCCGAGCTGTTGGGGTTTTGCAGGAATCGTCTCCAGGCCATAGAACAACAAGTCAAGGTGCTGGACGGTGAAGGGCTGAGGGCGAGAGAGGATTCCTGAGGGTGGATACCGGTATTTTTGAGCAATGGACGCAGCGCACGCTGGCCCAGGTGGAAGCGGCGCTGGACGCCTTTGTCCCGGCCGACACGCCGGCTGGCCTTGGTGAAGTGATGCGCTATTCGGTGCTGGGCGGCGGCAAGCGCCTGCGCGCCTTGCTGGTGATGGCCAGTTGCGAGGCCGTCGGCGGGCAGATCGAGGCCGCCTTGCGCGCGGCCTGCGCGGTCGAGCTGATCCACGCCTACTCGCTCGTGCATGACGACATGCCCTGCATGGACAACGACGTGATGCGCCGTGGCAAGCCCACGACCCATGTGCAGTACGGCGAGGCCCAGGCCATGCTGGCCGGCGACGCGATGCAGGCGCTGGCCTTCGAGGTGCTGACGCCCGATTCGGGCGTGGCTCCGGCCCTGCAGGCCCAGCTTTGTGCCCTGCTGGCGCGCTCCTCGGGCTGCGCGGGCATGGCGGGTGGCCAGGCGATCGATCTGGCCAGCATCGGCTGCACGCTCGATGAAGCCTCGCTGCGCGAGATGCACCGGCTCAAGACCGGCCGGCTGTTGCAGGCCAGCGTGATGATGGGCGTCGCCTGCGGGGCCGTGGAGCCCAAGGCCTGGTCGGCCCTCAATGACTACGGCGCCGCCCTGGGCTTGGCTTTCCAGGTGGTGGACGATATTCTCGACGTGACCCAGGACTCCAGCGTCCTCGGCAAGACCGCCGGCAAGGATCAGGACGCGAACAAACCCACCTATGTCAGCCTGATGGGCCTGGAACCGGCGCAAGCCCTGGCCCAGCAATTGCGCTGCCAATCGCACGATGCCCTGGCTGCCAGTGGCTTGTCCAATACCGCCTGGCTCAATATGCTGGCCGACATGGTCGTCGAACGTGACAACTGAAGGGGCAGGACCCGTGAATTACCCGCTTCTGAAAACCATCAGCAGCCCGGCCGATCTGCGCCGGCTGCCGCGCCATGAGCTGCCCAAGCTGGCCGACGAGTTGCGTGCCTATGTGCTCGAATCCGTCTCGCAGACCGGCGGCCACCTGGGCTCCAACCTCGGCACGGTCGAGCTGACCGTGGCTTTGCACTACGTCTTCAACACGCCGCATGACCGCCTGGTCTGGGACGTGGGTCACCAGACCTACCCGCACAAGGTCCTGACCGGCCGCCGCGACCGCATGGGCGGCCTGCGCCAGATCGGTGGCATCAGCGGCTTCCCGC
Organism: Burkholderiaceae bacterium; assembly: GCA_036500605.1. GTDB lineage: Bacteria > Pseudomonadota > Gammaproteobacteria > Burkholderiales > Burkholderiaceae_C > JAFALK01. The sequence goes on from DASYBU010000046.1 coordinate 161,166, forward strand.
GCCGCGACGAGAGCGAGTACGACACCTTCGGCACCGGCCACTCGAGCACCTCGATCTCGGCCGCACACGGCATGGCGATGGCCGCCAAGATCAAGGGCGAGGACCGCAAGGCCGTCGCCATCATCGGCGATGGCGCGATGACCGCCGGCATGGCCTTCGAGGCGCTCAACAACGCGGGCGTGGCCCACGGCGGCCTGCTCGGCGATGTGCTGGTGATCCTGAACGACAACGACATGTCGATCAGCCCGCCGGTCGGCGCGCTGAACCGCTATCTGGCGCGCCTGATGAGCGGCAACTTCTACGCCAAGGCTCGCCAGGGCGCGAAGACGGTGCTCAAGAACACGCCGCTGTACGAGTTTGCGCGTCGCTTTGAAGAGCACACCAAGGGCATGGTCGTGCCCTGCACGATCTTCGAGGAATTCGGTTTCAACTATGTCGGCCCGATCGACGGGCACGATCTTGAATCGCTGATCCCCACGCTCGAGAACCTGCGCGACAAGCCGGGCCCGCAGTTCCTGCACGTGGTGACCAAGAAAGGCGCCGGCTACAAGCTGGCCGAGGCCGATCCGGTCAAGTACCACGCGGCTTCGGGCAAGTTCGATCCGAGCATCGGCTTCGTCAAGCCGGCCACGCCGCCCAAAACCACCTTCACCCAGGTCTTCGGCGAATGGCTGTGCGACATGGCCGAGCAGGACAAGCGCCTGGTCGGCATCACGCCCGCTATGCGCGAGGGCTCGGGCATGGTCGAGTTCCACAACCGCTTCCCGACCCGCTATCACGACGTCGGCATTGCCGAGCAGCATTCGGTCACCTTCGCCGCGGGCCTGGCCTGCGAAGGGCTCAAGCCCGTGGTGGCGATCTACTCGACCTTCCTGCAGCGCGCGTACGACCAGTTGATCCATGACGTGGCGATCCAGAACCTGCCGGTCCTGTTCGCGCTCGATCGCGCCGGCATCGTCGGCGCCGATGGGGCCACGCACGCCGGCAACTACGACATCGCCTTCACGCGCTGCATTCCGAACATGGCCGTGCTCACGCCGGCCGACGAAAACGAGTGCCGCCAGGCGCTGTTCACGGCTTTCCAACACAACGGCCCGACGACTGTGCGCTATCCGCGCGGCGCTGGCGCCGGTGTGGCGATGCAAAAGGAAATGTCGGCCCAGCCCTGGGGCAAGGGCGAGATGCGCCGCAAGGGCTCGCGCGTCGCGATCCTGGCCTTCGGCACCTTGCTCTATCCGGCCCTGAAGGCGGCCGAGGCACTCGATGCGAGCGTCGCCAACATGCGCTTTGCCAAGCCGCTGGACGTTGATCTGGTGCTCGAACTGGCACGCAGCCACGAAGCGCTGGTCACGATCGAGGACGGTTGCATCATGGGCGGCGCGGGCTCGGCCGTGCTCGAAGCCTTGCAGGCGGCCGGTATCAGCATGCCGGTGCTGCAACTGGGCCTGCCCGACGACTTCGTCGAGCACGGCGATCCGAACAAGCTGATGAGCCAGTGCGGGCTCGACGCCGCCGGCATCGAGCAGTCGATCCTCAAGCGCTTTGGCGCGCGCCCGACGCTGGTCAAGCAGGCGGCCAATCAGTAGCCTGGGGCGCCGCCCCAGGCGCTTCCCTCAATGATCGTGATGCAGATACTTGCCTTCCTTGGGCAGCGTCAGGCTGACCAGGAAGGAGATCACCATCATCACCGTCACGTACCAGAAGAACACCGACTCGTGGCCCTCTGACTTGAGCCAGAGCGCCGCATATTCGGCCGAGCCGCCGAATATCGCATTGCCCACCGCATACGAGAGGCCCACGCCGAGCGCGCGGATCTCGGGCGGGAAGAGCTCGGCCTTCACGATCGCGCCGACCGAGGTGTAGAAGCTCACGATCGCCAGCGCGACCACGACCAGCACGAAGGCCATCACCGGGTCCGTCACCCCTTGCAACGCGAACAGGATCGGCGCCGTGAACAGCGCGCCCAGGCCGCTGAACAGCAGCATGTTGTTGCGGCGACCGATCCGGTCCGACAGCGCCCCGAACACCGGCTGCATGCACATGTAGACGAACAGCGCGCAGGTCATCACGTAGCTGGTCGTCTTGATCGGCAGGTGCACCGTGTTGACCAGGTACTTCTGCATATACGTCGTGAACGTGTAGAAGATCAGCGAGCCGCCGGCCGTGAAGCCCAGCACGACCAGAAAGGCCGGCAGGTGGTTCTTGAACAGGCTGGCCATCGAGCCCGCGTTTTCGCTCTTGAGGTTTTCGGTCTTGGCGGTTTCATGCAACTGGCGGCGCAGCTGCATCGCCACCACGGCCGTGGCGGCACCCACGATGAAGGGAATGCGCCAGCCCCAGGCCTTGAGCTCGGCGGTATCAAGAAAGGTCTCCAGGATCACGACGACCAGCACGGCCAGCAACTGCCCGCCGATCAGCGTCACATACTGGAACGAGGAGAAGAAGCCGCGCCGACCCTTGAGCGCCACCTCGCTCATGTACGTGGCCGTGGTGCCGTACTCGCCGCCCACCGAAAGACCCTGGATGAGCCGCGCCAGCAAGAGCAGGAAGGGTGCGTACACGCCGATGCTGGCGTAGGTGGGCAGGCAGGCAATCATCAGCGAGCCGCCGCACATCATGATCACCGAGATCAGCATGGCTGTCTTGCGGCCCTGGCGGTCGGCAATGCGGCCGAACAGCCAGCCGCCGACCGGCCGCATCAGGAAGCCCGCCGCGAACACGCCCGCCGTCTGCAGGAGCTGCACCGTCTGGTCTGCCTTGGGGAAGAAGGCTCCCGCGAAATAGATCGACGAGAAGGCGTAGACATAGAAGTCGAACCACTCGACCAGATTGCCGGACGAGGCACCGACGATGGCGAAGATGCGGCGTCGGGTTTCTTCGGGGCTGTAGGTGGGGGCCGGAGGCGATGCAGTTGTGCTCATGGGATGTCCTTTTTCTCTACTGCTGGCGAATCATCACATTGGGCCGCGCGGCAGGGCGCGGACTGCGGTGGATATTACGTATATTGGCGGCGCTCGGGGTGTCCGTCCTTTCGGGACGGCATGAAGCAAGCTCAGCTCAAGGGAACAACACATGACGATCAAGGGACGCTGGCTGGTGGGTTTGGGTCTGACGGTCAGCCTCGCGGCTTGCGGGCAGGCCAACAAGTCCGCGGCGCTGGAGGCGGTGGTCGCCGCGCCGCGCGATGCTCGGAATTTCGAGAAAGTTGCGCCAGAAGAGCGCCTGCTCAGCTACAGCCACACGCTGGCGCTCAAGCTGCCCAGTACGAAGATCAAGGCCGCTTATGAGTCCTTGCTGAGCCACTGCCAGGCCGTGCCCGAGCAAGGCTGCGTGGTCACGAATTCCAGCATCTCATCGGATGCGTGGCGACATGCGGAAACCTGGATGATGATCCGGCGCGATGCGGTGGCCGCCTTTCGCACCGATGCTGAAGCCTTGGGCACGGTCGTGGGCAAGTCCACCAAGGCCGAAGACCTCACGGCGCCGGTGGCCGACACGAATCGCCGGCTCGCCATGAAGAAGGCGCTCCGCGACGATCTGCTGGTCCTGCGCAAGCAGTCGAACAAGGACATCCAGGCGCTGCTGACGGTGACCCAGAGCCTCGCGCAGGTGCAGTCGGAAATCGAGGCCGACGAAGCCGCGGTGGCTGGATTGCGAACGCGCGTCGCGATGGACGAACTGAGGGTCGAACTGCAATCCGAGAACGAGCGCCCCGAGGGTCCGAACCCCGTTGTGGCCGCGTTCAAGGACTTCGGCAACGACCTGGCCCGCGGGGCCGGCGCCTTCATCAGCTTCGTCGCGCTGAGCCTGCCGTGGCTGCTGCTGGTGGCAGCGCTACCCTTCATCTGGCGCGGCCTGCGGCGCATCTGGCGCTTCGGGCGCCGCTAGAGACTCTTGAGCGCCAACGCCTGGCGCTTGCCTTCCTTGTGCAACTGTTCCATCAGGGCGTCGAGCAGCGGCTGCGCCGGCCGGTGCAGGGGTCGCAAGGCGCTGATGCGATACGGCAATGAGACCGAGAAACGCCGCACCGCGAGGCGCTCGCTGGCGCAGGCCAGCGCGGTCAGCGGGTTGACGACGGCCAGTCCGAGCCCTTGCTCGACCATCGCGCACACGGCGACGGCGCTCGGCGTCTCGACCGTCAAACGACGCTCGACGCCGGCCTGCGCGAACACGGCGTCGATCTGCTGGCGGTAGGGGTCGTCGGCGGCGAGGCTCACGAAAGCTTCGCCCGCGAAATCGGCCGGGCTGAGCTTGCGCTTGGCCGCGAGGCGGTGGCCGGCCGGCAGGACGCAGACCTCATCGAGGCTCAGCAGCGGCGTGAGTTCGGTGCCCGGCGGTGCCTGCGTGGCTTCGGAGAGGCCGAGGTCGAAGCGCTGGGCGCTCATCCATTCTTCGAGCAGCGGCGATTCCTGCGGCGTGATGTTCAGGCTGGCCGCGGGATGCTTGTCGAGCAGGGCACGGCACGCAGCGGGCAGCAGCGCGTGAGCCAATGCGGGCAGGCAGAGCAGGTTCAGCCGCTCACCCTCGGCGCGGCCTAACTCCATCGCCCGACTGACCACGCGCTCCAGCCCTTGGTACGAGCGTTGCACTTCGTCGAACAGGGCGAGCGCCCGCGCCGTGGCCTTGAGCCGGCCGCGCTGGCGCTCGAAGAGGGCATAGCCGAGCAACTGCTCCAGGCGCGCCAGCTCGCGGCTGATCGTGGGCTGCGAGGTGTGGAGCAGCGCCGCGGCGCCGGTCACGCTGCCGGCGGTGATGACGGCGCGGAAGACCTCGATGTGGCGATGCGTGAGCTGACGTTGGATTGCATGCATATCAGGATTGAATCACATCGGCAAATAAAAGCATTTGCCTGAATGGATGGCGGCGGGCATGCTGGCGGCAATTTCTCAGTCCCGGAGCTCAGACCCATCATGGCCAATCCCTTCACCCCCAGCCGCCTGCAATCCCTGGCCCAGCGTTTCGGCACGCCGCTGTGGGTCTATGACGCGGCGACCATCCGCGCGCGCATCGCGGCGCTGCGCCATTTCGACACCATCCGCTTCGCGCAGAAGGCTTGCTCGAACACGCACATCCTGCGGCTGATGCGCGAGCAGGGCGTGAAGGTTGATGCCGTGTCGCGCGGCGAGACCCTGCGGGCACTGGCTGCAGGCTTCAAGGCGGGCGGCGAGCCGAGCGAGATCGTCTTCACCGCCGACCTGCTCGATCGCGAAACCCTGGCCACCGTGATCGAGCATCGCGTGCCGGTCAACGCAGGCTCGATCGACATGCTGCATCAGCTGGGCCAAGCCTCGCCGGGCCACGCGGTCTGGCTGCGCATCAACCCGGGCTTTGGTCACGGCCACAGCAACAAGACCAACACCGGCGGCGAGCACAGCAAGCACGGCATCTGGCACGCTGATCTGGGCCTGGCGCTGGAGGCGATCCGCCAGCGCGGGCTCAAGCTCATCGGCCTGCACATGCACATCGGTTCGGGCGTCGACTACGGCCATCTGGCGCAGGTCTGCGGCGCGATGGTCGATCTGGTGCGTCAGGCCAAGGAAGCCGGTCAGGATCTGCACGCGATCTCGGCCGGCGGCGGCCTGTCGATTCCGTACCGCGACGGCGACGCCGTGATCGACACCGCCCATTACTTCAGCCTCTGGGATGCGGCCCGCAAGGAAGCCGAGAAGGTCGCCGGCCATGCGCTGGGCCTGGAGATCGAGCCGGGCCGCTATCTCGTGGCCGAGAGCGGTGTGCTGCTCAGCGAGGTGCGCGCCACCAAGCAGGCCGGCGCCAACCATTTCGTGCTGGTCGATGCTGGCTTCAGCGAACTGATGCGCCCGGCCATGTACGGCAGCTTCCATGCCATGAGCGTGATCGCGCATGACGGCGGCGCGCGGGCGGCAGGCCAGTCGGTCGTGGCCGGCCCGCTGTGCGAATCGGGCGATGTGTTCACCCAGGCCGATGGCGGCGTGGTGCTGCCGCGCGAACTGCCGCGCCCCGAGATCGGCGATCTGCTGGTGATCCACGACACGGGCGCCTACGGGGCTTCGATGTCCAGCAACTACAACAGCCGGCCGTTGAGCGCCGAGGTGCTGGTCGACGGCGAGCGCGAGATCTTGATCCGTCGCCGTCAAACCGTGGAAGAGTTGATCGCGCTGGAGAGCTGACCAGGAGGACTGTCTTTTGAATTCATCCTGTACATCCTGTCCATCCATGTAAAAAATTGAATTCATTGAACATGGATGAACAGGATGTACAGGATGAAAACAATGTGGCGATAGGCCTAGGCAATGATGGTGATTTGATTTATCAAATCTATGCATGGGATGAAGTCGATATCATTCATTCCATCCCATCAACCCAACATGCAGAGGATCTCGCAATGTCATTGATCAACACCCAAGTTCAACCTTTCAAGACCCAGGCTTTCCTGAACGGCAAGTTCATCGACGTCACCGAACAAACGCTCAAGGGCAAGTGGTCCGTGCTGATCTTCATGCCGGCTGCTTTCACCTTCAACTGCCCGACCGAAGTCGAAGACGCGGCTGACAACTACGCCGAGTTCCAGAAGGCCGGCGCCGAGGTCTACATCGTCACGACCGACACGCATTTCTCGCACAAGGTCTGGCACGAAACCTCGCCGGCCGTCGGCAAGGCCAAGTTCCCGCTGGTCGGCGACCCGACCCACACGCTGACCAACGCTTTCGGCGTGCACATCCCTGAAGAAGGCCTGGCCCTGCGCGGCACCTTCGTGATCAATCCCGATGGCGTGATCAAGACGGCCGAGATCCACTCGAATGAGATCGCTCGTGACGTCAAGGAAACGCTGCGCAAGCTCAAGGCTGCCCAGTACACCGCCGCCCATCCTGGCCAGGTCTGCCCGGCCAAGTGGAACGAAGGCGCCAAGACGATCACCCCGTCGCTGGACCTCGTCGGCAAGATCTAAGCCTTCCGCTTGATCAAAGCTTGATCGCCCATGATGCCGCGGGCTTGATGCCCGCGGCTCCTCAAAGGCTTGTGAAAGTCTCTCTGAAAGCGTCCTGAGTCGATCCGGATGTTTTCAGAGTGGCTGGCCCCGCCACACCTGAACATCGAAAGGACGACCCCATGTTGGACGACACCCTCAAGGCGCAACTCGCCGCCTACCTCGAACGCGTCAAGCTGCCGTTCGAGATCATCGCCTCGCTCGACGAAGGCGATGCCTCCAAGGATCTGCTGAACCTGCTGGAAACGATCGTCGGCATGTCGGACAAGATCACGCTGCGCACCGATGGTGCTGACGCGCGCCGCCCTTCGTTCGCGCTGCAACGCGTCGGCTCCGAACAGAGCCTGCGCTTCGCCGGCATCCCGCTCGGTCATGAGTTCACTTCGCTCGTGCTGGCCCTGTTGTGGACCGGCGGTCATCCGCCCAAGGAAGAGCAGGAAGTGATGGACGCCGCAGCGGCTCTCGAAGGCGATCTGCGCTTCGAGGTCTACATGTCGCTCGACTGCCATAACTGCCCGGACGTCGTGCAGGCGATGAGTCTGATGGCCGTGCTGAACCCGCGTGTGCAGACCGTGGTGATTGAAGGCGGCCTGTTCCAGGACGAGGTCAAGGCGCGCGAGATCATGGCCGTGCCGGCCGTGTTCCTGAACGGCGAGCATTTCGGCTCGGGCCGCATGGACCTGGCCGAGATCGTCGCCAAGCTCGACACCAATGCCTCGGCTCGCGATGCCGAGAAGCTCGCGGCCAAGGCGCCCTACGACATGCTGATCGTCGGCGGCGGCCCCGCAGGTGCGGCAGCGGCTGTGTACGCGGCTCGCAAGGGCATTCGCACCGGCATCGCGGCTGAGCGCTTTGGCGGCCAGGTCAATGACACGATGGGCATCGAGAACTTCATCTCGATCACCGAAACGACCGGCCCGAAGTTCGCTTCGGCACTCGAGCAGCATGTGCGCGCCAACGAGGTCGAGATCATGAACTCGCAGCGCGCTGCGAAGCTGATCCCCGCCGAAAGCGAAGGCGGCCTGGTCGGCATTGAGTTGGCCAATGGCGCGGTGCTGAAGGCCCGCAGCGTGATCCTGTCAACCGGCGCGCGCTGGAGAAACGTCAACGTGCCCGGCGAGGCCGAGTACAAGAACAAGGGCGTGGCCTACTGCCCGCATTGCGATGGTCCGCTGTTCAAGGGCAAGCGCGTGGCGGTGATCGGCGGCGGCAACTCCGGCGTGGAAGCGGCGATTGACCTGGCCAACATCGTCGAGCACGTGACGCTGATTGAATTCGCCGAGCATTTGCGTGCCGACGCCGTGCTGGTGAAGAAGCTGCACAGCCTGCCCAATGTCAAGGTTCACACCTTCGTGCAAACCACCGAGCTGACCGGCGACGGCAACAAGCTCAACGGCATCTCGTACAAGAACCGCGCGACCGACACCGAGCATCACATCGAGCTGGAGGGCGTGTTCGTGCAGATCGGTCTGGTGCCCAACACCGAGTGGCTGAAGGGTTCGATCGCGCTGTCAAAGCACGGCGAGATCGAGATCGATGCGCGCGGTGCCACCTCGGTACCCGGCGTGTACGCGGCCGGCGACGTGACGACCGTGCCGTTCAAGCAGATCGTGATCGCGGCGGGCGATGGCGCGAAGGCCGCGCTGGGCGCCTTCGACTACCTGGTCCGTCACTGATCCTTTTTCTTTGCTAACGGCGTGCTTGCCGCCACAGCCCTTCCAGGCTGTAGGCGGCGAGTGCCGTCCAGATGATCGCGAAGCCGATCAGCTTGCTGCCATCCAGCGGCTCGCCGTAGACCCACACGCCGATGCTGAACTGCAGCGTCGGCGCGATGTATTGCATCAGGCCGAGCATCGTCAGCGTGATGCGCCGCGCGCCCGCCGCAAACATCAGCAGCGGGATGGCGGTGATCGGCCCGGCCAGCAGCAGCCAGCCGATCACGGTCGGTGTGGCGGTGGCGAAGGCGCTCTCGCCGTGCGCGGTCCACAGCGCCAGGGCGATGCCGGCGATCGGCGCCAGCACCATCGTCTCCAGCGTGAGACCTTCCAGCGCGCCTAAGGCCGCCGTCTTGCGCATCAGCCCGTAGAGGCCGAACGATGCCGCCAGCGCCAGCGCGATCCACGGCGGATGGCCGGCCGAAACGGTGAGCCACAACACGCCCGCCGTGGCCAGCGCCAGCGCCGCCCATTGCAGCGGGCGAGGGCGCTCGCGCAGCACCGCGTAACCGAGCGCCACACTGACCAGCGGGTTGATGAAGTAGCCCAGGCTCGACTCCACGACATGGCCGTTCTGCACCGCCCAGACGTAGATCACCCAGTTGGTCGAAAGCAGCAGCGCCGAGAGCGCGAAGGTGGCCAGCAGGCGCGGATTCTTCAGCGCCGCACGCAACCAATCCCAGCGCTGCAGCACGGTGAGGATGCTCAGCAGCACGACAAGCGACCAGAGCGTGCGATGCGCGATCACCTCGAAGGCGTTGACCCCATGCAACTGCTTGAAGTAGAGCGGGAACAAGCCCCAGATCGCATAGGCGAGGAAGGCATAGAGCATGCCGGTGCGGTTGGAAGACATGGGCGGCGTATCAGGGTAGGGCCGCGATTGTCGACGACGGGTGGAGCGTTATCCTTCCGCATGGCCAGGATCGTCTTCACGCCGCAATTGCGCCGCTTTGTCGAAACCCCCGAGGTGGAGACCGAGGCAACGCTGCTGCGTGCGGGCCTGGACGCGGCGTTCGCGAGCAACCCGCGCCTGCGCGGCTATGTGCTCGACGACCAGGGCCATCTGCGGCCCAATGTGGTGATCTTCGTGGACGGCCGTCGCGTGCGTGATGGCCAGCGCTTGGATGATGCGCTCACCAGCAGCAGCGTCGTCCACGTCTTGCAAGCATTGTCTGGAGGCTGATCATGAGCATGAGTGCATGGGTGGGGACCCGCAAGGGACTGTTCGAACTGAGGCATGAGGGCGGCGACGGTGACGCCTGGCAGATCGCCAACATCAGTTTCCTGGCCGAACCGGTCAGCATGGTGCTGCCGCCTGACGCACAGGGCCACATGCTGGTCGCGCTGAATCTGGGTCATTTCGGGGTCAAGGTGCAGGCCTCCAAGGATCGCGGCAAGAGCTGGTCGGAAGTGGCCACGCCCACCTATCCTGCGCAGCCGGAGGGCGCCGAAGGGCCAGCCTGGAAACTGGTGCAGATCTGGTCCATGGAGCGCGACGCGCGCGGCGCGATCTGGGCCGGCACCAATCCTGGCGGCCTGTTCAAGAGCGCGGATGGCGGCGCGAGCTGGCAGCTCAACGAATCCCTCTGGCACCGCAAGGAGAGGCTGGGCTGGTTTGGCGGCGGCTATGACTCACCGGGCATCCACTCGATCTGCATGCACCCGCAGCATCCCGATGAAATGCTGCTCGGCATTTCATGCGGGGGCGCCTGGCGCACGACGGACGGCGGTGCGGACTGGCAGTTGCGTGCGGCCGGCATGCGCGCCGATTTCATGCCGCCCGAGCAGAACGGCGAGCAGAACATCCAGGATCCCCACCTGATCGTGCGCAGCGCCAGCGCCCCCGACGTGCTGTGGACCCAGCACCATTGCGGCATCTGGCGCTCGGCTGACAACGGCGCGAGCTGGCACGAATGCAAGACCGAGCCTTCCAGTTTCGGCTTTGCCGTGGCGGCCCATCCCAAGGACGGCAACACCGCCTGGTTCGTGCCGGCCATCAAGGACGAGAAGCGCGTGCCCGTGGACGCCGCCCTGTGCGTGACCCGCACGCGCGACGGCGGCAAGAGCTTTGAGGTGCTGCGTAACGGCCTGCCTCAGCGGCACGCCTATGATTTGATCTACCGCCACAGCTTGGCCGTGGATGACAGTGGGCAGCATCTCCTGATGGGCAGCACCACGGGCAATCTCTGGGCCAGCGCCGACGGCGGCGACCACTGGACCACCGTGGCGGCCCATCTGCCGCCGATTTACGCCGTCAAGATTTGAAAGAGGTTCTCTTGTTGCATCGCTCTCTGGTTTCGCTGTTCCTCGCCGCTGTCTCGATTCCTGCCACCGTTCTTGCGGCCGATGCCGAGCCGGACTACACGTCCGACTACACCAAGTACGAATACCGCGTCCCGGTGCGCGACGGCAAGAAGCTCTTCACCGTCGTCTATGCACCCAAGGACACGAGCCGCAGCTATCCCGTCCTGATGATCCGCACGCCCTATGGCTGCGGCCCCTACGGCGTCGCTCGCAACAATGTGCAGCGGGCCGCACCCACGAGCGACTTCCTCAAGGCCGGCTACATCTTCGTCTGCCAGGACGTGCGGGGCCGCTACATGTCCGAAGGCGTGTTCGTGGAGATGACGCCGCATCTCGACGTCAAGAACAGCAAGCAGGACATTGACGAGAGCAGCGACACGAACGACACCGTGCAATGGCTGCTCGATCACGTCAAGGGCCACAACGGGCGCGTCGGCCTGTGGGGCATTTCCTATCCCGGCTTTTATGCAGCGGCTTCGTTGCCGCAGGCGCATCCGGCCATCAAGGCGGTCTCGCCCCAGGCGCCGATCGCCGATCTCTACCGCGACGACGACAGCTTCCACGGCGGCGCCTTCATGCTGGCCGCCAACTACGGCTTCTACGCCGCGTACCAGCCGCAGGCTACGCCGACCGACGAGCCGCGCCACTGGAAGGAGTTCGACGAGCACAACGGCGACGGCTACGACTACTTCCTGCGCCTGGGCAATCTGGCCAATATGGCCAAGCTGATCGGCAACAACCCGCTGTTCGATGACACCCTCGAACATGACAGTTACGACGCCTTCTGGCAGAAGCGCGCGCTGACCCCGCATCTGAAGAACATCCAGCCCGCCGTGCTGACCGTGGGCGGATGGTTCGATGCGGAAGACCTGGCTGGCCCGTTGGCGATCAACCGGGCGCTCAGGGCAGGTGGCAAAGGCAGCAACCCGCGGCAGACGCTGGTGATGGGCCCCTGGACCCACGGCGGCTGGATCGGCCAGCAAGGGCGGGCGCTGGGCCGAGTGGACTTCGGCCAGAACACCAGCGAGTTCTTCCAGAAGAAGCTGCTGTTCCCCTTCTTCGAGCAATACCTGCGCAGCGGAGCCGATGCCAAGCTGCCGGCTGCCTATGTGTTTGAAACCGGCACCAACATCTGGCGGCAGTACAGCGCCTGGCCGCCGGCCGAGGCCAAGCCGCGTGCGCTTTATTTCCAGGCCGGTGGCCAACTGAACTGGACGGCGCCGACCGAAGCCGCACCGGCTTTTGATGCCTATGTGAGCGACCCGAACAAGCCAGTGCCTTTCATCGCCTATGCCGCACAGGGCATGCCGCGCGAATACATGGCCAGCGATCAACGCTTTGCATCCACGCGCCCCGATGTGCTGGTCTACGAGACCGAAGTGCTCGAGAGTGATGTGACCCTCGCCGGACCGCTGACGGCCAATCTCAAGGTGTCCACGACCGGTACCGATGCCGACTGGGTCGTCAAGCTGATCGACGTCTATCCGGCTGATCCGTATCTGCTGCCCGAGGTGCCCGCGCCTGAACGCGTCAAGCACGCCGATTCGACCGTGCCGCTCTCCAGCATGGGCGGCTATCAACAGCTGGTGCGCGCCAACCCGCTGCGTGCGCGTTTCCGCCACGGCTTCGACAAGCCCGAGGCGGTGGTGCCCGGCGAGGTCGAGGCGGTGCAGGTCGAGCTGCAGGACATCAACCACACCTTCCGCCGCGGCCACCGCATCATGGTCCAGGTGCAAAGCTCCTGGTTCCCGCTGATCGACCGCAATCCGCAGAGCTTTGTCCGCATCCGCGATGCCAAGCCCGAAGACTTCAAGGCCGCGACGCAGCAGCTCTACCGCTGGCGCGATCAGCCCTCAAGCCTGTCGGTCCGGGTGATCGAGTAAGGCCCATTCGGGGCCCGGTGCGGCCTCGAACTTCAGCGGCAGCCCCGTCAAAGGGTGTGTGAACGCGAGGCTCTGTGCGTGCAGCCAGAGCCTTTGCGTGCCCAGGAATGAGGCGACGGCGCGATTGAGCGGGCCCTTGCCATGCGTGGAGTCGCCCACGATCGGATGCGCGATGTGCTTCAAGTGCCGGCGGATCTGATGGCGGCGGCCGGACTCCGGCGCGGCTTCGATCAAGGCGAAGCGGCTGGTCTCGAAGCGCGGGTCCAGCGCCAGCTTCCATTCCAGGCGCTGCCGCACGCGCCACCCTGTGCGAGCGGCCAGGAGCTCCTGGCCGGCCGAGGCGAGCTCGGGATCGCGTGCGAGCGGATGATCGATCAGCCCTTGGTCGGCGCCGGGCCAGCCGCGCACGAGCGCGAGGTACTGCTTGCTCATCCGGGCGCTCTCGAACAGCGTGCCCAGCAGCGAAGCCACGCTGGCATCGAGCGCAAACAACAGCACGCCGCTCGTCCCTTTATCAAGGCGATGCGCCGGCCAGACCTGCCGCCCCAACTGATCGCGCAGCATTTGCAGGGCGAAGCGCTGCTCTCCCGCATCGAGCGCGCTGCGATGAACGAGCAAGCCGGCGGGCTTGTCGATGGCGACGAGGTGCTCGTCGATGTAGAGGATGTGCAACATATTCGAGGTGAGTATTACCTTTGCTTACGCCTCTGTGCGATCAAAGTCACGGTTAGGGCTGACACCCCCATTTGTAGGGAGTGCTTCGGCAAGGAAGGAACGAAAGAATCCCGTCACATTGCCGATGCATCATGAATGGTGCGGGCCTTGGAAAGCCTGCATAGGGAGTTGGAAATGCCGCAAGAACTGCATGTTGGATACCGTTCTCGCCTGGTGACGAGCCTGGCCTGGTTGCTGATGCTCACGGGCCTTTGTGGCCTCGTGCTGGCCGGCTATCGAGGCACTTTCGCTTTCAAGCGAATTGACTCTCTGGAGGCTATGGGCCTTTCCTTGTTGGTCTGCGGCGCGCTCCTGACGGTGCTCGCCGGTCAAGCGCTTCTGCGCCGCCATGAATGGGGCCGTCGCCTGGCCGCTGTTCTGCTCGTGCTGCTGGTGCCGGCTTTGCCGGCTCTGCCGCTGGTGACCGAAGCGAATCTGTTCCTGCTGGTGCCCAGCGTGATCATCAGCGCCGTGCTGGTCTGGATGCTGCGGGCCCTGGGTCGCCCGGTGGTCAGGCAAGAATTCATCTGAGCTGATCGCGCTCAGTCGATATCCCCGTCCAGATAGAGCCACGCGCCGTCTTGGCGCACAAAGCGGCTGATCTCATGCAACCGCTGGGCTCGACCCCCGAGCTTGCTGCGAGCCACGAACTCCACCGCGGCGTGATCGGCGTCCTGCCTCACATGCTTCCTCACCTCCAGCCCCAGCCAGCGCAGCCCTGGCTCGTTGGGCATGAGGCTTGAGGGCCGCGTGCTCGGGTGCCAGGTCTTGAGCAGGTACTCGATCTCATCTTGCACAAAGGCGCTGTAGCGCGAGCGCATCAGCGCTTCGGCGTCTGGCGCCAATTCTCCGGCGTGATAGCGGCCGCAGCAGTCGGCATAGGGGCGGCTCAGTCCGCAAGGGCAGGGCGTCATGCCGGGATCATAAAATCGGTCGATGAATCCCCAAGATATGTTTGCCGAGGCGCCGAGCGGCCTGCTGAAGAATCTCAACCCCGAGCAGTTGGCGGCCGTGACGGCCCCCAGCGAAAGCGTGCTGATCCTGGCCGGTGCCGGTTCCGGCAAGACGCGCGTGCTGACCACCCGCATCGCCTGGCTGATGCAGACCGGCCAGATCTCGCCCGGCGGCGTGATGGCGGTGACCTTCACCAACAAGGCCGCCAAGGAAATGGTCATCCGTCTGACCACCATGCTGCCCGTCAATGTGCGCGGCATGTGGATCGGCACCTTCCACGGCTTGTGTAACCGCTTTCTGCGCGCGCATTGGAAGCTGGCGGGCCTGCCGCAGGGCTTCCAGATTCTGGATTCGAGCGACACGGTCTCGGCCATCAAGCGCGTCATCAAGGCCATGAAGCTCGACGAGGAGCGTTATGTGCCCAAGCAGGTCGGCTGGTTCATCGCCGGCGCCAAGGAAGATGGCTTGCGCCCCGGTGATGTCGAGCAGCGCGATGAACAGACGCGCGTGCTGGTGCAGATCTACCAGGCTTACGAAGACCAATGCAATCGCGAAGGCGTGGTTGATTTCGCCGAGCTGATGCTGCGCTCCTTCGAGCTGATGCGCGACAACGCCGCTGTGCGCCAGCACTACCAGCATCGCTTCAAGCATCTGCTGGTGGATGAGTTCCAGGACACCAACAAGCTGCAATACGCCTGGCTCAAGATGTTCGGTCCACCGGACGGCGGTCAGAGCGTGTTTGCCGTCGGCGACGATGACCAGAGCATCTACGCTTTCCGGGGCGCGCGCGTCGGCAACATGGCCGACTTCGAGCGCGAGTACCACGTGCGCAGCATCATCAAGCTGGAGCAGAACTACCGCAGCTTCGGCCACATCCTCGATTCCGCTAACGCCCTGATCGAGCGCAACACGCGCCGCCTCGGCAAGAACCTGCGGACCGACGCCGGCCCGGGCGAGCCGGTGCGCGTTTTCGAGGCGTCGAGCGACTTCGCCGAAGCACAGTGGCTGGTGGAAGAAGCCCAGGCGCTGCACCGCGGCGGCATTCCGCGCTCGGAGATCGCGGTGCTCTACCGCTCGAACGCGCAGTCGCGGGTGATCGAGTCTTCGCTCTTCAATGCCGGTATTCCGTATCGCGTCTACGGCGGCTTGCGCTTCTTCGAGCGGGCTGAAGTCAAGCATGCGCTGGCCTATCTGCGCCTGATCGAGAACGCGAACGACGACACGAGCTTTCTGCGCGTGGTGAACTTCCCGACCCGCGGCATCGGCGCTCGCACGCTGGAGCAGTTGCAGGATGCCGCGCGCGCCTCGGGCCGCAGCCTCTATCAGAGCGTGGGCGCGGTCGCGGGCAAGGGCGGTGGCAATCTGGTGGGCTTCACTGCGCTGGTTGATTCCATGCGCAACCTGACGATGGGCCTGACGCTGCGCGAGATCATCGAGCAGGTGCTGCAGACCTCGGGTCTCTCCGATTTCTACCGCGCGGACAAGGACGGCGCCGAGCGCCTCGAGAACTTGGGCGAACTGGTCAACGCGGCCGAAGCCTTCGTGACGCAGGAAGGTTTTGGCAAGGATGCGGTGGCGCTGCCGGTCGACGAGCTTGCGCCCGGCGCGATTGCCGATGGCCTGCCGCAAGCGTTGGCCGCCGCCGCGACCACGCCCGACGCCGAGACCGGCGAGATCATGTCGCCGCTGGCCGCCTTCCTGACGCACGCTTCGCTGGAAGCCGGCGACAACCAGGCGCAGGCCGGCCAGGACGCGCTGCAACTGATGACGGTGCATTCGGCCAAGGGCCTGGAGTTCGACGCCGTCTTCATCACCGGCCTTGAAGAAGCGCTGTTCCCGCACGAGAACTCGCTGTCCGACACCGATGGCCTCGAAGAAGAGCGCCGCCTCATGTACGTGGCAATCACGCGTGCCCGCCAGCGGCTCTACATGAGCTTCTGCCAGACGCGCATGCTGCACGGCCAGACGCGCTACAACGTCAAGAGCCGCTTCTTCGACGAACTGCCTGAGGAGGCGCTCAAATGGCTCACGCCGCGCAACCAGGGTTTCGGCTCGGGTTTTGCGCGGGAGTACCAGAACGCCTGGGAGCGCGGCTCGGGCCTCAAGAGCATGGTCGGCGCCGGCCGCACCGAGAAGGCCCCGTGGATCTCGCCGCCGGTGCCGCAGCATATGGTCCAGAAAAAGGCCGACGAACACGGCGGCCTGCGCGTGGGCAAGGGCGTGTTCCACACCAAGTTCGGCGAGGGCGTGCTGATGACGATTGAAGGCAGCGGCCAGGATGCGCGCGCCCAAGTCAACTTCGGCCGCCACGGCATGAAGTGGCTGCAGTTGTCGATCGCCAAGCTCACACCGATCGATTGAGGCTGGCAGACTGTCTTGTATTCCTCCTGTACATCCTGTTCATCCATGTTTAAAACCTGTATTTACATGGATGAACAGGATGCACAGGATGGGAAACGCCCCGAGCTGACCCCATGAAATTCCTGTTTGCCTGTGTCTTGAGCCTGTTCGCCACGCGCACCCCGGCCGATCCACTGCCCATGCGCCTCGGCGATGACGCTCAACCTCAGCGTTACGCGGTCGAACTGCGCGTCGATCCCGAGCAGCCGCAGTTCAGCGGCCATGTGCAGATCGAGCTGAAGCTCAAGAAGCCGCTGACCGAGCTGCGCCTGCACTCGCGTGGCCTGAGCGTGAACCATGTGCTCGTCCGGGCACGCGGCGTGAACGTGCATGCGACGGTGCGGCCCGCCGATGAGGACAGCATCTGGCTGCGCTTTGATCGCCCGCTGCCCGCCGGTGCGGTGCAATTGAGCCTGGCCTTCGCAGGCCGCACCGAGGATGCCGACGCCTTCGGCCTCTTCCGCTTGCAAGAGGACAAGCGCTGGTACGCGATCACGCAGTTCGAGGACGTCGGCGCGCGGCGCGCTTTTCCTTCGTTTGACGATCCCGGCATCAAGACGCCCTGGACGCTGACGCTGATCGTGCCTGAAGGCCAGCAGGCCTTCGCCAACATGCCGCTGGCCAGGAACCAACCCCGGCGTTCAATCGAGAAAGGCTGGCAACGCCTGCGCTTCCAGACCACGCCACCGCTGCCCAGCTATCTGGTGGCGTTTGCTGTCGGTCCGTTCGACGTGCTCGAAGGTCCGAACGCCGGTGCCACGCAACTGCGCTACCTGACCGCCAAGGGCCACGGCGCCGAGGCCAGCTACGCGGCGAACGTCACGCCGGCCATCATCGCGGGCCTGGAAGACTACTTCGGCATGCCGCATCCGTTTCCAAAGATCGACAGCCTGGCGCTGCCGATGGCCGATGGCTTTGGTGCGATGGAGAACGTCGGGCTGATCACCTACCAACGCTCATGGCTTCAAGCGCCTGCGGGCGCTCCGAGCGGCCGCTTCGAGCGCGAGTACACCTCGGTCGCCGCGCACGAGATCGCGCATCAATGGTTCGGCAATGCCGTGACGCTGGCCTGGTGGAATGATCTCTGGCTCAATGAATCCTTCGCCTCCTGGATGGGCGACAAGATCACTGCGCAGTTGCATCCCGAGTGGCATTGGGAGCTGGAGTCGATGGCCAGCGCACGCCGACGCGCAATGGCGGCCGACAGCCTGCCCGGCACGCGCCGCGTGCGCCAGGACGTGCAGACGCCTGAGGACCTGGGCACCGCCTTCAACGCCATCACCTACGAAAAAGGTGAGGCGGTGCTCTCGATGTTTGAGGCGTGGCTGGGGCCGGAACGCATGCGCAATGGTGTGCGGCGCTATCTGGCCGCGCATGCGGGCGGCAGCGCGCGGGCCGAGGATTTCTTCGCGGCGATGTCTCAGGATCAACCGGAACTGGCTGGCTCGATGGCGAGCTTTGTCGAGCAGGCCGGCATTCCGCAGCTCGACGTGCAACTGCGCTGTGAAGGCAAGCCGCAGGCCGTGCTGCAACAGCGTCGCTATCAACCGCTTGGCGCGCATGTCGAGCCGCAACTCTGGGCGCTCCCGGTCAGCCTGCGCACGCCCGCCGGCGTGACGCGCGTGCTGATGCGCGAGCAGCGGATGCAGGTCGATCTGCCCGATGCGCAATGCCCCGCCTGGTTGCAGCCCAATGCCGGCGGTATGGGCTATTACCGCAGTGCTTTCCGGGGGGCTTTGCCGGACAGCAGCGAGCTCAGCGCCCAGGAGCTGCTGAGCCAGCTCGATGACCGGCTCTCGCAGGCGCAGAGCGGCGAGCTGCCCTTGGCCGAAGCGCTGCCGACGATCGAGCTGCTGGCCGCTCGCCCGGAGCGGGCCTTGCGCGAAGCTGCCGCGCGCGCGCTTGAAGATTTGCAAGCGCTGCTGACGGCCGAGCAGCAGCCCGGCTACGCGCGTTTGTGGGCACGCCTGTTCGGCCTGCAGGCCAAGGCCCTGGGTTGGCAAGCGCATGTCGGCGAGGACGCCGATGCGCGCGAATGGCGCATCGCGCTGCTGCCGCGCATGGCCGACGCCGGACAGGATGCGGATCTGCGCTTGCTCGCCCGCGCCTTGACGCAGCGCTGGCTGAGCGCCGCGCAAATTGATGCGGCGTCGCATGTGGAACTGCTCGATCCCGGGCTGCGTGGCGCGGTGCTCAAGAGCGCTGCGCTATCGGGCGATGCTGAACTGTTCGACGCCTTGCTTGCTTTGGCGCGTCGCACGCACGAACCCAGCCTGCGCGATGACTTGCTCGCGGCACTGATGAATTTCGAAGCGCCCGAGTTGGCGCGCCGCGCGCGCGAGCTGCTGCTCGATGAAGGACTCGATCCCCACGCGATGTCGCGGCCCTTGCTGACCAGCGTCTACGGCTCGCCCGCGCGTTGGACCGAGTTGCTGGGATTTTTCGCTGCGCATGAGCCGGTCTTGCGGACTCGCCTGGGCGAGCAAGGCCTGACGCGCTGGCCCGAGTTTCTGGGCACGGCCGTCTGCGGCAAGGACGCCGCCGAGCTCTTGCAGAAGCGCTTCGGTGCGTTTGCCGCCTCGGTGGGCGGCGCCAGCTCGCAACTGGCCGGGGCGGTCGAGCGCTTGCGGCTGTGTGGCGCTTATCGAGATGCGCAGGCCGCCTCGCTCGCGGCTTATCTCAGACCTTGATGTCTTCGGGACTGAACATGAAGCAGTCCACGAAGCTGAAATAGAGCGAGGCGTAGAAGGCCGTGGTGAGCCAGGTGTAGACCAGCACCAGCAGGACCTGCGCGGTCTGGATGCCGAAGGGCGAGCCGAGCAGCATGGCGGTGATCCCGAGGCAGAAGCTCAGGCCCAGCCAGCCGAGCATGCTCATGAAGAAAGCGCCGCGGTTGCGCCACAGTGCCAAGGTGCTCGAGAACAGCGACTGGGCCAGACCCTGGCCGGCCCAGTGAACCAGCGCCGGCGCGTGCCAGAAGGGGATGGACAGCACGGAGACCCAGAGCATCAGCGTCGCCGGGCCCAGCGCCCAGGCCGGGTCGGCCACCGCCGCCATGAGCGCCTGTTCGTCCTTCGGATCCTGCTGCATGAGCGCGGCCAGATGGTCGAGCGCGCCGCCATCGGCCCATTGCGACAGCAGCAAGCCCGCCGCCATGAACAGCGCATAGATCAGGCACAGCAGCAGCTGCGTCTTGCGCCGCTCCGCCGTGAGTCGAAAGGGGGCCAGGTAGACCGCCGCGGTGGGCACATGGCCTTGCAGCACGCCGTGCGTGGCCAGCATGAAGCCGAGCGAGACCAGCGGCGGCAGCGCCAGCACGACCCACTCGAACGGCGGCGGCAGCAGGGACAGCAGCAGGCCGATCAACGGCACCACGGCATACAGCGCGGTCAGCGCCAGCGGGCGCCGGCGGTAGACCTTCAGCGCATGGCGAATCCACAGCAGGCCCTTGCGGGCCTCGACAGTTTGCAAATGAAGGGTCATTGACTGGAAAGGGCGTGCCAGGGCGTGAGCACCCGTTCGCGCAAGATGCGCTCGAAATGCGCCGGATCGTGGGGCTTGAGCATGCTGGCCTCGCGTGGCAGGTGGAAGTCCCAGAGGCGCGAGATCCAGAAGCGCAGCGCACCGGCACGCAGCATGGCGGGCAGCAGGCGGTGTTCGGCGCCCGTCAGCGGCCGCACGCTTTCATACGCATGCACAAAGCCTTCGGCGCGCTTTTCGTCGAGCCGGCCGCTGGCCAGGTCGATGCACCAGTCGTTCAAGCACACGGCGATGTCGAACAGAAAAGTGTCGACGCCGGCAAAGTAGAAATCGAAGAAGCCGCTGAGGCGATCGCCCACATCGGCTGTCTGCTCGAACATGACGTTGTCGCGGAACAGGTCGGCATGGATGGGGCCGCGCGGCAGGCTAGCGTAATCGGGCGAGCTGGCCAGGTGGCATTGGTATTCGAGCTCCGTGCTGATCAGCGTCGCCTGCTCGCGGCTCAGATAGGGCAGCACGACGGGCACCGTCTCGACCCACCAGGGCAGGCCGCGCAGATTGGGCTGCTTGAGCGGGAAGTCCTGCCCGGCCTGATGCATGCGGGCGAGCTGGGCGCCGACCTGCGCGCAATGCGCCACATCGGGCGCCAGCTCGTGGCCGCCGGCCAGTTTGTCGACGATGGCGGCGGGCTTGCCGTTCAGCTCGAACAGGATCTCGCCGTTGGCATCGGCCTTGGGATCGGGCACGGTCACGCCGCGCGCGGCCAGGTGCTGCATCAGGCGCAGATAGAAGGGCAGTTGCTCGAAGCTCAGGCGCTCGAACACGGTCAGCACGAACTCGCCGTTAGTGTCGTCAGCGCCGGCTTTGTCGGTCGTGAGGAAATAGTTGGTGTTCTCGATGCCGGCCTTGATGCCGCGCAGTTCGGTCACCTGGCCGAGGCCGAGCCGGGTGCTCAGCGCTTGGGCTTGTTCGAGGGAAACTTCAGTGAAGACGGCCATGGGACACGGCCGCGAGGCCCAGTGAAATCAGAAGTCGAGCACGTGCCAGACTCGATTGCCAATCACGCCCTGAAAGGCAGAATGCCCGAATTTCGCGCCGGTTGAGGCGTCACCGACCAGAATTTCATAGTCGGGAGCCGGGATGAGCTTTGGGTGGACCATGATCCTCAACACCGTACCGCGCACACGCAGAACGTCGACCCTGGCGTTGTCATCCTCTGTGACGACATGCTCAATCTTGGGTTCGATGCCCGGCAGCTCGGGAGGTTCCTCCAACACTGTGTAGCCCGGCTGAACTGGCGGCAGCTGAGTAGGCTTGTCTTGCGCATGAGCGCAAACGGCAAAGAGTGATAGGAGAGCGATGAGGCAGCGCATGAACGCCATTCTAAGCTGTGACAATCACGTCCATGAGTACGGTCACAAACAAACCCATCCTGCTGCTGGTTGATGGCTCCAGCTATCTTTACCGCGCGTATCACGCCCTGCCGGATCTGCGCGGCCCCGGCGGCGTCCCCACGGGGGCTTTGCACGGCATGGTGGCGATGCTGAAGAAGCTGCGCGAGCAGGTCGGCGCCGAGCACGCGGTCTGCGTGTTTGACGCCAAGGGCCCGACCTTCCGCGATGAGTGGTACTCGGAATACAAGGCCCAGCGCGCCCCCATGCCCGACGCGCTGCGCGAGCAGATCGAGCCGATCCACGAGGTGGTCAAGCTGCTGGGCTGGCCGGTGCTGGAGGTGCCCGGGATCGAGGCCGATGACGCCATCGGCACGCTGGCCGTGGTGGGCGCGGCGGCTGGGCACGCGGTGATCGTCTCGACCGGTGACAAGGACCTGGCCCAGTTGGTGACGCCCGATGTCACGCTGATCAACACCATGAGCAACGAGTCGCTTGATGAAGCCGGCGTCATGGCCAAGTTCGGCGTACCGCCGAATCGCATCATCGACTACCTGACCTTGATGGGCGACACGGTGGATAACGTGCCTGGCGTGGAAAAGGTCGGCCCCAAGACCGCCGCCAAGTGGATTGCCGAATACGGCTCGCTCGACGGCGTGATCGCCGCCGCGGGCCAGGTCAAGGGCGTGGCCGGCGAGAACCTGCGCAAGGCGCTCGACTGGCTGCCGATGGGCCGCAAGCTGGTGACGGTGAAGCTCGATTGCGATCTCGCCGCCCATGTGCCGAACTGGCCGGTGCTCGATGCGCTTGCCTTCAAGGAGATCGACAAGGCCGGCCTGACCGACTTCTACGCACGCTACGGTTTCAAAACTTTGCTCAAGGAAATGACCGGCGCGCTGGCTCCCGCTCCTGCAGCCGCGGCGCCTGTGACCGCATCGCTGTTCGACGAAGCGCCCGTGCAGAAGAGCGACGTGGCGCGCCACTACACGACGATCCTCGATTGGCCGACCTTCGACGCCTGGCTCGCCAAGCTGCAAGCCGCGCCCTTGAGCGCGCTCGACACCGAGACCGATTCGCTCGAGCCCATGCTGGCGCGCATCGTCGGCATCAGCTTCTCGGTCCGGGCGGGCGAGGCAGCCTACATCCCGCTGCGCCACAACGGGCCCGACGCGCCGGAGCAGTTGCCGCTTGAAGAAGTGCTGGCCAAGCTCAAGCCCTGGCTCGAAGACGAGAAGGCGGCCAAGCTCGGCCAGAACCTCAAGTACGACACGCATGTGCTCGCGAACCACGGCATCGAGCTGCGCGGCATCCTGCACGACACCATGCTGCAGAGCTATGTGCTGGAAGCGCACAAGACCCACGGGTTGGGCGCCCTGGGCGAGCGTTACCTGGGCCGTGCCGGCGTGAGCTACGAAGACCTCTGCGGCAAAGGCGCGCAGCAGATCCCGTTTGCGCAGGTCGAGGTGGCGAAGGCCTCGGAATACTCGGCGGAAGATTCCGACATGTGCCTGCAGGTGCACGAGATCCTCTGGCCGAAAATCGAGGCGGAGCCGGGCCTGAAGTTTGTCTACGAAGCCATCGAGATGCCGACCAGTCACGGCCTGCAACGCGTGGAGCGCAACGGCGTGCTGATCGACGCGGCCAAGTTGAAGGCGCAAAGCCATGAGCTGGCGCAGCGCCTCGTCGCGATCGAGCAGGAGGCCTACGGCATTGCGGGCCAGCCCTTCAATATGGGCAGCCCCAAGCAGCTCGGCGAAATCCTCTTCGACAAGCTGGGCCTGCCCACGATCAAGAAGACCGCGACCGGCGCGCGCAGCACGGATGAAGAGGTGCTGGCCAAGCTGGCCGAGGACTATCCGCTGCCGGCCAAGATCCTCGAATACCGCGGCCTCTCCAAGCTCAAGAGCACCTACACCGACAAGCTGCCCTTGCAGATCAACGCGACGACGGGGCGCGTGCACACGACCTATTCGCAGGCCGTGGCGGTGACGGGCCGGCTGGCCAGCAATGATCCGAACTTGCAGAACATCCCGATTCGCACGGCGGAGGGCCGGCGCGTGCGCGAGGCCTTCATCGCCAAGCCGGGGCATGTGATCGTCAGCGCCGATTATTCGCAGATCGAGCTGCGCATCATGGCCCACATCAGCGAGGATCCGGGCCTGCTGCGCGCCTTTGGCGAAGGCATCGACGTGCACCGCGCCACGGCTTCGGAAGTGTTCGGCGTGCCGGTCGGCGAGGTGTCCACGGAACATCGCCGTTATGCCAAGACCATCAATTTCGGCCTGATCTACGGCATGGGCGTGTTCGGCCTGGCCTCGAGCCTCGGTATCGAGCAGAAGGCGGCCAAGGATTACATCGACCGCTATTTCACGCGTTTTGCCAGCGTGCGTGACTACATGGAGCGCACCAAGGAGTTCGCGCGAACGAACGGTTATGTCGAAACCCTCTTCGGCCGCCGCATCTACCTGCCCGAGATCATGGGCGGCAACGGCCCGCGCAAGGCCGGCGCCGAGCGCCAGGCCATCAATGCGCCGATGCAGGGCACGGCCGCCGACCTGATCAAGCTGGCGATGCGTGCGGTGCAGGTATCGCTCGATGCGGCTTCGGCCAGGACGCGCATCGTCATGCAGGTGCACGATGAACTGGTGTTCGAGGTGCCGCAGGAGGAGCTCGACTGGATCAAGGCCGAGGTGCCCAAGCAGATGGCCGGCGTGGCCGAGCTGAAGGTGCCGCTGCTGGCCGAAGTGGGGATCGGGCCGAACTGGGACGAGGCGCATTGAAATCGGCTCCGGCACATCTCGTATAGCATCCCCGCCCATGAATTGGCCCTATGAATTGCAGATCGGCTGGCGCTACACGCGAGCCGGCAAGGGGGGGCGGCGCAACCGCTTCATCTCCTTCATCTCCGGTGTTTCCATGCTGGGCATCGCCCTGGGCGTGGCGGCACTGATCATCGTGCTCTCGGTGATGAACGGCTTCCAGAAAGAGGTGCGTGATCGCATGCTCTCGGTGGTGGCGCATGTGGAGCTGATGAATTTCCAGGGCGGCCCGCTGGCGAACTGGCAGGACACGGCCGCCAAGGCTCGCCTGAATCCGGAAGTGATTGGCACGGCGCCGTTCGTGGCGGCGCAGGCGCTGATCGCGCGCGGCGAGGACATGCGCGGCGCCATCGTGCGCGGGGTTTCGCCGGAGTACGAATCGAGCGTCACGCCGATGGCCGAAAAACTCAAGGCCGACGGCACGCTTGATCGCCTGCAGCCAGGCACCTGGGGCATCATCCTGGGCATCGAGCTGGCGCGCAACCTGGGCGTTGGCGTCGGCGACAAGATCACCGTGGTCGCGCCCAACGGCGAGGTCACGCCGGCCGGCGTGGTGCCGCGCTTGCGGACCTTCACGGTGCAAGGCATCTTCAATGCCGGTCACTATGAATACGACTCGGGCCTCGTGCTGATCAATATCGAGGACGCGGCGAAGCTGTTCCGTACGCAGGGGCCGACGGGCGTGCAGCTGCGCCTCAAGGATGTACAGAAGGCGCGTGAAGTCGGAGGGCAATTGCAGCAGAGCATGGGCCCGGATTACCTGGTGCGCGATTGGACGCGCACCAATGCCAATTGGTTCGATGCCGTCGAGGTCGAGAAGAAGATGATGAGCATCATCCTGACGCTGATCGTGGCGGTGGCCGCCTTCAATCTGGTCTCCACGCTGGTGATGACGGTGACCGACAAGCAGGCGGACATTGCGATCCTGCGCACGCTCGGCGCAACGCCGCGCTCGATCATGGGCATCTTCATGGTGCAAGGCGCGGCGGCCGGTGTCATCGGCACGCTGGCCGGCACGCTGCTCGGTCTGCTGGCCGCCTTCAATATCGATGCCATCGTGAGCTCGATCGAATGGGCGCTGCACACCACGTTTCTGCCGGCGAGCATCTACCTGATCAGCCGCATGCCCAGCGATCCGCAAAGCGCCGATATCGTGCCGATCGTGCTGGTTTCCTTGGCCCTGGCCTTCCTGGCCACGCTGTATCCGAGCTGGCGCGCCAGCCGCGTCCAACCCGCCGAGGCGCTCCGTTATGAATGATGTGGTTCTTGAAGCGCGCGGCCTGGGGCGCCGGTTTCATGACGGTGAACTCGATGTGCGCGTTCTCTCGGGCGTGGACCTGACTGTCAAGCGCGGCCACACATTGGCCATCGTGGGCGCCTCGGGTTCGGGCAAGTCGACGCTGCTGCATCTGCTCGGTGGCCTGGACAAGCCGAGCGAAGGTGCCGTGACCTTGATGGGCAAAACGCTTTCGAGCTTGAACGAGAAGGCGATCGGCCAGTGGCGCAATCAGCACCTTGGCTTTGTCTACCAGTTCCACCACCTGCTGCCCGAATTCAGCGCGCTGGACAATGTGGCCATGCCGCTGCGCGTGCGCCGCATGCCGGAGGCGCAAGCGCGCGAGCAGGCTGCGGCCATGCTGGCGCGCGTGGGGCTGGCGGGGCGCGTGAAGCACCGGCCGGCTGAGCTGTCCGGTGGTGAACGTCAGCGGGTGGCGATCGCGCGTGCGCTCGTCACGCAGCCGGCCTGCGTGCTGGCCGACGAACCGACGGGCAATCTGGATCGCAGCACGGCGCAGGCCGTGTTTGACCTGATGCTCGAACTGGCCCGCGCTCAAGGCACCGCGTTTGTGATGGTCACCCACGACGAACGGCTCGCGCAGCAATGCGAATGGCGATTGAACCTGACTGCACCGACATGACCTCTCGATTCATCCTCAAGCTCAGCTGTCCGGACCGTTCCGGCATCGTCCATGCGGTAACGGGTTATCTGCTCGCACAGGGCGGCAATATCCTGACCTCGGCACAGCATCTGGATCCGGATCACAACCGCTTCTTCATGCGCATCGAGTTCGAAACAAGCTCGGATGCGGCGCCGATGCGCGAGGCCTTCGCTCCGCTGGCCGCGCAGATGCAGATGGATTGGGAGCTCGTGGCGCGCGCCGAGAAGACTCGCGTGCTGCTGCTCGTGTCAAAGCTCGGCCACTGCCTGAACGATCTGCTGTTCCGTGTGCAGACCGGGCATCTGCCGATCGAGATCCCGGCGATCGTCTCGAACCACCGCGATTTCTATCAGCTGGCGGCTTCGCACAACATTCCCTTCCACCATTTCCCGCTGCTCAACTCAACCGAGGAGCAGAAGGCCGCGCAGGAGCGGCGCATCCGCGAGGTGGTGGAGCAGGAACGCGTCGACCTGGTTGTGCTGGCCCGCTACATGCAGATCCTGAGCCCGGAGATGTGCGAGTTTCTTTCCGGCCGCGCGATCAACATCCATCACAGCTTCCTGCCGAGCTTCAAGGGCGCCAAGCCTTATCACCAGGCTTACGAGCGCGGCGTCAAGCTGATCGGCGCCACGGCGCACTATGTGACCTCGCATCTGGACGAGGGCCCGATCATCGAGCAGGAGGTGGCCCGCATCGACCACAGCCTGCCGCCTGAGCAATTGGTGGCCATTGGCCGCGACGTCGAATGCGTGACGCTGGCGCGCGCCATCCAATGGCATGCCGAGCATCGCGTGCTGATGAACGGCAACCGGACGGTCGTGTTCCGTTGAGCTGATGTGGATCGACAGTCACTGCCATCTGGACGCGCCGGAGTTCGACGCCGACAGAAGCGCAGTGGTGGCGCGGGCCCGTGCGGCGGGCGTGCATCAGATCGTCATTCCAGCGGTCGGCGCCTTTGACTTCGACACCGTGCGCGATCTGGCGCGCGAGCACGGCTTTGCTTACGCGCTGGGCATCCATCCTCTCTTTGTGATGAAGGCCGGTGAGCAGGACCTGGAACTGCTAACCGCCAAGCTCGATGAATGCGCGCACGACCCGCGCCTGGTGGCCGTGGGCGAGATCGGGCTCGATTACTTCGTACCCGGCATCGATGCCGGGCGGCAGGAGCATTTCTATATCGAGCAGTTGAAGCTCGCACGGCGCTTCAAGCTGCCGGTCATCCTGCATGTGAGGCGCAGCGCGGATCGATTGTTGGCGGGGCTGCGGCGCATTGAAACCAGCGGCGGCATCGCGCATGCCTTCAACGGCAGCGAACAGCAGGCCCAGGCGTTCATCGATCTCGGCTTCAAGCTCGGCTTCGGCGGCACGCTCACTTTTGATCGCTCGTTGCAGATCCGCCGACTGGCGGCTTCGGTCCCGACCGAGAGCCTGGTGCTGGAGACCGACGCGCCGGACATCCCGCCGCAATGGCTCTACAAGACAGCGGCCGAGCGAGCCGCCGGCGCCGTGGTGCGCAATGAGCCGGCCGAGCTGCCACGCATTGCCGAAAGTCTTGCGCAACTGCGCGGCTGGAGCGTCGAGCAAACGGCGGCGGCCACGCGCGCCAACACGCTGGCCGCCTTGCCGCGCTTGGCCTTGCTCAACTCGTGATGCGTCCGCGCAGGACGGCCGGCGTTTCAGGAACCGGATAACCGGCCGCGCCGAAGGCGGCCATGATCGCCTTGTGCGTGTCGAAGTAGACCTGCCAGTAGTGATCGCTGTGGCAATACGGGCGCACGCAAAGCAGCGGGCCTTCGGGGGTGAAGCTGATGATCTCGACGTCGGGCGCGGGATTGGTTTTCACGTTCGGGATCGCGCTGACAGCGTTTTTCAAGCGCGTGATCGCGTCCAGCGGGTTCACGCCGTTGGCGATCTTGGCCACGGTGTCCACGCGGCGATAGGGCAGGGCCGAGAAGTTCTGGATCGTGTCCGAGAAGATCTTGTTGTTGCCGACCACGTTCATCACGTTGTCCCCCGTGATGATGGTGGTGCCGAACAGACCGATCTCGGTCACCGTGCCGCTCACGCCGCCGACCTGGACCAGATCACCGACCTTGAACGGCCGCAATACCTGCATGAAGGCGCCGGCCGCGAAGTGGGTCAGCAGACCGCCCCAGGCAGTGCCGATGGCCAGGCCCGCACCCGCCAGCAGCGCGACGAAGGACGTGGTCTGGATGCCGAAGATGCCGAGGATCGCCAGCACCAGCACGATGTTGAGCGTGACGACAAGGATCGAGCGCAGATAGTTCGACAGCGTGGCGTCGACCTTCTTGCCGGCCGCCAGCGCACGACTGAAAACGGTGGCAGCCAGGCTGATAATCCAGCGGCCCACGATCCAGGCGGCCAGGGCGGCGAGGATCTTGAGGCCGAAGTCCGCGCCTTGCGTGGTCAGGAAGGTCATGATCGCGTCTGTGTTCATCTCTTACCCCAAAATCAAAAGCTGAAAGGCGGCGCCATCATCGCCAAGGCACCCGATACCGCGCAGCCCCCCATCTGGCGGGGCTTGCGTCCGCAAGTGAGCAATAAGACCTGGTTGCTGGTGCTGGGCAGCTTTCCGGGCAAGGCCTCGCTGCTTGCCCAGCAGTACTACGGCCATCCGCAGAACCAGTTCTGGCGGCTGATCAACGGCGTGTTCGAGCTTGGCTTGACGGAGCGTTCCTATGCGGAGCGGCTCGGCGTGCTCGAAGGCGAGGGCATCGGGTTGTGGGACGTGATCACGGCCGCCGAGCGTGAAGGCAGCCTGGATTCGGCGATCCGGAATGCGCAGTACAGCGATCTGCACGGTTTGCTCGATATGCTGCCGAACCTGAGCGTTATCGCCTTCAACGGCGGCACCGCCGCCAAGGCCGGGCGCAAACAGCTGGGCGATCGGGCGGCCGACTATCAGATGGTCGATCTGCCGTCGTCGAGCCCGGCCTACACCCTGGCGTTTGAGAAGAAACTGCAAGCTTGGCTTGCCTTGATTGCCTTGAGGAAACCTGAATGAAGAAAACGCTCTCCCTGCTCTTGTCGCTGGTCGCCCTGTCGTCGGCGCAGGCGGCGCCGAAGATCGAGGCCGATCTGCTGATCCGCGATGCGACGGTGGTCGATGTGCCGCATGACCGGTTGCTCAAGGGCAAGGCAGTCTTGGTCCGTGGAGAGCAGATCCTGGCCGTGGTCGACTCCACGCAACTTGGCCGTTATCACGCCCGCAAGACCTTGAGCTTGCGCGGCCGCTATGTGATGCCCGGCCTGTGGGACGGCCACATGCATTTCGGCGGCGGGCCGGGCCTGGAAGAAGAGAACAAGCATCTGCTGCCGCTTTATCTGGCGAACGGCATCACGACCGTGCGCGACTGCTCGGGCGACATGAGCGAGATGGTGCTCCAGTACCGCGACGATGTGGCGGCCAAGCGCTTGCTGGGCCCGACCATCTTCACCTCGGCCGCCAAGCTCGAGGGCTACAAGCCGATCTGGAAAGGCACGCAGGAAGTGGGCACGCCCGAGGAGGTGAGCCGCGCGCTCGACAAGCTGCAGGCCCAGCATGCCGACTTCGTGAAGATCACCGAGAACACGATGACGCGTGAGACCTATCTTGAGGCGCTGCATCAGGCGAAGGCGCGAGGCATGGCCAGCTCCGCTCATCTGCATGCGGCGATCACCGTGGAGCAGGCGGCTGAGGCCGGCTTGGGCTCCGTCGAGCACATGAGTTATTTGCTGCGCGGTGCCACGCCGCGCGAGGCTGAGCTGGCAGCTGCAGTAGCCGCCGGGACATGACGCCGCGCGATGCGACCGTCGCCAGTCTCGCCAGCTATGACGATGCGACCGCGCGTGCCTTTCTCAAACGTCTGGCCGCCCTCGGCACGGCCGTGACGCCGACGCTCAACATCAGCCTGACGACGGCGTATCTGGATCAGGTCGACCACAGCCACGACGACTATCTTCGCTACATCGGCCCGGGCCTGCGGGCCACCTACGACTGGCGCGTGCAGACTGCGGCCAAGGCCACGCCCGAGCAGATCGCCTTTCGCCACGCCAATATCGAAAAGGCGGCATCGATGCTGCCGCTGGTGCAGGCTGCCGGCGTATCGATCATTGCCGGCACCGACGCGGGTTATCTGAATTCGTTCGACTATCCGGGTCTTGCCCTGCACCAGGAAATCGCGCTCTACGTGAAATACGGCCTGACGCCGGCGCAGGCTTTGCAATCGGCCGTGATCGCGGCGCCGCGCTTTCTGGGCAAACTCGCGCACTACGGCGATCTGGCCGCGGGCAAGACGGCCGACATCCTGGTGCTGGACGCCAACCCGCTGGCCGACATCAACGCCACGCGCCAGATCCGGGCCGTGATGACGCGAGGTCGCTACCTTGACCGAGCCGCCCTGGACCGCATGCTGGCCGAGACGGCAGCCTGGGTCGCCACGCAGAAAATTCCTGAGACCACCCCATCTTGAACAACAAGACGAAGAAGACTGTTGAATGGACTCCCGCCACGCTGAGCGAGTTCGATGGCGTGCGCTTTCTGCACCTCGACTCGATCTGGGTGCAGGGCGCCATGCGCATCCGCAAGCCGCAGGTGCTGGAACTTGAATACATCCAACGCATGATGGTGTGGATGTTATGGCGCGATGCCGCGGAGCTGAACGAGGGCCATGCGATTCAGCTGGGTCTTGGTGCGGCGGCGATCACGCGCTTTTGTCACAAGGTCCTGCGGATGCAGACCACGGCGGTGGAGATCAACCCGACCGTCATCCAGGCTTGCCGCGGCTGGTTCAACCTGCCCGAGGACGATCAGCGCTTGCATGTGGTGAATGCCGACGCGGCGCGCTGGGTGGCGGACGCTGATCCCCAGCAGGCGCAGGTGCTCAATGTCGACCTGTACGACCATGACGCGGCCTCGCCGGTGCTGGACGATGAGGAGTTCTATGCCAGCTGCCGTGCGCTGCTGGCCGACGGCGGGCTCATGACGGTCAATCTGTTCGGACGTAACGCTTCGTTCGCACGCAGTGCGACGCGCATCGCCAGAGTCTTCGGCAGCGATCAGGTCTGGACCCTGGCGCCGACCAAGGAGGGCAACACGGTCTTGGTAGCCGGACGTGGCGTGCAAGCACCGGCACGGGATGAACTGGAGCGCCGCGCGGCTAATATCGAGGCGCTGTATGGCAGCTATGGCTTGCCGGCGCGCAAATGGCTGCGTCTGGTGAGACCGTTACCCCTCAGCATCATCAACAACCTGCAAGCCGAGCCCCAAGCATGAGCGCCAAGCCCCAGATCGCGAAAGCTGCCCGGCACGAAGGCCGCCTCGAGTGGCGGTCGCTGCTGCGCTGGCTGCGTGAGGACGGGCTGATCGATGACGAACAGGTGCAGCGCACCGAGCAACGTTTTGCCGCTGGCGACAGCTCATTGCATCCGTTGGTCCGTCTCGCGCATGCGGGTTTGACGCGGACGAGCAGTGATGCGCACAAGGGCAAATCGCTCGAACTCGATGCGCTGACCGAATGGCTGGCCGGCCGTGCAGGCATGGATTATCTGCGCATCGATCCGCTGAAGGTCGATGTGGGCCGGGTCTCGGACATCATGTCGGTGGCGTACGCAGAGGCCAAGCGCTGTTTGCCCGTGCAGTTCGGCATGACCGAGGTCACGATCGCGACCTCGGAGCCTTTCGATACGAGCTGGGTGCCGCAGATTGCGTCGCATGCGCGCAAACCGATCAAGCTGGTGGTGGCCAATCCGCTGGAGATCACGCGCTATACGACCGAATTTTTCACGCTGGCGCGGTCCGTCCGCCAAGCGGCCAAGAAGGGCGAGACCGCGCAGATTGCCAGCTTCGAGCAACTGGTGGAACTGGGCAAATCCAACAAGCAGCTCGACGCCAACGACCAGGGCGTCGTGCAGGTGGTGGATTGGCTCTGGCAATACGCGTTTGATCAGCGCGCCAGCGATATTCACCTGGAGCCGCGCCGCGAGATGGGCGTGATCCGTTTCCGCATTGACGGCGTCTTGCACACGGTTTATCAGCTGCCGCCCACCGTGATGGGTGCCATGACGGCGCGCATCAAGCTGCTGGGCCGCATGGATGTGGTGGAGAAGCGCCGCCCTCTGGATGGCCGCATCAAGACCCGCAATCCGGCCGGGGATGAAGTGGAAATGCGCTTGTCCACGCTGCCCACGGCTTTCGGCGAAAAGATGGTGATGCGGATTTTTGACCCCGACACGGCAGTCAAGGATCTTGCGGCGCTGGGTTTTGGATCGCATGACAGCGACCGGTGGGAAAAGCTAACGGCTCATCCACACGGCATCATTCTGGTTACCGGCCCGACGGGCAGCGGCAAGACCACCACGCTCTATTCCACTCTGAAGCGTCTGGCGACGGACGAGGTCAACGTCTGCACGATCGAGGACCCGATCGAAATGATTGAGCCTGCCTTCAACCAGACCCAGACCCAGGGGGCACTGGACTTCGGTTTTGCCGAAGGGCTGCGTGCCTTGATGCGGCAGGACCCGGACATCATCATGGTCGGTGAAATCCGTGACCTCGCCACGGCGGAGATGGCGATCCAGGCGGCGCTGACGGGCCATCTGGTGTTCAGTACGCTGCACACCAACGATGCTGCGTCGGCCATCACCCGCCTGGCGGATCTTGGCGTGCCCACTTATCTGATCAATGCCACCGTGATCGGCGTGCTGGCTCAGCGCCTTGTGCGAACGCTGTGCCCGCAGTGCAAGCAGCCGGACCCGAACGTCACGCGCGAGACGCTCAACGACATGCTCAAACCCTGGCGGATGAATGGCGGCGTCAAGCCTTACAAGCCGGTGGGTTGCCTGGAGTGCCGCAACACGGGCTTCCGCGGTCGAGCCGGACTCTACGAATTGCTCACCATGAGCGAAGCGGTCAAGAACCATCTGCACCCGACGACCGACATGTCGGCCCTGCGCCGCCAGGCGATGCAAGAGGGCCTGCGCCCCTTGCGTCTGGCCGGGGCGATGAAGGTGGCGGAAGGCGTGACCACGCTGGATGAGGTGTTCCGCAGCACGCCGCAGTGGGAAAGCTGAGGTCCAGTCGGGATTGTTCGCGTGGATTTGATGCGCTGAAACAGAGCGTCACTTCTTTCCCGGCCCCTTACGTGTAAACCAGAGCCTCGCCCCGGCAGGCGCACCGCCAGAATCTGCGCGGGAGACTTTTGTCGGAGTGCCTTGCAATGAAGATCAAGAACCAGAAGGATTTCTGGTCGGGGCTGATGTTTCTCGTGATCGGCCTTGCGTTCGCATGGGGCGCTACCGAATACAGCTTCGGGAACTCGGCCAGCCCGGGGCCGGGTTACTTTCCGTTCGGACTGGGTTTGCTGCTCGCCTTGCTGGGCGGCTTGCTGCTGTTCAAGGCCTTGAGCATCGAGGCCGATGGCGGCGACCCGATCGGCAAGGTGGCCTGGAAGCCGCTGGTGATCCTGCTCACGGCTATCGTGCTGTTCGGTGTGGGTCTGGAGCGGCTTGGCCTTGTGATCACATTGCCCATCCTCGTGGTGATGTCGGCCTGGGCGGGCGATGAATTCCGTTGGCGCGATGCCCTGCTCAATGCACTGGTGCTGACTGCGGGCAGTTGGGTGATCTTCGTCTGGGGTCTGAAGTTGGCCATCCCGGTCTGGCCGGTCTACTTCGCCGGCTGAGGCGCTCGCATGGAACTGCTTCACAACCTTGCGCTCGGTTTCGGCACGGCGCTCAGCTTTCAGAACCTGCTCTACGCACTGCTGGGTGCGGTGCTCGGCACCTTGATCGGCGTACTGCCGGGCCTGGGACCCGTGGCGACCATCGCCATGCTGCTGCCATCCATCTATTCAATGGACGCCACGCCGGCGTTGATCATGCTGGCCGGCATCTACTACGGCGCGCAGTACGGTGGCTCCACGACAGCTATCTTGATCAATGTGCCGGGTGAATCCAGTTCCGTGGTCACCGCAATCGACGGTTACCAGATGGCGCGGCAGGGCAGGGCAGGGGCTGCGCTGGCCGTGGCGGGGCTCGGATCCTTCTTCGCGGGCTGTGTAGGGACCTTGGTGATCGCGGCGTTCTCGCCGGCGCTGATCAAGCTGGCCTCCAACTTCGGCTCGGCCGAATACTTCTCCTTGATGGTGCTCGGGCTGATCGGCGCGGTGGTGTTGGCCTCGGGCTCGCTGATCAAGGCAATCGCCATGATCGTCCTGGGCCTGCTGCTGGGGCAGATCAACAGTGACGTGATCTCGGGTGTCCCACGCTTTTCGTTTGATTTTCCGGAACTGTCCGACCCCGAGGGCATCGGCTTTGTGGTGATCGCCATGGGCATCTTCGGCTTCGGCGGGATCATCGGCAATCTGGGGCAGCCGGCCGAGCATCGGGAGGTTTTCACCAAGAGCGTGAAAGGCCTGTGGCCCACGCGGCAGGATTTCAAGGAGGCGTGGCCCTCGGTTCTGCGCGGCACCGCGCTGGGCAGCGTTCTGGGTGTTCTGCCGGGCGGCGGCGCGCTCCTGGCCTCTTTTGCCTCCTACACATTAGAGAAGAAGGCGACCCGCAATCCGCGCATTCCTTTCGGCAAGGGCGCCATTCAAGGCGTGGCCGGGCCGGAGAGCGCCAACAACGCGGGTGCTCAGACCAGTTTCATTCCCATGCTCACCCTGGGCATCCCGCCCAATGCCGTGATGGCTTTGATGGTCGGGGCCATGACCCTGAAGGGCATCCAGCCCGGCCCCCAGGTCATGAGCAGCAATCCAGGCCTGTTCTGGGGGCTGATCGCATCGATGTGGGTCGGCAACCTGATGCTGATCGTGCTGAATCTGCCGTTGATCGGCATCTGGATCAAGCTGCTGACCGTCCCCTACCGTTTCCTGTTCCCGGCCATCGTCGTGTTCTGCTGCATCGGCACCTACACCTTGAAGAACAACAGCTTCGATGTGTATATGACAGCGATCTTCGCGCTGCTGGGCTATGTGTTCCACAAACTGTCTTGTGAGCCTGCGCCCTTGCTGCTGGGCTACATCTTGGGGCCGATGATGGAAGAGAACCTGCGCCGGGCGCTCCTGCTGTCGCGCGGCGACTGGAGCACTTTTGTGACGCGCCCACTCTCGGCAGGCTTGCTCGTGGCGGCAGCCGTCCTGGTCGTGGTGGTGATGCTTCCTACGATCAGGAAGAAGCGCGAGGCCACGTTTCAGGAAGAGAACTAGATAGAGCAGCTGCGTCCCCAGCGACTTTTTCAGCAAGGGCTTGCGACCAGGTAAAAACCTGTGCTACAGTCGTGGGCTGCGCTGCAAACAGAGCTGTTCACCGGTTTAACGGTGAAGCGAAGAAGGCGGCGCAGGCGGGATGATCTTCAAGGCTCTTAGGAGCAGGGTTCTTAGGGGCTCAGAGGATCCACCTT
>DASYBU010000047.1:0-1962 GCA_036500605.1 Burkholderiaceae bacterium
CCTCCACGGTCGAGCTGCACACCGACAGCAAATACGTTCACGACGGCATCTCGAAATGGATCCACGGCTGGAAGCGCAACGGCTGGAGGACCGCCGACAAGAAGCCGGTGAAGAACGTCGACCTCTGGCAGCGGCTCGAGGCCGCCATTCAGCGGCACAAGGTACACTGGCACTGGGTCAAGGGCCACGTCGGCCACGAGTTGAACGAGCGCGCCGACCGGCTCGCGGTCGGCGCCATCGCCGAGATGCGCGCGGCGCAGAAATAGATAGTCGTCCGTGAACAATGGCTAGGGCGTTGATTGCGAGTCGTTTTCTGGCGCACGGCCGGGTTTGAGATTGCAAGGTTTTGGGGTTTGAGGCCCCGGAACCCTGCAATTTCGTTTTTGGGATTCACTTGAGAAGCAAAGCATGATTCTTTCCTCGTGTCGGAGGGGACGATGCGACCGAAGAAGCATGCGACGACGAAGTCAGGCGATCTGTTCCGGGCACGGCTCGACCAGATCATCAACCTCAAGCACGAGCTGGCACAGCTCGCAGGTGCGATCGACTGGGACTGGATCGACGGCGAGATCGCGCCGCTTTACAGCGAGAAGGGTCGGCCCGGGATCGAGACGCGCTTTGCGATCGGGCTTTTGTTGCTCAAGCACATTTACGGGCTGTCCGACGAAGGCGTCTGCGAGCGCTGGGTCTATGATCCATACTTCCAGCACTTCACCGGGGAAGAGTTCTTCCAACATGAGTTCCCGCACGAGCGCTCCGACCTGAGCCATTGGAGGAAGCGGCTCGGTGACAAGCTGGAGTTGCTGCTGGCCGAGAGCCTGCGGGTGGCGCACGCCAGCGGCGCGCTGCGGACCCGAGACCTTAAGCGCGTCACGGTCGACACCACGGTACAGCCCAAGGCCATCACCTTCCCGACCGATGCCAAGCTGCTGCACGCGGCGATCAAGGGATTGAACCGGCTGGCCAGCAAGCACGGCGTGCGGCTGCGGCAGTCCTATCTGCGCATCGCCAAGCGCGCCGCTATGATGGCGGGGCGCTACGCCCATGCCAAACAGTTCAATCGCCACCGGCGCGAACTGCGC
The DNA here is from genome assembly GCA_036500605.1 of Burkholderiaceae bacterium. Lineage (GTDB taxonomy): Bacteria > Pseudomonadota > Gammaproteobacteria > Burkholderiales > Burkholderiaceae_C > JAFALK01. The sequence goes on from DASYBU010000047.1 coordinate 1,083, forward strand.
ATCCTGCGCACCCGGCTTGGCCGCATCATCCGCGATATCCGACGCAGGATCGTGGGCAAGGCAGAGCTTGAGGCCGCGTTCGCCTGGCCACTGTCGTGCGCCACACAAATCCGCTCGCAGCAACAGCGCCAGCGCGGCTGGAAGCTGTATTCCTTCCATGCCCCCGAGACCGAGTGCATCGGAAAGGGCAAGGCCAGCGCGCCTTATGAGTTCGGGGTCAAGGCCTCCATCGTCACCACCAACCGCCGTGCCCCAGGCGGCCTGTTCGTGCTGCACGCCACGGCGCTGCCGGGCAATCCTTACGACGGTCACACCCTCCGGGACGTCATCGAGGACGCCCAAAAGCTCACCGGCTGCGAGATCGAGCGCGCCTATGTCGACAAGGGATACCGCGGCCACGATGCGCAAAATCCACGCCGCGTCTTCATCTCGGGACAGAAGCGCGGCGTCTTCGGCGCCATCAAACGCGAACTGCGACGTCGATCCGCCATCGAGCCCGTGATCGGCCACATGAAAGCCGAGGGTCACCTCGGCCGCTGCTATCTCAAAGGCCGCGCCGGCGATGCCGCCAACACCATCCTCTCCGCTGTCGGCTACAACTTCCGACGCATTCTCGCCTGGCTGAGGGCTCTCTTGCGCAAAATCCTGATCGCAATATGGCGCGCCTTCATTATCCGATCAGCGCTCAATTCGGCTTATTAACGGACGACTAATTACGACTGGTGCTCTTGGTAGCGCGATCGCAGCGATCTGTTGCGCAACGCCGCTGCTCGCTATCGGTCTGGGCGCAGTTGGCCTCTCTACCTGGCTCGCTTCGGCTGATTACATCCTGATCCCGATCTTCGTTGTTTGTCTTGGTTTGGTTTGGTTGGGTTGGGGC
>DASYBU010000048.1:0-22670 GCA_036500605.1 Burkholderiaceae bacterium
AAGGCGCCGACCGATCACTGCGACGAATGCCTCACGCTGAGCGCGCTCGGCGCCGCGGCGGCGAGCAGCGCGGCGCCGCTTCCGGGCGATGTTGCACAGCACGCGCAGCAGGCCGCCGTTCCCGACACGCCCGCGCCGGCCGCGCTGCAGCTGGCGTTTCGTTCCCGCGCCCCACCCGTCCTGATCTGAGCCCCGCCGCCCGCGACGCTGCGCCGATGGGCGCGCGCTCGCCCGTTCCGCTTTCAGATCAGGACTCTCATGTTCAAGTTGACCACCCTGGCCGGCGCCTGCGCGCTGGCTCTGGCCGCTGCGCCCGCGCGCGCGGCCGATGACACGCTGGCGCAGGCCACTCCCGCCGCGCCCGCTGCCCCCAGCACAGCGGCCAGCGCGCCGACCGCGCAACTCAAACGCGTCGAGGTCAAGGGCACGCGCCAGCGCCTGGACGAAGCGCGCAGTTCGCTCTCGCCCGACACCGGCAGCACGATCTACCGCTTCGACAGCAGCGACATCACGAAGCTGCCGCTGGGCGACGCGACGCCGCTGAACCAGGTGCTGCTGCGCGCGCCCGGCGTCGTCGGCGATTCGTACGGCCAGCTGCACGTGCGCGGCGACCACGCGAACCTGCAGTACCGGATCAACGGCGTCGTGATCCCCGAGGCCATCAGCGGCTTCGGCCAGACGCTGGACACGCGCTTCGCCGATCAGGTCAACGTGCTGACCGGCGCGCTGCCGGCGCAATACGGCTACCGCACCGCCGGCGTCGTCGACATCCGCACCAAGGGCGCGGACCTCGCGAACGCCGGCAGCGTCGACGGCGTGCTCGGTAGCCGCGGCCACCGCGAGACCAGCGCGAACATCGGTGGCACCGCCGGCGACCTGCAGTATTTCGTGACCGGCTCCTACCTGCAGAACCAGATCGGCATCGAGAACCCGACCGCGTCGAACAACGCGCTGCACGACGACACGCGCCAGGCCAAGGGCTTCGCCTACCTGAGCTATTTGCTCGGCGAAGGCAGCCGCGTCAGCCTGATGCTGGGCAGCGCGCAGAGCCGCTTCCAGATTCCGAACGTGCCGGGCGAATCGCCGAGCTTCACGCTCGCCGGCGTCACGCCACCGGAGTCGCAGAACCTGAATGCGAATCAGCGCGAGCGCAACAACTTCCAGGTGCTGAGCTTCCAGTCCAGCCTGGACAACGGCACCGACTACCAGGTGTCGCTGTTCAACCGCAGCAGCAGCGTGCACTACCAGCCCGACCCCGTCGGCGACCTGACCTACAACGGCGTCGCCGCCGATGTGCTGCGGCGCAATGTCGCGAGCGGCCTGCAGTTCGATGCGAGCAAGCAGCTGAATGCGCAGCACACGCTGCACGCCGGGCTGTTCGCGCAGCGCGAGCGCGGCTCGGTCGCGAACGCGGCGACCGTGTTCCCGGCCGATGCCGACGGCAACCAGAGCAGCGACGTGCCGCTGACGATCCAGGACGACAGCCAGATCAAAGGCCACCTGTACGGCGCCTACCTGCAGGACGAATGGCAGCCGACGAAGGCGCTGACGGTCAACTACGGCCTGCGCTACGACACGGTCAACACCGTGGTGGCCGAGTCGCAATGGAGCCCGCGCCTCGGCCTGGTCTACCAGCTCGGCAGCGAGACCCGCGTGCACGCCGGCTACGCACGCTACTTCACGCCGCCGCCGACCGAGAAGATCGACACCACCTCGGTGCAGGCTTTCCTCGGCACGACCAATGCGCTGCCTTCGGATGCCAACACCGGCGTGAAGTCAGAGCGCTCGAACTACTTCGACCTCGGCGGGGCCTGGATGGTGAACCAGAAGCTGACGCTCAATCTCGACGGCTACTACCGCGACGTGCGCCACCTGCAGGATGAAGGCCAGTTCGGCAATGCGCTGATCTACTCGGCCTTCAACTACGCACGCGGCCGCATCTACGGCATGGACTTCTCGGCGACCTATCACGACCGCGATCTGTCCGGCTACCTGAACTTCGGCTACACGCACGCTCGTGCGACGCAGATCGAGACCGGGCAGTTCAACTTCGACCCCGACGAGCAGGCCTTTATCGCCAACAACTGGGTCCACCTGGACCACGAGCAGAAGTACAGCGCCTCGGCCGGCATGAGCTGGCGTGCGGGCAATGGCTACAGCGTCAGCGCGGACGCCTTGATCGGCACGGGCCTGCGCGATGGCTTCGCCAACACCGAGCATCTGCCCGGTTATGCGGTGATGAACGTCTCGATGGCCAAGACCTTCGGCAAGACCGAGGTGCGCGTCGGCGTGGACAACCTGTTCGACAAGGTCTACGAGCTGCGCGACGGCACGGGCATCGGCGTCGGCGCGCCGCAGTACGGCCTGCGCCGCTCCGCGCAGGTGACAGTGACGCAGAGCTTCTGAGCGCCGAAGGGAGGCCCGCCGAAACGGGCCTCCCTGGGCGTTGCCACTGTCCAGTGGACGGCCCTCGGCCTCGTGGAGGCATCATGTGTACAACACCGTTTGCGCATGAACCCGAACAGGCCAAGCGATATGACCCTGGACATAGGGGCCCCCTACAAAGCAGGATGTCCTGAACGGAAACAACTCCATAGACTTCAAGCCAATCAGTACGGGAAGGGGCGCACCGCTTCTCTAGTTCTATTGATGTGGCAGTTTCCGATTTGCACGGGATTCGAGGGCGACCAAGATTTGATCGAGCCGATCAAACAGGATGTTCCGGTCAAGCGATTCAAAGACGCCACGGGTTTGATGTTGTAGCGATTGCGGAAACCACCAGGTTCTGCGGTCAAGTCAAATTTCTATTGGAGATGTCAATGAAGTTCGTTCCCAAATCCTTCGCCCTCTCGGCATTGGTCATTGGTCTTTGCGCGGCTGCCGCAGCGCAGGCTCAAACCAATCTGCTGAACAATGGCGCGTTTTCGACCAGCACCCCAAATGGCTTGGCCGACGGTTGGACAGCCGTATTGCCAAATACTGTCGGCTATACATCGGACAACACCAACAAGGCCTACCTCGGCAACGACGGGACCGATTGGCCCAACCACTGGGGAAATTTCGGCCTGAGCGGAACGTTCAACGACACACCCGTCAGCGGCGTTCAGGTGTACTGCGGAAGCTTCCAGGGCTATCACTGCGACAACACCCTCTTGAATGGTGTTAAGCAAACGGTCAGCGGCCTGACGGTTGGCAACACCTACCAGCTGAGCTTTCTGACAGGCTTCGGATCACAAAACGACGCGCATCTCGCGGGCGGGTTGACGGCCTATTGGCAGGCCTCCCTGGGCGCGCAGACCCAAAACGGCAATGCAGCAAAGTCGGCTTATGAGCCGGCTCAATATGCGAACACGACCTATGGCCAATGGGTCAGCTCAACGCTGACCTTCACCGCCACCTCAGCCTCTGAAGTGCTGCAGTTCCTGGCGATCGTGCCGCCCCAAGGCATGCCCACCTCTGCGGCCATCGGCTTGTCCAACGCGTCCTTGGTCGATGTGACGCCGGTGCCCGAGCCCGCTACCCTGGCCCTCTCGGTCGGGGGCCTCGCCCTGTTGGGCTATAGCGTTCGCCGCCAGCGCAAGAATCGCAACTGATACTTCGCTCGCACCGGAGCGACCGGCCTATTGCAAGCCCAGCCAGCCGCGCGCTTCGTTGATCAATTTGACGGGGTCATAAGCCACGCCATCCTTGAACACGAGCTCCACGTTCTCGATATCCTGGATGCGCTGGCTGGGGTCGCCCTTGAGCAGCACGAGATCGGCTTGCTTGCCTGCGGCAATGCTGCCGATCCTGTCGAACTGGCCGAGGTAGCGCGCGCCGTTGGCAGTCGCGATCTGGATCGCCTGCACCGGTGTGAAGCCGGCTTCAACCAGCAACTCGACGCCGCGCTGATCGGCAAAGCCGGGCAGCGTGCCGCCATTGCCGGTCGGATCGGGGCCGGCCATCATGAGCCCGCCGGCCGCGACGAATGCGCGCTCGAAAGCCATTTCCTGCTTCAGTAAGGCCTCAGCGGCACGCGCTCTTTCGGGTGAGCCGCCGGCCTGGGCGCGCAGCTTCAGGTGGTTGCGCAGCGCGTCGCTGGTCAGCATCTGCTGTTGCTTTGGCGAGAGCAGCGGACGCGTGGCGATCGAGGCTTCGAAGACCGGCAGCGTCGAGGTGATCGCAACCTTGTGCTTGATCAGGTCGTCGATCAGGCCCTGCACCTTGGGGCCGTCCATCGGCAGGCCGGCCCAGGATTTCTCGATCGCGCCGTAGCCGGGGCAGCGGCCATTGCGCTGCTCCACGAACTCGGAGTCGGTGTAGAGCGGGCCGTGCTCGAGGTTGTCGATGCCCAGCGCGATCGCCTCGCGATAGCTGACCGAGCACAAGTGCCCGGTGACCTTGAGCCCGTGCTTGTGCGCTTCGGCGATGGCGGCGCCGAGCACGTCGGCCTTGATGTCCATGTACGCCTTGAACGAGGTCACGCCCTCGCTGACCCAGAAGTCCACGGTCTTGCGCGCTTCTTCAGGCGTGGTGAGCCCGCGCATTTGTGCGAACACGCTGCCGGGGCCTTGCAGATAAGGGCCGGTCACGTCGAGCTTGGGGCCGGGCATCTTGCCGCTGTTGATTTGCTCGCGCACATTGAGATCGGTGTAGGGCTCGATGCTGCCGGTCGTGCGCATGCTGGTCACGCCGGAGCCCAGGTACATGCGCGGTGCGGCGAAGGCCACCTCGGTGACGAGCAGGCCCGGCGCCTGCAGCTTGCCGTTCTCATCGGGGTTGATGGCCGCCGTGTAGAACAGGTGGTTGTGCATGCCCACCAGGCCGGGAATCACGCTGCGGCCTGTGCCGTCAAGCACCGTGGCGCCGGCCGGCGGCGCGCCGGTGGTGACGGCCTCGATCTTGCCGCCGCGCAGCACCAGTGTGCGGTCTTCGAGCGGCGCTGCGCCGGTGCCGTCGATCACGCGCACATGGGTCACGGCGATCAGCGCTTCGTCATGCACGACAAACTTGCGCACCTCTGGCGAGAGCGGCTGAGCGCTTGACGCGATGGCCACGAGTGCCAGCAAGTAAGGCGTTAGACGAGCGGCATGCATGAGCGTCTCCTGGGATGTGGCCGGCAGTGTAGGCTCGGGCTTTTCATGCCGCCTCAGGGTCATTGCCCATGCCCGCCTTGAACCGTGTCCGATCATTGAACTGCCCGCAATGTGCAGCCGCCATGGAGCCGTTGGCGCTGGAAGGCCACTACGGCCAGACCGTCGATACCGACCTTTGCGAGCACTGCAATCTGCTCTGGCTCGATGCGCTGGAGTCGGTCAATTTCTCGGGCCTGGGCTGGGTCAAGCTGCTGCGCCGGATGGGCGATGCCACGACGGAGCCGACCGGCCCCGTCCGTCGCGACCTGAGTTGTCCGCGCTGCCAGCAGGCGCTGAAGACGGTCTTCAATCAATCGAAACTGGGGCACTTCGGCGAGCTCGAATGTCCTGCCTGTCGCGGCACGCTGGCCAGCTTCAGCCTGCTGCTCGCACAGCGCGGCGTGGTGCGCCCGCTCTCGCGTCGCGACCTCGACGCGCTGCACAAGGAGAAGCGCGAGGCGAGCTGCCTCAACTGCGGCGCCGGCCTCACGCGCGAGCAATGCGCCACGCCCGTCGATCGCGAAGCGCGCTGTCCTTATTGCGTCAGTCCGCTGCTGGTGATCGACATGCCGCGCTTCCTGAGCGCGCTCCTGATGCGCCATGCGGAAGGCGTGGCCGTCGAGCGCATCGGCTGGGCCTGCCGAGGTTGCGGCTCACCGCTGGAGCCCACGCACAGCGCGGCCTGCGAGACCTGCGGACATCTGGTGGTGGTGCCAAGCCTCGTTGATCTGAGGCCTGTGCTCGATGCGGTCGAGCCGCAGCTGCGTGCTGCGCTGCCTCGCGGCCCGAAACGGCACGGGCAGCGCTTGCGCGAGATGCGCGGTGATCCGACGCAGACGGGGCTCTATCGGCTCATGCAGGGTCTGCGTGACTGGCTGTCGGGTGGCCGTTAGACCTTGGCCGGCGCCCACCGCCCCGCGATGTTCTTCAGCAGCGTCCCCACCGCCACCAACTGCCGGTTGCGCACGCTGATCAGGCTGCTCTCGCTGGACATCAGCGCGGTCTGCGCCGTGATCACGTTGAGATAGCCGACCGTGCCGGCGCGGTACTGGTCTTGCGTGATCTCGAGGTTGCGGCGCGCGGCTTCAACGGCCTTACTCTGCAGATCGGCCTCCTGGATCAACTGATCGGCCAGCACCAGGTTGTCTTCCACCTCCTGCAGCGCCGTGAGCACGGTCTGGCGGTAGGTGGAGGTGGCGGCATCGGCGGCGTTGCGTGCCTGTGCGCTGGCCAGCTTGCGTTGGCCGCCATCGAAAATATCCTCGGCCATCGAGGCGCCGACGGACCAGAACATATTGGGCGCCGAGATGATGTTGCTCAGCGTGGAGCTGCGGTAGCCTCCGCTGGCGGAAAGCGTTAGCGAAGGGAAGTAGGCCGCATCGGCGATGCCGATCTGCGCGTAGGCCGAGGCCACGCGAGCTTGCGCCGCAGCGATATCGGGCCGGCGTTCCAGCAGCGTGGCCGGCAGCAGCTCGGGCACGCCAGGCGCAGCCGGCAATTTCGCAGCAGGCGCGATCGTCAGCGCCGATGGAGCCGCGCCCAGCAGCACGGCAACCGCATGTTCAGCCTGCGCTCTTTGCGCCTTCAGATCGGCAGCCTGGGCCTTGGCGCTGTTGAGTTGCGTCTCGGCCTGCAGCACATCGGTCTGCGCGGCCACGCCACCGGCGTGACGGTCGCGCGTCAGTTCAAGTGAGCGCGTGTACGCCGCGACGCTGCGGTCCATCAGGTCGCCTTGAACCTCAGCCGAGCGCAGCGTGAAATAGCTTTGCAGCAGCAGCGCCTGCGCCGAGAGCCGGGCTGCGGCCAGGTCATCCTCGCTGGCCTGATAGCCGGCACGCGCCTGAGCTCGGCCTTCGGAGAGGCGGCCCCAGAGATCGATCTCCCAGCTGGCGTTGAGCCCGACCGAGGCGCTGTTGTTGATGTTGTGGACCACCACATTGTTCGAGCTGCCGGTCTTGCTGCGCGTGCCGGTGCCGGTGGCCGAGAGCGTGGGCAGCCAGGCCACGTTGGCGGCGGCCAGCAAGGCGCGGGCATTGGCAACCTGCGTGGCGACGGTCTTGAGATTCTCGTTACCGACCAGCAGGCGTTGCTGCAGGTCGTTGAGCACCGGGTCGTTGAACAGCGTCCACCAGTCGTCAGGCACTGCGGCGCTGGCCGGCGTAGCGTGCTGCCACAGGCCGGTTTCCTTGAATTGCGTCGGGGCGGGCGTGGGCTTGGGCGGATCGACGTGCGTGATCGCGCAGCCTCCGAAGGCTGCAGTCAAGGCCAGCAGCAGGAGGGTGTGGTGAGGCTTGTGGATTCTCTTCATTTTCATGCGGCAACTTGTTGCGTCTTGGCGCGGCGGAAGAACCAGCGCTTGCGCTGGCGGTCTTGCTTCCAGCGCAGGCGGTCCATCAGCACGAAGACGACGGGCGTGGTGTACAGCGTGAGCAGTTGCGAAAGGATCAGGCCGCCGACGATGGCGATACCGAGCGGCTGGCGCAGCTCGGCGCCGTCACCCGTGCCCAGGGCCAGCGGCACGGCGCCGAAGATGGCGGCGCAGGTGGTCATGAGGATCGGACGCAGGCGCAGCGATGCAGCGCGCAGGATCGCACCGGCGGGCGATTTCACGCCGTGGCGTTGCCGCTCGATCGCGAAGTCGATCATCATGATCGCGTTCTTCTTGACGATGCCGATCAGGAGGATCACGCCGATCAGCGCGATGATCGAGAACTCGGTGTTGAACAGCATCAGCGCCAGCAGCGCACCCACGCCAGCCGATGGCAGCGTGGAGAGGATGGTGACCGGATGCACGAGGCTCTCGTACAGCATGCCCAGCACCAGGTAGATCGTGATGATGGCGGCCAGGATCAGCAGTGGCTGGCTCGACAGCGACTGCTGGAAGGCGTTGGCCGTGCCGGCGAACACACCGCGCACCGAGACTGGCACGCCGAGCTCGCTCATCGCGTTGTTGATCGCATCGGTGGCCTGCGAGAGCGAGACGCCCGGTGGCAGGTTGAAGCTGATCGTGGTGGCCGGCGCGCCGCCCTGGTGGCTGATCGACAGCGGCGTGTTGGTGGTCTCCACATGCGAGAAGCTCGACAGCGGCACCTGCGTGCCTCCGCTGGTGGTCACATAGAGCTTGGCCAGGGTCTCGGGGCCTTGCAGGAACTCCGGAGCTAACTCCATCACCACACGGTACTGGTTCAGCGGGTTGTAGATCACGCCGACCTGACGCTGGCCGAAGGCATCGTTGAGCGTGGTGTCCAGCGTGTTGACGGTGACGCCCAGGCGCGCGGCGGCATCGCGGTCGATGATGACCGAGGTCTGCAGGCCCTTGTCCTGCTGGTCGCTGTTGACGTCGGCCAGCGTGTCGAGCTTGGAGAGCGCGTTGTTGATCAGCGGGGCCCAGGTGCGCAGGTCTTCGAGCGAGTCGGATTGCAGCGTGAACTGGTACTGCGCATTCGACTGGCGGCCGCCGATGCGGATGTCCTGCACGGGCACGATGAAGAGATTGGCACCGGCCTCGTGTGAGAGCTTGTCGCGCAAGCGCGCCACCACCGCATCGGCCGAGACCTTGCGCTCGGCCAGGGGCTTGAGCGCCATGTAGAAGAAGGCCGAGTTGCGCTGGCCGCCGCCGGTGAAGGCGTTGACGTTTTCCACCGCCGGATCGGACATCAGGATGCCCATGAACTTGTCGACGCGCGTACGCATCATGGCGTAGGAGCTGCCCTGGTCGGCCTGCACGCCGCCGACCATCACGCCGGTGTCCTGCTGCGGGAAGAAGGTCTTGGGGATGACGCCGTAGAGATGCACGTTCAGCGCGATCACGGCGATCAGCGAGAGCATCGCGACTGGCTGGTGGCGCAGCATCCACACGAGCGAACGGCGATAGCCGCGCTGGCAGCTGCGGCCGATGCGATCGAGCATGCGGCCGAAGCGGCCCGGCTTCCTGCTCTTCTCTGGTGGCTTCAAGAGCTTGGCGGCCATCATCGGCGTGGTCGTCAGCGAGACCAGCATCGAAACCAGGATGGCGGCCGACAGCACGACGGCAAACTCGCGGAACAAGCGGCCGACCACGCCGCCCATCAGCAGGATCGGGATGAAGACGGCGATCAGAGATAGGCTGATCGAGACCACGGTGAAGCCGATCTCGCGGGCGCCCTTGAGCGCCGCCTCGCGTGCCGAGAGGCCCAGTTCCATGTGACGCGTGATGTTCTCGAGCACGACGATCGCATCGTCCACCACGAAGCCGGTGGCCACGGTCAAGGCCATCGCCGACAGGTTGTCGAGGCTGTAGCCGCACAGGTACATCACGCCGAAGGTGGCGGCCAGCGAGACGGGCACGGCAATCGCCGGGATCAGCGTGGCGCGCGCTGAACGCAGGAACAGCAGCACAACCAGGATCACGAGGCCGACGGCGATCGCCATCGCGCGTTCCACCTCGTGCAGCGAGGCTCGGATGGTCGGCGTGCGGTCGCTGATCACTTGCAGATCAATGGCCGGCGGGATCGAGGCTTGCAGGCGCGGCAGCAGATCGCGGATGTGCTCGACCGTGGTGATGATGTTGGCGCCGGGCTCCTTCTGGATGAACAGCAGGATGGCCGGCATGCCGTTGGTGGCACCGTAATTGCGCACGTCTTGCACCGAGTCCTGCACATCGGCCACATCGCGCAGATGGATGGCGCGGCCGGAGGCGTAGTGCAGCACCACGTTCTGGTATTCGGCGGCGATGCGGGCCTGGTCATTGGCGCCGATCTGCCAGTAGCGACCGTCCTGCTCGAGCGCGCCCTTGGGGCGGTTGGCGTTGGTCGAGGTGAGAGCGGTGCGCACGGTGTCGAGCGCGATGCCGGCGGCGGCGAGCTTGTCGGGGTTCAGTTCGACGCGCACCGCGGGCAGCGCGCCGCCGCTGACGTTGACCTGGCCGACGCCATTGACCTGCGAGAGCCGCTGCGCCAGCACGGTCGAGGCGGCGTCGTACATCTGGCCGCGCGAGAGCGTCTTCGAGGTCAGCGCCAGGATCATGATCGGCGCATCGGCCGGGTTGACCTTGCGGTACGTCGGGTTGCTGGGCATGCCCGTGGGCAGCAGCGTGCGCGCGGCGTTGATGGCGGCCTGCACGTCGCGCGCGGCGCCGTCGATGTCGCGGTTCAGGTCGAACTGCAGCGTGACATTGGTCGAGCTCAGCGAGGAGCGCGAGGTGATCTCGTTGACGCCTGCGATCGAGCCGAGCGCGCGCTCGAGCGGCGTGGCGACCGTGGCCGCCATCGTCTCGGGGCTCGCGCCGGGCAGCGAGGCGCTGACCGAGATGGTCGGGAAATCCATCTGCGGCAAGGGCGCGATCGGCAACAGCAGGAAACCGAGCACGCCGGCCAGGGCCAGGCCCAGCGTGATCAGCGTGGTCGCAACCGGCCGCGCAATGAACGGCGAGCTGATGTTCATGCCGGCTGCACCTTGTTGCCCTTGCGGTCGCGCCAGCGTTGCGCCAAGCGCGCGAAGGCCAGGTAGATCACCGGCGTGGTGAACAGCGTCAGCATCTGGCTCACGATCAGGCCGCCGACCATCGTCACGCCGAGCGGATGGCGCAACTCATGGCCCGCGCCCGTGCCGAGCATCAGCGGCAGCGCGCCGAGCAGGGCGGCCATGGTCGTCATCAGGATCGGACGGAAGCGCAAGAGGCAGGCCTGATGGATGGCCGCGCGCGGCTCCATGCCCTGCTCGCGCTCGGCGTCGAGCGCGAAGTCGATCATCATGATCGCGTTCTTCTTGACGATGCCGATCAGTAGCACGATGCCGATGATGCCGACCACACCGAGGTCGATGCGTGCCACCAGCAGCGCCAGCAGCGCGCCGACGCCGGCCGAGGGCAGCGTGGAGAGGATCGTGACCGGATGGATATAGCTCTCGTACAGAACACCGAGCACGATGTACATCGTGACCACGGCCGCCACGATCAGCATCAGCGTGCTGGAGAGCGAATTGCGGAAGGCCTCGGCCGCGCCCTGGAAGCTGGTCTCCACGCTCGGCGGCATGTCGATCTTGGCTTCTTCTGCCTTGATGGCGTCGACGGCGGAGCCGAGCGAGGCGCCATTGGCGAGGTTGAAGGAGATCGTTGCGGCCGGGAACTGCGCCACATGGTTGATCACCAGCGCGGCGGGCCGTTCGGTCCATTGCGCGACGGCCGAGAGAGGCACCTGGATCGTGCTGGTCGAGGTCGTGCCGGTGGAACTCGTGATGGTCTGCGAGCCAGGCACATAGAGATCGGCAAGAGCAGCGGGGCCGTGTCGAAAATTGGGCGCGGCCTCAAGCACGACGCGGTACTGGCTGCTGGCGGTATAGATGGTCGAGATCAGGCGCTGGCCGTAGGCGTTGTAGAGCGCGGTGTCGATGGAGGCCACCGTCACGCCGAGGCGGCCGGCGGCTTCGCGGTCGATCTGCAGATAGGCTTGCAAGCCCTGGTCCTGCAGGTCGCTCGCCACGTCGACGAGCTCCGGCACATTGCGCAGGCGCGCAAGCAGGTCGCTCGTGGCCTTGGCCAGATCCTTGTCGTCGGGCGAGCTGAGCAGAAATTGGTACTGCGTCTTGGACACGCGGTCCTCGATCGTCAGGTCCTGCACCGGCTGCATGAAGGCGGTGATGCCGGGCACATGCGAGGTGCTGTCGGCCAGGCGGCGGATTACTTCGGTGGCCGAGGCGCTGCGCTTGGCAAAAGGCTTCAGCGTGATCTGCATGCGGCCGGTGTTGATCGTCGCGTTCGCGCCGTCCACGCCGATGAAGGAGGCCAGATGGTCGACGTCCGGGTCCTTGAGGATCGCTTCGGCCAGCTTCTGCTGGCGCTCGGACATGGCCGCGAACGAAGTGGTCTGCGTGGCCTCCGTGATCACCTGGATCAGGCCCGTGTCCTGCACCGGGAAGAAGCCCTTGGGCACCCAGATGTAGAGCAGCGCGGTCAGGACCAAGGTGCCGAGGAACACCAGCAAGGTTGCGCGGGGGCGGTCGAGCACCCAGTCGAGACCTCGGCCGTAGAGCGCGATCGTGTCGTCGAACTTCCTGCCGAACCAGGCGCCGATGCGGGTGTGCTTGTGTTCGCTCTCGGGCTTGAGCAGTCGCGCGCTCATCATCGGCGTCAGCGTCAGCGAGACAAAGGCGGAGATCAGGATCGAGACGGCCAGCGTGATCGCGAATTCATGGAACAGGCGGCCCACCACGTCGCCCATGAAGAGCAGCGGGATCAGCACCGCGATCAGCGACACCGTCAGCGAGATGATGGTGAAGCCGATCTGCTTGCTGCCCTTGAGCGCCGCTTCCATCGGCGTGTCGCCCTCTTCGACGAAGCGCGCGATGTTCTCGATCATCACGATCGCGTCGTCGACGACGAAGCCGGTTGAGATGGTGAGCGCCATCAGCGTCAGGTTGTTGATCGAGAAGCCGGCCAGGTACATCACGCCGAAGGTGCCCACCAGCGAGAGCGGCACCGCCACGCTCGGGATCAGGGTCGCTGCGGCGCTGCGCAGGAACAGGAAGATCACCATCACCACCAGCACGACGGCCAGCAGCAGCTCGAACTCGGTGTCGTCGACAGAGGCGCGGATGGTCACTGTGCGGTCGGCGATCACCTGCACGTCGATCGAGGCGGGTAGGGTGGTCTCGAGCTTGGGCAGCAGCGCCTTCACGCGGTCGACGGTCTCGATCACGTTGGCGCCCGGCTGGCGCTGCACGTTGAGGATCACGCCCGGCGTGGTGTCGGCCCAGGCGGCCAGACGCAGGTTCTCGGCGTCGTCGACGATGACGGCCACGTCGGACAGGCGCAAGGGGCTGCCGTTCTTCCAGGCGATCACGAGGCTTTGATACTCGGCCGCGCTCTTGAGCTGGTCATTGGCGTCGATCGTCGAGGCGCGCTGTGCGCCGTCGAAGCTGCCCTTGGCCTGGTTCACGTTCGAGGCCGCAATCGCGCTGCGTACATCGTCGAGCGAGAGGCCCAGTCCCGCGAGTTTTTGCGGATCGGCCTGGATGCGCACGGCCGGGCGGCGCCCGCCGGCGATGCTCACGAGACCCACGCCGTCGACCTGCGAGAGCTTGGGCGCGAGGCGGTTCTCGACCAGATCGTGCACTTTGATCACAGGCAGCGAGGGCGATGTCACGGCAATCGTCAGCACCGGCGCGTCGGCCGGGTTGACCTTGCTGTAGATCGGCGGCATCGGCAGGTCGCTGGGCAGCAGGTTGCTGCCCGCGTTGATGGCGGCCTGCACTTCCTGTTCGGCCACATCGAGCGAGAGGCCCAGCGAGAAGCGCAGCGTGATCACCGAGGCGCCGCCTGAACTGCTGGACGTCATCTGGCTCAGGCCCGGCATCTGGCCGAACTGGCGCTCCAGCGGCGCGGTGACCGTGGTCGAGATCACATCGGGGCTCGCGCCCGGATACAGCGTGGTGATCTGGATGGTCGGGTAGTCAACCTCGGGCAGGGCCGAGAGCGGCAGCAGCCGGTAGGCCAAGAGGCCCGCCAGCAGGATGGCGAGCATCAGCAGCGAGGTGGCGACCGGCCGCTCGATAAAGGGACGTGACGGGTTCATGGAAATAAGCCGTTAGTTGCCCTGCTGGGCGGCGCGCTCCGCGCGGCGCTTCTCGATGAAGGCCTTGCGTTCCTCAGGGCTCATCTTCATGAACTTCTCTTGTTGATCCGCGGGCAGGCGGTCGAGCCAGCGTGGGCGTTCCTCGCTGCTGGCGTCTAGCGATGCGCTTGCTGCTTTGGAAGCGCTTGAAGCGCCTGAAGTGCTGGACGCAGCGTGAGAGGCGTCGCTCGCTGCATGGCTCCAGCCGCCGGCGCTGGCGCCGCTGGCTGCCCCTGCAGCACCACCGCGGTGGCCCTTGCCGCCGCCGGGTGCTGCGCCGACACGCTTGGTCGGGTCGGCCGCGATCACTTCGACCTTGGCGCCTTCGCGCAGGCGGTCAACACCGTCGATCACGACCTTCTCGCCGGGTTCGACCGGCCCTTCGATGGCGGTCCAGTTGCCGTCGACCACGCCGGGCTTGACGATACGCGTGGCGACCGTGCTGTCAGCGCCGACCACGTAGACGTAGAAACCTTGCGTGCCGCGCAGCACGGCGGCCGAGGGCACGGCGAGCACATTGCTCTGCGTATCGAGCTGCAGGCGCACCGTCACGGCCTGGTTGGGGAACAGTGCGTCGTCGTCGTTCTTGAACAGGGCCTTGAGCTTGATCGTGTCGGTCGTCGGGTCGATCGAGTTGTCGGTGCTGGCCACGCGGCCCGAAGCGAGCTTCATCGTGCCGCCGCGGTCCCAGGCTTCGACATCGAGCGGCTTGTTCGCATGCAGCGCAGCGCTGATCTGCGGCAAGTTGGCGGAGGGCACCGCGAAGACCAGCGCGATCGGCTTCGTCTGCGTGATCACGACCATGCCGTTGACGCTGCCGGGCTGCACGACGTTGCCGAGGTCGACCTGTTTGAGGCCGACGCGGCCCGAGATCGGCGCGAGCACGCGGGTGTAGGTGACTTGCAGGCGCGCGCTGTCCACGGCGGCCTGGTCAGACTTGACGGTGCCGTCGAGTTGGCGCACCAGCGCGTCTTGGGTGTCGAGCTGCTGCTTGGGGATGGCATCCTTGGCGAGCAGATCGCGGTAACGGGTCAGATCAACTCGAGCGTTATCAAGCTGAGCCTTGTCGCGCGCGAGCTGGCCTTCGGCCTGGCCGAGTGCAGCCTGAAAGGCACGCGGATCGATCTGCGCGAGTTGTTGCCCGGCCTTGACCTGCTGGCCTTCCTTGAACAGGATGTCTTGCAGCACGCCGGTGACCTGCGGTTGCACCACCGCGGTGTTCGAGGCGGTGATGCTGCCGATGGCACTGACCATCACGCGCATGTCCTTGCGGCGCACGGTTTCGATCGAGACCGGCTGCACGCGGTTGGCGCCGCCGAAGCGACCGCCGGGGCCGCCGCGCCCGCCGGGCGCCGACGCTGCACCGGCCGGGCCATTCGCGCCCGCGGCGGCTTCATGTCCCTTCCACCACCAGAGGCCGCCGGCCACCAGCACGGCCGCACCGACGAGGCCCCAGACCATCACTTTGCCGGACTGGGCGGATGGCAAGTTATGACGCTTTGAATACGAGTTATGGGTCGATGCAGACATGGGCGCGCGCAATGAGGGAGATTGCGGCGGACTCTACACCGAGCCTGCATGTTTCCTGGGAATCCCCAGGCAAAGAATACTTAAGCGAAGCCTTCGCTCGGGCCTCGCTCACGCGCCGTTCAGGCCTCGGCCATCAGCTGTTCGATCAACGCATGCAGGGCCGCGAAATCGGGTTCGCCGACGTAGCGCTTGACGATCTGGCCGTGCTTGTTGATGACGAAGGTGGTGGGTGTCATCTGCACCTGGCCGAAGGCTTGGGCCAGGGTGCCGGTGTTGTCGATGGCCACCTTGAAGGGCAGCTTGCGGCTCTCGGCGAAGTTGGCCACATAGGCCGGCGGGTCGTAGCTCATGGCCACGGCCAGCGTGTCGAAGGCCGGGCCCTTGTACTTGTCGAAGGTGGCGATGACCTGCGGCATTTCATGAACGCAGGTGGTGCAACTGGTGGCCCAGAAGTTCACCAGCATGACCTTGCCGGCCCATTGCTGCGAGTTGGCCTTGGCGCCGTCAAGCAGCACGTAGTCGACCTTCGGGGCTTGCTCTTGCGAACATCCGATCAGCGTCAGAGCGGGGACGATGGCCAAGGAGCCGAGAACGAGCAGGCGGCGCAGATGCTTCATGCGCAGGATTTGAGCACAAGCCGGCGCTCAGAGTCCTTTGGACAGCTCGAAAGTCAACAAGGACGGCAGGGCATCGGCCAGATACTCGCGCGCGATCCGCGCCAAGCCATCGGCCGTGGCCGTGGAGAGCTGGGTCAAGTGCGGCTCGTCGAACACTTCGACAAAGCAGAATTGCGGTACCTCGACCAGGACCTCGGTGCGCAGGCGTTCGAAGATCTCATTGCGCTCGGTGGTCTCAAAGAGAATGCCGTGGGGGAGGCCTTCCATGCAGAACTGGGCGGCGCCTTCCATGTCGTCGACGACATCCACGATCAGGCCCATGTGAGCGATGGCCGTCTGGATCTGCGTGCGCAGCTCGCGCCGCGGGCTCACGATCAGCACATGGCTACCGGCCAGAGGCTTGGAGTTGCCCGTCGTGCTGGGGCCCGCATCGACACCCTTGGGGTCGAAGGACGGCTTGGGCGCGGGGCGGGGCGGGGCGTCGAGTTCCGTGTCAACAGTGGACCCTTCCTCGACCGTCTGCGCGAACTCGAGCGTCAGCACCGTGATGCCGGCCTCGTCTTCGCGGATGGGCATGAGGCCCATCGTGACCGCGGTCTGTTCCACCAGACGCCAGGCCAGCGAGTTGATCGGCGGGGTGTCGCCGGCCTCGCGACCGGGACCGAGCAGTTCGAGCGCGCGATGCGCGAAGCGGCAGGTGAGCCGCGCCTTGGCGGGCCAGGGCGTGACCTCCAGGCGCAGGTCAATGCTGGAATGGGTGCTGGTGAGCGCCCAGTCCATCATGGCGTTGAGCAGGCCGAAGAGCAGCGAGCCATCGGCGATCACTTCAACTGGACGCAGTTGCTGGCGCACCTGGATGCCGCGTGCCTGGGTCTCGCGACTGCGATGGGCGAGCACGCCGCGCAGCAACTGCGTCAGGTGCAGGCGCTCGCGAGCGAGGCGCAGGCGCCCCGAGGCCAGGCGGGCGAGTTGCTGGCCGGTGATGCCGGCCTCGCGGGCCTGGGCCACGCTTTCGCGCAGGGTGCGCAGCCCCTGGCGGTCGATCTGTCCGGTGGAGATCAGCTCCTGGATGCGTTCCAGCGCGGTACTCAGCGGCCCGGCGATCTCGGCGCCGAGTTGCTGCACGATGTCGGCCCACTGCGCCGTGCTGGGCGCGGGGCTGGCGTCATTGGCGGCGGTGACCGGTGGTGGGCTGGACATCGTTTGACAGGTGACCGGTGCGGCTGTGGCGCCCGGTCGGGCTGGTTCTTCTTGTTTGGTGCGAGGGCGGCGGATCTGCATCGCAGCGAAATGCCTGCCATGCAAAGTCAGTGGATGCTCTGGGTTAGCCCCTAGAGCGTCTACCCCGCAAAGGGGGGGCACACCACGAAGAGGGCCGGGTCGTCCTCAAATCTGTTGAATAGTTCACGCTCCCTTGGGTTTGAAGTGGGTTTTCGCCCATCAAGTTTTAGGCGACGACGCTCTGCTGGTAAAGCAGCTCGATCCGCTCCGGCGGGAGGCCGGCTTCCCGCAGGATTTCGCGCGTGTGCTGGCCGAGCAGCGGCGGCGCGTGCCGGTACTGCACGGGGGTGGCCGAGAGCTTGAGCGGGCTCGCCACCAACTTGAGGGTGTCGTTGTGCGGATGCGGCACCGGGACCGTCATGCCGCGCGCCTGGGCCTGGGGATCGGCAAAGGCCTGCTCCAGGTTGTTGATCGGACCGCAGGGCACCTTGGCGGCCTCGAGCGCGGTGAGCCATTGCTCGCGCGAGCGCGTCTTGACCACGTCGGCGATCAAGGGGATCAGCAGCTCGCGGTTGCGAACGCGTTCGGCGTTGGAAGAGAACCGCGGGTCACCGGGCCATTCCGAATGGCCGGCCAACTCGGCGAACTTGGCGAACTGGCCGTCGTTGCCGACCGCCAGGATCAGATGGCCGTCGGACGTCTCGAAGACCTGGTAGGGCACGATGTTGGCGTGCGCGTTGCCCATCCGGCCGGGCGCCTTGCCGGTAACCATGTAGTTAGCACCCAGGTTGGCCAGCATGGCCAGTTGACTGTCCAGCAGGGCCATGTCGACCAGCTGACCCTGGCCCGTTGCATCGCGGTGGCGGAGGGCCGCCAGGATGGCGACGGTTGCGTACATGCCGGTGAAGAGATCGGTTACGGCCACGCCGACCTTCTGCGGCCCGCCGCCGGGGCGGTCGTCGCGCTCGCCGGTCACGCTCATCAGGCCGCCGAGACCCTGGATCGCGTAGTCGTAGCCGGCGCGGTCCTTGTAGGGGCCGGTCTGGCCAAAACCGGTGATCGAGCAGACCACGAGGCCGGGATTGGCGGCCTGCAGCGTGGCGGCATCGAGCCCGTAGCGGGCCAGGTCGCCGACCTTGAAGTTCTCGACCAGCACGTCGGCGTGCGTTGCCAGTTCTCGCACCAGTTGCTGACCTTCGGGCTTGGAGAGATCGATCGCGATGGAGCGCTTGTTGCGGTTGGCACCCAGGTAGTACGCGGCTTCGGCCGTGTCCTCGCCCTCCTGGTTCTTCAGGAACGGCGGGCCCCAGCCGCGCGTGTCGTCACCGCTGCCGGGACGCTCGACCTTGATGACATCCGCGCCGAGATCGGCCAGGTTCTGCGTGCACCAGGGGCCGGCCAGCACGCGGGAGAGATCAAGCACGCGCACGCCCGCGAGGGCCAGCGGCGGGGTGTCGGGGTGGGTTTGCTGCATGCGGGCATTGTCTGATACCGATAATGGCCGGCATGTGCCGATTCTTTCTAAGCCCATTCCTTCTGACGCTCGTTTTGGCAGTTAGCGCTTGCTCTCCGGCGCTGGACTGGCGGGAGGTGCGGCCCGCGGGTGCCGAGGTCGTCTTGATGTTCCCTTGCAAGCCCGAGTTCCAGGCCCGGCCCGAGGCCCATATGGGTCTGGCCCGGTGCGAGGCCGCGAGTCAGGAGTTTTCGCTGTCTTGGGCGACCTTGCCGGACCCGACCCTGGCGACTGCCGCTTTGAAGCAGATGCGCGAGGCCCTGGCGGGCAAGCTCGGCGGACCGGCCGAGGCGCCGCAGGCTTTCAATGTGCCGGGCATGACGCCGAACGAGCAGGCGCTGAGCCAGCGCTTGAGCGGGAAGCGGCCGGCGCATCTGGCGGTCTTCAGCAAGGGGCCTGTTGTCTATCAGGCGGCGATGTCCGGCGAGAAGGCGAATGACACGGCTTGGGAAGGCTTTGCCGGCTCCATCCGATGGCCGGACGCAGCGCAACGATAATCACGCCATGCCTGGATTGCTGTTGATTGCCCATGCGCCGCTGGCCAGCGCCCTGAAAGCCGTGGCCGAACACACCTACCCGAGCTGCTTCGCGCAGCTGTCGGTGCTGGATGTTCAGACTTCGCTGTGCCCGGAGGACGTTGAAGTGGCTGCGCGTGCGCTGATGGCGGCGGCCGGTCATGAGGAGTGGCTGGTGCTGACCGACGTGCCGGGCGCTACGCCGCACAACGGTGCGCTGCGCCTGCTCGACGAGGCCGGCCACGTGCGTTTGGTGAGCGGGCTCAACGGGCCCATGCTTTGGCGCTCGCTCTGCTATGGCACCATGCCGGTCGCGCAGTTGGCCGAACGCGCCGCCGAAGGCGGACATCGAGGTATCGAGATCTTCATTCACCCGGAACACCGCCCCGAGTCTTCATGATCAAGTCCACGCTCACCATCAGCAACAAGCTGGGCCTGCACGCCCGCGCCTCGGCCAAGCTGACCAAGCTCGCCGGCGGCTTCAAGTGCGAAGTCTTCATGAGCCGCAACGGCCGGCGTGTCAATGCCAAGAGCATCATGGGGGTGATGATGCTGGCGGCGGGGATCGGCTCGCTGGTTGAGCTGGAGACCGAAGGCGAGGATGAGCAGTCCGCGCAGGATGCGATCACGACCCTCGTGAACGACAAGTTCGGCGAAGGCCAGTAGCCGCGAGCTTCAGCTCATGAAGTGCTTGCGATAGCGCGCAGGCAGTTCATCGAGGCGCATCATCAGCGGCAGGTCGGCGGTGTTGAAGTCCGGATCCCAGGCCGGTGCGCCGAGCACCTTGGCGCCGCAGCGCAGATAACCCTTGATCAGAGCGGGCGCTTCGACGTCGAGGCTGTGGCGCAGCTCGTCCACCGGCAATGGCAGTCGCGCGCGTACCTGGCGGTTGATCGGCGCGAGATGCGTCTGTTCCAGGCGCTTCCACAGACTGGCTGCGAAATGGCCGCCATCGCGCATGCTGACGCTGGCGCAACCGATCATCGTGTCCAGGCCATTGCGCTGCATGAATTCGCCGAGTGCGCCCCACAGCAGCATGATGGCTGCGCCGGAGCGGTGATCGGCATGCACGCAGGAGCGGCCCAGCTCGACCATGCGGCTGCGCTGGTCGCGCAGGCGGGTGAGGTCGAATTCGGTTTCGCTGTAGAGGCCGCCGGCGCGTTTGGCCGCGGTGGGGGTCAACACGCGGTACGTGCCGACGACGGGCCCGGGACGCCCATGTTCGGCATTGGCGCGGACCAACAGGTGCTCGCAGAAGGGGTCGAACATGTCGACGTCGAGCCCGGCGGGCGTGCCCTTGGGCGGGCACAGGCGAGCGCCCATTTCGACCACAAAAACCTGGTGGCGCAGGGCTTGCGCTTCGCGCACCTCTTCCTCGGTGCGGGCCCAGCTCACGTCAAGGCGGGGCGCGGCGACCGGCGCCGGCGCGCGCAGCGGCTGCAAATTGAACAGGGGCAGGGTGGGTTGGGGCAAATCCCTCATCGGTGTTCTCTTCAAGTCCTTTGGGTGCCGTCATGCTCGGCGGCAGCGGTGACGCCGGCATGACGTTTTGATTGCGGATTGGTGACGTACTCGGACGCAGACCTCAGACACAAGAGGGAAAGAATCCCGCTGCTACAGTCGGCGCATGAGTTTTCAGGTCTTCGGCATTCCGGTATCGCGCGGCGTGGCCATCGGCAGGGCCGTGCTCGTCGCGTCCAGCCGCGTCGACGTGGCGCATTACTTCATCGGTGCGGATCAGGTCGAGAGCGAGATCACCCGCGCCATGAATGCGCGCGATGCGGTGTCGCGTGAGCTGTCCACGCTCAAGCAAGACCTGCCTGACGACGCGCCCCATGAGCTGGCCGCGCTGCTGGATGTGCACGTGATGCTGCTGCATGACGAGGCTCTGGTGGGCGCGACCAAGCAGTGGATCATCGATCGGCACTACAACGCCGAGTGGGCGCTGTCGGCCCAGCTTGAAGTGCTGGCCCGCCAGTTCGACGAGATGGAGGACGACTACCTGCGCGAACGCAAGGCCGATCTGGAGCAGGTGGTGGAGCGGCTCCTCGGTGCGATGGCGCGCCAGCAAGGCCTCGCGCCCAAGGATGCGGCCAGCGTCGTGCAGCGTGATTTCGCCGGCGAGGATCCTTTGCTGCTTGTGGCGGCCGACATCGCGCCGGCCGACATGATGCAGTTCAAGCGCAGCGTGTTCCGGGGCTTTATCACCGATATCGGCGGCAAGACCTCGCATACCGCCATCGTGGCACGCAGCATGGGCATCCCCGCCGTGGTGGGCACGCGTGAGGCCTCGCGCCTGATCCGCCAGGACGACTGGGTCATCATTGACGGCGATGCCGGTGCGGTGATCGTCGATCCTTCCCCCATCGTGCTGGAGGAATACCGCTTCCGGCAACGGCAGCTGGAACTTGAGCACGCGCGCCTGGCACGCTTGCGCCACACGCCGGCCATCACGCTAGATGGGGAGTCCGTCGAGCTGCACGCCAATATTGAGTTGCCGCACGACGCGGCTGCGGCGGTCGAGTCGGGCGCCACTGGCGTGGGCCTGTTCCGCAGCGAGTTCCTGTTCATGAACCGAGGCGGTGAGCTGCCCGGTGAAGAGGAACAGTTCAAGGCCTACCGTGAAGCGGTGGAGGCCATGAGCGGCATGCCCGTGACGATCCGCACGGTGGACGTGGGCGCCGACAAGCCGCTGGACCGGCTGACCGTCAACGAGCTGCGCCACGAGCATGTCCTGAACCCGGCCATGGGTCTGCGCGCCATCCGTTGGAGCCTGGCTGAGCCCAGCATGTTCCGTCAGCAGCTGCGCGCCATATATAGAGCCAGCGCCCACGGCAAGGTACGTCTGCTGATCCCCATGGTGGCGCACCTGGGTGAAATGCGGCAGATCCATGAGTCGATCAAGAAGGTGCAGCAGCAGCTGACTGACTCTGGCCACGCGTTTGGCAATGTCGAGCTGGGCGTGATGATTGAGATTCCAGCCGCTGCGGTGATGTTGCCGCTCTTGCTGCGCTATGTGGACTTCATCTCTATAGGCACCAACGATCTGATCCAGTACACACTGGCGATTGATCGCGCGGACGAGGCCGTGGCCCACCTGTTTGATCCCTGGCATCCCGCGGTGCTGCATTTGCTGGCCAGCTCGATTGAGCAGGCGCGGCTGGCGGGTAAGTCGGTCAGCGTGTGTGGCGAGATGGCGGGCGACCCCTCTTTCACAGAGCTGCTCCTTGCGATGGGCCTGCGCAGCTTCTCCATGCATCCCACTCAGATCCCCTCCGTCAAGCAGCGAGTGCTGCGCGCGGATGCGCGGCGCCTCTCGCATGCATTGCCAGCGGTACTGTTGAGCGAAGAGCCCCAGCAGACCGCCGAGCAGGCGTTCGCCGCGCACCGGGCATCAACAACTCTTCAATAGAGTTTCTTGCGCAGGCCCGAAAACCTGTGCTACAGTCGTGGGCTGCGCTGCAAACAGAGCTGTTCACCGGTTTAACGGTGAAGCGAAGAAGGCGGCGCAGGCGGGATGATCTTCAAGGCTCTTAGGAGCAGGGTTCTTAGGGGCTCAGAGGATCCACCTT
>DASYBU010000049.1:0-44271 GCA_036500605.1 Burkholderiaceae bacterium
CCGATCTGCTGGACATCGGCTCGCGCGTGTCCACCATCGCACCGCTGGGCAGCTATCGCCTGAGCATGCTGGGCGCGCACGATGGCGGCACCTTGCAGTTGCAGACGCTCTCGGGCGCGCTGCACCTGGAAGGCAGCGGCGAGATCAGCCCGCTGAACATGAATTTTCGCGGCTGGGCCGCGGCCGAACCAGGGCGCGAAGCCGCGCTCGACAATTTGCTGAACATCATTGGGCTGCGCCAAGGGGCGCGCTCGGTCATATCCCTGGGATGAATAGAGTATGAACAAAAGCCCCATCCTTCTGGCCTTGGCGCTGGCCATCGCGTCGGGCGCCCAGGCCGCCACACCCAGGGCTGCGCAAAGCGCGCCCGTGACGCTGAACTTCGTCAACGCCGACATCGAGGCCGTCTCGCGCGCCATCGGCGTGATGATGAACCGCCAGATCGTGATCGACCCGCGCGTGAAAGGCCAGATCACCGTCTACAGCGAACAACCGCTGAGCGTGCACGACGCCTACCTGAACTACCTGGCTGCCCTGCGCGCGCAAGGTTTCGCGGTGGTCGAGAACTCGGGGCTGCTCAAGGTCGTGCCCGAGGCCGATGCCAAGCTGCAGACGAGCTCGGTCGCGGTGGAAAGCACCGCGCAGCGCGGCGACCAGATCCTCACGCAGATCTTCCACATCGATCATGACAACGCCAACAATCTGGTGGCGGTGCTGCGTCCGCTGATCAGCCCCAACAACACGATCAACGCGAACCCGAGCAACAACACGCTGGTCGTCACCGACTACGCGGAGAACCTGCAGCGCATTGCCAAGATCATCGCGGCGATGGACGTGCCGGCCAGCACCGGCGTCGAAGTCGTGCAGTTGAAGAACTCCGTCGCGTCGGATCTCGCGCCGCTGGTGCAGAAGCTCGCCGACGGCGGCGCGGCTGCGATTCCCGGCGTGGCCGCCACCGGCAACGTGACCGTGCTGGCCGACCCGCGCGGCAACGCACTGATCCTGCGCGCGGCCAACCAGTCGCGCCTGGCCGCGGCTCGCGCCATTGTCGAAAAGCTTGACCAGCCTACCGGCGTCGACAACAACATCCACGTCGTCTACCTGAAGAACGCCGACGCCACGAAACTGGCGACCGTGCTGCGCGCCGCCTTCGCCACCAGCGGCAGCAGCGGTGGGAGCAGCAGCGGCAGCAACAGCAGCCAGAGCGGCCTGAGCAACAGCAATTCGCAGAACGCCAACTCGCAGTTGAACCAGACCAACGGCCAGAACGGCAGCGCCGCCTCGCAGCAAAGCACGACGCCTGTTGCCGCCTCCCTGCAACCTTCGACCGGTGGCTTCATCCAGGCCGACCCGGCCACCAACTCACTGATCATCACCGCCGCCGATCCGCTCTACCGCCAGATCCGCACGACGATCGACCAGCTCGACGGTCGCCGCGCGCAGATCTATGTGGAGTCGATGATCGTCAAGATCGACGTCTCCAAGGCCGGCCAGTTCGGCGTGCAGTGGCAGAACCTGCTCGGCAACAAGGGCGACAGCACCCTGACCGGCGTGGGCACGAACTTCGGCACCGGCATCAACAACATCATCAACGGCTCAATCGCCACCGCCAGCGGCACCACCGCGATCGGCACGGCCCTGGCCACCACGCCGGCGTCGACCGGCCTCAATGTGGCCGTCTTCAAGAACATCGCCGGCAAGTACACGCTCGGCGCGCTGGCCAATCTGCTCGAAGGGCAGACCGGCGCGAACGTGCTGTCCACGCCGAATCTGGTCGCGCTCGACAACGAGGAAGCCAAGATCGTGATCGGCCAGAACGTGCCCTTCGTGACCGGCTCCTTCACCAACACCGGCACCTCGGGCAGTACGGTCAGCCCCTTCCAGACCGTGGACCGCAAGGACGTGGGCCTGACCCTGCGCATCCGCAGCCAGATCGGCGAAGGCAACACGGTTCGCATGACCGTGTATGAAGAAAATTCTGCCGTTGTGGCTGCCACCGCGAACAGCCAGAACGGCCCGACCACCGACAAGAGCGCAGTAGAGACTACGGTCAGCGTGGATGACGGTGGCATCGTCGTGCTCGGCGGCCTGCTCAAGGATGAATACGCCGACGAAACCGATGCCGTGCCCGGCCTCTCCGCCATTCCGCTGATCGGCAATCTGTTCAAGAACCAGACCCGTTCGCGCATCAAGACCAACCTGATGGTCTTCCTGCGCCCCATCGTGCTGCGCGACCAGCAAGGCGCCGACCAGGTCACGATGGACCGCTACGAAGCGATCCGCGCGGCCCAGCAAGCCACGCTGCCGGCCAAGAACCTCGTGTTGCCGGACACCGGCGGCCCGGTGATCCCGCCCGCGCCCGTCGGCCCGGTGAAGAAGCCCGCTTCGGATCCGCTGCCGCAACCGCAGACACAGCAGCAGTAATCGATCACCATGAAGCACCCCCTGCCCTACGCTTTCGCCAAGGCGCATTCGCTGCTGCTGGAAGACGACGGCGAACGCCTGACGCTGTGGGCGCCCGCCGACGTGAGCCTGCCCGCGCTGGCCGAGGTGCAGCGCGTCTACGCCGTCGATCGCATGGAGCTCAGCCCGCCTAACTCGCTGGCTGAGCGCATCAACATCGCCTACGCGGGCAGCGAATCGAGCGCCGCGGTGGTGGTGGGCGAGGTCGAAAGCGCCGTCGACCTGAGCCGCATGATGCAAGACCTTCCCGCCGTGGAAGACCTGCTCGAAGCCGCCAACGACGCGCCGATCATCCGCATGCTCAACGCCCTGCTCACGCAGGCCGCCAAGGACGGCGCGAGCGACATTCACATCGAGCCGTATGAGCGTTCGAGCGCCGTGCGCTTCCGCGTTGACGGCAGCCTGCGGGATGTGGTGCGGCCCAATCGCGGCCTGCATGCGGCGCTGATCTCGCGCCTGAAGATCATGGCCGAGCTCGATATCGCCGAGAAGCGCCTGCCGCAGGACGGCCGCATCTCGCTCAAGATCGGCGGCCGCGCGATCGATGTGCGCGTCTCCACGCTGCCTTCCGCGCATGGCGAGCGCGCCGTGCTGCGGCTGCTCGACAAGACCGAATCGAAATTCACGCTCGAAGGCCTGGGCATGGACGGCGCGGTGCTGAACGAATTCAAGCGCCTCGTGAACCAGCCGCACGGCATCGTGCTCGTCACCGGCCCGACCGGCTCGGGCAAGACGACGAGCCTCTACGCCTCGCTGCAAACGCTGGACACCGGCACGACCAATGTGCTGACCGTCGAAGACCCGATCGAATACGAGCTGCCCGGCATCGGCCAGACCCAGGTCAACAGCAAGATCGATCTCTCCTTCGCCAAGGCCCTGCGCGCCATCCTGCGCCAGGACCCGGACGTGATCATGATCGGCGAAATCCGCGATTACGAGACCGCGCAGATCGCCATCCAGGCTTCGCTGACGGGCCACTTGGTACTCGCCACGCTGCACACGAACGACGCACCGAGCGCGGTCACGCGGCTCGTGGACATGGGCATCGAGCCCTTCCTCCTGAGCTCCAGCCTGCTCGGCGTGCTGGCCCAGCGCCTGGTGCGCAAGCTCTGCAATGAATGCAAGCGCGAGGATGCACACGGTCGTTGGCATCCGGTCGGATGCCCTGCCTGCAGCAACACCGGCTACAAGGGCCGCACCGGCGTCTACGAGCTGATGAAGGCCGGCGAGCAGGTGCGCGAGCTGATCCACCGCCAGGCGGCCGAGGCCGAGGTCCGGGAAGCGGCCGGCGCCGCGGGCCTGCGCTCGATGCGCGAGGACGGCGAACGCCTGATCCAGCAAGGCATCACCTCCGAGGAAGAGGTCTTGCGAGTCACTCGCGAGTAGCGAGCAAGTAGTGAGCAAGTAGCGCGTTATGCCAGCGTACAAATACGACGCCTTGACCGACTCCGGCCAAGCCAGCAAAGGCTTGATCGAGGCCGACAACCCGCGTGCGGCGCGAGCGATGTTGCGTGCGCAGAAGCTGGTGCCGTTGGCCGTGGAGCCGGTCTCGCAGCAACAGCTGGAGGGCGCCTCCAAGCCCTTGTTCGCTCGCCGCACCTTCAGCGCCACGACGCTTTCGGTGTGGACGCGCCAGCTCGCAGGTTTGGTGGGCTCCGGCCTGCCGATCGAGCGCGCGCTGTCTGCCCTGGCCGATGAAGCCGATGACCCGCGCCAGCGCGAGCTGATCGCGCAATTGAAGGCCGAGGTCAACGCCGGTGACACCTTTGCGCGCGCGCTGGCCCGTTCGCCGCGCGAGTTCGATGCCGTTTATTGCGGCGTGGTCGCGGCCGGTGAGCAAAGCGGCGCGTTGGGGCAGGTGCTGGAAAAACTGGCCGACGACCTGGAAGAGCGCCAGCAACTGCGCGGCAAGTTGATCGGCGCGATGGCGTATCCGGCCATCGTCTCGCTGATCTCGATCGTGATCGTGATCTTCCT
This sequence comes from Burkholderiaceae bacterium, assembly GCA_036500605.1. Lineage (GTDB taxonomy): Bacteria > Pseudomonadota > Gammaproteobacteria > Burkholderiales > Burkholderiaceae_C > JAFALK01. The sequence continues at coordinate 4,441 of DASYBU010000049.1, forward strand.
GATGAGCTATGTGGTGCCACAGATCGCCACGGTGTTCACAAGCTCGAAGCGCGCGCTGCCGCTGTTGACGGTCGTGATGCTGGCGATCAGCGATTTCGTGCGCCATTGGGGCTGGCTGGTGCTGATCGCGCTGGCCGTCGCGGTCTCGATGCTGAGGCTGGCGCTGCGAGGCGCGGCCTTCCGCGAGCGCTTTGATGCCGCCTGGCTGCGCCTGCCGCTGATCGGCCGCCTGGCTCGTGGCTACAACGCCGCGCGCTTTGCCGGGACCCTGGCGATGCTCGCCGGTGCGGGTGTACCCATTCTCAAGGCGCTGCAGGCTGCAGCTGAAACGCTGTCCAACACCGCGATGCGTGCCGACGCGCTCGACGCTTTGACGCAGGTGCGCGAAGGCGCGCCGCTCGGTTCCGCGCTTGCCGGCAAGAAGCGTTTCCCGGGTCTGCTCGCCATGTTTGCGCGCCTCGGCGAACAGACCGGCCAGATGCCCGAAATGCTGGGCCGCGCCGCGCGCCAACTCGGCAATGACGTGCAACGCCGCGCAATGACCGCGGCCACCCTGCTGGAGCCGCTGCTGATCGTCTTCATGGGCATCATCACGCTGATGATCGTGCTGTCCGTGATGCTGCCCATCATCCAGTTGAACACCTGGGTCAAGTGAGCCATGCCCGCCTCGCTTGAAGGCCAACTCGTCGTCGCGATCTCTTCGCGCGCCTTGTTCGACTTCGAGGAAGAGAATCAGCTCTTCGAGGCCGGCGATGACCGCGCCTACATGGCTTTGCAGCAGCAGCGCCTCGAAGTGCCTGCAAAGCCGGGCGTGGCCTTCTCGCTGGTCAAGAAACTCTTGCGCTTCAACGAGGTCGGCGCGCAGCGGGTCGAGGTCGTCGTGCTGTCGCGCAATGATCCGATCTCGGGCATGCGCGTGTTCCGTTCGGCGGCCCACTACGGCCTGCCCATCCAGCGCGGCGTGTTCACACGCGGGCAGAGTCCCTGGCGTTATCTGAAGCCGCTGCAGGCACAACTCTTTCTCTCGGCCAACGAGGCCGATGTGCGTTCGGCGCTTGAAGCCAATGTGGCCGCCGCGCGCGTGCTGCCGCAGGCCAGGCACGCCTCCATCGCGCATCCGGACGAGTTGCGCATTGCCTTCGACGGCGACGCCGTGCTGTTCTCCGACGAGGCCGAGCGCATCTACCAAAGCCAGGGCCTGCCCGCCTTCCAGGCCCACGAGCAGGCGCAGGCCAACACACCACTTGCCGCCGGCCCCTTCAAGCCCGTGCTCGAAGCCCTGCATCGCCTGCAACAAACGCAGGACGGCCCTATGCGCGTGCGCACGGCGCTCGTCACGGCCCGTAGCGCGCCGGCGCATGAGCGCGCCATCCGCACGCTGATGGACTGGCAGATCGAGATCGACGAGGCGATGTTTCTGGGCGGTCTTGCCAAGGGCGAATTCCTGCGCGAGTTCGAGCCCGATTTCTTCTTCGACGATCAGGTGGGCCACATCGCCAGCGCCAGCATGCACGTGCCTTCCGGCCATGTGGCAAGCGGGATTTCCAACCCCTTGAAGTGACTTGCGGCACGGCCTGAAGGGCATTGCGTGCGATCACAATCGCGCGTCGCTGTTCCTCTTCAAGCTGCCTCACATGCCTGTTCATTTCAAATTGCGCGGCGCTGTTGCCGCCGCAGCCTTGCTGGTCGCATCGCTGTCCATCCACGCCGGCACGGTCGGTTTCTACCGACAGCCGGCACTGCACCAGCAGCAACTGGTCTTCGTCGCCGAAGGTGATCTCTGGCAGACACGCAGCGATGGCGGTATCGCGACGCGCCTGACGCATCACGCGGGGCTTGAGACCTCGCCCGCCATTTCGCCCGACGGCCAGTGGCTCGCCTTCGTCGGCCAGTACGACGGCACACCCGGCGCCAACTTTGGCGATCTCTACCTGATGCCGATCAGCGGCGGCACGCCCAAGCGCCTGACCTGGGACGGTCTGTACGTGAAGGTCTGGGGCTTTACTGCCCAGGGCGACATCCTGTTCACCGCGCCGACGCAGAACGGCCAGCCCGGCGTGCAGATCTACACGCTCAACCCGCGCACGCTCGAACGCCGCGCGCTGCCCGTGGACCAGGCCAGCGATGGCGCCTTGAGCGCTGATGGCCGCTGGCTCTACTTCACACGCCTCGGCCTGAGCCAGACGCGCGACAACGCCCGCCACTACCGCGGTGGCGCGTTCGCTCGCCTGTGGGTGCTCGATCTGAACAGCAAGGCTGAAGCCCGGCCGCTGATCAAGGAAGGCGACAACGACCGCCGTCCGCTGCCCTATCAAGCTACCGATGGCACGCAGCGCATCGCCTTCCTCTCGGATCGCGATGGCAGCTACAACATCTGGTCGGTCAATGCGCAAGGCCAGGATCTGCGCCAGCACACGCACTCGACCGGCTGGGACATCCGCAACGCCAGCATCGACGGCCAGCGCATCGCCTACGAAATCGGCGCCGATGTGCATGTGCTCGACCTGGCTGACCTGACAGAGGGCAGCGACAAGCTCGTCAAGATCGAGCTCGGCGGCGAGCTCGATGCCCAACGCCAGCGCTTCATCACCAAGCCGCAGGATTACCTGAGCGATGTGGATCTGGCGCCCGATGGCAAGACCGTGGCCCTGAGCAGCCGCGGCCATCTGGCCACGCAAGGCACGGCCGAGTGGCGCCGCGCCGAGATGCCGCAGCCTGCCGACGGCCGCTGCCGCGAAGCCGCCTTCAGTGCGGACAGCAAGCACCTGTTCGGCTTGTGCGATTTCAGCGGCGAGGTCGAGGTCTGGCGCTTCGCGGCCAATGGCCTCTCCAAGCCCGAGCAGATCACCGAAGGTGCCACCAGCCTGCGCAAGACGCTAACGCCTTCGCCCGACGGACACTACCTCGCCCACAGCGACCAGCAGGGCCACCTCTTCCTGACCGACCTGCGCCTGAAGGGCGCGGCGGCCACCAGGCTGATCGACCAGCAGGTACGCCGCAACAGCTTTGAAGGCCTGACCTGGTCGGCCGACAGCCGCAACCTCGCCTACGTCCGCGTGCGCAATTCCACGGCGCGCCAATCGGTCTATCTCTACAACCTGGACAAGGGGCACGCCGAGCCGATCGGCAGTGATCGCTACGACCAGTCCTCGCCCGCTTTCACGCCCGACGGCCACTGGCTGTATTTCCTGTCGGACCGCGAGTTCAAGGCCAGCGGCAATACCGGGCCTTGGGGTGATCGCAATATGGGCCCGACCTTTGATCGGCGCACCCGCATGTACGCGCTGGCGCTGCAAGCCGATCAGCGCTGGCCTTTCGCCGCGCCCGACGAGCTGGAGTCGCCGAAGGACGTCAAGAAAGACGAGAAGGCCGAGGAGAAAAAGGAAGACAAGAAGGACAGCAGGAAAGACGGCAAAAAGGAAGAGAAGAAGGATGACAAGAAGGAGCAGGGCGAGAAGTCCAAGCCCGTCGTCGTCGCCATCGTTCCGATCGACTTCACCGGCCTGAACGAACGCCTCTACCAAGTGCCGCTGGCCTCAGGCCAATACGACGGCCTCCAGACCGATGGCAAGCGCTTGTGGTGGCTGGAATCCGGCGCCGATCGCAAGCAGACGCTGAAATCGCTGTCCATCGACAACACCGGTGCCACGCCCGAAGTGCTCAGCGCTGATGTTCACCGTTATGCCTTCAGCGCCGACCGCAAGAAGATGATGGTCGAACGCGGCGAAGGCGCACACGAGATCATGATCATCGACGCCGCGCCCAAGCTGCCCGGCGAACTGGCCCGCCACATCGTGCGCTGGAGTGATTGGCAGATCGCCACCGATCCGAAGGACGAATGGCGCCAGATGTTTGCCGATGCCTGGCGCATGCATCGCGACACCTTCTATGACACCGCCATGCGCGGCGTCGACTGGGCCGCGATCCGCCGCAAGTACGAGCCGCTGGTGGCCCGCCTGACCGATCGCGCCGAGCTCGGCGAATTGCTCGGCATGATGACCGCCGAACTCGGCACGCTGCACAGCCAGATCGTCATGCCCGATCTGCCCAACGGGGCACCCGAGCCCGCCATGGCCGGCCTCGGTGCGCGCTTCAGCCGCCAGGCCGACGGCTTCCGCGTCGAGCACATTGCGCTGACCGATCCCGAGCTGCCCGACCAGCGTCCGCCACTGGCGCAAGCCAGCGTGGACTTGCACGTCGGCGATGTGATCACCGCCATCAATGGCCGCGCCACGCGCGAGGTGCAGGACCTGTCCGAGTTGCTGCGCGGCCAGGCCGGCCACCAGGTGCTGATCAGCTTCAAGCGCGGTAATGGCAGTAATGGCGGCGCCGAGCAGCAACGCATCGTCAAGCCGGTCACCATCCTGCGCGAGCGCGCCCTGCGCTACGAAGACTGGAGCCGCACGCGCGCCGAGGCCGTGCAGAAGGCGGGCCAGGGCCGCATCGGTTACCTGCATCTGAACGCGATGGTGCCGGACGACATCGCCAACTTCGCGCGCGAGTTCTACGCGCAGGTGGACCGCGACGCGCTGATCATTGACGTGCGCTACAACAACGGCGGCAATATCGACAGCTGGGTGCTGAACACGCTGATGCGCCGTGTCTGGATGTACTGGCAGGATCGCCTGCCGGGCGGCGCCCCTTACATCAGTAATATGCAGGACACCTTCCGCGGCCCGATGGTGGTGCTGGCCAACGGCCTGACCTACTCGGATGGCGAGACCTTCACCGAAGGTTTCAAGCGCCTGAAGCTCGGCCCCGTGATCGGCCAGCGCACGGCCGGCGCCGGCGTGTGGCTGTCGGATCAGAACCGCCTGGCGGACAAGGGCATGGCCCGCGCGGCTGAGCTCGCGCAGATCCTGCCGGACAGCGGCCAGCAGATCATCGAAGGCGTGGGCGTGACGCCGGACATCGAGGTGGACAACCTGCCGCGCGCCAGCTTCGAAGGCCACGACGCGCAGCTGGACCGCGCGATCGCAGAGCTCAAGAAGCGGATGGCTGAACAGCCGACGACGATGGCCAAGCCGCTGCCCTTCAAGCCGCAGCAGCCCTGATCAGGCCAGCGTCACGCGCGCGAACTTGCGCTTGCCGACCTGCACGACATAGGTGCCGGCGGCAAGCTTCAAGCCCTTGTCACTGATCACCGTGCCGTCCACGCGCACGCCGCTCTGCTCGATCATGCGCGTGGCTTCGCCGCCGGAGGCAACCAGGCCCGCAGACAGCAAGACCTTGCCGATCGCCAGCGGCGCGCTGTCCAGGCTCACTTCGGGAATCACATCCGGGATGCCGCCCTTGGCGCGATTGTTGAAATCCTGCTCGGCCGCATCGGCCGCCGCTGCGCTGTGGAAGCGCGCGGTGATCTCCTTGGCCAGCAGCACCTTGGCGTCCTTGGGGTTGCGGCCACCGCTAACCTCGTCCTTCAGCGCAGCGATGTCGGACTCGCTCTTGAAGGACAGCAGCGCGAACCACTTCCACATCAGCGCGTCGCTGATCGACAGCACCTTGGCGAACATGGTGTTGGCCGGCTCGGTGATGCCGATGTAGTTGTTCTTGGACTTCGACATCTTGTCCACGCCGTCCAGGCCCTCGAGCAGCGGCATGGTCAGGATGCACTGCGGCTCCTGGCCGTATTCCTGCTGCAGGTGGCGGCCCATCAGCAGGTTGAACTTCTGGTCGGTGCCGCCGAGTTCCAGATCGCTCTTCAGCGCCACCGAGTCATAGCCCTGCATCAGCGGGTAGAGGAACTCGTGCACCGAGATCGGCGTCTGCGTGTTGAAGCGCTTGGTGAAATCGTCGCGCTCCATCATCCGCGCCACCGTGTACTTGGCGGCCAGCTGGATCATGCCGCGCGCGCCCAGCGGATCGCTCCACTCGGAGTTGTAGCGGACCTCGGCGCTCGCCATGTCCAGCACCAGGCCGATCTGGTCGAAATAGGTCTTGGCGTTGGCGTCGATGTCCTCACGCGTCAACGGCGGGCGGGTGCTGTTGCGGCCCGACGGATCGCCGATCATGCTGGTGAAGTCGCCGATCAGCGGGATCACGGTATGACCGAGGTCCTGCAACTGGCGCAGCTTGTTGAGCACGACGGTGTGGCCCAGGTGCAGGTCGCTGGCGGTCGGGTCCATGCCGAACTTGATGCGCAGCGGCTTGCCCGTGGCCTCAGCGCGGGCCAGCTTCTTGAGCCAATCAGCCTCGGGCAGCAGCTCCTCGACACCCCGGCGGGTCACGGCGAGCGCTTCCAGGACGCGATCAGTGACGGGATGTGCAGGCGATTTGGGCTCGGGAGTGCTGGCGGACATTGAAGGGCCTTCAGGCTTCGTAAAGCCTTGATTTATCGGGTTTTCGTGGCGTTGACGCTGGGATCGCGCCGGTATACTCGCGCTTCGTTTTGAGCGCTCATCCCCTTTTCAGAGGATGAAGCCGTGATTCTAGTGGAGCAGTCGCCGCCACTGCCCACACGCCCGAGCCTGCGCTTTGGCGTCAGAACAAAGAAATTGGACCCAGCTCGCGTGAATAAGTGGATGGTTGACGGTAAGAGGGCCTTGATCGAGGCGGAAGCCTTTGTGGCACGCCACCCTCGGGCACTGACGGGCACCGTTCTGGGTGCGCTCGGCTGCTTCGCGGTCGCGGCTTTCGGTATTGCACCGATGGCGCCGGACGCTAGCGCCATCCCTCAGCGCATGATCCAGCAGACGGTGGAAACCGAGCCGCTGGACGCCCAGATGAGCGCACTGGCCGACTTTGAGCTTGAACTCTCGCGCGCCGACTTGACCCGTTCGAGTGACACCGCTGACTCGTTGCTCAAGCGCATGGGCGCTTACGACCCGGTCGCCGCCAAGTTCCTGCGCACCGACGTCGTCGCCAAGCTGGCCTTGCAAGGCCGCCCCGGCAAGATGGTGCAGGTCAGCGCCTCCGCCGATGGCACGGTGCAGTCGATGGTGGTGCGCTACCCGGCCACGAAGACCGACGACCAGCAAGCTCAGTTCAGCCGCCTCTCGATCACGCGCGACGGCGACAAGTTCAGCTCCAAGCTGGAACTCGCCCCGCTGCAATCCGAGGTTCGCCTCGGCAGTGGCGAGATCCGCACCTCGCTGTTCGCCGCCACCGACGAATCCCGCATCCCCGATGGCGTCGCCTCGCAGATGACGGACATGTTCTCGGGCGACATCGACTTCCACCGCGATCTGAAGAAGGGCGACCATTTCTCGCTCGTCTACGAAACCCTGACCGCCGATGGCGAGCCTATCGCCTGGGACGGCGCGGCCGGCCGCGTTCTGGCCGCCGAGTTTGTCAACAACGGCCGCAGCTTTTCGTCCGTGTGGTTCCAGGACAAGGTCACCGGCAAGGGCGCGTTCTATGGCTTCGATGGCCAGAGCAAGCACCACGCCTTCTTGGCCAGCCCGCTCGCGTTCTCGCGCGTGACCTCGGGCTTTGCCATGCGCTTCCATCCAATCCTGCAGACCTGGAAGCAGCATCTGGGCGTGGACTACGGCGCACCCACCGGCACGACGGTCCGCGCGGTCGGCGATGGCACGGTCTCGTTTGCCGGCTGGCAGAACGGCTTCGGCAATGTCGTGCAGATCCAGCACAGCGGCAATCGCATGACGGTCTACGCTCACCTGAGCCGTATCGATGTGAAGAAGGGCCAGCGCATCTCGCAAGGCTTGCAAGTCGGCGCGGTCGGCATGACGGGCTGGGCCACGGGTCCGCATCTGCACTTTGAATTCCGCGTCAACGGCCAGCAGAAGGATCCGCGAGTGATCGCTCGCGCTTCTGAATCGGTCACGCTGCCCGGCTACGCCCGCGGCCAGTTCCAGCAGACCGTGGCCGCCATGAAGGTGCCCCTGTCTGCGGCTGAATCGCTGGAAAGCAGCAGCACCAGCGCCGATTGAGCAGGGCCATGAACAGCCGTGATCTGTTCATCGGCCTGATGTCCGGCACCTCGATGGACGGCGTGGACGCCGTGCTGGCCCGTTTTGCGGGTGACGGCATCGAGGTTCTGGCCCATCACCACCTGCCTTTCGCTCACGCCTTGCGTGATGAGCTGCTGGCACTCAATCGCCCCGAAGGCGCTGATGAACTGCACCGTGCGGCCCTGGCTGCCAATGGCGTGGCGCGCTGCTATGCCGACGTGGTCGCACAACTGCTGGAGGGCAGTGGCCACAAGCCCGAGCAGATCAACGCCATTGGCGCGCATGGCTCGACGGTCCGACATCGGCCCGGCGCTTTCGACGGCACCGGCTACACGCTGCAACTGCTGAACGCTTCGCTGCTGGCCGAGCAAGCCCATATCGATGTGGTCGCCGATCTGCGCAGCCGCGATGTGGCTGCGGGTGGCCAGGGCGCGCCTCTCGTGCCAGCATTCCACCGCGCCGTGTTCGCCCAAGCCGGCCGCGATATCGCGGTGCTCAATATCGGCGGCATCAGCAATGTGAGCCTGCTGAATGCCGACGGCTCGGGCTCAGGCTATGACTGCGGGCCGGGCAACTGCCTGATGGATTTGTGGGTCGCCGAGCATCTCGGCAAAGCCTACGACGCGGGCGGCCAGTGGGCGGCTGGTGGCCAGGTCCTCGCGCCGATGCTGCAAGCCATGCTCGCCGAGCCCTACTTCGCGTTGCCACCGCCGCGCAGCACGGGACGCGATCTGTTCAATCGTGAATGGCTTCGGGCGTATCTGCCCGCTGGCGCCGATCCGCGAGATGTGCAGGCGACGCTGCTGGAGCTGACGGCACGCGCCATCGTCGATGGCCTGCAGCCACCGCCCGCCGATCTGCTGGTCTGCGGCGGCGGCTCGCTCAACACCGCCCTGATGGCACGTCTGCAAGCCTTGCTGCCCAAGACCGCCGTGATGGCGACCGATGCGCGCGGCCTGCCCGCCATGCAAGTAGAAGCGGCCGCGTTCGCCTGGCTCGCCATGCGCTTCACGCGCCGCCTGCCGGGCAATCTGCCGGCCGCTACCGGCGCTGCCGGGCCTCGCCTGCTGGGCGCTCTTTACCCGGCGTGAAAAAAGCCGCCAGAACATGGCGGCTTTTTCGGAGCGGAGAAGTTCAGACCGAGAAGCTCGAGCCGCAACCACAGGTGGTCGTGGCGTTCGGGTTCTTGATCACGAACTGCGCGCCTTGCAGGTCTTCCTTGTAGTCGATCTCGGCGCCGGCCAGGTATTGCAGGCTCATCGCGTCGATCAACAGCGTGACGCCGTTCTTGTTCATCTGGGTGTCGTCTTCGTTGACGGCTTCATCGAAGGTGAAGCCGTACTGGAAGCCTGAGCAACCGCCGCCTTGCACGAACACGCGCAGCTTCAGGTCCGGGTTGCCTTCTTCGGCCACCAGATCACGCACCTTGTCGGCCGCGCTGTCGGTGAAGACCAGCGGCACGGGCATTTCGTCGTCAGCGGTGACGGGGGATTCAAGAACTGCGCTCATGAGGATTCCTGTGAAATCTGCGTTAGGGCGTATTTTCCACCCAAATGACAAAGGCCGCACTGGGTGCGGCCTTTTGTGGCTTGCAGAGCCAGCAACAAGCGTGAATTAACGCTTGCTGAACTGCTTCCTGCGACGTGCGCCGTGCAGACCGACCTTCTTACGCTCGACTTCACGCGCATCACGCGTGACGAAGCCGGCGCGGCTCAGTTCGGGCTTCAGGGTTGCGTCGTAATCGATCAGAGCGCGCGTGATACCCAGACGGATAGCACCGGCTTGACCCGACTCACCACCACCATGCACGTTGACCTTGACGTCGAAAGCTTCGCCGTTGTTGGTCAGCAGCAGGGCTTGACGGGTGACCATGATCGACGTTTGACGGCCGAAGTATTGGTCAACAGTCTTGCCGTTGATGATGATTTGGCCAGTGCCCTTCTTCATGAAGACACGAGCGACCGACGACTTGCGACGGCCGGTACCGTAGTTCCAATTTCCGATCATCGTCGTTCCTTAGATTTCCAGGGCCTTGGGCTGCTGAGCGGCGTGCGGGTGGCTACCACCGGCATAGACCTTCAGCTTCTTGACCATGGCGTAACCGAGCGGGCCCTTGGGCAGCATGCCCTTGACGGCCTTTTCCAGGGCGCGGCCTGGGTGCTTGGCTTGCATGTCCTTGAACTTGGTGGCGTAGATGCCGCCCGGGAAACCCGAGTGACGGTAGTACACCTTGTCCGTGGCCTTGTTGCCCGTGACGCGCAGCTTTTCTGCGTTGATGATGACGATGAAATCACCGGTGTCGACGTGAGGCGTGTAAATGGCTTTGTGCTTGCCGCGCAAACGGAGTGCCACTTCGCTGGCAACACGTCCGAGCACCTTGTCGGTGGCGTCAATCACAAACCACTCGTGCGTCACTTCGGCCGGCTTGGCGCTGAAGGTCTTCATGAGTAAATCTCGATAATGGCTGAATCAAAACCGCAATCGGTGCTGCTTGTTTGTGCCCTGAATCCTTTAGAACTCTCGTCCCAGGATCCATGAGCGCAGCCTCTCATGTCGGTGTTTCTCCCCCAGCCAAGACGGGGAAAGCCCGCTAGTGTAGCAAAGGAGCGATCCTTTGGGAAGCGCGATCACGAGAAGGACAGATTGAAAGCCGCCGACAATGCTGCAGCGCATCAATCCTCTGGGGTCCGTGTAAAATAAGGGTTATTACCAACATGACCAGTTCATCGCCCTCCAAGCCTGAAGCGCCCCAACCCCTGGGGCGGCTGCGCCGAGCCGTTTCGGATTGGGTGCCGATCCGCCCGCTCACGCACCGGCATCGCCGCCGCATTACCCACCATCTGCTGGCGCTCGACGAGCGCGACCGCTATTTGCGCTTTGGCTATGCCGCCAATGACGCCCAGATCGAGCGTTATGCCGCAGGCCTCGATTTCGAGCGCGACGAGATCTTGGGCATCTTCAACCGCCGGCTGGAACTGGTGGCGATGGCGCATCTGGCCTATGACCCGAGCCCGCAACGCGCCGGCCAGCCGGCGATGGCCGAGTTCGGGGTCTCGGTCGGCGCCAAGGCGCGCGGCCGCGGCATCGGCCGCCGGCTTTTTGAGCATGCGGCGCTGCATGCACGCAATCGCGGCATCGACACCCTGTTCATCCATGCGCTCAGCGAAAACGCGCCGATGTTGAAGATCGCCCGCAATGCCGGTGCGAAGGTCGAACGCGACGGCAGCGAGTCCGAAGCCTGGCTGCGCCTCTCGCCGGACACCATGTCTTCGCACGTGGACGAAGCCGTGGAGCGCCATCTGGCCGAGGTGGATTTCCAGCTCAAGCGCCATCTGCGCGAGGTGCGCCGCATTGGTGACAAGCTGCGGTGGCTGAAGCATCGCGTCTTCGGCCCGGGCAAAACCGCCAAGCCCTAACCCCCATATTCAGCGGGCACTCCCCGCGAACGTGGGAGTCACTCGGGACTCACCCGGAAGTAAGCGCCCCACCCTTAGGCTACAGTGCGGCCACGGCGCCGGATTCCCGTGTGCCAAGGACACAAGGCCTCCACTTGGGAATGCAGAACGCCACCCCCTGGATCATTGCGCTGGCCGCGGGTTTTGCCCTGCTGGCGCTGATGCTGCTGTGGGCTTTGCGCCGTCCAGGTCCGGCCAACAAGCCGCTGCCCTCCGAGTGGTCACTCACCGCGCGGCCGGTCTTTGGTGCCGATGAGCGACGCGTCTACCGCCTCCTCAAGGAAGCCCTGCCCCATCACGTGATCCTGGCCAAGCTGCCGCTGGTGCGTTTCTGCCAGCCGAACGAGGCCAAGGAAGTGCGCTACTGGTTCGACCTGCTGGGCACCATCCACGTCACCTTCGCGATCTGCAGCCCCAACGGCCGCGTGCTGGCCGCGATCGACCTGGACAGCGAGCGCAGCATTTCGGGCCGCAATCTGCAGATCAAGCAATCGGTGCTCGGCGCCTGCCGCGTGCGCTATCTGCGCTGCCCCGTGGACAACCTGCCCAGCGCCGCCGAGCTGCAACTGCTGGTGCCCTACTCCAACAGCCAGTCGCGGGGCCCGCAGGCCGCGCCGATCCCGAGCCAGCGTCCGATCGCGGCAAGCCAAGGCGGCCGTCGTCCCAGCCGCGGCAGCCTGTGGCAGGACTCGGCCATCTTCAGCGATTCCTTCTTCGCACCCGACAGCCGCTATGACTCCGGCGGCGGCATGGACGCCTCGCGCACCGGTGGCCGCCACGCCACTGCATCCGGCTTCGCCAACAGCCGCAATTTCGCCGAACCGCTGGGGCGCGATTCCCAGTATCCGGACGAAGCGCCTAACGACATCGTCGGTGTGGTCGTCGATACGCCGCGCTACGGCAGCGGTCGCACACCGCGCTGAGCCGGGCTAGGGACGACAATGCGGCCCAATGAGCCGTATTGACATCGACAGCAGCTTCGCTGCCCTCACCCCCGAATTCATGCTCGACGCCCTCGAGGCTGCGGGCTTGCGCGCAGATGGCCGGATGCTGCAGCTGAACTCCTACGAGAACCGCGTGCTGCAGGTCCATCTGGAAGACGGCCGCGTCGCCGTGGCCAAGTTCTATCGACCCCATCGTTGGACCGACGCGCAGATCCTCGAAGAACACGCCTTTGCCGCCGAACTGGCCACCGCCGAAGTGCCCGTGGCCGCGCCTTGGATGCTCGGCGATTCAACCTTGCGTCATGAGCAGGGCCAGCGCTTCGCGGTCACCGGCCGGCAAGGCGGACGCGGTCCCGAGCTCGAAGACCCCGAGGTGCTGACCTGGATCGGCCGACTGCTCGGCCGCATCCACAACGTCGGACGTGAGCGGCCTTTCGAGCACCGCCTGCGCTGGGACAGCGCCGCGCCCGGCCAGGCCGCGCTCGACTTCCTGCTCGAAAGTGAAAGCGTTCCGCTCGAAATCCAGCCGGCCTGGCGCGCGACCGTGGAGCTCTGCCTTCAAGCGATCCAGCAAGCCTTCGATGCGGTGCCCGATATGCAGACGCTGCGCCTGCATGGCGACTGCCATCCCGGCAACATCCTCTGGACGCCTGATCGCGGACCGCATTTTGTCGACCTGGATGACGCGGTCACCGGCCCCGCCGTGCAGGACCTGTGGATGCTGCTGTCCGGCGACGCGCTCTCGATGCGCCAGCAACTGGCCTGCGTGCTCGAAGGCTACGAAACCGTCGCCGAATTCGATCGCCGCGAGCTGGGCCTGATCGAGCCGCTGCGCACGCTGCGCATGATCCACCACAGCGCCTGGCTCGGAAAACGCTGGGGCGACCCGGCCTTCCCGCTGGCCTTCCCGTGGTTCGGCACGCCGAACTACTGGAACGATCAGGTCGCCAAGCTGCGTGAACAGCTGGAGGCGATGCAGACGCAGCCGCCCGCGCCCAATGCGCCGCTCGACGAAGACTATGTTTTCTGGGACGCCTGACGTCGCCGTTCAGAACCTGTAGCGAACATCCACACGGATGACGCGCGGCGGCGCAGGCTGCGCGAAGCCGCCGCCCACCCACTCGGCGTTGTAGACCTTGTCGGCCACGTTCTTGATGGCCAGCGTGCCGATCCATTTGCGGTCGGCGCTTTCCAGCGAGCCGTGCAGATCGATCAAGGTCAAGGCGGAGCGCGCGGTGCTGTTCTCGGGGTCCCAGAACTGGCGCCCCTTGAAGATCAGGTCACCGCCGAGGAGGATCCTCATGCCCTGCCCGGCCTCGAAGCGGTACTGCATGCCAAGATTGGCCGTCATGTTGGGCGTGTAGGGCGCGTTCTTGCCCACGTCGGCCGGATCGATGACATAGGCTGCAATCTTGCTGCGGGTGACGCCGAAACCCAGATTCGCCGTCCAGTCCTTGGCCAGTTCGGTCGCGGCTTCGATCTCACCGCCGCTGATGTTGACGCGGTTGATTGGCACCAGCACTTGAGCACCGACCGCACCGATGAAAACGAAGTACGGCGCGTTGTTGTCCTGCGTGTGATACAGCGAGCCGTTCAGCGTGACCTTGCCGTCCGCCAGCGTGGTCTTGTAGCCCAGCTCCACCGAGCGAACGATCTCCGCGCCGATCTCGTCGGCCACGCCATTGACCGGCGGGCTGGCCGCTGCGGCGGCCGCACCGACGCCACTCTGGTTGAACTGCCCCGAGCGGAAGCCCTCGCCGTACGAGGCATACAGCAGCGAACCGTCGGCAGCTTTGTAGCGCAGAGAAACCTTGGGCTGCCAGGCGCTGTATGTGGCCTCGTTGGTGCAGCCGGCGACGTTGGCGGCGCTGCAACCTGTCGGCAGGCCCGCAGACTGCCGACTGTCCACGATCTGCTGACGGTGGTCGCGGTCATGGCGCAGCGCAAATGAGATTTCGACCTGCTTGCCGAGGTCGTAGTCGACGTTGCCGAACAGCGCGGACGCGAGGTTGTGGTTGTGGTCGGCAAACCAGCTGGTGGTCGGGTTGGTCGGGCTGGTGAAGTCGGGGGCGTCGGTGAGGTCCTCAATCCCCAGACCCAGGTCGGAGCCCGTCGTGGTCGAGATGAACCGGGCGGTCTTCAGCACGGAGCCCCCTGCCGACCACCGCAGGCCCGGTTGGGTCGGTGAGGTCAGGCGCGCTTCCAGCGAGTTGGTGTTGATGTTGACGTACTGCGTCTGCGTTCCGTCCAGACCGGACAAGTTTCTCGAGGCCGTGTAGGGGAACTGGTCTGCGGCGACGGTTTCGTTGATGTGGTTGTGCGAGGCCACAGCAGTCAGCGCCGCGAAGTCGAGGTCGTAGCGGGCCTTCAGCGTGATCTCGCTGAGCTGCCGCGTATTCCGGCTCGGGTTGTTGGAGCAGTAGGTGCGCGAGACATGATCGGCATTGAGCAGCGTGAAGTCGAAAAGATTGTTGGGATCCGCCTGGCAGTTCGCCAGCAAGTGCGTGGGCTGATAGATGTAGTTGGAGGCGCTCGCGCGGTCGTGAACGTAGTTGGCGCGCAAGTCAATGCTGAGCTTGTCGCTAACGTCCCATTTCAGCAGACCCCGGAAGGTCTTGTCCCGATACGGGTCGGCCTTGCGGCCCAGGTACAGATTCTCGAAGTAGCCCGCTCTGTCGGTGATGCTGCCCGCCAGGCGATAGAACAGCTGGTCCTTGACCAGGGCACCGCTGACAGCCCCTTGCGCGATTTTTTCCTTCCCCGTTCCGTAGCCCAGGTCGATGAATCCCGTGGTCTCGTCGGTCGGCTGCCTGGTGGTGATCAGGATCGCGCCGCCCACTGCGTTGCGGCCGTAGAGTGCGCCCTGCGGGCCGCGCAGAACCTCGATGCTCTGGATGTCGAACAGATCCTGCGTGAACTGTCTGGCGTCGCTTTGTTCCACACCGTCCACCACGACCGCCATCGGCGCGTCCCCGTTGCGGACCTGCGTGATCCCGCGGATGGTCATGAAAGAGGTGCCGACCGACTGCGCTTCGACCAGCGAGAGATTCGGCATCAGGGCGATCAGGTCGCCCGGTGTCCTGATGTCTTTGTCCTCGATGGCCTGGGCCGAAAAGGCTCTCACCGACATGGGGACGCTTTGCAGCGCTTCGTCCCGACCTCGGGCGTGAATGACCACCCTGTCCAGGCTCTCAAGCGCCGGGCTTGACGCTGCGGTTGCCGGAGCCGCTGGCGCCGCTGCCGATGCGGTGGCCTGCGTGAGCGTTTGCGCGGAAGCGGCAAGAGGCCAAACCGGCAGAGCAGCTAAGCTCAGCAGCGTGCCCGGGCAAAGTCCGAACGGCCGTCGTGTCACCGTTATGGATCGCTCGCGCTCCGCGTCGCCGAGCGTCTGTGCCGCCTTTGTTCTTGCTCCTCGCATCTGCGCCTCCTTGTGCATGAACACAATGCTGCTGCTCGCGTAAGAATGCTTTCCGGTACAGTGACTCGCTGCATTATTCTTTGCCCACTCAGCCGTAGCAAGCGAAACCTGAAGCGAAATCTGAAGGTAGAGGAGTGAGTCGTGCCGCCCCACTGCGATCACCCTGAAGGTGATGAACAGCGTTCGACACCAGCTTCGCCGCGCGAACAGCTGTTGGAGACGCTCTTTGCCGCGATTCCCGATCCGGTCTGGATCAGGGATGCCGACGGTGTCTATCTGGCTTGCAACCGCGCCTTCGAGGCCGCGTATGGCGCAAGAGAGATCGACATCATCGGCAAGCGAGATGCCGACTTCGTTTCTCCGGAAGAGGCCGACGTCTTCGCGCTCAACGACCGCTCCGCCATCACGGCCGGCGAAGCCTGCACTCACGAAGAACGCGTCACGCGCGCCGGCCAACAGACGAGGCTGGTGCAGACCGTCAGGAGGCCGCTCTACGAAGCTGACGGACGGCTGCTTGGCGTGTTGGGCATCGCGCGCGACGTCACCACGCCGCGCCAGGCCGAGGACGCGCTGAAGAAAGTCAACCGAGCCGCGCGCCTGCTGGCCGAAGGCAGTTCGGCGCTGAGTCAGACGCACTCAGAAGCCGAACTGCTGAGACAAGCGTGCGAGCTGGCGGCTGGCAGCGGCGGCTATTTGATGGCCTGGGTCGGGCGCGCCGAGCACGATGCCTTGAAGACGGTGAGCCCCATCGCGCATGCCGGCGTCGGCATCGACTACATCGAAGAATTGCAGCCCTCCTGGGGCGATGCCGGTGACCAGGATCCTTGCGGCGAGGCCTTGCGCAAACGAGAGACCGTCAGGAGCTCCCGAACCGTTGCACGCCTCGCCACAGGGGCACTGCAAAGCGTGGCGTTCAGGCATGGTTTTCAATCGTCGATCGCCATGCCTTTCCCGATCGACGACAGCACGCTCGGCGTGTTGTGCCTGTATGCCGGCGAACCCGATGCCTTCCAGCACGAAGAGGTGATCCAGCTGCTCGCCAAATTTGCCGAAACCTTGGGCTACGGGATCAGCGCGATGCGCTTGAACGCGGCGCGCGAGCAGGCCGAGATCGCGCTCAAGGAAAGCGAGTGGCTGTTCCGCTGGCAGTTCGACATGGACTACTTCGGCATCAACATCACCTCGCAAGACAACCGCTGGACGCGCATCAATCGGCGCTTTTGCGAGATGCTGGGCTACACCGAAGAAGAGATCCGCACCATGCCTTGGCAAGCATTCGTGCATCCCGACGACCAAGCCGCCGCGCTGGACCATTACGTTCGCATGATCGCGGGTGAGATGGACAGCTATCAGATCGACCAGCGGAACATCCGCAGCGATGGCCGAGTGATCGACCTGCAGGTCTCGGTGAGCTGCTACCGAACGAACGGGCAGGTGCAGTTCGTCGTCACCACCGGGCTTGACATCACCGAACGGCTGCAAGCCCAGCGAGAGCTGGAGCTGCACCGCCGCAACCTCGAACAACTGGTTCGCCAGCGCACCGTCGAACTGGAGCAAGCCAGGCACGACGCCGAGCTGGCCAACGGGGCGAAGAGCACCTTCCTGGCCAATATGAGCCACGAGATCCGCACGCCGATGAACGCCATCATCGGCATGGCGCACCTGGCCCGCAAGACGACGCAAGACAGGCGCATGCTCAACTACGTGCAGAACATCGAGCGCGCGGCCGGCAACCTGCACCACCTGCTCGACGGCTTGCTGGACCTGTCCAAGATCGAGGCCGGCAAGCTCGAGATCGAGCGCATCGACTTCGACCTCGGCGAGGTGTTCGAGGAGCTCCTGCAACTCAGCCGGGAGAAGGCCGATGCCAAGGGACTCGACCTGTTCCTCAAGATCCCTCGCGACGTGCCCCGCGGCCTGATCGGCGACCCGCTGCGCCTGGGGCAGATCCTGCTCAACTTCACCAGCAATGCCATCAAGTTCACCGAGCGCGGACGCATCATCGTCTCGGTCGCCGTGCAAGACGATTCACCGGACGGCGTGCTGCTGAAGTTTGCCGTCAGCGATCGTGGCATCGGCCTGTCGCCCGAACAGATCGAGCTGCTGTTCGAGAACTTCTCGCAGGCCGAATCGAGCACCACGCGCAAGTACGGCGGGACCGGACTCGGCCTGTCCATCTGCAAGCATCTGGCCCAGTTGATGGGTGGCGAGGTGGGTGTCGAGAGCACCTTGGGAGAAGGCAGCACCTTCTGGGCCAGCGCCCGCTTCGGCTTTGCCAAGACCCTGGTGCCGCGCCAGCAAAGCGCACCGGCCTTGATCGGCATGGAGACCCTGCTCGTTGACGAGGATGCCGATGCTCGCGCCATCTATGGCGACTATCTCGCAAGCTTCGGCCTGAAGGTGCATCCGGCAGCGAATACAGCTGAGGCGCTCGCCCATCTCCAGCAAGGTGCGCGTCCGGGATTGCTTGTGCTCGACCACCGCACGGGAGGCGGCGAAGAACTGGCACTGCAGGAACGCCTGCAAACATTGACGCTCGACCCGCCCCCGCGCGTCATCATCCTGCTCAATGCCTCCAGCACGCCGGAGTTGCGCGAACGCGCCCAAGCCGCGGGTTTCAGTACCTTCCTGAACAAGCCCGTCGGCCCTTCAACCCTGTTCGACTGCATCGCCGAGTTGTTCGGGGCCGGCAGCGACGAACAAGGCCGCGCCGACATCGACGCGCTGGAGTCGGCTGCACGCGCGCAGTTGCAAGGGCGCCGGATCCTGATCGCGGACGACAACGAGATCAACCGGCAGGTGGCCCGGGAGATTCTCGAAGACCTGGCGCTGCACGTGACGGTCGCCGAGAACGGCATTGAAGCCCTGGCGCTGGTTCACGAAGCGAACGCCGACAAGCGCCCCTTCGACGCCATCCTGATGGACATGCAGATGCCCGAGATGGATGGCGTCACCGCCACTTACGCGCTGCGGCGCGACCCGCGAAACAAGGCCCTGCCCATCATCGCCATGACCGCCAACGCGATGGAGAGCGAGCGCCGCGCCTGCTTGGACGCCGGCATGAACGATCACTTGCGAAAGCCGCTGAACGTGAAGCTCCTGATCAGCACCTTGATGCATTGGTTGCCGCCGGCTGAAGCGATGACCGAGGCGGGGACCGGGACCGACGCGCTGCGGTCAGCCGCCTCTTCAGAATCCGCTTTGACGCTGCCTGTCATGCAAGGACTCGACACCGCGGCCGGGCTGGTACACACCGGCGGCAGCCCGCGCCGCTACCGGGACATGCTGCTTCGCTTCGAGGCTCGGCACGGCGATCTTCCGGGCCGCGCAGCCGCCGCGATGCAAGCCGGTGACGCCGAGGCGGCCCTGCGGCATGCCCACACGCTGACGGGACTCGCCGCGACACTCGGGGCGCACGAACTGCACGGCCTGGCCGCTGCTTTTGAGCAGGCGTTACAAGGCCCCCACGCGGCCGGCACAGCCGATTGGACGGATCACCTGCTTCCGCTTGAAGCTTGCACTCAAGCGCTGCTCGAGAGCATCGCGCAAGGCTTAAAGGCCTGAAGGCCTAAGGGCTTGAACCGACGGCAGGGGCGGACGCCTGCTGAGGCAAGGGCTTTGCGGTGGCGGAAACCAGGATGGAGCGGATCGCAAGACACACAATCTCCAGCGCCTCTTCGACGCGAATGGCCCGCCCGCGGAATTCAACATCCGCCGGCTCGCGCAAGCAGGCCTCCAAGGCCAGCGCCTCGTCCTGCAGGCTTCGCGCGCCCAGATTGCCCGCCAGGTTCTTGAGCGTCGTGGCGAGCCTGATGGCGGTCTCGCGGTCCCCCATATTCAGCGCCTCGCGCACCAGCTCGACGCTGTCGGCCTGCGTGTCCAGGAACATGCGTGCCGTGCGCACATAGAGGTCGACCCTGTTTCCCATGCGCTGCAGCGCAGCCTGCATGTCGAAGCCCGGGAAAGAGGGCGGCAGTTGCAAGAGGGCAGGCGCTTGCGTGCTGTCGCGGGCTGGCTCACTCGCCGGCGGATCCTGTCGGCCTTGTCCCAGCCCCGGCCGCGGCGCGATCCAGCGCTGCAGCACGGCCCACAGGCTGTCGAGGTCAAACGGCTTGATCAAGTGCGCGTTCATGCCGCCCTCGATGCACTGCTGCCGCACCAGCGGGCTGGCCGCAGCCGTCATCGCAATGACGGGCAAGGCGGCGTGCCGCGGGTTGGCACGAATCAGGCGCGTCGCCGCCAGGCCGTCAAACACCGGCATCTGCAGGTCCATCAGCACCAGGTCGAAATACTGCCAATTGAGCAGTTCCAGCGCCGCCTGCCCATGCCCCGCCACCTGCACCTCCATTCCCGAAGCCTGCAACAGCTCGAGCGCAATCTGCTGGTTGATCTCGTTGTCCTCCACCAACAGCACACGCGCGCCGCTCAGCGCTTGCACAGCGGCAGGAATGCCGGCCTCGCGCTGCACCTTGGGCGCCGCCGCAGCCGTCGACCCGGCGCAGGCCAGCATGCGTTGCAGCATCTGATGAACGGCCTGCCGAACCAGCGGCTTGCCCAAGACCTCGGCCACGCCGGCCAGTTGGGCTTCGGCCAGCAAGGGCCCGGTCAAGGTGCCGCTCAACAGCACCAGAATCGGCACCTCGTGCAGACCCCGAGCGTTCAACAGGCGCGCTGTTTCCAGCCCGTTCAGCTCCGGCATCTCAGCGTCCAGCATCACCAGGTCGAAGCCCTTGCCCATGTTCTCGGCCGATACCGCCGCCTGGATCGCCGCGAAGCCCGAGGCTGCCGCCGTCACGATCAGGCCCCAGTGGCCGAGGAGCTTGGTCAGCAGGGTGCGAACGCCTTCCTTGTCGTCCACCACCAGCACGCGCCGCCCGCTCAGCGCAGGACGGCTGCCGCTCTCGTCCATGCTGTCCCGGGCGTCTGCGGTCTGCACCTGCGCCGTGAACCACTGGACAGGGCCAAGCCCCGGCGCCTCCCGCTGGCCCGCGCTCCCGCCCATCAGTTCGAGCAGGCGAAGATGGACGGCTGCAGCCAGGCGCGCCCGTGCATCTTGGGCATCGACGCGGGTCCGTCTCCCAAAGCCCGTCCCTGCACTGATCTCGAAGCGCAGCAGCAGCGACATGCCAGGTTCGGGCGACGGCAGGCCGACGCGCGGTTGATCGAAGCCGACATGCACCAGGACATCGCCGCCGACGAGGTTGCCCAGCATCCAGTCCAGTTGAGCCTTCAGCAGGCTCAGCAAGCGGGGCGCATCGCCCAGCAGCCAGCGCGGCACATCGGGTTCGACTTCGAAGATCAGCTCGCGTTCGTACGCTCCTGCCTGAACGGACGCCGCATCGCCAAAGGCCTGCAGCACAGCGTCGAAGTCAAACACGGCGGGCATCAACGCCAGCGTGCCGGCCTCCACGCGAGCGGAATCCACCTGCAAGGCCAGCGATGCGCGCAAGCACTGGATGCTGCCGTCGACGAGCTCCGCCTGCTCACGCAGTGCGGGCGGCAACTCATGGAGTCGCAACGTTCGAGCGGCCTCGGCGACGGTGGCAGCCGAGCCGAGCAGATCGGCTTGCAGACATGCCGCTCGCTCGTCCCGCAGCGTCACGGCGTCCTGCCACTGCGCGGCCTGCTGCTGCAAAGCCTGCGTCTGCGCATCGAGGCTGGACTGCAGGCGGGCATTGACTTCGGCGGCCTCTTGCAGTCCCCGCGCCCATTGCCGGCGATAGACCCACAGCGCACCGCAAAGCCCCAACAACAGGAGCAGCGTGATCAGTACTGTCAGGGCGAGCCAAGGCATGACTTTCCTGTCGTTCTTAGGGAGCCGCTTACTGCTTACCGCCCAACCGATCCCAGCCGATCGGCAATCGTCAATCGCCGAGTCAGCATACTTAAAACATGTCGGAGGCGCAATGCAAGTAACGCTCCAGTTCAGCGGCAGCTCGGCCGGTTCCGAGGCGCCTGAACCCGACGCTCAGTGCTGACGCGCGAGCTCGCGCTTGGCCAGGCCGTATTCGAGAAACTCGGTCACGCCGGTGTCCAGGCTGAGCTGGAAGTCCTTGCGCGCGTCGGCCGCGTTCTTGTCGAGCAGCGCCTTCTTGCCGGCGTAGAAGTACAGCTCGCATTCACGTTCACGCTGCGTCTGCTTGTTGGCATCGGCGGCGGCCAGTGCGGCCTTGAAGTCGATCTCGCCGCGCAGATAGCGCAAGGCCGCGAACGGCCAGGGCTTCTCTTCGTTGCCGCCGGGCAGCAATTGAGCGGTGGCCTGCACGCCGTCCTCACCCAGCGCACGCGCATTCAGGTAGACCCAGATGCTGCCGTAGCTGCGATCGACTTCCGAGCTCGACTGCAGGATGTCCAGCAGATCCGCCTTGGCTCCGGCATAGTCGCCCGACATGTGGCGCGCATAGGCCTTGGTGTAGCGCGCTTCCATGTGATCGTTCTTGAGGCTCAGCGCCTGCTCGGCGGACGCGATCGCGTGATCGTCCTGGCCCGACACCAAGGCGTTGACCGCCAGGCCCGCATGAGCGGCGGGCAATTGCGGATCCAGCGCGACCGCCTGCTCGAAGGCCAGTCGCCCCGCCACCCGGTTGCCGATGTTGTCCATATCCTCGCCGCGGTTCACGAGGACCTGCGCGCGCAGCTTGGGCGCCAGCCGCGTGTCGGCCAGCATGTCGTCCTCCAGCACCAGCCGCGCGCGTGAGCGCACCTGCTGGCGTGTCACGACCTTGATGCGCCCGGCGCTGATGGCCGCGTCGATGTCCGCGAGGCCCTTCTTGCGACTCTCGAAATGCTCGGGCGACAAGGCCACGACCTGGATCGTCGTCGCCAGCCTCGGCCACACCTTCTTGAGGTTGTCGCGATGCGCCGCCCACTGCCCCGGCTCGATGCGCTCGGCCTGGACGCGCAGATCGGCGCTCGCTGTGATCAGGTGCGGCGTGCTCTTGTAGTGCATCTCCAGCTTGAAGATCGCATTGCTCTCGCGGTATTGATCACTGCTGTCGCTGGCGACGAGGGCGTCGTCGCTCTCCAGCTCGATACGCTGGCTGATCAGGCCCGGCGTGCCCAGGCGCAGCGCGAGCGTGCGCGGATTCTGGTCGGGCAGGCGCAAGGGGTCCATCACGTTGAAGAAGATCAGGTCGCCCACCAGCAGGCGCCCTTCGACAAAGCGCCAGTAATCGGCGGTGCGCAGATGCAAGGTGATCTTGGCGGCGTTCAAGCCGGGCACGTCCTCGACCTCGGGCGGCACATCCTGCACAAAGCCGGGATAGGCTTTCAGCACATCGGCCATCGCCCCCTTGTCGAAATCGGCCGCCGGCATGTCGGCGCGGGCCGCCCGCAGGCCTTCTGCCATCACGCCGTAGTAGGTGGTGGTCGAGGTCAGCCGGCCCTCGTCCTGCAGATGCTTGAAGACGAAGTGATCGACCGTGCTCGTGCGTTGCTGCTCCGTCGCCTTGGGCATCGGCGTGAGCTGGTCGAACTTGGCGCGCGCCAGCAGGGCCAGGCCCAGGCCTTCGCTCTCGCGCGCCTCGGGCTTGCCGCGTTGCAGATTGCGCGTGCCGTCGAGCCACAGCAGCTTGTCGCCCTGCTGGACGGCGACGATGGCATGGTCGAAGTTCAGCGGACTGGGCAGGCGCTTGCTCACGTCGTCGCGCAGGTAGGTGGACACGAGCGCCGGCGTGGCCTTCATGTCGAGCTCGGCGAGCAGGTTCACCAGCAGCGCGGCCTTGTCCTTGCAATCGCCGAAGCGTTGGCGCAGCACCTCGTCGGCGTTGGCGGGCCGGTGCGAATTGACGCCGATCTCGGTGCCGAAATAGCGGATGTCCTGCTGCACGAAATCAAGCGCTCGCTCCAGCCTTTCATCGGGCGTGGCCGCCTGCGCGCGGATCTCCGCCGCCTTGGCCTTGAGCACGCCGCTGCCGCGCGTGTTGGCGAACAGCTGCTCGGCCCAGCGGGCGACATCGGGCCAATCGGCAAATTCGCTGTACTCGACCTGATCGCGATAGACCTCGGTGACCGGAGCGGTGGGGTCGTAGTGGAACTGCGGCACGTTGCGGCGGCGGATCAGCAGCTCATGCCAGCCCTTGTCGTCCGATTCCTTGACCGTCACCAGCTCCGTCGGCTCGCGGTGGTGGATGACGCGCTCGACCGGCGAGAGCAGACGCAGATTGACCAGCCCCATCGGGCCGAGGCTCGCGCTGGTCCATTCGGTGTCCACGAAGTGGCCGTCGAACACCGGGTTGTCACCGATCGTCGAGGCCGACCATTCGATGCGATCGCCGACGCGCAGATCGTCAAGCACGATGGACAGTGTCATGCGCCCGTCGACCATCTGGCGCTCCAGATTGGTCTCGCGGTGCAGCACCTTGACGATCTTGCGCTGGAGCTTGTCGATGCGCTTGCCGTCACGCACGATCACCAGCTGGTGCAGGACCACGTGCTGGTAGCTCGGGTCGAAATCCATCGTGATCTGCGAAGCGGCCGTCAGGCCCTCCGTGCTGTTCACGGCGCGGATCGCGTGCCAGTAGCGCACGCTGCCGGTCTTCTCCAGGCGCGTCTGGTGGTCCATCAGCAGCACCTGCGTGGGCGCCGCGGTGATGGGCTGGCTGGGGTCGACGGGCACGTCCGCCACCCACGCGGGGCGCGGGCCGATCTGAAAATCGGAAGCCGCAGAGCTTGCAGTGGTCGCCGTCTTGGCGGACTTGGCGGGGGTCCCGGTGGCAGCCCAGGCGGGGCTCGACACACACAGCGACAGGATCAGGGGCAGCAGGAACAGGCGCATGAGAATCCTCGGAACCGATGCATCATTGTGCGATGCCTCGGCGCCGAGTTTTCTCAGCGGCTTCCCTCAGGCCAGCAGCAGGCTGTTGACGCGACGCACATACGCCGCCGGGTCTTCCAGCACACCGCCTTCGGCCAGCACCGCCTGGTCGAACAGCACGTTCGCCAGATCATCGAAATGCGCGCTCGCATCGAGCCGCTTGACCAGCGCGTGGTCCGCGTTGATCTCCAGCGTGGGCAGCGAGGCCGGCGCGTTCTGGCCCGCCTGCTTGAGCAGGCGCGCCAGGTGCCCGCTCATATCGCCTTCTTCCACCACGATGCAAGCCGGTGAATCGACCAGACGCGTGCTCACACGCACGTCCTTGGCGCGGTCCTTCAAGGCAGCCTTGAGTTTTTCCAGCAGCGGCTTGTTGGCTTCGGCGGCGGCCTCGGCGGCCTTCTTTTCTTCCTCGTCCTGCAAGGTGCCGAGGTCGATCGAGCCCTTGGCCACCGATTGCAGCGGCTTGCCCTCGAACTCGTACAGATGCGAGAGCATCCACTCGTCCACGCGGTCCACCAGCAGCAACACTTCGAGGCCCTTCTTGCGGAAGATCTCGAGCTGCGGGCTGTTCTTGGCGGCGCTCAGCGAATCGGCCGTGATGTAGTAGATCGCCTCCTGGCCTTCCTTCATGCGGCCCAGGTAGTCGGCCAGACTCACGCCTTCATCGGCGTGCGTCGAAGCGAAGCGGAACAGCTTGGCCAGGCGCTCCTGGTTCGGGTGGTCCTCGCCGATGCCCTCCTTGAGCACCGAGCCGAAGTCCTTCCAGAACTCGGCGTACTTGGCACGCTCGACCGCGTCTTCGTTGTCGGCCAGGGTTTCGAGCATCGACAGCACGCGCTTGGTCGAACCTTCGCGGATCGCCTTCACATCGCGGCTCTCCTGCAGCAGCTCGCGGCTCACGTTCAGCGGCAGGTCGGCCGAGTCGATCACGCCCTTCACGAAGCGCAGGTAGACGGGCATCAGCGCCTCGGCATCGTCCATGATGAAGACGCGCTTCACATAGAGCTTCACGCCGCCGCGCTTGTCGCGGTTCCACAGGTCGAACGGCGCCTTCTTCGGGATGTAGAGCAACTGCGTGTATTCGCTGCGGCCTTCCACGCGGTTCTGCGTGTAGGCCAGCGGCGCTTCGGTGTCGTAGCTGATCTGCTTGTAGAACTCCTCGTACTGCTCGGGCGTGACCTCGCTCTTGCTGCGCGCCCACAGCGCCGAGGCCTTGTTGACGCTCTCCCATTCATCGAGCAACACCGACTTGGCTTCATCGGGCTTCCACTCTTCCTTGCGCATCAGGATCGGCAGGGAGATGTGGTCCGAGTATTTGTTGATGATGGACTTCAGGCGCCAGGTCTTGAGGAACTCTTCCTCGCCTTCGCGCAGATGCAGGATCACATCGGTGCCACGACCGGGCTTGGTGATGGTTTCGACCTCGTAGTCGCCCGTGCCTTCGCTGGTCCAGCGCACGCCCTGGTCGGCGCTCAGGCCCGCGCGACGCGTCTCGACAGTGATGCGGTCGGCCACGATGAAGCCCGAGTAGAAGCCCACGCCGAACTGGCCGATCAGATTGGCGTCCTTCTTCTGGTCGCCTTCGAGCTTGGCCATGAACTCCCGCGTGCCGCTCTTGGCAATCGTGCCCAGATGCGAGATCGCTTCCTCGGCGCTCATGCCGATGCCGTTGTCGCTGATCGTGACGGTGCGCGCGGCTTCGTCGAAGCTGACACGGACCTCCAGGTTCGGCGTGTCTTCAAACAAGGCGGCGTTGTCGAGCGCTTCGAAGCGCAGCTTGTCGCAGGCGTCGGACGCGTTGGACACGATCTCGCGCAGGAAGATCTCCTTGTTGGAGTACAGCGAGTGCGTGACGAGGTGCAGGATCTGCTTGACCTCGGCCTGGAAGGAATGGGTTTGCTTGGTCATGACTGAAAGAAACGTGAAACAGGGATGCGAACGCATCTGAGGATGCCGGCCGCCAAATCAAGAGGGCGCAAGAGGCGCAAGAGGCCCAAGAAGCCGAAGAGGCCGACCCATTCGAGTCAACCGCAAGCCTTGATGCCAAACATGACAAGGGGCAAGCGACCTGCCGAGAATCGCGCATCTTACTGAAGGGCGCCCAGCCCGAGTCAGCAGTTCTTGCAGGAGGTTCGCCGTGAAGCATCCCAGCCGCCAGTTTCTCGCGGCCGCCACGGTCATGGCCCTCTTCATGGCTCGCCCGTCCTTGGCAGGCACGGTGACGATTCTCACGTCCTTTCCCAGGGAGCTGACCCGGGCCTACCAGCTCGCCTTCGAGGCCGGCCATCCCGGCATCCGGCTGCAGATCCTCAACAAGAACACCGTGCAAAGCGTCGCCTATGTTCGCGAGCTGCCGGCGGGCCATCGGCCCGAGGTGTTCTGGGCCTCGGCACCCGACGCCTTCGAGCTGATGGCCCGACAAAAGCTGCTCGAGAAGATCGACGACCTGATCAACAAGGAAGCGCCCCAAAGCGCCGGCCCCTACCCGATCAACAACCCTGAGGGCTACTACCTCGGCCAGGCCCTGGCCGGCTACGGCCTGATGTGGAACACCCGCTATCTGGCGGCCAAGCGGCTTCCCCCGCCGCGGGAATGGGCCGATCTGGCCCGACCGGTCTATTTCGGCCACGTGGCGATGAGCAGCCCGTCCCGTTCAGGCTCCACGCATCTGACGGTGGAGACGCTGCTGCAAGGCGAAGGCTGGGAGCGGGGCTGGGGCCTGCTGCTGCAGATTGCCGGCAATTGCGCCGCCATCACCGAGCGCAGCTTCGGCGTGCCCGAAGGCGTCAACAGCGGCCAGTTCGGCATCGGCCTCGTGATCGACTTCCTCGGGCTGGCGAGCCGGTATGCGGGCTATCCGGTCCAGTTCGCCTATCCAGAAATGACCGCCATCGTGCCGGCCAACATCGCCTTGGTGGCAGGCAGCAGGAACCCGGGCGAAGCGCGTCAGTTCATCGCCTTCACCTTGTCCCGGGCGGGCCAGCAACTGCTGGTCGATCCCAGAATCGCACGCCTGCCGATCCTGCCGCCGCAAGCCCTGACGGTGGCCCCGCCGCCCGGCTATCCGGATGCCTTCCAGATGGCCGCGCGGGCCAAGGTCCGCTTTGACCCGGCGCTCTCCGGGAGGCGCTACAAGCTGGTCTCGGCGATGTTCGACCAGACCATCACCTTCCGGCTCCCGGAGTTGCAAGCCGCGACCCGCGCCATCCAGGAGGGCGAGGCCTTGCTTGAGGGAAGGCCGGACGCAGCTGCTGCAAGCCTGCTGCGACAAGCGCGGCAACTGGCCTACGCGCCGCTCGTTGACGCCCGCCCGGCCGAGCAGACGCCGCTCGAAGTGCTGTTCGCTGCCGGCCAACAGCCGGACCGCGCGACGGCGCTTGAGGCTCGTTGGAGCCGCCAGGCCCGCGACCACTATGAGCAGGCGCGTGTCATGGCCGAGCAGGCCGCGCGGCTGCTGCGTTGATGGCCAAGCCTCTCATGTCTGCCCACCGGCCTGGCGTCTGGCTCGCGGCCATCCTGGTGCTGGCCTTCCTGCTCGTCTCTCTGGTGCTGCCGCTCGGGCGCATCGTCTTCACGGCCTTCCAGACGGCCGACGGACAGCTGACGCTGGCGCATTTCCAAGCGTTCTTCACCCATGCACTGATGCAGGAGGCCTTCGCCAACAGCCTCTGTGTCGCCGCCCTTTCGGCGCTGCTGGCGGCGCTGATTGCCATGCCCTTGGCCTACCTCACGGCGCGCTTCGAGTTTCGCGGTGCGCTGCTGATCCAGGCTCTGGGCGTGCTGCCCCTGCTGATGCCACCCTTTGTCGGCGCGCTGGCCATGCAGCAGATCTTCGGCCGCTCGGGCGCTGTCAATCTGCTGCTGGACCGGCATTTCGGCTTCACGCTGCCCTTGATGGACGGGCTGGGCGGCGTGGTGTTCGTGGAGACCCTCCACTATTTCCCCTTCATCCTGATGAACCTGACCGCCGCGCTGCGCACGATCGATGGCTCGCTGGAAGAGGCCGCCATGAACCTCGGCTGCCACGGTTGGCGCTTGTTCTGGCGGATCATCTTTCCGCTGGCCCTGCCGGGCTTCGTGGCCGGCGCTTCGCTGGTGTTCGTCAAGGTGTTCGACGACCTCGGCACGCCCCTCGTGCTGGGCCAGACCAATCTGCTCGCCCCGCAGGCCTATCTGCGCATCACGGAGACCGGCCTCGACGACCCGCAAGGCCAGGTGATCAGCGTGATCATGATCGTCTTCTCGATCGCGGCGATGGCCCTGTCGGCGCGGGCCTTGAAGGGGCGCCACTTCAGCCTGCAGCAAAAGGGCAGCGGCGGCCTGCAGCGGCGACGGCTCTCGCCGCCGGGCACCTGGGCCGCGCAGGGCTGGGTGCTGCTGGTTCTGCTGCTCGTGCTCTCGCCCCATCTCGGCGTCCTGCTGCTGAGCGCGGCCGACATCTGGAGTTATGCGCCGCTGCCCGATGGCTACACCTTCTCGCACTACCTCACCGCCTTCAAGGATGCCAGGGACATGATGGGCAACACCCTGCTGTACTGCAGCCTGGCGGCCGGACTCGATGTGGTGCTCGGCTTGATGATTGCCTGGCTGAGCCTGCGCACGCGGCTGCCGGGTCGGCAATGGCTCGACTGGATCGCCACCGTCCCGCTGGCCGTGCCCGGCGTCGTGCTGGCGATTGCCTACCTGCGCTTCTTCCGCGACACCCCACTGCCCGGCGGCAGCGAGCTGCTGACCAGCTCCTGGCTGCTCATCATGCTGGCCTATGCCGTGCGGCGGCTGCCCTACGCGCTGCGTTCCTGCGTGGCTGCCCTGCAGCAGCTCGATCCCAGCCTTGAGGAAGCGGCCTACAGCGTCGGTGCCACGCCGGCGCGCACGTTGCGCCGCGTGATGCTGCCCTTGATGGCGGGCGGCATCCTGGCCGGCCTGATCACCAGCTTCGTGACGGCGGCAGTCGAGCTCTCCGCCACGCTGACCCTGATTTCGGCTGATGCCCAGGCTCCCGTCAGCTACGGCATCTACCTCTCCATGCAGAGCGCCTCGGGACGCGGCCCCGGCGCGGCGCTGGGTGTGCTGTCCATCCTGATGGTCGCCGTGGGGACCTGGCTGTCGCATCGCATCGCCAAAAGCAGTCTGACAGGCAGCCTGACAGGCAGCCTGTCGGGCAGCCTGTCGGGCAGCCTGTCAGGCCGCCACGGAGGAACATCATGAACAAGGTCGGCGTGCAATGCCGGGACCTGTGCCTGTCCTACGGCAGCGTCGAAGTTCTCAAATCGGTCAGCCTCGACATCGAGCCCGGTGAATTCTTTGCCCTGCTCGGCCCCTCCGGTTCGGGCAAGAGCAGCCTGCTGCGCCTGGTCGCCGGCTTCCTGCAAGCGAAAAGCGGCCGGGTGCTGATCGACGGCTCCGATGTCGGTACGTTGCCGCCGTGGCAGCGCCGGGTCGGCATGGTGTTTCAGAGCTATGCCTTGTGGCCTCACCTGTCCGTCTGGGACAACGTGGCCTTCGGCCTGGTGGAACGCAGGCTCGATCCAGAGGTGATCGACGAGAAGGTGCGCGCCGTGCTGGATCTGGTGGGCCTGGGTGGCCTGGGGCAACGCCGGCCCGGCGAGCTCTCGGGCGGCCAGCAGCAACGTGTGGCGCTGGCGCGCACGCTCGTGATCGGGCCGCGCGTGCTGCTGCTCGACGAGCCTCTGTCCAACCTCGACAGAACCTTGCGCGTGCAGATGCGGCGCGAACTGCTTTCGCTGCAGCGGCGCCTCGGATTGACCACCCTCTTCGTCACGCATGACCAGGAAGAAGCCATGAGCACCGCCGATCGCATGGCCGTGCTGGACCAGGGCGTGATCCAGCAGGTGGGTACCCCGGCTTCGCTCTACGACTACCCGGTCAACGCCTTTGTTGCGAATTTCGTCGGCACCATGAACATCCTGCCGGCCCGCGTCCGCGAGACCCAGACCAAGGCCGTCATCGTCGCGGTGGAAAGCCTGGGGGAATTGCGCCTGCCGCGGTATGACGCAGCGCCGCTGCCGCACCGTCTGCTGATCAGCTTTCGGCCGCACACGCTGCGCGTGGAGGTGGCCGACGCGCAATGCGATGCACGCTTCGTCTGGGTGCCTGGCGTGATCGAAGCCAGCGAGTTCCTGGGCCCCTTCACCCGCTATCGCATCCGTGTCGGGGATCACTGCGTCGCGGCCGATCACCCCCACCTGGCCGGCCTCAGCAAGCATGCGATCGGCAGCGTGGTCCAGCTCGGACTGGACCCCACGCAGCTGCGCTTGCTGCCGGCATGAGAAGAAGAGGCGAGCGATGGAGCTGTACCAGATTCGTGCTTTCGTGACCGTCGCGCGGCTGGGCCATGTCACGCGGGCAGCCGAGGCCTTGTGCGTCACCCAGCCCGCGGTGACCGCACAGCTCAAGGGCCTTGAGCATGCCCTGGGCGTTGCACTGTTTGACCGCAGTGGCGGCCGCCTCACATTGACCCGGGCTGGCGAACAGCTCCTGGCGCGCGCCGAAGCCCTGCTGGCATCGGCAAGCGAAATGACAGGAGCCGCCCAGCGCATGCAAGGCGAACTGCGCGGCTGCGTGGACCTGGGCCTGCCCAGTGAAACCGGTGACCTCCTGCGCATCGGCGCGCTGACGGCGGGCCTGCAGCAAGCCCTGCCTCTGGTGGAGCTGAACACCCACGCGGGCGCCGTCGGCAGCCTGCTCGACGCGGTACGCGCCAACAACCTCGCGGCCTGTTTCTCGATCGGCCTGACGCCGCCTCGCGACCTGCAATGGCAGACGCTTCGCTCGCTCAGCTACCGGGTCGCCCTGCCCCATGCCTTTGCGCCCCGCATGCACAGGGAAGGCTGGCGCGCATTGGCCGCTCTGCCGTGGGTCAGCGGCCCCGTGGAGTCACATCTGCACCAGATCCTGCGCAGCATGTTCGAGCAGCAGGGCGTCACGCCGAATGTGGTGGTGCGCAGCGCCGACACCTCGGCCCTGGAAACACTCGTCGCTGCCGGCAGCGTCTGCGCCCTCGTGCGCGACGAGATCGCCCTGCCCGGCACCGAGCGCGGCGACTGGTGGGTCTGGGGCCATGCCCGCATGGATGCACAGCTGTACTTCTGCAGCGCGCATGAACGGGCCGGTGATCCGCTGGTGGTGGCGCTGAGCTCGGTGGTGCAATCGGTCTGGAGTTGAGGCCCGATTCAACGCGGATCAACGCAGATCTAACGTCGATCTCAAGCGGCATTCTTCTCTACACTGCGCGCCATGCTCTATTGGTTCGACTTGATGGGCGTCGCCGTCTTCGCGGTCAGCGGCGCGCTGGCGGCGATGCAAGCCGGGCTCGACCTGTTCGGCCTGCTGGTGCTGGCCGCCGTCACGGCCATCGGCGGCGGCACGCTGCGCGATCTGCTGCTCAACCGGCACCCGATCGGCTGGCTCCGCGATGGGCGCTATCTGGCGGTGGTCGTCGCCGCGGCGCTGGCCACGGCCGCCTACGGTCAGCTCTCACCGGGCGCCATGAAGGGCCTGCGCGTGGCCGACGCGTTAGGCCTCGCGCTGTTCGCCCTGAGCGGCACGGAGCTGGCCGAAGACCAGGGCATGAAACGCGTGCCCGCCCTGCTGATGGGCACGCTGACCGCCGTCGGCGGCGGCGTCGTTCGCGATCTGCTCAGCGGCCAGGTGCCGCTGCTGCTGCGCCGCGACATCTACGCCACCGCCGCCATCGCCGGCATCGCGCTCTACCAGCTGCTGCGCGCGGCCGGCCTCAAACGCGACGCGGCCTTCCTGATCGGCATCTTCTGCGTGGCCGGGCTGCGACTCGCCGCCATCAAATACGACTGGCAGTTGCCGAGCCCTGAGCTCTATCGTTAGGCCGGACTCAGACGCCTCGCCGCGCCTTCACCGCCTCGCTCAACACATCGAGCACCGCGATCGAGTCGTCCCAGCCCAGGCAGGCGTCGGTGATGCTCTTGCCGTATTCGAGCTGCGCCGCATCATCCTTGCCCGGCGTGAACTTCTGGGCGCCATCGTGCAGATGGCTTTCCACCATCACGCCGAAGATGCTCTGGCTGCCGGCCTTCATTTGCGTGGCGATGTCGCGCGCCACGTCGAGCTGGCGCTCGTGGTTCTTGCTGCTGTTGGCGTGCGAGCAATCGACCATCAGGCGCTCGTCGAGCTTGGCCTTGTGCAGATCGGCGCAGGCCGCCGCCACGCTGGCCGCGTCGTAGTTGGGCGCCTTGCCGCCGCGCAGGATCACGTGGCAATCGGGGTTGCCGCGCGTCTCGACGATGGCGACTTGGCCGTTCTTGTGGACCGACAGGAAATGGTGCGGGCGCGCCGCCGCCTGGATCGCGTCCGTGGCGATCTTGATATTGCCGTCGGTGCCATTCTTGAAGCCGATCGGCGCCGAGATGCCCGAGGCCAGTTCGCGGTGCACCTGGCTCTCGGTCGTGCGCGCCCCGATCGCGCCCCAACTGATCAGGTCGCCGATGTACTGCGGGCTGATCACGTCGAGGAATTCGCTGCCCGCCGGCAGGCCCAGGCGGTTGATCTCGAGCAGCAACTGGCGCGCGATGCGCAGCCCTTCATCGATGCGGAAACTCTCGTCGAGATACGGATCGTTGATCAGGCCCTTCCAGCCGACGGTCGTGCGTGGCTTCTCGAAGTAGACGCGCATCACGATCTCAAGCGTGTCCGCGTACTTCTCGCGCTCGACCTTGAGGCGGCGCGCGTAGTCGAGCGCGGCGGCCGGGTCATGGATCGAACACGGGCCGATGATCACCAAGAGACGGTCGTCCTTCTTCTGGATGATGTCGCGGATCTTCTGGCGTGTGCCGGTGATCAGGCGCTCCATCGGCGTGCCCGAGATCGGGAAGAAGCGGATCAGATGCTCGGGCGGCGGCAGCGGCGTGACATCGCGGATGCGCTGGTCATCGGTCTCGCTGGTCTTGTCCTGCGGCGAGTACCAGCGCTCGGCTTGCGCCTCGGGCTTCGTGGTCTTGGCGTTCATCTCTCGGGTTCCTTCAGACAGATTCAGACAGATTCAAACAGATTCGTTCAGACAATAAAAAAACCGCCTGGGCTTTGGGCCCGGCGGTTTTTGAGGATTTTGTGTGGCTGCCGCTTACGCGTTGGCCTCTCCTCCGCCGGGGCGGTGCGAGAACCAAAAAAAGCTAAAGAAGTAGGACTTCAGGGACAGCATGGTGGCGAATGTAGCACGCGAGATCGAGTCACCCTTCGCCAATCTGGAAGGCAGACTCAAGCGGCGGATGCTGAAAAACATAAAACCATTTCTACATGGATATACAGGATGCACAGGATAAATACCAAGGCAATTTCTTATCCTGTATATCCTGTCCATCCATGTTCGAAATGCATTCTTGTTCGCCTTCGGTCAAGCCGTACCGCCAACCGTGAGGCCGTCAATCCGCAGCGTCGGCTGACCGACGCCCACGGGCACGCTCTGGCCTTCCTTGCCGCAGACGCCCACGCCGGTGTCGAGCTTCATGTCGTTGCCGATCATGGAGATGCGTGTCAGTGCATCCGGGCCGTTACCGATCAGCGTGGCGCCCTTGACCGGATACTGGATCTTGCCCTTCTCGACCCAGTAGGCCTCGCTGGCCGAGAACACGAACTTGCCGCTGGTGATATCAACCTGCCCGCCGCCGAAGTTCGTGGCATAGAGGCCGCGCTCGATGCTGGCGACGATCTCGGCAGGATCCTTGTCGCCGCCGAGCATGTAGGTGTTGGTCATGCGCGGCATCGGCACATGCGCATAACTTTCGCGGCGGCCGTTGCCGGTCGGCGAGACCTTCATCAGGCGTGCATTCATCGCGTCCTGGATGTAGCCCTTCAAGATGCCGTCCTCGATCAGCACATTGCGCTGCGAGGCGCAGCCTTCATCGTCGATATTGAGCGAGCCGCGGCGATCGGGGATGGTGCCGTCGTCCAGCACGGTCACGCCCTTCGCAGCCACGCGCTGGCCGATGCGGCCGGCGAAGGTGCTCGAACCCTTGCGGTTGAAATCGCCCTCCAGGCCGTGGCCCACGGCCTCGTGCAGCAGCACGCCGGGCCAGCCTGAGCCGAGCACCACGGTCATCTCGCCGGCCGGCACGGGCCGAGATTCAAGATTCGTGAGCGCCGCCGAGGTCGCCTGCTCCACATACTCGGCAATCATCTCGTCGGTGAAATAGGCAAGCCCGAAACGGCCACCGCCGCCGCCGCTGCCCACCTCGCGGCGGCCATTCGATTCGGCAATCACGGTGACCGAGAGCCGCACGAGAGGACGCACATCGGCGGCCAGCGTGCCATCGGCGCGTGCGATCAACACGACCTCATGTTCAGCGGCCAGGCCGGCCATCACCTGCGCAATGCGCGGATCCTTGGCGCGGGCCATCTTCTCGGCGCGCTCCAGCAGTTGCACCTTGGCCGTGCTGTCGAGGCTGGCGATCGGGTCGGCATCGCCGTACAACGCGCGGCTGCCGGGCACCGTCGGCGTGCTCGGCACCTTGACGCGACGGCTCTGGCCGGCGGCGGCAATCGAGCGCACGGTGCGCGCGGCGTCGAGCAGCGCGGCTTCGGAAATATCGTCGGAGTACGCGAAGGCGGTCTTCTCACCGGCCACGGCCCGCACACCCACACCCTGGTCGATGCTGAAGCTGCCGCTCTTGACGATGCCCTCCTCCAGGCTCCAGCCTTCAGAGCGCGTGGTCTGGAAATAAAGGTCGGCGTCATCGACGCGGTGCTCGGTGATCAGGCGCAGCGCCTTGGCGAGCGTGGCGTCGCTCAAGCCAAAGGGCTCCAGCAGTTTGCTGCGTGCCGCCTCCAGGCGGGCCAAGGTGGGTTCGCGTGAAATCATTCAGCGATTGTAGAAGCCACCGAAAACCCCACGGTGACCTCACCCTGCTCACTGCGCGCCATCACCTCGCCGCCATGCATCAGGGCCACGGCCTTGACGATGGCCAGGCCCAGGCCATGGTTGGCGTCGCTGTTGGCGCGTGCGGCATCCGCACGATAGAAACGGTCAAAAATGCGCGCGATCCGGTCGGGCGGAATGCCGGGGCCGGGATTGCTGACCGTGACCTCGGCGCCCCCACCCCCAACAGCACCCTGGCCCAGCGGCCGCACGCGCACCGTCACCACGCTGCCCTGCGGCGCATGCTGGATCGCGTTCTGCAGCAGATTGCTCATGGCGCGATGGAACAGCGAGGTCTCGATCACGGCCTGCGCGTCACCGTCGATCCTGACGGTCAGCCCGGCATCGTCGAGCAGCATCTCGTAGAACTCGACCGTCTTGCCCACTTCGGCGGCCAGCGAACTCGGCACACGCCGCGCGGCGCGGGCGCCCTGCTCCGCGCGGGCCAGGAAGAGCATGTCGGCCACGATCGCGCGCAGTCGCTCGAGCTCTTCGAGATTCGATTGCAACAGCTCCTGCAACTCATCCGCCCCGCGTTCGCGCGACAGCGCCACCTGCGTCTGGCCGATCAGGTTGGCGAGCGGCGTGCGCAGTTCATGCGCCACGTCGGCGTTGAAGCTCTCGAGCTGCGCGTAGGCGGCGGCCAGGCGGTCCAGCGCCGCGTTGAAGGATTCGCCCAGATCGGAAAGCTCCAGCGGCAGCTTGTGGCTGTCCAGCCGCTGATCGCGCGCATTCGGGCCGATGCGTTGCGCCTGCGTCGAGAGGCGCAGCACCGGCCGCAAGCCGAGCCGCGAGATCCAGTAGCCGAGCGCCGCCAGCAACACCGCGCCGCCCAGGATGATGGGCACGAGCAGGCGCCGGAAGCCATGCAAGGTGGCGATGAAAGGATCGCTGTTGACGCCCACGATCAGGCTCACCGCCGGCCGCGCAGGCGTGGCGGACAGGTTCACGCCGAGCACGGCCATCGCCGAATCCGAGCCCGCCGCGGGCAGTTGCAGCACCTTGCTCTGGCCGCGCGTCAACATCGCCATGCGCTCGGCACCGTCGCCGTAGACCCACTTCGCGTCGGCGCTCCAGAGCCAGTAGCGCACGCGCCTGTTGCCGCTGAGCGCCTCGATCTTGTCGCGCGCACGGCTCGCCAGGTCATCGGCTCGGCCGCGCACCAGCAGGTAACGCAGGTCCTCGAGGCGGTCCATCACCTGCTCGCGCTGCTGGCGCACCAGCTCGCGGGCCAGCACCTCGTTCAGCGCAAAGCCGATCAGCAGGAAGCCCGCAAGCGCGGCCACGCTGAACATCAGCGCCAGCCGCAGCGAGATCGAGTTATGGGGCCTCACGTTCTTCCATCACATAGCCCATGCCGCGAATCGTGTGCAGCAAGGGGTGTTCGAACGGCGCGTCGATCTTGGCTCGCAGGCGCTTGATGGCGACCTCGACCACGTTGGTGTTGCTGTCGAAATGCATGTCCCAGACCAGCTCGGCAATCGTCGTCTTGGAGAGGATCTCGCCCTGGCGCCGAGCCAGCAAGGCCAGCAGCGCAAACTCCTTGGCCGTGAGATCAATGCGCTGGCCCTCGCGTGTTGCGCGGCGCGAGATCAGGTCGATGTGCAGCGTGCCCACGCGCAGCAGCGTGGCTTCCTGCGTGCGGCCGCGCCGCGTGAGCGCCTGCAGCCGCGCGAACAGCTCGACGAAGGAGAAAGGCTTGACGAGGTAATCGTCCGCCCCCGCACGCAAGCCGTTCACGCGGTCATCCAAGCCGTCGCGCGCGGTGAGCATGATCACCGGCGTGTTCTTGACCGCGCGCAGCGAGCGCAGCACCTCGATACCGTCCAGGCCCGGCAGCATGCCGTCGAGCACGATCACGTCGTAGTCATGGTGGACGGCCAGGTGCTGGCCATCGATGCCGTCGAAGGCCAGGTCGACCGTGCAGCCCTGCTCGGTCAGCCCTTGCTGCAAGTACTCCGCGATCTTGCGCTCGTCCTCGACGATCAATACCTTCATGCGGCGGCCGCCTTGTTGGCTTTGTCTGCCTTCTTGGCCGCGCGCGCATCCTTGCGGCGCACATACCAATGGTGGGCACGGTCAAGATACAGGTAGATCACCGGCGTCGTGAACAGCGTGAGCATCTGCGAAAGCACCAGCCCGCCGACCATCGCAAAGCCCAGCGGCCGGCGAAGTTCAGAACCGGCGCCCGTGCCCAGCATCAGCGGCAGGCCCGAGAGCAGCGCGCACATCGTCGTCATCATGATCGGGCGGAAGCGCAGCAGGCAGGCCTGGTAGATCGCCTCCTGCGGCTCCATGCCCTTGTCTCGTTCCGCATGCAGCGCGAAGTCGACCATCATGATGCCGTTCTTCTTGACGATGCCGATCAAGAGGATGATGCCGATCAGCGCGATCACCGAGAGGTCATAACCGCCCGCCATCAGGATCAGCAGCGCACCCACGCCGGCCGAAGGCAGCGTCGACAGAATCGTCAGCGGATGGATGAAGCTCTCATACAGCAGGCCCAGCACGATGTACACGGCGATCAGCGCGGCGGCGATCAGGTAGGGCTGCGTGCGCAGCG
Organism: Burkholderiaceae bacterium; assembly: GCA_036500605.1. Lineage (GTDB taxonomy): Bacteria > Pseudomonadota > Gammaproteobacteria > Burkholderiales > Burkholderiaceae_C > JAFALK01. The sequence continues at coordinate 42,455 of DASYBU010000049.1, forward strand.
AATCGCCGAAGGCTTGCGCCGTACCCTGGAAGCTGCCCGACAGCGTGGCCGGCGCACCCATCTGCGACTGCGCGGACTCGATCACCTTGACCGCATCGCCGAGCGAGGTGCCCGGCTGCAGATTGAACGACACCGTCACCGCCGGGAACTGGCCCTGGTGATTGACCGCCAGATAGCCGGTGTGCGTGGTATCCACCTTCACGAAGGTGGACAGCGGCACCTGCTGGCCGTTGATCGGCGAGGTCAGGAAGAGCTGGTCGAACAGCGCCGTCGAACGTTGCAGTTCGGGCGTCACTTCCAGCACCACGTTGTAGCTGTTGAGCTGCGTGTAGTACTGGGCGACCTGGCGCTGGCCGATCGCGTCGTAGATGGTCGCGTCGATCAGGGCGGGCGAGATGCCATACGTCGAGGCGCGCGCGCGGTCGATCGTCAGCGTCGCGGTCGGCGCGGCGTTCTGCTGGTCGCTGGTCACGTCGGTCAGGCCGGGCAGCTTGGACAGCGCATCGGTGACGCGCGGTGCCCAGTCGTTGAGCTCGGCGAGATCGGTGTCGGTCAGCGTGTATTGGTACTGCGTCCGCGACTGGCGGGCACCGACGTTGACGTCCTGGCCGGCCTGCATGTACAGCGTCACGCCCGGAATCTTGGCCAGCTTGGGCCGCAGGCGCGCGATCACTTCGTCGGCCGATGACTTGCGGCCTTGGTCCTTGGGCCGCAGGCCCATGAAAAGATTGCCCTGGTTGAAGGTGCTGTTGCCGGCCGCCACGCCGAAGCCGGCGACGTCGGGATCCTGACGCACCACGTCAGCGACTTCACGCATTCGCGCATGCATTGCTTCCGACGAGGTGTCCTGCCCGGCGATCGCCTGGCCGCCGATGAAGCCGGTGTCCTGCTGCGGGAAGAAGCCCTTGGGGATGTAGATGAACAGGATCACCGTGGCCGTGACGGTGGCCAGGAAGCTCATCAGCGTGATGAAGGGGTGACGCAGCACCATCTTCAGGCCGCGCGTGTAGCCGCTCAGCAGCAGGTGGAAACCATGCTCGAAAGCCATGAAGATCTTGCCGTGCTTGACGTCATGCGTGTTGCGCAGAAAGCGCGAGCACAGCATCGGCGTCAGCGTCAGCGAGACCACCACGCTGACGGCAATCGTCAGCGTCACGGTGACCGCGAACTCGCGGAACAAGCGCCCCACGATGCCGCCCATCAGCAGCAGCGGGATGAACACCGCCACCAGCGAGACCGAGATCGAGACGATCGTGAAGCCCACCTCGCTCGCGCCCTTGAGCGCCGCTTCCATGCGCGGCAAGCCTTCCTCGATATGCCGATAGATGTTCTCGAGCATCACGATCGCATCGTCCACGACGAAGCCGACCGACAGCGTCAGCGCCATCAGCGAGAGGTTGTCGAGGCTGTAGTTCAGCATGTACATCACCGTGAACGTCGCGATGATGGACGCGGGCAGCGCGAGGCTCGGGATGACAGTGGCCGAGAGATTCCGCAGGAACAGGAAGATGACGAAGATGACCAGCCCGATCGTGATCAGCAGCGTGAGCTTGACGTCGCGCACCGACTCGCGGATGGTCGCCGAACGGTCGTTGCGCGTGTCGAGCGCCATGGCCGCCGGCAACTGCTCCTTCATCTGCGGCAGCAGCGCCTTGATGCGATCGACCACCTCGACGACGTTGGTCCCGGGCTGCTTGCGGATGGAGATCATCACGCAGCGCTCGCCGGCCTGCCACGCGGCGGACCGCTCGTTTTCGACGCCGTCGAAGACGTGCGCGACTTCGTCGAGCCGGACCGGGTTGCCGTTCCGGTAGGCG
>DASYBU010000050.1:0-1609 GCA_036500605.1 Burkholderiaceae bacterium
TGGCTCCGGCAAAGCGCCACGTGAACGAATGTTGTGCAGATTCATTCAGTGAGCCGTTAATTTGACAGTGCCGAGCGTTGCGCACGATGGCCGTTTTCGACGAGCCGCCTGACCCCCACCGTTCGGACGGTATCCCGGCCGAAGCGGTCGAACCGCCGTCCACCGGGATGTCGGCGCCGTTTGTGGTCGTGTCCCTGGTGATGGTGTAGGAGCTGTGGGCAAGTGGCCTGCCTGCGCGACCGCTGAGAGTCTGGCGGTAGGCGGGCCACTTATCCACAGCGGTGGCCATCGAGGTGCTCCTGGGTAGGGTTGGATTGCGAACGCAACTCTGACCTTGGAGGTCACCACGATGACCGACGACATGATCGCCCTTCGCGAACTGCTGGAGAAGGGCTCTGATGCGACGCTGCTGCGCGAAATGATCGGCTTTGCCGCGCAGCGGCTGATGGAGTTGGAGGCCGAGACGGCATGCGGCGCCGGCCACGGCGAGCGCAGCGAGAACCGCACCAACCTGCGCAATGGCTACCGCGATCGCGACTGGCACACGCGCGTTGGCACGGTGGAGTTGCGCATCCCGAAGCTGCGCAAGGGCAGCTATTTTCCGGGCTTTCTGGAGCCACGTCGAATGGCGGAGAAGGCGCTGACGGCGGTGATCCAGGAGTCCTACGTCCAAGGCATCTCAACCCGTTCAGTGGACGAACTGGTCAAGGCGATGGGCATGGACGGGATCAGCAAGAGCCAGGTGTCGCGACTCTGTGCCGAGATCGATGAACGGGTGCAGACCTTCCTGCGCCGCCCGATCGAAGGCGAGTGGCCGTATCTGTGGCTGGATGCGACCTACGTCAAAGCGCGGCGCGATCATCATATCGTCTCGGTGGCGGTGATTGTCGCCATGGCGGTCAACACCGACGGGCGCCGCGAAGTGCTGGGCATGACCATCGGCAACAGCGAGGCCGAGCCGTTCTGGACGGAGTTCCTTCGCTCACTCACACGGCGTGGTCTGCGCGGCGTCAAGCTGGTGATCTCCGATGCTCATGAGGGACTGAAAGCGGCGATCACCAAGGTGCTCAGCGCCACTTGGCAGCGCTGCCGCGTGCACTTCATGCGCAATGCCCTGGCACATGCCGGAAAAACGCAGCGGCGCATCGTCTCGGCCTGGATCGGCACCGCCTTTGCCCAGGACGATGCCGAGGCCGCCCGCAAGCAGTGGCGACAGGTCGCGGACCAGGCCAGACCGCGCATCAGCAGGCTCGCTGGATTGATGGACGATGCCGAAGCCGATGTGCTGGCCTACATGGGCTTCCCGGCACAGCATCGCACCAAGATACACAGCACCAACCCGCTCGAACGACTCAACGGTGAGATCAAGCGCCGCAGCGAGGTCGTCGGCATCTTCCCCAACGAGGCTGCCGTCATCCGCCTAGTCGGGGCACTACTTCTGGAGCAGAACGATGAATGGGCAGTTCAGCGCGCCCGCTACATGAGCCTGGAAACCATCGCACCAATGAGCCATGATCTCAGCGTCAGCCTGCCTCTCATCGCAGCCTGACACGGCGGTCTGATCCGCCCAGGAGTTCCGCACTCCTACACCACGCGATGGGACAGGACC
>DASYBU010000051.1:0-1765 GCA_036500605.1 Burkholderiaceae bacterium
CGGTCATGTATCCGGCCTGTTTGTGCGGCGGGTTATGCGCCGCTGGCCCCGATGGTATCCGTGGCCGCGCTCTCCCATCATCCCGACGTGCTTGCTGCACGATGACAGTACGGAGTGTTCGCGGTGCGGTATGCCTACCGATTTCGCCATCTGTCGCTGCTGTGCTCCTTGCGAAGGGTTTGACGCGTCAGCCGATGGCCGGCGCGCGATAGGGTTGGTTGTAAGTGAGCATAGCCCACAGGATGCGGGCGGTGCGGGCGGCCTGGGCAACGGCGACGACCTTCCTGGGCCGGCGGGCCATCATGCCGCGCAGCCACGGCGAGGCCTTCTCGGGACGGGCCTGGACCTGGCGCAGCCAGGCGGTGGCGCCCAGCACGAGCAGCCGCCGCACGGTCTGGTCGCCCTGCCTGGTGATGTGGCCAGTGCGCGTCTTGCCGCCGGTTCCGTCGAGCCGCGGCGTCAGGCCGAGCCAGGCTGCGAAGTCGCGGCCGCTCTTGAAGAAAGCCGGATCCGGCATCGTCGCCAGCACGGCATGGGCGCTGAGCGGGCCGATGCCGGGTGCGGTTTGCAGCATTGTGGTTCTCTCGTCGGCTTTGCCTTGGGCTACGATGCGACGCTCGAGATCGTTGGCCGCCAGGTCGAGCGCAGCGCGCTGATCGGCCAGCGTCAACGCGGCGAACGCTGCCTCCTGCGGCAGCGCCAGCGTGCCGGCGCGCAGCTCTTCGACCAGGCGAGCCAGGCCTTCGCGGCCCTTGGCCGCCACGATGCCGAACTCCGACAGCAGCGAGCGCAGCGCGTTGCCGAGCTGGGTGCGCTGGCGCACCAGCAGCTCGCGGCTGCGATGCAGCGACAGCGCCGCCTGCTGCTCGACCGTCTTGACCTGAACGAACCGCATGCCGGGCCGGCTCATGGCCTCGCAGCAGGCCGCCGCATCGATCGCATCGCTCTTGTTGCGCTTGACGTAGGGCTTGACGTACGCCGGCGGCATCAGCCGCACCTCGTGGCCAAGCCCGCTCATCACGCGCGCCCAGTGATGCGCCGAGCCGCACGCCTCCAGCCCGATCGCCGCCTGGGGCAGCCTGGCGAAGAACTTCTCAACCTGGCCGCGCTTGAGGCTGCGCCGCACCACCACCTCGCCCGCCGCATTGCGCCCGTGCACCTCGAAAACGTTCTTCGCGATATCGAGTCCAATCATGATAGCCTTTTCCATGGACGGTCCCCTTTGGCTGGTTTGCTGTTCCAACAGAGCCAGTGTGGCACACTGATGCCGGGTGGGGGCCGTCCACCCCATCATCCCGAGCCCAGCGAGGGACCTTTCCGCTACTCGACCGTCACGCCCAGCTCCGCCAGCGCCCGCACCGCGCCGGGATGGTACGGCACCACCTTGTTGACCTCGGCGTTGCGCGCCTTGGTCGAGCCGCCGGGCGCGCCGACGAGCTGGACCAGGTCCTTCGACGTGAGCACGGCCTTGGTGACGGCGTAGGCCACGGGCTCGGGCAGGTCCTTGTGGGCGATCACCATGTTCCAGGCGGCGACGCTGGTGAGCGGCAAGGCCTGGCCGCGATAGGTATCGGCTGCGACGATGACCTCGGTCATGTAGGGGAAGCGCTTGCGCATGGCGGCGGCCTCCCGGTTGTCGAGGCCGAAGACGGTGCACATCTCGACATTCGTCACCGCCACGAGCGACGGGATCGGCACGACCGCGCCCTGCCAGAAGGCGTCGATCGCGCCGGCGATGAGCTGGCGGCCCTGGTCAGCCGGCGTG
>DASYBU010000052.1:0-1546 GCA_036500605.1 Burkholderiaceae bacterium
CCGTCGCTCATGGCCTGCGCGCAGGCCCGCTCGACCAGTTGTCGCGGATAGCGCTCGGCCAGGCGCACGATGCCCCAGAGCTTGCGCTGGCCGACGCGACCCTCGACGGCGAACAGCAGCTGGCAAAGCTGTTCGGCGTCGCGGCCGATGGCCTTGGCCTGTGCGAGGATGCGCCGCGTCTCGCGCGAGGGGTTGAAGACGCGTTCGTCCATCGGCAGCACCACGGTGCCGGGCCGGTCGACACGAACATGGCTGCGCAGCAGCGCCTGCGTGTGAGGTCGCGGATCTCGATGCGACGCTCGAAGATGCGCACCAGCACCTGGCTGCCGATGGGCGCCGGGCGCGCGGCGTAGCTGCTGTGGTCGACAAGCACGCAACTGTCGTCGCACACGGTGCGCCTGGCCTCGATGAAGTACTGCATGCCCTGGTTCGGCAGCGACTGCAGCAGCGGGCGCTCCTCCTCGAACATGGCCTGCACTTGCCGGCGCGTGCTGCCGTGAATGCGCGGTGCCGCCCACCGGGTCTCCCAGCTCTCGAGGAACGAGTTCTGCTCCTCGATCGATTCGAAGCGCCGGCCCTTCAGCGCCGTGGCCTGGGTATGGCCGATGGCGTGCTCCACCGAGCCCTTGCGGTTGGGGTCGCGCACGCGAGCCGGGTCGGCGACCACGCCGTAGTGGGCCAACGTCGCGGCGTACACCGAATTGAGCGCCGGCTCGTACAGGTCAGGCTTGGTGACGCCTTCCTTGAGGTTGTCCAGCACCACGTAGCGGCAACTGCCCCCGAAGTACCTCCAGGCCTGCTCGTGCAGCTCGGCCCACACCTGCTGGCCGGACTTCCAGACCACGCGGCGGAAGCTTCGCCTGGAGTAGCGCAGTGTCGCCACGAACAGCCGCGGCTTGCGATAGCGGTCGCTACCGGGCATGCGCGTGGGCGCGCCTTCGCCGTAGTCGACCTGCATCTCCTCTCCAGGCAAGAATTCCAGGCGGTCGAACTGCTCGGGCTCTTGCCAGCGCAGCTTACGCACGAACCGCATCACCGAGCTGTAGCCCGCGGCGAAGCCGTGCCGGTCGACCAGATCCTGGTAGATCGCCTTCGCATTGCGCCGCAGGCGCAGCTGCGCCTCGATGAACTCGCGGTGCGGCTCGCACGCCGACACCGGCCCCGGCACGCCAGCGGGCCTCGGAGCCGGTGGACAGGGTGGAGGAATATGCCGCTCCGAGCCGGTGGACACCCCGGGGGAATTTGCCTGCTGCCCGGCGGCAAAGCGCCTTTGGTAGCCACGGATCGTCTTGCGGTCGATGCCCGTGACGCGCTCGATCTCGCGCTGGCTGGCCCCAGCGCTTAGCAAGGTCCAGATGGTCGTCTGCAGATGCGGCTTCAAGACGTTCAACTCCGTCACCCCCTCATGGCCTGAGGAGGCGAAAAGTAACGTCCTGCCCGGAGCCGTCCGCCGGCCGCGCCGCTGGTCTACGCCATCACGACACGGCCGCCGGGGCGGGGGAGTTTGACCCGTCGATCGGTGGAGGAATTTGCCTGTCGCTCAGGG
>DASYBU010000053.1:0-24262 GCA_036500605.1 Burkholderiaceae bacterium
CAGCTACAACAGCTCGGGCGGCGCGTATGCCGAGTACATCTGGCTCGAAGACACACCGGTGGCGGTGTATGAGCAGGTCGCTACAAGCGTTGGCGCGGTAAGCACGCAGCTGTTCTACGTGCATGCGGATCACATCGACACACCGCGCGTGCTGCAGGACACGCAGGGCAACACGAGGTGGCGCTGGATGGCGGAGCCGTTTGGGACTACAGCGCCGGAGGAACAACCCACGGCCAGCTTGCCGGCGGTGACCTTCAATCTGCGGATGCCGGGGCAGCAGTTCGAGCCGTTTGGCGGGAGGTTCTACAACTACTTTCGGGACTATGAGCCGAGCACCGGAAGGTACGTTCAGTCTGATCCCATCGGCTTGGATGGCGGACTAAACACCTATGCGTATGCAGGCGGGCAACCCACTTCGATGGTTGATCGCAAGGGTCTGTTCTACACCTCAGTCGATTTCGCCTGCGCGAAGGACCCGTCGTTCTGCGCCGAGATCATGGGGCAGACGATCAGGAACGCCGGCACGATAAGCGGCAACAAATGCTTGGAGGCCGATGCGAACCGAGCTGCGAATCGGGTTGAGAATTTGGCGGCCGTGCTGGCGATGGCAACGCTATTCAAGACGCGGCCTGATCTGCCAGAAATAACACTGTCGCGAAGAATTCATGGTGAGGCGGCTGAACACGCTGCTGATGCAATAGCGGCCGGCAAGCCGAGCATACTGACGATAGATCGCGCTGGCGCCGCCGCGAATCGGCAGGCCGCCATTGGTGCTCTCGAGAAGGTGCCAGGGAAGCATTTGGACGAATTTCCGCCCGCCATGTTTCGGGAGGGCGGCGCTCGAGCAAGCGTTCGACCGATCACCCCACGGGACAATCTTTCGGGGGGCGCTTGTATCGGAAACGCGTGCCGTGGTCTGCCCGACGGCGCGCGTGTTCGAATCAAAATTGAGGATTGAAATGGCAATAAGAATTGATGTTGAAGTGGCTTACGGTCAACTTGCAATTTTTGCGGGCTCGCTTCCACAACCATTCAACGACTGGAGCGATAGGCACGTCTCCCAAGGGTTTGCCTGGCGGCCAGGAAGCGTGTCCTTTCGGACCCTCGTCGAGGCTGGTCGACACTCCGTGGAAATTAAGCTCGCCGATCACGCCGGCTTAATTTCTCCTGAAGCTGTGCGCGTGGTTGAGGTCCCATTCGAGGTGCCTGCCGACGGTGCAATCGAGATTGGCAGCATTTCCGAAACGGTTTCTCTTTCATTTGAGGCGGGGCTCTATCTATTACGCTGTGAATTCCTCGCGCCTGCCAGCGGGACGCAGCACGAAGAGCGCGTTTGCCTGACCTTTTCAAGACAAAATCTACCTCGTTTCGCGGTTGTTCTTGCGGACGCCGAGTTGTCAATTGATGGCGAATTGCTAACCAGCGCACAGCCTGCGTTCGGCTAGCTGGCACGCTGGCGCGCCAGACTGGCGAAGCCTTCCATACATGAACGCTCTGTGGCGACTCTGGCGAGCCGCCGTGCGTGCAGATCAGATGATTCATCATGCTCAATGCAACGGGTTTCTTTACCACCACCCTGGCCGAGGCCGAGCAGGCCATTGCGACACGCGCGCAGCTCGGCTGGCGCATATTTCAGTTGCCGGCATCAATATCCTCTAGAGAGGATTTCTTTGAAGCGGCTCGTCGCACATTTCCACTTGATCCGCCGCTGCGAACCGATCGAAGCTGGGATGCTTTGGCAGACTCCCTCTGGGCAGGTCTCGATAGCCTGCCCGAGACGAAGATCGTCATTCTTTGGCCGCGAGCGTCAGGCATGAGGGAGCACGCTCCTGAAGACTTCAACATCGCCACCAGCATCTTTCAGGAGTTACCCGACTCGCTGGCCAACGCCGAAATGACGGCTGGCAACATCAAGGAGTTGCTCGTCCTGCGAGTAATTTGATGCCGCAAATGCCCGCGGGGTCGAACGGGATCGCACGTGTCGTGCTCAAGCTGGTTGTCTTCCCAACCAGCGGCAGTCCAGGTCGCCGCTCCGCTGCACAAGTCGGGCCATATATGGCCCACAAGATGGGATACGGGGCCACATGTGGCCCAACGAATTGGTCGCGCGAACCCATCAACCGTGTGCTGATCGTCGTCCAAGACTTGGTGCGAGCGCATAGCCGAGCACCATGTCGAGCCGCGCTCGATTGAATTAATCAAGCAGGCGATCCCGCCCGGATGCTTCTTCTGCAGCGAGCCTCTGCCCGGCTGAGCGCAGGAATCTCTAATTCGACTCCTTGATCAACCGCCCCGACGTCGCCTGCAACGGCCGCGCATTCATCGGATACAGCCGCGCAAAGATCGCGATCTGGTTCGCGGTCAGTTGCACCGGCGTGCGCATCACCATCCACAGCACGTTCTCCTTGCAGGGCGGCGTGGTCAACGAACCCATGTAGGTGAAGTAGCTGCGGTCCTGCGGCAGCAATTGCATCGGGTCGAGTGGCACGCTGGCCATCACCGATTGGCTGCGCTCGAGTGGCAGGTTGTTCAGCACGGCCTGCACGGCGGGCTGAGGCTTGTTGTCGGGGCCGCGCTCGATCAGGATTGCCAGGACAGCCAGATTGCCTTCAGCATCCTTGTGCACGAGGTGCATCACCATCTCGTAGGAGCGGCCGTTGATGCGCTCCTCGCTCGGACGGTGGAAGTGAAACTGGGTCAGCTCGAAACGCCGGCCCATCACGGTCAGCGAGTTGCCTTGCACCGGATCGACCTCGATCGCGCGGCCGTTGTCGACCACCGAGAAGGAACCGGGCCGGTAGTCGAACTGGATCTTCTCGAGATCGACCTTGATGGTGTCGCGGATGTCGATCGGACTTTGGCGCGTGCCGATGCCGCAGAGCTTGTTGTCGGGCGCGAGCTCGGCCCAGTGCGCGGGCGAGGCATCGCCGGCATAAGCCCATTGCGAGGCCGGCGGCAGCGCGGGCATCTTGGGGTCGGTCTTGCCCTTGGCGACCTTGGGCTTGGCCTCCTTGTTGTGCTCAGCGGCGCGCGGCTTGTTCTCGACCTTCAGGCCCATATTGGGTTCCTTCAGACGATCGGCCAGACGGCTCGCCAGCGGCGCGTCATCGTCAGCCCGCGCAGGGCTGAGGCTCACCAAGGCCGAAGCGGCAAGGCTCAACAACAACGCGAGACGGTTCCTCAACATTCAAATCGCTCCCGGCCGCGAAGACGGCCTGATCAGGGGTTTTTCGGCAATCGCTTGAACAGCTTTAGCGGCTTGAGCGGTTTGAGCGTCACTAACAGACATCGCGCTTCACATGACTCCAGGCCAGCAAGCCGATCAGCATCATGCCCAGCGAACACAGCGCCAGCGCCACGGTCGATTCCATCACCAGCGGCGCCAGCACGCCCGCCACGAGGGCATTGGCCAGGCTGGAGATCGAAGCTTGCAGGGACGAAGCCAGGCCGCGGCGCTCGGGCACCTGGTCGAGCGCCAGGATGGTCACGACCGGCGTCATGAGCGCCCAGCCAAAAGCAAACACACCCAGGATCGGCAGGGCCCAGAAGGGGCTGGGCGCGAAAAGCAGGTTGAGCGTGACATTGGCGACCGCCGTTGCGCCCATGATCATGAAGCCACGCCGCACCTGCGAACGCGGCCGCAGCTTGCCGGCCAGCCGGCCGCTCCACCAGGCGCCGCCCATGATGCCGCTGACCACGCAGCAGAAGCACCAGAAGAACTGCGTCGGCGGCAGCTGCAGATGCTTGCCGAGGAAAACCGGCGCCGACAGCACATACAGGAACACGCCGTTGAAAGGCACGCCCGCCGCGACGGCCAGCAGCAGGAAGCGCCGGCTTGTCAGCAGCCGCGCGTACTCGCGCATCAGCGCGCCCAGGTGCAGCGGCTGGCGCGCATCGCGATGCAGGGTCTCGGGCAGCAGCCGCCAGTTGGCCGTGAACAGGATCAGCCCGACGATGACCAGCAGGATGAAGACCGAGCGCCAGCCCGCATGGACGAACAGGAAGCCGCCCGCCAGCGGCGCCACGGCCGGCGCGATGCCGAAGAACAGCGTCACCTGCGACATCATCTTCTGCGCCTCATGCGGCGGGAACATGTCGCGGATGATCGCGCGCGAAACCACCACGCCGGCCCCGGCCGACATGCCCTGGATCACGCGCCAGAAGATCAACTGGCCGATCGAGCCGGCCGCGGCGCAGCCGCCCGAGGCCAGCGCAAAGATCGCCATGCCGACGAGCACCACGGGCCGGCGGCCGAAGCTGTCCGACAGCGATCCGTGGAAGAGGTTCATCAGCGCAAAGCCGAGCAGATAGCCCGACAGCGTCTGCTGCATGTGCAGCGGCGTGGCGTCGAGGGCTTCGGCAATGCCCGTGAAGCCGGGCAGATAGGCATCGATGGAGAACGGACCGACCGTCGCCAAGCCCGCCAGCAGGATGGCCAGGGCCCAGCGCGGTGCACGCCACAGGCGGCTGGCTTCTGGATTCATCAGGGGAGTGTCGGTGCAGCGCGGGGGCTTTTACGAAAGTCAGGACTGAAAGTCAGGAGGGAAGCCATGACAGAAAGTCCCGTAAAAGTGAATTTTACCCAGCCCCTACACTTCCAGGCCTCAACCTGATAAGCAAATGCAAGACCTACTGAATATCGGCGTGATCGGCCTGGGCGTGATGGGCCAACGCATGCTGGAGCGCCTGCAAGGCCACGAGCGCTTGCGCGTGGTGGCTGCATGGGACGCCAACCCGGCTTCGGTGGCCGCCGCGCTGGGCCGCTGGCCTCAACTGCCTGTCGTCGCCAACGCCGAAGCCGTGATCGCACGGCCGGGTCTGCACAGCCTCTACATCGCCACGCCACCGGCCGCGCATATCGCGCTGAGCGAGCAGGCCTTTGATGCGGGCCTCTCGGTGTTCTGCGAGAAGCCGCTGACGACCGATTTCGCCGCCGGCCAGGCCAGCGTCGAGCGCATCGAGGCGGAGGGCCACCGGGCCGCGGTCAATTTCGCGCTGGCCTCCTCGCCCGGTCTGGCCTTGCTGCAGACGACCTTTGGCGCCGCCTCGCGCATGCCGATGGGCGCCTTGAAGGAAGTCGAACTCGAGCTGGCTTTCTCGGCCTGGCCGCGGCCCTGGCAGGCGGGCGCGGGGCCTTGGCTCTCGGAGCGCGCCGAAGGCGGCTTCAGCCGCGAGGTGCTCTCGCATTTCATCTTCGTGCTGCAGCGCGTGCTCGGCCCGGCCGCGGTGCTGGCGCAGCGCGCCAGCTACCCCGAAGACGGCAAGAGCGCCGAGACGCTGTTGCGCGCCGAGTTGCTGGCCGACGGCGTTCCCGTGCGCATCTCGGGTCGCGTGGACACGTCAGTCGCGGTGCCGGACCATAACCGCATGGTTTGGCGCACAGCGGACGGCGAGATCGAGCTGCGCCAGTGGTTCACCGAGATCGAGCAACGCCGCTTCGACGGCATGCAGCCGCCCTCCGATCCCGTCTCGCTGCGTGCGGCCACTCAGGTCGACCAGCTCAAGCAATGGGTGGCCATGATCGATGGCCGGTCGCACAGCCTGCCCGGCTTCGCTGAGAGCCTGGCCGTGCAGCACACGATCGAGGCTTTGCTGAAGCCTTGAGGTGTGCTTTCAAAATAAAGAGTGAAGCAAGCCGATAGGCCGGATTCTGTGCGCCGGAGTTGCCCCCGGCGTGACCGCCATTCCTCTGGGCCGGGCATCACTGCCCGGCTCGGTGCCACCTACCCGCCAGCTCTGCGAGCCGCATCAACGCTGGCCTACTTGGTGTTGCTGCGCGTAGAGATTGCCCGTTTCACCCGAGGCGGGCCTTGCCCGCCTCGGGTGCTATGAGGTTCGGGCTTTCGCCCGAGGTCGCGTGGCTTGCGCCACACGCCCCACCAGCTATCGCTGGCGCCTCATAGACCACCCAGGGTGGGGCCTACCTCGACTCGTCTCTGTTGCTCTGATCCTCGGCTTACGCCGGGCAGCCGTTAACTGCTACGCCGCTCTGTGCAGTCCGGACCTTCCTCCAGGGCCATGTTTCCATGCTTGCCCCAGCGGCGGTCTGGCTTGCTTCACGGGCGCATTATCGCAGGCGCTACGATCTGCCCGACACAGCTTGGAATCCGACGCATGAAAGCCAGCAGCATTCTCGACACCATCGGCAACACGCCGCATGTCCGCATCAATCGACTGTTCGGCAGCGGCCCCGAAGTCTGGATCAAGTCCGAGCGCAGCAACCCCGGCGGTTCGATCAAGGACCGCATCGCGCTCTCGATGGTGGAAGCGGCCGAGGCCAGCGGGCAGTTGAAGCCCGGCGGCACGATCGTGGAGCCGACCTCGGGCAACACCGGCGTGGGCCTGGCGATGGTGGCCGCGGTCAAGGGCTACAAGCTGATCCTGGTGATGCCCGATTCGATGTCGGTCGAGCGCCGTCGCCTGATGCTGGCGTATGGCGCGAGCTTTGATCTCACGCCGCGCGAGAAAGGCATGAAGGGCGCCATCGCCCGCGCGCAGGAGTTGCTCGAGCAGAACCCCGGCGCGTGGATGCCGCAGCAGTTCGAGAACCCGGCCAACATCGCCGTGCACGTGAAGACCACGGCCGAGGAGATCCTGCGTGATTTCCCCGAAGGCCTCGATGCGCTGATCACCGGCGTCGGCACCGGCGGCCACATCACCGGCTGCGCGCAGGTGCTCAAGAAGGCCTGGCCGAAGCTGAAGGTGTTTGCGGTCGAGCCGAGCGCCTCGCCCGTCATCAGCGGCGGCGCGCCGGGCCCGCATCCGATCCAGGGCATCGGCGCCGGTTTCATCCCAGCCAATCTGCACACCGACCTGCTCGACGGCGCGATCCTGGTCGAGGCTGAAGAAGCGCGTGAGTACGCGCGCCGCAGCGCCTCCCAGGAAGGCATGCTCGTCGGCATCTCCAGCGGCGCCACGCTGGCGGCCATCGCCAAGAAGCTGCCCGAGCTGGGCGCCAACGCGCGCGTGCTCGGCTTCAACTACGACACGGGCGAGCGCTACCTGTCGATTGAAGGTTTCCTGCCCGCTTGATCGCCGGAGCCGCCGTGGTCTCGCACCTGCTGTACCTGCACGGCTTTCGGTCCTCGCCGCGCTCGGCCAAGGCGCAGCGCATGGCGCGCTGGGCCCGCGAGGAGTGCCCAGCGCTGACCTTCGCCTGTCCGCAATTGCCGCCCTCGCCCGCCGAGGCGATGACGCTGATCGAGAGCGTTACGGCGGGCTGGCCGCGCGAGCAGATGGCGGTGATCGGCAGCTCGCTCGGCGGCTACTACGCGACCGTGCTGACCGAGCGGCTCGGTTGCCGCGCGGCGCTGCTCAATCCGGCCGTCGATCCGGCGCGCGATCTGGCGGCCCATATCGGTGAGCAGCAATGCTGGCAGTCGCCCGAGGATCGCTTTTTCTTCCGCGCCGAATTCATCGACGAGTTGAATGCGCTGACGCCGGGCACGCTCGCCGAGCCCGGCCGCTACGGCGCGGTCATTGCCAAGGGCGATGAGCTGCTCGACTGGCGCGAGATGCTGGCGCGCTACGAAGGCGGCACCGTGCGTCTGCTCGAAGGCAGCGACCACGGGCTCAGCGATTTCGAGGATCACCTGCCCTTCGTGACCGGCTTCCTCGGGCTGTAGTTCAACGCAATCGATTCAGCGCACCTCGTCCGACGATCCCGTCCAGCCGCTCAGGTTGGCGAGCCGGCGCGGCTTCTCGGTGTAGCTCGCCGAAGCAAAGCTGTCCTGCGGCGCGGCGCCGCCCCACGCCACATGGCCGAGGTCAAGCAACGTCGGGAAAACGTCGACCTGGCCGATGCGAGCCCTCTGGTGTTCGCGCAAGGCTTGCAGGCGCGCGGGATCGGCCTCGCGGTAGGCCGGGTTCGCCCAGACCAGCAGCGGCACATCGAGGTCATGGCGCGTGAGCGTGGGCAGCGCGTGCATGAACATCTGGCGCTCGTCGTCGAACAGGTTCTCGCCGTGATCGGAGATGTAGAGCATCACGGCCGGCCGCTGCTCCCGGTTCAGGCGATCGATCACGCGGCGCAGGAACTTGTCGGTCTCCACGATCGTGTTGTCGTAGGAATTGATCGCCTCCTGCTTGAGGGCCACGCCGGGTCGCAGCCCTTCGGCCAGTGCCGGCAGCGTGGGCGTGAAGCGGCGCGAATCAGCGGCATAACGCTCTTCATAAGGGTAGTGGCTGCCGATCATGTGCAGCACCACGAACTGGCGCGCACCGGCCTGCGCCACAAAGGACTCGAACAGCGGCAACAGCACGCGATCGCTGCGCAGATGGAAGTCGCGCGCACCGTCGGCGAACTCGCTGACGTCGGCGGCCGCGGCCAGCGTCGTGCGCTCCTGGTTGGACAGCCACGCGGTGCGAAAGCCCGCCTCGGCAAAGGTCTGCATCAGGTTCGCTCGTCCGTGTTCGCGCCCCCCTTCCCGGCCTCCTTCCCGTTCCTGCGAGACGATATTGGGCATCGCCACCGCCGTCCATTGCGCCGTCGAGGCGACATGGCTGAAGCTCAGCAGCGCCGGCCCGAGTTCGGTGAGCTTCGGCGTCGTGTTGCGTGCATAGCCGTTCAGGCCCAGGTGATCCACGCGAACGCTTTCGCCGATCACGAGCACGACCAGCAGTTGCGGCGGTGCGTCGGCCGCCGGATGGCCGTGGACGCTAACCTTGGCGTTCAGCGCATGCCGGTGTTCGAGCGTGCGGTCGACCGACAGCGCCAATCCAGCCGGGAAGCTCAAGCCCGCGGCGGTCGAATCGAACAGCGGCGGCAGCGGCAGGTACAGGCCCAGCCATTGCCGACCGGCCGTGCCCGCCAAGGCATAGAGCAGCAGCGCGGCCAGCAGCGCCTTGCGCGCCGGCCAACCCACGCGGGCTGAATTCCTGATGCTCAGGGCCAAGGCCAGATAGATGCCCATCGCCACCGGCACGGCCAGCAAAGGCCAGCCCGCCGCGCCCAGCATCTCCATCCATTGCGCCCAGCCCGAATCGAGCGCGGCCGACACCAGCACATCGCCCGGCACGCTGCGGAACAGATGGCAGACATAGAGCCAGACCAAGGCCAGCGGCACGAGCGGCAGGCCGAGCAGCAGGTACCAGCGCAGGCGCCCGATCAGCACGAGCGGCGCCAGCAATATCCACAGGGCAAACCCGAGGGTTCCGAGGAACTCGCCCCCACTCAAACCGTGGTCGGTCCAGGGCAGGATCAGCGTGGGCGCCAGCAGCAGGAGCAGCAGCGCGGCCGCCTTCAAGGCGTCGGAGCGTGAAACCGTCATGGCGGCGGATCTTAGCGAGCTGGACGGGGCTTCCATTCGGCGACAATGCCGCCATGTTTGCCCTGTTTGATGATGCCGGGAAGTTTCTCGCCGGCCGTGTGATGTCCGAAGCCGAAGCCTCGATGCAGATCGAGCTCGATTCAGGCAAGCGCGTAAAAGTGAAGTCAGCCAATGTGCTGCTCAAGTTTGACAAGCCCGCCCCGGCCGAGCTGATTGCCGAAGGGCAGCGCCTGGCGCAGGAGATCGACCTGAACCTGGCCTGGGAATTCGCGCCCGAGACCGAGTTCGGCTTTGCCGAGCTGGCGCGCGACTACTTCGACGCCAAGGCCGGCATCACGCACCAGGCCGCTGCGCTGTTCCGCCTGTTTGAAGCGCCGCATTACTTCCGCCGCGCCGGCAAGGGCCAGTTCAAGAAGGCCCCCGAGGACATCGTCAAGGCGGCGCTGCTGGGCATCGAGCGCAAGCGCCAGCAGGTCTTGCAGATCGAAGCCTGGGCGGCCGAACTGGCCGGCGGCAGTTGCCCGCAGCCGATCCGCGAGCAGATCTACAAGATCCTCTTCAAGCCCGACAAGAATGGCCCCGAATACAAGGCCGTGGTCGAGGCCAGCAAGCTCGCGCACAAGGCGCCGCTTGATCTGCTGAAGGATGCCGGCGCGATCAACAGCGCCTACCAGTTCCACTGGAAGCGCTTCCTGTTCGAGAACTTCCCCAAGGGCGTGGGCTTCCCCGCGCTCACGGCGCCCGAGATCAAGGACGACCTGCCGCTGGCGAGCGTGGCGGCCTTCTCGATCGACGACTCGGCCACCACGGAAATCGACGACGCGCTCTCCATCCAGGGCTTGGGCACGGGCGAGGTGATCTTCGGCGTGCACATCGCCGCACCGGGCCTGGCCATCCAGCCCGACACGGCCGTCGACAAGGTGGCGCGCGAGCGCCTCTCGACCGTCTACATGCCCGGCTGGAAGCTGACCATGCTGCCCGACGAGGTGGTGCAGGCCTACACGCTGATCGAAGGGCGCGATTGCCCGGCGGTGTCGATCTACTTCACGCTCGACGAAGCCACCCTGACGCTCAAATCAAGCGAAACGAAACTTGAGCGCGTGCCGATCAAGGCGAACCTGCGCCACGACAAGCTCGACGGCGTGATCACCGAAGCCTCGCTGACCGGCGAGGCCCCGGCCGACTACGCGTTCGCACCCGAGCTGTCCTTCCTGTTCCGCTTTGCCAAGCACCTGAAGGCGCAGCGCGAAGTGGTGCGCGGCAAGCCTGAGATCTTCAACCGCCCGGACTACAACTTCCGTCTTGTCAACAATACGGAAGGTGAACGCGACCGCGAACCCGACGGCAGCGAAACCGTGCAGATCAGCACCCGCGCCCGCGGCTCCACGCTCGACCTGATCGTGGCCGAAGCGATGATCCTGGCCAACTCGACCTGGGGCGGCTGGATCGCCAGCATGGGTCTGCCCGGCATCTACCGCAGCCAGGCCAGCCTGGCGCCCGGCATCAAGGTGCGCATGGGCACCAAGCCGCAGCCGCACGCCGGCATGGGCGTGGCGCAGTACACCTGGGCCACCTCGCCGCTGCGCCGCTATGTGGATCTCGTGAATCAATGGCAGATCATTGCCTGCGCGCGCCACGGCCGCACCGCGCCGCTGACCGCGCCGTTCAAGCCCAAGGATGCGGCGCTGTTCTCGATCATCTCGGGCTTCGAGGCCGCCTATTCGGCCTACAACGGCTTCCAGAATGGCATCGAGCGCTTCTGGACGCTGCGCTATCTGGTGCAGCACGGCGTCAAGGAACTGACCGCCACGGTGATGAAGGACGGCCTGGTCCGCGCCGATGATCTGCCGCTGGTCTTCAAGGCCCTCGGTTGCGAGCCGCTGCCGCGCGGCACGCATGTGCGTGTGCGCATCACGGGCACTGATGAAATGACGCTCGATGTGCATGCGAACCTGATCGAACGCCTGGACGAAGCGGCCCTTGAGGCTGCCGAGGCCAGCGATGAAGGTGAAGACGAAGAGGAAACCAGCGGCCCATTGACGCTGGCCATCGATGTGAACGAAGTCCCCGCCGAGGCCGCACAAAACTGATATGTCGGCCCCCACGTTCGCTTCGCTCTCTGCCCCCCGAGGGGGCGCGTCAGCACCTACGGGCGGCCGGGCGGTGCTGACATGAAGCTCTCCGCGCTGCAAATTGCGCTCTTGATTTCAGTGGGCCTGCATGGCGGCCTGCTGGCATTGCGCATTGCGGACCCGGATCGTTTCAATCGGCTTTTCGAGGACACGCCGCTCGAGGTCGTGCTCGTCAACACACGCTCGAGCGAGGAGCCGGTCAAGGCGCTGGCCCTGGCGCAGGCCAATCTGTCGGGCGGCGGCAATGCCGATCAGGGCCGCGCCACCTCGCCGCTGCCGCCGAGCAAGCTGCTCGAAGTGGGCGAGGCTGCCGAGGTGCAGCACGCGCAGATTGCGCAGCTCCAGCAGCAGCAGCAGCAATTGCTGACGCAGATCCGGCGCGAGGTGGCCCTGTTGCCCGCGCCCGACCCGCAGCGCGACCAGAGTTCCACGCCAGCTCAAGCGCAGGCCGAGCATCGCCGCCAGCTGGTGCAACTGCTGGCCGAGATCGAGAAGCGCGTCAACGACGAGAACGCGCGGCCCAAGAAGCGCTACATCAGCCCGGCCACGCGCGAGGTCGTCTACGCGCAGTACTACGACACGCTGCGCCGCAAGATCGAGGACCGCGGCACGCGCGATTTTCCGACGCACGCCGGCAAGAAGCTCTACGGCGCGCTGACCATGAACATCCACGTCGACCTGCGCGGCCGCGTGATCGAAACCGACATCGTTTCCAGCTCGGGCAACCCGAACCTCGACCGCCGCGCCGAAGCCATCGTGCGCGCGGCCTCGCCCTTCGGTGCATTCACCAACGCCATGCGCAAGGGCGCTGAGGTGCTGGTGATCACGTCGCGCTTCCGCTTCACGCGTGAGGACGGGCTGGAAACCCAATTGAGCGGGAGTCCGCCGTGAGCCTTTCATCATGACCGACAAATACGCCGTTGCCGGCAACCCGGTAGCCCACAGCCGCTCGCCGCAGATCCACGCGTTGTTCGCTCAGCAGACCGGCGAGCCGATCATTTATGAACGGCTGCTGTGCCCGCTGGACGACTTCGCGGCGACGGTGCGCGCCTTCGCGGCCTCGGGCGGCAAGGGCTGCAATGTCACCGTGCCCTTCAAGTTCGAGGCGCATGAGCTGGCCGCGCATTACAGCGAGCGCGCCGAACTGGCCGGCGCGGTCAACACCTTGCGCTTCAACGAAGAAGGCTGGTTCGGCGACAACACCGACGGCGCCGGCCTGGTGCGCGATATCGAACGCAATGTCGGCCTGCCGCTGCATGGCCGGCGCGTGCTGCTGCTCGGTGCAGGCGGCGCTTCGGCCGGCGTGCTGGGCAGCCTGATTGCGGCGCGGCCCGCGCAGATCGTGCTGGCCAATCGCACGGTCGAGAAGGCTGACTTGATCGTCAAGCGGCATGCCGCGTGGGCAGAAGGCCATGATGTCGAGCTCACCGCCAGTGCTCTTGACGCAACCGGCGGCGGCTTTGAAGTGCTGATCAACGGCACGGCCGCGAGCCTCGCCGGCGCGGGCGTGCCGGTGCCGGCCGGCGTTCTTGCGCCGGGCGCGCTGGCGCTGGACATGATGTACGGCCCGGCCGCCGCGGGCTTTCTCGACTGGGCCCGCAGCCAAGGTGCGCTGGCGCGCGACGGGCTGGGCATGCTCGTCGAGCAGGCGGCCGAGGCCTTCGAGGTCTGGCGCGGCGTGGCACCGCTGACCGAGCCGGTGCTGGCCGCGCTGCGTCAAGAGCTCGCCTGAGCTACGCCCATGCGCTCCGCCGTTCGCCTGCTGTTGCTCCTGCTGTTGAGCCTGGTCTGCCTGCAGATCTGGTTCGCCGCGCGCATCGCGCTGATGAACGTACTGGCGCCGCAGTCCACGACCTTTCAGCGCTCCGAGATGCTGAGGCTGGCGGTGGAAAAGCACCAGATCGCCTGGACCCAGGATTGGGTGGATGCGGCTGATCTGTCCCGCAATCTCAAGCGCGCGGTCATCGCCAGCGAGGATGCCGCCTTCGTCGAGCATGGCGGCGTCGAGTGGGACGCGATCGAAAAAGCCTGGGACAAGAACCAGGCCGCGCAGGCCCGCGCCCAGAAGATCGCCTCCCGCACCACCAAGCCCGTGCAGGCCAAGATCGTCGGCGGCTCGACCATCTCGCAGCAACTGGCCAAGAACCTGTTCCTGAGCGGCGAGCGCAGCCTGCCACGCAAGGGCCAGGAGCTCTTGGTCACGCTGATGCTGGAAGCCCTGCTGTCCAAGGAGCGCATCCTGGACATCTATCTGAACAATGTGGAATGGGGCGAAGGCGTGTTCGGCGCCCAGGCGGCGGCGCGTCACTATTTCCGGGTGGACGCCAAGGCGCTCTCGCCGAACCAGGCTGCAAGGCTGGCGGTGATGCTGCCGGCGCCCAAGCGTTTCGAGAAACGACCGGGCTCGGGCTATGTGCTGGGCCGCGCCGGCACCATCGAGGCGCGGATGCCCGCCGTCGAGCTACCCTAACCCTATGGACGAACTGACCCGCGAAATCGCCGCCACCGCCGCCCGGCTGGTGGTGGAGGAAGGCATGGAATACGGTCCGGCCAAGCACCGCGCGCTCAAGGTCCTGGGCTTGTCCAAGCGCAGCGCCCTGCCCGGCAATGACCTGGTCGAGGACGAGGTGCGCGACTACCTGGCGATCTTCTGCGCCGACACGCAGCCGACCGAACTGCGGGCGCTCCGCGAAGTCGCCGCCACCTGGATGGCGCGGCTGGCCGAGTTCCGCCCGCATCTGACCGGCTCCGTCTGGCGCGGCACGGCCACCCGCCTCTCGGCCGTCCACCTCCAGCTGTTCTGCGACGACAGCAAGGCGGCCGAGATCGCGATGATCAATTGGCACATCGACTATGAGGTCGGAAGCCACCACGATCGCGATGTCCTGAGCTTGGCGGTACCCTGCCGGGCCCTGGGCGAGCAGGTGACGCTGCATCTCTCTATATTGGACTTCGATGATCTGCGCGGCGCGCTCAAGCCCGACGCGCGAGGCCGCAGCGAACGCGGCGACCTGAACGCCCTGCAAAAGAAACTCCTGGAAGAATCCGAACCATGAATCGACGCAATCTAGTCATCGGCGGCCTCGGTGTGGGCGCCGTCGCGCTCGGCGCGACCCTGGCCCTTCGCCGCGAACCCAAGCCGGTCTCGCCGGCCGCCCAGGCTTTCTGGGACGCGAGCTTCCAGCACCTGGACGGCAGCCCGATGCCCGTGGCCGGCCTGCGCGGCAAGCCGCTGCTGCTCAATTTTTGGGCAAGCTGGTGCGTCCCTTGCGTCAAGGAACTGCCCGAGATTGCCTTCTTCTCCAAGGAAGCTCAAAGCCAGTGGCAGGTGCTCGGCCTGGCCATCGACGAGCCGGCCGCCGTCCAGACCTTCCTGAAGAAGCTGACGCTCGACCTGCCCCTGGGATTGGCCGGCTTGACCGGCTTCGAGATGGCTCGCACACTGGGCAACACGCTCGGCGGCCTGCCCTTCAGCGTCGCCTTTGACGCCGACGGCGAGATCATCTGGCGCAAGCTGGGGGCCACCAATCTGGCGGAATTGCGGCAGATGGCGGCCAAGCTGGCCTGAAATCCGCCGGGTTTGGGCTGAGCCCGGCTGAACCAAAGACTCGGCGAGGTCAAGCGAGATTTTTTCAGCAGACTGCTGAGATCAGCCGCTAAAAAGCGTAAAGTCCGCCCTTTCCGCTTTTCCGTGCCGAACTGGCGCGTGCCGCTGATGCAGATTCTTGTGGTCCACGGCCCTAACCTCAATCTCCTGGGTACCCGGGAGCCTGGCGTTTACGGGGCGCAGACTTTGGCGCAGATCGATGCTGATCTGGCCAGGATTGCCACTGAAGCCGGTTTCACGCTTGAATCCTTCCAGAGCAACCACGAAGGTGCTCTGGTCGACCGCATCCAGGCCGCGCCGCACGAGGGATGCCGCTTCATCATCATCAATCCGGCTGCGTACACGCACACCAGCGTCGCCCTGCGCGATGCGCTGGCGGCGGTGGCGCTGCCTTTTGTTGAAGTGCATCTCTCCAATATCCACAAGCGCGAGCCCTTCCGTCATCACAGCTATTTCTCTCAGCTGGCGGAAGGGGTGATCTGCGGTCTGGGCGCCCGGGGCTATACCCTGGCCCTGCACCACGTGATCGAGACCCTGCGCTCAAGTGCTGTCGACAAGCCCGCCTGAGGCTCGCGGCAGCCGGTACGGCAAGAAAAGCCTTCCCCAACAAGACCCAACCGAATGGAGCCCCCATGGACCTGCGCAAGCTCAAGACCCTGATCGACCTGGTTTCCGAGTCGAACATCTCTGAACTTGAGATCACCGAAGCCGACGGCAAGGTGCGCATCGTGAAGGCGGACCCGGCCCTGGTCGGCGCCCCGATGGTCGCCATGCCCGCGCAGCAGATGGTCGCCGCCGCGGCTCCCGTTGCGGCCGCCGCACCGGCTGCGGCTGCACCCGCACCGGCCGTCGAGACCGGCCATGTCGTCAAGTCGCCGATGGTGGGCACCTTCTATCGCGCCTCCGGCCCCAACGCCAAGGCCTTTGCCGAAGTGGGCCAACCGATCAAGGAAGGCAACGCGATCTGCATCATCGAGGCGATGAAAATCATGAACGAGATCGACTCCGACGTGAGTGGCACCGTCACCAAGATCCTGGTCGAGAACGGCCAGCCGGTCGAGTTCGGTCAGCCTCTGTTCATCGTTGAGTAAGGTCGTCTGAGATGTTCAAGAAGATCCTGATCGCCAATCGAGGAGAGATCGCTCTGCGGATCCAGCGCGCTTGCCGCGAGCTGGGCATCAAATCGGTTGTCGTCTACTCAGAAGCCGACCGCGACGCCAAGTATGTGAAGCTCGCCGACGAGGCCGTGTGTATCGGCCCGGCCCAGTCGAGCAAGAGCTACCTCTCGATGCCGGCCATCATCGCCACCGCCGAGGTGACCGATGCCGAAGCCATCCACCCGGGTTACGGCTTCCTCAGCGAGAACGCCGACTTTGCCGAGCGTGTCGAGCAGAGCGGCTTCACCTTCATCGGCCCGACCGCGGAAAACATCCGCGTGATGGGCGACAAGGTCTCGGCCAAGCAGGCCATGATCAAGGCCGGCGTGCCCTGCGTGCCCGGCTCGGAAGGCGCCCTGCCTGATGACCCGAAGGAGATCATCCGCCAGGCTCGCGCAGTCGGCTACCCGGTCATCATCAAGGCCGCCGGCGGCGGCGGTGGCCGCGGCATGCGCGTGGTGCACACCGAGGCCGCCCTGGTCAATGCGGTGCAGATGACGCGGGCGGAGGCCGGTGCGGCCTTCAACAATCCCGAGGTCTACATGGAGAAGTTCCTGGAGAACCCACGCCATGTGGAAATCCAGGTGCTGGCCGACAGCCACAAGAGCGCCGTCTGGCTCGGCGAGCGCGATTGCTCCATGCAGCGCCGCCACCAGAAGATCATCGAAGAAGCGCCGGCGCCGGGCATCCCGCGCCGCGTGATCGAGAAGATCGGCGACCGCTGCGCCGCCGCCTGCCGCAAGATGAACTACCGCGGCGCCGGCACCTTCGAGTTCCTGTATGAGGACGGCGAGTTCTATTTCATCGAGATGAACACGCGCGTGCAGGTCGAGCATCCGGTCACCGAGATGGTCACCGGCATCGACATCGTGCAGATGCAGATCCGCGTGGCGGCCGGCGAGAAGCTGCCCTTCACGCAGCGCCAGATCACCATGCGCGGCCATGCGATCGAGTGCCGCATCAATGCCGAGGACCCGGTCAAGTTCGTGCCTTCGCCCGGCCGGATCACCACCTGGCACGCGCCTGGCGGCCCCGGCGTGCGGGTGGACTCGCATGCATACACCAACTACTTCGTGCCGCCGCACTACGACTCGATGATCGGCAAGATCATCTGCCACGGCGACACGCGTGAGCAGGCATTGGCGCGCATGCGCATCGCCCTGAGCGAGATGGTCGTCGAAGGCATCCAGACCAACATCCCGCTGCACCGCGAGCTGATGGCCGATGCCAAGTTCATCGAAGGCGGCACCAGCATTCACTATCTTGAAGGCTGGATGGCGGAGCACAAGCGTTGAGCACTGCGCCTGTCATCCTGCATCAGCTCGTCCTCATCTGCGGAGAGGACGACGTCGAGATCGTCAGCGACGCGCTGATGGAGATCGACGCGCTGGCGGTGTCGGTCGAAGACGCCGACGCCGACACGGACGCCGAGCAAGCCTTGTTCGGCGAGCCCGGCATGCCCGCACCCAAGGCCGGCTGGCAGCGCTCGGTCGTCAAGGCGCTGTTCCCCAGCGAACTTGAAGCCACCGAATGCGCCACGCTGATCCTCGCGCAGGACTGGGCGACCGATGTGCACGTGCAGAGCGTGCAGGCGATCGAGGAGCAGGACTGGGTGCGGCTGACGCAATCGCAGTTCGCGCCGGTCGAGATCACGCCGACGTTCTGGATCGTGCCCTCGTGGCATCAAGCCCCTGAAGCGGCCCAGACCGTGATGCGGCTCGATCCGGGCCTGGCTTTCGGTACCGGCACGCACCCGACCACGCGCATGTGCCTGCGCTGGATTGCTCAGAACGGCCAGCCTTGGCCGCGCGTGCTCGACTACGGCTGCGGCTCCGGCATCCTCGCCATCGGCGCGGCCCTGCACGGCGCCCAGAACATCGACGCGGTGGACATCGACCCCGCCGCCGTGACCGCCTCGAACGCCAACGCCGAAGCCAACGGCGTGACGCTGAACACCGGCCTGCCGGACCTCGCCAAGGGCGAGTACCCGCTGGTGCTGGCCAACATCCTGGCCTCGCCGCTCAAGCTGCTGGCGCCGCTGCTGTGCGCGCATCTCGCGCCGCGCGGCCACCTCGTGCTGGCCGGCATCCTGGAGCGCCAGGCCGACGAACTCAAGGCCGCTTACGCACCCTGGATTCAGTTGACTGTCAGCGACAGCGAAGAGGGTTGGATTCTGATGACAGCACAGCGCTCGTGATGTCGTCTTGTGGCGGGCTCATGGCATGATCGCGCCATGAGTCTTGCGACCCGTTGCACAGCCTGCGGCACCATCTTCCGTGTGGTGCAGGACCAGCTCCGGGTCTCCGAAGGCTGGGTGCGCTGTGGCCGCTGTGCCGAGGTGTTTGACGCCCGCCAGCAGCTGTTCGACGTGGAGCGCGAAGCGCCACCACCGTGGCCGGCCGCCAGGCAGGAAGCCGCTGAACAAGTTGTAGAGCGCCCCGGCAGCTCGGCGCTCGTCGAGCGCGCGATGGCGCAAGTCGTCAACCGCCATCACCAAGAGCCGACCGAAGAAGAGCTGGACGAGTTCGACAGCGAACACATCTCGCTGCCGGCCGCTTCGGGCTTTGGCGAGCCACCGCCTTCGCGCGCCGCTCCGACCCTCGCTCCCGAGCCGGCTGCCGCGCGTGAAGAACCGCGCTGGGTGGACGACGAGACCGCCGGCCCCGAAACCGTGTTCGCCGACACGACGGCGCCGGCCATGCCCGCGATCGACATGGGCGATCGGCCCGACGTGGTGCTGGCGCCGAGCCTGCAGCCGAAGAAGAAGGCCAAGCCGGCCAAGCCCGAGAAGGTCGCCAAAGCCCCGAAGCCACCCAAGACGCCGAAGACCGACGCGCCGACACAGCCCTCCTTCATGCGCAGGGCCGAACGTCAAGCGCGTTGGCGCCGCCCCGGCGTGCGCGCCGCGATGGGCGTCGGCATCTTCCTGCTCGCCGCTTTGCTCGGCGCTCAGGCGGCCGTGCATTTCCGCGATCCGCTGGCCGCGATCTACCCACCGGTCCGGCCGGTGCTGGCTTCGCTGTGCGGCCTCGCCGGCTGCGAGATCGAACCCTGGCGCCATATCGACGGGCTCAGTGTCGAGAACACGGCCCTGAGCCAGGCCGGTCAATCGAGCGCCGGCAACCAATACCAGCTGACCGTCGCGCTGCGCAACAAGTCCGGCGTGACGCTCGCCCTGCCCTGGGTTGACCTGAGCCTGACCGACACCGCGGGCGCCGTGGTCTCGCGCCGCACGCTCGCGCCGAGCGACTTCCGCACCGACAAAGGCGCGCCGGTCGGCAATGCGCTCGCGGCGGGCGCCGATGTGCCGATGCAGGTGTTGCTCGCGACCGGCTCGCTGCGCGTCAGCGGCTACACGGTCGAAATCTTTCACCCCTGATCAGACCAAAAAAAACCCGGCCGAGGCCGGGTTTCTTAACGAGAGCGCGAACGCTCAGGGCTTGTTGCCCGTCGGGAAGGGCCAAGCCGCTTGCGGGCTCAGAGCCGTCTTGGCAGCCGGTGCGGGAGCAGCGGCAGCAGCAGCGGCAGGCTTCGCAGCAGCGGCAGGCTTGGCGGCAGCCTTCTTCGGAGCAGCGGCCTTCTTGGCAGCAGGCTTCGCAGCGGGCTTGGCGGCAGGCTTGGCAGCAGCCTTCTTGGGAGCAGCGGCCTTCTTGGCAGCAGGCTTCTTCGCAGCAGCGGCCTTCTTGGGGGCAGCGGCCTTCTTGGGAGCAGCAGCCTTCTTGGCAGCCGGCTTCTTCGCAGCAGCCTTCTTGGCAGCCGGCTTCTTGGCCGCAGCAGCCTTGACCGGCGGCTTCTTGGCAGCAGCCTTCTTGGCCGCTGGCTTCTTAGCCGCAACCTTCTTGGCCGCGACCTTCTTGGCCGGAGCTGCCTTCTTGGCTGCGGGCTTCTTAGCCACAACCTTCTTCGCTGCGGCCTTCTTTGCCGGAGCTGCCTTCTTGGCTACGACCTTCTTGGCCGGGGCCGCCTTCTTCGCTGCAGCCTTTTTAGGAGCAGCCTTCTTCGTTGCAGTTGCCATTTTCAATTCTCCTTGATCAAGTAGAAAAACACCGCCCGCAAGTGGCTTGGCCACCGCAGCGCAGTCATCCATCGCCCAAAGTCACTGGAGAGTGCTCCGAGTCAATGAATTCGGTTCGCTCACATCACGCCTTCGCTCAATCGGCTCGGGTCTTGATGCTCGCCTTGATCTCACACACACGGGACAGGCAACCGCGAACGGTCCGCTCAGCCAGCCCGCTTGCAAGCGGGCTGGCCTTCGCTAGGCACAAGACAAGCCGCAGGGCTTGTCTTGTGTCCGAGCTCAGTCCCAGCTCAATGCGCCACCGGATTGGTATTCGATGACGCGCGTCTCGAAGAAGTTACGTTCCTTCTTCAAATCAATCATTTCGCTCATCCACGGGAACGGGTTTTCTTCGTTCGGGAAGAGCTCCTCGAGGCCGATCTGCACCGCGCGCCGGTTGGCGATGAAGCGCAGATAGCCCTTGAACATGGAGGCATTGAGGCCCAACACGCCACGCGGCATGGTGTCCTCGGCATAACGGTACTCAAGCTCAACGGCCTTCATGAACAAGGCCTTGATCTCGGCCTTGAACTCGGCGTTCCACAGATGCGGGTTCTCGGCCTTCAGCTGGTTGATCAGGTCGATGCCGAAATTGCAGTGCATGGACTCGTCGCGCAGGATGTACTGGTACTGCTCGGCAGCACCGGTCATCTTGTTCTGGCGACCCATCGCCAGGATCTGCGTGAAGCCGACGTAGAAGAACAGGCCTTCCATCAGGCAGGCGAAGACGATCAGGCTCTTCAGCAGGATCTGGTCGTTCTCGGGCGTGCCGGTGACGAAGTTCGGGTCCATGATCGCGCCGATGAAGGGCAGCAGGAACTCGTCCTTGTCGCGGATCGACTTCACCTCGTTGTAGGCGTTGAAGATCTCGCTCTCATCAAGCCCGAGGGACTCGACGATGTATTGGTAAGCGTGCGTGTGGATCGCTTCTTCAAAGGCCTGGCGCAGCAGGAACTGGCGGCACTCAGGCGCCGTGATGTGGCGGTAGGTGCCCAGCACGATGTTGTTGGCGGCCAGCGAATCGGCGGTCACGAAGAAGCCGAGATTGCGCTTGATGATGCGGCGCTCGTCCTCGGTCAGACCGTTCGGGTCTTTCCAGAGCGCGATGTCGCGGCTCATGTTCACTTCCTGCGGCATCCAGTGATTGGCGCAGGTGGCGAGGTACTTTTCCCAAGCCCACTTGTACTTGAACGGCACCAGCTGATTGACGTCGGTCTGGCCGTTGATGATGCGCTTGTCCGAGGCCTTGACGCGACGCTGAACCGTCGATTCAGCAGCAGCCGTGGAGACGGAATTTTGGGGAGACGAAAGCACCGCTGCAGGCATTGCAGCTGTGGCCGAAGTTGCGGGCATCGCGCTTGCTGCCGCCGCATTCATTTGCGGAGAGAGCATCGCGTGAGCGCTGTGCAAGTGGCTCTGGTGAGCGGCTTCGGCGCTGTGATCGCGTTGAGCAGGTTTCAGGTCTTCTTCCCAATCCAACATGGTGGACTTCCTATGCATCTAATTATCGGAGTGTTGTGTTCAAACACCAAGGACTTCTTGACATCACGAGCACTTGCGCGTTGCTCACTTGCATCGCGCGCGGCGTGAAAAAAGCCCGTTGGGGTTCAAGCGTCGATGCATGAATTCGCACTCGCACAAAACTCATGCATCGGCGTTTGAGCCGATGAACACAGGCATCGCGGGCGTTGACCACTTTTTGGACCACGCTCGCGACGCCACGTTTCTTTACTGGCAAGCCTCGCAGTCGGGGTTGTCGATCGAGCAGAACTTCATGTCGGTTGCAGGCAACTCTTCGACCGCCGGAGCCGGTGCCGATTGGGTTGCGAGCGGTGCCGCGATCATCGAAGCACCCGAATCCGACGACACCGAATTGAGCTGACCCGAGCGCGTGACCGTGCTCTTTTCAGCGCTCGTCGCGCTCATCGTGCGAAGGTAGTACGTGGTCTTCAGACCGCGCAGCCACGCGAGTTTGTAGGTCTCATCGAGCTTCTTGCCCGACGCGCCGGCCATGTAGATGTTCAGGCTCTGCGCCTGGTCGATCCACTTCTGGCGGCGCGCGCCGGCTTCGATCAGCCATTGCGTGTCGACTTCAAAAGCCGTCGCGTACAGCGCCTTCAGCTCTTCCGGCACGCGGTCGATGCGGCGCAGCGAACCGTCGAAGTGCTTCAGATCCATGACCATCACGTCGTCCCACAGGCCCAGCTTCTTCAGGTCGCGGACCAGCGCTTCGTTGATGACGGTGAACTCGCCGGACAGGTTCGACTTGACCGAGAGGTTGCCGAAGCAAGGCTCGATCGAGGCGTCCACGCCGATGATGTTGGAGATGGTGGCCGTCGGCGCGATCGCCACGCAGTTGCTGTTGCGCATGCCGTGCAGCGCGATCTTGGCGCGCAGCGCGTCCCAGTCCAGCGTGCTGGAACGGTCCACTTCCACATAACCACCACGTTCCTTGGCGAGCAGATCGAGCGAGTCGATCGGCAGGATGCCGCGGTCCCACAGCGAGCCGCGATAGCTGCTGTAACGGCCGCGCTCCTGCGCCAGCTCGGTCGAAGCCTGGTAGGCGTAGTAGCAGATCGCCTCCATCGAACGGTCGGCAAATTCGACCGCTTCCTGCGAGGCGTAAGGCGTGCGCAGCGCATACAGCGCGTCCTGGAAGCCCATCAGGCCCAGGCCGACCGGGCGGTGGCGCAGGTTCGAGTCACGTGCCTTTTTGACGGCGTAGTAGTTGATGTCGATGACGTTGTCGAGCATGCGCATCGCCGTCGAGATCGTCTTGCGCAGCTTGGCGTGGTCGATCTCTTTACCGTTCGGGCCGTCCTTCAAGTGCTGGACCAGGTTGACCGAGCCGAGGTTGCAGACCGCGATTTCGGTTTCGTTGGTGTTCAGCGTGATCTCGGTGCAGAGGTTGCTCGAGTGCACGACGCCGACGTGTTGCTGCGGCGAACGGACATTGCAGGCGTCCTTGAAAGTGATCCAGGGATGGCCGGTCTCGAACAGCATCGAGAGCATCTTGCGCCACAGGTCCTTGGCCGGCATGCGCTTGAAGGGCTTGATCTCGCCGCGGTCGGCCTTGGCTTCGTAGGCGACGTACGCCACTTCAAAGGCAGTGCCGAACAGGTCGTGCAGGTCGGGGCAGCTCGAGGGGCTGAACAGGGTCCAGTCGCCGCCCTCGATGACACGGCGCATGAACAGATCGGGGATCCAGTTCGCGGTGTTCATGTCGTGGGTGCGGCGGCGGTCGTCGCCGGTGTTCTTGCGCAGCTCCAGGAACTCCTCGATGTCGAGGTGCCAGGTCTCCAGGTAGGCGCAGACCGCGCCCTTGCGCTTGCCGCCCTGGTTGACCGCGACGGCCGTGTCGTTGACGACCGTGAGGACGGGCACGACGCCCTGGCTCTTGCCGTTGGTGCCCTTGATATAGGAGCCGAGCGCGCGGACGTTGGTCCAGTCGTTGCCCAGGCCGCCGGCGAACTTCGACAGCAGCGCGTTTTCCTTCAGCGCCTCGTAGATGCCGTCGAGGTCGTCGGCCACGGTCGTCAGGTAGCAGCTGGACAGCTGCGAGCGACGCGTGCCGGCGTTGAACAGCGTGGGGGTGCTGGACATGAAGTCGAACGTCGACAGCACGTTGTAGAACTCGATGGCGCGCGCCTCGCGGTCGACCTCGCCCAGCGACAGGCCCATGGCCACGCGCATGAAGAACGCCTGCGGCAGCTCGATGCGCTCGTCGCTGTCGTGCAGGAAGTAGCGGTCGTACAGGGTCTGCAGGCCGAGGTAGTCGAACTGCATGTCGCGCGACGAGTCGAGCGCGGCGCCCAGCCTGGCCAGGTCGAACTGGCCCAGCTTCTCGTCCAGCAGCTCGGCCTTGATGCCGCGCTTGATGAACTTGGGGAAGTACTCGGCGTAGCGTTCGGCCATCTGCTCCTGCGACACCTCCTCGCCGAGGATCTCGCGGCGGATGGTGTGCATCAGCAGGCGCGCGGTGGCGCGGGTGTAGCCGGGTTCCTTCTCGATCAGGGTGCGCGAGGCCAAGATGGCGGCCT
>DASYBU010000054.1:0-17683 GCA_036500605.1 Burkholderiaceae bacterium
GATGCACTCGGCAAAGTGGCCGGTGCCGCCGTCCCGAAGGTCGTCGCGGTCCACGCTGGTGATGACCACATAACTGAGCTTCAGAGCGGCAATCGTCTTGGCCAGATTGAGCGGCTCGTCCACGTCCAGCGGGTCAGGCCGGCCATGGCCCACGTCGCAGAACGGGCAGCGGCGCGTGCACTTGTCGCCCATGATCATGAATGTGGCGGTGCCCTTGCCGAAGCATTCGCCGATATTGGGACAGGACGCTTCTTCGCAGACCGTGTGCAGCTTGTGCTCGCGCAGGATCTGCTTGATCTCGTAGAAGCGGGTGCTGGGGCTGCCGGCCTTGACGCGAATCCAGTCGGGCTTCTTGAGCACTTCAGCCGGCACGATCTTGATCGGGATGCGGGCGGTCTTGGCCTGCGCTTTTTGCTTGGCGGTAGCGTCGTAATCTGCGGCGCTGGCGGCTTCTTTGGTGATGTTTTCGGTTGCCATATCAGGGAGAAAGTTGCGCCACGAGGCGCTGGCCAAACAGCTCGGCCACCGTGGCCCAGTCCGTGCGAATGCCCAATTTTAAGAGGTCCACGGTTTCCAGGCCGGCGTAGCCGCAGGGGTTGATGCGTTGGTAGGGCTCCAGATCCATCGCCACATTGAGCGCCACACCGTGATAAGTGCAGTGGCGGCTAACTTTTATTCCCAGTGCAGCCACCTTGCCCAGACCGCGAAAAGGGTCATTCGGATCGGCCGGGCCACTCAGCGCGGCGTGCGAACCCGGATCGGCCAGGCGCACGTAAATGCCCGGCGCGCCGGCCACGCGATGTCCGGTCACGCCGAAGTGGTCGAGCGTCTGGATCACGGCGGTCTCAAGCCGGTACACGTATTCGCGCACGAAGATGCCGAGCCGGCGCAGGTCGACGAGCGGGTAGGCGGTGACCTGGCCCGGGCCGTGAAAGGTGACCTGCCCGCCGCGGTGGGTCTGCACGACCGGGATGTCGCCGGGCATCAGCAGGTGATCGGCCTTGCCGGCCAGACCCTGAGTGAAGACGGGCGGATGCTCGACCAGCCAGAGTTCGTCTTCGACATCCGCCTGGCGTTGCTCGGTGAACACGCGCATCGCGGCCTCGGTGGGCCCATACTCGGCTCGGCCCAGATTCTTCGTGATCATGCGCCATCGTAGTAGATGCCTGCATGCGCTGCCCCTGTAGGGCTGCTTCAATGCGGGCGTCAAGGTGATTTGCGGCAGCCATTCAAAACAACCGGGCGTGCGTGCTGCGCAGAGCTCGGGAAGGGCGGGAGTGACGGCGTCAATGCATTTGCTGATCCAGGCACTGGAATCGCCATCCACGGCGACGCACCGGCTCGACATCCGGGAGTTGAGACCGTGAGCGTGGGCGTGCTGGTGGTCCTGGTGGCCCTGGTGGCCCTGGTGACCGGGCTGGGCCTGGGCG
Source organism: Burkholderiaceae bacterium (assembly GCA_036500605.1). Lineage (GTDB taxonomy): Bacteria > Pseudomonadota > Gammaproteobacteria > Burkholderiales > Burkholderiaceae_C > JAFALK01. The sequence continues at coordinate 1,431 of DASYBU010000054.1, forward strand.
CGCTGTTGGCCCGGCGAGCGGCCGCGCCAACGGAGGGCTTGAAGCATCTGGCCGCGCAATTGCGCGAGACGCACGAGACGCTGGAGCGCACGCGCGCCAGCGAAGCCACGGCCAAGGCCGTGTTCGAGGCCAGCCCCGTGGCGATGGCGGTTTTCGACATTCGCCATGCCGACCTGGACAAGGTCGATGGTGACCGTCCGCCAGCCTTGATGGATACCAACCGCGCCTGGGAACGTGTGACCGGCCACAGCCCTGAGTTCACGCGCGGCAAGACCTCAGCGGAGCTGGGTCTGTGGGCCGATCCCGAAGATCGCCAACGTCTGGCCAGCAGGGTGCAACGCGATGGCGCCGTTCAAGGCTTCCAGGCACGGCTGCTGCGAGCCGACGGCGAACCTTTTGAGGCCAGTCTGTCCATCCATCGCGCCGACGTGGGCCAGGTCTCGATTGCCATCTTCGCCGTCGTTGACGTCACCGCCGAGCGCGAGGCGCATTTGCAACTCCACTCGCTCAACAAGCGCCTGCTCAGCGTACAGGCCGAGCTGATGGACCTGAACACCAGCCTGGACCTGCGCGTACGCGACCGGACGCGCGAGGTGGAGAGAAGCGTCGCCGAACTGCAGGCGGCGCTGGATGACCTGCGCCGCACGCAGGACCAGCTCGTGCAGTCCGAGAAGCTCGCCGGCCTGGGCACGATCGTGGCCCGCGTGGCTCATGAGATGAACACGCCGCTCGGGGTTGCCGTGACGGCCGGCAGCACGCTGCAGGATCATGTTCGCATCATGCAAGCCAGGGTCGACGAGGGCCGGCTTCGCCGCACCGAACTCGATCACTTCATGGGCAACCTGCGCTCGGGCCTGAGCATGGTGATGGGCGGCCTGGACCGCGCGCACCGCCTGGTCACGACTTTCAAGCAAGTCGCCTCTGATCACAACAACGAGAACCGCCGCCGCTTCGATCTCTACCAGTGCATTGACGCCACCAGCACGCTGCTCGAAACCACGCTGCGCAACACGCCGCACAAGCTCGAGATCGACATCCCGCCTGGCATCGAGATGGACAGTTATCCCGGCGCCATCGAGCAGCTCTTCATCAACCTCTTCAACAACGCCCTGCTCCACGCCTTCGAGGGGCGCGACAGCGGCGTGCTCCGCTTCAGCGCGAGCATCAAGGGCCAGCACATCACCTTTGTCTTCGAGGACAACGGCATCGGCATGCCCGAGGCCGTGCGCCGCCGCATCTTCGACCCCTTCTTCACCACCAAGGCCGGCGCGGGTGGGAGCGGCTTGGGCCTGACGATCTGCTTCAACCTGGTGACCAGCACGCTGGGCGGTGAGATCGAGGTGCAGAGTCAGGAGGGCGAAGGCACGCGCTTCGTGATCCGCATGCCGCGCGTGGCGCCGCCGCTACAAAGCCGCAGCGGCGCCGAAACCCACAGCTAGAAGCCCGGACAGTCCTGCTGGCGCGGCGGGCCGCTGTCCAGCACGAAGTTGCCGAAGCTGCGTGAGGCACTCACGCTCAAGGCACCGTTCGCGTAGGTGCCGACCGCCAGCACTTCATCGCCGACGCTGATCGCACTGACGCGGCGTTGCAATTGGATCGCGTGCGGATCGGCGCTGACCGCCATGCCGTGGATCGAGAAGGTGCTCGGCGTGCCCGTCACGGTGCTGTTCACCGGCGCGGGGCTGGCGTCCACGACACCGGCCACGCCACTGACCGCAGACGCCCGCACGATCGTCACCGACAGCGCCTGCAGATTGCCGCTCGCATCCGCCGCCGTGCGCACGATCAGGTGCTGCGAGCTGCTGGCGGCCAGATAGGTCTGGAAGGTGCTGATGTTGAACGGCTTGCTCGATGAGCGGTCGCCGAACCAGTTCCTGATCGAGAAATCGGCAAACCGCGTCTGGCTGTTGACCGTGATGGTCTGCCCCAGCAGCGTGAGCGTGTAGGTGTTGCTGGCACTGCCCGCCGCGACGCTGCTCACATCGCCCTGGAAGGCGTAGCTGGCGCTGGCCGCGGCGCGCAGGATCTGCAAGCTGGTGGCGGCAACGCTGGTGCCCGAAGTGCTCACGGTGCCGAGTACGCGCACGATATCGCCGACCACGGGCAAGGCGGTGCCGGCCGGCAGTGCGGTTGCGTCGATGCTGATGCCGCGCAGCGTGAACGAGGCCGGCGAACTGCTCACCGCCGATACACCGCCCTGCAGCTCGATGACCGCACCCGCCGTCGTCACCGGCAGGCGGTCGCGCAGCAAGGCGGCCGAGGCGGAGAAACTCGCCGCCGGCAGGCTGGGGCTGGCCGAGGCAAAGGCCGAAACGACCTGGCCCACGCTGAAGGCACTGGCGCATGCAGTGCTGGCACCGGAGGCGTAACACTTCGCGCTGGCCAGATTGACGCTCAAGGCACCGATCGTGACCGTGCTGCCCGAGACCGCGCTCACCGAGCCCTCGGCCTTGAAGGCCGCCATGCCAGCATTGGTGCTCGGTGCGTCGAACACCGCCACCAGCGAGGCGACCACATTGACCGCGCTGCCGCTGTTGAACAGATAACCATCGACCACCACATAACTGCCTGGCGTGGCGGAGGCACCGCTGCCGGCGGTGACGCCGAGATCGCTGACGCCATCCACCGCATCGCAAGGGTTGGTGGCCGCGAACACGCAGGCGCGGTGATCGCTGAAGACCGTCGTGCCGCTGAGTTGCACCGACTGGCCCATCACCGTGATGCTGCTGCTGTCCGAGGCATCGACATAGCCGCGCACCAGCGGATGCAGGTGCAGGCTTTGCGCGGCCGGCGCGCTGTCGCTGCTGCTTGAGGCGACCTTGACATCGACCACCTGGCCGACCTCAAGGCTCGAGCTGCTGCTCATGCTGGCGCCGGTGTCATCGTCGACCACGCTGGCCTTGGAGATGTCGTACTCGTGCCCGTTGACGAAGACGCTGCCGAAGGCCGTGATCGCGCCGGAGCTGGTGGCGCCCGGCGCCGTGCCGCTGATCGTGGCGCCGCCGCCCATGTTGTCGGTCGGGCCGGAGCTGCTGCTCATCGAATCACCGCCCGACCCGCCGCCGCATGCCGTTACGGCCGCCAGCAGGGCTACGCAAAAACTCCAGGTCGCCAGTCGGATTTTCATTTGCAGCTCCTCGAGTCAAAGGAGCTGAAACTCTGCGCCGCTCAAGCTTGCAAAGTTTTGCTGGCAGCTTTCAAGGTGTGTGCAAAGGTAAGACCGCGAGGCGTCGTCCGTCGGACAGCCCCACTGCGCGACGATGCTTCAGAGGACGACCTTGACCATCGGATGCGTGGTCAGCGTGCGATAGAGCTCATCCAGCTGCTCGCGGCTGGTGGCCGTGACCGTGATGGTCAGGCCCAGGTAATTGCCGCCCTTGCTGGGCCGCTGCTCGATCGTCGCCGCGTCAAAAGCCGGATCGAACTGACGTGCCACATGCGCGATGGCTTCGACAAAGCCCTCGACCTGCGCGCCCATCACCTTGATCGGGAATTGCGACGGGTACTCGATCAGCGATTGCTCGGGCGGAACTGGCGTGTTGATGTTCATGACAGGTGAGATGGGGTCAGTTTGGCGTTTTGGTAGGCCTCGTAAAGCCGCGCATAGACCGGGCCCGGTTTGCCTCGCATCGCGCCGTGGCCCACGGGCTCATGATCGAGCGTCGTGACGGCCACCACCTCGCGGCCGGCCGAGGTCAGCAAGATCTCGTCAGCCGCGAAGAGTTCGGCCTCGGAAATCGGGCAGAGGTTGTAGCCGATGCCGCATTCCTCGCAGAGCTCGCGCAGCAGTTCCACGCGGATCCCTTGCAGCAGGTGCTCGCTGCGCGGCGGGCTCAGCAAGGCGCCTTCCTTGACGATCCAGACGTTGGAGCTTGACGCCTCGGTCAGGAAGCCGTCGCGCAGCAGAATCGTCTCCTGCGCATCGGCATCGGCCGAGATCTGCCGCGCCAGCACATTGCCCAGCAGCGAGGTGCATTTGATGTCGCCGCGCTCCCAGCGGAAATCGCGCGCCGTCACGCAGGCCAGGCCTTGGTGGCGCAACTCGGCCGGCATCGGGGGCGCGGGGTTCGTGTAGGCGAAGCTGGTGGGCTCAATGTCGATCGGCATCACGTGGTTGCGCATCGCCACGCCGCGCGTGATCTGGCAATACACGCGCTGGTCGGCATCGGGCAGTTGTTCGATCAGGCGATGCGCCACGACCTGCCATTCGGCGCGGCTCAGCGGGTTGTCGATGCGCAGGCGCGCCAAGCCATGTTCCATGCGCTCCATATGCGCATCAAAGCGGAACAGGCGCCGGCCATAAACCGGCAGCACCTCGTAGATACCTTCACCGAAGATGAAGCCTCGGTCCATCGGTGAGATGCGCGCCTCGGCCAGGGGGCCGAAGGCGCCGTTCAGATAGCAGGGCAGATCGGGCAGGACAGTCATGGTCAACTCCTAAGACCAAGCCCGATTAAATCACTTGATCCAAAGCCGGATGGCATCCCAGGCGCGACCGAAGATGCCCGCGAGCTCCACCGGTTCCTGCGCCACCAGCGGCACTTCAGCAATCGGCGTGCCTGCTGCCGTCGAGATCTTGAGCGTTCCCACCTGCTGACCGGCCTGGATCGGCGCCACCAGCGGGTCCTTGCGCAGCACTTCGGTCTTCAGGTTGGCACCCTCGCCGCGCGGCACGTCCACATAGACGGAGCCATTGGGCGTGCCAGCCACGAGCTTGACCTCCTTGGTCACGCCCTTCCAGACCGGCGCGGTCGCGACGGCGGCGCCCTTGTCGAACAGGCGCAGCGCGTCGAAGCTGGCGTAGCCCCAGTTCAGCAGCTTCTGGCTTTCATCGGCGCGGGCGATCTTGGACGAGGTGCCCATCACCACGCTGAGCAGGCGGCGCTCGCCATTCGGGAAGGTGCGGTGTGCGCTCGTCACGAGGCAATAACCGGCCGCCTCGGTGTAGCCGGTCTTCATGCCGTCCACGCTCGGGTCACGCGTCAGCAGAATGTTGCGGTTGCCCTGCTTGATCTTGTTGAAGGTGAATTCCTTCTGCGAGTAGTACGGGTAGTACTGCGGGTAGTCGTCGATGATGTGCATCGCGATGACGGCCATGTCGCGCGCCGTGCTCTTGTGGCTGGCCTCGGTCATGCCGCCGACATTGGTGAAGCGCGTGTTCTTCAGGCCCCAGGCGGCGGCCTGCTTGTTCATCTGCGCGACGAACTGCTCGACCGTGCCGCTCGTGCCTTCGGCCAAGGCCACCGCAGCATCGCCGCCCGACTGGACGATCAGGCCGCGCAGCAGTTGGTCGACGGTCGGCGTCATCGTCGTGTCGATGAACATCACCGACTCGCCCGACTTGCCGCCGCGCGATTCTGCCCAGGCGCGCTTGGAAACCGGCAGGGTCTGCTCCAGCGTCAGGCTCTTGTTCTTGAGCGCGTTGAAGACGATGTACGCGGTCATCAGCTTCGTCAGCGAAGCGGGATCCTGCGGCGCGTCCGCATCGCGCTCGGCCAGCACATGGTGGTTGGCCGTCATGTCGACCAGGATGTAGTTGCGCGCGGCAATCTCGGGCGCTTGCGGCGCCTGGGCAAAAGTGGCCAGCGAGGTGACGGCGGAGAGAGCGAAAGCTAGGAGGCGTTTTAGGCGTGACATCTGGGGGACTTCAATAGGAAAAGTTGCGAACCACGAGGTTCTTGAGCAGCGGCAGCTGCCCATGGAAGAAATGGCCGACGCCGGGCACGACGACGACAGGCAGGCTTTGCGGGCGAGCCCAGTCGAGCACGGCCTGGAGCGGCACCACGTCATCGACCTCGCCCTGGATCACGAGCGTGTCCGGCGGCACCGGCGCGGTATCAAAGCGGCTGGTGGCGGGGCCGACGAGGACCAGGCGCTGAGCCTTGTCCTCGATACGCAGCGCGGCCTGCGAGGCCACATAGCCGCCGAAGGAAAAGCCCGCGAGGATCAGCGTCTCGCCGCTTTCACGCGTGGCTTGCAAGGCGGCCAGCGCATCGTCCACCTCGCCGCGGCCTTCATCCCAGACGCCTTCGCTCTGGCCGATGCCGCGGAAGTTGAAACGCACCGTGCGCCAGCCCATCTGCAGGAAGGCGCGCGCCAAGGTCTGCACGACCTTGTTGTCCATCGTGCCGCCCTGCGTCGGGTTCGGATGGCAGATCAGCGCGAGGCCTTTGACCGGCACGTCAGCGGCAGGTTTGTCGAGCGCGAGCTCCAGCTGACCGGCGGGGCCGGGCACGAGGCGTTTTTCGGTTTGCGCGTTCATCTGCCGACGCTCGGATCAAGGACCAGACGCTGAACAACTTCGCCGTTCTTCAGGTGCTTCTCGACGATCTCGTCAAGATCGCTGTTGTCCACGTAGGTGTACCAGACCTCTTCCGGATACACGACCGCCACGGGGCCGCCGGCACAACGGTCAAGGCAGCCCGCCTTGTTGATACGCACGCCGCCGGGGCCGGCGAGGCCCGCTTCCTTGATCAGCTTCTTGCAATGATCAAAGCCGGCTTGCGCGTCGTGATCGCCGCAGGAGGCTTCGCCATTGATGCGCTGGTTCAGGCAGAAAAACACATGGTGCTTGTAATAGCTCATCGGGGAATTGTATTGATCACACGTATTGATCACAGATTGCGGCGCCCGGCCAGACCCAGCAACCACACCAGCGCCGCAAAAGGCCAGACCCAGCCCAGCCACTGCGCCATGCCGTAGAGGTTGATGAAGCGGCCCTGCTCCCAAGTGTGCAGCGATTGGCTTAAGTAGGGATCGGCCGGCGCATGCGTCACCAGGGCGATCAGGCTCGAGAGCACCAACAGGCCTAACGCCGCATTCACACGGCGCGGCAAAGGCACCGCCAAAAGCGCCAGCATGCCGCCCAGCGCCAGCCCGGGCAGTGTGGGCGGGCTGATCCAGGCCCACGCGTGCGAGGGGCCGAAATTCAGGGCTGTCGACAAAACGCTGACCAGCACGCCGACCGCCGCCGCGCCCAAGCACAGCATCAGCCGCCGCCAGCCGCGCTTGGTGATCACCATCGTCAGCAGTGCAGGCCCGAGCAAGCCCAGCGCCGTGGCGATCGCCTCGAAGCCCGGAGGCAGCGCACGCAGCACCGGCTCATCGACATCGAACCACGCCAGCATCGGCGTGCCTTCGAGCGCATCGAGCGCCATGTCCTGCAGATGCGGCAGCCATTGGCCGAGGCCCAGCGGCACCGGCGTAGGAAACAGCAGGGCCAGAGGCCACAGCGCCAGCAGGGCCAGCGCGCCGGCGCTGTGCGGCTCGAACCAGTCTTCCCGCCAGTCCTGCCAACGGCGCATGCCGCCGAACGAATCGAGCATGAGTCCGATCACCACGCCCGCCACGACGCCCAGGCTGTTGAACAGCAGATCCGACAGCGACGGCACACGGCCGGGCAGGAAGTTCTGCAAGACTTCCATGCCGAAGGACAGCAACGGCCCCGGCAGCAGCGAAGACCACAAGGCCGCTCGCAGGCTGCGCCCGCTGCGCCGCATGGCGGCAAAGCTCAGCAGCCCGAGCGGCGCATAGCCGACGATATTGCAGCTGACGTCGAAGGGAAACAGCTTGCGCGGCCACGGCAGCCGCACGGCGTCGAGCCAGTCGGTGCCCGGCGGCCAGGTCCAGGGCTCGAAGGGATAGAGGCTGGCGTAGACGATCAGCAGCAGCCAGGCCAGCACCAGCCAGCTTGCCGAGCTGCGCCGTCCCGCCATGCTCAGAAGGGCTTGACGATCACGAGGATCACGATGGCCGCGAAGATCAGCACCGCCGCCTCATTGAAGACGCGGAACCAGCGGTGGCTGCGCTGGTTGGCGGCACGCTCGAACTTGCGCAGCAGCGCGCCGCAGCCGTGGTGATAGCCGATGGCCACGACCACCAGCCCCAGCTTGGCGTGCATCCATCCATTGCCCGGGCCACGCCCGATGCCGTAGTAGAGCCACAGCGTGAGGCCCAGCAGCAGCGCGGGAATCATCAGCAAGGTGCTGAAGCGGTAGAGCTTGCGGGCCATCAGCAACAGGCGCTCGCGCTCGGCGTGGCTGTCGCCACTGACCATCGCCAGATTGACGAACAGACGCGGCAGGTAGAACAGGCCCGCGAACCAGCTCGCGACGAAGATGACGTGAAAGGCTTTTATCCAGAGCATCGAGTCATTATGGCCGGCGAGCCTAACGAGCCGCCTGAGCGGATACCGCTTGTTGCCGACATCAGATGCGGCAAAAGACCCGACAACAGACAGGGCAAAAGCTCGTTAAAAAAAAGCCCCGACTCGTTGGAGTCGGGGCGGCAAAGCCCTATCGCTGTCATCACGCTAAGGCTCCTGCTCAGGGAGGAAAAGCAGGGAACAACGGCCTCACGGCTATCATTCAGAAATCAGTTTAGCAGTGCATTCGCAGCGCCGTAACTACGTGATGCTGCGTAGAAACACTCAATTACTTACAGCTGATGAGGCATCCCCCTTGAACTAGGGAGAGGCTTGAATTGCAAACGTTTCACCGAGCCTTCGAACTCATGTCCAAGTCCTTGCTCCCGCCGTTTCCCGCCAGCCGTCCGCGCCGCCAGCGACGCACCGCCTTCGCGCGCGCCCTGGTGCGTGAGAACGCCGTGACCGCTCACGACCTGATCCTGCCGGTCTTCGTCCACGAAGGTGAGGACAAGATTCATGCAGTGCCGTCGATGCCGGGCGTCTCGCGTCTCTCGCTTGACCATCTGCTGCGCGTCGGCGAGGAATGCCTGACGCTGGGCATCCCGGTGATCGCGCTGTTCCCCGTGATCGACGCCAGCCTGAAGACGCCCGATGGCCGAGAAGCGCTCAACCCCGACGGCCTGATCCCCCGCGTGGTGCGTGCACTGAAAGATCGCCTGCCCGAACTCGGCGTGATGACCGACGTGGCACTGGACCCGTACACCAGCCACGGCCAGGATGGCGTGCTCGACGAGAGCGGCTACATCCTCAATGACATCACGGTCGGGATCCTGGCCCAGCAAGCGTTGGTGCAGGCCAACGCGGGCGTCGACATCGTGGCGCCGAGCGACATGATGGACGGTCGCATCAGTGCCGTGCGCACGGCGCTTGAGGCTGCCGGCCATATCCACACGCTCATCATGGCCTATAGCGCCAAGTACGCGAGCAGTTTCTACGGCCCCTTCCGCGATGCGGTCGGTTCGGCCGCCAACCTGGGCAAGGCCGACAAGAAGACCTACCAGATGGACCCGGGCAATGGCGACGAGGCGCTGCGCGAAGTCGCGCAGGACCTGGCCGAAGGCGCGGACATGGTGATGGTCAAGCCCGGCATGCCTTACCTCGACATCGTGCGCCGCGTGAAGGACGAATTCCGCGTGCCGACCTTTGCGTATCAGGTGTCGGGCGAGTACGCCATGATCAAGGCCGCTGCCGCCAACGGCTGGCTCGACCACGACGCGGTGATGATGGAGGCGCTGCTGGCCTTCAAGCGTGCGGGCGCCGATGGCGTGCTCAGCTACTTCGCGCTCGATGCCGCGCGCCTGCTGGCGAAGAACAAGTGACCCGCTGATGCGCTTCTTTCACCTCAACGGCGACCGCTTCGACGAACTGCCCGATCTGCCCGAGGGCCTGCCGGCCGGCGGCTTCGTGTGGGTCAGCTACGCGCGTACCGAATTCGAGCAGCGTCGCGCCGAGATGCAGGCCGCGCTGCACCGCTGGAACTGCGGCCCGCTGGTGGACCTGCACATCTCGGACCTGCTCAACGAGCAACTGCCCTCGCACTTCGACACCACCTCCTGGTACGACCTGCTTGTCTTCCGGCGCCTCGCCGCCTCGAGCTCGGCGCTGAGCCAGATCGATGGCCTGCAAAGCGTCGAGAACGCGATCGACACGAGCCCCGTGGGCTTTGCCGTCTTCGACCATGTGCTGATCACCGTGCACCCGACCGACTGCATGGTGCGCGACTTCTTTGCCGAGCGCATGGAGCGCCTGACCGAAGGCCGCGAGACGCGTGGCAGCGCGCGCCTGCCGGTCAGCCCGGCCGAGCTGATGCTGCGCATGGTCAACCACATGGTCGACAGCTACCTGGACCTGCGCCGCCTGCTGACACGCCAATCGAGCGCGCTGCAAAAGCTGCTGCTCGACCCGCGCAGCAATTTCGACGACTGGCCGCTGCTGCTCTCCTCGCGCGATGCGCTGCACCGCGTGGAAGAAACCTGCGAAGACCAGCGCAGTGCCGTGCAGGAATGGATAGACGCACTCGATGAATGGCCCGAGAGCGCCGACCCGCATGTGCACCGCGAACGCGAGCTCCTGCGCGTGCGCTCACGCGACGTGCTCGAGCATGTGGAGCGCGTGCTCTCACATGTGCGTCGGCTCGAGTCCAGCGCCGAGTCGACCGTGCAGATGCACTTCTCGGCGCTCGGTCACCGCACCAACAGCATCATGCGCACGCTGACCGTGCTGACCGCCGTCTTCCTGCCGCTGAACCTGATCACCGGCATCTTCGGGATGAACTTCGACACGCTGCCGCTGATCCACCGCCAGACCGGCTTCTGGATCGCCGTCGGCTTGATGGCTTCGATAGGCTTGGCCCTGGGCGCTTTCTTCTGGCGCAAGCGCTACCTGAGCTCGAAGAAGTAACGCATTACTTCGACGCAGCACTCGCCGCACGTGCTGCTTTGCCGGCGCGCAGCGTGGCCTTGCAGTCGGACGACAGCTCCGCCGCGTGCTCCTTCAGGCAAGCCGCGATGCGGCCCTCGCCGGGCTTGGCATCGGGGCAGAACTTCTTCACATCGGGCTGGCAGGCGGCGAGTGCGCCGCCCGCGCCGTCATGTTTTCTCTGCGCCTGAGCGCCGGTGGTGAACAACAGACCCAGACCTAGCGCACAGCAAATCACAACTCTCATTTCATGCTCCTTGCGGTTTGATCCGGTGCTGACCGAAGATCATTTGCCCGAACTGGGCACGCTCATGAAGGGCACCGGTGCGCCAGCATAGATCGCCTGCGGCAGCTTGCCGTCCCAGCGCTCGGCTTTTTTCATCTCGACCTCGATGCGGCGCAGCTCCAGCACGTCCTTGTTCTCGCGCAGCGCCGCGTTCTGCACGCGCATCGCATCGGCTTGCGCCTGCGCCACCTTGAGGTTGGCATAGGCCTGACCGTCGGCGCTCGCCTTCAGGGCATTGGCTTCGGCTTCGGCAACGGCCACCTTCTGCTTCTGCTCGGCTTCCACGGTCTTGAGCTTGTTCTCGGCGCCCAGGCGCAATTGCTCCTGCGTGACCTTCTCATTGATGGCCGCCATATAGCTGCTGCTGAACGCGAAGTTGCGCATGTCGATGTTGATCACGTTCGCGCCATAGAGCGCGAGCTTGATCTTCAGCGCCGCGCCGATGTCGCTGGACACATTGGCGCGCTTGGCGATCAGATCCGGCGCCGTGTAGCGTGCGGTCACGGCCTTGAACACCTCCTGCGTGGCGGTATTCACATAGCTGTTCAGGTTGCCGTCGCGGCTGTACTTTTCAAACACTTCGGCCACGCGATCAGGCGTGATCGCGTAACGCACGGTCAGGCTCACCTTGACCGGCTGCTGGTCGCTCGTGCTGCCTTCAGCGCCCTCCACATCGGCCTGCTCGGCCCGCACATTGAAGACGCTGAGCTTCTGCCACGGCGGCAGCACGGCGAGGCCTTCGCCCTCGATCCCCGTGATCCGCCCGAACTGCGTGATCACACCGCGGTGGCCTGTGGGCACGACCGCGAACGGCCAGAGCACGGCCAAAGCGATCAGCACCACGATGGCGATCGCGATATTGCGGATCAGGCCCATGCGGCTCGCGCCGCTCCCTTGATTCATCTCGATACCCAGGCTCACGTTGCCTCCTAAAGTTTCAACTTTGAAGCTTCATCGTAGGGGCGGCTGCATCAGGAATCCATCAGGACGGTTCAGAGCGCAGTTCGCATAGAACCATCTGGCACTCACCAACGCGAAGAGAAACACGCCGTGAAGAAACCCAAGAAGGAAGAAGTGCTGTTGCTGGCGGCTGGCATCTTGTTTTCTATTGCCGCCTGGGGCAAAGATGATGCGAATCTCACCGGGCCCGGCTGGATGTTCATCGTGATCGCGTTTTGCAAGTACGCCATGCGCGACAGTGAAAAGCCCTAGCAAGACCCATCACGCATACGGATCCGCAAACCCCAGCCCCAGCATCAACTCGCTCTCCCGAGCCTCCATGTACTCGGCCTCGTCATCCGCTTCATGGTCATAGCCCTGCGCATGCAAGGTGCCGTGAACGAGCATGTGCGCGTAATGCGCGGCCAGATCCTTCTTCGCCTTCTTGGCTTCCTTCTCCACGATCTCCGCGCAGATCACCAGATCGGCGACCACGACGGGCTCGTGAGAGTAGTCGAAGGTCAGCACATTCGTCGCGTAATCCTTGGCGCGGAACTCGCGGTTCAGTTGTTGCCCTTCTTCGGCAGACACGATCCGCACCGTGATCTCGCCGGGCAGTTCCAGCGCCGCGCGAATCCAGCGCGCGACCTTGTGGCGCGGCAGCAGCGCCTTGTGGCGCGGGTCGGCGAATTGGAGCGACAAACTCAACTCGGGCTTCATCATGCGCGCCCCTCCTGCTTGGCTTGCGCTTCATAAGCATCAACGATGCGCGCCACCAGCGGGTGGCGCACCACGTCGCTGCTGTTGAAACGGGTCATGGCGATGCCCTTGACCTTGGCGAGCACGCGTTCAGCATCGACCAGGCCGCTCAGCGTGCCGCGTGGCAGGTCGACTTGGCTCGTATCGCCGGTCACCACGCATTTGGAGCCGAAGCCGATGCGGGTCAGGAACATCTTCATCTGCTCTGGCGTGGTGTTCTGCGCTTCGTCGAGGATCACGAAAGCGTGGTTCAGCGTGCGGCCGCGCATGAAGGCGAGCGGTGCGACTTCGAGCTGGCCTTTCTCGAAAGCCTTGGTCACGCGATCGAAACCCATCAGGTCGTACAGCGCGTCGTAAAGCGGGCGCAGATAGGGATCGACCTTCTGCGTCAGGTCCCCGGGCAGGAAGCCGAGACGCTCGCCGGCTTCCACCGCCGGGCGCGTCAGGACGATGCGTTGCACGCTGGAACGTTCCAGCGCATCCACAGCGCAGGCCACCGCCAGAAAAGTCTTGCCGGTGCCGGCGGGGCCGAGGCCGAAGGTGATGTCGTGCGCGAGGATGTTGCGCAGGTAGTCATGCTGGCGCGGCGTGCGGCCGGCCAGATCGGCGCGGCGCGTGCGCAGGACGATCTCGTCAGGCGCCGCAGCCGCGGGCTCAGCACCGTTCGCGCGCGCCGGCTTGCCGAGTTCGCCAGCGGCTTCAACCAGCGCCAGCTGCATCGTCTCGGGCGGGATCACGCGGCGCGCTCGTTCGTAAAGCACGTCGAGCAGCTTCACCGTGCGCTCAGCCGCAGCCTTCGGGCCTTCAATACGGAAGAGCTCCTGCCGGTGTGAAATCGTCACGCCCAGCGCAGCCTCGATTTCGCGCAGATGCTCGTCCAGGCTCCCGCACACATGCGCGAGGCGTTTGTTGTCGGGAGGCGTCAGGGCGTGCTTGAGGATCACGAAGTGCTGCATTTATTGGCAAGAGCCGCATTGTCGCCCCTGACCCGAACGCTGCGCAGGGGGCGAACGCTCCTGCACAATCGTCGCCCATGGAAGTGACTCCGATGAACCCCTTGGCCACCGCGGCCGGGCACTGGCTGGCCGCCATGCTCCTGATGCTGGCGCTCAGCCTGATCGTGCCGGCGCGCCTGCACCGGCGTGACCACCACGCTTTTTATCTCGGCGGCGCCATGCTCGCCTGGGTGGTCATGCCTTGGCTGCACGGCGTGGCTTCGGCACTTGCCTGGACCGCTCTGGCCCTGGGCGGTGTGCAGTTCCTGCTGCGCAGCGTCGGCACGTGGCGCGCCTGGCTGGACATGAGCCTGCTGGCGCAATGCCTGGTGGCGATGGTGGTGGTGCTCCTGATGCCGCCCACCCTGCCCTTTGTCCAAGCCTTGGTGGCACTCGAATTGTTGGCGGCGCAGATCTACCAGGTCGTGATGCTGCGCCGCCGCGCGCGGCTCGCGGGAGCCCAGCCCGCCGAGCGCAACGATGCCCGCTGGATGGCGGCGCTGCTCGTTCTGGGCTTTTTCGCGCTTCTCGTACCGCCGCTCCAACTCTTGCTGGGTCTGGCCGGGCAGGAATGGTCCCGCCTGGGCTTGCCCGTCCTGCTGATGGCCTGGGGCATCCATGCCCTGCATGCCGTCGGCCGCGCGCGGCTCGACGCTGAGCGGCATAACGCTGAACTTGTGCAGCAGATGCATGAACGCATCGCCGAGGTTGAACGCAATTACACGGCGATGGCCGAGACCAAGGTCGAGCAGGTGACCGAGCGCGAGCGCAAGCGGATTGCCGCCGATCTGCACGATGACCTGGGCGCCAAGCTGCTGACGATCGTGCACACGAGCGAGTCGGATCGCATCTCCACGCTGGCGCGCGAAGCGCTGGAGGAAATGCGGCTCTCGGTACGGGGCCTGACCGGCAAGCCCGTGCAACTGCTCGACGCGCTGGGCGACTGGCGCGCCGAGGTGGTCTCGCGCCTGGGCCAAGCCAACATCCTGGCCGAGTGGAAGAGCCCGGCCGAAGACATCATCCACACACTGCCGGCGCGCGCCTATGTGCAGACGACGCGCATCTTCCGCGAGGCGGTCTCCAACATCATCAAGCACAGCGGCGGCACGCATTGCACGGTCAGCTGCAATGTGCAGGAAGGCGACTTCCTGGTCGTCATCCAGGACAATGGCCAGGGCATCTCCACCGAAACTGACGGTCGCCTGGATCGCGGCCACGGCATGGCCAGCATGAAGTCGCGGGCCAAACAAATGCACGGTCAGTGCCTTGTTGAATCGGGCCCCGGCTGGGGAACCGTGATTCGTCTCACGATTCCGCTTTGAACATGAGGACATGCCGTTCACGGCCTGCCAATCTCTGCGATAACCCTAACCTCGGAAGCCATTTACTCAGCCGCCAATCGGTGGCGGCTGACGAAGGGACATCACCATGAACCACATTCTCCTGCTCGAAGACATTCCCGAGATCCGCGCCTGGCTCAAAGCGCTGGTCAAGCAGGTCTTCCCCACTGCGCAGATCACCGAGTGCTCGCGCGTGCAGGATGCACTTCTGCAAGTCACCAGCCAGCGCTTCTCGCTGGCCCTGCTTGACCTCGGCCTGCCCGACGGTTCCGGCGTGGACGTGGTGGCGGCGCTGCGCGAAAAGCAGCCCGAAGTGCAATCGGTGATCGTCACGATCCACGACGACGACGAGCATCTGTTCCCCGCCCTGCAGGCCGGCGCCTTCGGCTACCTGCTCAAGGAACAATCGCGCGAGCTGCTGATCGAGCAGCTGCAGCGCATGAGCGGCGGCGAGCCCCCGCTCTCGCCCTCGATCGCCCGCAAGGTGATCTCGTATTTCGCGGCGCAGAAGCGGCCGAGCACGGCGACGCTGCTGCACGAGGTCTCGCTGACCGACCGCGAAACCGAGGTGCTGCTGCGCGTGGCCAAGGGCTTCACGCTGCCCGAGATCGGCGTGCAACTGGGCCTCTCGCGCCACACGATCGCCGACTACGTGAAGCAGATCTACCGCAAGCTGAACGTGTCGTCGCGTGCCGAAGCGGCGCTCGAGGCGCAGCGCCTGGGGCTGTTCCGCAAGTGATTTCCAGACTCAGCGGCCTGCTGGCCGAGAAGACACCGCCGCAGGTGCTGGTCGACGTCCACGGCGTCGGCTATGAAGTCGACGTGCCGATGAGCACCTTCTACAACCTGCCCGGCCTCGGCGAGAAGGTGACGCTGCTCACCCATTTCGTCGTGCGCGAAGACGCGCAACTGCTGTTCGGTTTTCTCACCGCGCAGGAACGCTCGACCTTCCGCATGCTCGTGAAGATTTCCGGCATCGGCCCGCGCATGGCGCTGTCCATCCTGTCCGGCATGACGGTGGCCGACCTGTCGCAAGCCATCACGCTGCAGGAAAGCGGACGCCTCGTGAAGGTGCCCGGCATCGGCAAGAAGACCGCCGAGCGGCTGCTGCTCGAGCTCAAGGGCAAGCTGGGCGCCGACATCGGCGCGCCGGCACACGCCGCCAACGACGCGCAGGCCGACATCCTGCAGGCCCTGGTGGCGCTGGGCTACAGCGACAAGGAGGCTGCCGCATCGCTCAAGGCGCTGCCCAAGGATGTGCCGGTGGGCGAGGGGATCAAGCTGGCGCTGCGCGCGCTGGCCAAGTAAGT
>DASYBU010000055.1:0-71903 GCA_036500605.1 Burkholderiaceae bacterium
TCTGACACCTCTGCGGGATTCCCCTTGGCTATTGGGGCAACCAATGTGCAGACCATGCGACCGACCAAAAATCGGCTGAGTACCCGCGAGAAGCAAATGTTTACCACCGTCGAACTCCAGGCTGCAGCAGCAGCGTCGGGCGCCACTTCCTTGGTCGACCAGATCTTTCAGATGGTGATCAAGGCCTTGCAGGCAGGCCAGTTGCCATTGGGGCGCCGCTTGCCAGCAGTGCGACAACTTGCCGAGGACTGCAACGTCAGTCGCGACACGGTCGCCCGCGCCTACGACAAGCTCGTCGCACATGGCTACCTCGAGTCGCGTCGTGGATCGGGGTTCTATGTCAAGCAGGCGCACAGAAAGAGCAGAAGTGTCGATCAGCACTCTGCGCGCCAAAGGCCGGAGTTCAAAGTTCCATTCCAATTGCGCGCACAACTCGTCAAGCCGCTCATCGAGCACGCGACCCACATGGGCAGCGGAGCCATGCCACCCGAATGGATGAATGAGGCGGAGATCGCGCAGGCTTTGCGGATAGTCGCTCGGTCCAACCAACGTTCATTGGCGTCACACGGTGACCCAAAGGGGTATCTGCCGCTTCGACAGTTCCTTCAATTGAAGCTGCTGGAGCTTGGCGTGCACGTTGATCCGCAGTCTGTTATGACGACCATAGGAGCGACCGAAGCACTGCATCTGCTGATCCAGGCCTTCTACTTCCAGATCGAATCTGAACATGTGCTTATGGAGTCGCCGGGGCCTTTCATCCTCCCCCTGCGCATATCAGCCACAGGCCTGGATATCGCCTACGTACCCCGCGAACCAGATGGCCCGGATCTCGTCGCCTTGAGGGCGCTTTGCCAGAAGCACAAGCCCCGCTTCTTCTTCTGCAGCTCGGTTCTGCAGAACCCCACGTCGAGCTACATGGCGCCTCACAAGGCATTCCAGTTGTTGCAGCTCGCCGAGGAGTTTGACCTCACGATCGTCGAAGACGACTCGTACTGTGACATAGCCCCGACCAGCATGGCTGGACAGTTCACTCGCTTGGCAACGCTCGATCAGCTCAGACGGGTGATCTACATCGGCAGCTTCTCCACCACTTTGGCTACAGGCTTGAGGGTCGGCTTCATTGCTGCGAGTCCCGAAAAGATCCAGTGGCTCGCTCAGTTCCGCGCCGCCAACCTCATCTCCAACTCGTCGATTGCCGAGCGCACCGTGTTCAGCCTGCTGTCCGAGGGCAATTACAGGCACACCTGCGAGCAATTGAGATCAAAGCTGGACGAGCGACGAGAAGCGGTCGTCGGCCAACTCTCGGCCATTGGCGTCACACTGGACCACAAGCCGAATTCAGGCATGTTTCTTTGGGGACACCTGGGCTCGGGAGTGGACTCCTTTTCAATCGCTCGGGCGATGCTGGAAGACGGCCATCTGACCGCCCCGGGGAGCGTGTTTTCGGCAGAGACGCGGCACAACGAGTACATGAGATTCAATGTCGGGATGACGTTCAACAGCCCCGCGATTGCTGAGTTGGCAAAACGGCTGGGCCGGTAGCGGAATGTTCCGCCCGGGACGACGCGTGGACACCTCAGGAGAGGCAGGTAATCGCTGCACATAGATGGTGGACCATTGAGGCGCTCAAGGCCACCTTGGAAACGGTATGGCCGAAGAACGTCGCCGACATGCTTCAGGACTGCCTCACCCTGGGAAATCCGCATCCAGCTTCGAGCACACGCCGGAGCAACGGTCAGCTCTAGCCATCGCGTGGCCAGGATATGGGCAGTGGTCAACAGCGCAAGTGATCACCTTGACCGGAATCCGCAGTTCGCGCGTCCGTCAGGGCTTCGCTGCGTAGCGCAATGCTTTCACCACCAAAGCCAATGCAGGTGAGGCACTTCGGCTTGCGTAGTAGAGGTGATAGCCGGGATAGGTGACAGCCCAATCATCCAGCACCGATATCAGGCGCCTGGCTGCAACATGTTCGCGCACGATGTCCGCGGGAAGCCATGCCAAGCCGTGCCCGGCAAGTGCTGCTCCGACGATCAACTCCGTCGTGTTGAACACGAGCCTCCCGGCCACATGGGCGTTCGTGCTCTTTCCGCGGCGCTTGAACTCCCAGCTCAGGAGTCCGCCGTGGGTGGGCAGGCGCAGACAAACACAGTCGTGTTCGGTGAGATCCTGCGGTTTAAGAGGCGGGCGGTGGCGCGCGAAATAGGCGGGGCTGCCAACCACTGTCATTGCCATGTCCGACGACATACGGACTGCGATCATGTCCTTGGCGACGTCGGCACCAAGTCGAACACCAATGTCGAACCGCTCAGCAACGATGTCGATGAAGCGGTTGTCGCTGTTGACCTCAATCTTGATGTCGGGATACTTTTCCAGCCACGCCTGCAACCTTGGCCAAACAAGCGAGCGCACCGCAGTTTCGCTCGCAGTGATGCGCACCGTGCCCGCAGGCTTGCCGCGGAGCTCGCCGAGCACTGAAAGTTCGGCTTCGATGTCCGCGAAACGCGGGCCTACAGTTTGGTAGAGCCGCTCACCGGCTTCAGTCGCTGACACGCTGCGCGTGGTCCGGTTCAGAAGCTTCAGGTCGAGCCTGTGCTCCAGGGCCCGCACCGTCTGGCTGAGAGCGGACGGTGTGACTCCCATCTGCGCGGCAGCGCGCGTGAAACTGCCCTCGCGCACGATGGCCGCAAATGCCGCAAGGTCATCGAAACGTGTCATTGATTAGCCTGCCTAAAGAGCCCATGCCTATTTTGTAGTCTATTCATTCCGCGCTCAGTTGCCTAAAGTTGATCGACCGTCTGGAGTTCGCCAATCGCATGGTGATGAGCAGGGCTCCGGTGAATAGCCGGCCGCTCCTTTGCCGCGAAGCTGCATCGAAGTGATCCGGTTCAAATTTGAGGACTGAAAATGAAGACGAGAAAACTTGGCACGCTCGAAGTCTCGGAGATCGGCTTCGGCACGATGAGCTTCGCATCAACCTATGGACCATCTCCTGACCGTGAAGAAGCGATTCGAGTGATCCGCGGCGCCCACGACTTGGGTGTGACCTTATTTGACACCGCAGAGGTCTACGGTCCTTTCACCAACGAATGCCTCGTTGGGGAAGCCTTGGCCCCCTTCCGCGACGAGGTCGTGATCGCCACCAAATTCGGCTGGGACGTCGATCTGGAAACGGGCGAGCGACGTGGTGGCCTCAACAGCCGCCCGGGCCATATCAGGCTCGCAACCGAGGGCATGCTGAAGCGGCTCAACATCGATTGCATCGACCTGCTCTATCAACACCGGGTCGACCCCAGCGTCCCCATCGAGGATGTCGCTGGCGCGGTCAAGGACCTGATTGCTCAAGGCAAGGTCAAGCACTTCGGCCTGTCAGAGGCCGGGGCCGACACGATCCGCCGTGCCCACGCTGTGCAGCCCGTTGCCGCCATCCAGAGCGAGTATTCGCTGTGGACTCGCGACCCAGAACCCGAAATCCTGCCGCTGTGCGAGGAGCTCGGCATCGGCTTCGTGCCTTGGAGCCCGCTTGGTGCTGGCTTTCTGACGGGAAAGATCGACACCGGCACGGCCATCGACCCAAAGGACTTCCGGGCCAACTCGCCGCGCTTTACTGCCGAGGCCCGTGAAGCCAATAGCGCCATCGTGGAGCTGCTGCGGCGTGTCGCGGCCGAGAAGCGCGCGACGCCGGCCCAGGTCGCGCTGGCCTGGCTGCTCGCGAAAAAGCCCTGGATCGTTCCCATCTTCGGCACGCGCCGGCTCGACCGAGTCACGGAAAACCTTGGGGCGACCAAGATTGAGTTGACCTCCGATGACTTGTCGCAAATCGAAGTCATCGGCTCCTCCGTCAAGGTGCAGGGTGCCCGACTGGCTGAAGCGATGCTGAGTCTGTCCTATCGGTAGTCGGCTTCGGTCCTTTGACCACCATGACTCGCCTTAGCCGCGCAGTGACCACATCGGTTGCTTGCGCAGCATCCGTAGTGGCTGTGCAGACGTGCAAGGAAACCAATCCACCATGAGCAAGCTCAACGTCAATGGCCGTGATCACACGGTCGATGTCGACCCTGGCACCCCCATCCTCTGGGCCCTGCGGGACACGCTGGGCATGACCGGCACCAAGTTCGGCTGCGGCGCGGCCCTGTGCGGCGCCTGCACCGTGCATCTGGATGGCCAGGCGATCCGCTCCTGCATAACGCCCATCTCGGCGGCCGAGGGCAAGAAGATCCGCACCATCGAGGCCACCACCGACGGCAGCGACAAGGTCGGCGCCGCCGTTCACGCGGCCTGGGTCAAGCACGATGTGGCCCAGTGCGGCTACTGCCAGAGCGGCCAGATCATGAGTGCGGCGGCCTTCCTCAAATCGCTGACCAAGGGCAGGAAGCCCACGGCCGCCGAGATCGACGCCGCGATGGCCGGCAATATCTGCCGCTGCGGCACCTATGCCCGCATCCGTGCCGCGGTGGCCGACGCCGCCAAAGTCATCATCTGACCGAAACTCGCCATGTTCAACGATACCTACCCAGACGAGTTGCCGCGCGCGTTGCAGCACATGCTTGAACGTGAACAGACCGATGCTCCAGCCACGCTGCCACGGCGCAGCTTCTTGAAGGTGGTCGGCGCTGGCGGCCTGGCGATTGGTGCCTTTCCTCACCTTGCCGCGGCACAAGACTTCGCCCCGGCAGCCGGCGGGCTCAAACCCACCGAACAGCCCTCTGCCTTCGTTCAAATCGCCCCCAACGGTGAGGTCACAGTGACCATCAACCGGCTTGAGTTCGGCCAAGGCGTGCAGACAGGCCTTCCGATGATCCTGGCGGAGGAGCTCGATGCCGACTGGAGCCTTGTACGCAGCCGCAACGGCACCAACGACATCGCCTACGGGGATCCCCGTTTTGGCATGCACATCACCGGTGGTTCCAATTCCATTAAGAACAGCTATACCCAGTACCGCGAACTCGGCGCCCGTGCCCGGGCCATGCTGCTCAGCGCAGCCGCCGCGCGCTGGAACGTGGACGTGGCCACGCTGCGCACACAGGCCGGCACGGTGATCGGCCCCGCAGGCCGCAAGGCAAGCTATGGGGACCTGTCCGAGGCCGCGATGGCGCTGCCTGTGCCCGAAAAGGTCACGCTCAAGGATCCCAAAGACTTCCGGATCATCGGCCGCGCCACCACACGCATCGATGCCAAAGCCAAGAGCAGTGGTCGGCAAGATTTCGGCATCGACGTTCGCCTGCCTGGTCAACTGACGGCCGTGGTGGCCCGCCCTCCGGTGTTCGGCGCAAAGCTCACCACCGTGGACGACGCCGCAGCACGCGCCGTCAAGGGCGTGAAGGCGGTGCTTCTCGTGCCGCTGAACGGAGGCGCAGAAGGCGTGGCCGTGGTGGCGGATGGCTACTGGCAGGCCAAACTCGGCCGCGATGCGTTAAAGCTGCAATGGGACCTGGCCGCCGTAGAAAAAGTGGACAGCGAAAAACAACTGGTCCAGTACAGGGAGTTGGCCGGTCGCCCGGGTCCGCAACATTTCGAAGCAGACATGGCACCGCTGGCGACCGCACCTCATCAACTGGAAGCCGAGTTCGTCTTCCCGTACATCGCCCATGCACCCATGGAGCCGCTGAACTGCACCGTTCAGCTGTCCGAGGGCCGTGCCGAGCTTTGGGTTGGCACCCAGTTCCCTGGTGCAGACAGTGCAGCAGTTGCGCGCGTGTTGAACCTCAAGCCCGACCAGGTGCGCATCAACGTGCAGACGGCCGGTGGTGGCTTTGGCCGACGCGGCGTCGGCAGCAGTGACTTCGTGGTCTTGGGATGTGAGGTTGCCAAGGCCGCTCGCGCGGCAGGACTCAACGCGCCGCTGCGCACGCTCTGGAGCCGCGAGGACGACATCAAGGGCGGCTACTACCGCCCGATGCATCTGCACCGTGCGCGCATCGGCTTCGATGACAGCGGCAAGGTGCTTGCCTGGGACCATGTGCTCGTCGGTCAGTCCATCGTCACCGGGACCATGTTCAGCGGCCGTGTGAAGAATGGCATCGACCCGACGGCGACGGAGGGCATGCGTGCCCCCTATCCGCTGCCGATGCGTCTGACGGTGCACCACCCCAAGGTGAACGTCCCGGTGCTGTGGTGGCGCAGCGTGGGCTCCACCCACACCGCCTTCGTCATGGAAACCTTGATCGATGACATCGCGCGGGCCACGAAGCAAGATCCGGTGGCCTATCGGATGAAGCTCCTCGGCGATCAAAGCCCCCGTCACCGCGAAGCGTTGCAGCTGGCGGTGGACAAGAGCGGATACGGCAAGAGGCAACTCCCCGCTGGCCGCGCCTGGGGCGTGGCAGTGCACGAATGCTTCAGCTCGGTCGTGGCCTACGTGGTGGAAGCCTCGGTGATGGACGGTCGCCCCGTGCTGAACCGCGTCACTGCCGGTGTGCATTGCAATCTGGTGGTCAATCCGCGCAGCGTGGAGGCCCAGGTACAGGGCGCGGCCCTGATGGGCTTGTCGATGTGCTTGCCGGGCTGTGGCGCCATCACCTTGAAGGACGGTGAGGTGCAGCAGAGCAACTTTGGGGACTTCGGGGTGCCACGCATCACCGACATGCCGGAGATTGCGGTGCACCTCGTGCCCAGCGCCGAGCCGCCTACCGGCATGGGTGAACCTGGTCTGCCCCCACTGGCCCCGGCCTTCGCCAATGCGATCGCACGGCTCACCGGCAAGCCGCCGCGCCAACTGCCCTTCAATCTGACATGACCCCGCACCAGGAGAGCGCGCGTCACCCTACGCACTGCGATGAACGAGAGAATTTGCGCCCCGTCCCACTACAGGTAAGCCAATCCGCACGGTGCAGGCCCCGCCGGTTTCAACGCCTTGTCGTCTGTGCCTGCGCGGTCTTGCTATCGGCTTGTGTGAGCAGCAAGCTTGCTGGAGCAGATGCGGGTCGACAGCTCGAGTACACCGGTGACACGCGCGGAATGTCACCTATTCCCGCCGGCGAGCGGAACCTGCCGACTGCCTTGGCCGAGCCCTATTTCAAGGTGTCCGACGAGCCCATGCCGCTGGAAGCGCTCGCGTTCGACCGCCAAGGGAATCTGCTGTTCGCGGACATCTTCGGAGGCCGTGTGCTGCGGCT
The DNA here is from genome assembly GCA_036500605.1 of Burkholderiaceae bacterium. GTDB lineage: Bacteria > Pseudomonadota > Gammaproteobacteria > Burkholderiales > Burkholderiaceae_C > JAFALK01. The sequence continues at coordinate 7,113 of DASYBU010000055.1, forward strand.
GACGCCGGACCGCAAGCTCACGGTCGTCTTCACGGACAAGCGCCTGACACCGACGGGCATCGCGGTCCATCAGGATGGTCGGATCTTCGTGGCAGGGGTTGGCAATCTCGCAGCTGGCCGCCTGATCGCGCTCGACCCGGACGGCAGTCATCCGCAGACCATCGTTGCGGAAAGTGCCGGCTACGTTCCAGACGATCTGGTCTTCGATCAGAAGGGCGGGATCTACTTCACCGACTGCAAGGGCACCTCGACCCGCCCGGCCGGCGGCGTTTACCACGTCGCGCCGGATGGCAAGACGATCACGCCCTTGTTGCCGAATATGGCGATGGCCAATGGTGTCACGATGAGTCCGGATGGCAAGGTACTGTGGGCCACCGAATTCGCGGCGGGACGGCTGCATCGCCTGGACCTCGACGAGCAAGGCGGGATCGCCCCGTTTGGCTCGGCCGTGCCCTACCAATTCACAGGACGCTCGCCTGACTCGATGCGCACCGACGCCGATGGCAACGTCTATGTCGCCATGTTTCACCAGGCGCGCATCCTCGTGTTCAGCCCGAACGGCGTGCCGATCGGGCAGATCCTCCTGCCGGGGCGCGACCAAAACCACTTTCTAAACGTCTCGAGCATGGCGTTTTTGCCAGGCAGCCGAGAGATGGTCATCGTGGCCTGGGATGAACTCGGCGGACGCGGCGCGATGATTTTCAAGGCCCAGGGATTCGCCAAAGGCGCCACGCTGTTCTCGCATATGTGAGAGTCCTGATGTTCGCACTAGAAATCTCAGCGAGGCCACCTCTCAAAGCCTAGCGGATTCTGACGAGTGCCGATTTCCCAGCAAGATTCATCGGCACGTCCTTCGTCGACAAGAACCTCGTTCTGGCGGTCCTGCCGTGTCCACCTTGTCTGGAACCCAAGGGCTCAAACCCGTCCGTTGCCGGCGCCAGTCGTCATCGCGCCTAGGCGCAATTGGTCCACGTAGTCAGCCCAAGCCTGCATCATTTCGCTTCGTTGTTCCATGAACTGAGTACGGTTGTACGCACGACCCAACGAGTCCCCGACCGCGTGGGCCAACTGTGCCTCGATAACCTCAGGCATCACGCCCAAGCGTTCAGCAATCATGGTCCGTGCAGTCGCACGGAACCCGTGGGCCGACATGTCGTCGTTTCCATAGCCCAATCGCCGCAACGCGCTACGTACGGTGTTTTCGCTCATGCAACGCTGGCTCGTTGTTAGCGCAGGAAACACATAGCGCCCGGCGCCGGTGAGCGGCTTCAGCCCTTCCAGCACGTCGACAGCCTGGCGAGCAAGGGGAACGAGATGTGGCGGTCCTGCAAGCTTGCCTGCCTTTGATCTCTTCATTACTTCGGCCGGCACAGTCAACATCGCGCGCTCCAGATCCAGCCACGCCCATTCCATATGCCTGAGTTCCCCAGGCCGAAGAAGGAGTAGCGCGGACAAGCCCAGCGCTGCCTTGGTCACCGCATTGCCGTTGTACCCAGCCATATCGCCCAGCAACTTTCCAACCTCGTGCGGGGCCACCAGGGCAGCAAGATGACGGGTCACGACAGGCCTGAGCGCATCCCGCAGATCTGCCGCAGGATTTCGGCTGCATTCACCTGTGGCGATTCCATAGCGGAAGACCTGTCCGCAGGCGTCCTTGATTCGATGGGTCGTTTCGATTGCCCCACGGCTCTCCACTCTGCGCAAGACCTTAAGCAGCTCGGGGGCCTCGATTTCTCCGATCGGTCGTGCGCCCATCCAAGGAAAGACATCTTGCTTCAAGCGCGTCTCCGTGCGGTCGGCGTGTCCTTTGCTGACCTTGATCCGGTGCACTCTGTCCAGCCATTCCGAGGCAACGAACTGGAACGTGCCGGGCAATGCCTTTCCTTCGGCCGCCAACTTGGCATGCTCCTCACGGGTCGCGCCGGCCAGCTTCTCGGCCTTCTTTGCCTCGCCGGGATCAGCCCCCGCAGCAAGCATTTGCCTCGCGTCGTCGCGCTTTCTTCGGGCCAGGGCCAAGGACGTGTCTGGATAGGTGCCAACGCTCAGCCGATTGACCTTTCCGGCTACCCGATACCGCAGACGCCACCATCCCACCCCGGACGCTTGAGCTTCCAAGGTCAATCCACCGCCGTCATTGACTGCCAGAGGCTCGTTTGCCTCGACAGCGCGCTTCAGCGCCGCCTTGATGGCCCTGTCGCTAAGGAGATTTGTGCCTCGCATATGCACAACTTTCTGCACCGACCAACTCGACATGAGCTGTTGTGCACATTGTTGTACCTTCGAGCACGGGATGTAAAGGGCTCTTGCGAACCATCACGGGAATAGAAAAAGGCCCAAGTCGTTGATTTACTTGGGCCTTTAGGACTCCGTGGGACGTCTTGAAACGTCCTAAAACAGCAAAATGGTGGAGCCGGGGGGAATTGAACCCCCGTCCGCAAGCCATCACCGGGCAGATCTACATGCTTAGCCGTCTGATTTGAATCTCACGGTCAACTCGCGCAGTGGCACGCTAGCTTTCCCGCCAGTCACTAAATCTCGTCCTTTGCTGAGTAACCCAACGAAGAACCAGCCGATGTGAATGACTCCTCAGCCTTCAGGTCTTGCGACCCTCTGGCCCGGCCCATCGGCCTGCCGTTGAGGAGCTCATCTGCAATTAAGCAGCGAGTGCGAACGTAGAGTCGTTTGCAGTTACTTTGTTTCCAGATGGATTTTCGAGGTGACTGGTCCTCGGCATGCCCTACTCCAGATCCGTACCCACGTCGAAACCTGGTCGGCCCCAGAGCGGCTATTGTCTCACGCGCTTCACAGTGTGACAGGAGCGAAGCCAATGGCATCGTCATGCGGGCGGGCTTGCACGCCCACCCAGCCCAATTGCAGCAGCGCCTGCTGGCCCGGTTGGTCATCAGCGGCGACCCATTGCTGCGGCGGCACGCCCTGCCCGGCCTGCACAGCGGCTGCGCCGGTGGGCCGCCAGAACACATGCCGCAGCGAGCCCTCGGCCTGCACACCGAGCCAGACCAGCACAAAACCGTGGGCCAGCAGCGTGCGTCGAGACAGACCGTTAGCGGGCGAGGCGCGTACCAGGAGTTCCGGCACGCCGCGCTCGGCCGCGAGGGCGATGCGCATGGTGATCAGCGCGGGGTGCAGGCCCTGGCCGCGATAGCTCGGATCGACCATCGCGGCCGAGAGCAGCGCTACGCGGCCGGCGCGCTCCGGGGTCCAGCCGATGTCGCGGGCGTAGTTGTCGGTGTCAGTCGCGGCGGGCCGGGTCAGCGCGCCGTAGCCCACCAATCTGTCGTCGGCAAACACGCCGAGGCTTTCGCCGCGCGCGCCGAAATGGTCGCTCAGGAATTTCTGGGCGCCGCCGAACAGGCGGAACATGCTCGGGTCGGGCAGCGCGCGCATCACATCCGCATGCAAGTGCAGCAGCGCGGGCAGATCGTCGGCGTCGAGGCTTCGCAGGGTCGTCATGACGGGGTGGTTCTCTTGATGCTGGCGTCGCCGATCAACTCGGCGTAGTTGAACATCTCAAGCGGCGGCAACACGCCGAGCCTACGCGCAACCGGCAGATTGATCTGCAAGGAAAAGCGAGTGAGTGTTTCAACCGGGATGCGGCCTGGGGCGATCTTGCCGACCAGGATCTGCTCGGCCTTGTAGGCCGCAAACTGGCCGATGTTGTAGTAGCGGCTGACCAGCCCGAGCAAGGCGCCCGAGGCCATCAGTTGCTCGGTCGAGGCAAACACGGGCAGCTGCGCAGCGAGCGCGGCGGGCACCACGACGTCCTTCGCCTGCGTGTTCAGAAACGAGTCGGGCGGCATGTAGAGCCACTCGGCGCCCTCGGCCTTGAGCCCACGCACGATGTCGGCCGCGCCCTCGCCGCTGGGCCGCCCGTCGGCGCCGAGCTTGAAAGGCTGGGCCAGCACGGCAAAGCCCTGCTTCGCGCCGATCGCGTTGAGCTCCTTCAGCATGGCCAGCGAGTTGGGCTCGTTCGGCGAATACAGCACGCCGACTTTGCGGAAGGCCCGGTACGTGGACATGGCCTGCACCTGCGCACTCAGGCCCGCCATGTGGCTCACACCCGTCACGTTACGACCCGGCGCATGCAGCTGGGCCACGATGCCGGTGTCGACCGGCGCGGCCACGAGGCTGAAGACGAGCGGGATGTCGGTGATGTGGTGTGCCGCACCAGCAACGTCGCCAGCGTCCTGCCAGCGGCCGGCAATGCCCAGCGTCACGCCGGTGCCCCAGGTGTAGACAAGATCGGGCCGCTCGCGGCGGATTTCATCGACGAGCGCGGGCAGCTTGGCCGGGTCCAGCGCGATGTCGCGCCAGGTGATCTCGACCGCGATGCCGCGTGAGGCGAAGTAGTCGGCAAAGCCGCGCTCCACCTCGGTCTTGCCGCGATAGGTGATCGCGTAGATGCGCAGCGGCTGCGCGGCGCGTACCAAGGCCGGCAAAAGCGCGGCAGCAAGAACGGCGCGGCGCTTCATGCCTTGGCCTCCGCCACGCCAACGCCCCACCGCGTGGTGCGCGCGATCAGCAGGAACAGCAGCCCGCAAGCCAGCACCAGCGAGCCCATCACGACAAAGGCGCCGGCATGGCCGATCGTTGCGGCCAGCGTGGCGGCCACGATCGGGCCCGAGGCATTGCCCAGGCGCTCCACCAGACGGTACACACCAAACACGGGGCCGCTGCCATGCGCTTCAATTTCTGCAGCGCAGACCTGCGCCAGCAAGCTGCTCTGCGCCGCGATCGACAAGCCCTGCCCCAGTCCCAGCAAGCCCATCGCGAGGTAAACCGGCGCGGCACCGCTCCAGGCCAGCAAGGCAAAGCCGCCAAGCGAAGACAGGCACAGGCCCACGCCGACGAGGTGTGCCAGCGGCACGCCGCGCTCGACCCAGCGCGTCGATTGCGGCATCACCAGCACCAGCACCACCGCATAGATCATCATGGCGCGGCCGGCGACAGAAACCGAGGCGCCCTGCGCGATCAGGTAGATCGGCACGAGGTAGAAGCAGAAGCCCGCGAGCAGCAGCTTGGCGGGCAGCGCGGCCAGCGCAGTCACCCACACAAAGCGGCCCTGCTCAAAGAGCCGCAGAAAATCGCGCGCCGTGGGCGCCTGGGTCGACAAGCCCGCATCGGCATGATCACGCGGCAGCCCGCGCACCATCAGGAGCGCCACCGCAGCCACAAGGGCCGCCGCCGCAAAGCCCCAACGCGGGCCGACGTGATCGGCCAGCATCGCGCCGATCGGCGGGCCGCAGACGGCGGCCACCATGATCGCGCCGACGAACAGCGCAAAGCCGCGCGTGCGATCGGCCGCCGCCGTGTGTTCGATCACCAAGCCTTGGCCCGCCACGAAGACCATCGCATAGCCGAGCCCGCACAGGCTGCGCCAGGCGATGAAATCCGCAATGCCCGAAGCCAGCGCCGAACCGCCCAGCCCGATCACGCCGAGCCCGGCGCCTAACAACATGGTTCGACGGTGCCCGGCGCGCTCGCTCCAGCTCGCGAGCAAGGGCTGGCCCAACGCCACCACGAGCATGAAGGCGACGATCGGCAGGCCCACCAGCATCTCGGTCGAGATGGGCGGGTCCTTCGGCATCAGCGCATGCGCGTAGCCGGGCAGGAACGCGCGTGTGAGCTCCTCGGCCAGCATGAACAGGAACAGCGGAATGCGCAGCCGCGCCAGCGTGGCGGCGCTGTCGGGCGCGGTGGCCCGCAAGCCGGCATCGGCACCGGAGATCGCATTCAGCAGTTCGCGTGTGAGGAACGTCGCCACCACGAAAACGACCAGCAGATCGAGCGCCGATTCAAGCAGGATGTGCCGGATGTAGGCACCGCTGATCTGCGCCTCGACGCCGCCAATGCGTTCGCGCTGCCGCAGCAAGGGCACCTCGATGCCCTGCTCTTCGGCCTTGCCGCTTTCAAACAGGATGTGGCCGGTTTCGTCCTTCAGCGCGAGATAGGCCAGCTCGGGATGCTCGTGCCGGACGTCATCGAGATGCTCGCGCACGCCAACCAGCTCGGGCAGCGCCAGCCCCCGGTCACGCGCCTTGCCGACGAGCTCGCCGACCGATGCGCCCACCACCGCCGCCTCGCCCTGCAAGGCCGGCCGCAGCCCCGACTGAAACGCCCGTTGCGTGGCCCAGGAGACGCCGATCATGCCCAGCATCACCGCCACGAGGATCGTGGCCGCGAGCCGCGCTTGCAAACCTTGCGGCGTGAGGGCGCCCCGGCTCATGGCTGCGGCTGTCGCGTCAGGGCCGCGCCGGACCAACGCTGCACCATCGCCACGCCCGCGCCAGCCAGCATCAGCGTCAGGCCCCAGCCGGCCAGCGAGACCAGCAGCAATTGCTCGCGCATGTCGCCCAGCGCGCGTTCAGACGAAGCCAGCGAGTAGCGCACCGCCACCTCGCCGAGCCGCAGATCAAAACTGTTGTGCAGCGGCAGGCCCAGCACGGCCTGGTCTTCAAGACCCAGTTGCCAGCGGCCACTGCTCGACTGCGCGCGTTGCAGCCAGTTGGACTCAAGCTGCGCGCCGACGCGACCAGCCTCCGTGCTGAACAGGATGCGGCCCTGCTCGTCGAACACGCTGATCTCGGCGATGGCCGGGTCGGCCAGCTTCTCCCGCGCCAGCAGAGCCGGCGCCTCGTTCGCGCCGTTCAGCGGCAGGCCCAGGGCCAGCGAGGCTTCGAGCCCTTCACGCACCGAGGAAGCGGGCACGGCCATGCTGGAGGCGGCGGCCGTCTCGAGCGCGGAGCGGAACTTGAAGTAGTTCAGGAAGGCGCACATGCCGATGCCGAACAAGGCGACGAGCGCCGTGACCCCCATCAAACGCCGGACATTGGGCCTGACGCTTGAATAACTTGTTATTTCAGCGGAATTTTGGCTGCGGGTTCGGGACATCCGGGGCACGCGGGCGGCGAGTTATGAACTATCGTAGCAGCCGCGTCCTGGGCCAATTCCACAGCTCCAGGGTTCTGAAGAGCCGCACGGGAGCCCGCTTTCAATGCCGGATGAAGTCAAGCGCATCGCGCCGGTTGACGACGATGCCACGGTCATCCGACCGTCGGGGCATCCGCCGCGCGTTCCTGCTGCTGTGAACCCCACTGCTGTCGATCCTGACGCCACCGTGGTGCAGCACGTCAGCAAGCCCTCGCGGCCGGCGTCGATCCCGCCGTCTTCATCGCCCGCGGTCCCCGTCCAACGCGCCCTCGCCCCGATCACCCTGCAACCCGGCCACCGCCTGCACGAATACCGGATCGACGCCGTGCTTGGCCAGGGTGGTTTCGGCATCACCTACCTGGCGACCGACGTCAACCTGAACGCCAAGGTCGCGATCAAGGAATATCTGCCCGCGCAGCTCGCCATGCGCACGAATGACAGCTCTGTGCGTCCGCTGAACATCGACGTCATGCCGACGCTGCTGGAAGGCCTGGACCAGTTTCTGGTCGAGGCGCGCACGCTGGCGGCTTTCCGGCACCCGAACATCGTGCGCGTGGCGCGCTTCTTCGAGGCCAACCGCACCGCGTACATGGTGCTCGACTACGAGCAGGGCCAGTCGCTGAACGGCTGGTGGCGCAAGCAGCGCGCCAGCACGACCGAGATGCCCGGCATCCCCGAGCCCGACCTGCTGCTGCTGCTGGCACCCGTGCTCGACGGGCTGGCCTTGGTACACAAGACCGGCGTGCTGCACCGGGACATCAAGCCCGACAACCTGCTGCTGCGCGATTCGGACGGCAGCCTCGTGCTGCTGGACTTCGGCGCGGCGCGGCCGGCCAGCGGCGCCGAGCTCGATGCGCCGAGCATCCTCACGCCCGGCTATGCGCCGATCGAGCAATACCTGGGCGACAACCAAGGCCCGTGGACCGACCTCTACGCCTTTGGCGCCACGCTGTACTGGATGGTCAGCGGCCAGCGCCCGCGCGAGGCGCCCGATCGCCAGGCTGCGCCGAACGCTGACGTCAGCGCCGAGAGCGCCGGCGCGGGGCGCTACAGCCCCGAGTTCCTGCGTGCGATCGACTGGGCCTTGCAGCCGCGCCCTGAAGACCGGCCGCAGGATGTGCCGAGCTTCCGGCGCGCGCTGTTTGCCGCGCATGCCTCAAGCCTGAACCTGCAGGAAGCCCTGGCCAGCAGCAATGCAGCTGACGGGGAGCGAGGCGAGCAAGGCGTGGCCGGCCGCGCGCGCAGCCGCTTGCGCAGCCTCCTGCAAAGCCGCGTGCTGCGGCCGCCCTCGTGGCCGCTGGCCTTCAAGATGATCGCGGCGATGGTGCTTGCCGCCGTGCTGCCGATGAGCATCACCGCTTATCACAACTACACGAGCAGCGTGAAGGCGCTGGAGAGCGCGGAGCGGCGCAATCTGGAGCGCTTGGCGCTGACCACCTCGGGCCGGCTCTCGCAACTGATCGAGGACAGCCGCCGCGTGACCGCCTTCGTGGCGCAAAGCCCCGAGGTGGCGCAGGTGCTGGCGCATCCGAACGAGGCCACCAAGCAGGCCACGCTCGTGCGCTTGCAGAACCTCGTCAACACCAATCCCGACCTGCACCTGCTCACGCTGATGGATGCGCGCGGCTTGGCGCTGGTCTCGACCGCGCCCGAGGTCGTCAACGGCAACTACGCCTTCCGCGACTATTACAAGATCGCGATGGCGGGCCGCTCGAATGTGACCAGCGTGATCGTCGGCTCGGTGCTCGGCAAGGCCGGCGTCTACATTGCCTATCCGGTGCAGCAGGAGGACAAGACCGTGATCGGCGTGATCGTGCTGCGGCTGCGCGCCGAGACGATCGGCTCGATCGTGGATACGGCGCGCAACAGCGACCGCGAACCCTTCCTGATCGATGGCGACGGCGTCGTGATCCACCACCGCGACCCGGCGCTGCGTTTTCACAGCCTCGCGGCGCTCTCGCCCAAGACGGCCGCCGACATCGCAGCCGACCAGCGCTTCCGCCTCAAGCAGATCGCCAACCTCGGCATGCCGCCGCTGGCGACGGCCATGATCGGCGCGCAGCACGAGGGCACGATCGACTATCACTCGACGATCTCGAAGGTGCGCGAGGTGGCCGGCTATGCCCCGGTTTCAGGGCTGAGCTGGGTCGTGGGCGTGACGGAATCACGCGCCAGCTTCGAGGCGCCGCTGCGCGTGATCTTCGAGCAGGTGCTCTACAGCCTGGCCGTCGTGGGCGCCGTGTTCGTGTTGCTGGGCATCCTGTTCGCGCGCAGCATCGTGCGGCCCGTCGAGGCGCTGACGCGCGCGGCCGATGCGCTGAAGCTTGGCGATTACGACGCGGCCCGCGTGAAGGTGCGCAGCGGCGACGAGATCGGCCGACTCGGTCGCACCTTCAACGTGATGATCGACGTGCTGCGCCAGCGCGAACGCGAGCGCGGCATGCGCTCGGGGCGCGATTCAGGCGGCCGCTGATTCCGCGGATTCAGCAACGCGACGCGCCCGCGCCGCGCGCTTGAGCGCCTGCGGCGGCTCGCCGAACACGCGCAGAAAGGCACGCCGCATGCGTTCCGGATCGGAGAAGCCCGTCTTGCTCGCGATGCGCTCGACGCTGAGCTTGTCGCCCTCGATCAGGATGCGCGCCGTCTCCGCACGCAGCCGCTCGATCGCGCGGGCCGGCGGCTGGCCGGTGTTCTTCAAAAACTCGCGGCTGAAATGCCGCGGGCTCATGTGCGCGGCTTCGGCCAGCGTCTCCACCGACAGATCCTCGTTCAGATGGTTCTTGGCGTAGGTCAGCGCGGCCTGGATGCGGTCGGATTGCGACTCCAGCTCGGACAGCATCGAGAACTGCGATTGCCCGCCCGCGCGGCGGTGATGGACGACGAGCTTCTTGGCCACCGCGCGCGAAACATCGGCGCCCAGATCCTCCTCCACCATTGCCAGCGCGAGATCGATGCACGCCGTCATGCCGGCCGAGGTCCAGACCTTGCCGTCGCGCACGAAGATCTTGTCTTCCTCCATGCGGACGGCCGGGAAGAGCCGTTGCAGCTCGCGCGCATGGTGCCAATGCGTGGTGGCGCGGCGGCCTTGCAGCAGGCCGGCATCAGCCAGGATGAAGGCACCCGTACAGATGCTGGCAACGCGCCGCGAAGGCTCGAGCGAACGTCCGAGCAGGCGCAAGAGCTTCGACGTTGAAGGCTGCAGGAGCGTGGCGCCGGCCACGATCAGCGTGTCGTAGACCTCAGGATCGAGCGCGATGGAATGCACCGCAGCACCGAGCGAACTCTTGACCGCGCCGCCGCTCTCGGAGGCGACATCGATCTCATACGCCGGCTCGCCCGCCATCAGATTGGCCACCTCGAAGACCGAGGCAGCCGCCATGTCGAGGATCTGGAAACCGGGGAAGACCACCAGGCCGATGCGCCGCGGTCCGCTGCGCCGCGGTCCGCTGCGCCGCGGTCCGCTGATTGGCTGCGTTATTTTCATGATGTCTTAAAACGAGGGATGTTCGTCATTTAAGACATAGCCTAGCGCCCTATCTTTGAGGTGTCAAACAACCCCTCTTCAAGGACTGATGCGATGAACACGACCTCCAACGCCAATGCCAACGCCAAGGGCACCGCCCTCGTCACCGGCGCCTCCAGCGGGCTCGGCGCGATCTATGCCGACCGTCTGGCCCAACGCGGCCACGACCTGATCCTCGTGGCGCGCGATGTCGCCAAGCTCGGCGCCCTCGCCGACCGCCTGCGCGCCGCCACCGGCCGCAAGGTCGAGCTGCTGCCCGCCGATCTGACCAAGAAAGAAGACCTGTTGCGCGTCGAGCAACGCCTGCAATCCGACGAGCAGATCACGCTGCTCGTGAACAACGCCGGCGTGGGCGCGACGAGCCCGCTTGTCGACTCCGACATCGACCAGCTCGACGGCATGATCCAGCTGAACGTCACCGCGCTGACGCGCCTCACGCGCGCCGTGGCGCCGGCCTTGGTGCGCCGCGGCAGCGGAGCGATCATCAATATCGCTTCGGCCGTGGCCCTGGCGCCGGACATGCTGAACGGCACCTATGGCGCGAGCAAGGCTTTCGTCCTGGCCTTCACGCAGACGCTGCACCACGAGCTCGGCGCCAAGGGCATCCAGGTGCAAGCCGTGCTGCCCGGCGCCACGAGCACCGACTTCTGGAACGTCGCCGGCCTGCCCGTCCAGCACCTGCCCGGCGAGATCGTGATGAACGCCGAAGAGATGGTCGACGCCTCGCTGTTCGGCTTCGATCGCAAGGAGCTCGTCACGATCCCCTCGCTGCCGAACGTGGCTGATTGGGATCACTTCGAGGCGGCCCGCCAGGCGCTGCGCCCGAACCTGTCGAAGGCCAACGCGGCGAACCGCTACAAGGGCTGAGCCCTTCGAGTCGTCCTCAAGGGATGACGAACTCGACCTCGATATTTCCTGCCGTGGCCAGCGAGTAAGGGCACAGCTTGTGGGCGCCATCCACCAACTGGCGCTTGTGCTCCTCCGACAGGCCCGGCAGGCTGACGGTCATCTTCATCGCCAGCGCAAAGCCTTGGTCCGCCGTGTTGCCGAGCGAGACCTCGGCATCGATCGACACATCCTCCGGCACGCGCACGCCGATCGCGGCCGCCGATCGGCGCATCGCGCCCATGAAGCAGGCGGACCAGCCGACGGCCAGCAACTGTTCCGGGTTGGTGCCGGGCTTGCCCAGGCCCGGCGGGCTCAGCTTGACGTCCAACTCGCCGTCGCTCGATTTGCCGGCGCCGTCGCGCCCTCCGGTCGTGTGGGTCTGGGCGGTGTAAAGCACCTTGTCGATCTTGCGCAGCATGGGGAACTCCTTGTTCATTGAGTGCTGGTTGCTTGGGGCACGTGGTGCAACGCGGCCAGCGCCATGCGGGCGGCGTTGCGGGTTTCGGTGACCGTGCCGCCGGCCTTGGCGCTCACACGCAAGCCCCGCATCACCGTCAGGATGAAATCGGCGGCGGCTTTCTCGTCGAGCTCGGGCGGCAGTTCGTTCAATGCCTTGGCCTTGCGCACCGCAGCGGTCAGCTCCGTCTTGGAGCGTTGCGCGCCCTTCTTGAGGATCTCGGCCACGTCCTCATCGAGCACACCGAACTCGGTCGCCGTGTTGACCGACAGGCAGCCGCGCGCTCTCGCCTCGCCTGCGGTCGAGGCGATGGAGATGAGTACCGTCTCGATGCCGCGCAAAGGCGTGGCCGCGCTGCTCAGCGTTTCAGCCAGGGACTCCGCGCGCTCGCCTTGATAGAACTCCAGCGCCTGCAGGAACAGGCCCCGCTTGCTCTCGAAGCTGTTGTAGAGGCTTTGCCGCCCGATGCCCATCACTTCCAGCAGATCCGGCAGGCCGGTGGCTTCATAGCCCCGGCACCAGAAAAGCTCCATAGCGCGGCGCAAAGCGTCCGCACGGTCGAATTCAAAAGGTCTGGCCATGCGCTTACGATAGTAGTTATTGACCGTTCGGTCAATAACTACGGAGCATATCCTTGCCGCAGGCGGGGCATCGCCACAAGCGATTGTTCCGTTTGGCGGCATTCGGTGTTTCGCCCAGCCCTCTTTATCGCGAGCGCCGCGCGCCCTACATTTGCTGGGCCGTGTCGGCGCAAGCCATGCCCTCGACCGGGATTCGATTCACTCTCGATTTGCAGCTGTTGTTGTTCCGTCTCCTGCGCGCATGGCCGACCCATTCCCTGGGGTCCTGATCGTCGTGAGCTGAACAAGGACCTGAAAAAGAGACAGCTGATGAACCTGCAAATCACCTGGAAGAACCCCCTCGCCTATCTGAAGGGCCGCGTCGCGATTACAGCGGGGCTCGTGATCTGGTTGTCGGTCACCGTGGCCGTCGTGATCATCACGCGCTCCAGCGAGGTCGGCGCGCAGGCGGCCATCGAGGATTCGCTGCTCGACGTCAACTCTGCAGCGCGCACGATCTCCTCGCGGATCAGCAACCGTGAGCGGGCTGTGCTGAGCGCTGCGCAGCGCTGGAACAAGCAATCAGAGCCGACGCGCGCGACACGTGCGCAGGCCCTGGTGCAGGAGCAGGCGCCGCTGCTGTCGCTGTTCAGCAGCCTGACGGTCGTAGGCCGCGATGGCCAGGTGCTGGCCGATTCCGGCGGCTCGACGGCCACCTTCGACACGCAAGGCGCCTTGAAGGATCTGCTGGCCGGCAAGGTGCCGGGTGCTGTCAGTTCGCGCGAGGGCGGCCTCTCTTTCGCCGCCCCGCTGCGCGCGGCCAACGGCGCGATCGAAGGCGCCTTGATCGGCACGCTGTCGGCCTCGGCGAACAAGCTGTTTACCGACGTGCTGAGCAACAAGGCCTATGGCGATGATCCCGTCGGGACCGTGATCGTGGATGCGTCGGGCCATGTCGTTACGGCGTCTGACCCGCGCTGGGCCGCGCAGGATGTGCGCGCCGTTCCCGGCCTTGAAGCGGCGACCGAGCAATGGCGTGCCCAAGGCTCGCCGATCGAATCCGACCCCTGGGCCTGGCGTGTCGACGGCCAGTTCGTGGCCACGGCCGGCGTGCCCGAGGCCTCGCTGATGATCTTCCGGTTCGCTTCGGCCGATCAGTTGCTGGGCGGCGCGGGCAATCATCGGCAACTCGCCGCGATCGTGGCGGTTTCGGTCTCGGCGGCCGGCATGCTGGCGATCCTCGCGGTCACGGCCTGGTCGCTCCGGCCGATGTACCGCCTGCAAAAGCGCGCCCTGCAGGTGCTTGACCCGGTGACCTGCGGCAAGACGCCCTGGCCCGAAGCCGGCGGCGAGATCGGCCGGCTGGTCGATGTGTTCCGCTACGTGATGTCGGAGCGCGATGCGCGGCGCGACGAGCGCGACCAATTGTTGTCGCGGCTCGAAGCCATCCTGAAACACGCGCCCGTCGGCATCGCCTTCGGCCAGCAACGGCGCCTGGAAATCGCCGGTGACCAGTACGCGGCGCTGTTCGGCTGCAAGGGGTGCGAGGTCGACCAGTTGATGAACCAGAGCCTGGAGTCGCGCTTCCGATCACCGGCCGAATACACCGAGTTCGCGGCCCAACTCGACTGGGCCTTCGCGCACCAGACCGAGTACTCGGGCGAGCATCTGCTGCAACGCGCCGACGGCCACACCTTCTGGGCCCACGTACAGGCCGCCGCCATCGACTGGGCCCAGCCCGAGAAAGGCGTGATCTGGGTGATCTCCGACGTCTCCTCGCGCCGCAAGCAGCAGGAGGCGCTCGAATGGAACGCCGAGCATGATCCGATGACGCGCCTGTTCAATCGCCGTGGTTTTGAAGAACACCTGCGCACCGCCATCTCACGGCACGAGCATGGCGGCCATTCGAGCCTCGCGGTGCTTGATCTCGACGGCTTCAAGGCGGTCAACGACACCGGCGGCCACGCGGCGGGCGACGCCATGCTGCAATCGATCGCCAAGATCCTGCTCGGCCGTGCCCGCGAGTCCGATGTGGTCGCGCGGCTCGGCGGCGATGAGTTCGCGCTGATCCTGCCCGGCTGCTCGCTCGAAGCGGCGCATGTGCTGATGGAAGAGGTGCGCGGCTTGATCGCCTCGTACCGCCTGCGCTTTGGCGGCGAGATGTTCGCGGTTGGCGCCAGCATCGGCCTCGCGCAGATCGACTCGGACACGGGCTCCGTGGCCGACGCCCTCGCCGTGGCCGATGCCGCCTGCTACGCCGCCAAGCATGCCGGCAAGAACGCGGTGCGCAGCCGGCTGAATCAGGCGACGGCGGCCTAGAAAAACAAGGATTGAACCCAGGGTTCTCCCGGTCTCCGGACGGCCGATTGCGTGTGACTTCCGTCACGAATTTGCAGCATTGCCTCGGTAAGCTGATTGAGGGCTAACGCGGCGTTGCTGCGGCTTGCCTTCCACCCACATCAGCAAAAATTCTCGAAGGCAAGACATGAAAACGAAGACTCAGATCGCCGCCCTTGGCGCCGTGGCCGCCTTGCTGCTGGCCGGCGCTTCCGCTGCGCAAGCTCAGGTCAAGATCACCGAAGTGTCGGCCTGGGGCAGCGGCAGCTCGCCCTACGCCACCGACTGGTTCGAGCTGACCAACACCGGCACTTCGGCGGTCAGCCTGGCTGGCTGGCAGATGGACGACAGCTCCAACGGTTCGGGCAAGGTCGCGATGGTCGGCATCAGCTCGATCGCTGCCGGCGAGTCGGTGATCTTCACCGAGAACGCCGCCAAGGCTTCGTTCCTGAGCACCTGGTTCGGCTCCAACGCCCCGGCCAATCTGCAGATCGGCACGTACACGGGTGGCGGCGTTGGCCTGAGCACCAGCGGTGATGCGGTCAACGTCTACAACGCCAGCGGCGTGTCGCAAGCCAACGTGATCTTCGGCAACTCGCCCGGCGGCCCCTTCGCCACCTTCGACAACGCCGCCGGCCTCACCGGCAACATCAGCCAACTGAGCGTGGTCGGCGTCAACGGCGCCTTCGCCGCCCTGAACGACTCCAGCGAAATCGGCTCGCCCGGCAGCATCGCCGCCGCCGTGCCGGAACCCGCCAGCTACGCCCTGATCCTGGCCGGCCTGCTGGTGGTGGGCTCGATCAGCCGTCGCCGTAACGGCAAGGCTTGAGCGCGCCATGCAAATCCTCAAAGCACTGACGCTGGCTTTGGCCGTTAGCGGTTCCTACGCCGCCTGCGGTGCCGCGCAAGCCGACACCTCGCTGAACCTCGCCAACTACCAAGTCACCGGCACCTACGCGCTGGACGCCCTCAACGGCACCAGCGGCGGCATCTCCGGCCTGGAAGCCTCGGGCGTGACCTACGCCAAGGATCGCGGCTCGCTGTTCTTCGTCGGCGACGAAGGCACCGGCGTGGTTGAAATCTCGCTGACCGGGCAGACGCTCGGCCACATGGATTTCAACTGGGCCAACACCGGCAGCACCAAGCACGACACCGAAGGCATCACCTACATGGGCAACGGCACGCTCGTGGTGGGCGAGGAGCGCCTGTACGACGCTTACCAGTTCAACTACGTGGCCGGCGGCAGCGCCGCGCTGGCAAGCAAGTCGGTGTCGATCAGCAACGCCAACGTCGGCAACGACGGCATGGAAGGCATCAGCTACGACCCGCGCAACGGCGGCAGCTTCGTGACGATCAAGCAGGACATCCCCGAGGACATCCTGGCCGGCACGCTGAGCTTTGCCTCCAACCTCGGTGGCACGGCTTCGATGTCGCAGCTGTTCGACCCGGCGAAGCTGGGCCTGTCCACGCTGTCGGACGTGCAGGTGCTGTCGACGGTGGATTCGCTCTCCGGCACCGCCGGCGCAGACAACCTGCTGTTCCTGAGCCTGGGCTCGCGCAAGCTGGTCGAGGCCGACCGCAGCGGCAATGTGATCAGCAGCTTTGACCTGTCCAACATCCTGCCGCGCAACGGCATCGAAGGCGTGACGGTCGACGAGAAGGGCAACATCTACCTGGTCGCCGAGCAGATCCAGGACGGCATCGTGCAGCCGCTGAACCCGCAATCGCAGCTGATCGTGCTGTCGAACGTGGCGGCCGTGCCGGAACCTGCCAGCGCCACGCTGATGCTGGTCGGCGCACTGGGCCTGTTCGGATTCTTCAAGCGCAAGCGCCAGCCGCGTTGAGTTGATCTCATCTCATCTGAGCTGAGATGAGCTGAAGGCCTTCCGCCGGGACATAAGCCTATGTCCCGGCGAATATCCAATGAAGGCTCAATTGCGGTCTAATTTGGAATGGCCGCGACCGCTCCCTCCTCTCCTTCTTTCGAACCTGCTGCAATCCGCCTGCTGCTGGTCGATGACCATCCGCTGGTCCGCGACGGCCTGCGCGCGCGGCTCGAAGTCGTGCCCGGTTTTCTCGTCGTGGGCGAGGCCGGCAATGCCGAAGAAGCGCATGCAGAGATGGCGACGCTGCAGCCTTCGCTCGTGCTGATGGACGTCGGCATGAAGGACGTCAACGGCATCGAGCTGACGACCCAGTTGCTGGCCCTCCACCCGAGCCTGCAGGTGCTGATGCTCAGCATGTACGACAACCCCGAGTACGTGCAGCGGGCGATGCAATCCGGCGCACGCGGCTATGTGCTGAAGGACGCTCCCGCCAGCGAAATCATCGCCGCCATCCAGGCCGTGGCGGCCGGCGGCACCTTCCTGAGCCCGGCGGTCTCGAAGCGGCTGTTCCGCAACCAGGCGGCACGACCCCTGCTCTCGCTGCGCGAAAGCGAGATCCTCTCGGCCCTGGCCCGCGGCCTTTCCAGCAAGCAGATTGCGCGCGAAATGGACGTTAGCGTCCGCACCGTGGAAACCCACCGGCAAAGCATCAAGCGCAAGCTCGCGCTCGACGGCCAGGCCGAGCTGATCAAGTACGCCGTGGAGCACGCGGGCACGCACTGAGCCCCGGACATCCGCTGACGGATGGGGTTATCACGTACGTGATGCCACGCGCCAAGCCGCGCAACTTGACGGATGCGTGAGCCCGGGCCGACTCCGACACTGCGCGCAGAGCGGGAATTGCGCCCGCCAACTCCTGGAGACAAACACCATGCGCATGCTCTTGCTGCTGCCGTTCCTCGGCCTGCTGGCGGTCCCGCTGTTCAACACCGAGACGCCCACTTTCGCCGGCTTCCCCTTCTTCTACTGGTACCTGTTCGCCTGGGTGCCCGTGACCTCCATCCTGATCTGGCTGGTCTACCGCAACGAGAAGCACGAGGACTGAGGCCATGACAAGCGAAATCAACTGGACCGCGCTGTCGGTCTTCATCTTCTTCTTCGTGCTGGTCACCGTGATCGGCTTCCTGGCCTCGAAGTGGCAACGTGGCGACGCCAACAAGGGCGCGCATCTCGACGAATGGGGCCTGGGCGGCCGCAACTTCGGCACCTGGATCACCTGGTTCCTGGTCGGCGGCGATTTCTACACGGCGTACACCGTGATCGCCGTGCCCGCGCTGGTCTATGCCGTGGGCTCGTATGGCTTCTTCGCGTTGCCGTACACGATCCTGGTCTACCCGATCGTCTTCATGATCATGCCCAAGCTCTGGGGCGAGGCCAAGAAGCATGGCCACGTCACCGCGGCTGACGTCGTGTTGGGCCGTTATGGCTCGCGCGCGCTGGAGTCGGCCGTGGCGTTGACGGGCATCGTCGCGACGATGCCGTACATCGCGCTGCAACTGGTCGGGATGGAAGTCGTAATCAAGGCGCTGGGCCTGACGGGCGAGCTGCCGCTGGCCGCTGCCTTCGTGATCCTCGCGCTGTACACCTACACCGCCGGCCTGCGCGCTCCCGCGCTGATCGCCTTCGTGAAGGATCTGATGATCTACATCGTCGTGATCGTGGCCGTGATCGTCGTGCCGATGAAGGTGGGCGGTTATGCCAATGTGTTCTCGTCGGCGCGCGATGCATTTGCGCTCAAGGGCGGCGCCACGGGCCTGACCTTGCACCCCGGCCAGATGCTGCCGTTCGCCACGCTGGCGCTCGGCTCGGCGATGGCGGCCTTCATGTACCCGCACACGCTGACCGGCATCTTTGCCGCCAAGGACGCCAACACGATCCGCAAGAACGCGATCTTCCTGCCGGCGTACACCGTGCTGCTGGGCCTGATCGCGCTGCTCGGCTACATGGCCTATGCCGCGCACATCGCGGTCAAGAGCAACAACGATGTGGTGCCGGCGCTGTTCAACGCGCTGTTCCCTTCGTGGTTCGCGGGCTTCGCCTTCTCGGCGGTCGCGATCGGCGCGCTGGTGCCGGCGGCCGTGATGTCGATCGGTGCGGCCAATCTGTTCACGCGCAATTTCTGGAAGCCTTATGTCAACGCCAAGGTGACGCCGGCTGAAGAAGAAAAGGTCGCGAAGTTCGCCTCGCTTGTGGTCAAGGTCGGCGCGCTCTTGTGCATCCTGCTGATGCCCACCAAGTTCGCGCTCGATCTGCAACTGCTCGGCGGCGTGTGGATTCTGCAGACCTTCCCGGCGCTGGTGTTCGGCCTGTTCTGGAAGCGCCTGCAAGCGCCGGCGCTGTTCGTCGGCTGGCTGGTCGGCATCGTCTTCGGCACCTGGACGGCCTTTGCCGATGGCATCAAGCCCGTGCACTCGCTGCTGATCGGTGGCGACAAGTACACGGTCTACACGGGCCTGCTTGCGCTGGCGGTGAACATCGTCGTGGCGCTGGTCGTGCAAGCGGTGCTGCGCACGCCGGCCGCGGCACCCGCGACGGCGAGGGGCTGAGGAAATAGCCCCGCGCGGCACAATCAACGGCATGCGCCTCAAAGCCAAGCTGTTGTTTGTCGCCGCGGTGCCGCTGCTGCTCTCGCTCGCCCTGATTGCGGCGGCGGTGCTCTCGCAGCAGCGCCAGCTCGCCAAGCGCGAGCATGCGCTGGTGGAGAGTGGCTATGTGAACGCACGGCGCGCTGAACTCCGCAACTATGTCGAGTTGGCGATGAGCATGGTGAAGCCGCTCGTCGACTCGGGCCGAGATGATGCAGCAGCGCAAGCCGAAGCGATCCGCATGCTCGAATCGCTCGACTACGGCAACGACGGCTACTTCTTCGTCTACGACCTGCACGGCAAGGTGCTGATGCATCCGCGCCAGCCTGATCTGGTCGGCCAGGATCTGTCGGGCATGCGCGATCCGCTCGGCGGCACGCCGATCAAGGACCTGCTGGCCCGAGCGCGCGCGGGCGGCGGCTACGTCGAATACCTGTGGAGTCGGCCGTCGACCGGCCAGGTGGCGCCCAAGCTCGGCTACGTGGTCGAGATCCCGCGCTGGGGCTGGATGGTCGGCACGGGCCTTTATCGCGACGACATCGACGGCGCGACCACGCAGCTCGATGCGCAAGCTTCCTCCAACATCGCCGCCACGCTGCTGTGGATCGCGGGCATCGCCTGCTGCGGCCTCGGTTTGATCAGCGCCAGCGGCCTGTGGCTCAACCTCAGCGAGCACCGCGTGGCCGATGCCAAGCTGCAGCTGCTGGCACGCGAGGTGGTGCGCTTCCAGGAAGATGAGCGCGCCTATCTGGCCCGCGAGCTGCATGACGGCGCCACCCAGACGATGGTCTCAGCCAAGCTGCTGGTCGAAGCGGCGATCGACCAGCTCGAACGCGAGAAGCACGCGGCGCCGCCGGCTCTCGCGCGGGCGTTGGCGGGGCTCAAGCAATCGTTGAACGAGGTGCGCCGCATCTCGCACCGGCTGCGGCCGGCCATGCTGGATGAGCTGGGCCTGCCGGCGGCGTTGGAACTGCTGAGCCGCGAGGCCGCCGACACCGGCCAAGGCGATATCGATGTGCGCATTGCCGGTGTGCCCTGCGAGCTGCCGGAAGAAGCCAAGACCGCGCTGTTCCGCGTGTCGCAAGAAGCGCTGGCCAATATCGCCAAGCACGCTCATGCGCAGCACATCAGCATCGAGCTGAGCTTTTCGCCGAAGGGCGTGGAGATGCGCGTTGTCGACGACGGCCGCGGCTTTGATTTCGCGGGCGTGCAGCGCGACGCCACGCGCGGCATCGGCCTGCGCAATATGCGCGAACGCCTGGCCTCGATCGGCGGTGATTTTCGCGTGCAGACCGAGCCGGGGGCGGGCACGACGCTGATCGCTTCGGTTTCGGATGAAGCGATCAGCCGCCTGCGCGCGGCCGCGTCGAAATAACCGCTTACTTGCCTGCGTTGGCGCTGGCGCTGGTGTTGCCGTTGGCGTCGGCGTTACCCACGCGGCTCCACAAGAACGTGAAGGTCCGCGCGATCCGCGTCGCCAGTTGCTCGGTCACGACCGGGCCGTGGTGGCCGCCTTCGATGTTCTCGAAATACTCGACCGGGTAGCCGAGGTCTTCCATCTTGGCGGCCATCTTGCGGGCATGGCCGGGGTGCACGCGATCGTCGCGCGTCGTCGAATAGAACATCACCGGCGGCAGCTTCATGCCGGCCTGCACGCGCTGGTACGGCGAGTAGGTGCTGATGAAGGCCCAGTCCTCGGGCTTGTCGGGGTTGCCGTATTCGGCTTCCCAACTCGCGCCGGCCAGCAGCTTGTTGAAGCGCTGCATGTCGATCAGCGGGTTGCCGCAGACCACCGCGCCGTACAGCTCGGGGTGGCGCACCATCGTGGCCGAGACCAGCAGCCCGCCGTTGCTGCGGCCCTCGATGCCGATGTGGCGCGCGGCCGCAATGTGGCGCTTGGCCAGATCGGCCGCCACGGCCTCGAAGTCTTCAAACGCCTTGACGTGATTGGCCTTGAGCGCCGAGGTGTGCCAGGCCGGACCGAACTCGCCGCCGCCGCGGATGTTGGCCAGCACGAAGACGCCGCCGCGCTCCAGCCAGAGCTTGCCGTAGGCGCCATGCATGTCTTCGTACGAGCCCGAGTAGGCCGGCGTCAGCGATTCCTCGAAACCGCCGTACGAGAACATCCACACCGGGTTCTCGCTGTTGAACTTCATCTTCTTGGCGCCGACCACGAAGTACGGCACGCGCGTGCCATCGGCCGAGGTGGTCCAGTACTGCGTGACCTTGAAGCGTGAGCCGTCAAAGCTCGCAGCCTGCGACTTCAGCTTCTGCGGCTGCGCCTTGTCGGCCGCCACATACCAGAGCGAAGGCGGCGTGAGGAAGGATTCGTACTGCACGACCGCGTTGCCCGAATCTTCATCGGCGCTGACCACGCGGATCGAGCCGTTGTCGGGGAAAGGCACCGCCGTTTGATGCCAGCCGCGCGCGTCGTGGCTGTAGCGGCTGAGGCGACCACGCACGTTGTCGAGCAGCGTGAGCAGGACTCCGGTGCGGGTCGCGTTCACGCCGCGCACGATCGCGTGACCATCGGGTGTAAAGACCGCCTCGGGTTCACCGCCCTGCCCTTCGAGCATCGTCGGCGCGGCCAGGAGGATCGCGCCGGCGGGCCAGGTCTTGCCGTCCAGCTGCCAGTCTTCCTTCAGCCAGATCACCAGCTTGCCCTGATAGCCTCCGGCGATGCGGGCCGTTAGCGGCAGGTTCAGCGGCACGGGCTTGCCGTCGACAAGCGCGCTGTGCTGGCTGTTCCAGAAGGTCAGGTTCTCGCTGAGGATGTCGAGCCGGGCGCCATCGGGCGTCCCATGCAGATCCACGCTCTGCACCGCCGCCCAGACCGAATCGGCCTTGCCCTCAAACAATTGCGTGGCCGCCGAGAGCGGCGTGCCGCGCTGCCAGACCTTGACCACGCGCGGATAGCCCGAGCGCGTCAGCGAATCGGCGCCGAAATCGGTCGCCACATACAGCGTGTTGTCATCGCGCCAGCTCACGCGTGACTTGGCCGAAGGCAGGCGAAAGCCATCGGCCACGAAAGCCTTGCTCTCCACATCGAACTCGCGCACCTCCGCCGCATCGCCGCCGCCGGGCGCCAGGTGGATCAGCGCGCGGCGGTTGTCGGGGCGGAACTGCGCGCCGCCGAAGGCATAGCGCATGCCCTCGTTCTTCGAGAGCGCGTCGATGTCGATCAGCGTCTCCCAGTGCGTGTCGGCCTTGCGGAACTCGGCCAGCGTGGTGCGGCGGTAGATGCCGCGCGGGTGTTCCTGGTCCTGCCACAGGTTGTAAAGCCATTGGCCGTGCTGCTGCACCTCGGGCACGCGCGACGAAGAGCTCAGCGCCTGCAGCGCGTCGCGATAAAGGCCCTCGTACTGCGGCATCGCGCCAAGGCGTTTGGCGGTGATGTCGTTCTGCTGCTTGACCCATTCCATCGAGCGTGCGCCGTCGATGTCTTCGAGCCACAGGTACGGATCGTCGGCGGCGTGCGCGAGCAAGGGCTGTGCGCACAAAGTGAGTGCGGCCATCGCGCTCAACGCCACGCGGCGGAGGCGAAGGCAGAAACGGGCCTCGGAGGCGGATGAAATCATGGGCGTGATCCTTGTTCCCGCGGCAAGCAGGGGCGGCGTATCGTATGCCAGCCCTCCCCCTTGAGCGAGCCCCTGTCGACCGCGCGATACGCCCCGCGCCCATGACTATCGGTTGATCGCCTAACGCCCTGTTACTGCGGCACCTCATCAAGACCTACAAGCGCAGCTCACCTGCGCTGTCATCAGCACGCGGCGTGGCCTTCTAAACTTTCGCGGCAAGCAAGCAAGCAAGCAAGTAAAACGAAAACGCCTCGGAGGTTCCATGCGCGTGCCGTCTGTTCGACACACTCCCACCCCACGTGGCGCGCTGGCCTTGCTGGCCGGCCTCGCCTCGCCGCTCATGGCCCAGGCGCAGTCGCAAGCCGCGCCGCCCGATGTGCCTGCCCTGGAAAAATGCGCCGTGATCGGCGCGCCGGCCGACCGCCTCACCTGCTACGACAAGGCCATGGGCCGAGCGCCCGCGCCCACCGCGCCGCCAGCCTATGTCGAGAATCCTGCCGGTGGCGCGCCCGCCCCCTCTTCTTCCTCGCTGCTCGCGCCCAAGAATGCCGCCGTCACCGTGGCTGCCGACAAAGAGGAGAACCCGAGCCTGATGTCCAAGTTCTGGGAGCTTGACCCCGAGGACAAGCGCGGCGTCTTCAATTTCGTCGGCTACAAGGCCAACTACGTGCTGCCGCTGCATGTGACGAGCCGCATCAACCGTTCGCCACAATCGCCCAACCAGGCCGTGGTCGATCTACCCAACTACCGGCGGGAGGAGGCCAAGTTCCAGCTCTCGCTGCGCACCAAGCTCATGCAGGACGTGCTGCTGCCCGGCGGCGACCTGTGGGCTGCCTTCACGCAGCAGGCCATGTGGCAGATCTGGAATGGCGCTGACTCGAAGCCCTTTCGCAACAGCGACTACGAGCCCGAGCTGATGTACATCCTGCCCACGCCCGTGGCGGCGCGGCAACTGCCCTTCGGCTGGCAATGGCGCTACACGCAGCTCGAGCTGGCGCACCAGTCGAACGGGCAATCCGACCCGCTCTCGCGCAGCTGGAACCGCGTGGCCCTGTCCGGCGGCATCGAGCACGGCGACTGGTCATTCGTGGCGCGCTTCCTGCACCGCCTGAAGGAGAAGGCCGAGACCGACAACAACCCCGACCTCGTGAGCTTCCGCGGCCGTGGCGAGTTCCAGCTGAACTGGGCGCACGGCAAGCAGACCGCGCAGTTGCTCTACCGCTCGACCTTGAAGGATGCGAAGTACGGTGCGGTGCAGTTTGAATGGACCTACCCGGTCTTCAGCGCGCAACCCAACGGCCTGCGTTGGTATCTGCAAGTGTTCCGCGGCTATGGCGAGACGCTGACGGACTACAACTTCCGGCAGACAAGCTTCGGGGCGGGGTTCAGTTTCTTGCAGTTTTGATGGATGGCGCGTGGGCCGCTGCGCGGCTCCGATGAGGCTTCGCGGGGCTGATGCTTGGGCGCATGGGCGTGATGTCTGGGGACGCCCCACTCCGGACACTAGCCGCGTCGAATTCGTGGCCTGATAGCTGTCGCTCAACCTGAGAGCGAGGCCGCCCGTTTTCCGCGAACCCACATCAAATGGTTTTTCGCCGTCGCAACGACTCCAAGAGCAAGCAGCAGCCACCCCGCACCTCGGACGAGCCACGCAAAGACAAATCGGCTCGTTGGTTCACCCGCTCGCTCAAGCGACGCGAAGTACTGATTGCCCAAGCCTGGTGCGCATGTCCTCAATGAAACAGTGTGACCGCCGGCTGCAATTTGTGCGACATCCTCTGATTCGTAAAACGCCAATCCCCCGTAGACATACAGGCCTGCTGTCCTGAACGTGCTCAGCTTCAAAAGCCGGCTCGACGCATCTTCAGGATCAATTTGCATTGTTAGGCAGGGTGGGCCGGACCAATGAGGCTCTGGCGAGTCGACTTTCTCCGAAGCTGTCGGCACGGACAGCCGGACGACGAACCTCCCTGGTGTGGCCAGAAAGAATGGTGCCTTGACCGGTATTCCGTCGCCTGACACAGGCAGTGTCCACGGCACCACGTTCCAGTCCGCATACACGTATGTCGAAGCGGCAAACGCAAGAGCACTCCCAACCAACAGAAGCGGAGCCAAGAGGGAACCATTCGGATTCATATGCCTGTCATCGCGTGATGATCAACCTTATAGCAGCCGCTCGCGAGCGACAGCAAGTGGCCGGGATCTGCCAGCCGCCGCTTCGCTCAGGGAGACCGTCGAGTTTCCGGCGAACGCACCACCCATTTCCCAAAGGCATAGACAGAGGTCGGGCTAGGCGCCTGACGATTGCAATGATTGCTTGAGTTCAGGCATTTCGGCAACGGCGCGCACGGCATTGAGCCCCAATTTCAGCGCGGCATTCTCCTGGATCAGGCTGCTGGCCTGACGTTCCAGCCCCTCGACTCGAAGGCTTTCAAGGTCCAGGCCGACGCTGAGCGTGCTGCTGGCGATCAGGGCGATCTCGTCGGGCCGGAAGCTCGCGTCCGAAAGCTTGGGGCCGACTAGCAGCATGCCGCTTAGATGGCCGCGCACCATCATCGGAAATGCGAGCCGGGCCATTGCATCGGGGCCGTCGGCCGCCAACTCCACCATCGCGCGCTTGTGACGCAGCGCAATGAGAGTGTCGTCATCGGCATCGAGTAAGGCACGTGCGTCTGCAAATGTCGACTGGCTCAACAGGAAGCGGCCGTCCTCTGCACGCAGATAGAGCGCGCAGCCGCCGACCCCGACGAATGCCTGTACCGCTTTCAGGAACTTCGTCTGCAAAGCATCGGGGTAGGTGATATGCGCGGCTTGCTCGACGAATTGGCGCAGGCGCGCAGCCGCTTCGTACCAATGATGAAAGAAGGTGTGATCGATGCGGTGGCTGACCCAGTGCTGAATACGATGAAAGGACAGGATGATGCCCAGTGCGACCAGCGCATCGAAGATGACATTCTTTTCCCTGCCCTCGAAATGCAATAGCTTGTCGACCACCCATTCGGTCACGGCGAACGACAGAAGCAGCATCGTGCTGATGAAGGAAAAGACGAGCGCTCGATTGACAGCGAAACCGAAATTGAAAACACGGTGACGCAAGATCGCATAGCCCAAGCCGCTGTAGGCGAGCAGGAGTAGCGTCACGCCGACCAAGGAACTTGTCAGACGATCGATATCGACGTTGAATAGCGCGGTGATGTTGTCGCTCGTAAATACGAAATAGGTGGTGCCGAGACAAAAACCGATCCATGCCATCCGCTGACGTGCTTCGCCGGTACTGCGACGCCAGGCAAACCAGCTTGCCAGGGTGGAGACGATCACTGTTCCGAAGTCCAAACACGTTTCCCAGTCGATCGATGGCGTCAAGTTGCGCACATTCCAGGGCAGCAACCGTGAAAAAGCGAGCCAGTCCCACATCAGCATGGCGGTCCATGCGACGGCAAACAGACCGAAGCCGTAGCGTACCCATCTGATGCGAAGCAGTGGACGTTCCTCCGGCATGTTCAGCGTGAAGTATGGAAAGCCGAGAAAGGCGACGTAGTAAGCCAGGGGCCACAGCAGGCGCACGGTCCAGTCCTGCATGGGCCCGGAAGGCAAGATGCCGACGTGGAGGTTGACCGCGACCGCGATGAGCGAGAGCGCGAGCACGCGCATGCCGACGTTGTCGGCACGGCGCAGGCCGATCATCAGCCCGAAGCTCAGCGTCACGGCGCCGATCAACCACTTCACCCAAGCGATCGTCTGCTGCTCAATGGGATGCGCAACCACCGCCGGTTCGGGTGTCGGCCGGATCGTTAGCGGCATCACCCGCGTGCCGGAATAGAGCGTCAAGCGAAGTTCTTCGTCCGTGCCGAGTTTGCGCCACGTATCGCCGTAGCGTTCGAATGCGACGCGGTCCCCGACTCTCGCGCCGGCGAGCGCGAGCGGGGACGTTGGCGACAGCGCCATGATCGGCAGACGATAGTCAGCATCAGGGGGAGCCCACCCCGCGCCCAAGGTACCGGCCAACTCTGGCGATGCACTGCGCTCAAGGTAGAAAAGTGCCCACAGGTGCTGGCCACCCACAAGCAGTGCGACGACAAGCAGCAACAATTTCCAGGAAGCGTGAAGCGGCGTTGGGTGGGTCATGTCGTCTGAGTGGTCGAGTAAGTAGCGGGCGATGTACTCATGTGTGCAGTCAGTCATCGACCTGGACGAGTCAACATGCCCGTTGCCCGGCGCGGCATGACCGACATCCAAGTCGCGACAGTATCGCTGACCGTTTACAGCGCCTTGGCCGCGTCCGATGCAGGCACGCTCGCACCACAACCCCGCGAGCGAGTTCTCTCGGCCACCAGGATTGCGGGCTCCACCATAAACCAGAGGCACGACGTCAGGCAGCCTGCCTCGATCCCGTCATTCGCCGAAGACCGCTTCTGGCCGATACCCGAGATTGAAAATGACGCACATCGGACTCTACCCGCAAGGCAAGCGATGGGCGCACGTCGGCACGACTGCCTGCCGAACGCAAAGTCTTGCGATCTGCAAAGTGGAATGATCGTTGGCGCGCATACCTTGACAACAGACGTCGCGCCAGCATCCAAGCGGAACGTTGCGGCCTCGCCGGGAGCAGGCGGGCAGAACCGCCCCCAGTAGACACTGGGTCTTGAATCAACTCAGGACGCCGTCGAAGCGCATGCGTGTGATTGGTCAAACCTGTGGAATGGCCTCGGCCTCACGCCTCGCCATCCCAATAGTCCAGGCTCTCCTTGCGCCGATCGATCACGTCAAACGATGCCTCCGAGTCGCGACGCGCCTTCGCCAGATACTTGCTCGAATCCGGGTACTCGCAGATCTCCGGCGTCTCCATGGTGCTGATCGAGTAGTACTTCAGCGGCGTGTCTGATGTGTTGATGATCTGGTGCGGATACTCCGGTCCCGCCGGAATGAAGATCACGTCACCCGCGCGGATCGGCAGCATCTCGCCGGCCACGCGCAGCGTGCCCTCGCCGTCAAGAACGATGAACATCTCCTCCTGCGCGTGATGCAGGTGATACGGGCAGCCGCGCTTGCCGGGCTCCAGGATATCGAACGAAGCCCCAAGCTTTTGCGCCGCCGTGCCACTCGCCAGACGTGCGCCTTGCCCGTCGTAGTGCGGCTCGCGCAGCAAGCGCGTCAGTGGCACCTCGTTGATGTTGCGGATCAACTGGCTGGAGAGTTCTTGGACTCGGGTGGACATGATGGGCCTGCCTTGCAAGATGGAGGTTTCGTGATGACAGCCTATCAGCGCCAACGCCCTGCCGCGTCAACTCCATGACCTCCCAGGTCATTGCGGGCCAGCGTTGCGCGCGCCAAAGTGGTGGCACTGGGATCGACCCGGCAGCCCAACCAAGGAGCAAATCATGACCCGCGCCACGCAAATCGCAGACCGCTACATCAGTGTCTGGAACGAGACCGATCCGGCCCGCCGTCAGGCCCTGCTGGCCCAGGACTGGAGCGAGACTGCCGCTTACGTCGACCCGATGATGGCCGGCAAAGGCCGCGTCCAGATCAGCGCGCTCATCGGCGCGGTGCACGAGCGCTTTCCGGGGTTTCGCTTCACGCTGGATGGCCGGGTCGACGGCTATGGCGACAGGGTCCGATTCTCCTGGGCACTCGGCTCAACAACAGAGCCCGACCTGATCAAGGGGACCGATTTCGTCCTGGTCGAGGACGGCCGGGTGAGCTCGGTCACCGGCTTCCTGGACAAGGTTCCCGCCAGCGTCTGAGCAGCACCTGCACGTCGTCAAAAAGGAGGCATCAAATGCTCATCGAATCTCCTCGGTCCCACGCGGCAACGGTCCACGCGCCTGGCTGCATCCGTGTCGCTGATGGCGCCAACGGCGTCGATCTGTTCTACCGAGATTGGGGCGCCGGCAAGCCGCTGCTCTTCATGTCGGGATGGACACTCAACTCGTCGATGTGGGGCTACCAGATGGAGCCCTTGGCGAAAGCTGGTTTCCGCTGTGTCGCCTACGACCGCCGCGCCCATGGGCGTTCCAGCGATCCGGGCCGCGGCTATGACTTCGACACGCTCGCCGACGACCTGGCTGCGGTGATCGAAGCGCTCGACCTGTCGGACGTCGTTCTTGTCGCCCATTCCTTTGCCAGTGGCGAAGTGGTCCGCTATCTCAGCCGCCACGGATCGCGTCGCATCGCGGGCGTCGTCTTCATCGCTCCGGCCGCCATCCCGTTTCTGCTGAAGACCGCCGACAACCCCGGCGGCATCGACAGCGCAGTCATTGAACAGATTCAGACGGAACAGCGCGAGGATTTTCCTGCCTGGGCCCAAGCGGGCGCGGATGCCTATTTTGCCGGGGCTGGCTCGACCGGCATCGTCAACGCCACCCTGGGCATGATGAACCAGACTTCACATCAAGCCATGCTGGCGCTGGCAAGACTTGGGGTGACGACGGACTTCCGATCCGAGCTGGGCCGCATCGACATCCCGACGCTGCTGATTCACGGTGATCGGGATGCGTCGGCTCCGCTTGAACTCACGTCCCAGCCCGCGCATCAGTTGATCCCCGGCTCGCAACTGACGGTCTACAGCGGCGGCCCGCACGGGCTCTACTTCACCCACAAGGCGAATCTCAACGAGGATATCGCCCGCTTCGCCCAGGCTTCAGGATCATCAAAATGGACACGAAAGTCACTCTCGCGGCAGGCGGACACCTGCGCTCCTGGCGCCAGCGTCGATGCATGAGCCCACTGGATTTCGCGCTGGAAGCGGAGATTTCTCAGCGGCACCTGAGCATCATCCCGCCTCGTCGGCACGTTTTCCGTGGTCTTGATGTCCTCGACGCGCAAGCCCTTGTCGATCAGCGCAGCGCGCAGCAGGCCCATCAGCTGTGTGAGTACCGGGTCTGACGGCGCTGATGCACTCGCGCCCGCCACCGCGTGCGTGGCGAGCACCACGCTCTTCACGACTCTGCCCTGCAGGCTCTGGCCGATCAGGTCCAGTTGCTGCAAGACCGCGGCGCTCAGGCGGCCGGCCTCGAGGGCCTCTTGCGGCTGAATTGCACCGGCACCTTGAGGCTGTGCGCCGGGTCGGCAGTCTGGCAGAGCGCGCCTTGCTTCATTGCATTCGCATCAGCCGCGCGGCCTCCTCGTCGCGCGCATCATCAATCTCGCGTATCACCTCGCCCAGATTGACCGGGCCCGTTGGCCGCTGGAATTGACCCGTCAGCGGGGTATCCGGGCTCAGCGAGCCGCTCTCGAACAGCGCCCAGATCTCGGGGCCATAGTCGCTGTTCAGCAAGTCAGGCGCAAAGCCGCCAAAGAAGTCGCGCAGATTGACGACATCGCGCAGCAGCATGCGCTTGGCGTGGTTGTTGCCCGCGGCATCCACGGCTTGCGGCAGGTCGATGATCACGGGGCCGTCGCCGGCCATCAGGATGTTGAACTCGGACAGGTCGCCGTGGACCACGCCGGCGCAGAGCATGCGCACCACTTCCACCAGCAGGCTGGCGTGATGGATGCGGGCTTCTTCGGCCGTGAACATGACGTCATTGAGCCGTGGCGCGGCGTCGCCGTTCTCGTCAGCCACAAGCTCCATCAAGAGCACGCCATCCATGAAGTTGTAGGGCTTGGGTACGCGCACGCCGGCCGCGGCCAGGCGGTAGAGCGCATCGACCTCGGCGTTCTGCCAGGCGGCCTCTTGCGCCTGTCGACCAAACTTGGTGCCCTTGGCCATCGCGCGCGCCTGCCGGCTGTTCTTGGTCTTGCGGTTTTCGGTGTAGTCCACCGCCTGCCTGAAGCTGCGCTCCGTGGCCTCCTTGTAGACCTTGGCGCAACGCGTTTCGTCGCCACAGCGCACCACATAGACCAGCGCCTCCTTGCCGCTCATCAGCTGACGCACCACGGTGTCGATCAGGCCTTCCTCGATCAGGGATTGGAGACGCGGAGGTGATTTCAATGCGATTTTCCAGCAGTGGAATGGAGCGCCATTTTCGCACGCTGAGGCCGCCAGGCAGCCGGTTTGGAGCGTCAGGTCTTGGCCGACCGGCGGCGAACAAGGCATTCGGCCTTCACTCAACTCAGCCAGAAGCCACCCCGACCAGCACACCAAACGGGTGACTCGCGCAGACCAAGCCCAGCGAGCCCGCCGATGCGAGTGAAGGACCGAGCCCCGCCCATTAGACTCCGCCGACCGACGACGTTAGCCACCTCACGCCCCAATTCCATGTCAACCCTTTCAAGAATCGCCGCCACCCTGGCCCTGGCCAGCGTGGTCGCCGTGCAGACGGCCGAGGCCTGGAGCAATCACGCGCTGCTGACCTGGCCCGCGCTGGCCGTGTTGCCGGAGCTGCAAGCCACGCCTGCCGTGAAGGTGGAATCGCTGGCTGATTTCATCGCCGCCGAGCCGGCCGCGCTGGCGCAATTGCTGAATCAAGAAGAAGCCTGGGCACGCGCCCATGTGCCGCACTATCCGGCGCGGCCCGAGGCGCTGGCGTTCAAGGCCGATCATGCCGATGTGGCCCACTTCCTCGCCGCCGTGCGTGTGGCGCCGCAGATCAGGCTGGCGCTCTATCTTCAGCTGCCGCCCGGCGCTCCGCTGAATGGGCGCACAGCTCTGCCTGAGTCCGCGGTGACGACGCTGAAGACCAGCGAGAGCAGCAAGAGCGATACCTTCGTCGCGATCCATGCGGGCGAGGCCGTGCCGGTGCCCGATGTGCTGGCGTCAGCGGTGGACGAGCCCGACTACGGCATGGACATCGGCCTCTTCACCGACAACGGCACGGCCTTCGGTGCCAGCTACGGTTTCGGCAAGCAGCCCTTCGGCAACCCGACGGTCGAGTGGTCCTCGCAGGCGCCGTTCCACATGGGCTTCTTCCACGAGGCTTCGATCGTCTACAAGGCCGCGCCGTATCTGCAGCTGACCTTTCCGGAGTACCGCATCCACATGTGGCGCTCGCTCGCGAGCTTCGCGCTGGCGCACGGCCATCCGTATTGGGGTTGGCGCTTCGCGGGCTGGGGCCTGCACTATCTGCAGGACCTGACGCAGCCCTATCACTCGAGCGTGCTGCCCGGCGTGGGCCTGACACGGATGCTGGGCATCAACGCGCTTGACGTGGTCGGCGTGCATGGCCCGAAGAACCGGATGATCCAGTTGGTGACGAACCGGCATTCGCTGCTCGAGGAGTTCGAGCGCTACTGGATGCACGCGAGCGATTCCGTCGCCACCGCCGACCCGGCGCGCAAGGCGCTGCAGGATCTGTCACTCGACTGGCGTGACGGCTCCTACACCGATGCGTGGCCGCGGCAGGTCATCAGCGCTCGCGCGCAGCGCGCCGCCGATGCGATCGACGAGGCGCTGGTCGATGCCTTCCCGTCGAAGTATGTGGACGACCCGAACTACCTTTACGGCATCACTCAGACCGGCATCAATCCGTACGCCGAACTGGCCAAGGCTTCGCCGGCCAAGCTCGCGGCGATGCAGCAGGCGATGGTGCCGCTGCTCGGCGATGTGGGCGCCGTGTCACGCACCTATGTGCGGAGCTTCTTGCCGGTGCGGGGCGCGCAGAAGTAGTTCAGCGAGGAATTGCTGAGGCGGCGACGAGCTGTTGCCCGCCTTCAGCCGACACATCAGCCTTCAGATCAACCGGCGCCCAACCACCGCCAAAGGCACGGAAGGTGGCCACCGCAGCACGCGCGTTGTTGGCCTGCAGCTGCGCCAGCTGATCGCGCGCGGCGAGCAGCAGGCGGTCTTCCTGGAGCACTTCGATCAAGCTCGCAGCGCCGCCCTTGTAGGCGTCTTCAGCGGCATCGCGGGCCACTTGGTGGGCGTCGACCTCGGCGACCAAGTCGATGCGTTGCAGCTCCAGCTGCGTGAGCGAAACGATCGAGTCTTCGACGTCTTCGGTGGCGCGCAGCATGCGTTGGCGGTACTCGGCCAGGGCTTGTGCGCGGGCACCGCGGGCTTGCGCCACTTCGGCATCGACGCGGCCAAAATCGAACAGGCGCCAGTGCAGGCCGAGGAAGGCTTGCGGCTGGAAGGCGGCGGCGCTGAACAGCGAGCCGTGCAGGCTCTCGCTGCCGATCACGCCGCCGAGCGTCAGGTGCGGGTAGTACTCGGCCGTGGCCACGCCGATGCGGGCCTGGCTCGCGGCAAGCTGGCGTTCGGCGGCGATCACGTCCGGGCGTTGGCGCAGCAGATCGCCGGGCGCCAGATCGGCGGGAATCGCGGGGATTCGGTAGTTGGATTGCGAAGCCAGAAGCTGCGTGGAAGAGGTGCCCGCCGGTTCGCCCATCAGCACGTCGAGCCGATGCGATTGTTGGGCGAGCTCGGTGCGCAGCGGCGGCAGCGTGCCACGAGCCTGCAGCACCAGCGCCTGCGCCTCGGCCACTTCGCGTTGCGTGGCCAAGCCGCCGTTGAAGCGGTCCTGCACGAGGCTCAGCAATTGCGTCTGCGTTTGCAGATGCGCTTCAGCCACGGCGATGCGCTGCTGCGCGCCGCGAACGCGGAAGTACGCGTCAGCGGCTTCGGCCACCACGGTCACGCGCACGCCCATGCGGGAGGCTTCGGCCGCTTGCCATTCGGCCACGGCGGCGGCTTCACCTTGCTTCAGGCCGCCGGCCAGATCGGCCTCCCAGCTGGCGCCGAGGCCGAGGCTTTGCAGCGTCACGTTGCGGCTGTAGCCGGGCGCATGGCGGGCCAGCTCGCCGTCGGGACTC
Source organism: Burkholderiaceae bacterium (assembly GCA_036500605.1). Taxonomy (GTDB): domain Bacteria; phylum Pseudomonadota; class Gammaproteobacteria; order Burkholderiales; family Burkholderiaceae_C; genus JAFALK01. The sequence goes on from DASYBU010000055.1 coordinate 40,567, forward strand.
AGCAGCGATTGACGTTCGGTCGCCACCTGCCCGTTGAGGCTGCCTTGCGGCAGGCGCAGTGCGCCGCTCTCCTGCACCACCGCACGCGCCTGCTGCACGCGGGCCAGGGCGACGGCGAGATCGAGGTTCTGGTCGAGCGCGCGTTGCACGATGCCGGTCAGCACGGCGTCGTCAAAGCCGAGCCACCAGCTGTCGAGTGCAGGTGGCTTGGTATCGGATTGGCGATGCTCCAGCGAAGCTTGGCCCACGAAGTGGCCGCTCAAGGTGGGTTGCTGGACGGGCGCAATTACATGAGCACAGGCGGCCAGCAGGCTCGCGACGAACAGCGTGCTCAGGCGGAGAAGAGGCTTGGTCTTGAAGGTGGTCATGGCGGTGTTCCTGGTGGGAGGAAAGCGAACTCAATGAGCGTCGGCCGAAGGCGCGGCAGGCGGTGCGATCTTGCGCAGCAGCGGCACGAACAGCAGGGCCACGGCAAAGCAGACCATCACGATCAGGAAGGCGTCAGAGAAAGTCATGGTCAGCGCTTCGCGGTAGGTCACGGCCCAGAGCTGGTGCAGGGAAGCCGTGGCATCGGGACCCGCAGCAATCGTTGCGGCGACCGTCTCGTTGCTCGTGTTCATGTGCTCGGCAAGCCGCAGGAAATGCAGGTTGGTCCGGTCGTTCAGCACCGTGGCGCAGGCCGCGATGCCGATGGCGCCGCCCAGATTGCGCATCAGGTTGAACAGGCCCGAGGCCAGCTTGAGCCGCGCCGGGGGCAGCCCGCCCAGCGCCAGCGTCACGATCGGTGGCACGCTCAACTGCTGGCCCATGCCGCGCAGCGCCTGCGGCAGCAGCAACTCGTGTGCGCCCCAGTCATGCGTGATCGGCGCGAAGTTCCACATCGAGATCGCGAACAGCGCGAGGCCGGCGGCGAGGATCCAGCGCAGATCAAAGCGGCTGGCCAGGAAGGCATAGAGCGGGATGCTCATGACCTGGAACACGCCGGTCGAGAACACGGCCGTGCCGATCTCCAGCGCGCTGAAGCCACGCACACGGCCGAGGAAGATCGGCGTCAGGTAGATGGTGGCGAAGATGCCGATGCCGGTGATGAAGGAGAACACGCTGCTCAGCGCGAAGTTGCGGTCCTTGAGCGCACGCAGATCGACGATCGGGTTCTTCACGATCAGGCTGCGGGCGATGAAGGCGACGCCGGTCAGGCCCGAGATCCAGGCGGTGGCGAGGATGGTGCTGTCGCTGAACCAGTTCCAGCGCGGGCCCTCTTCCATCGTGTATTCCAGGCAGCCGAGGAAGACGGCCATCAGGATCATCGAGAGGTAGTCGGCGCCCTTGAGCATGCCGGGGTTGGGCTTGTCCACGCGCACCAGCGCCGGCACGGCGAAGGCCACGAGCAGGCCCGGCACCAGGTTGATGTAGAAGAGCCATTGCCAGGACATCACGTCGGTGATCCAGCCACCGATCACCGGGCCCAGCGTGGGCGCGATCGAGGCGATGGCACCAATCGTCGAGGCCGCGATCACGCGCTGCTTGCCGTTGAAGTAGATGAAGGCCGTGGTGAAGACCATCGGGATCATCGAGCCGCCGAGGAAACCCTGGATCGCGCGGAAGGCGATCATGCTCTGGATGTTCCAGGCCAGGCCGCACAGCAGGCTGGTGAAGGTGAAGCCGAGCGCCGAGACGGCGAACAGCCAGCGCGTGGACATCACGCTGGCCAGCCAGCCCGACAGCGGGATCACGATGATCTCGGCGATCAGGTAGCTGGTCTGCACCCAGGCCACGTCGTCGGCGCCGGCCGAGAGGCCACCGCCGATGTCGCGCAGCGAGGCCGAGACGATCTGGATGTCGAGCAGCGCGATGAACATGCCCACGCACATGAAGGCGAAGGCAATCACTTTTTGCTTCATCGGCATCTGATCGGCGGGGACGACCTCCGAAGACCAGAAGCTGCGCGGAGCCGGTACTGCCACTGCCGTCGCGGCGGCCGTGCTCATTTCAGGCTCACGGTTGCGGCTGCAACGCCTTGCGCCGAGCGCGTGCCGCCGCCTTCGGCGAGCTGCGGGCTTGCTGTCGTCTGCGCGGTCTTCGTGTCGACTTCAACCACAACCGAGAGCCCGGGCCGCAGACGACCGAGCTGATCATCGGCCGCATCGAGCTCAACGCGAACCGGCACGCGCTGCACGATCTTCGTGAAATTGCCGGTCGCATTCTCGGGCGGCAGGATGCTGAACTGCGCGCCGGTGGCCGGCGCGAGGCTGCCCAGGCGGCCATGCAGAACCTGGCCCGGCAGCGAATCCGCACGGATGCTGACCGCCTGGCCGGCGTGCATGCGGCTGAGTTGGTCTTCCTTGAAATTGGCGTCGATCCACAGGCCGCGCGCGGGCACCACCGACATCAGCTGCGTGCCGGTGTTGGCGTAGATGCCGACGCGCGCCTTGCGGTTGCCGACATAGCCGTCACGCGGGGCGCGGATCTCGGTATAGCCGACGTTGAGCTGCGCGATCTCGTATTCGGCGCGGGCCTGTTCGAGCGCGGCCAGCGCCTGCTGCTTCTGCGTGGCGATCACGTCGAGCTGGCGCATCGCGGCCTGCTGCTCGGCCTTGGCGCGCGCCATATTGGCCTGCGCGGTCTTGAAGGTGGCTTCGGTGCGCTGGGCGCTTTCGACCGAGACGGCCGAACGGCCGACCAGGTCCTTGTAGCGGCGGAAGTCGTCACGCGCGCGGTCTTCTTCGGCCGAGGCGGCGTCGATGCCGGCATTCGAGCGGGCAATCAGCGACTGCTGCAGCGCGGCGGAGGCGCCCAGGTTGCTGACAGCCGCGTCCTGCGCATCGATCACCGCCTTGGCCTTGGCCAGCGCGGCGCGGTAGTCGCGGTCGTCGATGCGGGCGAGCAGATCGCCGGCGTGGACGAACTGGTTGTCGGTCACGGGCAGTTCGCTGATGTAGCCGTTGACCTTGGAGCCGATCACGGTCAGGTCGCCGCCGACATAGGCATCGTCGGTCGCTTCACGGAAACGGGCCGTCGTCCACCAGTGCGCACCGTAGCCGGCGGCGCCCAGAGCAACGGCGGTCAGCAACGCCACTTGCAGCAGCGTGCGGCCGCGCAGGCGCTTGCGCGTCGGCACCTCTGTCAGCGTATTTGCGGCGTTAGGGGTCTCGGCGGCGGCGGTCGTGCTCATGGGGTTCTCCGGCTTCAAGGCTCGTCGGGTCAACAAGCGATGGACGGACTTTAGGCAAGTAACTTTCATTATGCAAGTTGCCTGTTGGCTCGACCCTTCCGACCGCAGGGGTTAACTGGCATGATGCAAGCTACACCTCTAGACTGGCTTCCAGTACGACGGAGAACCCCATGAAACGCACGAGTTTTGAATCGATGCCCTGCCCTGTGGCGCGGGCGGCGGATTCGCTCAGCGACAGCTGGAATGTGTTGATCCTGCGCGAGGCCTTCTACGGCAGCTCGCGCTTCGATGAGTTCGAGACCTCGCTGGGCATTGCCTCCAACACGCTGACACGCCGCCTCAAGGATCTGGTCGAGGCCGGCCTGCTCGAAAAGCGCCTCTACAACGACAAGCCGCCGCGCTACGAGTACGTGCTGACCGAGAAAGGCCGCGACATGCGGCCCGTGATCCTCACGCTGATGGCCTGGGGCAACAAGCACGCCTCGCCGAAGGGTAGCCGTGTGCGCCTGATCGACACGACGACCGGCGAGCCCGTGGAACTGACGCTGGTGGATGCACGCACGGGCAAGGTCATCGGCGCGGACCATCGCGTGCTGCGCCCTTCCCCGCAGCAGCGCGGCGTCGAGCAATCGGCTTTCAATGGTGAGCTGCTCAATCTCTGAACCCCGCCTGGGACAAACTGTCCACACACGAATCACGGCGATGTCTGAGAATTGACGCACAAGCAGTGAGCCGCAAAAGACCCGCAATCACGCCGGTCGTGCAGGCCACCACGCCACCAGGAGGGCTGAAGCATGACCGGGTTTGCAAGCAGCACGAGCCGCTCAATGTGGCGCGTAATGTGGCGCTCGATGTGGCGCTCGATGTGGCGCGCAATACAGCGCGCGTCAGCTTCCGCCCTGCTCTGCTTCGCTGCTTCCCATGCGCTCGCGGAGTCGGCGCCAGTCTCTGTGCCCGTCCCCGACACCATCGCCCAGCGCGTGCAGGCCTGCACCTTCTGCCACGGCAAGGAAGGCCGCGCCACCGGTGAAGGCTACTTCCCGCGCATCGCCGGCAAGCCGGCCGGTTATCTCTACCACCAGCTGCTGAATTTTCGCGAGGGGCGGCGCCACAACCGCACGATGGGCTACCTCATCGCGAACATGTCGGACGCGTACCTGATGGAGATCGCGACCTACTTCTCCGAGCTCGACCTGCCCTATGCGCCGGTGGCCACCAACACCGGGACGCCCGCAGAAATCGAGCGCGGCCGCCTGCTCGTCACCGAAGGCGATGCCTCTCAAAAAATCCCCGCCTGCGTGCAATGCCACGGCCAGGCCATGACCGGCGTGGCGCCCTTTGTGCCCGGCCTGCTGGGCCTGCCCAAGCCTTATCTGGTCGCGCAGTTCGGCGCGTGGCGCACTTCGCAGCGCCAGGCGAAGGCACCCGACTGCATGAACCAGATCAGCCGGCAACTGAGCCATGAAGACCTCAACGCGGTGGCGAGCTATCTGTCGCAGCGGCCGCTTCCCGCCGATCCCCACCCCGCCGCCAGCGTGCCCTTGCCGCTGCCGTTGGAATGCGGGAGTCTCGCCAAATGAGAGCACGTTCTCTACTCACACGAGCGCTGATGTTGGTGGTGGCGCTGATCGTCTTGATCGCAGGGCTGGTCTGGTGGCTCAACACGCGCGGCGACTCTGATCTGGGCGGCCCCCATGCCCATGCCAATGTCAATGCCGACGCTAACGTCACGCCTCAACTGATCGAACGCGGTGCGTATTTGACCCGCGTCGGCAATTGCGCCGGTTGCCACACGGCCCCGAGCGGCGCAGCCTTCGCGGGCGGCTTCGGGCTCGTCACACCGTTCGGCACGGTCTACGCGAGCAACCTCACGCCGGACGCCAAGACCGGCATCGGCAGCTGGACGCCCGACTCGTTCTGGCGCGCCATGCACAACGGCCGCTCGAACGACGGGCGGCTGCTCTACCCCGCCTTCCCCTACCCGAACTTCACGCAGCTGGCGCGCGCTGACTCGGATGCGATCTTCGCTTTCCTGCGCAGCCAGCCGCCCATCGAGCAGACCAATCGCGCGAACACGCTTGAGTTGCCGTACAACAGCCAGATCGCGCTGGCCTTGTGGCGTGCGATGTATTTCCGCCCGCAGGTCTACGAGGCCAAGGCCGACCAATCAGCGCAGTGGAACCGCGGCGCGTACCTGGTGCGCGGGCTCGGGCATTGCACGGCCTGCCACTCGACGCGCAATGTGCTCGGCGCCTCGGCCGGCCAGTTCGATCTGGAGGGCGGCCTGATCCCGCTCCAAGGCTGGTATGCGCCCTCGCTCAACGCCGCGAGCGAGGCCGGCGTCTCGACCTGGGATGTGAACGAGATTGCGCAGTTGCTGAAGAGCGGCACGTCTGCGCGCAGCTCGGTCCTCGGGCCGATGGCCGACGTGGTGTTCCAGAGCACGCAGCATCTGAGCGACGGCGACGCGCAGGCGATGGCGACGTATCTGAAAGAGCTGCCCGCGGTGCATGCGAACGTGGATCAACCCGATCCGCCGAACGCCACCGTGATGGTCCGCGGCGCGCACCTCTACAAGAATCAATGCGCGCAATGCCACGGCGCCAAGGGCGAAGGCCAGCCGGGCGTCTATCCGGCGCTCGCGGGCAACCGCAAGGTCACGATGGCCTCGTCCACGAACCTGATCCACATCGTGCTGGCCGGCGGTTTTGCGCCGAGCACGCCGGGCAATCCGCGCCCCTACGGCATGCCGCCTTTCGGGCTCACCCTCAAGGATGATGAGGTCGCGCAGGTCACCACCTTCGTGCGCAACTCATGGGGCAATCGCGGCGGCGAGGTGTCGGTGCTCGATGTGAGCCGCTCGCGCTGAAACACGATTGACACCGGCGGCTCCGCAGGCCAACACTACGTGCCTGTTTCAGGAGCACTCATGGTGATCACAAGGCGCCGTCAACTTTGCGCTCAACTTTGCGCATTAGGCGTGGCCTCTCTGCTGTTGCCGGCCGGCTGCGCCTGCAACGCCGATCGCGGCGAAGCATCAGCGCGGGCGGAGCTGGGCACCACCGGCCGCCTGCGCGCGGCCATCAATCTCGGCAATCCGATCCTGGCCACGCGCGGCGACACACCCGGCGAGCCTCGGGGCGTGTCGGTCGACCTCGCGCGCGAAGCGGCCAAGCGCCTGGCCTTGCCCCTCGATCTGGTCGTCTTTGAATCGGCCGGCAAGGTGGTCGAGGCCGTCAAGGCGCGGCAGGTCGATCTCGCCTTTGTCGCGATCGACCCCGTGCGCGGCGCCGACATGGACTACACCGCGCCCTACGTGATCATCGAAGGCGCCTACCTGGTGCGCAGCGATTCGGCCCTGCAACATAACGAAGACGTTGATCGCACCGGCACGCGCGTCGTGGTCGGCCGGGGCAGCGCTTACGACCTGTACCTGACCCGCGCGCTGCACCAGGCCAGCCTCGTGCGCGCCCCCACCTCGCCCGCCGTGACCGATCAGTTCCTGGCCGAAAGCCTGGAGGTGGCTGCCGGCGTGAAGCAGCAGCTCGAAGCCGATGTGCGCCGCCTCGCCGGCACGGGCGCGCCGCCGCTGCGCCTGCTGCCGGGCCGCTTCATGGTGATCGAGCAGGCGATGGCCGTGCCCAAGGGGAATCGCGCCGCGCAGGCCTGGCTCAGCACCTTCATCGAGGACATGAAAGCCTCGGGCTTCGTGGCGGAGCGCTTGAAGCAACACGGGATTGAAGGCGCCGCCGTCGCACCCAAGCGCGGCGCCTGAGTCGCGGCGCCGCGGCGTCACGGCGCGTTGCGCGTGCGTGGATTTGCGTATTCGCAAGCCGACCGGCGTCAGCCCATGCTGAATGAAGCGAAGAATCCGCTGCGATGGCCCGTTAGCGGATGCCGCCCCGCCCAACAAAAGGAGACACCATGAACAAGAATCCCGACCGCCGCCGCATGCTGCGCACTTCCGCCGGCGCAATCGTGGCCGGCCTGGGCGCAGGCCCAGCGCTCGCGCAATCGGCGGCATCTCAGCCGGCATCCGCTGCTGCTACGGCGGCTGCGGTCAAGGAACCGCCGCCTCCGCCCGTCACGCGCATCGTCGCGCACTACGCCGCCACCGCGCCGGTCCAGCAGATCCCCGAGGCCGTGCGCAAGGAAGCCACGCGCACGCTGCTCAACTGGGTCGGCTGCGCCGTGGGCGGCTCGCGACAGGACGCGCCCTCGCGTGCGGTGGCCGCACTGAAGATGTTCTCGGGCCCGGCGCAGGCCAGCCTGTTCGGCCGCAAGGAACGCTTTGACGCGCTCAATGCCGCGCTGATCAACGGCATCAGCTCGCATGTGCTCGACTACGACGACACCCATCTGAAGACCATCATCCACCCGGCCGGCCCGGTGGCCTCGGCGCTGACGGCGTTTGCCGAGTTCCGGCCCGTCTCGGGCATCGATTTCATGAACGCGCTGGTGATCGGCTGCGAGATCGAATGCCGCATGGGCAATGCCGTCTTCCCTGAGCATTACGCCAAGGGCTGGCACATCACCGGCACGACCGGCGTGTTCGGCGCGGCGGCGGCGATCGGCCGGCTGCTGAAGCTCGACGAGGAACGCATGATCAGCGCCATCGGCATCGCGGCCTCGCAGCCCGTCGGGCTGAAGGTGCAGTTCGGCTCGGACACGAAGAGCTTCCATCCGGGCAAGGCCGCGCAGAACGGCATGCTCGCCGCGCTGCTGGCCGAGCAAGGCTACACCTCGTCGAAGGTCGCACTCGAAGGCTTCGACGGCTGGGGCCAGGCGGCCAGCACGCGCCACAACTGGGACGAGGTGACACAAGGCCTGGGCGAACGCTACGAGATCGGGCTCAACACCTACAAGCCGTTCGCCTGCGGCATCGTGGCGCACCCGGCCATCGATGCCGCAATCCAGCTGCGTGAGGCCAACAAGCTCAAGCCCGAACAGATCAAGTCGGTCGCGCTCAAGGTCCATCCGCTGGTGCTGAACCTGATGGGCAAGACCGAACCGGCCGTCGGCCTGGAGGGCAAGTTCAGCGTCTATCACGCCGTGGCAGCGGCCTTGGTGACCGGCCGCGGCGGCGATCAGGCTTTCAGCGACAAGGCGGTGCAAGACCCGACGATCATCGCGCTGCGCAAGAAGGTCGTGGCCGTCGTCGACCCGGCGATCAAGGCCGATCAGGTCGACATGACGATCACCTTGAACGACGGCCGGCAACTGCACCAGTTCATCGAGCACGCCGTGGGCAGCCAGTTGCATCCGATGTCGGATCAGCAGCTGGAAGCCAAGTTCAGCGGCCAGACCGAGGACATCCTGCCCGCCGCACGTTCACGGCATCTGATGGAGACCTGCTGGGGCGTCTGGGCGCTGAAGGATGCGGGGGATATCAGCCGGGCCGGCGCGGCCGCCTGAGAAAAGAAGGCTGGTCAGTCCTTCTTTCCCAGCAGCTTGCGAAGCCAGGCGTTCTGCGGGCGGGCGTGGCCGAGCTCCTTCGCTTCGGGCTGCCCGCCGGATTCGAGCCATTCGTCCCAGCTCGATTCATGGACTTCCAGACCGTCGATCGACGGTCGAGATGGGTTCGCGCTGTGCCGTATCGCGGTCAAGGCCGCCACCAATCTCTGCAAGATTGTCCCCTCCATGAAAACCCCAAAAGTGTGGACGGAGCATCGCTGCTGCGGCGTCGAATTCCCAGTCGCTCTGATGGGGGCATCGAGTCCCCTCTTTGGATTTCTGTGGGCGCCCGTCGGCTCCCGCTTGTTCCACTGCTCCAAATCAGCATACGGCGCCAGCTTCGGGCAAGTGTCGTGCAAGCTTTGAATTTTCCTCAAGCTTGATGAGGCTTGATGAGGCTTCGGCGCATCGCGATGAGTGGCGATGAGCGGCTATCGCACATGCATGGTCGGGACGCTCAAATAACGCGTTAGCTCAACTGGACCGAAGCCGGGCTTGCCGGGCTTGCCACGCGCGCCAGTTGTAGGCCTGTACCTACGCCGCGAAGGCGTTGGGGCCGACAGTCGCGCCTCGCCATTTCGCCGGACGATCGCAGCTGCACTTCATGGCACTTCGACAGGCCCTCCTCCATCAAGCCACCATGCCACAAACCTTCACGCCAGGAATACTGCTGGGAGTCAAGCTGGTGTGGATGGCGCTCGGCGCGTTGACGATCCTGCTCGTCGTGGTCGGCGCTTCCTGGTCGCCCGAAGGTGAGCCGGCGGTTGATGAAGTGCAGGCGCAGCCGATCCCGTTCAGCCACAAGCACCATGTCGGCGATGTGGGGCTCGACTGCCGTTTTTGCCATGTGACCGTCGAGACGGCGGCCACGCCGGGCATGCCTTCGGCGCAGCTGTGCCTCGGTTGCCATTCGCAACTGTTCGCCGACCAGGCCTTGTTCGCGCCGCTGCACCGCGCCGTCGATCAGCAGGTGCCGATCGCCTGGATGCACGTCAATCGACTGCCCGACTACGTCTACTTCGACCACAGCGTGCATGTCACCAAGGGCGTGGCCTGCATCGAGTGCCACGGTCGCGTGGACCAGATGGCGCTGATCACGCGGCCTCAGGAAATGACGATGCGCTGGTGCCTGGGCTGCCATCAGAACCCCGGGCCGCATCTGCGTTATGCCGACGACGTCTTCTCGATGCCGCCGCGCACGCTGACCGAGGCGCAATCCGCTGCGCTGACGCGCATCGTGCAGATCGAGAGCCGGCAGCGCCTGACCGACTGCTCGACCTGCCACCGCTGAGACCCGGCGTTATGGCCCGTTCAGCCCCGTTCGCCCGCATCCCGATCGTGGAGGTGCGTGATTCCGTTGCAGCCGCGGCACCGCCCGAGCCGACGCGGCGTGCGCTGCTGCAATGGCTGGCGGCCTCGGCGGCGCTGGCGGCCAGCGGCTGCTCGCGCCCGCCGCCGGAACGCATCTACAGCTATGCGCAGATGCCCGAGATCGAGGCGCATGGTGTGCCGCAGTTCTATGCCAGCGCCTGCACGCGGCAAGGCTATGCGCAAGGCGTGCTGATCGGCACGCAGCAGGGCCGGCCGATCAAGGTCGAGGGCAACCCGCAACACCCGGCCACGCTGGGCGGCACCAGCGTGTTCGAGCAGGCGGCTGTTCTGCAGCTGTGGGATCCGGATCGGTCGACCGAAGTGTGGCAACGCAGCAAAAATGGGCGCGCGATACCGTCGACCTGGCAGGCCTTCAGCGAGGCCTGGAGGAAGCGCGAAGCCTCCTCGCCCGTCCATGTGCTGACATCGGCCTTCACCTCGCCGACGCTGGCCGCACAGCTCGCGGCGCTGCTGAAGCAAAGGCCCGGATCACGCTGGTATCGCGACGACACAGCGCCGGCCCTGGCCGCACGGCGCGGTTCGCAACTGGCCTTCGGCCGCGAGGCTCGTGTCGTTCACGACTTCGCCGATGCCGAACTGATCATCGCGATCGGCGGCGATCCCTTCAGCGATCCGGTGGCCGGCTTGCGGCACTGCGCCGATTGGGCGCGTGCGCGCGCGATGGCGTCGGCAGCCGGCCGCGCACCGGCACGTCTCGTGGCGATCGAAACGACGCCGGGCCTGTTCGGCGCCCGCGCCGATGAGCGCTGGGCGTTGGCACCGCCCGCGATGGAAGCGGTGCTGTGGCGCGCCGCCGCCCGTGTGCTGCCGGTCGTCGGTGTGAGCCCGCCGGCCGATGCCGCAATCGTGGACAGGCTGGCCCGGCTGTTCGCGCGCCATCGCGGCAGGACCGTGATCTGGGCCGGGCCCGAGCTCAGCGCCGAATCGCAGGCGCTGATCCACGGGCTCAACCAGGTGCTGGGCTCGAACGGCACGCGCTGGATCGCCTCGCCCGACCTGCATGCCGATCTGCTGCCCGCGCCCGCCTCGCTCGCCGAGCTGAGCGAAGCCGCTGAACAAGGCCAGGTCGAAACGCTGCTGATCCTCGACAGCAACCCGGTCTACGCCGCGCCGACGGCACTGCGTTTCGCCTCGGCGCTGGAACGCGTGCCACTGAGCCTGCACTTCGGCGCGTACCGCGACGAGACCGCGCAGCAATGCAGCTGGCACCTGCCGAGCGGACACGCCTTCGAGCAATGGAGCGATGCCCGCGCCTTCGACGGCACGGCCACGCTGATGCAGCCGGCGATTGCGCCTTTGTACGACACGCGTTCGGCGCATGAACTGCTGGCCTTGCTCGGCGGCGCTGAAGAGCCCGGCCATGCGCTGCTGCGTTCGCATTGGCAGTCGCGAGTGAGCGCGCGCGATTTCGAGACCTTCTGGTCCGAGAGCCTGCGCAACGGTTTTGTCAGCGACCAACCGACGCCCAGCCTGAAGCTCCCAGCCGCGAGCCTCCCCGCCACGCCAAGCTTTGCCGAAGCGCCGCTGTGGGTCGTCTTTCCCAGCGATGCCTCGGTCGGCGATGGCGAACACGCCAACAACGGCTGGCTGCAGGAAGTGCCGCATCCGTTCACCAAGATCGCCTGGGGCAATGCGCTGCAACTGGGCCCGAAGACCGCGGCGGCGCTGGGACTCTCCAGCGGCGACATCGTGCGCGCCAGCGTCGCGGCCGATGCTTCGGTCGACGTGCCGGTCTGGGTCCAGCCCGGCCATGCCGAAGGCGCCGCCACCTTCAGCAACGGCCACGGCCGCAGCGCCGCCGGCCGCGTGGGCAACGGCGTCGGCGTGAACAACGCGGCGCTGCGCAGCGCGACGCTGGTGGCGCGGCCGCTAACGCTCAAGCGCGTGGACAGCGGCCACCGCTTCGCCCTCACCCAGATCGAGCTCGAACAGCATGGCCGCGATCTCGCCCGCGTGATGCCGATCGCGGCCGAGCCGCAACAGCACCCGACGCTGTACAAGCCCATGCCGCAAAGCGGGCCGGCCTGGGGCATGGCCATCGACCTCGACGCCTGCATCGGCTGCAACAGCTGCACCGTCGCCTGCCAGGCCGAGAACAACATCCCCGTGGTCGGGCCCGAGGAGGTGCGCCTCGGTCGCACCATGCACTGGATCCGCGTGGACGCCTACCGCGACGAGGCCACGCAGCGCACCATCACGCAGCCCGTGCCCTGCATGCATTGCGAGAACGCGCCGTGCGAGCTGGTCTGCCCGGTCGGCGCCACGATGCATGACAGCGAGGGCCTGAACGTGCAGGTCTACAACCGTTGCGTCGGCACGCGCTTCTGCTCGAACAACTGTCCGTACAAGGTACGGCGTTTCAACTTCCGCCAGTACAACGATCTGCGCACCGAGACGCTGGCGCTGATGCGCAACCCCGACGTGACCGTGCGCGACCGAGGCGTGATGGAGAAGTGCAGCTACTGCGTGCAACGCCTGTCGCGCGCACGGCGCACCGAGCAGCGCACCGGTGCCGCCTTGCCGCGAAATGCGGTCGAGACCGCCTGCCAATCGGCCTGCCCGACGCGCGCCATCCACTTCGGTGATCTGAACGATCCGCAGAGCGATGTAACGCTGACCAAGGCCTCGCCGCGCCACTACGCGATGCTCGGCGAGCTGAACACGCGCCCACGCACGACCTACCTCGCGCGGCAGGCGCCGCTGCCGAAGGAGGACGAGGCATGAGCGACGAGGTCCTCAAAGGCCACTGGGGCTATGCCAGCATCGGCGACAAGATCTCGGCCCTCGTGCTGGAACGTCCGCTCGGCTGGCGCTGGCTGCTCGGCTTCGGCGTGACGAGCCTTGGCGTGCTGGTCTTCCTCGCCGCCATCGCCTATCTGTTCGACGCCGGGATCGGCATCTGGGGTGTCAACATCCCGGTGGCCTGGGGCTTTGCGATTGCCAACTGCGTCTGGTGGATCGGCATCGGCCATGCGGGCACTTTCATCTCCGCCGTGCTGCTGCTCACGCGCCAGCGCTGGCGCACCTCGATCAACCGCTTTGCCGAGGCGATGACGCTGTTCGCCGCCTCGATGGCAGGCCTGTTCCCGCTGCTGCATCTGGGCCGGCCGTGGTTCGTCTACTGGCTCACGCCGTACCGCGACACGATGGACCTGTGGCCGCAGTGGCGCAGCCCGCTGGTGTGGGATTTCTTCGCGATCGCGACCTACCTGACGGTCTCTTTCCTGTTCTGGTATGTCGGCCTGATCCCCGATCTGGCGACGCTGCGTGATCGGGCCTGTTCGCGCACCCGTTCTCGCTTCAAGCAGATCACTTTCGGCCTGCTGGCGCTGGGCTGGCGCGGCGAGGCGCGCCAATGGGCGCGGCATGAACAGGCCTACCTGCTGCTGGCCGGGCTGGCCACGCCGCTGGTGGTCTCGGTGCATTCCATCGTCTCGCTCGACTTTGCGATCGGCAACACGCCCGGCTACCACTCGACGATCTTTCCGCCCTTCTTCGTGATGGGCGCGCTGTACTCGGGCTTCGCGATGGTGATCACGCTGGCCGTGCCGCTGCGCCATGCCTTCAAGCTCGAAGCGCTGATCACGCAGCGGCATCTCGAGAACGCCGCCAAGGTGATGCTGGTGACGGGCTCGCTGCTGGCCTACGGTTATCTGGCCGAGGCCTTCTGCGCCCTCTACAGCGGCGACCCGTTCGAGATCGCGATCCAGATGAACCGCTGGACCGGGCCCTATGCGCCGGTCTACTGGACCATGATCGTCTGCAACATCGTCGTGCCGCAGCTGATGTGGTGGCGCAGCGTGCGGCGCAGCGCCTGGGGCCTCTTCGCGCTGTCGCTGGTGATCAACCTCGGCATGTGGCTGGAGCGCGTGATGATCGTGGTCTCGAGTCTCAACCGCGACTACATGCCCTCGGCCTGGCGCGTCTATGTGCCCACGGGCTGGGACTGGCTCTTCCTGCTCGGCTCGATCTCGACCTTCGCCTGGCTGTTCCTGCTCTTCGTGCGCGTGCTGCCGGCGATCTCGATCGCCGAAATGCGCGAGCTGGTCTCGCATCGACCGGAGGCCACCGCATGAACAGCAAGCGCGCGCCTGACAAGCTCTGGGGCTGGATGGCCGAGTTCGACTCGGCCGACGCCTTGCTCGCGGCCGCCCGTGCCGCTCGAGATCAAGGTTATGCGCCGGAGGCTTATTCGCCGTTCCATATCGAGGGCCTGGCCGAAGCGCTCCACATCGAGCGCTCGGGCATCGCCGCGACGACCTTCGTCGGCGGACTGCTCGGCGGCGTCTTCGGCTATGCGATGCAGTGGTACAGCGCGGTGCTCGACCGGCCGCTCAATGTGGGCGGCCGGCCCCTGCACAGCTGGCCGATGTTCGTGCCGGTGACTTTCGAGCTGGTGATCCTCGGCGGCGCGCTGGCCGCGGTGATCGCCTTTCTGTGGACCGCGGGCCTGCCCCGGCTGCGGCATCCGGTGTTCGACGCGCCGGATTTCGAGCTGGCCACGCGCAACCGCTTCTTCCTCGTGCTGCGCCGCGAGGATCCGCGCTTCGAGAGCGAGCGGGCCGCGCAGTGGCTCGATGAGCAGCGCCCGCTGCGTCGTGTCGCCGTGCCGATGGAGGTGCCGGCATGAAGAAGACGATGCTGATGCTCAGCTTGCTCACGGTGCTCGGCGGCTGCCACCGCGTCACCGAAGACATGGGCCGCCAGCCGCGCCACAACGCCGATTCCCGCAGCGCGCTGTTCGCCGATCAGCAGGCCGCGCGAGCGCCGGTGCCCGACGGCATCGTCCACGCCAGCGGCGATCTCGCCCAGCTGAGCAGCGGCCGGCTTGGCGCGGCGAGCGCACGCACGTCGGCGCCGTTGCTCGGCGACGCACTGCTCCATCGCGGCCAGGACCGCTACGTCATCTATTGCCTGCCCTGCCACGGCGTGAGCGGCGCGGGTGATGGCGAGGTTGTGCGGCGCGGCTTTCCGGCACCGCCGCCTCTCACCAGCGCCGCCTTGCTCGGCGCCACCGACGCGCGGCTGACGGCCGCGATCCGCCAGGGTGTGGGCGTGATGGGGCCCTTTGCAGACCGCGTCAGCCCGGCCGATGCGGCGGCGATCGTGGCGTATCTGCGTGTGCTGCAACGCAGGAGGCCGATCTCATGATGATGACGAAACGACATCTCTTCTTGGGCGCGGCGGCGCTCGTTCTAGCGGCCGCCCTGGGCTGGGGCGATCGCCCGCTCTTCTTCGCGATCTGGCTTTCCGCCTCGTGGTTCTGCCTCGGCCTCATGCTCGGCGCGGCGGCGCTCGGTTGCATTCATGCGCTGACCGGTGGCCGCTGGGGCGAGGTGCTGCGCCCGGCCAACCGCGCACTCCGGCTTTCGATGCCGGGGCTCTTGCTGCTTTTCCTGCCCCTGCTCTTCGGCATGCAGTGGCTGTATTCCTGGTGGAACCAGACTTCAAGCGCCTGGTTCGCCAGCCTCTTCGTGACCGCGCGATTTGCCGTCTATGGCCTGAGCTGTTGGGCGCTGTGGCGAGCGCGTGAGCCGGCCACCTCGGGGCGCGCGGCCGTGCGGCTGATCGTCTGGATGATGCTCGGCTCGATGGCGGCGGCCGATCTGCTGATGTCGCTGACGGCGGGCTGGACCAGCAGCATCTTCGGCTGGCTCGCGCTGTCGGGGCAGCTGAGCGGCGGTGCCGCGGCGGCCGTCGCCATCGCGGCGCACCAAGGGCACGGCGATGGCCACGGCCGCCGCGATCCGGTCTGGCGCGATCTCGGCAACCTGCTCTTGATGTTCGTGATGCTGCAGGCCTATTTGCAGTTCATGCAGTTGCTGATCATCTGGGCCGAGAACCTGCCGCGCGAGACGAGCTGGTATCTGCCTCGGCTGAGCAGTGGCTGGGTTTTCGTCGGCCTTGCGCTCGTGGTGCTGCAGTTTGCCGTGCCAACGCTGGCGCTGCTGTGGCGCCGCGTGAAGGATGACCCGCAACGCCTGAGCCGCGTCGCGTTGGGGCTGGTCGCCATGCAGGCGCTGGACAGCGCCTGGCTGGTGGTGCCCTCCGTCCAGCCTCATGGTTATGCCAGCTGGTGGCTGATGCCGCTGATCTTCGGTGGCATGGGCCTGCTGCTGTTCGGCCATCTGCTGCCGCAAGGCTCGAACCTTCCAAAAAAGACCGAGGCCGCCTATGGCTGATGATCACGACCCCGCCCTGCGGCTGCGCCGGATTCTCATGGTGTGCCTGGGCACCGCGCTGGTGGTCAGCGTGGCCTTCTCGGTCTCGTTCGCGCTGCTGCGCTACTGGCGCCTGCCGCCCGGCGGCCAGGCCGACAGCGCGGCGCTGATCGCCAACATCCCGGCGCCGCGCCTGCAAAGCGCGCCGCAGCTCGACCGCCAGGATGAGCTGGTTTTCGAGCAGCGGCTTGGAGCGCAATTGCCGCACCCGGCCGCCTTGCGCGAAGCCGATGGCCGGCCCGTCAACTGGCAGGCCTTGGCCGCTGACGGGCGCCCGCTCGTGCTGCTGCCGGCCTTCTACCGCTGCGACACGCTCTGCGGCACAGCCGCCCACGGCGCGCTTGAAGCGCTGGCCGATACGGGCCTGGCGCCTGACAGCTGGCGCCTGCTGCTGTTCTCGGTCGACCCCGAAGACACGCCGCAAGCGGCCGACGCGCTGCGCAACGTATACCTGCAATATGCCGGTTATGTGCGGCCCGAGGTTTACGGCGGCGCGCCGCCCGACCTGCACCTGCTCAGCGGCCCGGCGACGGACACGGCCGAGCTGGCGCGGACGATCGGCTTCCACTGGCAGCAGGCTTCGATGGCGCATCCGACCGGGCTCGTGGTGCTGACGCCGGACGGCCTCGTCTCGCACTACTTCTTCGGCGTGCGCTATGAACCGGCGGCCTTGCGCACCGCGCTGCTCGAAGCTTCGCAAGGCCATGTCGGCACGCTCGTCGATCGCCTGCTCTTGCTGTGTTCGCACCTGGACCCGCTGCTGGCCGCGCGCGACGGCGAGGTGATGAGCCTGATGCGTGGCGTCGCTGTGCTGGTGTTGCTGATGCTGAGCGGCCTGGTCGTGTGGATCCGGAAGAGCCGCCGATGAGCACCGACGTGCCCGGCCCCGCCGCCGAGAGCTTCACGCTGCTGGCGCAGAGCGCCTCGTCGACCGCCAGCCATACCGACGTGCTGTTCATCGCCATGCTGCTGATCTGCGGCCTGATGGCGATTGCGCTGGCCGTGCTGATCTGCTGGTTCTCTTTCCGCTACCGCGAAGGCGCGCATGCCGATCGCACGCATCCGCCTTCCCATGCTAACGGCCTGGAGGCCGCGTGGACGATCGCGCCGATGCTGGTCTTCATCGGCATCTTCACCTGGGCCGCGCATGACTACGCCGAAGGCCGGCGCGTGCCGCCCGAGGCGCTGCCCGTCTACGTCGTGGCCAAGCAATGGATGTGGCGCTTGCAGCATGGCAACGGCCGGCAGGAGATCAACGAGCTGCATGTGCCGCTGGACCGGCCGGTGGTGCTGGTGCTCGCCTCGCAGGACGTGATCCACAGCTTCTTCGTGCCGGCCTTCCGCATGAAGCAGGACGTGATGCCGGGCCGCTACACGCGGCTCTGGTTCACGGCCAACAAGCTCGGCGAATACCGCATCCTGTGCAGCGAGTATTGCGGCAGCCAGCACTCGGCGATGCTCGGCCGCGTGATCGTGATGCGCGAGGCCGAGTACGCGCGGTGGCTGAATTCAGGGCCGATGCCGGCGGGCGAGCCGACGCCCGCGCAGCTCGGCGAGGGCCTCTACAAACGGCTGGCCTGCGCGAGCTGCCACGAGGCGCCATCGAGCGTGCATGCGCCGCCGCTCGAAGGCCTTTATGGCAAGGCCGTGCTGCTCTCGGACGGCACACGCGTGCTGGCCGACGAAGACTATCTGCGCGAGTCGATCGTGGCGCCGAAGCAGAAGACCGTGGCGGGCCAGCCTTCGATCATGCCTTCGTACCAGGGGCAGCTCAGCGAAGAGGAACTGCAGAACCTCGTGGCGTACCTGCGCTCCGTGAGTTCACAGCCCGCCACCGCCGCTGTCAGTCGGAGTAACGCGTCATGACAGCGGTCGCCACCATCGAGCAGAGCTACCTCGCCGACGGCACCAGCCTGCGCTCCTGGCTGCTGACCCACGACCACAAGCGCATCGCGATCCTCTATGCGCTGGCCATCATCGGCTTCTTCTTCGTCGGCGGTGCGGCGGCCACGGTGATCCGCCTGGAGCTCGCCACACCGGCCGGCGACCTGGTCTCGGACGACGCCTACAACAAGCTCTTCACCGCGCATGGCGTGATCATGGTCTGGCTGTTCCTGATCCCGTCGATCCCTTCCGTGGTCGGCAATTTCATGCTGCCGCTGATGATCGGCGCGCGCGACCTGGCGTTCCCGCGGCTCAACCTGCTGAGCTGGTACTTGTACGTCAGCGGCGGGCTGATCATCCTCGCGGCGCTGGCCACCGGCGGCGTCGATACGGGCTGGACCTTCTACACGCCCTACGCGACGATGTTCTCGAACAGCTCGGTCGTGCTGACCTTGGTCGGTGTGTTCGTGACCGGCTTCTCCTCGATCCTGACCGGGCTGAACTTCATCGTCACGATCCACCAGTTGCGCGTGCCGGGGCTGCGCTGGTTCAAGCTGCCGCTGTTCGTCTGGTCGATGTACGCCACCAGCATCATCCTCGTGCTGGCCACGCCGGTGCTGGCGATGACGGTGCTGCTCGTCGTGGCCGAGCGGCTGTTCCAGATCGGCGTGTTCGATTCCGCGTATGGCGGCGATCCGCTGCTGTTCCAGCATCTGTTCTGGTTCTACTCGCACCCGGCCGTCTACATCATGGTGCTGCCGGCGATGGGCGTGGCCAGCGAGATCATTCCCTGCTTCGCCAGGAAGCGCCTGTTCGGCTACAAGTTCATGGCCTATGCGGTGCTGGCCATCGCGGGCGTGGGCTTCCTGGTGTGGGGCCACCACATGTTCGTCAGCGGCCAGTCGCCGGCG
Organism: Burkholderiaceae bacterium; assembly: GCA_036500605.1. Taxonomy (GTDB): domain Bacteria; phylum Pseudomonadota; class Gammaproteobacteria; order Burkholderiales; family Burkholderiaceae_C; genus JAFALK01. The sequence continues at coordinate 59,601 of DASYBU010000055.1, forward strand.
GCCAATCTGATGTTCTCGCTGCTGAGCTTCATCGTGGCCGTGCCTTCGGCGATCAAGGTCTTCAACTGGACGGCCACGCTGTACAAGGGCCGCATCCGCTTCGATGCGCCGATGCTTTATGCGCTCGGCTTTGTCGGCCTGTTCACGATCGGCGGGCTGACCGGGCTCTTCCTCGCCTCGCTGGCGCTCGACGTACACCTGACCGACACGTACTTCGTCGTCGCGCACTTTCACTACATCATGGTCGGCGGCTCGGTGATGGCCTTCTTCGGCGCCCTGCACTTCTGGTGGCCCAAGGTCTGCGGCAAGAAGTATCCGGAGACGCTGGCGCGCCTCGCCGCGCTGATCATCTTCTTCGGCTTCAACCTGACCTTCTTCCCGCAGTTCCTGCTCGGCTACCAGGGCATGCCGCGCCGCTATCACGCCTACCCGCCGGAGTACACGGTGCTGAACGTGCTGTCGAGCGCGGGCGCCTCGATCCTGGCGATCGGCTACCTGATGCCGCTGTGCTATCTGGCTTGGTCCCTCTGGCGCGGTGAACGCTGCGATCCCAATCCCTGGGGCGCGACGGGGCTCGAGTGGGAGACGGCCTCGCCGCCGCCGACGCACAACTTCGATGTCGAGCCCACGGCGCCCGACGATGTCTACGGCTACACGCCGGAATATCCGCCGAAGTCGAGCTCATGAGCGCCCTCGCACCGCCGCCTTCCATGGCCGCCGACCCGCGCGAAACCGCGAGTCTCGGCATGTGGGTCTTCCTGGCCAGCGAGATGCTGTTCTTCGGCATCGTGCTGTTCGTCTATGCGATCTCTCGCATGCATGCGCACGAGGGCTTTGCGGCGGCGAGCGCGCGCACCGATGTCTGGCTCGGCACGCTCAACACCGCGCTGCTGTTGAGCAGCAGTTGCGCCATTGCGATTGCGGCGGAAGCGGCCGCCTGGGGTCAAACGCAGATCAGCCAGCGCGGCCTTTGGATCGCGGTGGCCCTGGGCCTGGTCTTCGTCGCGATCAAGGGGGTCGAGTACCACCGCGAATGGACCGAGGGGCTGGTGCCCGGGCCCGGCTTCGCGCTTCATGTTCCCGGCGCGGAACTCTTCTTCGCGTGGTACTTCTTCGCCACCGCGCTTCATGCGGTTCATCTGCTGATCGGGATCGCCTTCTGCGCCGGCTTCGCGCTGCGCCGCGAGCTGGCGGTCAACGCAACGCGCATGCATTCGCTTGCCTTGTATTGGCACTTTGTGGACGCCGTCTGGATCTTTCTCTATCCGCTGATCTATCTGGTCAGCCCGCGCTCATGAACGACGCGTCCAAACAGCCACGCTACCGTGCGGCCATGCGGCGCTCGTTGATGGCCTGGGTCGCGCTGCTGGTTCTGCTGGGCTTGAGCGCCTTCGGCGCGCGCTTCCCTCTGGGCTTGGGCAATCTGCTGCTGTCGCTGGGCATTGCCACCGTCAAGGTCGCGATCGTGGGCTGGGTCTTCATGGGCCTGCGTGAGCGGCGGCCCTTGCTGCGCATCGTCGCGGCCGTGGGTTTGTTTGCCTTGCTGGTGTTGTGCACGCTGAGCCTGGCCGATCTCTGGGTGCGCCAGGACGACGCCGCTCGGTGGCAGCAGCCGCAGGCCCTCTCGGCGCCGAAACTCCACGCGCAGTCCTACAAGAGCGTGCGGGGCCCGTCGCCAGCATCGGCTGATGACATCCGAGGCCGACCTGATCGTCGCGCGGCCCGAGGGCCTGGACCCAATCAATCGGTCATCCAACTCATGGGCCCTGCAAATTGATCGCCTCATTGATGCGTTCCACGGTCGCAGTTCCGACATGGTGGTCGCAGAGCAGGTAGCGATATTCGTTTGCAGGGACGTCGGGAAAACGAACGATCTTGAATTCATTCATCGACAGGCCCGCCGCGTGAACAAAGAGAGCGGCCTCAGCTTCGGTCGTGATGATGGCATCGGCCCGATCGGCTCGCAGCATGCGGACCATGCGCGGCACTTCGAGGGCGACGCGCTCGACATGCGTTGGTGGCATCCGATCGATAAGGCCGTTCATGTAGGCGCCTTGCGAGAAGTTCTGCTTCACGAGCAGGCGCATGTTCGGCATCGCAAAAAAGACCTTCGCCGTGATGCCTGCCGGCATCAGAAAGTCCGCACGAACCAGCGCAATCAGTGGCTTGTCCAGCATCGTCGCTTTGCTGAACAGGAAGTCCGTTCTTCGTTCGGGTGTCGAGTACCAACCCGGCGAGCATGCGGGCTCCTTCTCGTTGTGAAGTGCGACGAGAACTCGATTGGCGGGCGCCGAGACCCATTGGAATTGCAGGCCCGCACGGCGCAGCGTCTCCTCCGTGGCGCGGACAATGGTGCCGACCACCTGACCTTGTCCATTGGTGTAGTGGAAGGGCGGGCGCTCGTAGTAGTAGAGCCGGAGTGCCGATTCGTCTTCCGAGTCTGACGCGAAGCAAGATGCCGGCAAAGCGCTGAGCAAAGCGCCGAGCAAAGCGCTGAGAACTACGCCGAGCGATGTGCCGACATAGACCGCCAGAGCCCTGGAACCGCATCGAGCGTTCACTGCCGGAGACTCCGTGTTGCTCATCTGATGGCCTCTTTCCGGGCGGTGTTGCATGTCGCATTTTGCTACGCGGGTTCTGGTGACAAGTTCCGCATCCGATGAACTACGTTGCCAGCATGCCGCGACCTGAGCGCTTTGCCTTATACAGCGCCTGGTCGGCGGCCTCCATAAGACCATCTTGCGTCGGGCCGCCCGGCTCACGAATGGCGATGCCAATGCTCGTGCCAACCTGCGCGGTGCAGCCGGAAATCGCCATCGGCGTCTGCATCGCCTGGAGGATCTTCTCGCCCACCATGACGGCGTCCTGCTCGGAGTTCAGAGCCTCGACAATCGCCACAAACTCGTCGCCAGCGAGCCTGGCGACTGTGTCCGTCGCGCGAATGCAGGTCTGCAGGCGCCGACCGAACTCGATCAGAACCGCGTCTCCGACGGCGTGCCCCATCGTGTCGTTGATATCTTTGAAGCGATCCACATCGAGAAACAACAGGGCGAAGGGCTTGCGATCGCGCTCGCTGCGGGCCATCGCCTGTTTGAGTCGATCCTGAAATTCGCGTCGATTGGGTAAACCCGTCAGCACATCGGTGCGCGTGAGCGTTTCCAGCCGTTCCTCAGCTTCCTTGAGCGAGCTGACGTCGGTGCTCACCGCGACGAAGCCAAGTATCGTGCCAGCGGGATGCCGATCCGGCACGTAACGCTGGCGGAAGTGCATGCTGCGGCCCTTGATGATCGCGTGGCTGTCAAACTCGACGTCTTGCCCTGCCAAGACGGCATCCATATGCTGAGCCATGAGGGTGGCAGCGTCATGCCCTCGAATGTCCTCCACGCGCTTGCCCAGCATGGCGACAGAGCTGAGCCCGTAAGTCGTGCAGGCGAACTCATTGGCGAAAATGATTCGCCTCTCCAGGTCAAACTGGGTGATGAGAACGGGCACTTGATCGGCAATGCGGCGAACCCGCCAATAGGCAGCAGTCACTTGGCGCGCATGATGCACCAGCAACGCCAGCGCGGCAGTGGCCAGAACGGACAGCGAGACGACCCCGGCCAGCATGAGGTTCTTGGTGGTTCGAGCATCCTGGGCCAGGGCCACCGCCCCCCTTGAGCGCTCGTCTCGAAACCGAGCCACCTGGCTGTCAATCAGCCCTCGCAGCTCGTCCATGATTTGCTTGCCCTGCCCCTGGCCGACAAGGTCCAAGGCAGCGCCGTGATCGCCGGCGTCCTGCAACTCAATGGTCTTTTTCAGCTCGACAAACTTGCGAGCGACCAGTTCATGAAGCCGAGAGAAGTCAAAGGCCAACAGGCCCTCCCGTTCCATCTCTTGCAGCCCGTCCAAGTGGTGCTGTGCCTCGGCGCTCGCCGTCAGATAAGGTTGCAGGTAGTCGCGGCTCCCTGTCAGCAAGTAGCCGCGCTGCCCGGTCTCGGCGTTCAGAAGACTGATGTTCAGGCCGTTGAGCGCCGGCAGAACTCGATTCAATTGGTTCTGTCGTTCGATCAGCCCGGCGCTTCGTTGCGCCAGCCAGGCCAGCCCCATGCCGATGAGCACCAAGGACACCAGACAGATGACCAAGCCGATGATGGTGCGTCGCAATGCGCTGAGGGGCCGATTTAGCTGCGTGGGCATTTTGTAGCCGTCCTGGATAGCTGCTCAGGGGGCCTCTTGAAGTGATCTGATTCCACTGCGTCGGAGGTCGGGTTGTCAAGCGTCTGTGGCGGCAGAGGCTCCGAGTGTCACGCCGCAAACCACGGACGCATTCCTGGTCCTCAGTGCGTTCGGACCTCCAGACACAAAAAAGCCCCAAGCTGTTAATTTGCTTAGGGCTTTTTGGACTTCATGGGAAGCCATGAAATGTTCTGATGGGGTGGCTAATGGGGCTCGAACCCACGACCGCTGGAATCACAATCCAGAGCTCTACCAACTGAGCTATAGCCACCGCTGAGCCTTACATTGTAGCCCGGAATTTTCGGGCTACTGGATATTCGGCGTTTTTTGATGGTACTTTTTTATTACTGCGCCGCTGCCGAAGCTGCCGCAGCCGGGCCCTTGACGGTGACCTTGTAGCGGCTCTTGAGTGCGTCGTAGTAGGCGGCGATTTCAGCGCTGGTCCAGGCGTTCGCGTATTGCTTGGCGATGGTCTTGGCGTCGATCACGGCCGGGTCGCGCGGCACCAGCTTGTCGATGCGTGCAACGACGTAGACGCCTTCACCGGCGTCCATACCGGCATAGGCCGGCAGCTTGGCGGCATCCGCAGCCAGGATGGCTTCCAGCACCTTGGCGGTCATGCCCTGGGGCTTGGCGCGCGAGACGACTTGCGCTTCGCCGAGGCCGGTCACATCACCGCCCTTTTGCAAGGCGGCCAGACGCTCCTGGCCAGCCTTGACGGCCTGCGCCGCAGCGAGCTTCTTGACGAGCAGGTCGCGCACGCGATCCTTGATCTGCGCGAGCGGTTGCAGTTGCGCCGGGTTGTACTGGACGACGCGGGCCGAGACGAGTTGGTTCGGTGCGGTCTCGATGGCTTCGGTGTTGCGCTTGTTGCGCAGCGTGTCGTTCGCGAACACGGCTTCGAGCAGCTTGGCCGAGGCCAAGGGGCCGCTGGCGGTCAGCGAAGGGGTGCGGGTGACGTTGGCCGATTGCAGCGGCAGCTTGAACTTGTCAGCGGCGGCTTGCAGGGTGTCGGGCTGTTCGTAGACCGTGTTGGTGAACGCTTCAGCCATCTCGCTGAAACGCTTCTGTGCGAGTTGCTTGCGCACCTCGTCTTCGATCTGCGGGCGCACCTGCTCGAAGGTCTGCTTGGTGCCGCCGCGAATGCCGGTCAGCTGGATGATGTGATAGCCGAAATCGGACTCGACGACGTTGCTGATCTCGCCCTGCTTGAGCGAGTACGCGGCATCTTCGAAAGGCTTGACCATCGCGCCGTGGCCGAAGTAGTCGAGGTCGCCGCCATTGACGGCGGAGCCTTCGTCCTGCGAGTTCTTGCGAGCCAGTTCGGCGAAGTTGCCGGGGTTCTTGCGGGCTTCGGCCAGCAGCGCTTCAGCGCGGGCCTTGGCCTTGGCGCGCTCGGCCGCCGGAGCGTTCTTGTCAGCCTTGATCAGGATGTGGCTGGCGCGACGCTCTTCGGCCACGTTGTAGCGCGAGGCGTTTTCCTCGTAGTACTTGTGAAGGTCGTCTTCGTTGATCGTGACGCCGGCCTTCAGCGCGTTGACGTCGAGCACCACGTACTGGATCTGCGCGTTCTCGGGCTGCTCGAACAGCTTGGCGTTGGCGGCATCCTTGTAGAAGGCTTCAATCTCGGCGTCGCTCGGATTGATCTTGGCGGCGAAATCCTTGGGATCAAAGCGCTGCACCTGCACTTCGCGCTGCTGCAGCAGAGCGTCGAAGGCGACGGTGGCGTTGGCGCTGTTGGCAATGCCGCTCTCACCCACGCCGGTCAGCACCTGCTGCTGCGACATGCTCTGGCGCACGCGTTGCTCGAGCAGGCCGGGGGTCAGGCCTTGCGCGGCCAGCAGGGCCTTGTTGACCGTGCCGTCGGGGTTGTAGATGGCGGCAAAGCTCGGGTCGGTATGGATGATCTGCAGCGCGCGCTCGGAGCTCATCGCCAGATGCTCCTTGTCGGCCGCGGTTTGCAGCAGGCGTTCCTTGACGAGGTCGTCGAGCACGCGCTTCTTGGCTTCGGGCGTGTCGAAGACCTTGGGGTCGATGGTCGGGTTCTGGGCACGCACGCGATCGATCTGCTGCCGCTGGGCGGCCTCGAACTGGGTCTGCGTGATCTTGGTGCCGTCGACCGAGGCCACGCTGGAGTTGGCCTGGTCCATCAGGCTCGTATAGCCCTGCATGCCTACCAAGGCGAACGAGGGCAGGATCACGATCAGCAACAGGAACTGAAACAGGCGCGTGTGCGTGCGAACAAACTCAAACATCGAAGACCTCAGGAACGGGCTCGGGGCGGGCGACAGATATGACAAAGGCGAACCATCCGGGTTCGCCTTCGCAGCGCTGGCATTGTATGGTGGGTGCTGAGGGGATCGAACCCCCGACCTACGCCGTGTAAAGGCGGAGCTCTACCGCTGAGCTAAGCACCCAGGGAAATCAGTTGACGGCATCCTTCAGGGCCTTGCCCGGACGGAACTTCGGAACCTTGGCCGACTTGATCTTGATCGTGTCGCCGGTGCGCGGGTTGCGGCCCGTGCGCGCGGCGCGCTTGGTGACGCTGAAGGTGCCGAAGCCCACCAGCGAGACGCTACCGTTCTTCTTCAGCGTCGTCTTGACACCGCCGATCAGCGCCTCAAGAGCACGGCCAGCCGCAGCCTTGGAAATATCGGCCTGCTTGGCGATGTGCTCGATCAATTCGGACTTGTTCACTTAAGTACCCCCAAAAAAGGATTGCACATGAGCGTGAGAATTCGGGACCGCCGCCGACGCCAGAAAAGGCCGTCAAACGAGCGCGGGAAGCGGATTCTATGCGCAATCGCGGCGGGCGCTGATCAGGGAAAAATCCCGATACAAGTTCTGCGGCCGGCCCTCCTCGCCGCTGGCGGCGGCTTGGCGCCTACTTCGCTTTCGCGCGGATTTCGGGCAGCGCCTTCTGCATGTAATAGACCATCGACCAGATGGTCAGCACCACGGCCAGGTAGATCAGGAAGGTGCCCCAGAGGCGCGTCGGAATGACGCCGAAGAGCTCGCCGTCATAGAGCAGGAAGGGAATGGCGACCATCTGCACGGTGGTCTTGAGTTTGCCCGCCATGTGGACGGCCACGCTGCGCGACGCGCCGATCTGGGCCATCCATTCGCGCAGCGCCGAGATCGTGATCTCGCGGCCCACGATCACCAAGGCGACCAGCGCATCCACGCGCTTCAGGTAGAGCAGCACGAGCAAGGCGGCGCAGACCATCAGTTTGTCGGCGACGGGGTCGAGGAAGGCGCCGAAGGCCGAGGTCTGGTTCAGCTTGCGCGCCAGGTAGCCGTCGAGCCAATCGGTCAGGGCCACCACGATGAAGAGCACCGTCGCGAAGAGGTTCTTCTGGGTGTCAGGCAGCGAGTCGACGTAATAGACCCCGACGATCGCTGGGATCGCCACGATGCGGGCCCAGGTCAGCAGGGTAGGCACAGTGAAGAACATGGTGCGGGCATTGTGCCCCGAACTGGGGCCTGCAGGCCGCGCATTGCCGGCTTCGTTGTTTCAGCCCTCTTCAGCCCTCGTCAAGACTGCGCGGCTTGAAGCGCAGGTCGTCGTTGAAGAGGAAGGTTTCGATGAAGGTCCAGGGCTTGGGCAGGCGCGAGACATTGCCGTAGGGCGCGGCGCGGTAGACGGCTTCGATGGCGATCTTGACGGTCTCGGGCGCCTCGCTCGGCGAGCGCATCACGCGGATGTGCCTGACGGTGCCATCGGCATTGAGCTCAATCTCCAGGACAGGAATGCCAAGCAGAACGTCCTGCGGCTTGCCCATGTACGTCTGCTCCGGATTGGCGGCCACCAGGCGCAGCGCGGCCTGATGGCGAAGCTCATCGGCATTGCGGGGCGTCTTGGGCGGATCAAGCCTCGGCCCCTGGGGCACGACAGTCGGGGGCACGGTGACGGGTGTCGGCGCAGGGCGCGTGGGTTCCGGGCGGGTGGAAGGCTGGGGCTGCGGCGCCGGAGTCGCCAACGGTATCGGCGTGCAACCCGACAGCAAGGCCACGAAGGTCGCGAGCAGCCAGGACCCATAACGCGGATGTTCAATGGAGTGCACGGTAGATCTCCTCGGCCAGTTCGCGCCCGATCCCCTTGATCGTGGCCAGTTCCTCAACGCTGGCCGCCGCGACGCCGCGGACACCGCCGAAGCGCTGCAGCAACTGCGCGCGCTTCTTGGGCCCGACGCCCGGCACATCCTCAAGCCTGGAGCCGCCCGTGCGCGAGCTCGCGCGCTTGGCCCGCATGCCGGTGATGGCAAAGCGGTGCGCCTCATCGCGGATCTGCGCCACCAGCATCAGTGCGGCCGATTCGCGTCCCAGATAAACCTTTTCGCGGCCATCGGCGAACACCAGCTCTTCAAGGCCAACCTTGCGGCCCTCGCCTTTCTCGACGCCGACGATCAGCGACAGATCCAGGCCCAGCTCCACGAACACCTCGCGCGCCATCGAAACCTGGCCGCGGCCGCCGTCCACCAGTACAAGATCCGGCAGGCGCGCGGTGCCGAGCTGCGCGGCCTCGGCCATCTTGCTGTAGCGGCGTGTCAGCACCTGGCGCATGGCGGCGTAGTCGTCCCCGCCGGTGATGCCTTCGATGTTGTAGCGACGGTATTGGCTGCTCTGCATCTGGTGTCCCTCGAACACGACGCAGGATGCCATCGTCGCCTCACCAGCGGTGTGGCTGATGTCGAAACATTCGATGCGAAACGTGTCGATGTCGGCCACCGAGAGATCGAGCGCATCGGTCAAGGCACGCGTGCGAGCTTGCTGCGAGCCTTCTTCGCTGAGCAGGCGCGCCAGGGCCAGTTCGGCGCCTTTGACGCACATCTCCTGCCAGATGCGCCGCTGGCCGCGCGGCTGGGCTTGCGTCGTGACCTTGTGGCCCGATTGCAGCGTGAGCGCCTCGGCGAGCGTGGCGCTGACCTCGTCGCTGACCACGATCAGCGAAGGCACCGACGAATCCAGATAGTGCTGGATGATGAAGGCCTCGAGCACCTGTTGCTCGGGCGACGGGCGCGGCTGGTCGTCGTCCTCCTCCAGCAGCACGGCGGTGGCGTCCATCACATGCTTGGGGAAATAAGCGCGGTCACCCAGATGCCGCCCGCCGCGCACCATCGCGAGGTTCACGCAGGCGCGGCCGCCCTGCACCTTGACGGCGAGGATGTCGACGTCGCGGTCACGCCCGGTGGCGCTGTTCTCGTCGACCGATTGCTGCTGCAAGACCTTCGCGAGCGACTGGATCTGGTTGCGCACTTCGGCGGCCTGCTCGTACTGCGTGGCATGGGCGTAGGCCATCATCTCGGCCTGCAAGCCGTCCATCACCTCCTGCGTCTCGCCAAGCAGGAAGCGCTCGGCGTTGCGCACGTCACGCGCATAGCCTTCGCCCTGTCCCTCCGGCACGCAAGGCCCCGAGCAGCGCTTGATCTGATAGAGCAGGCACGGCCGGCTGCGGTTGGCAAAAACCGTGTCCTCGCAGGTGCGCAGGCGGAACACCTTCTGGATCAGCTGGATCGATTCCTTGACCGCCCAGGCGCTCGGGAACGGCCCGAAGTAGCGATGCCGCTTGTCCACCGCGCCGCGGTAGTAGCTGACGCGCGGATAGGCGTGCCCCGAGAGCTTCAGGTACGGGTAGCTCTTGTCGTCGCGAAACAGGATATTGAATTTCGGATCGAGCGCCTTGATCAGGTTGTTCTCGAGCAGCAGGGCTTCTGCCTCGGTGCGCACGACGGTCGTCTCCATCCGCGCGATGCGCGCCACCATCAATCCGATGCGGGTGCCGCCATGATCCTTCTGGAAATAGCTCGAGACGCGCTTCTTCAGGCTCTTGGCCTTGCCAACGTAGAGCACCTGGTCCTGCGCATCGAAGTAGCGGTAGACGCCCGGCAGTTGCGGCAGCGCGGCCACCTCCAGCAAGAGGCGCTCGCGCACCGCGCGCGCGGCCTGCTCCACTTCGGCCACACGCTTGTTCTCGGCGTCCTCGATCAGGGCACGCTCGGCCTTGTCTTCATCTGAATCCATGGCGCGATGATAATTTCCAGAATGAACTGGGATCTGTTTTGCCGCGTCATCGACAACTACGGGGACGTTGGCGTGGCCTGGCGCTTGAGCGCCGACCTTGCCGCTCGCGGTGAAAGCGTGAGGCTGTGGCTGGACGATGCTTCAGCGCTGGCGTGGATGGCGCCGAACGGCGCGGCCGGTGTCGAGGTGCTGCCTTGGGCTCATATGCCCGATGACATGGGTGACATCGGCGATGTCGTGATCGAGCTGTTCGGCTGCGATCTGCCTGACGCGATCCTTCAGCGCATGGCGGCGCGCCCGACGCCGCCGCGCTGGATCAATCTCGAATACCTGAGCGCGGAGCCTTATGTCGAGCGCAGCCACGGCCTGACTTCTCCGCAGTTCAGCGGCCCGGCACGCGGGCTGAGCAAGCATTTCTTCTATCCCGGCTTCACCGAACGCACGGGCGGCCTGCTGCGCGAGCCCGGTTTGCTAACGGCTGAATTCGATGCACAGGCGTGGCTCGCCGGGCAAGGCATTGTTCGGCATTCGGGCGAACGGCTGGTCAGCCTGTTCGCGTACCCGAAGGCCGATGTGGCAAAGCTGGTTGCCTTGCTGGCCGACGCGCCCACGCTGATCCTCGCCTGCCCTGGCAAATTCGCTCAGCCGCCCTTGCCCACGAACGTGCGCTGGCAAGCCCTGCCCTATCTGCCGCAGCCCGGCTACGACAGCCTGCTCCGCGCCTGCGACCTGAACTTCGTACGCGGCGAGGATTCCTTCGTCCGAGCCCAGTGGGCGGGCAAGCCTTTTGTCTGGCAGATCTATCCGCAGGACGACGGCGCGCAGGGCCCCAAGCTCGAGGCCTTTCTGAGCCTGTATGACCCGGATGCGGCCACGCAAGCCCTGTTCCGCGCGTGGAACGGCCTCGGCGACTGGCCCAGCGCCCTGCCCTCGCTGGACACCGGCCCGGTCCTGGCCTGGCGTGCGCAATTGGCGCGCCAGCGCGATCTGGCTACCCAGCTTCAGGGCTTTGTCGCCGTTTCAGGCTAAAATAGCGGGCTTTGCTGCGCCAAGAGAAACGAATCTGGGGGTTTCGGGCGCGCAGGATGATGCCGGATCTGAAGTCGATGGCAGCCGTCCGCAACACCATTCCCCACATCGGAACACCTATGAAGATCGCTCAAGAAATCCGCGCCGGCAACGTGATCATGCACGGCAAGGATCCCATGGTCGTGCTGAAGACTGAATACAGCCGCGGTGGCCGCAATGCCGCCACCGTGCGCATGAAGCTCAAGAGCCTGCTGAACAGCTCGGGCACCGAAGTCGTCTTCAAGGCCGACGACAAGATGGACCAGATCATTCTGGAAAAGAAGGACTGCACGTACACCTACTTCGCTGACCCGATGTACGTGTTCATGGACAACGAATACAACCAGTTCGAAGTCGAATCCGAAAACATGGGCGATGCCGTCTCCTACCTGGAAGACGCGATGCCCGTGGAAGTGGTGTTCTACGACGGCAAGGCCATCTCGGTCGAACTGCCGACCTCGCTGGTCCGCGAAGTGACCTGGACCGAGCCGGCCGTCAAGGGCGACACCTCGGGCAAGGTGCTCAAGACCGCGAAGATCGCGACCGGTTTCGAAATCTCCGTGCCGCTGTTCGTCCAGACCGGCGACAAGGTCGAAATCGACACCCGCACGCACGAATACCGCAAGCGCGTCTAAGGCGCTCGCCGACATGTCGTGAAATGAGGGCGCCTGCGGGCGCCCCTTGCTTTTGCAGGCTCCCTCGCAGGCTCGTAGGGCGAGTCGTCCAGCACGATTGCATTCATCATTGCCGGCATGCCGTTCGATTTCTCCGCCGTCAGTGCCCCGTTCCGCATGCAGCCCGGTCTGCGGCGGCTCGCGCCTGGCGCGCTGCAACTGACCCCCATCGATCCTGATTCGCCCACGTTCGGCGAAAAGCTCGCCGCGCTTTCGGGCCATCCGCAGCACGCGCTGGTGACGTCGACCGGCTTCGATGCGAAGCACGCCCTGCAAGCCCTGTTGCGGCAGGTCATCGACGAGCATCCCGCCGACTTCGCTT
>DASYBU010000056.1:0-153333 GCA_036500605.1 Burkholderiaceae bacterium
GGTGCAGGAGCGCAATGTCGGCTTCGTGTTCCAGGCTTATGCGCTGTTCCGGAACATGACCGTCGCTGAGAATGTGATGTTCGGCCTCAAGGTGCGGCCGCGTGCGACGCGTCCGCCAAGTGCCGAGATCCGCAAGCGCCCCAAGGCGCAGATCCACGCGAAGGTCGACGAGCTGCTGGCGATCGTCTGGTTGAAGGGCCACCACGCGCGCTATCCCTCGCAGCTCAGCGGCGGCCAGCGCCAGCGCATGGCGCTCGCGCGCGCCTTGGCGATCGAGCCGCGCGTGCTGCTGCTCGACGAGCCCTTCGGCGCGCTCGACGCCAAGGTGCGCAAGGAGCTGCGCCGCTGGCTGCGCCAGTTGCACGACGAAGTGCCGGTGACGAGCGTTTTCGTCACGCACGATCAAGATGAAGCGCTCGAAGTGGCTGATCGTGTGGTGGTGATGAACGCGGGGCTCATCGAACAAGTCGGTACGCCGGCCGAGCTCTACGCGCAGCCGGCCACGCCCTTTGTGCGCGAGTTCCTTGGTGACGCGGAAGGCGTCGACCTGCGCCTGCTTCAGATCTCGAAGCGCGTGCCGGGCTCGGCGGCCAACGAGCGCTCGACCAGTTCGCGCGTCAGCGGCGAAGCAAAGGTCTCGATGAAGTCGTAAACATAGGCGCGCTGGTAGCTGCCGCGCTTGAGCGCCAGCCGCGTCATGTTCGAGGCAAACAGATGGCGCGCGTCGATCGCGCGCAGGTGCTTGTCGCGCTCTTCGTCAAAGGCCATCGCGGCGATGATGCCGACGCCCATGCCCAGCTCGACATAGGTCTTGATCACGTCGGCATCCATCGCGGAGAGCACGAGGTTGAAGCTCAGGCCCTGGCGCTCGAAAGCCGCGTCGATGTGGCTGCGCCCCGTGAACCCGGGCTCGTACGTGATGATCGGGAACTGCGTCAGTTGCTCCAGCGTGAGCGCCTTGCCTGCATCGGCCTCAGCTGCCAGTGCATGGCCAGGCGGAACAATAACGCTGTGGGTCCACTGATAGCTGGGCAGCGCCACCAGGTCGGGATAGTCGGCCAGCGCTTCGGTGGCCACCCCAATATCGGCCTCGCCGGCCAACAGAAGCTCGGCCACTTGCTTGGGCGAACCCTGATGCAGACGCAGCGATACCGCCGGGTTGCGGGCGCTGAAATCACGTACGGCCGAAGGCAAGGCATAACGCGCTTGCGAGTGGGTGGCCGCGATCGTCAACGTCCCCTTGCCTTGCTGGGTGAAATCGTCTCCCGCGCGGCGCAGATTGCCAGCATCCTGCAGCAGTCGTTCGATGATCGGCAGCACCAGCTCGCCCGGCGCAGTCAGCCCGGTCAGGCGCTTGCCGGCGCGCACAAAGATCTCGATGCCAAGCTCTTCCTCCAGCTCGCGAATCTGCCGGCTCACGCCCGGCTGTGCGGTATGCAGGACCTCGGCCACCGTCGTCAGGTTGAAGCCTTGGCGGACGGTTTCGCGCACCGAGCGCAGTTGCTGAAAGTTCACGCTGAAGAGTTGAGTTATGTCTTTTGTGGCGCTCGATTTTCCGATGTCAAACCACGACGCCTGCGACTCTTTCGTTGTTTGCTTATGCCCCACAACACGAGCCCGCCCTCGCACCAAACCTCGGTGCATCAGCCAGCATGTTCCGGCCCTCGTCCGCCGACATAAGCGGGTTAGAGGTGGACGAGGGCCGGGACGTGCTGGCGGCCAAGTCTGAGCGTTGGCACGTGGAATCTCCGCACGCGACGACTGTGGCCGCCAGCCGGAGCGTTGGCATGTGGGATCTATCTATCTTTCCGCACGCGACGACTGTGGCTACCAGCCGGAGCGTCCCTGCCCCTAACCACCTCTAACCCGCTGATGTCGGTGGTTAGGGGCAGGAACACTCCGGCTTCTTCTGTCAGTGGTCTGGTGCCTCGAAGGGCAAATGCCAATGCGAAGGGCCCGCGCGTTGGCGGGCCCTTCTCTGCTAACGCGCTGGATCAGCGCAAAGCTCAGCCGTGCTTCTGGTCGAAGAACTGCTCATCTTCCGTCGAGCCCTTGAGCGCGGCGGTTGATGCTTCTGCTTCGATGGTGGTGGTCACCGCATCGAAGTAACCGGTGCCCACTTCGCGCTGGTGCTTCACGGCGGTGAAGCCCCGATCGGCGGCGGCGAATTCGGCTTCCTGGAGTTCGACGAAAGCGCTCATATTGTTGCGAGCGTAGCCGTAGGCCAGGTTGAACATCGAGTAGTTGAGGCTGTGGAAGCCGGCCAGCGTGATGAACTGGAACTTGTAGCCCATCGCGCCGAGTTCGCGCTGGAACTTGGCGATCGTGGCGTCGTCAAGGTTCTTCTTCCAGTTGAACGAAGGCGAGCAGTTGTAGGCCAGCAGCTTGCCGGGGAACTTGGCGTGGATCGCGTCGGCGAATTCCTTGGCGAAGGCGAGGTCAGGCTTGCCGGTTTCGCACCAGATCATGTCGACGTACGGCGCGTAAGCGAGGCCGCGGCTGACGGCTTGATCGAGGCCGTTGCGGGTGCGGAAGAAGCCTTCGACGGTGCGCTCGCCGGTGCAGAAAGGCTTGTCGTTGTCGTCGACGTCGGTCGTGATCAGGTCGCCGGCTTCGGCATCGGTGCGGGCCAGCAGCACGGTGGGCACGCCCATCACGTCAGCGGCCAGGCGGGCGGCCACGAGCTTGCCGACGGCTTCGCGGGTCGGGACGAGCACCTTGCCGCCCATGTGGCCGCACTTCTTGGCGGCGGCCAGTTGGTCTTCGAAGTGGACGCCTGCAGCGCCGGCTTCGATCATGGCCTTCATCAGCTCGAAGGCGTTGAGCACGCCGCCGAAACCGGCTTCGGCATCGGCCACGATGGGTGCGAAGTAGTCAACATCGCCCTTGCCTTCGCTCCACTGGATTTCATCCGCGCGCTTGAAAGTCGCGTTGATCTTCTTGACGACCTTGGGCACCGAATCGACCGAGTACAGCGACTGGTCGGGGTACATCTCGCCGTTGCTGTTGGCGTCACCCGCCACTTGCCAGCCGGACAGGTAGATGGCCTTGAGGCCGGCCTTGACCTGTTGCATGGCCTGGTTGCCGGTCAGCGCGCCGAGCGTGTTGACGAAGGGTTCGGTGTTGACCAGGCCCCAGAGCTTTTCAGCGCCGCGCTTGGCGAGCGTGTGATCGATCTGCAGCGAGCCGCGCAGGCGAACCACGTCGGCGGCGGTGTAGCCGCGCTTGATGCCCTTCCAACGGGGGTTCTCGGCCCAGTCCTTCTCGAGGGCGGCAATTTGCTGGTCACGGGTCAAAGTCGTCATGTCGATCTCCTGCGGTGTTGATCAATGAAGCGGATAAGGAATGAACGAAGCTTATCCGCGCAGGAGTCTCCATGCGAGACTTATGTCTTATATAAGACTGAAATTTTTACTCTTAAATATCAACGACTTAGCCAACAAATACCGGATCGTGAAAGTCGTTTCACCATAATGAGAAATTTTCTTGCGGCGCAACATCGCGGCACTTCACGATATGAAATTACGATTTCGCGATGTGCAAGAGTCAATTAAACTTCAATGACACCGCCCTAACGCGCAAATCAGATGGAGCCGAAGAAGTAACGCTTTATCCCGGCGAGCACCATTTCGACCGCAATGGCGGTCAGCACCAAGCCCATGAGCTTCTCCAGGGCGGAGATCACCGAATCACCCAGCAGGCGGCGGATGCGGTCGGCCAGCAAGAGCGTCAGGAAGGAGATGAACATCGCCGTGCTCAGCGCGCCGATCCATGCCCAGATGCGCTCGGGTTGGCGCGAGGCCAGCAGCAGCACCGTGGCCATTGCCGAGGGCCCCGCCAGCAGGGGCACGGCAAGCGGGAAGATGAAGGGCTCGCGGCCGGGCGTGAGGCCGTAGGCCGAATCGCCACCGGTGCCGAAGATCATGCGGATCGCGATGATCAGCAGGATCACGCCGCCGGCCACTTCGAGCGAGCGCTCCGACAGATGCATGACCCGCAGGAAGCCGTCGCCGAAGAACATGAAGGCGAACAGCACCACGAAGGCCAGGCCCGTCTCGCGCAGGGCGACGATGCGCCGCCGCTCGGGCGGCAGCGCTCGCATGATGGGGATGAAAATCGGGAGGCTGCCGAGCGGGTCAAGAACGAGCAGCAAAAGAATCAGGGCGGAGACAAAACTATGGTCCATAGAACCGCATTGTGGAGCCCCTCGGCCGCGAGTACGCGGCCGGTCCCCCGAGGGGACGGCGATCAATGTCGGCATGAGCCAACATTGACATCGCCATGAGCCGCCCTCGGGAGCGGCCCAGCGGGCTGCTCAGTGCCCCGGTCCGGGGCTGATCAGAAGCTGCCGCTGACCGACACCCCGATCGTGCGCGGACGCAGGTAGAACGCTTCATTCACCGACTGGATGTTCGGCTGCTGCAGGATCGTGTGGTTGTTGGTCAGGTTCTTGACCATGAAGTTCACGTCCCACTTGGCGAAGCTGACCGTCCAGCTGGCGTCGGCCGTGGCGTAGCCCGGGCGCAGATAGTCAGGATTGGTGGACACCAAGGTGCCGTGGCTGGCGCCGGTCCATTGACCGTTCAGGCGCAGCACGTTGTCCACGGTGCCGATCGCGAAACGGTACTCGCCGCCGACGTGCAGGCTGTACTTCGGCACGCCGGGAACGAGGTCGCCGCTGTTGGCCAGGAAGGGCACGGACTCCGTGAACACGGCGTGGTTGTAGCCGCCGCCCGTGGTGAGCGTGAAGTCGGGCGTGATGCGCGCCTTGAAGTCGAACTCGACGCCGTCGCTCTTGGCCTTGCCGAGGTTGTCTTCAAAGTCGAAGCCGGCCGTGGGCAGGTAGACGTCCTGCTGGATGTTCTTCCAGGTGATGTGATAGATCGCCAGATCCAGCGTGACCTTGCCGCCGAAGAGGCGTGACTTGCTGCCGAGCTCATAGCTGCGCAGGCTGTCGGGGCCGAAAGAGGCCGGGGCGGAAGTCTTGCCCAGTGCGGCCAGGTCGGTCACGTTGCCCGAGATGGTCAGTGGAATCGGGCGGTTAGCGCCGCCGAGGCGGAAACCGTCGGCCACGCTGGCGTAGAGCGAGGTCTCAGGCGTCGCATCCCAGCTGAGGGTGAAACGCGGCGTGGCCTTGTTGGCCTTGCTGGTGATGTGCGTCGGAGCGGGCTGGCCGGCGAAGAAGAAATCGCCCTCACGCTTGAAATCTTCGGTCGCGCGCAAATAGCGCAAGCCGGCCGAAGCCCGCAGCGTTGAACTGAAGTGCCAGGTCAGGTCACCAAACACCGAGTTCTGCTTGGTGTTGTAGTGGCGGGCCGAGTAGTAGCTGTTGTCGTTGGCGAAGGCGCCGTCGTACATGCCGGAGTCCGGATCCCATTGGCTCAGGTCGTTGATGCTGACGCCCTTGTCCGTGAAAGCTTTCGTGATGCCGTAGACGGGCTCGTTGTCGCTCACGTCCGTCTTGGTTTGCGCGCTGTAAAAACCGACGACCCAGGTCAGCGGGATGCCGCCGGGCTGCACGTCCTTGGAGGCTAGACGCAGTTCCATCGAGGTCTGGCGGATCTTGTTGTCCAGCAAGACCGCCGAGGGCAGGTAGGTCACGACATCGGACACGGCCGGGTTCGTGATCAGGCTGCCGATGTAGCTGCTGTTGATGTTGGTGCCGTCTTGCGTGCGGACGAACTTGCGGTTGTAGCTGTTGAGCACGCCTGTGAAGTCGGCAAAGCCGAGATCGCCGTTCACGGTCACCGAAGGCACCGTCAGCTTGTCGTCACCGGGTTCGCGCACGATCTTGCTGGTCTGGAAGCGAGCCAGCGGCGCATCGGCGTTGTACTGCTGGTAGCTGCCCACGTTCAGGTAGGCGGCGTCGATGTCGTCGGTCTTGGTGTGCTGGTAGAACAGCGAAGGCGTCAGCGACCAGGCTTCGTTGAACTTGAACTTGGCCGACAGCTTCAGGACGCTCCAGTCGGAACTGTTGATGCCCTTGTTCGTCACCTTCAGGGTCTGCTGATCGACCTGGTCGATGTAGCCGCTGTCATGGCCGGCCTGCACGCCAATGCGGATCGCGGCCACGCCCGAAGACAAAGGCACGTTCAGCACGGCCTGCGCCATCGTGTTGGTGCCGCCGTGGTCGGTGCTCGACACCTCGGCTGTCACATCGCCCGTGAAGTTGCGCAGGTCGGGCGCCTTGCTGATGAAGCGCAGCGTGCCGCCCATCGAGCCCGCACCGTACAGGGTGCCTTGCGGGCCGCGCAGCACTTCCACGCGCTCGAGGTCGAAGAAGCGCGGCTCGGCCGTGCCCTGGCTGTAGAGGTTGCGTGTGGTCAGCGAGACATCGTCAAGATAAACGCCCACCGTGGCCGAACCAGCTTGCGAGCTGATCCCGCGGATCTCGATCGTCGACAAGCCCGCGCCGCCCTGGCTGCTGAATGAGACGTTAGGCAGGTTGCGGGTCAGATCGCTGAAGTCGAGGATCTGGTTGTCCTTCATGGCCTCGCCGCCGATGGCGGTCACGCTCAGCGGCACCTTGCGAACATCTTCCAGGCGCTTCTGCGAGGTCACGACGACCGTCTCCAGTGTCGTGCGGTCCGCGGGAGCGGCAGGCGCGGCATCTTGCGCAAAGGAAGGGGCTGCAATCAGGGTCAGGCAGGCGGCGGCAATGAGGTCGTACTTGAACATGGTGACCGGGTTGTGAATGACCCGATAAGTTTTGGGAATGCCGAATGCTGCTGAACCTAATCAAGACTAGCAAGCGAGCTCACCCTGATGGGGCGGAACTGTTGGGTAGCCGCCACCAACGCCCCGCAGACGCCCCGTATGAGGGCGAAAGCCAAGTGCAAGCTAACGCCCTATGCCCGCGGATGGTGCTGCGCATAGAGCTGCTTCAGGCGCTCCCGCGCCACATGGGTGTAGATCTGCGTGGTCGACAGATCGGCATGGCCCAGCAGCAGTTGCACCACGCGCAGATCCGCGCCGTGGTTGAGCAGATGCGTGGCGAAAGCGTGGCGCAGCGTGTGCGGTGAGAGCGGCACGGTGACGCCGGCCAGCAGCGCGTATTTCTTGACCAGGGTCCAGAACATCTGCCGCGTCATGCCCTGCCCCCGCCCGGTCACGAACAGTTCATCGCAGCTCTGGCCGGCCAGCAGCTCGGCGCGGGCTCCGTTCAAGTAACGCATCAGCCACTCGTGCGCGACCTCGCCGAAAGGTACGAGCCGCTCCTTCGAGCCTTTGCCGGTGATGCGCAGCACCGATTCCTTGAAGCCGACATGCACGCTCTTGAGCGTGACCAGCTCCGTCACACGCAGGCCGCTGGCATACATCAGCTCGAGCATGGCGCGGTCACGCAGGCCCAGCGCCGTGTCGACGTCGGGCGCGGCCAGCAAGGCTTCGACCTGCGATTGCGAGAGCAGCTTGATGTTGCGCTGCGTGCGCCGCGCGCTGTCCAGGCGCAGGGTCGGATCGGCGCTGATGCGACGCTCGCGCAGAGCCCAGCGGAAGTAGCGCTTGAAGACGCTCAGGCGCCGATTGGCGCTGGTCGTCTTGCCGCCTTCGTGGCGTGCGCTGGCATAGGCCAGCAGATCGGGTTCGGAGCAGGCATCAAGCGTGCGCTGCCCTTGCGCCGACAACCAGCCGGCCAGAAGGTTCAGGTCTCGGCGATAGGCTTCGAGCGTGTTGCGCGCCAGGCCGTCTTCGAGCCAGAGCGCCTCGACAAAGCCGTCGATGGCGGCCTGGCTCTCGGGCATCAACTCAGTCGAGTTGATGTTCTTGCCTGGCGAGGATTTGCTTGTCGACATGGGACTCGAATGCTAGCGCAGCCGGACCCGGCTTTTGAACCGGCTTTTGAACCAGCCCTCACCCATCCTCGCGCCCAGCCGATACTCCGGCCCATGCCGAACATCCTGCTGTTGCTCCCAGATTTCCTGCTCATTCTTTGCGGCTTCCTGCTGTGCCGCTACACGGCGCTCAACCGTCCCGTGTGGGAGGCGGCCGAACGGCTCGTGTACTTCCTGCTGTTCCCGGTGCTGCTGTTCAACTCGATCGTCCACACGCCGCTGGATCCGAGCAGCACCACGCAGCTGGCGCTCGGCGGCATCGGCACGGTGCTCTGCGGCGTGCTGCTGTCCTACCAGCTCAAGCGCCTGCCCCGCGTCGATGCGCTGGCCCATGCGTCGGGCGCACAGACCGCGTTCCGCTTCAACTCCTTCATCGTGCTGGCCGTGACCGAGAGGCTGCTGGGCGGCCAGGGCGTGGCCTGGGCGGCCTTGTTGATCGCCCTGTGCGTGCCGATCTGCAATGTGGCGGCCGTCTGGCCGCTGGCGCGCCACGGCGGCCAGGGCTATTTGCGCGAGCTGGTGCGCAACCCGCTGATCGTGGCCACTGTGCTGGGGCTGCTGGCCAATATCGGAGGCCTGCACTTGCCGGCGCCCGTGGCGCTAACGCTCAATCGCATCGGATTGGCCGCCCTGCCCCTCGGGCTGATGGCCGTCGGCGCGGGCCTGCGCGTGGGCGCCTTGCGCGAGTGGCCGGGGCTGGCTGCGGGCTTTCTCGGCATCCGGCATTTCGCGCTTCCGCTGGTGGCCTTGGGCCTGGCTGCGCTGCTGCATCTGCCGCCGCCGCAGCGCGCCGTGCTGCTGATGTTCGCGGCCGTGCCGACCGCCTCGAGCTGCTATGTGCTGGCCATGCGCATGGGCGGGCGCGGCGATTTCGTGGCGGGGCTGGTGACGCTCTCCACGCTGATCGGCATGCTCACGCTGCCGGTCTGGCTGCTGCTTGTGTCATAGCCCAGTCGATGTGCTCGGCCAGCAGCGGCGAGGCTTCGGGCCGCGCGGCTTGCAAGGCCTTGAGCAGTTCGGCGTTGTCATGTGAGCGCAGCGCGTTGCCCATCACCACGGCCACATTGCGGCGCCAACGCTCGTGGCCGATGCGGCGGATGGCCGAGCCTTCCATCATGCGCAGGAACTCGGCCTCGCTCCAGCGCCAGAACTCGAGCAGCTCGCCGGCCGCGAGCGCCGGGCGGGCATCGAAGTCAGCCAGGCGTGCGGGCGTGGCGAACTTGTTCCAAGGGCAGGCGAGCTGGCAGTCGTCGCAGCCGTACACGCGGTTGCCGATCAGCGGGCGGAACTCAACCGGGATCGGCCCGTCGTGCTCGATGGTCAGGTACGAAATGCAGCGCCGCGCGTCCACGCTGTAAGGCGCCACGATCGCCTGTGTCGGGCAAACGTCGATGCAGGCTGTGCACTGGCCGCAATGGGGGCTAACGGCTTCCGTCAGCGGCAAGGCCAGGTCGATGAAGATCTCGCCGAGGAAGAACATCGAGCCGCCTTCGCGGTGCAGCGCGAGCGTGTGCTTGCCGCGCCAGCCGATGCCGGATCGTGAGGCCAGTTCCACCTCCATCACCGGCGCCGAATCGGTGAACGCGCGATAGCCGAACGGCCCGACCGCCTCGGCCAAGCGATCCGCGAGTTGCTGCAGGCGGGCGCGCAAGACCTTGTGATAGTCGCGGCCCCGGGCATAGATCGAGACCTGGCCGCGCGCCGGATCCTCGATGCGAGACCACTCGACCGCCTGCCAACCTTCGGGCGTGCCACGCGGCAGGTAATCCATGCGCACCGTCAGCACGCGCACCGTGCCCGGCACCAGCTCGGCCGGCCTCGCCCGTTTGAGGCCGTGCGCGGCCATATAGTTCATGCTGCCGTGGAAGCCGGCGTCGAGCCAGGCCATCAGGCCGCTTTCCGCATCGCTCAAATCAATATCGGCCACGCCGATCTGTGAGAATCCCAACTCATGCGCCCAGGTGCGCAGTTGCGTCATCAGATCCGTCACGTTCAAAGCCTGCGTCATTTGCACATTCTAGAAACCCGCCACCTGCTCTGGCCCGATGAAGCGGCCTGCGAGGCTTTTGCCCGCGAGCTGGCCCGCTGCCCGGGCCTGATGGACTGCAGCATCGAACTGCACGGCAGCCTCGGCGCCGGCAAGACCACCTTCGTGCGCCACCTGCTGCGCGCGCTGGGCGTGACTGGCCGCATCAAGAGCCCCAGCTACGCTGTGTTGGAGAGTTATGCGCTGCAGGACTGGGGAGCTCAGGGCGAAGTCAGCCATTTCGATTTCTACCGTTTTGAAGACCCGCGCGAGTGGGAAGACGCGGGCTTTCGCGATGTGTTCACCGCGCCGGGGCTCAAATTGTCCGAATGGCCGGAGAAAGCTGTCGGCATGTTGCCCGTGGCCGACGTTCAGGTCTGGATCGAAACCCACGCCGACGATTCGCGCGCCGTTCGCCTCTTGGCCGGCACCTCGCGCGGTGTGCAACTTCTTGAAGGGCTGGAAGGCCAGGAATGACAACTCGCTCCCGACGCAGCGCACTCAAAACCATGGGCGCCCTCGCCCTGGTGCTGCGCATCCCGAAGGCGCTGGCCGGCACTGGCCCGAGCCTGATCGCCGTGCGCGTCTGGCCGGCGCCTGAATACACGCGGGTCACGCTGGAATCGGACAAGCCGCTCGCGGCGCGGCACACCTTGGTCGAATCGCCGTACCGCCTTGCGATCGACATCGACGACCTGGAACTGAGCCCGCAACTGCGCGAACTGCTCGGCAAGGTGCGCGCCGACGACCCGTTCATCGCCGGTGTGCGCGTGGGCCAGAACACGCCGCGCACGGTGCGCATCGTGTTCGATCTCAAGCAGCGCATCGAGCCGCAGATCTTCGCCTTGGCGCCCGCCGCGCCTTATCAGGATCGCCTCGTGTTCGACCTCTACCCGAAGGTCGAGGCCGACCCGCTGCTGGCGCTGATCCAGCAAAAGGAAAAGGCCAGCCAGGAAGCCGCCCAATCCGTGCACGATGCGATCTCGGAGCTCGCGGCCAAGCCCGCGCCTTCGGCTCCGATCGCCTCGGTCAATACGCCCAAGCCCAAGCTCCCCGCCGCCGCGCAGACCAAGCTCGACCGCCTGATCGTCATCGCGCTCGATCCCGGGCACGGCGGCGAGGACCCCGGCGCTACCGGCCCCACGGGCCTGAAGGAAAAAGATGTCGTGCTGGCCATCGCCCACAAGCTGCGCGAGCGCCTGGACGACAACCCGAACATCCGCGTCATGATGACCCGCGACGCCGATTTCTTCGTGCCGCTGGGCGAGCGCGTGCGCAAGGCGCGCCGCGTGCAGGCCGATCTGTTCGTCTCCATCCACGCCGACGCCTTCATCACGCCGCAGGCGCGTGGCGCCTCCGTCTTCGCGCTCAGCGACGGTGCCGCCACCAGTGCCGCAGCGCGCTGGATGGCCGACAAGGAGAACAAGGCCGACGCGGTGGGCGGCGTCAACGTTGCCGCTGTGAAGGACAGCAACGTGCTGCGCGCCATGCTCGACATGAGCACCAGCGCGCAGATCAAGGACAGCCTGAAGCTCGGCAAATCCGTCCTCACCCAGATCGGCGAGGTCGGCAAGCTGCACAAGGGCTCGGTCGAGCAGGCCGGCTTTGCGGTGCTCAAGGCGCCCGACATTCCTTCGATCCTGGTGGAGACGGCGTTCATCTCCAACCCGACCGAGGAAGCGCGGCTCAAGGATCCGGACTACCAGGACAAGCTGGTCGACGCGGTTGCCACCGGCATTGCGCGTTACTTCGCGAAGAACCCGCCGCTGGCAAGGCGGCGAACGCTGACCTGACGCCTGACAACTAACGCGTTGCCTCGATGGGGTTGCCATACAGCGGCTCCACCCCGAACTGCGTGCTGACCGCATACGCCACGCCGCAGGCCAGCATCGCCGGCACCGTGAACTGGAATTGATGCGTCATCTCCATCACCATCACGATCGCCATCAGCGGCGCATGCGTGACCGCGGCCAGGACCGCCGCCATGCCGAGAATCGCCAAGGCGCGCGGATCACCGACCCAACTCGCCGGCAAACACATCGCCGCCCATTGCGCGAGCACGGCGCCGCCGGTGGCGCCGAGGCACAGCGAGGGCGTGAACACGCCGCCGACCGCACCGCTGCCTGAAGACAGCGTCGTGGCCAGCACCTTGGCGACCAGCACCATCAGCAGCCATTGCCAGGTCTGCGTGCCGTTGAGCGCATCAGCCACGAGCGGGTAGCCATTGCCCCAGACCTCGGGCACGGCCATCGACAGCAGGCCGACCAGGAAGCCGCCGAGCGCCAGCCGCGAAACCGGCGAACGCAGCCGCGCGAACTGCTTGCGCACCCCCTCGAGCAGATGCAGAAAAGCCCAGCCGATCGCGCCGAACACCAGGCCGGCCAACAGCGCCAAGCCGAGACTCGTGGGCGCCGCCTCCACATTGCCGACGTTGTAGATCGGCGCCGGTTCGACCAGGTAATAGATGATCCCCGAAGAGGTGGCCGCTGCGATCAGCACCGGCGTGATCGCGCCCGGCTGCATGAAACCCAGAGCCAGCTCCAGCACAAAGACGACGCCCGCCACCGGCGCGTGATACGCGGCCGCAATGCCCGCCGCGATGCCGGCGACCAGCAGCGTGACGCGCTCCTTGTGCCCGAGCGGCAAGACCCGCGCCAACACGGTCGACATCCACGCCGCGAGTTGCACCATCGGCCCTTCGCGGCCGATCGAGGCGCCGCTCGCGATCGACAGCAAGGCACTGCCGCTGCGCACGATCGTCATGCGGTCGTTCAGGTCCACGCGCTCGGTGCGCACCGCGTCGATGTAGTCAAGGTTCTGGCTGCCCGCCGGCCCGCGTTCGGCCCAGCGCTTCCCCCAGACCATCACCAGCCCGGCCGCTGCCGCGCCCAGCGTGCAGACCACCAGTCGTTGCCAGGGCGCAAGCGCCTGCGCAACGGAGACCAGTTCGCCCGAATGCCGCGTCAGCAGCCACTCCATGCCATGCATGGTGGCCCGAAAGCTCAATGTGACGGCGGCCGCGAGCCCGCCCACGAGCATGGCCCAGAACCATAAGGTGACTCGCCGACGCATGAGAATCAGCGACGGCGTGGCCGGCGCCTTGTTCACGCTGCGGGCTTCTTCCGGCGCGCCTTGAGGCTGCCAAAGATGATGATGAGGCCGGGAATCAGGATCATGCTCCAGACGATCACTTCGAGATGTCCGCGCACCCATTCCACATTGCCGAAGGCCACGCCCAGGCCCGTCACGCTGCAGATCCACAGCAGGCCGCCACTCACATCAAACAGCGTGAACTTGGCGCGGCTCATGTCGGCCACGCCGGCCACGAAGGGCGCGAAGGTGCGCACGAAAGGCATGAAGCGGCCGAGGATCAGCGTGACCCCGCCCCAGCGCTCGTAGAAAGCGTGGGCGCGGTCAAAGGCACGACGGTTGAAGAGCCTGGACTGCTCCCACTGAAACACGCGCGGCCCGACAAAGCGTCCGATCGTGTAGTTGCACTGGTTGCCGATGATGGCCGCCGCGCACATCACGGGGATGGCGATCCACGGATCGAGCGTGCCCACGCCGCACAGCGCGCCGACGATGAAGAGCAGAGAATCCCCGGGCAGGAAGGGCATGATCACCACGCCCGTCTCCACGAAGATGATCAGGAACAGGACGCCGTAAATCCATGCGCCATGAGCGGCGATGAAGGCGACCAGGTGCTTGTCGATGTGAAAAACGAAATCGAGAAGTGCTGCAAGGAAGTCCATGGCGCGGCATTATGCGGGCGCCGGCTTGGCGAGCACTTAAAATCGCCCAATGCAACCCCTGAGCGACGCCGCCCCCGCCCCACGCCGGCCCATTCGCGAACTCCCCGATGAACTGATCAGCCAGATCGCCGCCGGCGAGGTGGTCGAGCGCCCGGCTTCGGTCGTGCGCGAGCTGGTCGACAACGCGCTGGACGCTGGCGCCACGCAGATCAACATCAAGCTGATGGCCGGTGGCGTGCGCGCCATCGTGGTCGAGGATGACGGCGCCGGCATCCCGACGGAAGAACTGCCGCTGGCGCTGAAGCGCCATGCGACGAGCAAGGTGCACTCGCTCGAAGAACTCGAATCCGTGGTCACGATGGGTTTTCGCGGCGAGGCGCTGGCCGCGATCGCTTCGGTGTCCGAGCTGGCCCTGCTGAGCCGCAGCGAAGGCGCGGCCCATGCTCATCGCCTCGACGCCCGCAGCGGGGAGTTGAGTGCGGCAGCCCGTTCGCGCGGCACCAGCGTGGAGGTGCGCGAGCTGTTCTTCAGCACGCCGGCCCGCCGCAAATTCCTCAAGACCGACGCCACCGAGCTCGCGCACTGCGTGGAAGCCGTGCGCCGACACGCGCTGGCGCGGCCCGACGTCGGCTTTGGCATCTGGCATGAAGGCAAGCTCGTCGACCAATGGCGCGCCGGCAGCAGCGAGCAGCGCGTGCGCGACATCCTCGGCGAGGATTTCATGACCGAGAGCCGCGCGGTCTTCAAGGAAGCCGGGCCGCTGCGCATCGCCGGCCGCGTGGGCCTGCCCGAGGCGGCGCGTGCGCGGGCCGACACCCAATATCTGTACATCAACGGCCGCTTCGTGCGCGACAAGACGATCGCCCACGGCATCCGCTCGGCCTTTGACGATGTGCTGCACGGCCAGCGCCAGCCGGCCTATGTGCTGTTCCTCGAGCTGGCCGCCGACCGGGTGGACGTGAACGTGCACCCGACCAAGAGCGAGGTGCGCTTGCGCGACGGGCGCGAGATGCATCAGCAGGTCCGCTATGCGGTGCAGGATGCTTTGGCCCTGTCCCGTACCACTGATCGCCCGGCCGATGTGGCTGCACCCGTGCAAGTAACCCAGCAGTTCAACGCAAGCCTGCCCTACCCGACACCCGCTCAGCCGCCGGCCTGGTACGTGGCCGAGCCGCGGAATGAAAGCTGGCGCAGCACGACGCAGACCTCATTGGGGCTGGCCGAAGTGGCGACGCTTTATGCATCGCCCGCAGCGGCACTGCCGATCGAACAAGCGCAACCAACGCCGCAGCCCATGCCCGTCGGCGACTGGCCGCTCGGCCGCGCCGTCGCGCAGATCCAGGGCGTCTACGTCCTGGCCGAAAACGCGCAGGGCCTGATCATCGTGGACATGCACGCCGCCCATGAGCGGGTGGTCTACGAAAGGCTCAAGACGAGCCTCGGCGCGGCGCGGATCGAATCGCAGCCGCTGCTGATTCCGGTCACCTTCGCGGCGACGCCGGCCGAGATCGCCAGCGCCGAAGCGCATGGCGCGACGCTGGAGAAGCTTGGCCTCGATGTGGCGCCGCTGTCGGCCAAGATGCTCGCGATCCGTGCGCGCCCTGCCCTGCTGGCCGGCGGCGATGTGGTCGAACTGACACGCAGCGTGCTGGCCGAGCTCGGCCAGTTCGACGCCAGCCAGGCCATCGAACGCGCCCAGCACGAGATCCTGGCGACGATGGCCTGCCACGGCGCTGTGCGCGCCAACCGGCAATTGACACTGGACGAGATGAACGGTCTGCTGCGGGACATGGAGCGCACCGAGCGCGCCGACCAATGCAACCACGGCCGCCCGACCTGGCGGCAACTGACAATGCGCGAGCTGGACGCCCTTTTCCTGCGCGGACGTTAAAGGACGCTGATGGCTACTCTGAAATTGAACAAGACCGCTGCCGCCAAGACCGGCACCGGCGAGAAACGAACGCCGCTGCGCGGCAAGGGCGTCTCGCGCCCGCGCCAGACGCTGGAGCAGGCGCAGGCCGAGCGCGCTGAGAAACAGGCGGCTTACGAGCAGCGCATGCAGGAAGAATTTCGTCCTGCACCGCCCGCTCGGCGAGCGGAACCTTCGCGTCCTGTGCGACAAGAACGGCAAGAACGTCCACAGCGATCGCCAGCCCAAAGCTTCCGCCGCGAAGAACCGCCGATGCCACCGGCCGCGCCGGCCCGTCGCGACCAACGTCGCGCCACCGGCGACGCCCCGCGCCAGGCTCCGCGCGAAATGCGCGTTAGCGAGCCGAACCAGGACGGCGAGCGTCTTTCGAAACGCATGGGTGAACTGGGCCTGGCCTCGCGCCGCGAAGCCGATGAGTGGATCGCCGCCGGCTGGGTCCGCGTCGACGGCGAGATGGCCGTGCTGGGCCAGCGCGTCAGGCCTGACGCCAAGATCGAGATCGACGAAGCCGCGCACCGCGAGCAGGCCAAGCAGGTCACCATCCTGCTGCACAAGCCGATCGGCTATGTGTCGGGCCAGGCCGAAGACGGCTATGAACCCGCCGCCATGCTGATCAAGGGCGCGACACAGTGGCAGGAAGACGCCTCGGGCCAGAAGTTCCATCCCGGCAATATCCGCGGCCTCGCGCCGGCGGGGCGACTGGACATCGACTCCACCGGTCTGCTGGTGCTGACGCAGGATGGCCGCATCGCCAAGATCCTGATCGGTGAAGATTCCGACATCGAGAAGGAATATCTCGTTCGCGTCGAGCACATCGGGCAGCCGGTGACCGACGCCGGACCGATGGCGAGCTTTCCGCCTGAGCAACTGGCGCGCCTGCAGTTCGGGCTCGAGCTCGACGGCGTGCAGTTGAAGCACGCCAAGGTCAGCTGGGCGAATGAAGATCAACTGCGCTTTGTGCTGCGCGAAGGCCGCAAGCGCCAGATCCGCCGCATGTGCGAGCTGGTGGGCCTGAAAGTCGTCGGCCTCAAGCGCGTGCGCATCGGCCGCATCGTGCTGGGCAAGCTGCCGCAGGGCGAATGGCGCTATCTGACGCCGTGGGAACGCTTCTGACTCCGCTTCTGACCCCGTTCCTGACCCCGATCTGCATCGCCGGCCCGACGGGCTGCGGCAAGACGGCGGCGGCGCTGGCAATTGCGGAGCGCCTCCCGGTCGAGATCATCAGCGTCGATTCGGCGCTGGTCTACCGCCACATGGACATCGGCACGGCCAAGCCGAACGCGGCCGAACTGGCGAGCGTGCCGCATCACCTGATCGACATCATCGAGCCGACCGAGGCCTACTCGGCGGCGGAGTTCGTGCGTGCGGCGCGCAGCCTCGCCAACGAGATTCTTGAGCGGGGCCGCCTGCCGCTGCTGGTGGGCGGGACGATGCTCTATTTCAAGGCGCTGTTCGACGGTCTTTCCGCCCTGCCCCAGGCCGACGAAGCCTTGCGCGCCGCGCTCGACGAGCGCGCCGCGCGCCTGGGCTGGCCGGCGATGCACGCCGAGCTCGCAGGGCTCGACCCGATCACCGCGCAACGCCTCGCGCCCAATGATTCGCAACGCATCCAGCGCGCGCTCGAAGTCTGCATCCTCGCCGGCAAGCCGATGAGCGAATTGCACCAGCAGCGCGATGAAGGCGTGGACTGGCCGCTCTTCTCACTCGAACCGAATGACCGCGCCTGGTTGCACGAGCGGCTGGCGCTGCGCTTTGACCAGATGCTCGAAGCCGGCTTGCTTGATGAAGTGCGCGCGCTGCGGGGGCGCGGCGATCTGAATGCAGAACTGCCCTCGATGCGCTGTGTCGGGTATCGGCAAGCCTGGGAAGCGCTCGAAACGAATGATTTCTCGACACTGCGCGAGAAAGGCGTCGCCGCCACCCGGCAACTGGCCAAGCGCCAGATCACCTGGCTGCGCAGCATGCCCAAGCGCCAGGTGATTGCCTGCGACGGTGCGAATCCCCTGGCGGAGTTGCTGGCGGGCGTCCAACGCATACTGGTATCAAACCCGAATGCGATGCGGGATGCGATGCGGGATGCGATTAAGTAGCGGGTTATCTGCTCGGCGCCAGCATTTATTGTCAAAGTCCAAAAAGTCGTGTTACCATGCCGGCAGATTCGCGCAAGACCACCCATTTTAGGTCTTCATCTGCAAGCCCCCAAGCCGAGGCCAAGACCTCCGCAAACGGCTCGCTTCAGCTTAAACCCCCAGTTTGACTTGTTCTTGAGTGTCTCTATTCACCGCCCAACCCCTCCGGGACGGCCGGTGAGATTTCATTCATCTCAAGGACTCACACTGCAAACGCATTCCATCCGGGTCGGCCGCTATCGGCTTTCACCCATGTCGCAGCCCCAAGCTGATGGCGGCTTTGCCGCGTCGCTTTCGATCCGTTCGGGTCAAGGCACCGGCACGCTCGACCGTATCTATTTCTACGCCCCCTGCTTCGCCACCGAGGCTGACGCCATGCATTACGCTGAGGCGCAGAGCCGTGAATGGTTCGCGCACCTCACCCATGATGAGCGCGGGGACACCACCCCTCAACATAAGGAGCACCATGGCTAAGGAAGACCTCATCGAAATGCAAGGCAAGGTCGAGGAAGTTCTTCCCGACTCGCGCTTTCGCGTGACGCTCGACAACGGCCACTCGCTGATCGCCTACACCGGCGGCAAGATGCGCAAGAACCATATCCGCATCCTGGCCGGCGACAAGGTCTCACTCGAGCTCTCGCCTTATGACCTGAACAAGGGACGTATCACGTTCCGCCATATCGAAGGACGCGGCGCCTTCGTTCCAGCAGCTAAGCGCCGCTTTTAAGTCCGCAAACAAACCCCACTCCATTCTTTCAAGGAATATTCATCATGGAAAACAAGCTCTACGTCGGCAACCTCACCTATGCAATGCGTGACGACGACCTCCAACAACGCTTCGCCGAATTCGGCAATGTGACCTCCGCAAAGGTCATGATGGACCGCGAAACCGGCCGTTCGAAGGGCTTCGGCTTCGTCGAAATGAGCTCGGCTGCTGAAGCCCAAGCCGCTATCCGCGGTCTGGACGGCCAGCAAGTCGACGGCCGTGCAATGACGGTCAACGTCGCACGTCCCAAGGAAGCTCGTCCTGCAGGCGGCGGCTACGGCGGCGGCGCTGGTGGCGGCCGTGGTGGCTTCGGCGGCGGCGGCGGCCGTGGCGGGTATTAATTAGCCCACCCCCGAGGCGCTCACGCGCCTCCCCCTCAAGGGGGCGAGCCCGATGGCCTGGCAAAGCCAGTTCCATGGGCTCCGCTTGAAGGAAAAAAGGCCTGGATGCTTTCGCATCCAGGCCTTTTTGTTGGGCGCTTGCGTTCCTTTGCTTATGCGATGACGCGCAGGACCTTTTGCATGCCGTCTACGGCCTTGCCTTTGCGGGCGCGCTTGCCGGCATAGGCCGCAAGGCCCACGCCCTTGAGCACTTCTTCCTTGGCCTTGCCGCCGCGTCCGCTGCCCAGCACTTGCAGGGTCTGCGTGAAGGCGGCGACGCTGATCAGGGCGTCCTTGGGTTCGAGGTCGATCAGGGTCAGGCCGCGGCCGCCCTTGGGCTGGTGCTTGAGTTCATCAAGCGGGTAGGTCAGCAGCCGGCCGTTCATGGACAGGCAGGCCAGTTGGACACCTAACACCTCGCCTACCGGCACAGCAGCCGGCGGCAGCGGCTGCTCCTGGCCTTCGAGCGCGAGGAAGGTCTTGCCGGCCTTCTGGCGGCCGACGAGATCGCCGACCTGAGCGATCAGGCCGAAACCGCCGGTGCCGGCCAGCACGAGCTTCTGCGTCGCGCTTGCGGCGAAGTAATGCGCTATTTGCGTGCCAGTTTCCAGCTCGATCAGCGTCGTGATCGGCTGGCCGTCGCCGCGGCCACCGGGCAGCATGGCCACCGGTACCGAATAGACGCGCCCGTTGGAGCCGAAGACGATCAGCGGATCCACGCTGCGGCAAGGGAAGACACCGTAGAGCGCGTCCCCGCTCTTGAAGGCCAGCGCCGCCGCATCGATCTCATGACCCTTGAGCGCGCGCACCCAGCCCTTCATCGAGACGACGACCGTGACAGGTTCATCAACTATTCTGACCTCGGCCACCGCGCGCTTCTCTTCCTGGATCAGCGTGCGGCGCTCGTCCCCGTATTGTTTGGCATCGGCCTCGATCTCCTTGATCACCGTGCGCTTGAGCGTGCCGGGATTGCCCAGGATGTCTTCGAGCTTGGTCTTCTCTTCGCCCAGCTTCGACAGTTCCTGCTCGATCTTGATCGCCTCCAGCCGCGCCAGTTGGCGCAGGCGGATTTCAAGAATGTCCTCGGCCTGGCGATCCGAGAGCTTGAAGCGGTCGATCAGCGCGGGCTTGGGCTCGTCCGCATTGCGGATGATGCGGATCACCTCGTCGATGTTCAGCAGCACCAGTTGACGGCCTTCGAGCACATGGATGCGCTCGAGCACCTTGTCCAGGCGGTGCTGCGTGCGGCGCTGCACCGTGGTCTGGCGGAAGACCAGCCACTCGGTGAGGATCTGGCGCAGGCTCTTCTGCGCCGGGCGGCCGTCGCCGCCGATCATGGTCAGGTTGATCGGCGCCGAGGTCTCCAGGCTCGTATGAGCCAGCAGCGTCGTGATCAGGTCCTGCTGCTCGACCGTGCGGCTCTTGGGCTCGAACACGAGGCGCACGGGCGCATCCTTGTTCGATTCGTCACGCACCACGTCGAGCACGGCCAGCACGCCGGCCTTGAGCTGCATCTGCTCCTGCGTCAGCGCCTTCTTGCCGGTCTTGACCTTCGGGTTCGTCAGCTCCTCGATTTCTTCGAGCACCTTGGCGGCACTGGTGCCATGCGGCAGTTCGGTCACCACGAGTTGCCATTGGCCGCGTGCGAGGTCTTCGATCTTCCAGCGCGCGCGCAGCTTCAGGCTGCCACGGCCGCCTTGATACGCGGCGCGGATGTCGTCGGCCGAGCTGATCAGTTGCCCGCCGCCCGGGAAGTCGGGTCCCGGCAGCAAGCCGTAAAGCTCGTCATCGCTGAGCTTCTCGTTGCGCAACAAGGCCACGGCGGCCGAGGCCACCTCGCGCAGGTTGTGGCTCGGGATCTCGGTGGCCAGGCCCACGGCAATGCCGCTGGCGCCGTTGAGCAGCAGGAAAGGCAAGCGCGCCGGCAACTGGCTCGGCTCTTCCGTCGAGCCGTCGTAGTTGGCTCGGAAGTCGACCGTGCCTTCATCGATTTCATCGAGCAGCAGCCGCGCGATCGGCGCCAGGCGCGCTTCCGTGTATCGCATCGCCGCAGCGCCGTCGCCATCGCGACTGCCGAAATTGCCCTGGCCGTCGATCAGCGGATAGCGCTGCGAGAAATCCTGCGCCATGCGCACCAGCGCGTCATAGACCGACTGGTCGCCGTGCGGGTGAAAACGGCCCAGCACATCGCCGACCACGCGCGCGCCCTTGACGGGCTTGGGTCCGCTGGTGCCTGAGAAGTTCAGCCCCATGCGCTCCATCGAGAACAGGATGCGCCGCTGTACCGGCTTCTGGCCGTCGCAGACATCGGGCAGCGCGCGGCCCTTGACGACCGAGAGCGCGTATTCGAGATAAGCCTGCTGTGCATAGTGCGCCAGGGTCAGCGCATCGTTGGGCTCGCCAGGTTCGGCGGGTGCCGTGAAATCCATCGTCGTTTGGTTCATGGTGATTCAATTCGCAATTGCCGCGCTTGTGCGGGCAGGCTGCGTTGTAGCAAGGCCCAGTAGAGCTCGAGCACGAGCTGCACATGGGCCTGGGTTTCATCAATTTCGGGCACGCGGTTGCCGGCGCGGCGCACGGCGCCCTCGCCTGCGTTCCACGCCGCCAACGCCGCGTCGATGCGGCCGAAGCGCTTGATCAGATCGGCGAGCATGCGCGCGCCGGTGTCGATGTTCGTGCGCGGATTCAGCAGCGATTGCGTGTTGCGCGTCTTGCCGTAGCGAGCGCCGGCATCGGGTGTCAGTTGCATCAGGCCCAAGGCGCCGCGCGGTGAGACCGCGTCGCGCCTGTAGCCCGATTCGACCGTGATCACGGCCATGAGCAACTCCGCGTCCACGCCGCTTTCGGCGGCGGCCTCGCGCAGATAGGGCTGCACGGCCTTGACCTCGGGCGCGATGTCGAGCCAGGTCAGCAGCTGCTGGCTGCCGTCCGTCTTGCCCGCCACTCGGCCCAGTTCGGTGTGGCCCATCACGAGGCTGTAGCTGCCGTTCAGGCGGCTGCTGGACAGATGCGCCACGCCCTGTCCGTCGACATAACCCCACAGCTCAGCGTGCGCGCTGGCGCTGAAGAGCAGCAGACTGGCCAAGGCGAGCGCGATCTTCTTCATTCGAGCCCCAGCGCCACGCGGGCCTGATATTCGCGGTCGAGCATCGACATGATCAGCAGCGAGTCAAAGCCTTCGGAGCCGGCGCCCACGCGCACGCTCTCACGCAGGCAGCCTTCCTGCACAAAGCCTTCGCTGACATAGAGCTTCTGCGCGCGCACATTGAGGCTTT
The DNA here is from genome assembly GCA_036500605.1 of Burkholderiaceae bacterium. GTDB lineage: Bacteria > Pseudomonadota > Gammaproteobacteria > Burkholderiales > Burkholderiaceae_C > JAFALK01. Next base: position 22,091 of record DASYBU010000056.1, read on the forward strand.
TGACGTCGAGCCAGAAGCGGTGCGCCTTGAGCTGCGTGAAGGCCAAACCCTTGAGCAGGCGCACGCAGGCGCGGCCCAGGCCACGGCCATGCGCATCGCGGCTCAGCACCATGCGCTTGAGCTCGATCGAGCCATGCGGGTTGCGGCAGCCCTGCAGGATCACGAAGCCGATCGCCGACTGGCCGTCTTCCACGATGAAGTGGCGCGAGTCGGGGAAGCGCACCGCGCCCTCATGCTGCGTGCGTTCCCACGGCGTGATGAAGGGCAGGTTGCCGGGATCCTGCTCGACCGAGACCACGAAATCCAGATCGGAAAGCATGGTCGGCCGCAGCAGGGCCCGGGCGCTGGGCATCGTGCTGGACATGCCGCTAGACATCAATTTCCACGGAGTCGCCGTGGATTTCCATCAGCTCGCGGCGCGAGGCGGCTTCGCCCTTGCCCATCAGCTTGTTCATGGCGTCGACCGTGGCCATGAAGTCGAGCGCGCCCAGCAGCACGGGCGAAAGCCGGCGCGTCTCGGGGTTCAGCGTGGTGTCCCACAGCTGCTCGGCGCTCATTTCGCCCAGGCCCTTGAAGCGGCTGATGCTCCAGCTGTTTTCGCGCGCGCCTTCCTTGCGCAGCTTGTCGAGCGTGGCGGTCAGCTCGCCTTCGTCCAGCGCGTAGATCTTGGCGGCCGGCTTCTTGCCGCGCGCCGGAGCGTCGACGCGGTACAGCGGCGGGCGCGCCACGTAGATGTGGCCCGTCTCGATCAGCTTGGGGAAATGGCGGAAAAAGAGCGTCAGCAGCAGCACCTGGATGTGCGAGCCGTCGACGTCCGCGTCCGACAAGATGCAGACCTTGCCGTAACGCAGGCCTGTCAGATCGGGCGTGTCGTTAGGCCCGTGCGGGTCCACGCCCAGCGCGACCGATATGTCGTGGATCTCATTGTTCTTGAACAGCAGATCGCGCTCGACCTCCCAGGCGTTCAGCACCTTGCCGCGCAGCGGCAGGATGGCTTGCGTTTCCTTGTCGCGACCCATCTTGGCGCTGCCGCCGGCCGAGTCGCCCTCGACGAGGAAGACCTCGTTGTGCAGCAGGTCGCGGCTCTCGCAATCGGTCAGCTTGCCGGGCAGCACGGCCACGCCGGAGCCCTTGCGCTTCTCAACCTTCTGGCTGGCGCGCTGGCGCGTCTGCGCCTGCTTGATCACCAGCTCGGCCAGCTTCTTGCCATGCTCGACATGGTGGTTGAGCCACAGCTCCAGCGCCGGCTTCACATAGGCGGAAACGAGCCGCAGCGCATCGCGCGAGTTGAGCCGCTCCTTGGTCTGGCCCTGGAACTGCGGATCGAGCACCTTGGCCGAGAGCACGAAGGAAGCGCGCGAGAACACATCGTCCGGCATCAGCTTGACGCCCTTGGGCAGCAGGCTGTGCATCTCGATGAAACCCTTGATCGCGCCGAACAGGCCGTCCTTCAAGCCCGACTCGTGCGTGCCGCCGGCGACCGTGGGGATCAGGTTCACATAGCTCTCGCGCATCACCGCGCCGTCCTCGGTGAAGGCCACGGCCCAAACCGCGCCCTCGCCTTCGGCGAAGTTCTCGCTTTCGGCGGCGGTAGCGTATTGCTCGCCCTCGAACAGCGGGATCAGCGGCTCGGCGTTGAGCGACTGCATCAGGTAGTCACGCAGGCCGCCCTTGTAGGACCAGGTCTGGACGTCGCCCGTCTTCTCGTTCTTGAGCGTGACGATCACGCCCGGCATCAGCACGGCCTTGCTGCGCAGCAGATGCACGAGTTCGCCCTTGGGCAGCTCGCCGCTCTCAAAGTATTTGGCGTCGGGCCAGACGCGCACGGTCGTGCCTTGCTTGCGGTCGCCGCTCGCTGCAGTGGTCGCCGGGCGAACCGACACCGGCTCGACCACATCGCCATGCTCGAAGGCCAGGCTTGCCACTTGCTTGTCACGCCAGACGGTCACCTCAAGCCGCTTGGCTAGCGCGTTAGTCACGCTGACACCGACGCCGTGCAGGCCGCCCGAGAAGCTGTAGGCGCCGCCCGAGCCCTTGTCGAACTTGCCGCCGGCGTGCAGGCGCGTGAACACGATCTCGACCACCGGCACGCCTTCTTCAGGATGCAGTCCGAAGGGAATGCCGCGGCCGTCGTCGGCGATCGAGACGGAACCGTCCACATGCTGGATCAGGTCGATCCGCTTGCCGAAGCCGGCCAGGGCCTCGTCGGCCGCGTTGTCGATGACTTCCTGGACGCAATGCAGCGGGTTCTCGGTGCGGGTGTACATGCCCGGGCGCTGCTTGACCGGCTCCAAGCCCTTGAGAACGCGGATCGAGGCCTCGCCGTAAGCTCCAGCTTGAGTGTTCGGCTGCGCCGAGGCGGAATTGCTTTTTGTTGCCATGGCGGCCATTGTAGGGAGCGCCCTGGCGTAGCATCCGCCGCTTGAATCTTTGGTAACTCTTCGATGCCGTTCCTTCTTCGCGTTTTTCTGGGCTTGGCCGTCGCCTTCGGCACCCAGGCTCAAGCCCAAGCACAGACGCCGCCACCGCCCTTCGTCGCCAGCGCCCCGCTGAACCTGATGCTCAAGAACGCGCAGTGGTTCGACGGCCAGGCGTTCAAGCGCGGCACGCTCTATGTGGTCGACGGCAAGTTCACGCTGCAAAAGCCCAAGCGCGTGAACCGCAGCATGGACTTGAAGAACCAGTTCCTGATCCCGCCGCTGGCCGAGGCGCACAACTACAACCTGCAGAACGACTGGGGCGCCAGCAACTTCACGAGCCGCTACATGCAGGACGGCGTGTTCTACGCCGCGATGCTGTGCGACGACCCCGCCAACGCCGACCCGCTGCGCGAACGCTTCAGGACGCCCGAAACGCCCGATGTGCTCTTCGTGACCGCCTGTGTCACCAGCAGCGACGGCCAGCCGCTGCCCGCGCTCGTCGCCACCTCGCCGGGCAAGACCCGGACCGACTTCGTCGACAAGGCCGTCATCGTGATGGACAAGCCCGAGGACGTGGAGCGCAAGTGGCCGCTGATCGCCAGCCGCAAGACTGATGTGCTGCGGCTGATGCTCGGCTACTCGGGCCGGCAGGGCCTCACGCCCGAGACTGCCGCCGCCCTCACCGCCCGCGCCCACAAGGAAGGCCTGCGCGTGTTCGCGCATGTGGAAACGGCCGCCGACTTCAACGCCGCGCTGCGCGCCGGGGTCGACGTGATCGACCATATCCCCGGCTACGCCAACGCGCTGAACGAGCCGCCCGAGCGTTTCGCGCTGAACGCCGAGAGCATCGCGCTGGCGATCAAGCAGAACACGGCCGTCGTGACCGGTATCGCCGCCAGCACGCTGTTCAAGCTCAAGCCCGCGCAGGCCGAAGTGTTCAAGCAGAACCTGCAAGTGCTCAAGGCCGCGGGCGTGACGCTGCTGGCCGGCTCCGATCTGTTCAACGGCACGGTGCAGGCCGAGCTGCGCACACTGGCGTCGAGCGGCGTGTTCACGCCCACCGAGCTGCTGAAGATGGCGACCATCACGACGCCGCGCGCGCTCTACCCGAAACGCCAGATCGCGTGCTTCGAGGAAGGCTGCGAAGCGAGCTTCCTGCTCCTCGCGCAAGACCCGCTCAAGGACATCGACGCCGCGATGCAGCCGCTGCTGCGCGTCAAGCAGGGCCGGCTCTTGACGCAAAATGAGGAGGTGGCCGAAGGCGCCGATGCCTCCAGCTTCGGCACCGACCAGCCCGCCAAAGGCAAGGGCAAGGGCAAAGCCACCGGCAAGACCACCACGAAGAAGAAACCCGCAGCGAAGAAGGCAGCGGCCCCGGCTCAGAGCCAGGGCAAAGCCAAGCCCCAGCCCAAGGCGAAGGGCAAACCCGCCTCCAGTCCCCAGTAAGAATATGAGCACCGAAGAAGAACAAACCCTGAGCCCGGCCTCGGACTGGCTGCAACGCTGGCCCCAGGCCACGCAACCGGGCGCCACCGCGCTGGATCTCGCCTGCGGCCGCGGCCGGCATCTGCGCTACCTGATCTCGCACGGCATGAGCGTGACCGGCGTTGATCGTGACGTGGCCGCCACCGCGCCCTGGCGCGATTTGGCCGAGATCATCAATGCCGATATCGAGGCCGACCCCTGGCCGCTCGCGGGCCGCCAGTTCGACCTGGTGCTGGTCACCAACTACCTCTGGCGTCCGCTTTTGCCCACGATCGTGCAGAGCGTGGCCCCGGGCGGCTGGCTGATTTACGAAACTTTTGCTGCCGGCCAGGAGCGCATCGGACGCCCCGCGCGGCCCGAATTCCTGCTCCAGCCAGGCGAGCTGATCCAGGCCTGTTCCTCTCTGAACATCAAGGCTTACGAGGATCTTTATGTACCCGGCGAGAACGCGCGTTATGTCCAGCGGATCGCTGCAATCCGCCCTCAGGTGCGCTCGTAGGACGCCCTGCGCAGCCAGCTAGAATCCACGGATCAAAAAGACGGACTCGTTCCCATGAATGGACTTGTAGGCAGCATCGTCGCGCTGGTAACGCCGATGCAGGAAGACGGCAGCGTGGACAACGCCGCGCTGCGCGGCCTGATCGACTGGCACATCGCCGAAGGCACCGACTGCATCTGCGTGGTCGGCACCACCGGCGAATCGCCGACCGTGAGCATGGACGAGAACCGCGAAGTGATTCGCGTGGCCGTCGAGCACGCCAAGGGCCGCGTGCCGATCATGGCCGGCACGGGCGCCAACAACACGTCCGAAGCCATCGAACTGAGCCGTTATGCCAAAGAGGTGGGCGCCGACAGCACGCTCTCCGTCGTGCCCTACTACAACAAGCCTTCGCAGGAAGGCATCTACCAGCACTACAAGGCGATCGCCGAGGCCGTGGACATCCCGATGATGCTCTACAACGTGCCCGGCCGCACCGTGGCCGATATGCAGCCCGAGACGGCGCTGCGCTGCGCGGAACTGCCCGGCGTGTTCGGTGTCAAGGAGGCCACCGGCAATATCGAGCGCGCGGCCTGGCTGATCAAGCATGCGCCCAAGAGTTTCTCGATCTATTCGGGCGACGACGGCACCGCCATCGCGCTGATGCTGCTGGGCGGCCACGGCAACGTGAGCGTGACCGCCAACGTGGCGCCGCGCGCCATGAAGGCGCTTTGCAAGGCCGCGCTGGCCGGTGATGTGAAAGAGGCCACGCGCATCCACATGCAGCTGCTTGCGCTGCACAAGCAGTTGTTCTGTGAACCCAGCCCCGCCCCGGCCAAATGGGCCTTGTCGCGCCTCGGCCGTTGCAAGCCCGCCCTGCGTCTCCCCATCACGCCCTTGACCTCCGCGGGTCAGGCCAGCGTCGAGCAGGCCATGCGCGAAGCAGGTCTGCTCTAATCGCCCCCACTCAGTTCTGCCGGGCCGCACATTTTTCAGCGGTTCGACCTTTGGAGATTTCCAGCGTGATTCGTTTCCCAGTTACCTCGCGTTCAGTTCAGCGGCCAGCGTTTCGTCTGGCAGTCCTGGCCCTCGCGGCCTCCCTGGCTGGCTGCAGCACCATCGAAGGCTGGTTCTTCTCCGACAAGGACGGTTACCGCACCCAGGCGCGCCAGGTTGAAGCCCTGCAGGTGCCGCCCGACCTGAGCCAGCTCGACAACCGCACCGTGGTGCCGGGCACCGTGATCAGCGCTGCGGCCATGCAGTCCGATGGCGCCACGCCGGGCCAGCCGGGCCAAGCGCGCCCCACCGCCGCGGCGCTTCGCCCCTCGCAAGAACGCGTGGCCCTGAACAGCGCCGGTGACGTGAGCTTCGAACACCTGGGCACCGAACGCTGGGTGCATGCCACCGGCACGCCCGAGGCGCTGTGGCCGCAGGCCAAGAACTTCTGGCTCGACCAGGGTTATACGATCGAAACCGAGAAGGCCGACATCGGCCTGATGGAAACCGGCTGGCGCGAAGACCGCAGCAAGCTGCCGACCGACCTGATCCGCAGCACCCTGGGCAAGCTGTTCGACGGCCTGTGGGACAGCGGCCTGCGCGACAAGTTCCGCACACGCTTCGAGCGCGACGGCAAGGGCGGCACCAACATCTACATCAGCCAGCAGGGCCTGGCCGAGGTCTACACCGACGCCCAGCACGACAACACCGCCTGGCAGCCGCGCCCGAATGATCCACAGCTCGAGGCCCTCATGCTCTCGCGCCTGATGCTCAAGCTCGGCGGCAAGGACGTTGACCCGGCCACGCTGGCCAGCGCGGCTTCGGCACCGCAAGTTGCCGCGGCTGATACTGGCAAGAACCCGGGACTGATCGCGCCTGATGCTCCGGTGGCCGCGCGGATCACCGGCATCCCCGACCAGATCCTGGTCAACGACGACTTCGATCGCGCATGGCGCCGTGTCGGCCAGTCGCTGGACCGTCATGGCTTCACCGTGGAAGACCGCGACCGTCCGCAAGGCCTGTTCTATCTGCGCTACGCCGACCCGACGCAAGCCGGCAAGGACGAGCCCAATTTCTTCCAGAAGCTGTTCGGTGCCAAGGAAACCGGCGCGGCCGGCCGCTACCGCGTGAAGGTGCTGACAGCCGACGGCAAGAGCACGGTCATGATCCTCGACAACACCGGCAAGCAGGTCACCGACGAGAACGCCAAGCGCATCCTCGGCATGCTGATGAACGACCTGCGCTAAAGCGGCTCCCGTTCCGCCCGAGCCGCCCGCCGCAAGGCCGGCGGCTTTTTATTTATTTGGGTTCGATGATGAAGGAACCAGGCGCATGCGCTTTTGCAGTCTCGGCAGCGGCAGCGGTGGCAATGGCACGCTGATCGAAGCCAGCCAGGGCATCACGCAGACGCGCGTGCTGGTCGACTGCGGCTTCTCATTGCGTGAGTTGGTCAAGCGCCTGGCGCGAGCCGGCAGCACCCCCGATGAACTCGACGCCGTGTTCATCACGCATGAGCACGGCGACCACGCCGGCTGCGCGATCACACTGGCCCAAAAGCATCGCCTTCCGATCTACACGAGCCGCGGCACCTGGCGTGCGATCAGCGCCCGGATGAGCGAAAACTTCGATGCCAAGCGGCTGCGTTTCGTCGCCGACGACGACATCGTGGTCTTGGGCGATCTCGAACTGCACCCCTTCGCGGTGCCCCACGATGCCAACGAGCCGCTGCAATTGCGCGTCAGCGACGGGCAGCGCCGCCTCGGCTTGATCACCGATATCGGCTCACTCGCGCCCCAGGTTCTGGCGGCGTTGCAAGGGCAGCATGCGCTGCTGCTCGAATGCAATCATGATGAGGCGCTGCTGCGCGCCTCAAGCTACCCGGCATCGCTCAAACGGCGCATCCTGGGCACGCACGGGCATCTGGCGAACCATGTGTCGGCCGAGCTGCTGGCAGCGGTGCTACACGCGGGCTTGAACACGGTTGTGGCCGCGCATCTTTCAGAGCGCAACAACCGACCCGAGCTGGCACGCCAGGCGCTTGCCGCCGTGCTGGGCTGCGCGGCAGCGGATGTGCGCGTGGCCGATCAGGCGCTCGGCCTGGACTGGATGAGCATCTAGAGTTCGCGAAAACGGAATCGCCAAAGCGACAAAAGGCTGCTTGGTATTCACCAAGCAGCCTTCTGAAGCGATCAGCTTGAAGCCCGTGAGGGCTTCAGCGATTACTTGCTGGCAGCAGCCGAAGCAGCGTCAGCAGCCACAGGAGCCGAAGCGTCCATCATCGGAGCCGAAGCGGCTTCCGAAGCGGCAGGAGCCGGAGCAGCCACGGGAGCCGGGGCAGCTTGTTCAGCAGGCTTGCTGCAAGCAGCCAGAGCAACAGCAGCAAACAGGGAAGCCAACAGGATCGACTTTTTCATACTTGTCCTCAAGATCGTTAAACGACGATTCAATTACCGGTAATTTTGAAGCCACACAAGCTGATGCCGGTGTGGCTTCGCAGAACAAGACGTGGAAAAGCTCGAGCGTTTCCCTCGCCTAGCCGCGCATTATATGCAAAGCAAATCAAAGACCCAGCGTGCTGGCAGGAAATGCAGCCTCAGAACGTTGCGCGAGGGCGTCAAACCACTGCTCCAAACGCAGACGATCGCCCGCCTGGACCGAAACCACGCCACGACCTAACTCCGAATTCAGCAGACGCAGGCTCCGATAAGGCTCGGCACCCGCCCCTTCACGTGTGCCAAAACAGGCCGCCGCCGGCGCCTTGTTGCCTTCGGGTTCAGGCTCATGTTGGCGCGCATCCACGCAGTGGTCGTAGGTCGTTCGCCATTGAACAAAGCTGGGATGACGCCGCCGCGCTTCGTCGTATTGCAGCGCGAGCAGATGCAGCATGCGGCCGCGACGCGCCCACTGGGCCAAGGCATCGATCACTGCGCGATCAGACCAGGGCCAATCGACAAAGCTCGCATCGATGCAATAGATCTCGCGACAGCCTTGTTCGCACAGGCCGATCAGTGTTGCGCGCAGCGCTTCCGCATAGGCGGTTCGCCCCTCGAAAATGCCTTCAGTCGGATAGGGCTGGTCGGTCGTTTCGGTCATGGCATCAAAGGCTGCAACCAGCCGTCCTCGGTCCATTGCATCAACAGTTCGCGGGCACCGTCGGAGAGGCGCTCGACATCGGCGGCGCTGAGCTCGCGCGTGTCGGCCAGGCCCTGCATCAGCTTCGCGTCACGCCCGCTTGCACGGAACGATTCGCCGTTGATGAAGACATGCGCCGCGTCGTACAGCATGCGTGTGCGCGGGTCCAATCGCGCGCCACAACCTTCGGGCAGCGGGTCACCGATATCGAACCACACACGCGGCTTGGGCTCGGTCAGCGTCTCGCCCAAGGCGCGCTCTAACGCCAAGGGTTGGCGCAGTGCGCGCTCGGCCGCATCACGGGCAAAGATTTGTAAATCGATTGGGACAAGCCCTGCTTGCGCAGTTGCCGCCTGCTTGGGGTCGGCGTAGATGCGGTCCGCATAACCACTGTCTTCAGCGTCTTCGGCGTCGTCCAGCAAGCGCGCCAGCAGCTCGCGCGCCAACTCCAGCCGGCCGGGCGCGCGGAACCCCACCGAACAGGTCATGCAATCACCGCCTTCGGCCACGCCGTCATGCGCCCAGCCGGGCGGCAGGTAGAGCATGTCGCCGGGCTCCAGCAGGAACTCTTCCCCAGGCTCGAAGTTGGCAATGATCTTGAGCGGCACATCGTCGCGCATCACCGCATCTTTCTGCGCGCCGATACGCCAGCGCCGGCGCCCCGCCACCTGGATCAGGAACACGTCGTAGGAATCGAAATGCGGGCCCACACCGCCGCCATCCGACGCATACGAGATCATCAGATCGTCGAGTCGCGCGGCGGGCAAAAAGTTGAAGCGCTGGAGCATGGCGTGCGCCGCCTCGACCTGCAGATCGAGCCCTTGCACGAGCAGCGTCCAGCCCGCTTTCGAGAACGGCGGCAGCTTCGCCACGGGCCCCTGCTTCATCGTCCAGCGGCCGTCGAAATGCGTGATCAACCGCGACTCCGTCGCCTCGCTCGCCGCCAACTCGGCCAGCTCCGCGCGCGTGGCCGGTGGCACCACGCCGGGAAACGCCTGGCGCACCAGCAGCGGCTTCTTCTGCCAATGCTTGCGCATGAACTGCTCGGGGCTCAGGCCGCCCAGCAGCGGGGTTTTGGTTTCGATAGTCATGCCCGCGATTATCGCGAGCCTTTGTGATCGAGACGTCCACCGGGCCGCCCCCAGGACGGCTCGAGCCGATGTCAGGGGTGGCTAACGCCGCGCCTGATCGGCATCCCCTCGGGGATCGACTGCGTACTCGCGGGCGAGGGGCCTAAAATACACGCATGCAAATTACAGCTCCATGCGTCGTTTCTCTTTTGTGGAAACTCGAAGACGCCCAAGGCCAGTTGATTGACGAACTGGCGGAACCGCTTGAATTCTTCTTCGGCGGCGAAGACCTTTTCGCCAAGGTCGAAGAAGTATTGCTCGACCAGGAAACCGGCTTCGAGGCCAGCGTGGCGCTCGAGCCGGAACATGCGTTTGGCGATTACGACTCGAACCTCGTCTGCTTCGAATCCAAGACCCTGTTCCCGGATGGTGTAGAGGCCGGCATGCAGTTCGAAGGCCTGCCCGAAGGCGCCGCCACCGAAGAGATGCCGCAAGCCATCTACACCGTGACCGAGGTCTATCCCGAGCACGTGGTGCTCGATGGCAACCACCCGCTCGCCGGTGTGGGTCTGCGCATGCATCTGAAGGTGCTCGACGTGCGTGAAGCCACGGAGCAGGAGATCGAAGCGGGCAGTCTCGGCGAAGCGGTCTTCAGCGTCGCGACGGGCGCCCCGCCGGACTCCACACTGCACTGAAACGCGCGTTAGCGGGTGAAGATGCCTGAAGGCTTCGCCGCCCACTCCTTGCAGGATGAGTTCTTTGCGAAGACCTGCGCGCTATACCGCCAGCACGTCCCGACCCGTATTCGCCTCCGAACCCGCTTATGTCGGCGAATACGGGTCGGAACATGCTGGCTGCACACCGAGGTTTGTTGAGAAAACCGGCGTCCGCACACACCTCGTCGAAGAACCCACGGATGGAAGAAGCCGGAGTGTTCCTGCCTCTAACTGCCGACATAAGCGGGTTCGGAGGCAGTTAGAGGCAGGGACGCTCCGGCTTCAGTCGCCCGCTCATCGCAGGGCGAACCCGCAGCTGTCGCGCAGCACAGGCCGTGTTGCGGACTCTCAGGCCTTGCCGGTCGAGCCGAAGCCGCCTTCGCCGCGATGCGAGGCGTCGAAATCCGCGACAAGGCGGAAGCTCGCCTGCACTACCGGCACCAGCACCAATTGCGCGATGCGCTCCATCGGGTTGATGACGAAGGTCGTGTTGCCGCGGTTCCAGCAGCTGACCATCAGCTGGCCCTGGTAATCGCTGTCGATCAAGCCGACCAAGTTGCCCAGCACAATGCCGTGCTTGTGGCCCAAGCCCGAGCGCGGCAGGATCAGTGCGGCAAGGCCCGGATCGGCGATGTGAATCGCCAGGCCGGTCGGGATCAGCGTGGTCTGACCCGGTTCGAGCGTGACGGCCGTATCGAGGCAGGCGCGCAGATCGAGGCCGGCGCTGCCGGGGGTGGCATAGGTGGGCAGTTGCTCGGCCATGCGGGCGTCGAGCACCTTGATATCAACAGTCGTGGTCGTCATTGGGGAAGTCGGTTCGCGATTTCTTGGATCAGTTCACGGGCCAGGCTGAGCTTGTCGGCCGGGCCCAGGGAGCGCTCGCCGGCGGAGTCCACCAGCAGCAGCGTGTTGTCGTCGCGGCCGAAGGTGTCGGCGCCAATATTGCCCACCACCAGCGCCACCTTCTTGCGTTCGAGCTTGGCGCGCGCGTGCTTGGCCAGATCCTGGCTCTCGGCGGCAAAGCCGATGCACAGCGGTGGGCGCGGCAATGCGGCCACGGCGGCGAGGATGTCGGGGTTCTCGGTCAGCTCGATACCGGCGTTAGCACCGGAGCCGTCCTTCTTGATCTTCTGCGTGCTGGTGTTGAGCGGGCGCCAATCGGCCACGGCGGCCGTGGCGACAAACACCTCGCTGTGCAAGGCCAGGGACATCACCGCTTCATGCATCTGCACGGCAGTCTGCACATCGATGCGGCGCACACGGCGCGGCGTGGGCAGGTGCACCGGGCCAGCCACCAGCGTGACCTCGGCGCCAGCTTCGGCCGCGGCGCGTGCCAGCGCAAAACCCATCTTGCCGCTGGAGCGGTTGGTCAGGCCGCGCACCGGATCGATCGGCTCGAAGGTCGGGCCGGCCGTGATCAACAGCTTGCGGCCTTGCAGCAGCTTGGGCTGGAAATGCGCGATGACTTCATCGAGCAGTTCGGCCGCTTCGAGCATGCGGCCATCGCCGATCTCGCCGCAGGCCTGGTCGCCGTTGCCGGGGCCGAGCACGAAAGCGCCATCGGCCTGGATCTGTTTGACGTTGCGCTGCGTGGCCGGATGCGCCCACATCTCGCGGTTCATGGCCGGCGCCACCAGCAGCGGGCAACGCTCGGCGGGCCGCGCCAACGCCGTCAGCGAAAGCAGATCATCGGCCCTGCCCTGCGCCAGCTTGGCGATCAGGTCGGCGCTGGCCGGGGCGATCAGCATCAGGTCGGCCTCGCGGCTCAGGTTGATGTGCGCCATGTTGTTGGGCTCGGCGGCGTCCCATTGGCTCGTCACCACGCGGCGGTTGGAGAGCGCCTGCAGCGTCACCGGTGTGATGAACTGTTCGGCCGCCTCGCTCATGATCACCTGCACCGTGGCGCCGGCCTTGCCGAGCAGCCGCACGAGTTCGGCGATCTTGTAGCAGGCGATGCCGCCGGAGAGGCCGAGGAGGATGTGTTTGCCGCTGAGTTGCATGAAGCGAACTCTAGCGTTTCTTGAAGACCAGGTCCCAAACCCCGTGGCCGAGCTTGATGCCGCGGTTCTCGAACTTGGTCAGCGGGCGATAACTCGGCTTTTCAGCGTAGCCATCGGCCGTGTTCTCAAGCGCGGGTTCCGCACCCAGCACTTCAAGCATCTGCTGGGCATAGGGCTCCCAGTCGGTCGCGCAATGCAGATAGCCACCGGGCGCGATGTACTTGACCAGATTGGCCACGAACGGCGCCTGGATCAGGCGGCGCTTGTTGTGGCGCAGCTTGTGCCAGGGATCGGGGAAATAGATGTGCACGCCGGCCAGCGACGCCGGTGCAATCATGTGCTCCAGCACCTCCACGGCGTCGTGCTGGAAGATGCGGATGTTGGCAAGCTTCTGCGCGTCGATCAGTTGGAGCAGCGCGCCCACACCGGGCTCGTGCACCTCGCAGCCGATGAAATCGTGGTCGGGCAGCGTCTGCGCAATCAGCGCCGTGGCGGCGCCCATGCCGAAGCCGATCTCGAACACAACCGGCGCTTTGCGGCCAAACACCTCGGCCGGGTTCAGTTGCTCATGCTTGAAAGGCAGCACAAAGCGCGGGCCGAGCTCGGCCAAGGCCTTGATCTGGCCCGTGCCCATGCGACCGGCGCGCACGACAAAACTCTTGATCGCGCGCCGCGGATGTTGCGGCTGTTGGGGCTGTTCTTCTTTCTCGTCGGACATCAATCAGTAACTCGAGTTTTCAGCGGAGGCGGAAGCGGAAGCGGTGCCACCCAGCACCACCTCGATATCGTTCAGCAGACCGCTCGCGCCAAAGCGGAAGCGCTGCGGCGTCAGGGCGGAAGCGCCCAGCGCATCGGCCACCAGTTGCAGATAGAGCTGCGCATCCGCCACCGTGCGAATGCCGCCGCTGGCCTTGAAGCCGGCGTTGCCAAGCCCGCTGGCCTTGATCTCGTGCAGCATCACCTGCGCGGCTTCAGGCGTGGCGGAGACAGGCGTCTTGCCCGTGCTCGTCTTGATGAAGTCGACACCGGCCACCAGGCCCATGCGCGTCGCCTGCTGGATCAGCTCGGGCGTCTTCAGCTCGCCGCTTTCGATGATCAGCTTGAGTGTCAGCGGGCGACTGGCGTGGCGCACCTCGGCGAGGAATTCAGCCACGGCGCTGCGCTGGCCGGCCATCAGCGCCTTGTAGGGCAGCACGACGTCGATTTCATCGGCACCGGCTTGCGCAATCGCGGCCACGTCGGCCAGCGCAGCGGCGGTGTCGAGCATGCCTTGCGGGAAGTTGGCGACAGCGGCCACGCGAATGTTTGCGGGCAGCAATGTACGAGCCTGCGCCACGAAGCGCGGCCAGACGCAGACTGCGGCAACCGGTCCGAAGCGCGTCTGCGCGCGTGCGCAAAGCGTCTCGATATCGGCGGCCGTGTCGGCGTCGTTGAGGCTGGTGAGATCCAGGCAGGCCAGCGCTTGCCGGGCTGCTGTTTGCAGATCAGCCATGCAGCGAAGGCAGCTCGGCCAGCGAGGCCACCACGGCGGCCAGGAAGGCCGAGGCGCGCTCGCCCGACATCTGGGCCTGCTGCAAGGTCAGCGCGTGCGTCAGCGCCTCGCCGGACATGCCGGCGGCCATGTTCGTGATCAGCGCCAGGCCCATCACGCGCAGGCCGGCGTGGCGCGCCAGGATGGTCTCGGGCACGGTGCTCATGCCGACGGCATCGGCGCCCCAGGCGGCAAACATGCGGATCTCGGCGGGCGTCTCGAACTGCGGGCCGACGGCCCAGCAGTACACGCCTTCGCTCACGACCGAACCTTGCCCGCGTGCCACCTTGATGGCGTGCTCGCGCAGCTCGGGGTCGTACGCGGCGCTCATGTCCACGAAGCGGTGGCTGCCCTGCTCGCCCATCAGCGGCGAGCGTTGCGGCGCGTTGATGTGGTCCTTGATCAGCATGAGGCTGCCCGGCGGCATGTGGTTGCGGAGCGACCCCGAGGCATTGGTCTGCACCAACGCCTTCACGCCCCAACGCGCCAGGCTGCGCAGCGCGCCGGCCATGCCGGTGCAATCGCCGGTTTCGTAAGTGTGGGCACGGCCGCGCAGCATCACGACGCGTTGATCGCCGATGCGGCCGACCACGATCTCGTTCACATGGCCTTCAACCTTGGGCTGCGGGAAAGCCGGCAGCTCGGTGTAGGCCATGTGTTTCGCATCCTGCACCTGGCTGACCGCGCCGGCCCAGCCGGAGCCCAGCACCACGGCCACGGCCGGCGCGGTGCCGTACAGGCGTTGGAGCTTGTCCACGGTGGTGGCGATCAGCGGTTCCAGGGTCTTGTTGTCGATCATGGCAAGTAACTCTCTATTTCAGGTGATCAGGGCCGAAGCTGTGCGGCAGCAGTTGCTCCAGCGTCCATTGGTCTTTGATGCCGCCCGGGTCGCCGGCAATGATCTGCAGATCCGGTCCGGCGAACTCGCGCAGCTTCTGGCGGCAACCGCCGCAGGGGGTGATGACCTCGGGCCCGGGCCCCGTCACCAGCACCGCCACGGCGCGCTTGCCGCCGGCCATCACCATCGCGCTCAGCGCGGTGGCTTCGGCACACCAGCCTTGAGGATAGGCGGCATTCTCGATATTCGCACCCGCATGGATTTGCCCCTGCTCGTCCAGGATGGCGGCGCCGACGGCGTAACCCGAGTACGGCGAATGGGAATGCGCACGGGCGCCGAGCGAGGCTTCGAGCAGCCTCGCCTTGTCTTGGTCAGTCAACATCAGCGTTCCTTGACGTAGGGTCGTCCGAGGGCCTTGGGCGCCATCGCCTGGCCGATGAAGCCGGCCAGCAAGACCACGGTGAGGATGTAGGGCAAGGCCTGGATCAGTTGGACGGGCACTTCGCCGCCACCCAATACGGCCGGCAACGTCACGCCCTGCAAGCGGATCGAAGCCGCATCGAGGAAGCCGAACAGCAGGCAGGCGAACAGCGTGGGCACCGGCTTCCACTTGCCGAAGATCATCGCGGCCAGGGCGATGAAGCCGCGGCCCGCGGTCATGTTGGGGCTGAAGCTGGCGTTCTGCGCGAGCACCAGGTAGCTGCCGGCCAGGCCGCACAGCACGCCGTTGATCATCAGCGCCGCATAACGCAACCCCGCGACGGACACGCCGGCCGCATCGACCATCGCCGGGTTCTCGCCCACGGCGCGCAGGCGCAGGCCCGGACGGGTCCGCTCCATGAAGAACCAGACACCGCCGACGAGCGCAAAGCTCAGGTAGACGAGGATGTTGTGGCTCAGGAAACCATAGCCGATCACCGAGGCGAACCAGGAGCCGGCGACCGGCTCGGGGAAGCTCTTGAAGACCGCCGTCATGCGCACCGCTTCGTCGACGGAAGGCGTCTGACCGCCTTGCTGGAACCACGCGATGCCGAGCACGACGGTCAAGCCGGCGGCGACCATGTTCAGCGCCACGCCGGAGATCACCTGATCGCCGCGATGCGTGACGCAGGCAAAACCGTGGATCAGTGAGAGCAGGCATGAGACGCCGATTGCGGCGGCGATGCCCAGGCCGGTCGAATGCGCGACCGCGCCGACGCAACCGGCTGCGAAGGCGGCGAACAGCATCTTGCCTTCGAGGCCGATGTCGATCACGCCGGAACGTTCGCTGACGAGGCCCGCCAGCGCACATAGCAGCAGCGGCGTCGTAACGCGCAAGGTCGACGCAATCAGCGAGCCAATGAGGATCTCGTCCATCAGCGATTCCTCCCGAAGATCTTGGCAAACATCGGTGCGCTGACCGTCGACATGGCGCCCGCAAACAGCACGATCAGGCCCTGCGCGGTGGTGACCATCTCACGCGTGAAGCCCGGCATGTCGAAGGACACCTCGACGCCGCCTTGGTAGAGCACACCGAACAGCAGCGAGGCCAGCACGATGCCGACCGGATGGCTGCGGCCCATCAGCGAAACGGCGATGCCGGTGAAGCCCGCGCCGGCCACAAAATCCAGCGTCAGCTTGCCCTGCACGCCCGAGATTTCATTGACGCCGACGAGGCCCGCCAATGCGCCCGAAATGCCCATCGCGATCAGCACCTGCATGCGCGGATGGATGCCCGCGTAATGCGCGGCGCGTGGTGCGCTGCCCACGGCTCGCAGCGCGTAGCCGGCGCGGCTGCGCCACAGGAACCACCAGACAAAAACGCAGGCCAGCAACGCGAGCACGAGGCTCAGGTTGAGCGGCGAGGAAGGCAGCTCAACGCCGAAGCGCGCGGCCAGTTCATGCAGCGCCGGCATGCGCGCGGCCTCCACGAACTCGGCGCTTTCCACGGCCATGCTGCCACCGGTCGGGCGCAGCCAGTTGACCAGCAGATAGCTGTTCAGCGTCACGCCGAGGAAGTTGAACATGATGGTCGTGATGACCACATGGCTGCCGCGCCAGGCTTGCAGATAGCCGGGGATCACGGCCCAGACCATACCGAACAAGGCAGCGGCCAGCACCAGCAGCGGCAGCAGCACGATGGCCGGCAGATGCGGGCCCAAAGCCAGCGCCGCCAAGGCCACGCCAAGCCCGCCGACGGTGGCCTGCCCTTCCCCGCCGATGTTGAAGAGGCCGCCATGAAAGGCGACCGCCACGGCGAGGCCGGTGAAGATGAAGGTCGTTGCGTAGTAGAGCGTGTAGCCGAGGCCGCGCACCGAACCGAGCGCGCCTTGCAGCATCGTGAGCAGCGCCTGGCTCGGGCTCTGGCCGATCGCCAGCACCACGAGGCCCGCGACGAGCAGCGCGATCAGCAGGTTCCACAAAGGCAGCAAGCCGATATCGACCCACCGCGGCATGTTCAAGGGTTGGCTCATGCGGCCTGCTCCGTGATCGTCGAAGCCATCAAAAGCCCCAAGGTTTTTTCATCGCATTGATCGATGCCGAGCTCGCCGGTGATGCGTCCGCCGTTCATCACGACGACGCGATCGGCCAGGGCCAGGATCTCGTCCAGCTCGCTTGACACCAGCAGCACCGCGCAACCGGCGTCACGCAGGGCACGCAACTGGTTGTGGATGAACTCGATGGCGCCGATATCCACGCCGCGCGTGGGCTGGCCGACCAGCAGCACGGCCGGCTTCTCGCCGATTTCGCGCGCCAGGATCAGCTTCTGTTGATTGCCGCCCGAGAACTTGCTCGAGCCGAGGTTCGGGTCGCGCGGGCGCACGTCGAAGCGTTCCTGCATCTCGACCGTGGCCGCACGCATCGCCGCATGGTTCATGCTGGCGCCACTGCGGTACTCAGCATTGCTCTGGTAGCCGAGCACGGCGGTTTCCCAGGCCGGAAAGCTCATCACCATGCCGCAGGCATGACGGTCTTCGGGCACGTGGGCGAGCTTCAAGGCACGTGCGTTCTTCGGGTCGAGCCAACCTTGCTGCGCAAACTGCTGGCCCGCCAGCGTCAGGCTGCCCGCATCGGGCGCCTGCATGCCGGAGAGCACTTCAAGCAGCTCGCTCTGGCCATTGCCCGAGACACCGGCCACGCCGACGATCTCGCCGGCCTTGAGGCTCAGCGACACCTCATGCAGGCGCGTCACGCCGTTGATGTCACGCAGGCTCAGGCCTTGCGCTGTCAGTCGGATTTCGTCGTTAGCCGCTTGTGCCGCGGCTTGTCGGCCGAGGTTGACCTTGCGGCCGACCATCGCCTCGGCGAGTTGCTCGGGGCTGGTGTTTTCAATCTGCGTGCTGTGCACGACCTGGCCCGCACGCATCACGGTCACCTCATCGCACAAGGCCATCACTTCCTTGAGCTTGTGCGTGATCAGGATGATCGTCGTGCCCATCGCGCGCAGGCGCTTCAGCACCTCGAACAGCTGCAGCGTTTCCTGCGGGGTGAGCACGGCGGTGGGCTCGTCGAGGATCAGGATGCGCGCGCCGCGATAGAGCGCCTTGAGGATCTCGAGCCGCTGCATCTCGCCTACGGGCAAGTCGCTCACGAGCTTGTCGAGCCGCACCTGCAGGCCGGTTTCCTGCATCAGCTGGTTCAGGCGCGCACGCGCCTTCGCCTTGCTGGGCTGCAGGAAGAAACCGCCCTCGGCGCCGAGCATGATGTTGTCGAGTGCCGTCAGCGGATCGACCAGCATGAAGTGCTGGTGGACCATGCCGATGCCCAAGGCAATCGCCTGATGTGAATTGGCGATCTGCACGGGCTTGCCGTCGATCTCGATGCCGCCCGCATCGGCCTGGTAGTAGCCATACAAGATGGCCATCAAGGTGCTCTTGCCCGCGCCGTTCTCGCCGACGAGGCCGTGTACCGTGCCGGCGGCGACGGTGAAACTGACCTCGCGATTGGCCTGCACGGCGCCGAAGCGCTTGCTGATCCCGTTCAGCTGGACCGCTGCGGTCATCGTCATTTGCAAGCGTTGTTGGCGCGGTAGTCGATGACCTTGATCTTGCCCGAGATGATGTCGGCCTTGACCGCTTCAGCCTTGGCCTTCAGCGCGGGCGTGAAGACCTTGGCGTTGAATTCATCGAGCGCGTAGTCCACGCCGCCTTCCTTCAGGCCGAGCGTCTGCGCGCCGGCCTTCCAACCCTTGAGCACGTTGTACACGGCCACGTCCACATGCTTGACCATCGAAGTCAGCATGGTGCCGGGCTGCACATGGTTCTGGTTGCTGTCCACGCCGATGGCGAACTTGCCCGAATCCTTGGCCGCTTGATAGACACCGACGCCGGTACCGCCCGCGGCGGCGAACACCACATCGGCGCCCTTGGCGAATTGCGACTTGGCGAGCTCGGCGCCGCGCGTCGGGTCGTTCCACGAGGTCGACGTGGTGCCGGTCATGTTCGAGAACAGCTCGGCCTTGGGATTGGTGGCCTTCACGCCCTGCTCGTAGCCGCACTGGAAGGCGCGGATCAGCGGGATGTCCATGCCGCCGACGAAGCCGACCTTGCCGGTCTTGCTGGCGGTGACGGCGATGGCGCCGACGAGGTAGCTGCCTTCCTGTTCCTTGAAGGTCACCGACTGCACATTGGGCTTGTTGACCGTGGCGTCAATGATGGCGAACTGGGTCTTGGGGAAATCCTTGGCGACCTGCTCGAGCGCCGAAGCCTGGGCGAAGCCGATCGAGATGATCGGGCTGGCACCGCGCTCGGCCATGCGGCGGATCGCCTGCATGCGCTGCGTGTCGTTGCTGATCTCGAACTCAAGATAGTTCTTGCCCGTCTCCTTCTTCCAACGCTCCGCGCCCTGGTAGGCCGATTGGTTGAAGGATTTGTCGAACTTGCCGCCCATGTCGAAGATCACGGCCGGGTCGGCGTGGGCAGCGAGGGGGGCAGCAACAGCAAAGGCCAGTGCAAGTGAAACGGCAAGCTTCATGGCGATTCGTGGAGTTTGGGCGTTAGGAGACGCGGATTGTAGGGGTGGGAAAACCGTTGAAGGTCCTAATGTAAAACGTTTGCGCGCCCTGTTCCAACAGGCAAATCCCGCAGCGCATACAATGATGAGAATAATTCTCGATACGAAAAACTTTCGTCACAAATCGCGATGTCTGCTCCCGTTCCCGCCAGCCTTGCCCAGGCCGATATTGGTGATGCCCTGCTGGTGCAGCGCATTTCGGCCCCCGACCATGCGCCCGAATGGGCTCAGTGGCTGGAGGAAATCGGCTTCATTCCCGGCGAGCCGGTGTGCGTGATGGCGCGCGGCCTGCCGGGCGCGGATCCGCTGGTGATCCGGGTCGGGGACTCGACCTTCGCGCTGCGTCGCGCCGAGGCTGAATGCGTGACCGTGACTCGAGAAGCTGCATGAACGAAGCTGTAGTCCATGTGCACCCGGCCGGCCGCCTGCTGGCCTTGGTGGGCAATCCGAACTGCGGCAAGACCGCCCTCTTCAACCGTCTGACCGGCAGCCACCAGAAGGTCGCCAACTACGCCGGCGTGACCGTCGAGCGCAAGGAAGGCCGCCTCAAGAGCAGCGCGGGCAAGACGCTGCGCCTGCTCGATCTTCCCGGCACCTACAGCCTGCATCCGCGCTCGCCCGATGAGCGCGTGACGGTCGATGTGCTGGCCGGTCGCGCGCAAGGCGAGAAGCGCCCGGACCTCGTGGTCTGCGTGGTCGACGCCACCAATCTGCGCCGCAACCTGCGCCTCGTGCTGGCGGTCAAGCGCCAGGGCCTGCCCGTGGTGATCGCGCTGAACATGGCCGATCTGGCGGCCAAGCGCGGCCTCAACATCGACCCCAAGGCACTCGGTGATGCGCTCGGCGTGCCTGTGGTGCGCACCGTGGCCACCGATGGCGAAGGCGTTGACGATCTGAAGATGCTGCTCGACAGCCCCGATGTGTGGGCACCTTCCGGCCCGGTCGCGATTGCGGACAGCAGCCCCGACGAAGACCAGGCGACCGTGCGCCAGATTCTGGGCGGCCTGGGCATCGATCATCAGTTGCCCAATCTCTCCAGCGACCGCGTCGATCGCGTGCTGCTGCATCCGCTGGCCGGGCCGGTGATCCTGCTGGTCGTGCTTTTCCTGCTGTTCCAGGCCGTGTTCACTTGGGCGCAGCCGCCGATGGATGCGATCAAGGCCGGCATGGAATCGCTGGGCGCCTTCATCGGCACGCTGCTGCCGGACAGCCTCTCGCTCGTGCGCAGCCTGATCGTCGATGGCGTGATCGCCGGTGCCGGTTCGGTGCTCGTGTTCCTGCCGCAGATCCTGATCCTGTTCTTCTTCATCCTGATTCTGGAAGAGTCGGGCTATCTGCCGCGCGCGGCCTTCCTGCTCGATCGCTTGATGGGCAGCGTGGGCCTGTCGGGGCGCAGCTTCATCCCGCTGCTGTCCAGCTTTGCCTGCGCCATTCCCGGCATCATGGCGACGCGTTCGATCGCGAACACGCGCGACCGCCTGGTCACGATCCTGATCGCGCCGATGATGACCTGCTCGGCGCGCTTGCCGGTCTACGCGCTGATCATTGGCGCCTTCATCCCGCACCGCGAGGTCTGGGGCGGGCTGGAGTTGCAGGGCCTGGTGCTGTTCGCGCTCTATCTGGCCGGCATCGTCGGCGCGATGGGCGTGGCCTGGGTGCTCAAGCGCTTCACGCGCAGCGGCACGCAGGTGCGCCCGCTGATGATGGAGCTGCCGAGCTACCACTGGCCGTCCGTGCGCGGCGTGGCGATCGGCCTGTATCAGCGCGCCGAGATCTTCGTCAAGCGCGTGGGCGGCGTGATCATGACCATGACGGTCGCCCTGTGGGCGCTCGCCAGCTTCCCCGGCGCCCCACCGGGCGCCACCGGAGCGCCGATTGAATACAGCATCGCAGGCATGATCGGTCACGCACTCGCGCATGTGCTGGCCCCGATCGGCTTCAACTGGCAGATCGCCGTGGCCCTGGTGCCCGGCATGGCTGCGCGCGAGGTGGCCGTCAGCAGCCTGGGCACGGTCTACGCGCTCTCGGCCACCGGCGATGACGCCGCCCAGGCGCTGATGCCGCTGATCGCCAACAGTTGGAGCCTGCCGACCGCGCTCTCGCTGCTGGCCTGGTACGTGTTTGCGCCGCAATGCCTGTCCACGCTGGCGGCGGTCAAGCGCGAAACCGGCGGCTACAAGTACCCGCTGATCATCCTGAGCTACCTGTTCGGCCTGGCCTATCTGGCGTCCTACGTGACCTTCCATGTGAGCACCTGGCTGCTTCATTGAATTCCTGGAAAGTGGCCCTACATTGAACGGTCCAGCACCGTCGATGAAAGAAGGGCCCCATGGCGAACTACAGCAAGTCTCCCGAAGCGATTGGCAAGCTCACGGCCGAGCAATTCCGTGTCACGCAGCAAAGCGGCACCGAGCGGCCGGGCACGGGCGAGTATCTCGACAACCATGAGCCCGGCATCTACGTGGACGTCGTCTCCGGCGAGCCGCTGTTCGCCTCGGGCGACAAGTTCGAGTCCGGCTGCGGCTGGCCCAGCTTCACCAAGCCGATCGAGCCCGCGCACGTCAACGAGTTGCGCGACATCACGCACGGCATGATCCGCACCGAAGTGCGTTCCACGCACGGCGACAGCCATCTGGGCCACGTCTTCCCCGACGGCCCGCGCGACCGCGGTGGCCTGCGCTATTGCATCAACTCGGCCTCCCTGCGCTTCATCCATCGCGATGACATGGAAGCTGAGGGTTATGGCGAGTACATCAACCAAGTCGAGGAGCGTTGAAATGAGCAATCCCGAACGCGCTGTTTTGGCCGGTGGCTGCTTCTGGGGCATGCAGGACCTGATCCGCAAGATGCCCGGCATCCTCTCGACCCGCGTGGGCTACACGGGCGGCGATGTGCGCAACGCCACCTACCGCAACCACGGCAGCCACGCCGAGGGCATCGAGATCATTTTTGATCCCGAGGTCACGAGCTTCCGCAAGCTGCTCGAGTTCTTCTTCCAGATCCACGACCCGACCACGAAGAACCGCCAGGGCAACGACCTGGGCACTTCGTATCGCTCGGCGATCTACTACACGAGCGAGGCGCAGAAGGCCGAGGCCGAGCGCACGATCCAGGACGTGAATGCGTCCGGACTGTGGCCCGGCAAGGTGGCGACCGAGCTCGAACCCGTCAGCGATTTCTGGGAGGCCGAACCCGAGCACCAGGACTATCTGGAACGCCTGCCGAATGGCTACACCTGCCACTTCGTGCGGCCGGACTGGGTCTTGCCGCGGACTTGAACTGGCCCGGCAGAAAAGCGCACTCAC
Organism: Burkholderiaceae bacterium; assembly: GCA_036500605.1. Taxonomy (GTDB): domain Bacteria; phylum Pseudomonadota; class Gammaproteobacteria; order Burkholderiales; family Burkholderiaceae_C; genus JAFALK01. The sequence continues at coordinate 45,054 of DASYBU010000056.1, forward strand.
ACAAGGGACCCGGTCTTTACAAGGCCAGGCGTCCCCGAGCTGCGAATTTGTGTTCAAGTCAGAGTGAGCGCTGTGCCGAGCCGTCGTGTCACTGAGCCCGGCACAGCGCCCGCATTGGAGTCAAAGCGTCATGAAACACACCCCCTCTTCTTCATCTTCAAGCCGCCGTCCCATTCGTTGGATTGCCGCATCCCTGCTCGTGGCCTTGGCTGCCCTGCCCACTCTCAGTGAGGCACGCGGCTACGGCGGCCATTGGCACGGTGGTGGCTGGGGCCCGCGCTGGGGCGTCTCGGTCGGCATCGGCCTGCCGCTCTTCTACCCCTCGGCCTATGCCTATGACGGCTACTACGGCTACCCGAGCACCGTCGTCGTGGCACCGCCGCCGCCGACCGTGGTCTATGCGCAGCAGCCCTCCTATACGGCGCCGGCCCAGGCCCCGGCACCGGCAAGCACCAGCTACTCAAGGCCAGATCCCGTCGTCTATCCGCGCAACAGCCAGTCGGCAGAGCAGACCGAGAGCGACACCCGCGCCTGCAACAGCTGGGCGGCCACGAGCGTGCCTCGCGCCAAGACCGACGCCAGCGTGTTCCAGCGCGCGATCGAGGCCTGCATGGACGGGCGTGGCTACACGGTCCGCTGAACGAACGGTTTAGCGTCGCATCCGCATCTGGTAGACCGGCGCTTCGCTCTCGCCCTTCTCGGCGAGGGCGAGCAGCTTCTTCAGATGGGCCTTGTCGTCAGGGTCAGTGATTTTGTCCAGTTGCGCCCGCAGGATCGTGACGTAAGCGACTTGCTGAGCATCGGCCGCAGGCGCTTGCACATCGGGCTTCACGCCCACATGCTCCCAGTTCGTGTGCGTGATCGGGTTGATCGCGCGGGCGGTCGGGATGTTGATCACGAGGCCGTGGCCCAGCGCAAAACGGTCACCGGCGTTGGCGCCTCCGCCCGTGGTTTCGCCGATCAGCGTGGCGCGCTTCTGGGTCTGGAAGTCGTACGCGCACTCTTCGCCGCCCGAGAAGGTGCGCGGTGAGGTCAACACATAGACGGGCTGGGTGTAGCGCTCGCCGACGGCCGTGGTGGTCCAGAACTGTTGTGTCGAGTCGGTCGAGCGCGTGTAGATGTCGTTGAGATGACGCTCATCGCCTTGTGCGAAGAAATAGCTCATCCACAAGGCCACGCTGGTCGGCGAGCCGCCGCCATTGCGGCGCAGGTCGAGGATCAGCGCATCGCTGCCGGCGATCAGCGCCATCGTCGACGCATAGGCCGGGGCCACGAGTTCAGTCGGCCCGAAGCCGCGCAACTCGACATAGGCCACGTTGCCGGGCAGGCGCTGCACCTTCTCGACACCATAGGCGAGCTGCGCCGCCTGGACGCGCTGATGCTCCATGTCTTCGGCGCTCGGGATGGCATCCGGCGCTTCGGAGCGATGGAACTCGGGATCGTAGAAAACGCGGAAGTGCTTGTCGTTGCCGAGCTCGCGCAGGTCCTTCGAGAGCAACTCGCTGTATTCGGCGGCATCGGCCGTCTTGTTGTAGGCCGCAGCCTTGGCGGGCAGCGTCGCGTTGATGTGGGCCGCAACCTCGGGGAACACATAGTTCGCGTTCAACTTGCTCTTGAGCGTTTGCAGCACCTCGACGCGCTCGGCGGGTGACAACGGCGGCGCGGTCGGATCGCCCATCACGCGTGACGTCAACATGGCGCCCAGCATCAATGCCAGACCCAGCTTCATGGAATTTCTCTTCTTCATCGCGGTACCTCGGGGTTGATCTACTAATCAGTTAGTAGTTTGGTTTAAAAAAATGCGCTGACCTAAGGCGTTAGCGCCGCCAACTTCATCGAATCGGCCTTCCACGCACCGGCCACAGTCTTGCCCGACCAGGCGACGTTGACCCGCCCCTTCGGCCCCTTGAAGACCACCGTGAAAGCGGCCTTGCCGCCAACGGGATCGTCAACGCCCCAGAGATGGAAGTCGCGCGAGCCCCAGAGGTGCACGCTGCCGTGGAAGCTGCCGCGGTCAGGCGTGGCCGGCAGACCGGTGACGGCCGTGACTTGCGGGTCCGACTGGAGCATCGCCATCAGCGCCTTGAGCTCCTCCGACTGCGAAGGCAGTGGCGGTGGCTCAGGCACCGGCGGCAGCTCGGGCAGCTCAGGCAGCAAAGAGGGCTCAGGCAGGGACGGTCGCTCGAGCTTGGGCTTCGCCACTTCCGAACTCGCATTCATCAGCGTGACCGACTTCAACCACTGGCGCGCGTCTGCATCCATCGTCTTGCGCTGCCCGTCCTCGGCATAGTTCTCGTCGACGTGGCCGCCGGTATCCATGCTGATGCGGTACTCGCGCCGCTTCTCACCCAGATAGCTGGCCGTGTATTGCCGGTAGTTGCCCGGCGTGAGCTCGCCCTCCGATGAAGCCTCGTAGCGCAGATTGATCAAGAGACGGGCCGGCGGCACGAGCTGCATGGCGAGCAGGCTGCCCGAGCAGAGCATGAGCAGCAGCGCGCCGGGCCAGCGCAGGCTGGGCCGCGCCGGTGCGATGGAAAGAAGATGTGAGACACGTTTCATCAGAGAGCCTCCTTCGGCTGCAAGAGCAAGACGCGGAGCCCTCCGGCGCTGCCTCTGCAGCCCGGCCAGCGCTTCCGCCAGAACAATGGGATCGCCACAAACGCTCACCGCCAGGTCATCACAAGCGTGCTCGCGTTCTTCACGGATGCGCCGGCTCAGCCACCACATGCCCGGGTGGTGGAACAAGAAGGCCTCAATGGCGCACTGCATCGCGTTCCAGCACCAGTCGAGCCGGCGGATGTGCGCCAATTCGTGCGCCAGCAAAGCCTCGATCTGTTCGCGCGGCAACTGCGTCAGCAAGGTCAAAGGCAGCCAGATCACCGGTCGCAGCACATGGGCTGTGAACGGCGACGCGACGCGCTCGGCCAGGCGAACCGCCACATCGCGCGAGACGCCGAGCGCCGAGCGCAAGGCCTCGAATCGCTCCAGCCATTCCGGCGGCAACGCCACAAACGAGACGCACTCAATTCGCCGCATCGTGCGCCAGCCGCCGATCTGCCGGATCAGCATCAGCGCCACGCCGAGCAGCCACAGCTGCGAGACGCAGACCAGCAGCCAGCCGCGGCGCGCGTCGGCCCAGGGCATCGCGGCGCCGGAGCCCGGCTCATGCAAGGGCAATAGCAAGGGCAACATCAAGTCGGCCCGCGCTCCGTGCATCACGTCCATCGACAGCGGCGCATGCCAATACAGAACAAAAGTGACGATCGGTGCGGCCGCCATCGCCACCAGCCAGACCATGCCGACCGCGTGCCGCATGCCGGCACTGGCACCGCGCAGCAGCGAGAGGCTGAGCCACGCCAGCAGCGCGAGCAGCGCCACCTCCCACAGCGAATGCAGCAGCGCGAAAGCCGCTGCCGAAGCCAGACTCATGGTTGCATTCATCGCTGTGCCCGCCGCTTACTTCTTGCGCCGGCTCTTGGCCTGCGCGATCAGCTTGCTGATGGCTTCGAGCTCTTCGGCGCTCGTGTGCTCATCGGCAAGCGCGCTCTGCACGAGCTTGAAGGCCGAGCCTGAAAACGTGCTCTGCAAGAAGCTCTTCAACATCGACGACTGCACGACCGGCTCCGCATGCGCCGGAACGTAGCGGTGGCTGCGCTCCGATTCATCGCGGCGCACGAGCTTTTTCTCGCTCATGATCGTCAGCATCTTGAGCACCGTGGTGTACGCGGTGTCCTTGGTGCGCAGCAGTTCCTCATGGACCTCGCGTACGGTGGCCGGCGCGTTCAGGTTCCACAGGACCTGCAGGATGGCCAGCTCGCCTTCGGTGGGATGCGGATCAGCACTCATGGGCAAAAACCAATCTACTAAGTTGTTAGTACTATCTCATTAGTAAATCACCCTGTCAACGCCTTCCGCTGAAATTCCAAGCACCGTGCCCGCTCTGCGCATTGTTTTGCGGCATGATGCGCCCCGACCCATGAATCAGCCGACCCCCGCCATCGTTGCCGAACGCGGCGCCCAGCGCCTGCCGCGCCTGCCCCTGCTCTTGCTCTGCGCGGCCTATGTGTTGCCGGGCCTGTTCGGGCGCGACCCCTGGCGCAACGCCGACCTGAGCTCGTTCGGCTTCATGGCCAGCATTGCCGAGGGCCATTCGCCGTGGTGGCAGCCCGCCATCGCCGGCATCACCGCGCCCGGCGTGCCCCTGCCCTATTGGATCGGTGCGCTGGCGATCAAGGCGCTGCCCTTTCTCGATCCCGCTTTTGCGGCTCGCCTGCCCTATGCCTTGGCGCTGGTGATGGTGCTGGTGCTGGTCTGGTACAGCACCTTCCATCTGGCCTGTACCGAGGCTGCGCAACCCGTGGCCTTCGCGTTCGGCGGCGAGGCCGGCGCCATCGACTACGCCCGCAGCCTTGCCGATGGCGCGCTGCTGGCCCTGATCGGCACGCTGGGGCTGCTGCAGTTCGGTCATGAAACGACGCCCGAGCTGCTGCAACTGCTGGCCGTAACGCTCTACCTTTACGGATTGGCGGTCGCGCCCTTCAATGCGGTCAAGGCGCGCTGGTCGCTGCTGGTGGCGCTGCCCCTGCTCGGCGCGAGCGGTGCGCCGGCCGTGGCCGTCGTGCTGTCGCTGCTGGGCTTGATCCTGTGCCTGCGCTCGCATTACCCGCAGGTCCGTCAACTGGCAGGATGGATTCTCGCGGCGGGCGTGCTGGCCGGCGTCGCCGCCTGGGGTTTCAAGGCCTGGGCCTGGCGCGTCGATGTGCGCTGGCATTTCGAGTCGATCCGCCAGGCGCTCGTGCTGCTGGCCTGGTTCTGCTGGCCGGCCTGGCCGCTGGCGCTGTGGACGCTGTGGCGCTGGCGCAGCCATTGGCAGCGCCGCCATATCTTCCTGCCGCTGATTGCGGCGGCGGTGCCCATCGTGACCTGCCTGCTGATGGATGCGAACGACCGCGCCCTGCTGCTCGCCCTGCCCGCCTTTGCGGTCCTGGCGGCCTTCGCGCTGCCCACGCTGCGGCGCGGCATTGCCGCGGCGATCGACTGGTTCGCGGTGTTCTTCTTCAGCGCCGGCGCGCTGTTCCTGTGGCTGTACTACGTCTCCATGCAGACCGGCTGGCCGGCCACACCGCTGGCCAATCTGCGCCGGCTGTTCCACGGCTTTGAGCCGAGCTTCAACCTGCTGGCGCTGCTCGCAGGCCTCGCGGGGACCGTGGCGTGGCTGGCGCTGGTGCGCTGGCGCACCGCGCGGCATCAGCATGCGCTGTGGAAGAGCCTGGCCTTGTCGGCCGGTGGTATCTCGCTCGGCTGGCTGCTGGCGCTGACCTTGGGCTTGCCGCTGGCGAACTACGCGCGCTCGAACAGCCCGCTGGTCGAGCTGCTGCGCGCCCAGTTGCCGGCCGATCCGGGCTGCATCGCGGCGCCCGGTCAGGCGCTCGCCACCTTGGCGGCTCTGGAGTTCCAGGGTCACTGGCAGGTCGAGGCCGATCATTCGCTGGCGAGCACGAGCTGCCGTTACGCCCTGCAGTCGGGCCTGCCGACGGTCCCGCAAGGCTGGGAGCAGATCGGCGTGGTGCGCCGGCCCTCGGATCGCGCCCTGACCTTCCGGGTGCTGCGCCGGATCTGAGAGCAGCCCTCTGACGATCAAACGGTCGGGGTTGCGGCCTCGACGCCGAGCGCCGCTTCGTGCTGCAGGCGCACGCGCACGGCGGGCAGGATCAGCTTGAACGTCGAGCCCTGCCCCGGCTCGCTCTGCACCTGCAGCTCGCCGCAGTGGCGTTGCACCACATGCTTGACGATGGACAGGCCCAGGCCCGTGCCGCCGGTCTCGCGTGAACGGCTGCCGTCCACGCGGTAGAAGCGTTCGGTCAGCCTCGGCAGATGCTCGCGCGCGATGCCGATGCCGCTGTCGCTGACGCTCAATTCACCGGCACCGTCGGGCAACTGGCGCCAGCGGACCTTGATCTCGCCGTCGGCCGGCGTGTAGCGCACCGCGTTGTTGACGAGGTTGGAGACGGCACTGAGCAGTTCCGCCTCGCGCCCCGCCAGTTCGACATGCGTATCCGCCTGCGTTTCGATGCGATGGCGGCCCGATGACAAGGCGCTCGCATCGGCCGCGATTCTTTGCAGCAAGGCATCGAGTGAAACCCATTGATCAGGCGCCGGCCTCGGGCTGCCCTCAAGCTGCGCGAGCGTCAGCAGATCGGCCACCAGGGTCTGCATGCGGTTGGTCTGCTGCTGCATCAGGGTGAACACACGGCGCCGCTCGGCCTCGGTCAGCGGCAGGCTGCTCATGGTCTCGATGAAGCCGGCCAGCACGGTCAGCGGCGTGCGGATCTCGTGCGAGACGTTGGCCACGAAATCGCGCCGCATGGCGTCAGCGCGTTCGCGCTCGGTGATGTCCTGCGAGATCACGAGGCGCATGCCCTCCGCGTACTCGCGCACGAAGACGGCCAGCGTCAAGCCGGGGCCGCGTGCGTTTTGCATCACCAGGGGATCTTTGAACACGCCGGCCTGCAGATAGCTGACGAAGGACGGCGAGCGCACCAGGTTCGTGACGCGCTGGCGCAGATCGCGTTGTGCGTCGAGCGAGAAATGTTCGGCCGCGATCCGGCTGCACCACTCGATCTGGTCGTTCGCGTCGAGCAGCAGCACGCCGTTCGGCGAAGCATCGACGGCGGTCAGGAACTGCTCCAGCCGGTCCTGCTCCCGCAGAATGGTCCGGTCGCGTTCTCGCACGGCCTTCTCGATGCGGTAGGCCATCTCGCCGTACAGGCCGGCATCGCGCGGCGCGCCAATGGCCATTGGGCCCCTGAGCCAGGCCAGCAGCCGGCGCGCCCGGAAGGCATCGAACAGCACCATCACCCAGACCGCCGTCACCGCACCGATCGCGGCCGTGAAGATCGGCATGGGAAGCAAATGCCAGGTCCACCAGCAGACCACGGCGCCCACCAGTGCCGCCAACAGGCTGAACAACAGACGCGGCAGCAACCAGTGGAGCGTGTCGGACATGGGCCGGGAGTTCCTCTCAGGCGGAGAGCGCGCTGGCCTGTTGCGTGATGCGGTAGCCAGCGCCGCGGACGGTTTCGATCATGCGGGAGCACTGCACTTTATCAAGCGCCTCGCGCAAGCGCTTGACATGGACATCGACGGTGCGCTCCTCGATGAACACATGGTCGCCCCACACGCGATCGAGCAATTGCGAACGGCTGTGCACACGCTCGGGATGCGTCATGAGGAAGTGCAGCAGGCGGAATTCCGTCGGGCCGAGCTTGATCTCGGAGCCTTCGCGGCTGACACGGCGCGTGCTCGGGTCGAGGCTCAGCGGGCCGATCTCCACGACCGAGTCGAGCGCCTCGGGCGCCTTGCGGCGCAGCACCGCGCGGATGCGTGCAAGCAGCTCGTTAGTGGAGAACGGCTTGGTCAGGTAGTCATCGGCACCCGCATCGAGACCGGAGATCTTGTCGCCTTCTTCGGCGCGGGCCGTCAGCATGATGATCGGCAGTTCCTTGGTGCGCGCCGCGCCGCGCCATTGGCGCGCCAGAGCCAGGCCCGATTGGCCCGGCAACATCCAGTCGAGCACGACCAGGTCGGGCAGCACGCTGTCGACAGCGGCCTGCGCCTGATCGGCCGTCGCGGCCAGCGTCACCTCGTAACCTGCGTGACGCAGATTGATGGAGATGAGTTCGGCGATCGCCGATTCGTCTTCCACCACCAGGATTTGGCTCATGGGCTTCTTTCTCTCTTGGCGGATGTTCAACGAACCATCGTCTCAACGGCTTCCGGCGTGTTGTGACGCACGTCGGTACCCTTGACCACGTAGATGATCACTTCGGCCAGGTTCTTGGCATGGTCGCCCACACGCTCGATCGCCTTGGCGACGAAGACCAGGTCGATCGACGAGGAGATCGTGCGTGGATCTTCCATCATGTAGGTGATCAGCTTGCGCAGCAGGCCGTCGAATTCCTTGTCGATCGCGTCGTCCTGCTTGAGCACTTCGAGCGCACGCTCGACGTCAAGGCGGGCGAAGGCATCGAGCGCCTTGCGCAGCGAGGCCGTGGCCAGTTCGGCTTCGAAAGCCAGGTCGGACATCGGCAGGCGCAGGCGGCTCGAAACGCCGGTGTTGATCAGGCGTTGCACGGTGCGGGCAATGCGCGCGGCCTCGTCGCCCACGCGCTCGAGATTGGCGATGGATTTGGAGATCGCGATCAGCAGGCGCAAATCGCGTGCCGTCGGTTGGCGGCGGGCAATGATGCTGTGCAGGTCGCGGTCGATCGCCACTTCCATGGCGTTGACCTTTTCTTCGGTCTCCAGCACGACGCTGGCGGCTTCACCGCTGAAATTGATCAGCGCTTGCACGGCCTGCGCGACTTGCGATTCGACCATGCCGCCCATTTCGAGCACGCGGGTCGAGATGCCGCTGAGTTCGGCGTCGAATTGGGTTGAGAGGTGCTTGTCTGCCATCTTGTTCTCCCTGCTCAGCCGAAGCGGCCGGTGATGTAGTCTTCCGTGTCCTTGCGCTTGGGCTTCATGAACAGGTCGGCCGTGGGGCCGAACTCGATCAGGTCGCCCAGGTACATGTACGCGGTGTAGTCCGAGCAGCGCGCGGCCTGCTGCATGTTGTGCGTCACGATGGCGACGGTGTAGTCGCTCTTCAGTTCGTGGATCAGCTCTTCGATCTTGCCGGTCGAGATCGGATCGAGTGCCGAGCAAGGCTCGTCGAGCAGCAGCACTTCAGGCTTGATCGCGATGCCGCGGGCAATGCACAGACGCTGTTGCTGGCCGCCCGAGAGGCCCGAGCCGCTCTGGTTCAGCTTGTCCTTCACTTCGTTCCACAGCGCGGCCTTCTTCAAGGCCCATTCCACGCGCTCGTCCATCTCCACACGGGGCAGCGTCTCGAACAGGCGCACGCCGAAGGCGATGTTGTCGTAGATGGACATCGGGAACGGCGTGGGCTTCTGGAAGACCATGCCGACCTTGGCGCGGATCAGCGAGACATCGTCCTTGCTCTTCAGGATGTTCTCGCCGTCGAGCATGATCTCGCCTTCAGCACGCTGTTCGGGATAGAGCTCGAACATGCGGTTCAGCGTGCGCAGCAGCGTGGACTTGCCGCAGCCCGAGGGGCCGATGAAGGCGGTGACCTTGCCTTGCGGGATGTCGAGGTTGATGCTCTTCAGGGCGTGGAAGTTGCCGTAATAGAAGTTCAGATTGCGAACCGAGATCTTGGCCTTCTCGGTCACGGGCATGTCGACTTTTGCGTCCATATGGGCTTTCGATGAAGCTTTCGTTCAATGCTTGTTTTTGAAGAGCACGCGAGCGGCGATGTTCAGTGCGAGCACGCCCATGGTGATCAGGAAGACGCCGGCCCAGGCCAGCTTCTGCCAGTTTTCATAGGGGCTCATGGCGAACTTGAAGATCACCACCGGCAGGCTGGCCATCGGACCGCCCATGTTCGCGCTCCAGAACTGGTTGGACAGCGCAGTGAAGAGCAGCGGCGCTGTTTCGCCCGAGACGCGAGCGAGAGCCAGCAGGATGCCGGTCAGCACGCCGGCGCGGGCCGACTTCAGCGTCACGCTCATGATCACCTTCCACTTGGGCGTGCCCAGCGCGTAGGCAGCTTCGCGCAGCGCGTTGGGGATCAGGCTCAGCATGTTCTCGGTCGTGCGCAGCACCACCGGGATCACGATCAGCGCCAGGGACAGCGTGCCGGCCCAACCCGAGAAGGTGTGCATGCGCGCCACGACCAGGGCGTAGATGAACAGGCCGATCACGATGGAAGGTGCAGACAAAAGGATGTCGTTCACGAAGCGCACCGTGCTGCCGAGCCAGCCCTTCTGGCCGTACTCCGCCAGATAGACACCGGCCAGCACGCCGATCGGCGTGCCGATCAGCGTGGCCAGGCCGACCATCATCAGCGAGCCGTAGATCGCGTTGGCGAGGCCGCCGTCCTCGGCCATCGGCGCGGGCGTCATCTCCGTGAAGGTGTTGAGGCCCAGGCCATCGAGGCCCAGGTGCACCGTCTCGAAAAGAATCCACAACAGCCAGAACACACCAAAGGCCATCGCGCCGAGCGACAGCGTCAGCGCCACCGCATTGACGCGCTTGCGCTTGTGGTGCATCTTCAGGCGGGATGCGTCGATCGCGCTCATGCTCGAGTCCCTTCGCTCTTCTTGAGCTGCGCAAGCAGCAACTTCGACAAGGCCAGCACCACGAAGGTGATCAGGAACAGGACGAGGGCCAGGTAGATCAGCGCGGACATGTGCATGCCATCGCCCGCTTCGGCGAATTCATTCGCCAGCGCCGAGGTGATGCTGTTGGCCGGCTGGAAGATCGACAGGGAGGAGAGCTGGCTCATATTGCCGATCACGAAGGTGACCGCCATCGTTTCACCGAGCGCGCGGCCCAGGCCCAGCATGATGCCGCCGATGACGCCGGTCTTGGTGTACGGCAGCACGACCTTGGAGACGACCTCCCAGGTGGTGGAACCGAGGCCGTAGGCCGATTCCTTGAGCATGGGCGGCGTGACCTCGAACACATCGCGCATCACCGAAGCGATGAACGGGATGATCATGATCGCCAGGATGATGCCGGCCGACAGGATGCCGATGCCCACCGGCGGACCCGACACCAGGTCCCCGAGGTAAGGCACGCCGCCGATCAGTTTTTGCAGCGGCTGCTGCACAAAGGTGGCGAGGATGGGGCCGAACACGAGCAGGCCCCACATGCCGTAGACGATGGACGGCACGGCCGCCAGCAGTTCCACCGCAATGCCCAGCGGGCGCTTGAGCCAGTTGGGCGAGAGTTCGGTCAGGAATAACGCGATGCCGAAGCTGACAGGTACGGCGATCAGCAGCGCAATGCCGCTCGTGGCGAGCGTGCCGTAGATCATGGCCAGGCCGCCGTACTTGTCCTGCACCGGGTCCCATTCATTGGTCCACAGGAAGGAAAGCCCGTACTCCTTGATGGCCGGGGCGGCGCCCAGCAGCAGCGAGCCGATGATGCCCACCATCATGAGGAGAGTAAGCCAGGCGGCGCCTTGGGCGAGTGCGGCAAACACGGCATCGGCCCAAGGCGCGACGCGGCGGCGCGGCGGCGGCGGAGCGCTCGGTTCGGCGCGCGGCTCGGTGAGCCCGGTAGCAGGAAGAATGGCAGCCATGGCGTCTATTCGGTAGGTGTTGAGCTGTCTGTGCTTCGGGCCCGGTCGCACCGTGTGGCGCGCCGGGCCCTTCATCAAGGCTGGCCAGTACTGCAGTCAGCCGAAATAACTTCTTACTTGCTTACTTGCTTGCTTACTTGGCAGCAACCGTCTTGCCGGCCGTGTCCTTGATCTCGCTCCACTCCTTGTGGATCAGACCCTTCAGGCTGTCAGGCAGCGGCACGTAGTCGAGGTCGTCGGCCATCTTGTCGCCGTTGGCGTAGGCCCAGTCGAAGAACTTCAGGACGGCGGTGGCGTTGGCGGCGCTGTCTTGTTGCTTGTGCATCAGGATGAACGTGGCGCCAGAGATCGGCCAGGCGGTCTTGCCGGGTTGGTCGGTCAGCACTTGGTAGAACGTTTCGTTCCACTTGGCGCCGGCAGCCGAGGCCTTGAAGGCGGTGTCAGCGGGGCTGACGAAGACGCCATCACGGTTCTTCATCTGCACGTACGTCATCTTGCTTTGCTTGGCATAAGCGTATTCAACGTAGCCGATCGAGTTGGGCAGCTTGGCAACATAAGAAGCCACGCCTTCATTGCCCTTGCCGCCGAGGCCGGTGGGCCAGGCCACCGTCGTGCCATCGCCAACCTTGGCCTTCCAGTCCGCGTTCACCTTGCTCAGATAGTTGGTGAACAGGAAGGTCGTGCCCGAACCGTCGGCGCGATGCACCACGGCGATGTCAGCATCCGGCAGCTTGACGCCAGGGTTCAGCGAGGTCAGAGCGGCTTCGTTCCACTTCTTGATCTTGCCCGCGTAGATGTCGGCCAGCACTTCGCCGGTCAGCTTGACTTGGCCCGGAGCCACGCCAGCCACATTGATCACCGGCACGACGCCGCCGATCACGGTGGGGAACTGCATCAGGCCGTCGGCCTTGAGGTCTTCATCCTTCAGGGGCATGTCCGAAGCGCCGAAGGCGACGGTCTTGGCCTTGATCTGCTTGATGCCGGCACCCGAACCCACCGATTGGTAGTTGATGTGCGCACCCGAAGCCTTGGCGTAGGCATCAGCCCACTTGGCGTAGATCGGAGCGGGGAAGGAAGCGCCGGCGCCGGTCACGTCCTGGGCATGAGCGGCAACAGGCACCAGGGCCAGGGTTGCTACCAGAGCAAGCGTACTGCGGACTTGAGCAAAGTTCATGTGCGTCCTCTTTCAGAGGGGTGGTTTGAAACAGGCGGAATGCTAGAAGCCGACTGTGACAATGACATGACACATTTCATCATCGCCAGAATGAGAGAGGGGCGGAAGAGGCCGATTTTGGCCCCTTCCGCCCCTTGTCACAATCAATTCACCCGACTGTCACATTCACTGACGCACGGCGTTAGCAAGCCTTTCCGCGCATTGCTGAGCAAGAACCGCGTCACTGGCCTCGACCATGACACGGACCAGCGGCTCGGTCCCCGAAGGACGGATCAGCACGCGGCCGCGGTCGGCCAGTTCGGCCGTCACCTCGGCCTGCTCGCGGGCCAGGAGCGCATTGCTCTTCCAATCCTGGCCGGGCTGGAGGCGCACATTGATCAGTGTTTGCGGAAACAGATCGACGCCAGCCAACTGGTCAGCCAGCGTGCGGCCGGTACGGCTGACCGCCTGCAGGACGAGCAAGGCGCTGACGATGCCGTCGCCGGTCGTGTGCTTGTCCAGCGCCAGCAGGTGGCCGGAGCCCTCCCCGCCGAGCTGCCAGCCGCGCGCGGCCAGTTCTTCGAGCACATAACGGTCGCCTACCTTGGCGCGCACGAATTCCACGTCACGGGCCTTGAGGGCCAGTTCCACGGCCATGTTCGTCATCAGTGTGCCGACGGCGCCCGGCACGCGCAGGCCCTGGCCCAGGCGGTCCGCCACCATCACGTAAAGCAGTTCGTCGCCGTTGTAGAGGCGGCCTTGCGCGTCCACCAGTTGCAGCCGATCGGCGTCGCCGTCGAGTGCGATGCCGTAGTCGGCGCCATGCTCCTTGACCGCCTGCACCAGCGCACCCGGCGCGGTGGCGCCAAAGCCGGCATTGATGTTGAAGCCGTCGGGCTTGCAGCCGATCGAGATGACCTCGGCGCCGAGTTCATGGAACACGTCGGGCGCCACGTGATAGGCCGCGCCGTTGGCCGCATCGACCACGATCTTGAGCCCGCGCAGCGTCAGGTCGGTGCCGAACGTGGCCTTGCAGAACTCGATATAGCGGCCATTGGCGTCGGTCAGGCGGCGCGCGCGGCCCAGATTGGCCGAGTCGATCCAGTTGGCCGGTTCTTCGAGCGCCTGCTCAACCGACATTTCCCAGGCATCGGGCAGCTTTTCACCCTTGCTGGAGAAGAACTTGATGCCGTTGTCGGCAAAGGGGTTGTGCGAGGCGCTGATGACCACGCCCAGATCCTGGCGCAGCGCCCGGGTCAGGTAGGCGACGCCGGGCGTGGGCAACGGGCCGGTCAGCAGCACGTCGACACCGGCCGAGGCAAAGCCGGCTTCGAGGGCCGACTCGATCATGTAGCCGGAGATGCGCGTGTCCTTGCCGATCAGCACGCTGGGGCGCGGCGACTTCTCGCGCAGCACGCGGCCGACGGCATGGCCGAGGCGCAGCATGAAATCAGGCGTGATGGGCGATTGGCCGACGGTGCCGCGGATGCCGTCGGTACCGAAATAGGTACGGCTCATGATTCTTGTCCTTCTGAATTCAATCGCTGATTGTCCCTCAGCGCCTGCCACACCTTGATCGCGTCGACCGTGGGGGCGACACCGTGGGTGCGCACAATCACCGCGCCGCGGTCGATTGCAGCCAGCGCAGCGGCGAGGCCGGCGGCGAGCCGTTCGCCGACGGGCCGGCCGGTCAGGTCGCCGAGCGTGCGCTTGCGCGACCAGCCGACGAGCAAAGGCATCTTCAGGCTGAGCAGCTCGGCCTGACGGGCCAGCAGCGTCAGGTTCTGCTCCGAGGTCTTGGCAAAGCCATAGCCCGGATCGAGTGCAATGCGGTCGGCGGCGATGCCCACGGCTTGAGCGGCCAGCGCGCGCACCTGGAGATAGGCCGTCACTTCGGCCACCACGTCCACGTAGTCGGTCAGGCCCTGCATGGTCTGCGGCTCGCCGCGCATGTGCATCAGACAGACGCCGGCGGTCGGATGCCCGGCCAGCGCTTCGAGTGCGCCGGCGCGCTCGAGCGCGTGGATGTCGTTGATGATGTCGGCGCCTTCAAGCAAGGCGCGGCGCATCACCTCGGGCTTGCAGGTGTCGATCGAGACGGGGACGCCGAGCTGCGCGGCAACAGCCAGGACGGGTTCGATGCGGGCCCATTCCTCATCCACTGAGAGCGCCTGCGCGCCCGGGCGGCTCGATTCGCCGCCGATGTCGAGGATGTCGGCGCCCTCTTCCACCAGGCGCTTGCAATGCGCGATGCCAGCCTCGACGCTGGCATGCTCGCCGCCGTCGGAGAACGAATCGGGCGTGAGATTGACGATGCCCATCACGCGCGGGCATGAGAGATCGATCTGGAAACGAGCGGTCTGCCAATGCATCATGAAAAGCAAAAGGGCAGCCTCTTCAGGCCACCCCTTCCTTCATCGTCCTGCGGACTCAGACCGCCGTCGTGGCGGGCGTGCCCGTCACCGGCGGCGTGCTGCCACCCGAAGGGCCACCGCTGGGCGTCGGCGGCGCGTCATCAGGCGAGCGCGGTGGGCGGCCGGCAATGATGTCCAGCACCTGGTCGCGGTCAATGGTTTCCCACTTCATCAGCGCTTCAGTCATGGCCGCCACCTTGTCGCGGTTGCCATCCAGAATCGCGCGGGCCACGGCGTATTGCTCGTCCAGGATGCGGCGCATTTCGGCGTCGACCTTCTGCTGCGTGGTCTCGCTGATATTGGTCGTCTTGGTCATGCTGCGGCCGAGGAAGACTTCGCCTTCGTTCTCGGCATAGACCATCGGGCCCAGCAGATCGCTCATGCCGTAGCGGGTGACCATGTCACGGGCGATGCGGGTGGCACGTTCGTAGTCGTTCGAGGCACCCGTGGAGATGTCCTGCACGAACAACTCCTCGGCAATGCGGCCGCCGAACAGGATGCTGATTTCATTGAGCATCTGCTTGAAGTAGCGGCTGTACTGGTCGCGCTCGGGCAACTGCCAGGTCACGCCCAGGGCGCGGCCACGCGGCATGATGGTGACCTTGTGGACCGGATCAGTGCCGGGCAGCATCTCGGCGACGATGGCGTGGCCGGACTCGTGATAAGCCGTGGCGCGACGCTCTTCTTCCGTCATGACCATGCTCTTGCGCTCGGGGCCCATGTAGAGCTTGTCCTTGGCGCGCTCGAAGTCGATCATCTCGACCACACGGCCATTGCGACGTGCGGCGAACAGCGCGGCCTCGTTGACCAGATTGGCCAGGTCAGCACCGCTCATGCCGGGCGTACCGCGAGCGAGGATGCTGGCGTTGACGTCCTGGCCGATCGGCACCTTGCGCATGTGAACGTTCAGGATCTGCTCGCGGCCGCGGATGTCCGGCAGCGTCACGTAGACCTGACGGTCGAAACGGCCGGGACGCAGCAGCGCCGGGTCAAGAATGTCAGGCCGGTTCGTGGCCGCGATCACGATCACGCCGAGGTTGGTCTCGAAACCGTCCATCTCGACGAGCATCTGGTTCAGCGTCTGCTCGCGCTCGTCATTGCCACCGCCGAGGCCCGCGCCACGATGGCGACCGACCGCGTCGATTTCGTCGATGAAGATGATGCAAGGCGCGCTCTTCTTGGCCTGCTCGAACATGTCGCGCACGCGGGCAGCGCCCACGCCGACGAACATTTCAACGAAGTCGGAACCCGAGATCGTGAAGAATGGCACCTTGGCCTCGCCGGCGATCGACTTGGCCAGCAGCGTCTTGCCGGTGCCCGGAGGGCCGACCATCAGCACGCCGCGCGGAATGCGACCACCGAGCTTCTGGAACTTCTGCGGATCCTTGAGGAAGTCCACCAGTTCCTTGACTTCTTCCTTGGCCTCGTCGCAACCGGCGACGTCAGCGAAGGTGATGGTGTTGTTGGCTTCATCGAGCATGCGCGCCTTGCTCTTGCCGAAGCTGAAGGCGCCGCCCTTGCCGCCGCCCTGCATCTGGCGCATGAAGTAGACCCACACGCCGATCAACAGCAGCATCGGGCCCCAGCTGATCAGCATGGACAGCAGGAAGGATTGTTCTTCGCGCGGCTTGACGTCGAACTTGACGCCGGCATTGCGCAGGTCACCGATCAGGCCACGGTCGAGATAGGTCGCCGTGATGCGCTGCTTGGTGCCGTCCTTGGTTTCGGCCACGATGTCAGCGCCGCTGCCACCTTCTTGCAGCTGGACGCTCTTGATGCGCCCGCCCTGGACCTCGTCGAGGAAGTCCGAGTAGGCGATCTGGTTGCCGCCTCCGGCGCTCTTGTCAAAACGCTGGAATACAGCGAACAGCACGAGGGCCACAACGACCCAGATTGCCACTTTCGAGAACCACTGATTGTTCACCGCATCTCCTTGCTCATCAGCCCATACCGCCTGAGAGGGCAGCTTTGGGAGGCATATGGGGTTGATTCTATTGCAGTCAAGAGGCAGCTCTGCTTCGCATTGCCCTGCTTTGACGGCGGTTATGCCACTTGATTTCGGCCTTACTTCGCGTTTTTCAAGCCGATGCCGATCAGAAAGGTCTCGGCGGAGCGGTCCCGCGAGGCCTTGGGCTTCAGCGTTTTGACCTTCTTGAAGTTGGCCTTGAACAGCTCAACCAGCTGCGTATAGCCGCTGCCGTGGAAGACCTTGGTGACCAGCGCCCCCTCGGGCTTCAGGTGATGGATGGCGAAGTCAATCGCCAGTTCGATCAGATTGCCGATCCGCGCGCCGTCCACACCTTCAATACCGCTGAGATTGGGCGCCATGTCGGAAACCACCACGTCAACCGCGCGGCCGGCCAGGGCCGCTTCCAATTGAGCCAGCACTTCGGCCTGCTCGAAGTCGCCCTGGATGAATTGCACGCCCTCGATGGGCTCGAATTCGAGCAGATCCAGGGCAATGATGGTGCCGTTGAGCTGGCCGACCGCAGCGCCGCCCACGCCGGCATCCTTGGGAGCAAACTTGCGGCGCAGATACTGGCTCCACGCCCCCGGCGCCGCACCCAGATCGACCACCACCTGGCCCGGGCGGATCAGGCGCAGCTCCTCGTCGATTTCCTTGAGCTTGTAGGCGGCACGGGCGCGATAGCCCTCCATCTTGGCCAATCGGACGTACGGATCGTTGACATGCTCGTGCAGCCATGCCTTGTTGAGTTTCTTGCTTTTGCTTTGAATTTTCATGCTCAGGGGATAATAGGCTATGCCTCAAATTCAACTGACTCCTGCCCAGCGCAAGGACAAGCGCGCTGATGCGCACCATCTGGACCCGGTCGTGATGATCGGCGGCGATGGTCTCACCGCCGCTGTGACGAAGGAAATCGACGCCGCGCTCAAGTCTCATGGCTTGATCAAGGTGCGCGTTTTTTCCGATGACCGTGCCGCGCGCGAAGAGATGCTGGCCACGCTGTCCGACAAGCTCGGCGCCGCGCCGATCCAGCATATCGGCAAGCTGCTGGTGCTGTGGCGCCCGATTCCCGAGAAGGCGCCGGCCGAGCGTGACGAAGGCGCCCGGCCCGGCCCTCGCGTCGTCAAGATCGTCAAGTTCTCCAAGAGCGGCAACGGTCGCCCGGAGATCAAGAAGCTCAATGTGCTGGGCAATCAGCGCGTCGCTCAGGGCGGCGAGATCAAGCGCGCCAAGAAGCGCATCACGAGCGTCAAGAAGCGCGCTGTCGATTAAGGCTTGATGAGGCGCCACGCCAGGACCAGCACCACGCCGGTCTTGAGCGCGAAGAAGCCCATCGACAGGCCGTGCAAGGCCATCGCGCTCAGGCCGGGAGCCCCGGAGCGCGCCGCCTCCATCATGGGCTGCAGCACGTAGTAGCCCGCCACCGTGCAGAACATCGCACCCGCCGGCAGCAGGAACTCTGCACTGGCGGCTCCGCCCTGCCCGTCGCGCGCATGGCGTCGCTCCATCATCATCAGGATCAGCGCTGCAGCGAGGCTGATCTGCGCCTCCACGCTGAAAAGCCGGCCCGCCAGCAGGATCGCCTGCGAGCGCTCCAGCACCGCAAAGGCGCTGGGCATGACCAGGCCCGCCACGCACAGCAAAAGGCCGCCCCACAGGGCGGCCAACACAGCTTGAATCCTGCGCAACATGTCGCCGTGCCGCTCGGTCAAATCGAGTGGAGGCCGTGGAACCGGCTTTGCCGGGCCACTGGGCTCGCCCCCTTGAGGGGGAAGCGCGCAGCGCTTCGGGGGTGGTCAAACATAGCGGACTTCGACGATCTCGTAGCGCTTCACGCCGCCCGGGGCTTGCACGTCAGCCACGTCGCCGGCTTCCTTGCCGATCAGGGCGCGAGCGATCGGCGAGCTGATGGAGATCAGGCCCAGCTTCAGGTCGGCTTCATCGTCGCCGACGATCTGGTACGTGACTTCGGCGCCCGAAGACTCTTCTTCGAGATCCACGGTGCTGCCGAACACGACACGGCCGCCCGCATCGACGCTGGCCGGGTCGATCACCTGGGCTGCAGCCAGCTTGCCTTCGATTTCAAGAATGCGGCCTTCGATGAAGCCTTGCTTGTCCTTGGCGGCTTCGTATTCGGCGTTCTCGGACAAATCGCCCTGCGCGCGCGCTTCGGCAATGGCTTGAATGACGGCATGGCGCTCAACAGTCTTGAGCTTGTGCAGTTCCGCCTTGAGCTTTTCAGCTCCGCGCCGGGTCAGAGGGATCGTGGCCATGTTGAGTAAAACCTTGGGAGAAAAAGCAATTCCGCCGCCGCACGGGTCCAACCCGGTCGCGGCGGCGGAATGAATAATGAGTGAAGTTTAGGCGAGTTCGGCGTGTAACTCTTGCAGGGATTGCACCAGCAGGCCGTCGCGGTGCTTCATCCCCTCGACAGCGGCTTCGCAGCCGGCCATCGTGGTGTAGTAGGTCACGCGGTTGGCCAGCGCAGCCTGGCGGATGTGTCGGCTGTCGGCGATCGCGGTGCGGGTTTCATCCACCGTGGTGAACACCAGTTGAATTTCGCCGCCCTTGATCATGTCGACGATGTGCGGACGACCGTCCTTGACCTTGTTGACCACGGTCACCGGAATGCCGGCCTCGGCAATGCTCGCCGCCGTGCCCTTGGTGGCGACCACGCCAAAGCCCAGCTCATGCAGATCGCGCGCCACCTTGACCGCGCGCTCCTTGTCGCTGTTCTTCACCGTGATCAGCACATTGCCCTGGCGCGGCAGGCGGCTGCCGGCGCCGATCTGGCTCTTCAGCATGGCTTCGCCAAAGGTCTTGGCCGAGCCCATCACCTCGCCCGTCGAACGCATTTCCGGGCTCAGGATCGGGTCCACGCCGGGGAATTTGTTGAACGGGAAAACGGCTTCCTTGACGCTGAAGTACGGTGGGATCACCTCGGCCGGCACGCGGCCCTTGCGATCCTTCTGGTCCTTCAGCTTCTGGCCGGCCATGCAACGCGCCGCGATCTTGGCGAGCTGCTGGCCGGTGGCCTTGCTCACATACGGCACGGTACGCGAGGCACGCGGGTTCACTTCGAGCACATAGACCGTGCACGCAGCCAGGCCCTTCGTCACATCGCCCTGGATCGCGAACTGCACGTTCATCAGGCCAATGACTTTGAGCGCCTTTGCCATCGCCGCGCTCTGGCGGCGCAGTTCGTCTTGCAGATCCGCCGCCAGCGTATACGGTGGCAGCGAACAGGCCGAGTCGCCGCTGTGGATGCCGGCCGCCTCGATGTGCTCCATGATGCCGCCGATCATCACGTCGGTGCCGTCGCAGATGCAATCGACGTCGACCTCGACCGCGTCTTCCAGGAAGCGATCGAGCAGCACGGGTGACTTTTCAGACACACGCACCGCTTCGCGCATATAGCGCTCGAGATCCTTGTCGCCGTGCACGATTTCCATCGCACGGCCGCCCAGCACATAGCTCGGGCGCACGACCAGCGGATAGCCGATCTCATTCGCCAGCACCACGGCCTGGTCTTCATTGCGCGCGATGCGGTTCGGCGGCTGCTTCAGCTGGAGCTCGTGCAGCAGCTTCTGGAAGCGTTCGCGGTCTTCCGCCACGTCGATGCTGTCGGGCGTGGTGCCGATGATCGGCACGCCGTTGGCTTCGAGGTCGAGCGCGAGCTTCAAAGGCGTCTGGCCGCCGTACTGCACGATCACGCCGACCGGCTTTTCCTTGTCGACGATCTCAAGCACGTCTTCCAAAGTGACCGGCTCGAAGTAGAGGCGATCGGAGGTGTCGTAGTCGGTCGAGACGGTTTCGGGATTGCAGTTGACCATGATGGTCTCGTAGCCGTCCTCGCGCATCGCCAGTGCCGCGTGCACGCAGCAGTAGTCGAACTCGATGCCCTGGCCGATGCGGTTCGGTCCGCCGCCCAGCACCATGATCTTCTTCTTGCTGGTGGGCTCGGCTTCGCACTCCGCGTCTTCGTTCTCGTAGGTCGAGTACATGTAGGCGGTTTCCGTCGCGAACTCGGCCGCGCAGGTGTCCACGCGCTTGTACACGGGGCGCACCTTCTGCGCGTAGCGGGCGGCACGAACCTCATGCTGGTTCGTACCCAGCAGCTTGGCCAAGCGGCGATCCGAGAAGCCCTTCTGCTTGAGCAGGCGCAGCTCAGGCGTGCTCAACGAGGCCAGCGTGCGCCCCTTCAGGCTCAGCTCGATCTTCACGAGCTGCTCGATCTGGGCGAGGAACCACGGGTCGATCTTGGTCTCGTCGAACACTTCCTTCAGGCTCATGCCGATGCGGAAAGCGTCGCCCAGGAAGAGGATGCGATCCGGGCCGGGCTCACCGATTTCCTGGATGATCTCTTCGCGGTCGCTGCTCATTTCGCTGAGGCCGTCGATACCGGTCTCGAGGCCGCGCAGGGCTTTCTGGAACGACTCCTGGAAGGTGCGGCCCATCGCCATCACCTCGCCGACCGACTTCATCTGCGTGGTCAGGCGCGAATCGGCCATCGGGAACTTCTCGAAGGCGAAACGCGGGATCTTGGTGACGACGTAGTCGATGCTGGGCTCGAACGAAGCCGGGGTCACGCCGCCGGTGATGTCGTTGCGCAGCTCGTCGAGCGTGTAACCCACGGCCAGCTTGGCGGCGATCTTGGCAATCGGGAAGCCGGTGGCTTTCGAGGCCAGAGCCGATGAACGCGACACGCGCGGATTCATCTCGATCACGACCATGCGGCCGTCTTCCGGGTTGATCGAGAACTGCACGTTGGAGCCGCCGGTGTCGACGCCGATTTCGCGCAGGATGGCGATCGAGGCGTTGCGCAGCAGCTGGTATTCCTTGTCGGTCAGCGTCTGGGCCGGGGCCACGGTGATCGAGTCGCCGGTGTGGACGCCCATCGGGTCGAGGTTCTCGATCGAGCAGACGATGATGCAGTTGTCCGCCTTGTCGCGGACCACTTCCATCTCGTATTCCTTCCAACCGATCAGGCTCTCTTCGATCAGGAGCTCATTGGTCGGCGACAGGTCGAGGCCGCGCTTGCAGATCTCTTCAAACTCTTCGGGGTTGTAGGCAATGCCGCCACCCGAGCCGCCGAGCGTGAAGCTGGGGCGGATCACCATCGGGAAGCCGCCGTTTGATCCAGCGCCGATCTCGGCGTGGATGCGCTTTTGCACGACCCAGGCTTCTTCCAGCGTGTGGGCGATGCCGCTGCGGGCCGAACCGAGACCGATCTTGGTCATCGCGTCCTTGAACTTCAGGCGGTCTTCGGCCTTCTCGATCGCGTGCTCGTTGGCGCCGATCATCTCGACCTTGTACTTGTCGAGCACGCCATGCTTGTGCAAGTCGAGCGCGCAGTTCAGCGCGGTCTGGCCACCCATCGTGGGCAGCACGGCGTCGGGGCGTTCCTTGGCGATGATCTTCTCAACGACTTGCCAGGTGATCGGCTCGATGTAGGTGACGTCGGCCGTGTCCGGGTCCGTCATGATCGTGGCCGGGTTGCTGTTGACGAGGATGACCTTGTAGCCCTCCTCGCGCAGCGCCTTGCACGCTTGTGCGCCGGAGTAGTCGAACTCGCAGGCCTGGCCGATGATGATCGGGCCGGCGCCGATGATGAGGATGCTCTTGATGTCGGTACGTTTTGCCATTTGTGCTTACTCCATCAAGCCTTGGTCATCAGACCGATGAAGCGGTCGAACAGATAGGAAATATCGTGCGGGCCGGGGCTCGCTTCAGGGTGGCCCTGGAAGCAGAAGGCCGGTTTGTCGGTGCGGGCCAGGCCTTGCAGCGTGCCGTCGAACAGGCTGATGTGCGTGGGGCGCAGGTTCGCAGGCAGCGACTCGGCGTCGACCGCGAAGCCGTGGTTCTGGCTCGTGATTGAGACGCGGCCGTTGTCGAGGTCCTTGACCGGATGGTTCGCGCCGTGGTGGCCGAACTTCATCTTGAAGGTTTTGGCACCCGAGGCCAGCGCCATGATCTGGTGGCCCAGGCAGATGCCGAAGGTCGGGATGCCGGCCTCGATCAGTTGGGCCGTGGCCTTGATCGCGTAATCACAGGGTTCCGGATCGCCGGGCCCGTTGGACAGGAACACGCCGTCGGGCTCCAGGTCGAAGACGGCCGATGCTGGCGTCTGCGCCGGCACGACGGTGATCTTGCAGCCGCGCTGCGCCAGCATGCGCAGGATGTTGGCCTTGACGCCGAAGTCGTAAGCCACGACGTGAAAGCGCGGTGCAGTCTGCGTGCCGTAGCCCTTGCCCAGCACCCATTCGGTCTGCGTCCAGGGCGCCGGCTCGGTCGCGCTGACCACCTTGGCCAGATCGAGACCGGCCATGCTCGGCGCGGCCTTGGCCTTGGCGATCGCTTCGGCGATGCGGGCTTCGGTGATCTTCTCGCCGGCGGCCAGCGCCATGATGCAGCCGTTCTGCGCACCGGTCGTGCGCAGCACGCGGGTCAGGTGGCGGGTGTCGATGCCGGCGATGGCGACCGTGCCTTCGTCTTGCAGGTATTGCGAGAGCGTGCGGTTCTTGCGGAAGTTGGAGTCAAGGATCGGAGGTTCCTTGATGATCAGGCCGGCGGCGTGGATCTTCGTGGCCTCGACGTCCTCGTCATTGACACCGTAGTTGCCGATGTGCGGATACGTGAGCGTCACGATCTGCCGGCAGTAGCTCGGGTCGGTGAGGATTTCCTGGTAGCCGGTCAGCGCGGTGTTGAACACCACTTCGCCGACCGTGTGGCCGGCAGCGCCGATCGAGGTGCCTTTGAAGACCGTGCCGTCTGCCAGGGCCAGGATCGCGGGGGTAGCGGAAAGCAGATCGAGCAGCACGGGAAACTCCATTATTGTTCGCACGCCCAGCTCCGCTCCTCTCCCATGCTCAAGAGCACGGACAGGGCCGGATTCCGGTGGGGAAACGGTGGAGTTTCGCTAGGGTGGCGGTAGATTGCGGGTAAACCGGTCGAGTATAGCCGACCAGGGTAATCCCGGCCCGGATTTCAGGGCCTACCGCACCAAATATTTAGAGCGCTGCGATGCCTGCCTTGGCGATCTGCGCGTCTTCGTTCGACTTGACGCCGCTGACGCCAACGGCGCCGATGCACAGGCCATCAGCCATGACCGGCACGCCGCCTTCGAGCATGCCTTCCAAGCCGGGCGCGCTCAGGAACGAGACGCGGCCCTGGTTGATCATGTCCTCATAGCCCTTCGACTCGCGGCGGCCGAGCGCCGACGTCTGGGCCTTGGCCTGCGAGATCTGCGCGGAGATCGGCGAGGCGCCATCGAGACGCTGGAACCACAGCAGATGGCCGCCGTCATCGACGATGGCAATGCTGACGGCCCAGGAGTTCTTGGCGGCTTCGGTTTCCGCCGCCACGGCGATGCGGCGGGCGTCGTCGAGGCTGAGATAGGGTTTGGACTTCATAGCCTCAACGATAACCCGCCTGCTCGCTCAATTGGCATGCAGCGTGGCCCGATTGCAACTGAGTTTCGGGGCTTACTTGGGCGCGGGCTTGTAGTTGCGCAGCACGTAAGGCGCACTCAACACCACGGGCTGCCCCACCTGCCCTAACTGCATGGCCAGGTTGACCGTGCCGCCGGCATAACTGTCAGTCGCGACGCCTTCGACCAGCACCGCCTCCATCTTCGAGGTCAGCGCCACCGCACCGCCGACCACCGAGGTGTAAGGCGGCGAGCCGAGCTGCACCATCATGTTGACGACGGTCCTTGCCTTCGGATCCTCGGTGTCGAGCCGCGCCCAGACCACCACCTGAAGACGATCACCCTTCTTGATCTCGCCCTGGATCGGCATGACCGCGCCGATGTCCCACGTGTTGGTCGTGCGCTGTTGCATGTCGATGCGCAGGCAGGTCTTGCCGGTCATCGAGCAGGCGATCTGCTGGCTGGTCTGCTTGTCACCGTAGACGTTCCAGGCCGAGGCGCGCGGCGTGTTGATCAGGTAGTCGAGCGCGGGGTCCGAGTTGCGCGTGGCTTGCGGCTTGGCTGCGGTGTCAGCCTGCTCAGGGATCAGCGCGCCGTGGATGGGCCTGACCCAGCCGTCGGCCTTCATGTCCCAGACGACGAAGTCCGAATCGAACTGCCAATACGACCAGCCGAAACCCCGCGCCTCGGCCGCGCGTGCGATGGCCGATGTCCAGCCCACGCGCTGCGCCATGGCCGCACTTTCGAGGGCACCGAATTCACCCAGCAACATCGGGCGCTTGTTGCGCTCGGCCCATGCCGCGACGCGATCGAAGTCCTTTTGCAGGCGCTCCTTGTCGGCCGCCGAACCCCAGGTCACGCCTGAGAGCTTGCTGAACTGCGGCGTCCACGACGCACCTTGATGCGTGAACTCCATCGGCGTGTAGTAGTGGAAGGTCACGACCAGATGGCGATCGGCCTCGGGCAGGCGCAGGCTCTCAAGTCGATCGAGCGAGTTCCACTGCGTTGGACCGATGACGACGCGGCGCGTCGGGTTCGACTCGCGGATGATCTGCAGGTTCTCGGCGAGCACCTCATTCCAGGCCGCATCGAGCGCCCCATGAGGCTCGTTCAGGATCTCGAACAGCACCGTCGGCGGCGCATCGCGGTAGTGCTGCGCGATCTGGCGCCAGAAGGCCTGGAGCTTGGGGCGGCAGGCCGCCACGTCGTTCGAGCATTCCTCGAAGTTGTGCTCGTCGAGGATCACCTGCAGGCCCGCCTTCTGGCCGGCCTCGACCAGCGCATCCAAGGTCTTCAACCACGCAGGCGAGAGCTTGTAGTCGCCGTCCATGTGGGCGAAGGCCTGCAGGTTCATCCGGACATGGTCGAAGCCGCCGTCCTTGATCGCCTGCATGTGGCGAAGCTGGAAACGCGCCTGGGCCGGATCCTTCCACAGCGCGTCGTAGCCGACGATGTTGACGCCGCGCTTCAGGTCCTGCGCTGCTGCGGGCTGCAAAGCCCCCACGAGCAACAGCAGGGCAAGAACCGGCAAACGGGTGAACCGCAGGAACATGGTGCGTCTCCTTCTTGTCTTTGGATTCGTCGAGATAAACAACTAAACATTGCTGTTTAGATGATTTTTATCTTTTACGGCCGAGGGCGCACCCCGGGCTAACACCGAATCCGAACTGACATGGAGACGTTTGTTCGGCTTATGCCGGCGCGGCAAGCTCGAAGACCGCGATCGACTCGACGTGCGCCGTGTGCGGGAACATGTTCACCGCGCTCGCCGCCGTGCAGCGGTAGTCGCCCAGGTTGACGAGCAGGCCGGCATCGCGCGCCAGCGTGGCCGGGTTGCAGCTGACGTAGACGATGCGCCTGGGCGGCGCCCAACCCGGCGCCAGGCTCGGATCCTGCGCGATGTCGGCCACGGCCTGGGCCAGGGCGAACGCGCCTTCACGCGGTGGGTCGACGAGCCATTTGTCTGCCACGCCGTCGGCGGCCAGCAGCTCGGGCGTCATCTCGAACAGATTGCGCGCGACGAAGCTCGTGTTGGCGGCCAGGCCGTTGCGCTGCGCGTTCTCCCGCGAGCGTTGCACCAGCGTCTCGCTGCCTTCGATGCCCAGCACTTCGCGCGCCCGCGTCGCCAAAGGCAGCGTGAAATTGCCGAGGCCGCAGAACCAGTCGATCACTCGCTCATGGCGCTGCACATCAAGCAGACGCAGAGCGCGACCCACCAGCACGGTGTTGATGTGCGGATTGACCTGCGTGAAGTCGGTCGGCTTGAAAGGCATCACCACGCCAAACTCGGGCAGCGAATAGGCCAGTTGCGGGCCGCCTTCATCGAGCAGATCCACGGTATCCGGCCCCTTGGGTTGCAACCACCACTGCACGCCGTGCTCGGCGGCGAAGGCGCGGAGCAAGGCCTTGTCGCCATCCGGCAGCGGGTTCAGGTGGCGCAGCACCAATGCGATCACGTCGTCGCCCATCGCCAGCTCGATCTGCGGCAGGCGGTCGCGCTCGGCCATGCTGGCGATCAGCTCGCGCAGCGGCAGCAGCATGTCGCTGATCACCTTCGGCACGACGCGGCAGACCTGCATGTCGGCCACATAACGGCTCTTGCGCTCATGGAAACCGATCAGCACCTGGCCCTTCTTGGCCACATAGCGGACCGAGAAGCGTGCTCGATAGCGATAGCCCCAGGTCGGGCCTTCGATCGGGCGCAGCAGCGTCTCGGGCTTGACCTTGCCGAGGTGCCAGAGGTTGTCCTCAACCACGCGCTGCTTGACCGCGACCTGCGCGCCGGCATGCAGATGTTGCATCTTGCAGCCGCCGCACGCGCCCGCATGCAGGCCGAAGTGCGGGCAACCCGGCACCACGCGTTGCGCGCTCTCGCGCCGCATGGCAACCATCGTGCCTTGTTCCCAGCTGTTCTTCTTGCGGCCGGTCGTGACCTGCACTTCTTCGCCGGGCAATGCCCCCTCGATGAAAACGACCTTGCCTTCTGCGTTGTGGGCCACGCCCTGCGCTTCAAGGTCCAGCGATTGGACCTTGAGCCATTCCGATACTTGCGTCATAGGACGCCATTATTCCAGCCTCAAAAGATCGAGTCGCGATCCACGCCTTGCCGCGCCATATTGCGCTTGAGTTTTGCGAGCGCCTCGAGCTGGATTTGCCGGATACGCTCCCGCGTCAGGCCCAGTCGAACAGCCAGCACATCAAGCGTCTCGGGCTCGCGATCTGACAGGCCGTACCGCCCGGACAGCACCTCGCGCTCGCGCTCGTTGAGCAAGGCCAGCCCGTGATCGAGCAAGGTCCCTAATTCGTGAGTCAAGCGCAGGCCGAGCGGATCAACAGCCGCATCGTCGGCCACAAGATCCATCATCGACTCGCCGCCCTCGCTCGTGCGATCAACGGGCGAGTCGAGCGAACTGGGCAGCTCCGCAAAGGCCAGCAGCTCGGTCACCTCCGCGACCGAACGCCCCAACTGCAGCGCGATATCTTCGGCCCGCACCTGCGCCTCTTCACCGTTCTGGCTTTGCTGCGCCTCCAGCGCGCGGCGCGCCTTGAGCACCTGGTTGAGCTCGCGCACGATATGCACGGGCAAGCGCACGAGGCGCGCCTGATGCATCAGCGCGCGTTCGACGCTCTGGCGGATCCACCAGCTCGCGTAAGTCGAAAAGCGGAAGCCGCGCTCGGGCTCGAACTTGCCGATCGCATGCATCAGGCCGAGATTGCCCTCCTCGATCAGATCGCTCATCGGCAGGCCGCGCCCCAGATAGTTTTTGGCGATGCTGACCACGAGGCGCAGGTTGTGCCGGATCATCGCCTGGCGCGACTCGAAGCAGCCGCCGCGCGCAGCCTGTGCGGTGGCGTATTCCTGCTCGGGATTCAGCAGCGGCGTGCGGCGGATATCGCGCAGATACGCTTGCAGCGCATTGCCCAACTCGATTTCAGTGCCGGCGCCATTGCGCAGCAACTGCGCTTCAACATCGTGAGGCGTGGCCTCGGCGTCAATCGCCTTGTCCAGCGCGTAGCCGTTGGCCGCCATCAGCGCGGGGGGCGGTGTGGGCGACGACGAATCCAGGGATTTGGGTGCAGCGCGTTTCATGGCATGACAAGGCTGAACCCATAAAGAGGCTACCGGGTCGGCAGCAGACGGGCCGGATCGATCGGCTTGCCGAGCTTGCGCACTTCAAAGTGCAGCTTCACTTGATCGGTATCGGTGGAACCCATTTCGGCAATCTTCTGGCCCTTGCGCACAACCTGCTCGTCTTTGACCAGCAGCGTTTGATTGTGCGCGTAAGCAGTGAGGTAGGTGTCGTTGTGCTTGATGATGACGAGATTGCCATAGCCGCGCAAGCCTGAGCCCGCATAGACCACACGGCCGTCTGCCGCAGCCAGCACCGGGTCACCCGCTTTGCCGCCGATATCCAAGCCCTTGCTGCGTTGATCATCGAAGCCGCCGACCACGGCACCTGCGGCCGGCCAGCCCCAGTTCATGTCGTCGTCGCTGCGCGCGCCCGCCATGACGGGCGCTGATGTAACAGTGGGTGCCGGTGCCGAGGCAGGCGCGAGCGGGGCCGAAGCGGCCGATGCCGGCTTGCTGTCCAGCGATCGCGATTCGACCTTGGACGACGTGATCGGCTTGATGCTGACGCCCGAAGCCAGCGTCGAGGTATCGGTGCCGGGCGGCACGACACGCAGCGTCTGGCCGACTTCAATGCGATTGGGGTTGTCGAGCTGGTTCCAGCGGGAGATATCGCGCCAGTTCTGGCCGTTGTCCAGCGCGATGCGGATCAGGCTGTCGCCGGGCTTGACGACATAAGTGCCCGGCTGCGGCTTGGTGTCATCGACCGCAGGCGCGCTGGCCGCGGCGCCCGGCGCGCTGGCGGCTTGCGCACTGGGCTTGACCTTGACCGCGCGGTTTTCCACCGGTGCAGGTTCCTTGAGCGAGACCGAGGTGCAGGCGCTCAGTGCGGCTGCGCCGGCAAGCAGGATGAAAAAAGAAATCGTGCGGAAGCGTGGATGGAACATGGTCGCCTTGCTGGCTGTTATTCGGGAAGAAGACTCGGCCGGGGTCGGGCTGCGCTGGACACGGCTGAGCTCATCACATCACACCGGATTTTAGAGGGACGAAGAGTACGCCCTCATGTTCACTGCGAACGTAACGGGTGGTGCCGCCTTCTTGCAGGCAATCGACCACCACCAGCACCTGTGTTCGCCCGCCGGGCCGGGCCGTCGGCGCCACCAGCCGGCCACCGGGCGCCAACTGCTCAAGCCAGGCTGGCGGGATGTCCTCGCCCCCGGCCGCCGCGACGATGCTGTCGTAGGGCGCGCTCGGCGCGTGGCCAAGCCGGCCGTCGCCATAGACCAGGCGAATCGTCTGGCGGCGTTGAGTGCCGAGGTTCTCGATCGCTTTGTCGTGCAAAGGCTTGAGCCTTTCGATCGACACGACCTGGCGGCTCAAGAGACCCAACAAGGCAGCCTGATAGCCACAACCCGTGCCGATTTCCAGCGTGCGGCCCAGATGCCCCTGCTTGCCGGCCTTGGCGCCCGCCATCAACAGGGCCAGCATGCGGCCGACCACCGAGGGTTTGGAAATGGTCTGCCCGTGGCCGATCGGCAGGCTCGTGTCTTCGTAGGACTGGATCGCCAGCGCGCTGTCGACGAACTCATGTCGCGGCACCTGGGTGAAGGCCTGCAGGACGCGCTCATCGCTCAGCCCGTCGAGACGCAGACGCTGCACCATGCGCTGGCGCACTTGCGCCGAATCGAGACCCAGGCCGCTGGGCTTCGCGAGGCGCGCCGCATCTGCCGCGGCTTGCTGAAGATGGCGCTGCGGCATCAGCACCGGGCGTGCCGCGCCTGTCGCAGTCTTGTTGACCTTTTCCAGCCCGAGCGGAAAGCGTTTGGCCTTGGGTTCGGTCATGCCAGACCCAGCCGCAGACGCCAGCCGGGCAGGCCGGCGTGATCGCTCAAGTCCACCTGCAAGGGCGTGATTGAAACCTGCCCGTTGGCGGTGGCATGGAAATCACTGCCCTCGCCCGCTTCGCGCGCATCGCCGGCCGGACCGATCCAGTAGATCGCCTCGCCGCGCGGGCTTTCCTGCTTGATGGCGGGCTGGCTGGCATGGCGGCGGCCCAGTCGCGTGACGCGGCGCGGCAGTGTCAGTGCATCCGGGCGGTTAGGGATGTTCACGTTGAGCAGGAAGGCGTGATCCAGGCCACCGGCAATCACCTGCTCGACGAGCGAGCGCGCCATCGCGGCCGCGGCCTCCAGATCGCCCCAACCCTTCTCGACCTGCGAGAAAGCGATCGACGGGATGCCAAAAAGATAACCCTCCGTCGCAGCGGCAACGGTGCCCGAGTAGAGCGTGTCGTCACCCATGTTCGCGCCGTTGTTGATGCCCGAGAGCACCAGATCGGGCCGATGGCCCAGCACGCCCGTCAGCGCCAGATGGACCGAATCCGAGGGCGAGCCGTTGATGAACCGGAAGCCGTTCGCCGCGCTGTGCACCGACAGCGGCCGGCTCAGCGTCAGCGAGTTGGAGGCGCCACTGGCGTTTTGCTCGGGGGCGATCACGTCGATCTCCCCCAGCCCCTGACAAGCCTTGACCAAGGCGTGCAGACCCGGGGCCAGATAGCCGTCGTCATTCGAAATGAGGATGCGCATGCAGTGATTGTAGGCAGCGCCATCACCGGCAAGACCGAAGATCGAAGAAGCGCGCGAAGGCGCACGCGCATCGCTTGAATCGCTAGCACCGGACAGCCCGTGTTCGGGGGCTGGCTACAGAGCCCATGATCCTGCGCAACGCGGCCTGTGGTTTGACTTGGGAATTAGGGCGACAAGGCTGCACAACGGATCAACGGCGGCAGGGATGTGCGCTAGGATCAACGCAGCGTTCGGAGCAACTCAAAAAATGGCCGTTAAAGTCCTGATCATCGAAGACAACCCGGTTGCGCGCAGCTTCCTTTGCCGCGTGGTGCGCGAGAGCTTTAGTGACGCGATGGAGATCACCGAGGTCGGTGACCTCGAAAGCGCGCGCCGCCAGGTGGCCCGCAGCACCGAACAGGATCACGGCTTCAAGCTGATCCTCGTCGATCTTGAACTGCCCGATGGCAATGGCATGGAGTTCCTGGCGGAGCTCGCTGGCTCCGCCGCCACCAAGATCGTCACCACGCTTTATTCCGACGACGACCATCTGTTCCCGGCCCTGCAATGCGGCGCCGATGGCTACCTGCTCAAGGAAGATCGCTTCGAAGTCCTGGTTGAAGAACTGCAGCGCATCGTGCGCGGCCAACCGCCACTGTCACCCGCCATCGCACGCCGTCTGCTTTCGCATTTCCGTCCCGGCTCCACCGGCGACAGCGGCCCGATACCGCTCAACTCCGGCTTCGGCGGCCTCTCCTCCAGTTCGCAGTTCGCCCCCGGCCGCAGCGGTGTCTCGCTCGATCCGCCGCCCGAATGGGAGCGCCTCACGCCGCGCGAGAACGAAGTCCTGACCTATCTGAGCAAGGGCTTCACCATCAAGGAAATCGCCAACCTGATGGGCATCAAGTGGTTCACGGTGAATGATCACATCAAGAGCATCTACAAGAAGCTCAATGTGTCCAGCCGCGCGGAAGCCGCTGTACTGGCCAGCAAACAGGGCTTGGTCTAAATAAGGCCGCTCAGCAAAGCCGTTCAGGCCTGGATGTCGAGGACGCTGCCTTCGGCGCGCAGCTGAGTTTGCAGCACCTTGAGATTCGCGACGAAAGAATACGTCGCCGACTGCTGCTCCACCACCTCATTGTTCGGCTGCACCGTTTGATCGGTCAGCACGGTGTCAGCGCGCACGCCGCCGGTAGCGACAGTGCTGAGGTTCACCTGGGAGCGTTTCTGGTTCGCATCCGCCAGGCCGGCGATATTGCTCGCCGAGGCGCGCAGACGCTCGCTGGCAGCAGAAATACCGGACAGGGCGGTGGACAGGTCGACAGTCATAACGCCAAGGATAGACGGATTCCCGCCGCCTTGCACGTCAGGAATTGGCAAATCCGTCAAAAAAGGGGCGGAATTCAAGGCGCCCGCCGGGCCGTCCCAAGGACGCCTTGAGCCGATGTCTTTGTCGGGCCACCCCGACAAAGATCGGCGCCCCCTCGGGGGGCCGGCCGCGTACTCGCGGGCGGGGGGCTGACAGCTAACCCGCCAGTTCTTCGAATTTGCCGGCGGAGACGAAGACGCGAACGCTGTCGCCCCCGGCCGCCTTGGCTTCCGTGCAGGCCAGCGTCGCAGCGCCGAGCACGGCGTCAATCGACTCGAGCGTCTCCTGCACCTGCACTACACCGACACAGGCCTTCACCCGCGCGCGATGCAAGCCCCAGCGCAGCCGATACGCGGCGATGGAGCTGCGGATCTTCTCGGCCACAATCTCGGCGAAGTGCTGGTCGCAATCAGGGAGCAGCACCGCAAAATGGTCGCCCTCGATACGGGAAACGATGTCGGTGGCACGCACCTTGGTGATCAGCATCTGCCCCAGGCCATAGAGGAAATGGTTGCCGACCTCGGCCCCCATGCTCTTGACCACCTCGGAGAACTTGTCCACGTCGACCCACAGCACGGAAACCGGCTTGTGACGCAGGCTGCCGACGTGCTCGGCAAGACGCCGCTCGAACTCGCGGCGATTGGCCAGCTCGGTCAGCCCGTCGTGCTTGGCGATCCAGGTTGGTTGCAGGCGTTGCAGGCGCGCGGCGGTCACATCCTCGATGACCCACAGGGCCTCGCCCGTCGGCGCCTTCCAGTCCAGCGGCGTGGCTTGCAGGCGGCCCCAGAAGCGGCTGCCGTCGCGGCGCACGTATTCGATTTCCTCGTCGAGGGGACGGCCGGAGCCAAAGGCTGCATTCATGCGCTCCATTACGCCGCTCAAGGCGGCGTCGGAGACGTGGATGCTGCGCACCTCATGGCCGGTCAGGTCGGTTTCATCGCCGTGGCCGAAATTCGTGCTGAAGACTTCGCTGACCACTTCGAAGCGGCCGCCGTGTACAAAGGCCATCGCCGTGGGCGAACGCATGAGCAGCGCGCGCATGCGGGCGGTCGTCAGATCCGCCTTCGCCTCGCCCCCCGCGTCGATATCTGCGCCACCATCCTGCTGGGTTGTCATGTCTCTTGCTCCTCAGATACTTTCGCTGGTGTAACCGTTTTGCGCGAGGAAGGGAACCCCGGCCGCAAGGCGCGCGACGGGCTCCGTGCCGAATGCCCGTCGAACGTCTCAGTTAGGCAACCCTTCGCAGCCCTTGCCCATGGGCTGAGGCTTCTCGCGGTCGGCTGCGGTCAGCTCGACGCCACGGTCGATGATGATGCGCCAGCGGCCCGGCGATTCCTGGCGCCAGACCGAGGCGAAGCGTCCGATCAGTTCGCCTTTCGGGCTGCGCACGAGCCCGGTCGAGTAGGCCAGGCTGCCGTCTCCGACCACCACGACCTGATCCGGCTCCCAGGAGAACGGCGCCTCCGCGCCATCGAAGAAGCGCTTCCAGGCGGCCATGACGACCGCCCGGCCCTCCTGAGGCTGGCGCCCATTGAAAAAGACCGTCGGCTCGGCCAGATGGCGCTCGAACGCCGCCGGATCGCGCTTGGCCATGGTGGCAGCAAAGCTGCACTCGGCGCTGCGCGCCTGCATCTGCCAAGTCTTCATCTGCGCCTCGTCCGCCACCGCACTCGCACTCGCACTCGCACTCGCGGCCAGCAGCATCAGGCCAAAGCCGATCATCTTCATCGCACGCTCCTTGCCATCCTCATTGCGGCGCGATTTGCTCCGCATAGTCGTACAGGGCGCCCAGAATGTCCGGGCCGCGTTCGTCGTCCTCGGGCAAGGCTTCGCCCAAAGCATCAATCCGCTCGAAGAAGGCCGCCATCACGTCGCCACTCAAACGTTCAGCGCGATGCTCCTGCCAGCGCTGCAACTCTTCCTCGGACAAGGTGGCCGGGAAATTGCGCGCGCGCCAGCGGAACACCAATTCATCGAGCCGGTGATCCGCAAAAGCCAGCTTGCCCTGCGCAACGCGCTCAGCCAGTTGCTCGGGTGTCAGACCCCGAACACGCTGCAGCGTACGGCGGTCGTCGTTGGAGACAAAGCCGCCATACAGGTCCTCGTCCACATCAAGCGGCGGCAAGGCTTCGCGCTTGAACACTTCGTTCCAGAGGCCGTCCAGCAAGCGCCCCTTCTCGGCCAAGGCCTGCGCATGCTTGACGCCCTGCTCGATATCGAGACCCCACTTTTCGGCCATTGCGGGCGAAAGCGTCTTCAGATTGCCGATCACGATCGGCGATTTGTTGACATGTACGCTCTTGATCGGCAGCCGGGTCACGCCCTCGGGCAGCTCGTCCTGCTTGACGAACAGGCGGGCGCGGATGGCGTCGGCATTGAGCGTTAGCAGTTCACCCGGGTCGACGCTCAAGTCCCAGACGATCAGCTCGTTCTTGTTGGTCGGATGCGGCGCCAGCGGCCAGACCAGGGCGATGCAGCCGCGCTCGACGCCATACATGCCCGAGATGTGCAGGAAAGGCCGGCCCACGCCGATCTCGGCCCACACGGCCTCCTTCTTGCGCAGCTTCATGCAGAAGTCGAACAGCTTGGGCTGAGCATCGCGGATGCGTCGTGCCAGGCCGATCGTGGCGCGCACGTCGGACAAGGCATCGTGCGCAGCTTCATGCAGCAAACCGTTGGCTTGGCTCAGGTGCTCCAGCTTGAACGAGGGCCGACCGTCTTCATGCTTCGGCCACTCGATGCCTTCGGGCCGTAACGCGTAAGCACAGCGCACAACATCGAGCAGATCCCAGCGTCCGCAATCGTTCTGCCACTCGCGTGCATACGGGTCGATCAGATTCCGCCAGAACAGGAAGCGCGTGACCTCGTCATCGAAGCGGATCGTGTTGTAGCCCACGCCCACCGTGCCCGGCAGCGCCAGTTGGTCCTCGATCGCCTTGGCGAACTCGTGCTCGGGCACACCTTGTTGCAAACAGGTCTGCGGCACGATGCCGGTCAGCAGGCAGGACTCGGGGTCGGGAAGGAAGTCATCAGCCGGCTGGCAGTACAGCATCAGCGGCGGACCGATCTCATTGAGCTCGCTATCGGTTCTAACGCCGGCGAACTGGGCCGGGCGGTCTCGACGCGGAACGCGGCCGAAGGTTTCGTAGTCGTGCCAGAAAAAACTCATCTCACTCATGGGTGGACGATAACGCATCGCCATAATCTCGCCACTGCCATCAACCAGGACCCGCCAGGACCCATGCAGTTGCCTCCGATGCCCCCGATGCCGTCCCCTGAAACCCGCCGGAAGATTGCCCTGATCTTCCTGGGGGTCGTCGTGCTCGTGCTGCTGCTGCTCGGCATTGCCGCCGCGATGATCTACCCGGCGCTGCCCGATCTGGCCGAGCTGACCGACTACAAGCCCAAGCTCTCGCTGCGCGTCTACACGGCCGATGGCGCATTGATGGCCGAGTACGGCGCCGAGCGGCGCGACTACCTGCCACTGGCCAAGATCCCCAAGCGCATGCAGGACGCGCTGCTGGCGGTCGAAGACTCTGACTTCTACGAGCACGGCGGCCTGTCCTTCTGGGGCACGGCCCGCGCGGTGATGTTGAATCTCGCCAGCCCCTTCAGTTCCCACAAGCGCGGCGGCGGCTCCACCATCACGCAGCAGCTGGCGCGTGATTTCTACCTGACCAAGAAGCAGCTCTACTCGCGCAAGTTCATCGAGATGCTGCTGGCCACCAAGATCGAAAGCCAGCTCAGCAAGGAACAGATCCTCGAGATTTACATGAACCAGATCTACCTGGGCCAGAAGGCGTACGGCTTCTCGGCCGCGGCCAACACCTACTTCGGCAAGCCGCTGAAGGACCTGGACATCGCCGAAACGGCCATGCTGGCCGGCCTGCCGCAGAACCCCGGCTACGCCAACCCGATCGTCAACCTCGCGCGCGCCACCAGGCGCCAGCATGTCGTGCTGCTGCGCATGCGCGAAACCAACGTCATCACCGCCGCCGAGGAGCAAGCGGCCCGCGAAGAAAAACTGCACATCCGCAGCCCGCAGGACGCTCGCCTGCATGCCGAATACGCCGCCGAAATGGCGCGTCAGGCGATCTTCTCGCAGTACGGCGATGAGAGCTACACGCGCGGCCTCAAGGTCACGACCAC
Organism: Burkholderiaceae bacterium; assembly: GCA_036500605.1. GTDB lineage: Bacteria > Pseudomonadota > Gammaproteobacteria > Burkholderiales > Burkholderiaceae_C > JAFALK01. The sequence continues at coordinate 81,316 of DASYBU010000056.1, forward strand.
CTTGGTCTCGGTCGAGCAGGACGCCGCCTACCACGCGCTGCGCCGCGCCTTGATGGACCTGGAGCGCCGCAAGACCTATCGCGGCCCGGAAGGCTATGTCGACCTGCCCCAGGACGACAACGAAGAAGACACCGCCATCACCGAGGCCCTGAGCGATCACCCCGACAACGACGAGCTGCGCTCGGCCGTGGTCACCAAGGTTTCTTCAGGCAAGGTGTTCGCGAGCCTGCAAGACGGCGACGACATCGAGATCACCGGCGAAGGCCTGCGCGGCGTGCAGAGCGCGCTGTCCGAGAAAGCGCGCAAGGAGGTCCACATCCAGCGCGGATCGATCATCCGCGTGCTCAAGAGCGGCCCCAAGAACACCTGGGTGGTGGCGCAGTCGCCCGAAGCCGAGGGCGCGTTTATCTCGATGGAGCCCGGCACGGGCCGCGTGCATGCGCTGGTCGGCGGTTTTGATTTCTCGCGCAACAAGTTCAACCATGTGACGCAGGCCTGGCGCCAGCCGGGTTCAAGCTTCAAGCCGATCATCTACTCGGCTGCGCTGGAACAAGGCGTCAGCCCCTCCACGATCGTCAACGATGCGCCGATCACGATCGGCGATTGGGAGCCGAAGAACTACGAAGGCACCTTCGACGGCCCGATGACCGTGCGGCAGGCATTGGCGCATTCCAAGAACCTGGTCACCGTGCGGCTGATGCAGTTGGTCGGCCCGGCCAAGGCGCGCGCGTGGGCGGCCCGCTTTGGCTTCGACATCGACAAGCAGCCGGACAACCTCACGCTGGGCCTCGGCTCGGGCTCGGTGACGCCATTGCAGATGGTTGGCGCGTACTCGGTCTTTGCCAATAGCGGGTTGCGCACCTCGCCCGTCCTGATCACGAAGATCACTGACAGCGACGGCACGGTCCTGTTCGATGCCGGTGCTGCCGCACAGGCCACGGCCGACGCGGCCAGCGCAGCCAATGCGGCCAGCGCGGTCAGCATGCCCGGCGTGACCGACACCGACCAGCGGGCCATCTCCGAGCGCAATGCCTTCGTGATCGACAGCATGCTGCAGGAGGTGACGCGCAGCGGCACGGCGGCACGTGCGCAAGCCTCGCTGCATCGGCCCGACCTGTATGGCAAGACCGGCACGACCAATGACTCTGTCGATGCCTGGTTCGCCGGCTTCCAGCCTTCGCTCGCAGCGGTCGTGTGGATCGGCTATGACCAGCCGCGCGGGCTTGGCGACCGCGAATCAGGCGGCGGATTGGCGCTGCCAGTCTGGATCGACTACATGAGCGTCGCGCTCAAGAGCACGCCGGTCCACGAGATCGCACCGCCGGCCGAGGGACTCGTCAAGTCCAACGACGATTGGAGTTTCGAGGAGTTCGCGGGCGATGCCGGCATCCACAGCGTGGGCCTGGATCCCGTGGAAGCCCCGGCCAGCGCGCCGGCGAGCGCCCCGGCAAGTGCTCCCGCAAGTGCCACGCTGCAATAGAACGGGAACCAGCATGCGAATCGCCTTTTGCCTTGCCATGACGCTGTGCGCCTTCACGGCGCATGCCGATGACTCGATCAACACCGACCGGCCCGACATTGCCAACGGCGCCGATGTGATCGGGCGTGGCCACGTCCAGCTCGAGACGGGTCTGGCGGGCGACAAGTCCAAAGGCGAGCACAGCTTTGGCACGCCGCTGCTTTTGCGCATCGGCCTTTCAGACGACTGGGAGCTGCGCCTGGACAGCGATGGCTACCAGCGGCTGCGCCAGGACGGCATGAGCGCTCGTGGCTGGGGCGACCTGGGCCTGGGCGCCAAATGGCATTTGATGGAAGGCGAAGGCAGCACGCCCAGCATCGGCCTGTTGGGTCACCTGAGCTTTGCAACCGGTTCCGGCGGCTTTCGCGGCCAGGGCACGCGGCCCGAGATCGATCTGGCGATGGAATGGGACCTGAGCGCCGGCTACGACCTGAGCTTCATGCCGGGTCTCTACCGCGATCGCAATGACGCGGGCCAAACCTACACCGGCGGCGTGCTGGCCCTGAGCCTGGGCAAGGCCTTCAACGAACAGACCCACGGCTTTATCGAGCTCGCCGGCCAGCAACTGGCGTCAAGCGCCAACGGCGGCAAGCTGGTGACGCTGGACACGGGCGTCAGCTATCTGCTCGGGAAAGACATGCAGGTCGATGCCGCAGTCTTCCGCGGCCTCAACCATCAAAGCCCCGATTGGCAGTGGACCGTCGGGTTCTCGGTGCGCTTTTGATCAGCGCTTCTTGACGATCACGCTGCCGATCGAATAGCCGGCGCCGAAGGAGCAGATCACGCCCACATCGCCGGTCTTCAAATTGGCGCGGTGCTCGTGGAAGGCGATCACCGAACCCGCCGAGGCGGTGTTGGCGTATTGGTCCAGGATCAGCGGCGCCACGTCCGCGCCGGCCTCGGCGAGGTCTTGTCCGATCAGCTTCTTGATGACCAACTGGTTCATGCCCAGATTGGCCTGATGCAGCCAGTAGCGGCGCACGCTCGTGGGCTCGAAGCCCAGCGTCTGCAGATGGGCCTCAATGTGCGCGGCAGCCAACGGCACGACTTCCTTGAACACCTTGCGGCCCTCCTGGCGGAAGGTCTTGTCGCGCGCCGCCGGATCGCTGTCTTCCGCGCGGTTCATGAAGCCGAAGTTGTTGCGGATGTTGTTCGAGAACTGGGTCGAGAGCTTGGTGCCCACGATGTCCCACTGCTCGCTGGAGACGGCCGTATCGGCCTGCTCCACCAACACCGCCGTGCACACATCGCCGAAGATGAAATGGCAGTCGCGATCCTTCCACTCAAGGTGAGCCGAGGTGATTTCGGGGTTGACCACCAGCACGCATTTGGCCTGGCCGGCGCGCACCGCGTTGGCCGCCTGTTCGATGGCAAATGTGGCCGACGAGCACGCCACGTTCATGTCGAAGCCATAACCGCCCGCGCCCAGCGCTTGCTGGATCTCCACGGCCATCGCCGGGTAGGCGCGCTGCATATTGGCGGCCGAGCAATAGACGGCATCCACATCCTCGGGCTTGCGGCCCGCAGCGGCGAGCGCCTTGCGGGCAGCATCGACGGCGATCTCGGCCATCAGCGAGAGTTGATCATCGGCGCGCTCCTCGAAGCGCGGGTACATGCGCGCCGGGTCCAGCACGCCGGCCTTGTCGACCACGTAACGCTGCTTGATGCCCGAGGCTTTCTCGATGAACTCGACGCTTGAGTGCGTCAGCGCGGTCAGCGCGCCAGCGTCGATTGCAGCGGCGTTCTCGGCGTTGTATTTGTCCGCGTAGCGGTTGTAGGACTCGACCAGTTCCGCGTTGGTGATGACGTGCGGCGGCTGGTACAGGCCGGTGCCGGTGATGACTGCTTGGATAGGTGCGCTCATGGATGGCGGGGCTGCAAGGCCCCCAAAAAAGTACCGGACAGGGACGGGATTTTAGCGAGCCGAGCCGCCGATCGCATCAACACGCGTAGAATCAATCACCGGGCCCAAATTTTGTCTTCGGCCCGGCGCGTTGCGCCTTGACTTCGCTAGCGAAGTCAGCCTGCGACGCGACGGCCTCCCCGGCCGTCGAGGGTGCTCAGCCCCAGCCGAAGAACAAGTCAAGCGCTCGCAGCCCAGGTGGTGCACTGCATGCAACGCACCCCGACTATGCGAACTTGAATCATGGAAATCTTCGACTACGACAACATCCTCCTGCTGCCGCGCAAGTGCCGCGTGGAGAGCCGCGCCGATTGCGACACTTCGATCGAATTCGGTCCGCGCCGCTTCAAGCTGCCGGCGGTGCCGGCGAACATGAAGACGGTGGTTGACGAGTCCATCACCGAATGGATGGCCGCCAACGACTACTTCTACGTGATGCACCGCTTCGACCTGGACACGGTCGCCTATGCGCGCTCGATGCGCGAGAAAGGCCTCTACGTCTCGATCAGCGCGGGCGTGAAGCCGGCCGACTACGCGATCATCGACAAGCTGGCGGCCGATGGTGTTGGCGCCGACTACATCACCATCGACATCGCGCACGGCCACGCCGACAGCGTGCAGCGCATGATCGCCCATATCAAGCACAAGCTGCCGCAGACCTTCGTCATCGCCGGCAATGTGGGTACGCCCGAAGGCGTGATCGATCTGGAGAACTGGGGCGCCGACGCGACCAAGGTCGGCATCGGCCCGGGCAAGGTCTGCATCACGCGCCTGAAGACTGGCTTCGGCACCGGTGGCTGGCAGCTCTCGGCGCTCAAGTGGTGTGCGCGCGTGGCCACCAAGCCGATCGTGGCCGACGGCGGCATCCGCCACCACGGCGACATCGCCAAGAGCGTGCGCTTCGGCGCCTCGATGGTGATGATCGGCTCGCTGTTTGCCGGCCATGAGGAGTCGCCCGGCAACACGGTGGAAGTCGACGGCAAGCTCTTCAAGGAGTACTACGGCTCGGCCTCGGACTTCAACAAGGGCGAGTACAAGCATGTGGAAGGCAAGCGCATCCTTGAACCGGTCAAGGGCAAGTTGGCCGACACGCTGCGCGAGATGCAGGAAGACCTGCAGAGCTCGGTGTCGTATGCGGGCGGCCGTTCCTTGGCCGACTTGCGCAAAGTGAACTATGTGGTGCTCGGCGGCGAGAACGCTGGCGAACACCTGTTCATGTAAGCAAAGCTCAGGGCTTGCCGACTTCGGCCGGCGAGCCCTTGGCGGGACGCGGATAGACCTTGTTGATGTCGATCGGCACCGCGTAGTTCGAGCTCCAGGTCTGCTCATGCAGCGCAGCCACGCGCTGGGCCATCGGCTCGTTGCGCAACACCACTTCGATATTGCGCGACTTGTCCATATAGCCGCCGCTCCAGTTGCTGGTGCCGACCCAGGCAATCTTGTTGTCGATCACCATCGTCTTGGTGTGGATCACGCGGCCGTAGGGGATGAAGCCGGACGCGGGCTGCGGCAGCGTCACGATCTTCACTTCCACATTCGGCAGCACGGCCAGGCTCTTCAGGTATGCGACGGCCGGCATCTCGGTGTTCCAGTTCGAGACCATCAGCTTGATCTTCACGCCGCGCGCAGCGGCCGTGCGGATCGCCGTATCGATCACCGCGTAGTAAGGGCGCTTGCCGGCTGCGTAGCTCAGCGGCGCGTAGTCCAGCAGCTGGATGCGAACCTCGTGCTCGGCTTCAGCCAGCAGGCGCGGCAGCACGGTTTCGGAATCGCCCACGCCGGGCGGGTTGTAGGCATGCGGGCTCGACAGCAGCAGCACCGGGCGGCTGATGTCGAAGGCCTCGGTCGGCTGCGGCAGCGTCGGCACGGGCTTGCCCTCCGCCACCAGCGCTTGCGCCTGCCAATCCTGCTCGAAGATCGCGTGCGTCTCGGCGACCACGGCCGGATCAGTGATGCGCAGGCCGGTCTCGTGGATGTGCTTCAGCGAACGCCAGTCAAAATTCTGGCTGCCCACATAGGCTTCGCGGCGGTCGACCACAAAGTACTTGGCGTGGATGATGCCGTTGCCGGTGATCTTCGAGTAATCGAGCGTGCGGTACTCGATGCCGGGCACCTTTTGCAGGCGCTCCAGCGTGGCCGCTTCCGACAGGTTGCGGCCCTTGGCCTCCATCAGGAACCGGATCTTGACGCCGCGTGCGCCGGCGGCTTCGAGGCTGCTGAGCACGCCGTCGAGCGCTTCACCGGGAGGGCCGGCAACGTAGAACTCGCCGAAGACGATTTCGCTTTTGGCGCTGTCGATCATCTCGCGCCAGACCACGGCCGGCTCGCGCAGATCGGGCGAGGTCAGCGTGGTTTCCACCGGCGCCGTGTGGACGAGTTCAAAGCCGGGCACGCTGAATTCGGCGTGAGCGGGTTGCAGGCTCAGGGCAGCGGCAAAAGCCAGGCCGGAGAGTCGGCGGGCGAAGGTGTGGAGTGCAGCAGTCACGTCGGGCTACGGAGAATCACGAAGTCGGAAAATGTAGCAGGCGCATGTTGCGCTCTCGTGCAGGCCTAACGATGATGTCAGTGTGACTGGAAATGCAGGCTCGCCTCGAGGCCCGGCTGCGCATTGCGCAACTCCAGCGAGCTGCCGTGCGCCGTGGCGATCAACTTGCACAGCGAGAGCCCCAGGCCCACGCCGCCACTGGCGCGGCTGCGCGAGCTGTCGGAGCGGAAGAAGGGCTGGCCGAGCTGCTCCAACGCCTCGTCCGGCACGCCGGCACCGAAATCGCGAACGGTCAACAGCACGCCGTCTCGCTCCCGAATCACGGTCAGCCGAACATTGCCGTTAGCGGTCTCGTTGTGCCGCAAGGCGTTGTCAAGCAGATTGCCGAGCAGGAGCTCGATGCGCATGCGGTCGGCCTGCACCGTCGGCAGGTCGGCTGCCACGTCGACGTCGATCGGCTGACCGGCAAAGCGGCGCGCGATCAAGTCATTCACCCAGGCGGCCCAATCGGCCGGTTGCAGCATCAACGCGGTGTGGCCGGAATCGAGGCGCTCGCGCTCCAGCAGTCCTTCGATCAGCTCTCGCATCAGCCCCAGATCCTGAATCAGTGCGGTTCGTATAGGGCTTTCATCGAGCAGCTCGACATTGAGCCGCGCCCGCGTGATCGGGCTGCGCAGCTCATGGCTGATCGCCAGCAGCAGGCTGCGCTTGCCATCGAGCATGGCCTCGATATCGTCGGCCATGCGGTTGAACCGCGCGGCCAGAGCGCCGATCTCGTCGCGTCGACGGATCGGGATGCGATGCTTCAGATCACCGCGCCCGAATGCGGCGACGCCCCAGCCCAGCAACCACAGCGGGCGCAGCATCACCCGCACGGCCAGATGGGCGACGAGAGCCAGCCCAAGCGCACCGGCGAGCAACCATCCCCAAGGCGGATCGGCATGCACCAGCGCGCCGCCCAGCACGACCAGCAGCAGCAGGACCAGCGTCAGCCGCAAGCCCAGCGCATGCTGGCCGCGCCGCCACGCCCAGCGATCATCGATGCCGTAGAAGGCGCGCGCCTCGAACTCACGCAGCCACGCCTGAACTGCCGCGTGATCGTGATGCCCGCCGCCCATCGAGTGGCGCATCACCTGATGCATGGCGCGCCGCCAGCGCTGCTGGCGATGCCGATGGCGTCGGTCGTTCCACCCTTGCCGATCGCGCCCGTGTTCGTGCCGGTGTTCGTCTCTCATGGTGATGATTTCGGTGCCAAGGCCAGGCAGTAGCCGGTGTTGCGAAGCGTCTTGACGGCATCGAGCGGATGCAGCTTCTTGCGCAAACGGCTCACCAGGATGTCGACGGCCCGCGTGTACAGATCGGCTTCCTGGCCCCGCAGATGGTTGAGGATTTCATCGCGCGTGAAGACGCGGCCGGGCTCAGCGGCCAGCATCAACAGCAGTTCGTATTCGGTGCTCGTCAGTTCGACGGCATGGCCTGCGGCATCAAGCGCTGTACGACGCACGGTGTCGAGGCTCAGACCCTCGAACTGCATCAGCGAAGCAGAAGACTTGTGGGCCCGCTTGCTCTGCCCCGAGCGACGCAAAAGACTTTGCAGACGCGCCGCCAACTCACGCGGCTCAAAAGGCTTGGCCAGATAGTCATCGGCGCCCAGCTCCAGCCCGACCACCTTGTCGGTCAAGTCGCCACGCGCGCTGAGCATCAGGACCGGCAATTGACGCCATTCTTCGTCACCCGCACGCAGCCGCTTGCAGAACTCAAAGCCGTCGATCTCCGGCAGCATGCCATCGAGAATCAAGGCATCAAAAGGTTCCGCTGCCAACCGCGCAAGACCCAAGCTAGGCAGCACAGCCGCCTCCAACTGAAAATCAAAACGAGCAAGGTACTGCGCCAAGGGCGCAGCCAAAGCTTCATCGTCATCAATCAAAAGCAAGCGAGGCATGCAGGTATTGTGGGGCGCGTTTCGAAACAAAAGAGCGGTGCGTCAGCCAGCACGTTCCGGCCCTCGTCCGCCGACATCAGCGGGTTCGGAGGTGGACGAGGGCCGGGACGTGCTGGCGGCCAGGTCTGAGCGTTGGCATGTGGGATCTATCCTTCTTTCCGCACGCGACGACTGTGGCTGCCAGCCGGAGCGCCCCTGCCCCTAACCACCTCTAACCCGCTTATGTCGGCGGTTAGGGGCAGGAACACTCCGGCTTTTACGGGCACTGGGTTCGTGCCTGAGTTTTCTTATTACTGCGACCAGCCTTTGCCGCGGCCGTGGCGGCCGCCACCGAAACGTCCGCGCATGCGGAGCAGGAAGCGCAGGGCTTGCTGTTGTTCGGTGTCGAGCGAGTCGTAGAAATCGGCCAGCGCGGTCAGCACGATCGGCGCTGCCGTTTGCAGGGCTTGCAGGCGTTGATCGATCCAGGTCTTGGCGGCGTCCCGGGCGAACTTTTCGCCTTGGATCATCGTGCCGACTTCCTTGGCGATATCGCCGTTCTTGATGCTGGCGCGTTGCTCTTGCAGGCAAGTCAGCAGCGCGTGCAGGCGCTGCTGCTGTTCGTCGTTCAGGTCGAGCCGGCTGGAGACCTTGTCGGCCATGTACTCGATGCGCGAGGCTTCGTCGAAGCCCGGGCCGCCGTGGCCGAAATGGTCAGCATGGTGATGACCGTGGTGGCCGTGGTGGCGGTCGTGGTGATGGCGGAGGAAACGGAAGAAACTCATGGGGAACATCCTTTGGTTGAGGTGTTCCCATGGTGCCGAGGCGGCCCGCGCCTCGGGTGTCAGCGCCGTATCGTCGCGTTTCGTTATGTTTCACCCGAGGGCGTTGAACGCCTTTTCCAAACGTCCCACCGCAGCATCCACGTCAGCGAGTTTGTCCAGGCCGAAGAGACCGATGCGGAAGGTCTTGAAGTCAGCGCCTTCGTCGCAGGCCAGGGGCACACCGGCGGCGGTTTGCAGCCCTTGCGCAGCGAAATCGCTGCCCTTGTGCCAGCCGTCCTTGTCGGTGTAGCTGACGACCACGCCCGCGGCCTCGAAGCCCGGGGCCGCAACGCTTGGAATGCCGCGAGAGGCCAGCAATGCGCGCACCTTGGCGCCGAGCTGGATCTGCGCCGCACGAGCCGCTTCAAAGCCGAAGGCGCGCATCTCAAGCATCGTGTCGCGCACGCTTTGCAGCGCATCCGTTGGCAGGGTTGCGTGATAGGCGTGCGCTCCCGACTCATACGTCTTCATGATGGCCAGCCACTTCTTCAGATCGCACGTGAAGCTGTCGCTGTTGGTGGCTTCCACGCGCGGCAAGGCGCGTTCGCCCAGCATCACGAGGCCCGCGCAAGGCGTGCCGCTCCAGCCCTTTTGCGGCGCGCTGACCAGCACGTCGACGTTGAGCGCCTTCATGTCGACCCAGAGCGCGCCGGAGGCGATGCAATCGAGCACGAAGAGGCCACCGGCCGCGCGAGTGGCGGCGCCGACAGCGGCCACGTAATCATCAGGCAGCAACATGCCCGAGGCGGTTTCCACATGCGGGGCGAAGACGACGGCTGGCTTCTCACGGGCGATCGTCGCGACCACCTCATCGATCGGCGCCGGCGCGAACGGCTGTTGCGAGCCGCCTTGCGCGCGGCGCGCCTTCAGCACGGTCACCTCGTTGGACATGCGGCCCATCTCGATGATCTGGCTCCAGCGGTAGCTGAACCAGCCGTTGCGCAGGATCAGGCAGCGCTGGCCCTGGATCAGTTGGCGCGCCACGGCTTCCATCGCGAAGCTGCCGCTGCCGGGCACGACGACGGCGGCTTCGGCGTTGTAGGCTTCCTTGAGCGTGGCGGAGATGTCGCGCATCACCTGCTGGAAGCGCTTGGACATGTGATTCAGCGCGCGGTCGGTGTAGACGACCGAGTATTCGAGCAGGCCTTCAGGGTCGATTTCGGGGCGCAGGCTGGGCATCTATTTGTCTCCTGATGTTTGAGGTGTCGGCGTTATTCAATGAATAGTACGCCGAGCTCCTCACATCAGGATCAGGCTGGCCTCAAAGCCCGGATTTTCGTTGCGCAACTCAAGGCGGCTGCCGTGCGCCGCGGCGATCAACTGGCAGAGCGTCAGGCCCAAGCCCACGCCGCCCTCCGGACGCGGTCCGGCGCCGGGCGGTTGGAAGAACGGTTCGCCGAGTTGGCCGATGGCGGTCTCGGGCACACCGCGCCCAAAGTCGCGCACGACGAGGCGGATGCCGGCGCCCTCCTTCGCCACGCGCAGCACGACCGTGCCCTTGTGCGGGTCGTTGTGGTGGAGCGCGTTGTTGATCAGGTTGCGCATCAGCAATTGCATGCGCAGCGGGTCGAGCTTGAGCGAAGGCAGGTCGTCATCACAGTCGATGCGCAGGCCATCGCGTTTGAAGCCGCCGGCCAGACGCGCCAGATCACAGGCCTTGGGTTTCAGGGCGCTGCGGCCGGCAGCGAGGCGCTCGCTTTCGAGCAGCGCCGAGGTCAGCTCGCGCATCTGCGAGAGCTCGCCGATCAAGCCGTCGCGCGAGGCGCCCGGCTCCATCAGCTCGGCATGCGTGCGGGCGCGCGTCAGCGGGCTGCGCAGTTCATGGCTGATCGACAGCAGCAAAGCGCGCTTGCCGTCCAGCAGCGCTTGCAAATCCTCGGCCATCCAGTTGAAGCGTTGGCCCAGCAAACCCAGTTCATCCGGGCGATCGACGGTGACGCGATGATCGAGCTCACCACGGCCGATCGCTTCGGTCGCCGCGTCCAGCGCTTCAAGCGGCTTGAGCAACCAGGCGGCGTAGAAGTGGCCGCCGAGCGTGCCGAGTGCAAAGCCGACGAGCCCGCCGATCCAGCCGAAGAAATACAGGCCCAGCGCGAGCGCCGCAGCCTGGCAGACCCACATCACGGCCAGGCGGCGCATGAGCGAATCCATGAAGCGCATCTCGGCGCGCGGCATCTCGGCCGGCTGCCCTTGATGGAAGCGGTGATGGACGCGGTACTTCTTGCGCCAGCGTTCGAGGGTTTCCTGTTTCATGTTGTCGTGAATGCGCCAAGAGATGGCGTTAGCTGAGGCTACCGCGCGAGGCCCGCACAGCCAGTTTCGATTTGTATCGAATCGGCCTTCTACAATGCCTTATCCCCAAAAAATCCCGGATTCGGCACCTCATGTGCCGCCCTTTGCCGCCCTTTGCCGCCATTTGCTGCTTTTGCCCATGACTGAACTTGCCAAGTCCTTTGAACCCGCCGCCCTCGAAGCCCATTGGGGCCCGCTGTGGGAGTCCCAGGGCCTCTACAAGCCGACGCTCGATCCGGCGCGCGAATCCTTCAGCATCCAGCTGCCGCCGCCCAATGTGACCGGCACGCTGCACATGGGCCACGCCTTCAACCAGACCATCATGGACTCGTTGACGCGCTACCACCGCATGCTCGGCCACAACACGCTGTGGGTGCCCGGCACCGACCACGCCGGCATCGCCACGCAGATTGTCGTGGAGCGTCAGCTCCAGGAGCAAGGCCAGAGCCGCCACGACCTTGGCCGCAAGAACTTCGTTGCCCGGGTGTGGGAGTGGAAGCAGCAGTCCGGCAGCACCATCACGCAGCAGATGCGCCGCATGGGCGACTCGGTGAGCTGGGAGCACGAGTACTTCACGATGGACGACAAGCTGTCCAAGGTGGTGACCGACACCTTCGTCAAGCTCTACAACGAAGGCCTGATCTACCGCGGCAAACGGCTGGTGAGCTGGGATCCGGTGCTGCAGTCGGCGGTGTCCGATCTTGAAGTCGAGAGCGAGGAGGAAGACGGTTCGCTCTGGCACATCCGTTATCCCATTGACGGCAGCGAGGAATCGCTGGTCGTGGCCACCACGCGCCCTGAAACCATGCTCGGCGATACCGCCGTGATGGTCCACCCCGAAGACGAGCGCTACACGCACCTGATCGGCAAGCAGGTCAAGCTGCCGATCACCGGCCGCCTGGTACCCGTGATCGCCGACGACTATGTGGACAAGGAATTCGGCACCGGCGTGGTCAAGGTCACGCCCGCGCATGACACGAACGACTATGCAGTAGGCCTGCGCCACGGCCTGCCGATGCTGACCATCTTCACGCTGCAGGCCACGGTCAACGACGAGGCGCCCGAGGCCTATCGCGGGCTGGACCGTTTCGTCGCCCGCAAGAAGATCGTGGCCGAGCTTGAAGCGCAAGGTCTGATGGTCGAGGTCAAGAAGCACAAGCTGATGGTGCCGCGCTGCACGCGCACGGGCCAGGTGATCGAGCCGATGCTGACGGATCAATGGTTCGTCGCCATGACCAAGCCCGGCGCCAAGGGTCAGAGCATTGCCGAACAGGCGATCGAGGCCGTGGCCACCGGTGAAGTGAAGTTCGTGCCCGAGAACTGGGTCAATACCTACAACCAATGGATGAAGAACATCCAGGACTGGTGCATCTCGCGCCAGCTCTGGTGGGGCCACCAGATCCCGGCCTGGTACGACGAGGACGGCAAGGTCTACGTCGCGCTGAATGAAGGCGACGCACAAGCCCAAGCGCCCGGCAAGACGCTAACGCGTGATCCCGACGTGCTCGACACCTGGTACTCGTCGGCCCTCGTGCCCTTCTCCACCTTCGGCTGGCCCGAGAAGACGCTCGAGCAGGACCTGTTCCTGCCGTCGAGCGTGCTGGTGACCGGCTACGACATCATCTTCTTCTGGGTCGCCCGGATGATCATGATGACGAAGCACTTCACCGGCAAGGTGCCGTTCAAGCATGTCTACATCCACGGCCTGGTGCTCGATTCGCAAGGCAAGAAGATGAGCAAGTCGGAGGGCAATGTGCTGGATCCGGTCGACCTGATCGACGGCATCGAGTTGCCCGCGTTGCTCGACAAGCGCACCACCGGCCTGCGCAAGCCCGAGACCGCCCCCAAGGTGCGCAAGGCGACCGAGAAGGAATTCCCCGAAGGCATTCCCGGCTACGGTGCCGATGCGCTGCGCTTCACCTTCGCGGCGATGGCCACGCTGGGTCGCAGCGTCAACTTCGACTCCAAGCGCTGCGAGGGCTACCGCAACTTCTGCAACAAGCTCTGGAACGCCACGCGCTTCGTGCTGATGAACACCGAGGGCCAGGATTGCGGTCTCGCGCATGAGCAGGGCCAGTGCCCGCCCGGCTACATGAAGTTCTCGCAGGCCGACCGCTGGATCACCAGCGAGCTGCAGAAGGTCGAAGCCGCCGTCGCGCAGGGCTTTGCCGACTACCGGCTCGACAACGTCGCCAACGCGATCTACAGCTTCGTCTGGGATGAATACTGCGACTGGTATCTCGAAATCGCCAAGGTGCAGATCCAGACCGGCGGCGAAGCCGAGGCGCGCGCCACGCGCCGCACGTTGATCCGCGTGCTGGAAACCATCCTGCGCCTGCTGCACCCGATCGCCCCCTTCATCACCGAAGAGCTGTGGCAGACCGTGGCGCCGATCGCGGGCCGCAAGAACAATGAGTTCATCGTCACGGCGCCTTACCCCGTCGCGCAGCCCGAACGCATCGATGCCGCAGCTTGCGACTGGATGGCGCAGCTGAAGGAACTGATCGGCACCTGCCGCAGCCTGCGCAGCGAGATGAGCCTGTCGCCGTCCGAGCGCGTGCCTTTGCTGGTCTTCGGCGACACCGGCTTCATCGCCGAGGCTGCGCCGGCGCTGAAGGCGCTGGCCAAGCTGTCCGACCTGCAGTTCTATGCCGACGAGTCAGCCTTCTCCGAGGCCAGCAGCAACTCACCCGTGCTGGTGCATCGCGAAGTGCGCCTGGCGCTGAAGGTCGAGATCGATATCGAGGCCGAGAAGGCCCGCCTGGCCAAAGAGATCGCGCGCCTGGAAGGCGAGATCATCAAGGGCGAGGCCAAGCTGGGCAACGAGAGCTTCGTGGCGCGTGCGCCCGAAGCCGTGGTGGCGCAGGAGCGTCAGCGCCTGAGCGACTTCAGCGCCACCGTCTCTCGTTTGCGCGATCAGGCAGCTCGGCTGGCGCGCTGACGCGGAAATCAGCCGCCGGTTCGGGCGGCGCGGCGAGCAACTCATCGATGCGCCGCGCCACGCCCCAGGCCGCGCGCGTGCGGGACTCACGCGTCGTGCCGGCCAGGCGCGGTGTGACCTGCAGCGCGTCGGCGCCATGCAGGGCTCGGCCCGGCTCCAGTAAGCCCGGCTCCAGGCTGTCGAACCAGGCGGCCAGGATGCGGCCGCTGTTCAGGGCCTCGGCCAGCGCCACGTCATCGAACACGGCCGAGTGCGCCATATTGACCAGCACCTGGCCCGGCTTGCAAAAGCCCAGCACACGCTCGCCGATCAGGCCGCGATAACGCGCGAAATAAGCGAGCTGCACGCTGACGCCATCGCTCTGCTCCATCAGCTCGCGCAACGGCAACGGCTCGATGCCCCACTGCGCCCAGAGCGGATCGCTCTGGTGCAGGCTCGGGTCATAGCCGACCACGCGGGAGCCAAAGGCCGGCAGGAGCTGGCCCAGCATGCGGGCCGAGGGCGAGAGGCCGATCAGGCCGATGGTCGAGCAGCCGAGTTCGCGACCGACCAGCATGCCATCGCTCGATTGCACGGGCACGCGGCGCAGCATGGCCAGCAAGGCCCCGATCGCGAATTCAGCCTCCGCGGCAGCGGTGGCCGTTAGGCTGCGAATGACTTCCACGCGCGCTGCGCGGCAGGCGTCCATGTCGATGTTCTCACCGCCGCCGCTCATGCGGCCCACCACACGCAGGCGCGGCGCGGCGCGCAACAAGGTCGATCCCACAGCCACCGCAGGCGGCAGGATCACCGCCTGCATTTGGTGCAGGGCTTCGTAAAGTCGGGTCGGGTCAGCGGCCAGTTCTGGTGCGTACTGCACCGCATGGCGTTCCGACAGCCACTGCATCACATCGGCTTCGAGGGGCTCAACAATCAGCAGGCTCATTTCGCTCCGCCCTGTCCGTCTTGTTGAAGTGACGCAAGGCTGTGGCATGCTGCATGCATCAATCCTCGCAAGCAACACGGAGAGATTATTCCTATGGCGATCAAATCAGCAGTCACGAAAGCAATTTTCCCTGTAGCGGGTCTCGGTACCCGTTTCCTGCCTGCCACCAAAGCACAACCGAAGGAAATGCTGCCGGTGGTGGACAAGCCCCTCATCCAGTACGCCGTTGAAGAAGCCTATGCCGCGGGCGTCCGGGAGATGATTTTTGTGACGGGCCGTCACAAGCGCCCGATCGAAGACCACTTTGACATGACTTTCGAGCTCGAGGTAGCCCTCGAACAAGCGGGTAAACAAGAGTTGCTTGACGTGGTTCGTAGCGTCAAACCCGACGATATGGAATGCATTTACGTCCGCCAGGCGCAAGCCCTGGGTCTGGGCCATGCCGTGCTGTGCGCCCAGCGCCTGATCGGCAACGAACCTTTTGCCGTGCTGCTGGCCGATGACCTGATGGTCGGCCCGCCCGGTGGTGAACCGATCCTGAAGCAGATGGTCGAGCAGTTCGCCGAATGGCGCGCCTCGATCCTGGCGGTGCAGGAAGTGCCGGCCGAGCACACGCGCCGCTACGGCATCGTGGCCGGCACGGCCGTCAATGACAAGGTCATGGATGTGACGCGCATCGTTGAAAAGCCCGCGCCCGAAAGCGCCCCGTCGCGCCTGGGCGTGGCGGGCCGCTACATCCTGACGCCCGGCGTCTTGCATGAGATCGCCAACCAGCCGCGTGGCGTTGGCGGCGAGATCCAGCTCACTGACGGCATCGCCGGCCTGCTGCGCCGCGAAAAGGTCTTTGCCTACCGCTACGAAGGCAAGCGCTATGACTGCGGCAGCAAGGAAGGCTTCCTGGAAGCCAATGTGGAACTGGCCCTGGCCCACCCCGTGCTGGGCGCGGGCTTTCGCGACTACCTCAGATCAGTCGAGATTTGAGCGGTCAGCTGAGGCGCCGGCTTGGCTCGGCTTGGCTCAGCGGCGCTTCAGCACGTGGATGAACTCATCCGCGTGCGTGGTCTGCTCGACCAGCTCATTGCCGGTTTGGCGGGCAAAGGCCTGGAAGTCGCGCATCGAGCCCGGATCGGTGGCCACGACCTTCAGCAACTGACCGCTTTCCATGTCCGCCAGGGCCTTCTTGGCCTTGAGGATGGGCAGCGGGCAATTCAATCCGCGGGTGTCGAGGTCTTTGTGCGCGTCCATGCGGGTGATCCTTTGTTCTAGGCCCGGATTCTAAATCTCAGGCCGGGAAGACGCCGGTCGACAGATAACGGTCACCTCGATCGCACACGACGAAGACGATCGTCGCATTCTCCAGGGTGCGGGCCAGTTGCAAGGCGACCCAGCAAGCGCCCGCGGCCGAGATGCCGCCAAACAGCCCTTCTTCACGGGCCAGGCGGCGCGCCATGTCTTCCGCGTCGGCCTGCGTCACCAGCACCAGCTCGTCCACGGCTTGCGGGTTGTAGATCTTCGGCAGGTAGGCTTCCTGCCACTTGCGGATGCCCGGAATGCGCGAGCCCTCGGCCGGCTGCGCGCCGACGATGCGCACGCCGGCGCTCTTCTCGCGCAGAAAACGCGAGACGCCGGTGATGGTGCCCGTCGTGCCCATCGCGCTGACGAAATGCGTGACCTGACCGTGGGTGTCGCGCCAGATCTCAGGGCCGGTGGTCTCGTAGTGGATGCGCGGGTTGTCCTCGTTGGCGAACTGATCGAGCACGCGGCCCTTGCCATCGCGCGCCATCTGATCGGCCAGATCACGGGCGTACTCCATGCCGCCGGAACGCGGCGTCAGGATCAGCTCGGCGCCGAAGGCTTTCATGGTCTGCGCGCGTTCGACGGAGAGATCCTCCGGCATGATCAGCACCATGCGGTAGCCGCGGATCGCAGCAGCCATCGCCAAAGCGATGCCGGTGTTGCCCGAGGTGGCCTCGATGAGCGTATCGCCGGGCTTGATCTCGCCGCGCTCTTCCGCGCGTTTGATCATGCTGATCGCCGGTCGATCCTTGACCGAACCGGCCGGGTTGTTGCCTTCGAGCTTGGCGAGGATCACATTGCCGCGCGCCTGGTCAGCGGGCAGCAGGCGCTGCAATCGAACCATCGGCGTGTTGCCGATCACGTCTTCAAGCGTGGGGTATGTCGGGGTGCTGAGGTTGTTGGCGCTTTTCATGGGAGACATTGTGGCAGCACGTCAAGCGCCACGTCCGGGCGGGGATTTGCCGTGGCATAATCTGCGACTCGCACTGATAGCGCCCGGGTGGCGAAATCGGTAGACGCAGGGGACTCAAAATCCCCCGCCGCAAGGTGTGCCGGTTCGAGTCCGGCCTCGGGCACCATAGCTTTCCTTCAGGTCTCTATGGTCCGCTTCAGTGCAAGATCAAGGCCATGCGCCAAGCCCCGTCCGTCGGGGCTTTTTTTCGTCTGGCCTTCTTTATCGGCCGACCACCCTGAGCTGTTCATCCACGTCGGTCGTCAGCCGCTTGAGCGCTTCCTCGGGGCTGATCTCCCCCGCCACCGATTGACCCAGGCGCTGCACGGTCGGCTGGAAGAGCATGCGGTCCAGGCGATCGCCCTGGACCGAGAAATTGATCGGCGCGATCTTCGGCACGCTTGCCGCAAAAACCGCAAGGCCGGCCTTCACATCAGCCGTCATGTTGTCGTAGCTGACGCCAGCCTTGGCTACGGTCTGGCTGGCCGGGATGTTGCCGGCCCTGGCCGTCAGCTCAAGGTAGTTGGCGTCCTCCGCCAGAAAGTCGAGGAACCGGGCTGCCAACGCGGGCTGCCGGGTCCATTTGCGCGCCACAAATACTGCGCCCCCGGGTGTGGCCGTGCAGGCCGCCGGACCGCAAGGCGCGGGCACGACGATCCAGTCGAAAGCCCGGCTGACCTCCGCATTCATGCGCCTCAGCTGCCATGAGCCGGAGTAGTAGATCACGGCTCGCGCGTTCGCAAATTCTTCAAATGCATCGCGCGACTGCGGCTTGCCCCAAACCTCTCTCGACAGCAGCCCTGCCTTGTGCCAGCCCAGCAACTTTCTGGCCGCAGCCCTGTAGCCCGCGTCGATCGTCAGGTGGCCTTTGGTGTCAAGGATTTTGGCGCCGTAGGCCACGGCCAGGGCTGCAAAACCGGGGCCGCTTCGGTCCATCGTCATGGCAAACGGGGCACCGGTGGCCTTGGCCACCTTGTGGGCGGCCGCCATCCAGGCGTCCCAACTGGCGCCCGGGCCGGGCATCACAACTCGCGCTTGCTCGAACAAGGTCTTGTTGACGAAGGCCCCCGTGAGGGTCAGGTGCGACATCAGTCCGTAGATGCCCTGGTCCGACGGCCCCGTGCGGAGCCAAGGCAGCGTGTTGGAGAAGCTGTCGTTCCAGGCCTGCAGTCGCGCGGGGCTGAGGTAGGGTCGCAGGTCAAGACTGGCTGGACCCAGATGGCCGAGATCGGTGATGCGCTCGATATCGGGCCCTTCGCCTCCCGCGGCCTGCGTTGCCAGTGGCTCGACGGGCGACTTGTCAGGCCCCGCGTCGATCAGGATCTTCACGCCGGGATGTCCAAGCTCGAAACGCCTGGCCAGAGCCTCCGTCGCCTCGCACTCGGGGCCGTCTGAATGGCATTGAACCGTGAGCGTCTGAGCCTGCGCTGTCGTGGCAAGGGTCATCGCCGCGAACGCGGTCAAGGGAACAAACACGTCTCGGTACAGCGCTATCCGCACGGTGATCTCCAGCTGGCACGAACGGCTTTGTTTCGCCTTCGTGTCGCCGGAGGATGCGGGGCGCCCGAGCCGATGGGCTTGATGAGAAGCAAGGCATGGGACGGTGCCCTGTTGCGCTTGCTCGTTTCTCCGGGCGTTGAGCCCTTGCAAGGCGAATACACTGCGGCGATCCGGTCGGCCATGAGGGCTTGCCTTCACCAATGCGTTGCGGCGTCGCTCCCGCAAGGGTCACAAACCATTCATGCCCTCGATACCCACAGTCACCAAAGCGTTCATCCTGGCTTGCGTCGGCACGTACTGCCTGTTCTACCTGCTCCCCGACAGCCTGCAATCGGTTGAGTACACCCTGGAACTCTGGCCCCTCCAGTCCGGAAGATTCCAGCCGTGGCAACTGATCAGCTATGCCTTCCTGCATGGCACTCAATGGCACCTGTTCTTCAATATGTTGGGCCTGTGGATGTTCGGCAGCGAGCTCGAACGCGTCTGGGGCGCCAAGCGCTACATCCTGATCCTGCTGGCCAGCACGCTCAGCGCGGCTGTCGTGCAACTGGCCTTCACCTTTTTGACCAGCAGTCTGTCGCCCACGGTGGGTGCCTCCGGCGCGATCTTCGGCCTGCTGCTCTCGTTTGGCATGCTGTTCCCGGACCGCATCATCATTCCGCTGTTCCCGCCGATCCCGATGAAGGCCAAATACTTCGTCGCCATCTTCGGTGGGCTGGAACTGTTGTTGGGCTCCATGCAGGGCCGCGGCGGTGGCGTCGCGCACTTCGCACATCTGGGCGGCATGCTGGGTGCCTGGGCGCTGATCCGCTATTGGCGCGCCAGCCGGCGCCGCTGAATTTGACAGTTATGCTGGCACGATGAGCCAGTTGCCCGAGGTCCACCTGTGCATTGTTCAGCCGATGAGCTACGTGCACTCGCTCGGGCTGATCGATCAGGCGCGCTACTTCCGCTACCAGTTCCGCCGCCTTGGGGCCCAGGTCAGCGTCGCCAAGAACCGTTTGCGCCATGACGCGGTGAACCTCGTGTTCGGCGCGCACCTGGGCTTTGATGCCGCTCAGTGCCAGCGTTATGCCTGCATCTTTGTGCAGTTGGAGCAGATCGGCCAGGGCGGCGCGCATCTGCGCTCCGAATACCTGAAGCTGCTCGAACAGGCCGCCGTGATCGACTACGACGCCGACAACGTCAGCGCCTACGCCAAGGCGCCCGAGGACGTGCCGATCGTGCCCTTTCTTCACGCGCCGTATCTGAAGCCGGCGCAGGAAATTCCGCTCGAAGACCGCCCGATCGACCTGCTCTTTTTTGGCAGCGTGAACGAGCGCCGGCGTGCCTGGCTCGACCGCATCGAAAGCACCGGCCTGAGCGTCTCGGTCTTTGATGCCGCGCTCTATGCCGACGAACGCGATCAGTTCATCCGGCGCGCGAAGGCCGTGGTCAACTGCCATTTCTACGCGAGCAACCGTTTCGAGCAGGCGCGCGCTTCGCATTGCCTGTCGCTGGGCACGCCGGTCATCTCGGAACGCACGGAGCAGACGCGGCCTCACGCCGCCTTTGAGCAAAGCGTGCTGTGGCTGGAGGATGCGGCGATCGAGCAGTTCTTCAGCCAGGATTTCGGCACGCCGGCCTACTACGAGTTTGCGCGCGCCGCCTTGCAGCAGTTCGAGTCGGCCGATCCGCTGGACGAATACGCCAGCGCCCTCGCCTTTGCCGCGGGCTATTGCAAGGCGCATCACGAGCGTCGGCCGAGCGAGCCCTGGCGGCCCGACCGCATCAATCTCGGCTCGGGGCGCGACTACAAGGCAGGCTGGCTGAACATCGACATCCTCGACCGCGCCCAGCCCGACCTGGTGCTCGACCTGTCCTCAGAACTGGCCTTGCCGCTGCGGATCGAATCGCCGCGCGCCGGTCCGATCGAACTGAGTGAAGACAGCGTCACGCTGATCAACGCCAACAATGTGCTCGAGCATGTGCCCGATCTCGCGGCGCTGATGGGCACCTGCCTGCGGCTGCTCAAGCTCGGTGGCGAGATCGATATCGAGGTGCCTTACGAACGCGCGCCCGCCGCCTGGCAGGACCCGACGCATGTGCGGGCCATGAACGAGAACTCCTGGCTCTACTACACCGACTGGTTCTGGTATCTGGGCTGGTTCGAGCAGCGCTTCGAGCTGGCGAGCCAGGTCTGGCTGAACGCGCAGCTCAACACCTGCGAGCAGCACGACGCGGCCTTCATGCGCGTGACGCTGCGCAAGGTTGAAACCACGCTGCGCGAGCGCACGGTGGCCCGCACCATGCAGGCCGATCTGCGCTTGCCCGACGACGACCCGCCGGGCTGAGTTCATTCCATCACCGCATGCGCGGGGTCGAGCTTCTCCGCACGTTTGGGCGGGCGCATCAGCCACAACAGCGGCAGCACCGCGATCGTCAACATCAGCATCAACCGGAAGTCATCGACGTAGGCCAGCATGGCGGCCTGCCGCGTGACCTCGCCGTTCAGCGTGGCCAGACCTTGCGGGGTGTTCAGGTCGAGCCCGCCCACATCACCGAGACGCAGCGCCAGATTCGTGGGCGTCACGCGCTCAACGATCGACGCGTGGATCGCCTGCGTGTTGCGCACCAGGATCGTCTGCACCATCGAGATGCCGATGCTGCTGCCGATATTGCGCGCCAGGCTGTAGAGCGCCGTGGCCTGCGAGAACATGGCTGGCTCCAGCGTCGCGAACGTGACCGTGGACAGCGGCACGAACACGAGGCCCAGGCCGAAGCCCTGGATGATGCCGGGGATCACGATATCGCTCTGCGACAGCACCAGCGTGTAGCCGCTCATCTGCCACAGCGACAGTGCCGTGATCAGGAAGCCGGTCAGCATCAACAAGCGCGCATCGATGCGTCCGACCAGCTTGCCCACGATCTGCATGGACATCATCGTGCCCAGACCCGTCGGCGCTGTCAGCAGGCCGACCGTCAGAATCGGCATGTCCATGATGCCTTGCAGCATCGGCGGCGTCAGCGCGCGCACGGCGTAGAGCACCAGGCCGACCACGAAGATGATCGTCACGCCGCTGACGAAATTGGAGTTCTTGAAGAGCCGGAAATCGACAAAGGCCTCGCTCGGTTTCGTGAACCAGGTGTGCACCAGGAAGTAGGCCAGCGCGACGACAAAAAGCGCGGCCTCGATCCAGGTTTCGAACGAGGCAAACCAGTCGTTGTCCTGCCCGCGGTCGAGCATCATCTGCAAGGCGCCGATCGCCAGACTCAAGGCGGCAAAACCAAAAGCATCGAAGCGCATCTTGCGGCGCGCGATCGTCGGCCGCAGGTAGCGCCAGATGCCCCAGAAGGCGAACGCACCGATCGGCAGGTTGATGAAGAAGACCCAGCGCCAGTCGTAGTTGTCGGTCAGCCAGCCGCCAAGCGAAGGGCCCAGGATCGGCCCCACCATCACGCCCACGCCCCAGGCCGCCATCGCCGAGCCGCGCTTCTCGGGCGGGTTGATTTCCAGCATCACGGCTTGGGACAAAGGCACGAGCGCCGCACCGAACAGGCCTTGCAGCAGGCGCATCAGCACGATCTCGTTCAGCGTCATCGCCAGGCCGCAGAGCAGCGATGCAATCGTGAAGCCCGCCACCGAGACAAGAAACACGCGCTTCTGCGTGAAACGGTCGCACAGCCAGCCGTTGAGCGGCGTGGCGATGGCGGCGGCGACGATATAGGAAGTCAGCACCCAGGTGATCTGGTCCTGCGAGGCCGACAGGCTGCCCTGCATGTGCGGCAGCGCCACATTGGCAATCGTTGTGTCCAGCGCCTGGATGATGGTGGCCAGCATCACCGAGAAGGTGATCATGGTGCGGTTCAGCGGGCGGTTCATGGCGCTTGGTCCATCCGCTCCATTTGCGCCTGAACGGCTTCCAGCAACTCGGTCGCGGCCAGCAAGGCGGCCGGATCAATCCCCGCGAGCACCTGCTGGCGCACCGCCTTGGCCTCGACCTTGACCTGCTCGTAGAGCTCCATGCCGGCCGGCGTGACCGCCACGCGCTTGACGCGCCGGTCCTGCTCCGAAGGCACACGCTCGATCAGGCCGGCGGCCGAGAGCCGGTCCAGCATCGCGACCATCGTGGCGCCCTCAACGCCGACGCTCAGCGCCAGCTCGGACTGCGACAAGGGCGTCTTCGCCTTGGCCGCCATCGTGATCGTCATCCAGCCCGCCTGGCTGAGGCCCAGACCCTTGAGGCGGCGATCAATCATCAGCCGCCATTGCCGCCCGGCGCCATGCAGCGCCTGCGAAAACCGCTCTTCCACCGTCGACATCGTGAGCACACTAATAGTTAGACTTCTAACTATTTTAGCGTAAACCGTCCTTCACCGTTGGGTAGCGCAGTTCAAGCCCGATTTCGGTCAGCAGGCGCTTGTTGATCAGCCGGCGCGATTCGCTCATGAAACTGAGCTGGACCGGCGAGACTTGCGCCGCCGCCTGCGCGCGGGTGATACGCGGCGGGCGCGGCAATTCGCAGAGGTCGGCGGCCAGGTCGAAATAGTCGCCCATCAGCAGCTCGGTGTTGTCGCTGGCGTGGATCACACGCTGCGGCAGGCCGCGCCACAAGGCCAGCGCGCAGGCACGCGCCAGATCGTCGGCATGGATGTGATTCGTGAAGACATCATCCTCGCGCGCCAGCACCGGCGAGCCGCGCGCCAGCCGCTCGCGCGGATGGCCGCCTTCACGGTCCGGCGCGTAGATGCCGGGCACGCGCAGGATGCTGATGCGAGTGCCGAAGCGTTGGCCGAAAACGCGCAGCCGGGCTTCGGCGTCGACGCGGCGCCGCGCCCGATCGGTGGACGGGGCCACGGCGCGGGTCTCATCAAAGCGCGCCCCACCGGCATCGCCATAGACGCCGCTGGTGCTGGCGTAGACCAGCGCCGCCGGCACGCGACGCTGGGCCAGAGCGCGCAGCAAATTTCGCGTACGCAAGTCCTGGGCACCGCTGGGTTGCGGCGGAGCCAGGTGCAAGACGGCGTCAAAACAACCGGCCAGCCGGGCCAGGCTCTCGGGTGCGTCGAGGTTTCCCGTTAGCGGCCGAGCGCCTGCGCGGCGCAATTCCTCGATGCGGCCGGGGCTCGAGGTCAGCGCCGCCACCTGCCAGCGCCGGCCCAGGACCTTGAGCACTCGCAGGCCGACGTCGCCGCAGCCGATGATCAGAAGACGAGGTCGCATATAAAATTGCGCGAAGTTTAGGCCCGCCGCAACTTCGAAGCCGGCGGGCCGTTTGTTTGAGCACCCCATGAATTTCAAAATCAACGTCCAGCCCAGCGGCCGCATCTACGAAGTCGAGAACGACGAAACCCTGCTGTCGGCGGCCATCCGCCAGGGCGTGGGCCTGCCCTACGGCTGCCGCGATGGCGCCTGCGGTTCGTGCAAGAGCAAGCTGCTGGAGGGCCGCGTCACGCACCGCGCGCACCAGCCCAAGACGCTCACGCCGGAAGAAGAAGCCGCAGGCTTCGTGCTCACCTGCTGCGCCACGCCGCAAACCGACTGCACGCTCGAAGCGCGCACGGTGCCGGGCGCGGGCGAGTTCGCCGTGCTCAAGCTGCCCAGCCGCGTGATCAGCCTCGACAAGCCGACGGCCGATGTGGCCGTGCTGCGCATGCAGCTGCCGGCCACGCAGAACTTCCAGTTCCACGCCGGCCAGTACGTCGAGTTCATCCTGCGCGACGGCGCCCGCCGCAGCTACAGCATGGCCAACGCGCCGCACAGCACGCCCGGTTCGATCGAACTGCACATTCGCCACATGCCCGGCGGCAAGTTCACCGACCATGTCTTCGGTGCCATGAAGGAAAAAGACATCCTGCGCATGGAAGGTCCGTTCGGCAGCTTCTTCCTGCGCGAGGACAGCGACAAGCCCATCGTGCTGCTGGCCAGCGGCACGGGCTTTGCGCCGATCAAGGCGATCGTCGAACGCATTGAACACTTGGCGCTGACGCGCCCCGTGACCTTGTATTGGGGCGGTCGTCGCCAGGTCGATCTCTATCTGCATGAGTGGGCTCTGCAAGCCGCCGAGCGGCTGCCGAACCTCAAGTACGTGCCGGTTCTTTCCGAGCCTGCCGAAGACTGGACCGGCCGCACCGGCTTCGTCCATCTCGCCGTGATGGCCGATCTGCCCGACCTGTCCGGCCACCAGGTCTATGCCTGCGGCGTGCCGATCATGGTCGACTCGGCCAAGCGGGATTTCACGGCGCTGTGCAACTTGCCGGCGGAAGAGTTCTACGCTGACGCCTTCACTTCTGAAGCCGACAAACATGAAGCCGTGTAACGGCGACATGTTTGCGGTGCAGGGTCATGTCGGCTTGGCCGATGTGAGCCGTAACCACAAGCACTGATGTTTGAGCCGCCCTTCGTTGCCGCTGATCGTTTCGAGGCCCAGCTGTCGAGCGAGGGCCATGCCGTGGTCTCCGCGTCGACCGTGCAGCGCAGCTTTGGCGTGCATGCCGCTCCGCTGGCTTCGCTGGCCAGCTTCTGGAACGACCTCCCCCCCGACGACTACCTGAAGGACGGCGGCCGCTACCGCTTCCGTCGCCACAGCTGCTTTGTGGCCGATGGCGATCAGCTCACCCAAGCGCCGCACCGCGCGCATTGGCAACCGCTCGACTACAACGCGCTGCATGGCGGCATCGAGCGCATGTTCGCGCCGATCGCGCCCGAAGTCGCCGAGCATGAAAGCTGGCGTGCCTTGTTGCTCGGCCTGAGCGGCGTGGCCTCGCGCCTCAAGGGCCAACGCCCCTGGTTCATCGAGGCCCACCAGTTCCGCATCGACACCGCTTCCGGCATCGGCCGCCCGACGCCCGAAGGCGCACACCGTGATGGCGTGGATCTGGTCGCGGTCTTCCTGATCGATCGCCACGCCATCAAGGGCGGCGAGTCGCGCGTGTTCGAGGCGCAGGGGCCGAACGGTCAACGCTTCACGATGCACGAACCGTGGACGCTGCTGCTGCTCGACGATGCCCGCGTGATCCACGAGACCACGCCGATCCAGCCCGAAGGCGCCTCGCCCGAACACAGCGGGCATCGCGACACGCTGGTGGTCACCCTGCGCGGTGGCAACTTCCAAGGCCCCTGACAAAGCGCCTGAAGAGGCCGGCCTCAGAAGGCAAAGAGCCGGCGCTCGGGGTCGATCAAGGTCTCGGTGGTGCGCACCACCACGCCGTCCTTGAAGTGCACATTGAAGCGCAGCCAGTAGCCGTTGCTGGGCGGCGTGACGTTCCAGTCCCAGACGTCCTCGCCGCTGAGCCTGAAGAAAATCCGGGTCCGCTCATGACCGAGCAATCGCTCGACCTGCTCGACGCTCATCCCCGGCTCGATCTTGGCGCGCTCGGCTGCCGCCAGGCCGTCCCGTGAACTGATCCAGTGGCCTTCGGCATCGAAGCGCAGCAGATAGCAATGCTCGCCAAAAGGCTGCTGGCCATATTCGAGGGTCTGGCCGCCGTCCGGCTCGGGCCAGATGCGCGTGGGCTGGCCGTAGAAGCCCTCGACCTGCGCCACCGTGCTGCGGCCGGCGATGAGGCGTTGATCCTGGACCGGCGTGGCACAGGCGGCCAGCAGGGACAGCAGAGCGAGAAGCAAGAGTCGGCGCATGACTGCAGTATCCGTTCAAGCGATATTCGGCGGCCATGAACGTATCAATGCCATCCACGCATGACCCCATGCGATCCGCACAAACACCGACGGGAGGGCCTTCCCTATACTCCCGGCTGCGGCAGCCACAAGCTGCCGCTCCTTATTTCAACCCCGCATCACGAGTGCCCGCATGAACGCAATGACTGATCTCGCCCGAGCCATCGCCCAAGACCCGAGCCTGCAGAACACCCTGCCCTCCTCGCTCTTCGGCCTTCCCGACCAAGCCCCGCACGAACGTGTGCTGCTGGCCGCCGACGAACAGACCGGCCTGAAGGCCATCATTGCCGTGCACAGCACCGCCCGCGGCCCCGCTTTCGGCGGCTGCCGCTTCTGGCAATACGACAACGAACTGGCCGCGCTGAATGACGCGCTGCGCCTCTCGCAAGGCATGAGCCTGAAAAACGCGCTGGCCGACCTGCCCTTCGGCGGCGGCAAGGCCGTGATCCTCAAGCCCGCCCAGATCAAGGACCGCGAGGCGCTGTTCGCGGCCTTCGGCCGAGCCGTGCAGTCGCTGGAAGGCGCGTACATCACCGCTGAAGACGTCGGCACCAGTACGGCCGACATGCTCGGCATGCAGAAAGTAACGCAGTACGTCAGCGGCATCCCGCGCGAAGGCAGCTTCGGCGGCGACCCGAGCCCCTTCACCGCCCACGGCGTGTTCGTCTCGATCCAGGCCGGCGTGCGCCACGTGCTGGGCCGTGATTCGCTCGAAGGCGTGCGCGTGGCCCTGCAGGGCCTGGGTGCGGTCGGCTGGCACCTGGCCGAGTTCCTGCACAACGCCGGCGCGAAGCTGGTCGTGGCTGACGTTGACGCAGGCAAGGTCGCGCGGGCTCAAGGACAGTTCGGCGCGCTGGCAGTCGGCGTGCACGAGATCCTGGCGGCCGATGTCGATGTGCTGGCGCCTTGCGCGCTGGGCGCCTCGATCAACACGCAGACCGTCCCCGGCCTGCGCGCCCGCATCGTCTGCGGCGCGGCCAACAACCAGCTCGCCACGGCGGCCGATGGCGATGCCCTGCACGCTCGCAGCATCGTCTATCTGCCCGACTACCTGGTCAACGCCGGCGGCATCATCAGCGTGGCGCGCGAATTCCGTGGCGAGGGCGAACAGAACGCCGTCATGGCCGAAGTGGGCCGCATTGCCGATCGCGTGAGCGAACTGCTGGAGCGCGCCAAGGCCGGCGACACGACACCGGCCCGCGCCGCCGACGAATGGGCCAGCTCAAAGCTGGTTCGCCCGGTCTGATCTGAGGCAAATCCCGATCTCGAACCTGTCGCGAGGCTGATAGGCTTCGCCACATATGAGTCGATCGAGTTCCCTGAGCCGCCGCGGCCTGATTGCAGGCGCGGCTGGCAGCCTTGCCTCCCTGGCCCCCTTTGCCCCCTCGGCATCAGCCCAGCCGTTACCGACATCGGCGCGCGGCATCCGGTTGGTCGTGCCATTTGCCCCCGGTGGCGTGCTTGACGCGCTGGCGCGCATCCTGGCCGAGCCGGCGCAGGATCGCCTGGGGCCCGTCTACATCGACAACATCGCCGGCCTGCGTGGCAGCACGGGCAGCGCCTTCGTGGCCAAGGCCGAGCCCGATGGCATGACGCTGTTGATGGGTTCGGTGATCACGCAGTCGATCAATCCATCCATCGCCGAGGGGCGCCTGTACGACCCGACGCGTGACTTCACGCCCGTGGCCCTGCTGGCCCGCTTGGCCGACGTGCTCGTGGTCAATGCAGAAACCGCCAAGCGGCTGGGCATCAACAGCGTCGCGGATCTGGTCAACCATGCGCGGCAGCATCCTGGCCGCCTGACTTTTGCTTCCGTGGGCATGGGCACGACAAGCCACCTGGCCGCCGAGCTCTTCAAGGAACGCACGGGCACGCAGGTCAATCACCAGGCGTATGCCGGCCTCAATGCCGCCCTGTATTCGCTGGCGATGGGTGAGGTGGACTTCAGCTTCCAGAATCTCTCCAGCACCTATACCGACATCCGCAGCGGCAAGCTCAAGGCGCTGGCAGTGAGCACGCTGTGGCGCAGCAGTGAACTGCCCGATGTGCCGACGCTGAACGAGATCGGCGCGCCGCTCGGCCTGGCGGGGTTTGACGTGGGCATCTGGTTCGGCCTCTTCGCGCCACCGAAGATGTCGCGCGAGCTCACACTCAAGCTCAATGCCGCCTTCGTCGATGTGATGTCGCTGCCCGGTGTACGGGAGAAGCTGCGGGCCCTGAAGGCCGAGCCTTCGCCGAGCACGCCGGAGCAGTTGGCGGCCTTGGTCAAGACCGATCTGGCTCGCTACAAGCCGCTGGTGCAGCGTTCCAAAGCCCGTCTGGAATAGGCGTTAGCTGCGCGGGGTCGTGATCAGCTGCGCTTATTCGCCGAGGTAGGCCGCGCGCACCTTCGGGTCCGACAGCAGATCAGCGCCCACGCCGCTCATCGTGATCTCGCCCGACTCCATCACGTAGCCACGATTGGCCAGACTCAGCGCACGGCTCGCGTTCTGCTCCACAAGCAGCACGGTCACGCCCTGCTGGTGGATGTCGTTCACGACCTCGAAGATCTTGTCGACCATGATCGGCGAGAGGCCCATCGAGGGCTCATCCAGCAGCAGCAGCTTGGGCCGGGCCATCAGCGCGCGGCCCATTGCCAGCATCTGCTGTTCGCCGCCCGACATGGTGCCGGCCAGTTGATCCTTGCGCTCCTTCAAGCGCGGGAAGATGCCGAAGATGCGCTCGAGGTCGCTCTGCACCTCGGCATCCTTGCGCACATAAGCGCCCATCAGCAGGTTCTCGGTGATGGTCATGCGCGTGAAGGTGCCGCGCCCTTCGGGCACCATCACGAGGCCTTGCTTGACCAGGTCCCAGGCGCCGCGGCCCTTGATCGATTGGCCCATCAGCTGGATCTCACCGGCCGCGGCCGGCTGCAAGCCGGTGATCGCCTTCAAGGTGGTGGATTTGCCCGCGCCATTGGCGCCGATCAGACTGACCAGCTCGCCCTGACGCACTTCGAGGCTCACGCCCTTGACGGCCTGGATGCCGCCGTAGGCAACTTTGAGATCGGTGATCTTCAGCAGAATTTCGGAGTTAGCAGCCATCTCAGTTCGTGGTGTGGCTGGCGCCGAGGTAGGCCTCGATCACCTGCGCATTGTTCTGGACCTCGGCCGGCGTGCCTTCGGCAATCTGCTTGCCGTAGTCGAGCACGGTGACCCGGTCGCACAGGCCCATCACCAGCTTCACATCATGTTCGATCAGCAGGATGGTGCGGCCGTCCTTGCGGATGCGGTCGATCAGCTCGCGCAGCACCAGCTTCTCGGTTGCGTTCATGCCGGCGGCCGGCTCATCGAGCGCGATCAGCTTGGGCTCGGTGGCCAGCGCACGGGCGATTTCGAGCCGGCGCTGGTCGCCATAGCTCAGCGTGCGAGCCTTGTAGTCGGCGTACTGGCCGATGCCCACGTACTCCAGCAGTTCGCGCGAACGCGCCGCGATGGCTGCTTCCTCGGCCTTGAAAGCCGGCGTGCGCAGCACCGCGCCGATCAGGCCGGACTTGGTGCGGACATGCCGGCCCACCATCACGTTCTCAAGCGCCGTCATGTCGGCGAACAGGCGGATGTTCTGGAAGGTGCGAGCGATGCCCGCCTGTGCCACCTGGTGCACGGCCTGCGGCGCATACGGCACACCACCCAGCGTGAACTGGCCGGCATCGGGCGTGTAGAGGCCGGTGATCACATTGAAGAACGTCGTCTTGCCCGCGCCGTTCGGGCCGATCAGGCCGTAGACCTGGCCGGCGCGAATCTGCATGCCGACTTCAGAAAGCGCCTGCAAGCCGCCGAAGCGCTTGGAGACGCCGCGCACATCGAGCGCAAACTCCGCCGCGCTCATTTGACGCTCCCGGGGTTGACGCTCGTCGGCGCATTCTTGCCATGCGCCGGTGCGGGCCAAAGCCCGCGCGGCCGCACCAGCATCACGCCGATCATGGCCAGCGCCACCAGCAACTGGCGCAGGATGGCGGCATCAATCCGGCCGCCGGTCATGTCCTGCAGATCGGGCGCCACATAGCGCAGCACTTCCGGCAGCGCCGAGAGCAGCAGCGCGCCGAGGATCACGCCGGGAATGTGGCCGAGGCCGCCGAGCACCACCATCGCCACGATCATGATCGACTCTTGCAGGCTGAAGGACTCGGGGCTCACAAAGCCCTGGAACGACGCGAACAGCG
The DNA here is from genome assembly GCA_036500605.1 of Burkholderiaceae bacterium. GTDB lineage: Bacteria > Pseudomonadota > Gammaproteobacteria > Burkholderiales > Burkholderiaceae_C > JAFALK01. The sequence continues at coordinate 111,732 of DASYBU010000056.1, forward strand.
TGCCCGCCACGCCGCCGAAGGTAGCGCCCATGCCGAAGGCCAGCAGCTTCATGTTGCGGGTGTTGATGCCCATCGCCTTGGCGGCGATCTCGTCCTCGCGGATCGCCATCCAGGCACGGCCGATGCGCGAGTTCTCAAGGCGATAGCAGATCAGCACGCTCACGACCACGAGCGCGAGGAAGAAGTAGTAGTACAGCGTGACCGAAGGCAGCTCGAAGCCGAACACATGCAGGCTCTGGCCGAGGTCCACGCCGAAGATGTGGACAGAATCAATCTGGCCGATGCCGCGCGGCCCGTTGGTGAGGTTCAGCGGCGCGTCTTCAAGGTTGTTCAGAAAGACTCGGACGATCTCGCCAAAACCAAGCGTGACGATGGCCAGGTAATCACCGCGCAGCTTGAGCGTGGGAGTGCCCAACAGGACGCCAAAGAGGGCCGCCACTGCCGCACCCACCGGGATCACCACCCACACCGGCACATGCAGGCCGCCCGCAAAATGCGCCGCAAAGAAATCAAAGTTCTGCGGCAACTGCTGACTGCAGAGCAGCGCGAACACATACGCGCCGACGCCATAGAACGCGACGTAGCCCAGGTCCAGCAGGCCGGCATAGCCGACCACGATATTCAGACCGAGGGCCAGCAACACGTACAGCAGCGCCAGGTCAATGATGCGCACCGGCCCGTTGCCCAGCTGCTGCACGAACAGCGGCACGGCCAGCAGCAGCACGGCCGAGACGAGAAAGACACCTAACTTCTTGTTCATGCGCAGTTCCTCAAGCGCGATCAGCGACGCGTTCGCCGAGCAAGCCCGAAGGCCGCAGCGTCAGCACCAGGATCAGCGAGACGAAGGCAAAGATGTCGACATACTGGCTGCCGAACACATCGCCGGTCAGATCGCCCAGATAGCCGGCGCCAAACGACTCGATTAGGCCCAGCAGCACGCCGCCCACCATCGCGCCCGGCAGATTGCCGATGCCGCCGAGCACCGCGGCCGTGAAGGCCTTGAGCCCCGGCATGAAGCCCATCGTGTGCTGCACGGTGCCGTAGTTCGCGGCCCACATCACACCGGCCAGCGCGGCCAGCACGGCGCCGATCACAAAGGTGGTGGAGATGATGAAGTCGGGCTTGACGCCCATCAGGCCGGCCACGCGCGGATTCTCGGCCGTGGCGCGCATTGCGCGGCCGAGCTTGGTGCGGTGAACGAGCCACATCAGTGCGGCCAGCACCGCCACGGTCGTGCCCAGGATCAGCAATTGCGTGACCGTGATCACCGCGCCGCCCACTTCGATCGGGTCGGCCGGCAGCAAGGACGGGTAGGCCTTGGGGTTGGGCGTCCAGATGATCATCGCCAGCGTCTGCAGCAGCAGCGACATGCCCATCGCGGTGATCAGCGGCGCGAGGCGCGGCGCGTTGCGCAAGGGGCGATACGCGATCTTCTCGACCACGAAGTTCAGCACCGCACACACCACGATGGCGCACAGCAGGCCGACCAGGAGCAAGCCCCAACCGGGCAGGGGCACGCCTTTGTCCTGCATGAAGTTGATGACGCTCCAGCTGGTCAGGCCGCCGACCATCAGGATTTCGCCATGAGCGAAATTGATCAGGTTGATGATGCCGTAGACCATCGTGTAGCCCAGGGCCACCAGGGCGTACATGCTGCCCAGCACCAATCCATTGATCAGTTGTTGAAGAAGAATATCCATCTCAAAAGCTCCCCGAGATCTGTTACGGCTACTTCAGCAAAAAAAATGCCCGCCACTGCAGACGGGCCTTCTCGGTGTCGAGGCTTGGGCAAGATTCTAGAAGTGCGTTTGGACACGTCCCGTCAATGGATACCCCTAGCAAAACCGGCCGATCCCTAGTTCATGGCTACTGCAGATAGCCGCGCAAGTGAAGGAAGTGATAGGCCAGCGCAACCAAGGCCGCAATCGCCAGGCAAATGATTGCCTTGCGCCACGTCGAGATCTTGAAGCCGAACATCTTGCTGCTCGCCTCCAGCGCGGCCCATGCGCCACCGCCGGCGGAGACCGCGATCAACAGCAGCTTGGTCGGCTCGGCACGGATGAATTCAAGCGCGGCCTGAGCTGCGGCCGATGCATGCTGCTCCGACACGCCGTTGTGGAGCATCAGCTTGGTCAGGTCGTCGACGCCCGCGGTATTGCTGGCCTGGAAGCCATGCCACGCCAGCTTGGCCGTGCCGCCGGCCGTCACGCCTTGGAGGACGCTCTCCAGGCTGCTGGTGGGCGCCACGTAATGTTCAAGTTGCACGGGCTGCGCAGCCATCACCTTGAGTGAGTTGCGGACCATCGTGCCCTCGATCTGAACCGTGCCGATCCTCATGATGCCCCTCCTCAGCCGCACAAGTGCTAGCTGCCCGCATCTTCGTCCAGCTTGCGCAGGAAAGCCATCTTCTCGGCAATCTTCTGCTCCAGCCCGCGCGGCACGGGCTGATACCAGTGAGGATCGGGCATGCCGTCGGGCAGATAGGTCTCGCCAGCTGCATAGGCATGCGGCTCATCATGGGCGTAGCGGTACTCGTGCCCGTAGCCGAGTTCCTTCATGAGCTTGGTCGGCGCATTGCGCAGATGCACGGGCACCTCGCGGCTCTTGTCCTGCTTCACGAAATCGCGCGCCTGGTTGTAGGCCATGTAGCCGGCATTGCTCTTGGCCGCGATGGCCAGATAGATCACCGCCTGGCCCAGCGCCAGCTCGCCTTCCGGGCTGCCCAGGCGCTCGAAGGTCAACGCGGCATCGTTGGCAACCTGCATGGCGCGCGGATCGGCCAGGCCGATGTCTTCCCAGGCCATGCGGACGATGCGGCGGGAGAGATAACGCGCATCAGCGCCGCCATCCAGCATGCGGCAGAGCCAGTACAGCGCGGCATCGGGGTTGGAGCCGCGCACCGACTTGTGCAGGGCCGAGATCTGGTCGTAGAAGTTGTCGCCGCCTTTGTCGAAACGGCGCGCGTTGAGGCTCAGTGCATTGCTGATGAAGTTCGCATCAATCTTCGTGATGCCCGCGGCACCGGCCGCCGTATTGCATTGTTCGAGCAGGTTCAGCAGGCGTCGCGCGTCGCCATCGGCATAGCCAACGAGCGTATCGATCGCCTGTTCATCGAATTGCAGATGGCTCAGCGCCTGAGCTTGCGCGCGCTGCACGAGTTGCTTGAGCTCCTCGTCGGTCAGCGACTTCAGCACGTAGACCTGCGCCCGCGACAGCAGCGCCGAGTTGACCTCGAACGACGGGTTCTCGGTCGTCGCGCCAATGAAGGTGAAGAGCCCCGACTCCACGTGCGGCAACAGCGCATCCTGCTGCGCCTTGTTGAAGCGGTGAATCTCATCCACGAACAGGATGGACGGCCGCCCCAGCGCCAGATATTGCTGCGCCTGCTCCATCGCTGCGCGGATGTCCTTGACACCCGAGAGCACGGCCGACAAGGCCATGAACTCGCAGCCAAAAGCCTTGGTCGTGAGGCGCGCCAGCGTGGTCTTGCCCACGCCCGGCGGGCCCCAGAAGATCATCGAATGCGGCTTGCCCGATTGAAAGGCCAGCCTCAGCGGCTTGCCTTCGCCGAGCAGGTGCGACTGGCCGATGACCTCGTCCAGCGTCTTGGGCCGAAGGCGTTCGGCCAGCGGCGCTTGGACCGAATGAGGCGCTTCGTCAGGAAACAGCGAGGCCATCACTGCTCGATCAGATCGGCTCCGGCCGGCACCTGGAAGCGGAAAAGCTCGGCCGCCAAGGGGATGTTGGTGCTGATCGCGCCGAACTGCAGCAGCGACTTCTGCCCGAAGCCATCGACGATCTCGACCGCCGACAACTCCTTGCCCTTGAAGCCGATGCGCAGGCTTTGCAGCGTGCCGTCTTCATGCTTGGGCGTGGCCAGAACCCATTCAAGGCCCTGCGCGGCGGGCTGAGCTTTCAGCACGAAATCGCGTTCGAGATTAGTGCCAGCCAAAAGCGCTGCCGGCGTGGCACCGAGCGCCTTGTCCATCTTGCGCGAGCTGGCCTGATTGAGATCGGGATCGAAGAGCCAGACCTTCTGGCCGTCGCCGACGATCAACTGCTCGAAAGGCTTCTTGTACGTGAAGCGGAAACGATCGGGCCGCTGGAACTCGAAGGTGCCGCTCGAAGTCTTGGTGCGTTTGCCGTCGGGCGAGGTGACCGTCTGCGTGAAATCGGCGCTGCCGGTCTTGATGTCCTGCACGAAGGCCTTGAGCGTGTCGACGCCGTCGGCATGGGCCGCAACGGACACCACGCCGCTCAAGACAAGCGTTACCGAAAGAACCAGCTTCTTCATCATCGTCATCGTCATTCGTCACGCTTCGGGATGATCAGATCCCGGTTCCCGTTCGTGGCCATGCTCGAGACAAGGCCGGATTTTTCCATCTGCTCCAGCAGGCGCGCGGCGCGGTTGTAGCCAATGCGCAAATGCCGCTGGACCAGCGAGATCGAGGCGCGGCGGTGCTGCAAAACGATGGCCACGGCCTGGTCATACATCGGATCGGCCTCGCCGGCACTCTCGCCGGGCGCGGGCGCTTCACCGCCCTCGCCTTCGAGCACGCCGCCTTCAAGAATGCCTTCGATGTAATTGGGTTCACCGCCCTTGTCCTTCAAGTACTGAACAACGCGGTGGACCTCATCGTCGCTGACAAAAGCGCCGTGCACGCGCACCGGCAGGCCGGTGCCCGAAGCCATGTAGAGCATGTCGCCCATACCCAGCAGCGCTTCCGCGCCCATCTGGTCAAGGATGGTGCGGCTGTCGATCTTGGAGCTGACCTGGAAGGACAGGCGCGTCGGGATGTTGGCCTTGATCAGGCCCGTGATCACATCGACCGAAGGCCGCTGCGTGGCCAGGATCAAATGGATGCCGGCGGCGCGCGCCTTCTGCGCCAGGCGGGCGATCAGTTCTTCGATCTTCTTGCCGACCACCATCATCAGGTCGGCCAGCTCGTCGATCACGACCACGACGAAAGGCATGCGCTCGAGCGGCTCGGCGCCGTCGGGGTTCTCGGCCGACAGGCTGAATGGGTTCGGAATCGACTCGCCGCGCGCCGTCGCATCGTCGATCTTCTTGTTGTAGCCGGCCAGATTGCGCACGCCCATCTTGCTCATCAGCTTGTAGCGGCGTTCCATCTCGCCGACACACCAGTTGAGCGCGTTGGCGGCCTGCTTCATGTCGGTCACGACCGGCGCGAGCAGATGCGGGATGCCCTCGTAGACGCTCATTTCGAGCATCTTCGGGTCGATCATGATCAGCCGCACATCGCGCGCCTCGGCCTTGTAGAGCAGCGAGAGGATCATCGCGTTGATACCGACCGACTTGCCCGAACCGGTCGTACCGGCCACGAGGCAGTGCGGCATCTTGCCGAGGTCGGCCACGACGGGCGCGCCGATGATGTCCTTGCCCAGCGCCATCGTCAGCAGCGAAGGCGCATCGGCATAGACCTGCGAGCCGAGGATTTCCGAGAGGCGGATGGTCTGGCGCCGCGCATTGGGCAGTTCCAGCGCCATGAAGTTCTTGCCCGGGATCGTCTCGACCACGCGGATGCTGGTCAGGCTCAAGGAACGCGCCAGATCCTTGGCGAGGTTGACGATCTGCGAGCCCTTCACGCCGGTCGCCGGCTCGATCTCGTAGCGCGTGATCACCGGGCCTGGCGAGGCCGCCACCACGCGCACCTCGACGCCGAAGTCGCGCAGCTTCTTCTCGATCATGCGCGAGGTCATCTCGAGCGATTCAGGCGTGACCATCTGTTGAGGAGGCGGTGCGGCATCGAGCAGGTCGACCTGCGGCAGCTTGCCGTCGCTGGCATCGGTGAACAGGGTCTGCTGGCGCTCCTTGGCCACACGCGTCGACTTGGGCACCTCGACGATCGGCGCCTCGATCACGATCGGCTCATGCTCGACCACGACCTGGCGCTCGACCTCCGCCACCTGCGCACGCTCCTGCTTGGCGCGCACGCCGACCTTCTTGTCTTCCTTGACCTCGCGGCGTTCGATGCTGCGCTCGCGCTTCTGGTCGATGAAGGTGCCTAACTGCTCGGCCAGACGCAGCCACGAAAAGCTCAGCGCCAGCTGCATGCCGGCGAGCAGGCCGACGATCCAGATCACGCCCGAGCCCGCAAAACCCAGCCATTTCATGCTCACCGGGCCGAGGACATAGCCGAGCACGCCGCCGGCCGGACCAGGAAGGCGATGTTCCCAGCCGTAGAGGCGCGTCCATTCGAGCGCGCAGCTCGCGAAGATCAGCAGCAGCAGCCCCAGCGCCCAGAACGCGCGAACGCGCCAGACCTGGCTCGGCGCCGTGGGCGCTTCATGCCGCAGCAAACGCGCGAGCGCACTCAGCCATTGACGCAAGCCCACCACGGGCAGCCACCAGGCCGAATAGCCAAACAGATAGAGGAGAACGTCCGAGACCCAGGCGCCGAGCGCGCCAACGCGGTTCGCGTAGAGGCCGGGATTGCCGGAGACCGAAAAGGCCGCATCGGTGACGTTGTGCGTCACCATCGCCGTGACCAGCAGCAGCCAGCCGAGCGCACCGAGCATCAGCCACAAGGGCGTGAGCAGCGGATTGCTGCTCGGCGGCGGCGCGGCGGCGGCCTTGCGAGGTTGGCGTTTGTAGACTTTTTCAGCGGGCGCGGCCGCTTCATTCGCGCCGTCGCCCGCCAGGGAACCGAGAGGAAAGCTCATGCCGCGATTGTCGCGCAGCTTTGTGCGCGATCAGTCGTGCAGGCGTTCCTTGATGACCACCGAACCGTTTTCAAGTGTTTCGATGACACCGCGCTCTTCCAGATCCTTCATCACACGGCTGACCATCTCGCGCGAAGCGCCGACGACCTTGGCCATGTCCTGACGCGACACCTTGCCGCGGATGATCTTGATGCCCTTCTCTTCTTCCGACATGTCCAGCAGCGTGCGGGCCACGCGACCGTAGACATCGAGCAGGGCCAGCGACTCGATCTGGCGGTCGGCATTGCGCAGGCGCGCGACCAGGCCGCGCAGGATGCCATAGGCCAGGCTGCTGCTGTCGGGCAGGCAACGAGAGAACTCGGGGCGGTTGAGCACGAGCATGTCGGTTTGCACTTCGGCGCGGACGGTGGCGCTGTGCGGCTCGTTGTCGATCAGGCTCATTTCGCCGACGTAGTCGCCGGTCTGCAGCACGGCCAGGATCACTTCGCGGCCGCGCGAATCAGCGGTCAGCACGCGGGCACGGCCGTTGAGCAGGATGAACAGCGCATTGGACTTCGTGCCTTGCTCGACAATCAGCTCACCGCGCTTGAAGCGGCGCTTGACCACGCTGTCCGCGATGGATTGCGCCTGGTCAGTCGTGAGCAGAGAGAACAAGGGCACCCGGCGGATCAGATCGAGGTTGGACAACATCGCCATGAACGGTCTCCTTTGAATAGGGAATATCGGAAGGCGCAGCCACCCGGAAGGAGCGCCTTGCCTAGAATGGCGCGATTGTGCCAACTGATTCACGGTTTTACATAGGGTGTAGGCCGTATAAGACGGCGCATTTTTATGACACGTCAATTACGCGTTAGGTCTGTGCTTGCACTCCCGGCGTTTACCCATATCTAGCTTTCCATGAGCCAAAACACCCAACACCACGGCCTCCTGATCCTCGGTTCCGGCCCCGCCGGCTACACCGCCGCCATCTACGCGGCACGCGCCAACCTCAAGCCCACGCTGGTGACCGGCATGGCCCAGGGCGGCCAACTGATGACCACGACCGAGGTCGACAACTGGCCCGCCGACGTGATGGGTGTGCAGGGCCCCGAGCTGATGCAACGCTTTGAAGAGCACGCCAAGCGCTTCGACACGCAAATGGTCTACGACCACATCAACGCGGTCGATCTGGCCAAGCGCCCGTTCACGCTCAAGGGCGACAGCGGCACCTACACCTGCGATGCGCTGATCATTGCCACCGGCGCCTCGGCCATGTACCTGGGCCTGCCCAGCGAAGAAGCCTTTATGGGCCGCGGCGTCAGCGGCTGTGCCACCTGCGACGGTTTCTTCTATCGCGGCCAGGAAGTCTGCGTGGTCGGCGGCGGCAACACGGCCGTTGAAGAAGCGCTGTACCTGACCAACATCGCCAGCAAGGTGCATGTGATCCACCGCCGCGACAAGTTCCGCGCCGAGCCGATCCTCGTGGACAAGCTGCGCGCCAAGGAACTCGAAGGCAAGGTCGAGATGCACCTGTTCAACACGCTCGACGAAGTGCTGGGCGACCAGAGCGGCGTGACGGGTGTGCGCATCAAGAGCACGACGGATGGTTCAACGAAGGATCTGACGCTGCAAGGCTGCTTCATTGCGATCGGCCACAAGCCCAACACCGACATCTTCCAGGGCCAATTGGAGATGAAGGACGGCTACATCGTCACCAAGAGCGGCCTGAACGGCTTCGCCACCATGACCAGCGTACCCGGCGTGTTTGCCGCCGGCGACGTGCAGGACCACATCTACCGCCAGGCCATCACCTCGGCCGGGACGGGCTGCATGGCGGCACTCGACGCGCAGCGCTTCCTGGAGCAGGACAAGGGCTGAGCTGGGCGATCTCGGGTGGTGTCTCGGGTCGTGTCTCGGGTCATATCTCGGAACATCGCTAGGCAGACGCCCCATTCCACGCTATACTCGCCGGCTTGCCTGCTGGATGGATCGCACCTGTCCTGGGCTTCGGGCTTAAACCCGTAGCTTTGGATGGTTAGCAGGCATATCGCGATCATGTGGATGACCTCTTGAATGTGTTCGAGAGGCGTCTGGTCAGCCAATCAAACCGGAGAAGCGTCATGGCACGCGTCTGTCAAGTCACGGGCAAGAAGCCCATGGTGGGAAATAGCGTTTCCCACGCCAACAACCGTACCAAGCGTCGGTTCCTGCCCAATCTGCAATACCGCCGTTTCTGGGTGGAAAGCGAAAACCGTTGGGTGCGTCTGCGCATCAGCTGCGCAGCTCTGCGTTTGATCGACAAGGTCGGTATCGACCAAGTCGTCGCTGACCTGCGCGCCAAGGGCGAGCTGTAAGCCACCCGCCCACTCGTAATTAAGGAGCAATCACCATGGCATCCAAAGGCGGACGCGAAAAGATCAAGCTGGAATCCACTGCTGGCACCGGCTTTTTCTACACCACGAACAAGAACAAGAAGACCACGCCCCAAAAGCTGGAATTCATGAAGTTCGACCCCAAGGCTCGCAAGCATGTCCTGTTCAAGGAAACCAAGCTGAAGTAATTTCAGCTCGGCTTGCGCCCAACAGAAAAACCGCCCTGACTCGCGTCACGGCGGTTTTTTCATGGGCGCTTCGAGACCGAAACCTACTTCAGCGCAGAAACGCGCTTGGCCGGCGGGCCAAATTCCTTGTCGAACCACGCATCGATCATCGGCTTCTCGTAATAGAGCGGGTCGCTGCGGAAGTAGCGGTTGTAGTGGTCCATGAAGCCCATATCCTGAATATCGGCTGAACCCTCGCGCACCATCTTGCCGTCCTGCGTGATCGTGTAGCTGAACTGCATGGACGGCCGGTAGAGCTGCTTGATGATCCTGATGTTGTCCATCATGTGGCCGACGGGTCGCACATCGCCGGCCAGGTCCACGTCCTTGACGACGATCTTCATGTCCTGGCCCGGCAGCAGGATCGCATTCGCGCGTTCGGTCAGCGCACTGCTGATGAACTTGAGCGTGTCATCGCTGGTGCGGACGCTGATCCGGTTGCCGATATCGACAAACTCCTCGGGCTTGACGAATTGAACATCCACATTGGCCCAGGCCGTGGCGCCCCCCAGGCTCAAGGCTGCAACTGCCACAGTTTGAAGATGCTTCCTCATGATCCTGCTCCTCGATGTGGCCAGGGTATGGCCATGAACTCATGGTTTACCGCAGCCAGGCCCGGCCCGCAAGTGTCGCCGCGATTCTTTACCCCAAGGAGCGACGCGCGTTACGGAAGATGCGCATCCACGGGCTCAGATCGCTCTTGTCGCCGCTCGTCCAGCTCATCTGCACATTCCGGAAGACGCGCTCCGGGTGCGGCATCAACACGGTGAAGCGGCCATCGGCCGTGGTCACGGAAGTGAGGCCGCCGGGGCTGCCGTTCGGGTTGAGCGGATAGCTCTCCGTGGCTTGGCCGGCGTTGTCCACATAACGCATCGCTCGGTTGACACGCGCCTCGTTGCCGCGCTGCGAGAAGTCAGCATAGCCTTCGCCATGCGCCACCGCGACGGGCAGGCGGCTGCCGGCCATGCCGCTGAAGAACAGGCTCGGTGATTCGAGCACCTCGACCATCGCCAGGCGAGCCTCGAACTGCTCGCTCTTGTTGCGCGTGAACTTGGGCCAGTCCTGCGCGCCGGGAATGATCGGCGACAGCGCCGCCATCATCTGGCAGCCGTTGCAGACGCCCAGCGCAAAACTGTCGCCGCGCGCGAAGAAGGCCTTGAAGTCCTCGGCCAGCACCGGGTTGAACATGACCGAGCGCGCCCAGCCCTCGCCCGCGCCCAGGGTGTCACCGTACGAGAAACCGCCGCAGGCCACGAAGCCCTTGAAGTCGCGCAAGCTTGCCGCGCCCGACTGCAGATCGCTCATGTGCACGTCGTAGGTATCGAAGCCGGCCAGCGCCATCGCGTAGCTCATCTCGATGTGCGAGTTGACGCCCTGCTCGCGCAGGATCGCCAGCTTGGGACGCGCGCCGCTGTTGATGAACGGCGCGGCGACGTCTTCCTTCGGATCGAAAGTCAGCTGAACATGGCGGCCAGCATCGGCGGCGGCGCCGGTCAAGGCATGTTCGCTGTCCGCACAGACGGGGTTGTCACGCAGCTGCGCGATGCGCCAGCTGACCTCGTCCCAGCTCTTGTGCAGCTGTTCGAGCGGTGCGGCGAAGATCTTCTTGGCGTCGCGCCAGACTTCCATCTGCGCGATCTGCGCGTTGGCGTTCGGCTTGCCGATCACATGGCTGTGCTTGGACAGGCCATGCGCGCGCAGCACTTGCATGACCGCGTCGCGTTCTGCGGTCGGCACTTGGAGCACCACGCCGAGTTCTTCGCTGAACAGCGCCTTCAGCGTCAGTTCCTCGCGGCGCGCGCTGACCTGAGCCGCCCAGTTCTTGGCATCGCCCATGTCGGCGCGGCTGTCGGCAATGCCGTCGCTCTCGGTGACGAGCATGTCCACATTGAGGCTCACGCCCATGTGGCCGGCAAACGCCATTTCGCAGACCGTGGCCCAGAGGCCGCCATCGCCGCGGTCGTGATAAGCCAGCAGCTTGCCGGCGGCGCGCAGTTCATTGACCGCGTTCACCAACGATTTGAGCTGCGACGCGTCGTCCAGATCGGGCACCGCGCCGCCGAACTGGTTCAGCGCCTGCGCCAGGATCGAGCCGCCCATGCGGTGCTGGCCCCGGCCCAGATCGACAAGGATCAGGCTGCTGTCGCCGGCCTGCAATTGCGGCGTCAGCGTCTGCCTGACGTCCTGAATCGACGCAAAGGCCGTGATGATCAACGAGACCGGCGCGGTGACCTGCTGCACGGCGCCCGCCTCGTTCGTCCAGCGCGTACGCATGGACAGCGAATCCTTGCCGACCGGGATCGACACGCCCAGCTCCGGACACAGCTCCATGCCAACGGCCTTGACCGTGTCATACAGCGCGGCATCTTCGCCGGGCTCGCCGCAGGCCGCCATCCAGTTGGCGCTGAGCTTGACGCGCGGCAGCTCGATCGGCGCGGCCAGCAGATTGGTGATGCTCTCCGCCACCGCCATGCGGCCCGAGGCCGGTGCGTTGACGCTGGCCAGCGGCGTGCGCTCGCCCATGCTCATCGCTTCGCCGGCAAAGCCCTTGAAGTCGGCCAGCGTGACCGCGCAATCGGCCACCGGCACTTGCCAAGGGCCGATCATCTGGTCGCGGTGGTTGAGGCCACCGACCGTGCGGTCGCCGATGCTGATCAGGAAGCGCTTGGAAGCCACGGTCGGATGGCGCAGCACGTCATAGGCCATGCGCTCCAGCGTCACACCGTCGAGGTTGAGCGCGCCGGCATCGTGCTGCACGCGCGTCACATCGCGATGCACCTTGGGCGGCTTGCCCAGCAGCACATCCATCGGCATGTCGATGGCGCGTTCACCGCCCTCGCCGTCTTCGAGAATCAGCTCGCGGTCCCCGGTCGTCACGCCGACCACGCCGAACGGGCAGCGCTCGCGTTCGCACATGGCCTGGAACAGTTCCAGGCTGCCGGGAGCAATCGCAAGAACGTAGCGCTCCTGGCTCTCGTTGCACCAGATTTCCTTGGGCGCGAGGCCCGACTCTTCAAGCGGCACCTTGCGCAGGTCAAAGCGCGCACCACGGCCCGCATCGTTGACGAGTTCGGGGAAAGCGTTCGAGATGCCACCGGCGCCCACATCGTGAATCGCGAGGATCGGATTGCGTTCGGCCAGGCCCCAGCAATGGTTGATCACTTCCTGCACACGGCGCTCGATCTCGGGGTTGCCGCGCTGGACCGAATCAAAGTCCAGGTCGGCCGTGTTGGTGCCGGCCGCCATCGAGCTCGCGGCGCTGCCGCCCATGCCGATGCGCATGCCGGGCCCGCCCAGTTGCACGAGCAGGCTGCCTGCGGGGAACTCGATCTTCCGGGTCAGGTCGGAGCGGATCGAGCCGATGCCGCCCGCGATCATGATGGGCTTGTGATAGCCGCGCTGCACGCCGTCCACTTGCTGCTCGTAGACGCGGAAATAGCCGCCCAGATTGGGCCGGCCGAATTCGTTGTTGAAGGCCGCGCCACCGAGCGGGCCCTCGATCATGATCTGCAAGGCACTGGCGATATGCGCGGGCTTGCCGACGTTCGCCTGCTCCCACGATTCATTCAGACCCGGCAGGCGCAGATTGGAAACGCTGAAGCCGGTCAAACCCGCCTTGGGCTTGGCGCCGCGGCCGGTGGCGCCTTCATCGCGGATCTCGCCGCCCGCGCCGGTCGAGGCGCCGGGGTACGGCGAGATCGCGGTCGGGTGGTTGTGGGTCTCGACCTTCATCAGCACGTGAGCGGTTTCGCTGCGGGCCTCGTACTTGGGCGCACGCACGTCGCCGGCCTGCATCCAACGCTCGATCTCGTGGCCTTCCATCACAGCCGCGTTGTCCGAATAGGCGATCACCGTGTGCTGTGGGTGCAGCTTCTCGGTGTTGCGGATCATGCCGAAGAGACTCAGCGGCTGGTCCTCGCCATTGATCGTGAACTTGGCGTTGAAGATCTTGTGCCGGCAATGCTCGCTGTTGGCCTGCGCGAACATCATCAGCTCGACATCGCTGGGGTTGCGCTTGAGGCCGCTGAAGGCGGCTTGCAGGTAGTCGATCTCGTCATCGGAGAGCGCCAAGCCAAAGGTCTTGTTGGCCACCTCCAGCGCCGCCCTGCCCTGACCCAACACATCGACATGCTCAAGCGGCTGCGCGGTCTTGTCGTCGAACAGATGGGCGGCATCCTCACGGGCCAGCAGCACGCTCTCGGTCATGCGGTCGTGCAGCAGCTCGGCGCAGGCGATCAGCTCGGCTTGAGTGAGCGATTTGGCGCCGCCCAAACCTCCAAGTAACCCGGATTTCAGGCTGACACGGTATTCGGTGACCCGCTCCACGCGCTGGATGGCCAGGCCGCAGTTGTGAGCAATGTCAGTGGCCTTGGAGGCCCAGGGGCTGACGGTGCCCAGGCGCGGCGCGACGACCACCAGGGTGCCCTCATTGCCGCTGTCCTTGCCACCTTCGTAGGCATCACCATAGGTCAGCAATGCGGCCAGCTTGTCCATTTCGCCAGCGGGCAGCTCGCCCGGGCTCCAGACCCAGTGCACATGGCGGGCGCGCACGCCCGTGATGGCTTTGTTGACAGCTTGCAGCTGGGGCAGCAGCGCCTGGGCTCGGAAAGCGGAAAGAGCGTTGCCGCCCTCGAAGTGGGTCAGATGCTTGTTGGCTGCCATGAAAATCCGCGCTTGGGGCTGAACCGGGTGGTTCAGCCTGGGTGAAGCGCGGGATTTTACGGGAGTCGCCGAGCCTCAGCGCTCGGTCTTCATCCGCGTGACGATTTCGTTAGCCCGATGAACCACCGCGCTGACATCAAAACTTGTCAGTTCACGGTTCTTGAGCACGCGGCGGCCGCCCACCCAGACATCGGACACATGCTCGCGGCCAGCCACGTAAACCAACTGCGCGGCCGGGTCGTAAACCGGCTGGCACTCGATCGCCGACAGCGAAACCGCGGCCACGTCAGCCAGCTTGCCCACTTCGAGCGAACCGAGATCATCACCGCGGCCCATCGCCTTGGCGGCGCGAATCGTGGCCATCTCCAGCGCGGTCCGCGCGGGCACGGCCAGCGGATCAAGGCTCGTGGCTTTTGCCAGCAAGGCCGCAGCGCGGATTTCGCCAAACATGTCCTGGCGGTTGTTCGAGGCCGCGCCATCGGTGCCCAGCAGCGTGTTGACGCCGGCGGCTTCCAGTGCCACCAGCGGCTGCACGCCCGAAGCGAGCTTCATGTTCGAGTTCGGGTTGTGCACGAGATGGACCTTCTGGCGCGCCAGCATGGCGATCTCCTCCTCGTTCAGATGGACCATGTGCACGGCGATCATGCGCTCGTTCAGCAGGCCCAGCTTGTTGAGACGCTCCAGCGGACGCATGCCGTATTGCTTGATGCTGCCGTTCACCTCGTCGAGCGTTTCGTGGATGTGGCAATGCATCTGCAGATCGTGCTTCTCGGCCAGCTCACGCAGCTGCACGAAGGTCTCGTCCGAGACCGTGTACGGGGCGTGCGGAGCCGAGGTCCAGTCGAGCAGCTTCTCGCCCTTGTACTGCTCGTACACGGCCAGGCCCTTGGCGATGTAGTCGGCCGCGTTGGCGGCGTAGCCCGTGGGGAAATCAATCACGTTGATGGACACGGCGGCGCGGATGCCCGCATCCTTCGCGGCGCGGGCCATCGCGCTGGGGAAGAAGTACATGTCGTTCAGGTAGGTCACGCCGCCGCGCAGCGCTTCGGCCGCCGAGAGCATGGAGCCGGTGTAGGTCCACTCCTCGCTGACCCATTTCTTCTCGAGCGGCCAGATGTGGTTGTTGAGCCAGTCCATCAGCGCCAGATCGTCCGCCACGCCGCGCAGCAGCGACATCGCCGAATGCGTGTGGCCGTTGATCAGGCCCGGGATCAGCACATGGTCGCCGAGCTCGACGCGCTCGGCTTGCGGGTATTTCGCCTCCGCTTCGGCCCAGGGCAGGATGGCCGCAATGCGCTCGCCTTCCACCACCAGCGCATGTTCGGTCAGCGTCTCGCTGCCGGGCACCATCGTCACCATCCAACGGGGCTTGAGAATTGTGGTCATGGTGAGAACTCCTTAAAACACCGAATCAAAGATCTTCAGGACGCGTTCAGCGTCAACGGCCACGCAGACCTGCTGCGCGGGCTTGCCGCTCCAGGCGGTGGCGCCACTGTGACCGAGGTAGCGATGATCCTGGATCGTCTGGCCGATGGCCAGCCCTTCGGTCACCACGCGAACCGGGCCTGAACGTGTCGTGAACGCGGTCGGGTCGATCGCATAGACGATCGCGCTGGCGTCGTGGCAGTAGATGCCTTCGATGCCCGCCACGCTTTGGTAGAAGCCTTGGTAGTGGCGGCTGATCTGCCAGAAGAAATCGCCGACCTTGCCGCCGCGGCCTTGCAAGGCAGACAGCGCCTTCTCGCTCATCACGACTTCATGCGTCACGTCGAGGCCGACCATCACGAGCGGCCAGGCCGCCGTGAAGACTTCGTCCGCCGCTTGCGGGTCGCAAATGATGTTGGCCTCGGCCACCGGCGTCACATTGCCGCTGTGGCCCTTCATGCCGAAGGCGCCGCCCATCACGATCACCTGCTTGACCTTGCCGGCGATCGAAGGATCGTGGCGCAGCGCCAGTGCCAGATTGGTCATAGGGCCGACCGCGATCAGCGTGATCTTGCCGGGCTCGGCATTGACCATGTCGCAGATCAGTTGATGCGCCGGGCGCGGGTCCAGCGGCACCGCAGGACCGGCTTGGTCCGCCATGCCGCCGAGGCCATCGGCGCCGTGGACGAAATCGGGATAACTGGGTTCCTCGACGGCATTCAGCGCCCTGGAAGCGCCGGCCGCGACGGGCAGATCATGCAGGCCGAAGAAGCCGGCCAGGCCGCGCGCGTTGCGTGTGGTCGTGGTCACCGCGGCGTTGCCGAAGACGGCCGTCACCGCGCGCAGCTTGATGGCCGGATGGCGGGCCAGCAGGTAGAGCGCCATCGCATCGTCAATACCAGGGTCGGTATCGAAAATCACATCAGTCATCACTGGTACTCCTCGCCCAGCTCGGCACGCTTGGGCATGGCTTCCTGAACGCCGCTGCGGCTGACCGCAATCGCAGCCGCCGCCTGGCCGAGCTTGATCGCATTGGCGGCGTTGAGCCCCTCGGCCAGACCCGTTGCGAGGCCCCCGACAAAGGTATCACCGGCGCCGACGGTGTCCACCGCCTTGACGGCCTGCGCGGTGAACGTGGCGAAGCCCGTGGCATCGCAAAGCAAGGCGCCTTGCGAACCCAGTGTCACCAGCACAGCCTTGGGGCCGCGCGCGAGCAAGGAAGAGGCGCTGGCTCGCACGTCGGCCGCCGGGGCGAGCTCGGCGGCTTCGGTTTCGTTGAGCACCAGCCAGTCGGTCAGCGCCAGCAAGGCGGGATCGACGGCCAGGGCCGGGGCAGCATTGAGCACGGTCACGGCGCCGGCCATGCGCGCGACCTCGAAAGCCCGACGGATCGCCGGCTGCGGCACCTCAAGCTGCGCCACCACCACGCGAGCGGCTTGCAGAGCGGCCGCTGCCGCGTCGACATCCGCCGGCAGCAGATCTGCATTGCTGCCGGGCACGTAAACGATGGAGTTCTCGCCGCCCTCGCGGGCGACCATGATCACGGCGATTCCCGGGAGCGCCTGCGCATCACGCATGCCGTCAAAGGCCACGCCTTCCTTGGCCAGCGCCTGCAGCAGTTGCTCGCCATGCTCGCGGGTCCCCACGCGAGAGACAAAGCTCACCTTCGCGCCGAGGCGCGCCGCGGCCACGGCCTGGTTGGCACCCTTGCCGCCGGGAGCCATCACAAATGCCTCGCCCACGATCGTTTCGCCCGGCAGGGCAAGGCGCTTGGAGTGCGCAACCATGTCCATATTGATGCTGCCGACCACGGCAACACGGCTCAGTCCATCACTCATCAAAGTCCCTGTCTGTTCTTGTGCGGCGCTGCCGTACTCTCGCGGATCACCAGGCGAGGTGTCAGCAAAATGTTCTTCAGCGCCATGTCCGGATTGTCGATTCGATCGATCAGCACGCGGCCGGCCTCATGGCCCAGCTGCTTGATCGACACTCCCACGCTCGTCATGGCCGGAAAGACATAACGGCTCATTTCGATGTCATCAAAGCCGATCACGGACAGCTTCTGCGGCACCGTGCGGCCCACTTCGGCCGCCGCGCGCAGCACGCCGAAGGCCATCATGTCGTTGCTGGTGAAGATGCCGGTCACGCCAGGCATCTCGCGCAACAATTGCTGCGCAGCCAGATGGCCGCCGGAGCTGGAGAAGTCGCTCTCGACGATCAGGCTGTCCTCATGCGGCAGGCCCGCCTCCTGGAGCGCTCGACGCCAGCCGGCAATGCGCTCGCGCGAGACCGCAAACTCCTGCGGGCCGCTGATGCAGGCGATCTGACGGTGACCGAGCTCGATCAGGTAGCTGACCGCGCTGTGCGCGCCCTGCTCGTTGTGCACGGCCACGCGGTCGGCCTTGGCGCCCGGCACGAGCCGGTCCACCGTGACGGTCGGCACGTTGACCATCTTGAAGATATGCGCCAGCGCTTCGTCGTCGCCGGCCGAGGACACCAGTAGGCCGTCCACGCGCTTGCCCAGCAGCGTGCGCATGTACTGCTGCTGGTGCTTGGGATCGTTGTCGGAGTTGCAGATCAGCACGGAGTAGCCGGACAGGCGGCAGTATTCCTCCACGCCGCCCACCAGTTCCGCGAAGAAGGGGTTCTGCACATTGGGCACCAGCACGCCCACGGTCTTGGTCTCGCTCTTGCGCAGGGAGCGCGCCACCGCGCTGGGCAAATAACCGATTTCCTCGACGGCAGCCAGCACGCGCGCGCGCGCATCCGCGCTGACGGGACGTGTGTCGTTCAGGACATGGGAAACGGTGGTGAAGGAGACCCCGGCAAGGGCTGCAACGTCTTTGATGGTGCTCACTGGATTTCGAGGCTATGGGGGGCCAGAAGACATGGGGGCAAACGTTTGCCGCTGGCGAGCATATCCGATCCCTTTACACGCGCAAGGGCTGTGTGGGGGAATATTTGCCTGCTGTTGACAAGGTCCAGCAAAGCCTGAACGTGGTCTTGCGCCTGATGCAAAATCGGCTCCGCTCCGGGCCCTTATCCCTCGACCGTCCATGCCGACCTTGAACATCGCCCACCACGACACGCTCGACGTGGCCGATATCCGGTTGACGCTGGCCCGTCGCCTGCTGGCCCGCAACTCGGCCTTCCGGGACTGCCCGGCGCCGGTCATCGAAGAGCTCGTCTCACTGGGCCAACTGACCCGCTACGAAAAAGGCGAGATCCTGGTGCAGCACAGCGTCAAGGCTGATTACTTCGGCCTGGTCGTGTCGGGCCTGCTCGAATGCAACCGGCTCTTCAAGAGCGGCAACCGGCAGTTGACCGGCATGCTGGCCACGGGCGAGGTCTTCAATCTGCTTGAGGTGGCCGACCGCGAATTGCAGTTCGGCGAGATCCTGGCCCGCGCCACCAGCGTGGTCCTGCGCGTGCCGACCTATGAATTCAACCGCCTGCAGTTGCGCGAGAGCCGCCTGGCGATTGCCCTTTCGCGGGCGTTGGCCGCGCGCCTGAATCTGGTCTTCCAGCGCAGTGCGGCCTCGACCGCCCTGCCCCTTGAAGCCCGCACGGCGGCCATTCTGCAGATCCTGGTTCACCTCTACGGACTCAAGCGCGAGCATGGCGTGCTGCTCGATGTGAAGCTTTCGCAGGAGGATCTCGCGGACCTGGTGGGCGTCAGCCGACAGCGGCTGAACTTTGCCCTCAAGCGGCTGGAGGCCGACGGGATCGTGCAACTCGGCTATGCGTCGCTGGTGATCTCCGATCCCGAGCGACTGGCCCAACTGGCCGAAACGCACCCGGGCTGAGCCATCACCGCACCAAGCAAAAGGGCACCCGAAGGTGCCCTTTTTTACTGGCGCTGAACTCAGACGCGCGCGGTTCGCAGCGTCATGGAGAAGTGGCGCAGCTCGGCGATATCGCTGGCCTCGGCGCGGTGGCACCAGGCCTGCAAATCACTGACCAACTGCTCGGCCGACACATTGGTACGGGTCCACAGCAGGCGCAGCTCTTCGCGCATGGTCACCAGCATGTCCAGCACCGGGCTGGCGGCGCGGGCATGGGCCAGATCGCCCTGTACGGCTGGCGGGATCTTGTCGTGGTCGCGGTGCAGCCAGCGCTGGGCTTGCTTGAACTGCGCGAACTTGGCCGAGTGCTGGGCGCCTTCGGCCTTGAGCTTGGCCAGTTCAGCCGCGCAAGCGCTCTTGAGATTGCGGCCATAGGTGGCCATGACCTCGTAGCGGTTGGCGATCACGGCTTCCAGCGTGTCCTTGTCCGCGGGCTTGATATCG
Organism: Burkholderiaceae bacterium; assembly: GCA_036500605.1. Lineage (GTDB taxonomy): Bacteria > Pseudomonadota > Gammaproteobacteria > Burkholderiales > Burkholderiaceae_C > JAFALK01. Next base: position 131,370 of record DASYBU010000056.1, read on the forward strand.
CCCAGCGTCAGCTTCGGCGCGGTCTTGCGGACCTTGGCCCAGCCAATCATTTCCATCGCACGGATATAGCCCCAGCCGATGTCGAACTCATAGCGCTTGACCGAGAACTTGGCCGAGGTCGGGTACGTGTGGTGGTTGTTGTGCAGCTCTTCGCCGCCAATCAGGATGCCCCAGGGCGAGATGTTGGTGGAGGCATCCGGCGCCTCGTAGTTGCGATAGCCCCAGAAGTGGCCGACGCCGTTGATCACGCCAGCCGCAAAGAAGGGGATCCAGGCCATCTGCACGGCCCAGACGGTCGCGCCGAGCGCCCCGAACAACGCCAGGTTCAGGATCAGCATCAGGCCCACGCCTTGCCAGGAATAACGGCTGTAGAGATTGCGCTCGATCCAGTCGTTAGGCACGCCGTGGCTGTATTTCTCCAGGGTTTCCTGGTTCTTGGATTCAGCACGGTAAAGCTCGGCGCCCTCACGCATGACCTTCTTGAGGCCGCGCGTCTGCGGGCTGTGCGGGTCTTCCTCGGTCTCGCACTTGGCGTGGTGCTTGCGGTGGATGGCCACCCATTCTTTCGTCACCATGCCGGTCGCCATCCACAGCCAGAGGCGGAAGAAATGCGAGGGGATGGGCCCCAGGTCCACGGCACGGTGCGCCTGGGCGCGGTGCAGGAAGACGGTCACGCCCGCGATGGTGATGTGCGTCGCCACCAGCGTGTAGATCACGATCTGCCAGACGCTGAAATCCAGCAGGCCGTGGCCCAGCCATTGCAACAGCGCGTCTTGAAGGGTCGAGAGAAAGTTCATGCGTTCCTTGCACGGCGGCAGATGTCACTGGGCGCCGAATGGGCAAAAGAGGCCTCAATTGTAATAGAGACGCTCTCGGAGACCCGTGAATTACCTGCTGCCCGGGCATACAGCTGCAGCGCCCGGCCTGTAAAGCCGGGCGCTGCCGTGCGAATTTCGCACTCAACGGCCCATCTCGGGGCGGTCAATCAGAATTCAACGGTCGCGGTCGTGGCCCCGGCCGTGGTCGTCGCGGTGGTCATCACGGTGGTCGTCGCGGCGATCATCGTGACGGTCGTTGCGATGGTCGTCATGGCGTCGATCCTGGCCGTTAGCCCAGCCTTGGCCATGATCGCGGTCGCGGTTGTCCGGGATGCCGTCGTGATCCCGGTCGCGGCGCTGGTCATGCCAGCCGCCACCGTAGTAGTGCTGCTGGTAATGCGGCACGTAGGTGTTGCGATACCAGTCATCGCGGACGAAATACACCGGACGGCCGCAGGCGTTGTAGCGGCCGCAATAGCGCCTCCAGTTGTGCTCGTAGCCCACTGGCACACGCAGATACAGCGCCGGCAGCGGCGAAGCTACGCGCTGAATCATCACCGGCTGCTCATAAATCAGCTGCGGCGGCGGGGCATTGCCCAGGTCGATCTGGCCGTAGAAGCCGGGTTGGCCGATGCTGATGGACACGCCGACATTGGCGCCGGCATGGGCGGAACCAACAGACAGGGTCGCCAGGGCGGCGGCGGAAAATGCAATCAGGGTGCGTTTCATATTCAGATCCTCCATCAGGTGAGATTTGAACGGATGTGAAGCTGCATCCGTGGACAGGCGCAACAGTTGGTCACATCTTGTTGTTCGCAATCCAGGCGTCCACACGGGCCTCCAGCACGTCGAGCGGCAGAGCGCCCGCAGAGAGCAACATGTCGTGGAAGGCCCGCAAATTGAAGCGCGGGCCTAACGCCTTCTCTGCACGTGCTCGCAGCTCCAGGATCTTCATCTGCCCGATCTTGTAGCCCAGCGCTTGGCCGGGCCAGGAAATGTAGCGATCGACCTCGTTGATGATGTCGGCCTCGGCCTTGGGCGCCTTGGCCATGAAGTAGTCGATGGCCTGCTGGCGCGTCCAGTGTTTCAGGTGGATGCCGGTGTCGACCACCAGCCGCACCGCGCGCCACATGTCATAGCTGAGCTGTCCGAAATGCGAGTACGGGTCCTGATAAAGGCCGATCTCATAACCCAGACGTTCGGCGTACAGCGCCCAGCCTTCGACAAAAGCCGTGTAGCCGGCGCTGCGGCGGAACATCGGCAGCTCGCCCAGCTCCTGCGCCAGCGCGATCTGCAGGTGGTGGCCGGGCACTGATTCATGCGAAGTCAGCACCTCGATCTCCCACTTGGGGCGCACCTCGGGCCGGTACAGGTTGACCGTGTAGTAGCCCGCGCGGCTGCCGTCGATCGCCGGCTCGCTGTAGTAAGCCGTGTAGGTGTGCGGCGCAATGATGTCGGGCACCGGCCGCACGCCGAACGGCGTTCGCGGCAGCTTGCCGAAGAGCTTGGGCAGCTCGGGCTCGATCTGCTTGGCCTTGAGCACATAGGCGGCGAAGAGATCCTGCGGGTTCGAGTAGAAGAACTTCGGATCGGTGCGCATCATCTTGAAGAATTCTTCGCGCCGGCCCGCATAGCCGAGCTGCGCCATCAGCGCGTCCATCTCGCCTTCGATGCGCGCCACTTCCTTCAAGCCGATCTCATGGATCTGCTCGGGCGTCAGTGTGGTCGTCGTGTGGTGGCGAGCGCGATTGGCATAGAGCGCTGCGCCATCGGGCAGATCCCAGGCGCCGACGGTCTCTCGGCAGGCCGGCATGTACTCGTTGCTGAAGAACTTCTCGAAGCGGCGCATCGCCGGGACGACCTGGCCCGCGATCAGCGACTGGGCCTGCGCGGTCAAGCGAGCCTGATCCGCCGCTGGAATCGACGTCGGATATTGCCCGGGCTTGAAGTGCTTGTAGAAAGGGCTGAGCTCGGCGCTGTCGACGAGCTGCTGACGCAACTGGCTTTGCACGCGCGTCATCAGGATGCGCGGCGGCGTCCGGTGTTCGGCCATCGCGGTGCGCATCAACGCCTCGTTCTGCTCGATGAAATGCGGCAAGGCGCGCAGCCGGCTCAGCCAGTTCTCGTAATCGGCCACCGTGTTGAACGGCATGTCCTCGGACCATTCGCTGGCGGTCTGCGGCCCGCCGCGCAGGCCCACCACGTCAAGATAGAACTTGAAAGGCTCGGCCGCAATGCGATCTTCAATCTCACCCTTGAAGAGCTCGTAGTTCAATTTATCGTCGGGCGAAAGCGTCTTGGCGTCGATGGCGCGCAAGGCATCGAGCGTGGCGTGATTCGCCTGCTGGCGCGCCTGGATTGCGGCCGGGCTCAGGTCGGGCAACAAGGCGTTGTAGCGCGTGTCACCGGCACCCGTGGCACGCAGCGGATTGCCGGCCAGGTCCTGGTTCCAGGTTTGTTGGAACAGCTGGTTGAGCCGAGCCGAAGGGCTCAGTTCGGCGGCGTGCGCGGCGCCCAGCGTCAGGGCGGCCAGCAGAAGCAGTTTTTTCATGGCGTCGCGTCTTCTTCTTGATGGAGCCAATGCCAGGGCTCGTAGATGTAGCCGGCTGAATTGCCGCGCGGGAAGGACAGGGTGAAGCCGAAGCCGCCGGCGTTGCGGGTCAGCCATTCAAAGGCGGCCGTGCGCTCGAAGTCTTCGCCAAGGCCCGGGTTGTCGGGCGTGTCGATGTCGATCGCGCGGCCCGTGTGATGCTCGCTGTAGCCGGGGCAGGCGCTCGACTGCAGCACTTCAACAATCGTCCTGCCCTGCTCCATCGCGCGCTCGATCAACATCACCTGGTAGTCGACGCTGCGATAGGCCGAGACCATCTGCAGGATCACGCCTTCATCAGCCGCCGCATCGCGCATTTGGCGCCACGCTACAGCTGCGGTGGGCGTGAGGCTGTACTCACGCCCGTCGGGATCGCGCTGCACGACTTCGAGCGCGGCAGCCTCGTGGCAAAGGGTCAGGGTGCGGCTGGCAAGCATGTCCGGCGTGATGCCCAACTGGGCCTGGGCGAGCGCAATGCGCTGCAGATAGTCGTTGGAACTCACGTTGTCTTTATTGGTTTTCTCGGACCTCGGGCAGCCCGTATTCGAAATCATAAAAATGCTTGCCGCCTTCGATGCGGATGTTCATGCGGCCCACCAGGCCTTGCAAGGCGCCGGTGCCGGAATCGGGCACGACCGTGACCGAAAGGCTGGGCGTGCCGCGATCCATCGTGCCGGTGTGCTGCAGCGCGAAGCTGCCCTCGCGGCCCTCGAGTTTGCCGGTCACGCGCTCCATCGCTACATAGCCGGCCGAGCCTTGCACAGCGCCCATCATCGCGAGCATCTGGCCCGCGCCGTTCGCTTCCAGCGCGCCGTGATAACGCTTGTCGAGCAGCATGCGGCCCGGTGCATCGGCCGCGCCGTCCTGGGCCTGCGGCGCCATCTTGACCTCGAATTCGCCGCTGATCTTCTGGTTCATGATCGTCCTTCCCGCCGGGATTGAGGTGTATAGCCCTTTTGTCATTTGCACCGGCTGCACATCGAGCCGCAGATTGAGAACCGTGCAATCGTCACCCCCCAGCGCGCCGGTGCACCAGCCCACGCTGCCCGGGCCTTTGTAGAGGCGGAACTCGAAACCGAGATCGGGCTGCGTGTCGCTGAACAGCGGGCGGCCCGCGAAGGCCAGGCCCTTGAACTCGCCGCGCGTGTCGTCGATCAGCAGGCCCATCGCGTCGGCGATCACACCATCGCCCAGCATGTTCGGATAGAACGCGTCGCGCCGGCTGGCCGGACGGTACTCGGGCGCCGCCGGGTCGAGCTTCGGTTCCACGCGCTTGATCTCTGAAGGCGTGGTCAGCCCGGTCTTGAAGTTATGCCGATCGCCGGGATCGAGCCAGCTCAGGCGCACATTGCTGACGTTGAAGAGCGCTTGCTTCGGATCCGTCGCCGCTTCGCTCATGTCGACCAGCAGCACGCCACGCGCGCCGATCACTTCCATTTCGTCGCCCTGGATCACGGCCGCGCTGTTTTCCTCCACGCCCACGCCGAGCTTGTAGCCGAAGGTCAGCATGAAGGGCAGCATGCGACCGAGCCGGCCGCGCTTCAGAAAATGCTGATCGACAAACAGGCCAGTTCTCACGAAGCCCAGGCCCAGCGAGACCTCGCGCCCGTCGCGCAGCCGGCCGCCTTTCATCACCAGCAAGGGATCGGGCGCATCGCGGAACATCGCGGCACTCATGATGGCCGCGCCCGCGCTGCTCCCGGCCACCACGCCGCCGCGGCGGTAGACCTCCCAGATCGCCTGCAGCATCGCGGTCGGTTTGCCGCCCGGTTGCAAAGTCTCGACGATGGCCGATTGCGCGCCGCCCGAGAAGTACACGCCTTGTGAGTTGCGCACCTTCTCGATCAGCGCCGGATTGTTGAGTTGCGCCTGCAAGTCCAAGCCCGGCCAACGCGGCGCCACGGGAATCGCTTCGGCCTGCGCGCCATGCCGGTTCAAGGCATTGACGATCTGCTCGGCGCTGTACTCCGGGTTGGCCGAGGCCGTGGCCAGCACGGCGATCCGCGCGCCCTTCCCGCCCGCGGCATCGACCACGCGTTGCCAGACCGCATGGTTCTCATAACGCAACGCCCCACCGATCACGATGGCCGTGCCCTTGATCGGCTCCTCGGCCCTGACCGACGCGGCCAGCAGCAGCCCGATCAACAGGCCAAAGACAAGCCCGCGCATCAGATCCCGAAACCGTCGTCGGCCTGCAAGACGGCGCCATTGATGAAATGGCTTTCCTTGGCGCACAGCATCAGCAGCGCCGTGTCCAGATCCTGCGGTTGCCCGATGCGCTTGCGCGGCAGCATGTCCACCAGCTTGCGGCCGGCCTCGGTCTGCCAATGGTGATGGTTGATCTCGGTGTCGATATAACCGGGGCAGATGGCGTTGACGTTGATGCCATAGCGGCCCCATTCGAGCGCCATCGCGCGCGTCATGTGAATCACGGCTGCCTTGCTCATTGCATAGACGCCGATCTGGCCCAGCGGGCGCAGGCCCGCCATCGACGCGATGTTCACTATGCGCCCGCCCGTGAAGGTGCCCGGGGCCGAACCGCGTGCGCGCGCCAACATGCGCTTGCCCACCTCTTGCGCGACGAAGAAAGCCCCGCGCACATTGGTGTCCATCACGAAATCGAAATCGTCCTGCGTCACGTCGGTGAGCTTTTGCGTGGTGCTCACGCCGGAGTTGTTGATCAGGATGTCGAGCGCGCCGGTTTCGGTCTCGGCATGCGCCACGGCCGCCTTGATCGCATCGATGTCGGTCACGTCCATCGTCACCACATGCGCGCTGCCGCCGTGGGCCTCGATCTCGTTGCGCAGCGTCTTGAGCCGCTCGACGCGGCGACCCGCCAGCACGACGCAGGCACCCGCCTGCGCCAGGGTCCGCGCGAATTGTTCGCCAAGCCCGCTTGAGGCGCCGGTCACCAGGGCCACGCGGCCCGCGAGGTCGATCACATAACTCATGGCTGACACTCCTCTCGTGATCACGATAGCACGTGAGCAGGTCCGCATCGTGGATTTCCCGCAGCGCGATTTCGCGATCACGCTCTAGAGTCGGAGGCCAGCCCGCAGAGGCTCTTCAAATCACGAAGGAGACAACCATGATGCGTTCCCTTGACCGCCGTGCACTGCTGAAAGCCACCGCCGCCAGCAGCGCGCTCGCCTGTCTGCCCAGTTGGGCCGAGCAGAAGTTCATCAACATCCTGACCGGTGGCCAGAGCGGCGTGTACTACCCGCTGGGGGTCGCCATCTCGCAATTGGTGACCAAGGCTGTGCCTGATGCCCGCGTCACCGTTCAGGCCACCAAGGCCTCGGCCGAAAATCTCAACCTCCTGCAGGCCGGACGCGGCGAGCTGGCTTTTTCGCTGGCTGACTCACTCTCCGATGCCTGGAAGGGCGACAAGGAAGCAGGCTTTTCCGCGCCGCTGAACAAGCTGCGCGCGGTGGCCGGCATCTATGCCAACTACATCCAGATCGTGGCCAGTGCCGACTCGGGCATCCACAGCATGGCGGACCTCAAAGGCAAGCGCATCTCGGTGGGCGCTCCGAAGTCAGGCACCGAACTCAACGCGCGCGCGCTGCTCAAGGCGGCCGGCCTGAGCTATGCCGATTTCGCCAAGGTCGAATACCTCGCATTCGGCGAGTCCGTCGAGCTCATGAAGAACCGCCAGCTCGACATCACCTTGCAGTCGGCGGGCCTGGGCGTGGCGGCCATTCGTGACCTCGCCACCTCGGTGGCGATCCACATCGTGCCGATCCCGGCCGATGTGGTGGCGAAGGTCGGCGATTCGGCCTATCAGGCCGCGATCGTCCCGGCCAACACCTACCCCGGCCAGACCACCGACGTGCCCACCGCTGCAGTCAAGAATTTCCTCGTCACCCGCGAAGGCGTTGCCGACGATGCGGTCTACGCCATGACCAAGGCCATCTTTGACGGGCTGGACACGCTGGTGGCCGCGCACAGCGCTGCCAAGGGCATCAAGCGCGACGCTGCGACCAGCGGCACGCCCGTGCCCTTCCATCCCGGCGCACAGCGCTACTACCGAGAGATCGGCTTGATGAAATGAGCGAGCTCGAGGCCCACAGCGAGCCGGCGCTCAACCGTGCGCAGTTCGCGATTGCCATCGCCTTCTCGGTTTTCCAGATCGTCACCGCCGCGTTCAGTCCGCTCTCCAGCATCGTGGTGCGGACGGTGCACGTGGGTTTCCTGCTGCTGCTGATCTTTTCGCTCAAGCCACCAGCCGGCCGCGCCTGGATCGGCTGGTTGATCGGCGCGGTGGGATTTGGCGCGGGCCTCTACCACTGGTTCTACGAAGGCGATCTGGTGCAACGTGCCGGCGACATGACGCGCAGCGACATGGTCGTCGGCATCGTCAGCGTGACCCTGGTCTTCGAGGCCGCACGGCGCCAGATCGGCCTGGCCTTGCCGCTGATCTGCCTGGCCTTCCTGTCCTACGCGCTGTTCGGGCAGGACCTGCCGGGTGAGTTGGCGCACCGCGGCTTCGGGCTCGACCAGATCGTCTCGCAGCTCGCTTTCGGCACCGAGGGCATCTACGGCACGCCGACCTATGTGTCGTCGAGCTACATCTTCCTCTTCATCCTGTTCGGCGCCTTCCTGGAACAGGCGGGCATGATCTCGCTGTTCACCGATTTCGCGCTGGGCCTGTTCGGCCACGCCAAGGGCGGACCGGCCAAGGTGGCGGTGATCTCTTCGGCCCTGATGGGCACCATCAACGGCTCCGGCGTGGCCAACGTCGTGACGGTGGGCCAGTTCACGATCCCGCTGATGAAGCGTTTCGGCTACGGCAGCGCCTTCGCGGGCGGCGTGGAAGCCACGTCGAGCATGGGCGGCCAGATCATGCCGCCGGTGATGGGCGCCGTGGCCTTCATCATGGCTGAGACGCTGGGTATCCAGTACCGCGAAGTGGTCATGGCGGCCATCATCCCGGCGGTGCTCTATTTCGCTTCCGCCTTCTGGATGGTGCATCTGGAAGCCGGCCGCGCCGGACTGATGGGCCTGCCCCGCTCGCAATTGCCGTCGCCTATGCTGGCGCTGAAGGAGCGCTGGTATCTGCTCCTGCCGCTGGCGGCGCTCGTCTATCTGTTGTTTTCCGGGTACACGCCGCTCTATGCCGGCACCATCGGTTTCGCCATGACGGCATTGCTTATCCTTGGCGGCTCGGTGGCGCTTGGCCTGCCGAACCAGGCGCTGCGGATAATATTCTGGATTTTGCTCGGGCTTCTGGCGGCAAGCTTCTTCAAGCTCGGTATCGGCGTTGTTCTGGCCGCCGCCGCCGGGCTTGTTGTCGTCAACCTGTTCATCAAGGGTGGCATGGAGACCCTGGCCGCCTGCCGCGATTCACTGGCCGAAGGCGCCAAGACGGCGCTGCCCGTGGGCATCGCCTGCGGCATCGTCGGCATCATCGTCGGCACCATGACGCTGACCGGTATCGCCAACACATTCGGAGACTACATCGTCTCCATCGGCAAGAGCAGCCTGATCCTCTCGCTGATCCTGACCATGATCACCTGCCTCATCCTCGGCATGGGCATTCCCACCATCCCCAACTACATCATCACCTCGACCATCGCCGGGCCGGCGCTGCTGGCGCTCGGCATTCCGCTGCTGGTCAGCCACATGTTCGTATTCTATTTCGGCATCATGGCCGACCTGACGCCGCCGGTGGCGCTGGCCTGCTTTGCTGCCGCGCCAATCGCCCGGGAAAGCGGCCTGAAGATATCCATCGAGGCGATCAAGGTCGCCGCTGCCGGCTTCGTCATCCCTTTTATGGCGGTTTATACGCCGGCGCTGATGTTGCAACCCGGCGGTGCTCTCGCCTCATCGATCGGCTTCTATCCGGCAGTCGTCTATGTCGTCTTCAAGACCGCGCTAGCCATCGTCTTGTGGGGTGCTGCGGTCGTCGGTTTCCTCAAGACCAGGCTCGTCTGGTGGGAGCGCGTGCTGGCGACGGCCGCAGCCTTTTCGCTGGTCGCTGCAATCCCGATATCGGATCAGTTTGGCTTCGTGCTGGCCTTTATCTTCTTCGGCCAGCATCTGTACCGCCACCGGCAGCCGCAGGCGGCAGCGCGGTGAGCCTTTGCGTCGTCGCCGCCGGCAAAACCACGGTAATGGCCGTCGCTGCTTTCACACTGTCGTGGACGCATTCCGTGGAGAAAACCCGCTGGCAGGAAAGCTGGCAGCTCACACCGGCCGGCATGCAGGTCGTGGAGGCGCGCGTACAGGGCTCCGGTGCCGGAATGGACCCGCCGGAAGGTTCCGTATTCCAGGATGGGTGGTGGATTTATAAGCCGGGGATCGCGCCGCAGCCGAGCCTCGTGCTGGCCGCGTCAGGGGCGACGGTCGGTGGGTGGCTGATCTGTGGCGGTGACACCTGCGCCACGTTCGGGCAGGTTGCCGGAGACCCCATCATGCTGCGCCCATGCCATTCGAACAGCACCCATAAATGAACGCCTTCGCTGCATGCTTTTTGCGGCCTGACAATTGCACTTAATAGAAACGAAGCGCTCCATTGTAATTCCGCCTCTATGCCAATTGTTGCGGCGGACAGCCGCAACGGGCTTTTCTGTGCCGGAAGACCGGATCATGCAATCGACGCCGGAACGGTCAGTGGGAATTTTATGTCGCCTTGCCGTGGCATCAAGTCCTCTACCGGGAGATGGCAGCGCAGGGAGTGGCCGGGTTCGATTTCGACGAGACGTGGTTCCTGCTCGTCGCAAATCGGCCCGATGCGGCGTGGACAGCGTGTGTGGAACACGCAACCGCCGGGTGGATTGCTGGCGCTGGGAACCTCTCCTTCAAGGCGCACCCGCCCGGCGGGCCGGCCGTCGAGCTTCGGAACCGCCGACAGCAACGCCTCGGTATAGGGATGGTGCGGTCCTTCGAAAACACGCTCGGCCGGTCCCAATTCCAGGACGCGTCCCAGATAGAGCACCGCGATCTTGTCGGAGAGATAGCGGATGACGCCCAGATCATGCGAGATCAGGAGATAGCTGACCTGACGCTCAGCCTGCAAATCGGCGAGCAGGTTCAAAATCGCCGCTTGCACCGAAACGTCGAGCGCGGAGGTCGGTTCGTCGCAGACGACCAGGCGCGGCTCTCCGGCAAAGGCGCGGGCGATGGCGACGCGCTGTTTCAGTCCGCCGGAAAGCTGGCGCGGCTTTGCCGACAGGTAGCGTTCCGGAAGCCGGACCGACCGTATCAGGTCGAGTTGACGTTCGGCCAGCGCCGCGCCGCTCAGGCCGCCAAGGCGCTTCAGCGCCCGGCCGATGAGATAGCGGACAGAGTGCGAGCGGTTGAGCGCCGAATCCGGATTCTGGAAGACGATCTGCATCGCCTTGATCTCGTCGCCCGACCGCCCTTCCACGGTCGGCGGCAAAGGCTCGGCGTCAAGCCGTATCGACCCGGTGGAATCCGGAGGCAGGAGGCCGAGCAGCAGCCGCGCGAACGTCGTCTTGCCGCTGCCGGATTCACCGACAAGGCCGACGGTCTCGCCGGCTTCCACCGTCAGCGAAACGTCCGACACCGCGCGTAGCGCGTGGGCGCCGGTGGAAAAGGTCTTGTCGAGGTTTTTTACTTCGAGAATTGGCCCGGCCGGCCTGCGGGCAACGGTGGGCTTTGCCTCGGCGGGCGTCTGTCGCGGCAAAGTCGGCGCCAGTTCGTGATAGTGGCAGCGCGAAAGGCGGCCGCCCAGATCGTGCAATGGCGGCATTTCGCGCCGGCATCGCTCATCAGCCAACGCGCAGCGGTCGGCGAACAGGCAACCCGACATCACCGTCTGCGGCGTCGGCAGCGTGCCGGGTATGGTGTCGAGCCGGCTCTGGTCCTTGCGCTGGCCGGCGCGCGGCAGGCAACGCAGAAGCGCCACTGTATAGGGATGGCGTGGACTGTCGAACAGCGTCTCGGTCGGGCCTTCCTCGACCAGCATGCCCGCATAGAGCACGCCAACCCGGTCGCACATCTTCGAGACCACCGCGAGATTATGGCTGATGAACAGGATCGAGGTGGAGAATTCCCGCCGCAGATCGCCTATCAGGTCCAGCACCTCGGCCTCAACGGTCGCATCCAGCCCGGTCGTCGGTTCGTCAAGCACCAGCAAGGCGGGATTTTTGGCAAGCGCCATCGCGATGGCCACGCGCTGCTGCATGCCGCCGGAAAGCTGGTGGGGGAAACGTTGCGCGACCTGTTCCGGGTCCGATATCCTGACGCGCGCCAGCATGGCGATCGACCGCTCCCTCGCCAATCGCGGCGAAGCGCCGTTCATCCCGTATATTTCGGCGATCTGGCGTCCGATCCGCAATGTCGGGTTCAGCGCCTTTCCCGGCTCCTGGTAAACCATGGAAACCTTTTCGGCGCGCAATCGACGCAGGCCTTCCCTGTCGAGGCTGTTTACATCGGTGCCGCCGATCTCGATCCTTCCGGCATTCATGCTGCCGGCGCGCGGCAGATAGCGAACGGTTGCCAGCGCCATCGTCGATTTGCCGCATCCCGATTCGCCGACGAGGCCATAGGCTTCGCCGCGGCCGATGCGAAAACTGACGCCATGCAGCACGGCGCGATCGAGCCCGCCCGAGCGATAAGTCACGCCGACATTTTGCACCGACAGCGCGTCAGTCATCGAGGACACTCTGGAGGCCGTCGGCCATCAGGTTCACGCCGATGACCAGGGTGGCGATGGCCAGCGCATCGAAAAGCACCGTCCACCAGAAGCCGCCGCCGATGGCGCCGTAATTTTCCGAGACGGCCAGCGCCCAGTCCGGCGAAGGCGGCTGGATGCCGAAGCCCAGGAAGCTCAGCGTCGCGACGGCGAAGATGGCATAGCCGAGCCGCACGGTCGTCTCGACCAGTATCGGCGGCAGCACGTTGGGAAGGATTTCCATGAACATGATATGCAGCGCGCCTTCGCGGCGAAGCTTCGCCGCCGCTATATAGTCGAGTTCCCGCTCGGAGAGCACCGCCGAACGGACGGTGCGGGCGATGAGCGGCGCGAAGCTCAAGCCGATGACCGAAATCACCGTGAAGGTCGACGTGCCGAGCGCGACGATGGCGAGAAGCGCCACGATCACCACCGGGACGGCCATGAAGGCTTCGAGGATGCGGCTTATGACGTCGTCCACGATCCCGTGGAAATAGCCGGTCACGAGACCGAGCGCGGTGCCGAAAAACGTCGCCAGCAAGGTGGCGACGGGCGCGACGGTCAAAATGTCGCGCGACCCGACGATGACGCGGGAGAAAACGTCGCGACCCAGTTGGTCGGTGCCGAACCAGTGCGCCGCCGATGGCGGGGCGAAAGAATTGAGAATGTCGTCGGCCAGCGGATCGTAGGGAACGAGGTAGGCGCCGACAAGCGCGCACGCGATCCAGAACAGCACGATCGCCGCGCCCACGACAAACAGACGCGAACGGTTGAGCGCCGTCAGCGCGCCGATCAACCGGCCGGGCACCGTGGCTGCTGGAATATCGCCCGCCGTACTCATTGCGCGGCACCGAAACGTATGCGCGGATTGAGCGCCGAATAGACGAGATCGGCGCATAATGTCGCCAGCGCATAGACGATCCCGATAACCAGGACGCCTGCTTCGAGGACCGGGAAATCCTTGCCGCGCGCTGCGCTGAATATGAGCGAACCGATACCCTGATACCGAAAAAGCGTCTCGACGACGACAAGGCCGCCGATCAGGTAGCCGGTCTGCGTCGCAATGACGCTTATGGTCGGCATCAGCGCGTTGCGCAGGACATGCCGCCAGATCACCACACGCCAAGGCAAGCCGTTGAGGACGGCGGTTCTGGTGTAATCGGCCTCCAGCGCCTCGACCGTGCCGGCGCGCGCCATGCGGGCGATATAGCCGAACAGCACAAGGAACAGCGGCAGGGCCGGCAAGATGAGATAGCGGAGCTGGGTGATAAAGCCGGCGCCTTCAGGCCATGCCGCTGAGATCGGCAGCCAGCGCAGCCAGACGCCGAAGATCAGGATAAGGACGATGCCGGTGACGAATTCCGGCAAGACGGTTGCCGACAGGCCGCCGAGGCTGATGATGCGGTCGAGCGGGCGGTTGACGTTGAGCGCCGCCACGACGCCGCCCAGGATGCCGAGCGGCACGACCATAACGAACGCGACCAGGGCAAGCTTGAGCGAATTGCCCAGCGCGTCCAGCACCAGCGGAGCAACCGGCGAGCGAAGAACATAGGACGTACCCATGTCGCCCTGCACGAAATGCGAAATCCAGTCCCAGTACTGGGCGAGATACGGGCGGTCCAGGCCGAGTTGCGTGTTCAGGGTTTCAACGGCGCGCTGATCCGCGAAAGGTCCAAGGATCGCGCGGCCGACATTGCCGGGCAGGACCTGACCGCCGAAAAACACGATGGCGCTCAACAGGACCAGCGTTATCAGCAAAAGCGCCGCGCGTCTCAGGAGAAAGCCGAGAATGGTCTAGAACCTCCTGTCCAGGCATGCGGGCCGCAAATCAGCCGGCAGGCAATCCATTTGACCCGTCATTGCATCATGCCTGGCCGGCGTGGTCGAGAGCGATGTGCATCTGGGTTCCATCGAATGAACGCGCGCCAAAGCCGCCAGTGTAGCGGCCGGGCCGGCCGCCCGTCAGTAATAGCCATGCGAGGCGGCGGTGGATTCCTTTGGCAGTTCCTTGCCGTCCACGAGCACCTTGTCGACCAGTTCATGATGGAAGCACACCAGTCCCTTAATGCGTTCGGCTTCGTGAACCGGCTGCGGATAGTACCAGACAAGGTTGTCATGGCGCTTGCCGTTCATGGTGACGTGGTAATAATTGGAAATTCCCTTGTAGGGGCAGCGTGAAATGTAGCGGCTGGGCGAGAGCATATCCAGGCGCGTATCGGAAATCGGCAGGTAGTGGCGGGTCGGATGGCCCGTTTCGAACAGGAAAACGCCACGGCGCGAATCCGCGATCTGCTCGCCATTCAAAAAGACCTGCACGCGCTGCGACGACGGCAGGCAATCGACGCGCCTGAACGGGTCGCGGGCGTGAACGAAGACCTCCTCGTCTTCCTCGTACCAACTCCCCATCTTGCCCCAATAGAACGCGATGTAGTCGCCGATAGGCGGGCAATTTGTCACCGGATTTTCATACCGCCACGCGCCATCCTCAACCAGCGTCACGCCCGTATTGAGCGAATAGTGCGTGGCGACGCCCTTGAAGGGCGATTCGGTTTTCGTGGAGCTTGGCAGCAGGAAATCCTCGCGCACGTCGGCGAGCGGAAAATAATAGACCGGAAGATGGTCCGATTCCTGCATGACCAGCACGTTGGAAGAATCCGCCACCGTCAGCGAGCCTACCTGCACGCGAATCCGTTTGGGCGACGGCATCGTGAAGACGACGTAGCCTGGTTCGAAATCATACTGGACGATCTGGTCGAGCACGGGAAAGTGCGGCCCGCGGCCGCGCAGGTGAATTTTTCGCATTGTCTTCTCTTGGCTGGGTGTCTTTTCCGTCGCGCGCGCGCTCATGATCAAGCCACCGATACGCGGTCGAGCAGCAGCCCGGCGGCAATCTGCGGCAGGCCGCTGACGGTCTTGCGGGTGGGCACGAGCAGGTCGGGGAAATAGCTGAAGATGATCGGCGTTTCGTCGAGCAGGAGTTTTTCTATGTCGCCGGCTGCGCTTCGCTGCGCATCGAGGTCCAGCGCCTTGAGGTAGCCGGCAACCAGCCCGTCATAAGTGGAGTTCTTGAAATGCGCGGCATTCCACGGTCCGTCGCTGACCAGCGGACTTTGGAGAAACACGTTGGGCACGCTGCGATGGGCATAGTCGGTGATGCCAAGCGGACTGTCGAGCCAGTCGGACTGGCCGAAAACAGACTTGCCGTAATATTTGTTCTGATCCTCGATATTGAGCGATACGCGAACGCCGATTTCCTTGGCGAAATTCTGGAACAATTGGGCATAGGCGGGAATGTCCGAATAATGCAGCGTCGTCAGCGTGATGTCGAAACCGTCGCCGACGCCGGCGGCTTGCATCAATTGCCTGGCCTTGGCGATATCCTGCACCCGTTGGGGGACGGATTTGTCGGTGGCGGGAAAAGCCGTGGTAAACGGGCTGTCGTTGCCGACGGTCGCCATGCCGCGGCACAATCCATCGACAAGCTTGGCGCGGTCGATGCAAAGCGCGACAGCCTGACGCACGCGCTTGTCGGTAAACGGACCGGTGTCGCAGCGCATGTGCAACTGGCGATGCGCCGTAGAGGCGACGCGCACAATATTAATGTCCGGGTTGTTGAGCAGGATCTGGCTGACGTCGAGCGGAACCGCATCGAGGACGTCGACGTCGCCGGCCTGAAGAGCCAGAATCCGCGGCTGGACATCGCTGTAGAACTTGAATTCCAGACGGTCGGGCAGCGCTTTCTCGCCCCAATAATCCGGATTGCGCACGAAGGACGCGCCTACTTTGGGCGTATAGGATTCCAGCCTGAACGGACCGGTTCCCTCGAAGGTCTTCTCGTAGTCGCCCTTGTAGCTGGCCGGCAGGATGACCGCATTATAGTTGTCGATGGAAACAAAATAGGGAAAGCTGCCGCTAGGCCCGTCGAGATGGAAGGCGACCGTGTGGTCGTCGATCTTTTGCGTGCCGCCTTTCGACAGCAGGCCCTTGAACACCGACAGCGCGTTCGACGCGCCGGCCGGATCGGCGAGACGGTCGAAGGTCGCCACCACGTCGTCAGCCTTGAATTCTTCGCCATTGTGAAACTTGACGCCGCGCCGCAGCTTGAAGGTCCACACGCTGCCGTCTTCATTCGGCGACCAGCTTTCGGCGAGCACCGGCTTGAGCGACAGATCGGGCTGGGTGACACAAAGAAATTCCGCCGTCTGGAAGACAAGCTGGTAGCTGCCGCTGTCGTGGTAGGTGACCGGATCGATCGCGCCATTGGGGATAGCCACCCCGGCGCGCACCGTTCCGCCCGGCTTGCCGGCAGCGCGCGCGCTGGGCATGTCGAACCCCGCGCCGGCGAGCAGGCCGCCCATCAAGGGCAATGACAGGCCAAGCACGCTGCCATGGCGCAGAAAATCCCGACGCCCGACCCTGCCCGAAAGCAGCGTATCGACAGCGGAATTTTCGATTGGACCGAGGCTTCTGCGAACGGTTTCGATAAAGCTTCCGGGTTTCGCCATACCTGTTTTCCTTCGCTATATATTCGGTCGACGCTAATTTAAGGCACTTCCGGCTGCTATCGGAAAACGATTTTTTTTGCTAGGGTCCATCGAAAATATCGATAGGGCCGGTTGCATTGGACACGGAAAATCTGCGCAGCTTTCTCGAAGTGGCCGCCCATGGCAGCTTTACGGTTGCGGCCGCCAAGCTCAATCTGGCCCAGTCCACCATCAGCGCGCGGATTCGCGGGCTGGAAGAACAAGTGGGCCAGCGCCTCTTTGTTCGAAACCACAACCGCGTTCTGCTCACTCCGGCCGGAAGGCAATTTCTTCCACATGCCTCCGCGATCACCCGCACCTGGGAACAGGCGCGGCAGGACATTGCCGTGTCGGAAGGCTACGGGCATGTTCTAAGGCTCACGGCTCCCGCCTATCTCTGGGACGCCATCGTCATGCCCTGGCTCCAGTGGATGCGGCACAACTGGCCAAATGTCGCGCTTCGGCTTGACGGAAGTTTTCCGGATTCTTCGATCGAGCAACTGGCGGACGGCTTGCTGGATATCTGCATCCTCTATTCGCCTCGACCGCGTTCGGGCATTGCCTTCGAGGCTCTCGCCGGCGATCAGCTCGTTCTGGTGCAGAACAAGGCGCAGGCCGGACACTGGAGCGAAAATTATATCCTCGTCGACTGGGGCGCGGAATTCCGCGTCGAGCATGACCGCAACTTCGCCGGCTTGGCCAAGCCGGCGATATCGATCGGAATGGTCTTCGGCGCGCTGCAATATGTGCTTGCGCATCGTGGGGCAGCCTATCTGCCGTTGAGCGCGGTGAAAGAATACATCGAAAACGGCGTGCTGGCGCGCGTCGAGGAGGCGCCTGTTTTTCACAGGCCGATCTACCTCGCCTACCCCGATGGCCATGCCGCCTCCAAGGTGATTTCGGTCGCGCTGTCGGGGCTGCGGATGCTGGCCGGCGGCTGGGAGCTTGCCGACCTGCCGACAACGGCCAGCCGATCCATGGAAGTGACCTGATCCAGCAGATAACCGGGCGGCGGCTCAGGCTGCCGGGGGATAGTTGGACGGGAACAGCGCCTGCTTTGTCTCCTCGTCGTTTACCTTCTTGAAGGCGTGGTCCTTGCCGATTTCGCGCGCCCTGGCAACCGCCGGCCGGGCGTTCACCGCATCAAACAGCCGCTTGAGATGAGGATAGGCCTGCAACGGGTCTTCCGCGCCGTTGAGCACGCGGGCGGCACGGTCGAGCCAACCCCAGGCGGACATATCGGCAATCGTGTAGCTGTCGCCGACGATCCATTCCCGTCCATCGAGATGATCGTTCAGCACCTGATAGTGACGCTCGACCTCGCGACGATAACGGTTGACCGCATAGTCGAGACCTTCGGGCGCGGCGAACTGGAAATGCACCGCCTGCCCGGAAAAAGGTCCAAGGCCCGTGCCGAGGAAAAGCATCCAGGACAAGAGTTCCGGCCGGTCCTGCTCCGCACCCAGAAACTTGCCGGTTTTCTCGGCAAGATAGAGCAGGATCGCGGTGGAATCGAATACCCTCGTTTCCCCGCCACCCGGTCCCTGCGTGTCGACGATCGCTGGAACCTTGCCGTTCGGATTGATCGCCCGGAACGCCGGAGCATGCTGCTCGCCCTTGCTGGTGTCGACCGGCACGGTTTCATAGGGCAGGCCCGCTTCCTCAAGAAAGAGGGCGACCTTCGCCGGATTGGGAGTGGGGTGGAAATAAAAACGGATCACGGCGATTTCCTTTGCGGCAAGCGGCGAAAGATTTATATTTTAGATCGATTGCTATAGAATGCAGCGCCGACAAAAGGATGGCAATATCCCTGGCCGTCGAATCTCAAAAAGGTGAACATGCCAAGGCCGCGCGAATTTGACGAGACGCAAGTTCTGGCCGCCGCCGTCAGCCGCTTTTGGGCTTACGGATATGAGGCGACATCGGTGCGCGATCTGGCCGACAGCATGGGCATCGCCGGGGCCAGCCTCTATAACGCCTTTGGCGACAAGCGCTCGCTCTATCGCCGGGCGCTGGACCATTATGTCGTGCAAAGCGTGGGGGAGCGCATCGTCCGGCTTGAGCGGGACTTCCCCCCGCGCGCGGCCATCGGCGCGTTCCTCGATGAGGTCATCGAGCGGTCCTTGAGCGACCCGGAGCGCAAGGGCTGCATGCTCGTCAACGCCGCACTGGAAGTCGCGCCGCACGATCCGGAGTTCCAGCGCGTCGTGGCCGGCGTGATGAAGGAGATCGAAGCCTTCTTCCACCGCTGCGTGCAAAAAGGACAGGCCGACGGAACGATAAAAGCGGCCCAAAACGCCGATGAACTGGCCAAGTTGTTGCTGAGCGTTCTTCTGGGTATCCGCGTGCTTGCCCGCGCCCGCCCCGAACGCGATCTGCTCGAAGGTCTCGCGCGGTCCGTCGCGACGGTGCTCGATCAACGATGATCGGCGACAGTCGGCCCCTGTTCGTGAAGCTGTAGGAAAGATGGTCGCCCGAGGGCCGCTCGAAATTCGACGCGGCAAGGGCAGATTTTTCATCGAACCTGACATTCGACAGGAGCCGGCGGACGGAATGGCTTAAGCGGCCGCGCTTCTCGATAAGTGGCCTGGGCGGCCAGCAGGAGCCTGCCACCGGTCCGGATACCCGATTGGACTGGTGCTGCGGACCTGTCCCGACATTGCCGATCATGCCCGCGACGGGATTTCAAGCTGGGCGCCAAAGATGGAGGGCAATGAAATTCACACCTCTCCGCCAAATGATACCCTCATCCAGGCTTCGGCTCGCTAGTTTCCCGCTTGGGCGTATTCGGCGATTACCGTGAGGAAAGCGGGTGCGTAGCGGTCGAGCTTGGCTTCACCGACACCGGGCACGTTCGTCATCTCGGTGCGCGACCTGGGCCGCGCCGCAGCCAGTTCGATCAGGGTCTTGTCGTGGAAGATCACATAAGGCGGCACGTTCTGCGCCCGCGCCAATTCCAGTCTCTTCTTCCGCAGCGCCTGGAACAGGTCACGGTCCGCATCGGCGACGGCCGGCTGCGGCGTGCTGCGTGTGACCTTGTCGCGGCGGGCGCGCGGAGCAGGCGGCACGCGCAGCATCAGCGTCGGTTTGTCGCGCAGGAACTCGCGGCCGCCCGGCGCGATCGATAGGCCGCCATGGCCGGCGAGGTCGACATCGACGAGGCGCAACGCGATCAACTGTCGCAGGATCGCTCGCCATGTGCGGTTGTCATGCTCGGCGCCGATGCCGAAAGTGGAGATGCGGTCATGGCCGGACTGGGCGATACGCTCGTTCTCGACGCCGAGCAGCACGTCGGCGATATAAGCCTGCCCGAAACGCTCGCCGGTGCGGTAGATGCATGACAGCGCTTTTTGCGCCGATACCGTGCCGTCAAACAGGCTCGGCGGCTCCGCGCAGGTATCACAATTGCCGCACGGCTCGCAATGGTCGCCGAAATAGGAAAGCAGCACATGCCGGCGGCAGCCTGCCGTCTCGGCCAGCCCCAGCAGCGCGTCGAGCTTTTGCCGCTCCATGCGCTTGCGCTGTTCTGGCGCGTCCGATTCCTCGATGAACCGGCTGCGCAAGGCGATATCCTCGTGGCCGTAGAGCATCAGCGTGTCGGACGGCAGGCCGTCGCGCCCGGCGCGGCCCGTCTCCTGATAATAGGCCTCGATGCTGCCCGGCAGGTCGAGATGTGCGACGAAGCGCACGTCCGGCTTGTCGATGCCCATGCCAAAGGCGATGGTCGCGACCATGACGACTGCCTCGCCATGCTGGAAACGCCGCTGGTTGGCCTCGCGCGCGGCCTTGTCCATGCCGGCGTGATAGGCAAGCGCGTCGTAGCCCTGATCGCGCAGCCAGGTGGCGGTCTCGTCGGTCTTTCGCTTCGACAGGCAATAGACGATGCCGCTCTCGCCCTCGTGGCGTTTCAGGAACTGTTTCAGCTGCGCGCGCGGATTGTCCTTTTCCTCGACGGCGTAGCGGATGTTGGGCCGGTCGAAGCCGGCGACGAAGGCGTCGCCTTCGCCGATGGCGAGATGCGACAGGATTTCCGCGCGCGTCGGTTCGTCCGCCGTCGCCGTCAGCGCCATGCGAGGCGTACCGGCAAAGCGCGCCACCACCGCGTCGAGCTGGCGATAGGAAGGCCGGAAGTCATGGCCCCATTGCGACAGGCAGTGCGCCTCGTCGATGGCGATCAGCGACAGCCTCACGCCATCCAGCCGCTCCAGCACATCCGGCCGCAGCAATGTCTCGGGCGCGACATAGAGAAGGTCGAGCGTGCCGGCGTGGACATCGCGCCACAGGTTGCGCCGTTCGTCCGGCAAAAGGTCGGAATTGAGCGCCGCCGCACGCACGCCGGCCTGCCTGAGCGCCGTCACCTGATCGGTCATCAGCGCCAGCAGCGGCGATACGACAAGTCCCATGCCGGGACGGATGAGTGCTGGAATCTGATAGCAGAGCGACTTGCCGCCGCCGGTCGGCATCAGCACGAAAGCATTGTTGCCGGCAATAACGTGCTCCACGATCGACGCCTGCGCGCCCCTGAACGCATCGTAGCCGTAAACGGTCTTGAGTATGTCGAGGGCTTGGGCATTCATTGAAGGCAGATGTCCAGAATCAGTGGAGCCGTTCCGATAGCAGGTTCCGCGCCGAAATGTCTGCCCTTGTGTCGGCCCGCCATCGGCAATGGTTCCATCGCCCGCAACATTGCGCAACTTTCGGTGTGCGACATATGAACATTGAGGCAAGATGCGCGGGTTATCTCCCCCTGTTCTCCAGACAGCTTTACGCGCGATTCCAGATGTTCAAGAACACGATCCAGATGTCTGAATGCCGGTATCAGGTGAAGACGGGAACCCGCCAAATATGACAGCAAATCTGGTGGAACCGGCCGAAGGCAACTTCCGCTTAATTTATATAATCACCGTCTTCACATGCTGCTCGATCAGCCGAGGCATAGTGCTCCAACGCGGGAACGGGAGACCGTCTCCAGTATGCCGCGCCCACTGATCCCCTGAATGATCTTATCTCGCATTAGAATGATCTGATCCGGTCTCGTCATTTGCCTTGGTGTCCGTAGATTGCGCTCCACAATCAGTTGATGAGGAGCCACCCAATGAACGACACCGCCACCACCCGTTCTTCCCAAGCAGGTGCTCATGCAGCTGCGCATGCTGCCCCGACGAACGCCGTCATCGAAACCATCTTGAGCCGCACCGCCGCCAAATATTACGATGCCGCGGCCACCTTGAGCGACGACCAGATCCGCGAACTGGTGCGGATCGGCACCTCGGCGCCGACCTCCTTCCACTTGCAGAACTGGCGCTTCATCGCGGTGCGTTCGCCTGAAGCCAAGGCGCGGCTGCGCCCGATCGCCTGGGACCAGCCGGCGATCACCGAGGCCGCCGTCACC
>DASYBU010000057.1:0-169876 GCA_036500605.1 Burkholderiaceae bacterium
CATGGTGGGGCCTCCAGGATCAAGTGGTTGCTAGACCTCCCACTTTGGCACTCTGATGCCGTTTCCGCGAGGCCCCACCCAGCTCTGGATGGCAGCCTCACTTCAGCAGCAGCGCTATAGGTGGGCGGACCATGCCATCTCGAAAGCGGCCGCGCGGCAATGCCCGTTCCTGGCCGAGACAAGGCGACTGAAGCGCACTCTTTCCAGTCACGCCGTCGCATTCAAAGTCTTGCGCATCGCTGCCGAAACAGCGAACTGCGCCGCGTGATCATCTTCCCCCACTAACGCCCAATATTCGACCGACGCGCGGTGAAGTGTCGGCCTTGCAAGCAATAGCGGCTCAAGAGATAGGCATGCCGATTCGAGCTCCGGACCCGGTCCCATGTCTTCTGCACACTGGATCAGCATCTCCATAAGCGACAACCGTTCGTCGTCGGTAAGGTCAGCACCGATGTAGGCATCGAGCCATTCGCGAAAGCGTTTTGCATCGGCCACTTCCCACTCCCAATCCTGCATAGAGTCCTGGTAGGGCAGGCCGAATCTTTTTGCCAGCGCTATTCGTGCCTCAGTCCTTGGAACAAACATCGATGAGCTCACGTCGCCTCAAGGTTGGGGGAATGCAGGAAGCAGCTTGCAGCTTCGCAGGCTCCCGGAAAGCAGTCAACAACGAGCGCCCGCTGTTGGCCGATTTCGGCCTCGGAACGTGGGCGAGTCAGCCCACATTTTGCCCATCTATCCACGCCCGCCGATAGCGCATTGAGGCAACAAATAGCCAACAGATCCACAGCACTGGCACGAACCAGCCCGCGTGCCAAAAGACCCAATGCGTCACTGAGAAAGGGCCTGTGAGGAACGGCCTTGAGCCGGGATAAGCATCAAGGATCACCGGCGCAAGATATACCTCGAATGCAAACCATGGCGGGCCAAGCAGTGCGATAAACAGAGTCGGCCATCCCAACAACCTGACTGCAGCCGACAGGACGAACTTAGCCTTCGCTGTTAGGCGCCCCGTTGTGAAGGCAAGCAGCAATGCAGGGATGAGGACTGGCAATAGCGCGAACAGTACCCACGCGGCAAATGCCTCGGGCGCTTTGTCGTAGAGCGCAGTGACGGTGTCTGCAATTGGGCTCATATTCGGGGTCGCAATTGCCCTCGGCGATAAGGGCGAGCTTGGGAGGGCGCCAGCCTACTGGAAACCGACATCGTTGAACGGCTGCAAATGGCCGGTAGCGTCAACCCGCGGACTTTGCTTTAGGCGGACACCCGGCGCGGCAACCGTGCTGGCCGAATGACTGCCTTGTGAATTTTCACCTGAGCTCGCACTGGCGGCCATGAGCGGTCGACTACAAATGACAGGTATCAGTAGGCCGACCTGGTCTGCGTCTTCAGTCCTTGGATGAGCGCACACCGACAAAGTTCATGGATCGGGCACGCGCCACTTGATGAGGGTCTGCGGGCCCGTGCTGTAGTCAAGCGTGCAGGTGTGCGCGTCGCAAGAGAACACGGGCGGGTGGCTGGCTCGGTCGTAGAAGCTGGAGAGATTGTTGGTTTCGGCGGTGACGTAGGAGGTCGATTGCGTGGCGTTCGGAGGGAAGCTGAACGCAGGGTCTGTGAACGTGGGGCACGGGTAGTAGGCACCGCCCACGGTGCAGCTCGCGGCCTTCACGACCGTGCGCAGCTTGGTGTGGGAGAAGTTCGCAACTGAGCCGTTCCCTATGCCTAGTATGTCGCCGCTCACCTGCGTCCACTTGCCCGTCAGCCCGATCTGGTCGGGCACGCTCACAGAATACGCGGTGAACGGCGCCCAGGGCAGGTAGGCCCAGGCGATCAGCTTGGCCCCGTCCCGTCCCTTTGCCAGGTAGCCGGCCACGCTGGAGCGTTCGCTCTGCTCAGCGCCGATGCCCACGAAAGTGGTCTTGTGCGCACCGGTGGGCCAGGGGTCGTTGGGGCCCCACACATAGCGTTGCTTGGGCACGTAGACGCAGGTCGGCGTGTAGACCTGCGCATCGACATTGATCACCCAGACGCAAAGCACATCCTGCCACGGGGCAAAGCCAGGTGTGGTGTGGTCGGGCATGCTCTGGAACACGAACTGTACCCAGCCGTTGTAGCCAGCCGTGCTGGTGAAGTAGTTGGTATTGACCTGGATGCTGAACGTGTCCGCGCCGAGCAGCGAGTCGGTGAGCTTGCCCAGCTCCGGGTCGGACAGGTGCAGCAGATCGACAGAGGCAAAGGTCAGCGGCGTCGTGTACCTGAGGATCCCTCGGGGAGGGCGGAAGGTGACGTGGGGGTTTGACACGATGCTGTAGGGCACGGCCGGTACAGGCAAGAAGTCGGTCTCCCGGGCGGGCACGCAAGGCACGTCACGCCAGGCGCCGCGCTCATACTGGTGGCATCCATCCGTGGCCGGCGGCGTGAAGATCTCCTGGGTGGTGTTCGGGATCTGCAGCGGCGGTACGGGGCTGGCCGACGGGCGCGCGCCTACCCGGCTGCTGTTGCCGTTGTCCCTTTGGGCCGTGTCCCGCTCGTCCTGCGTGACGCACACGTAGTCCCGAGGGCCAGCCAAACGCCACACGTAGCCAGGCATGCAATCCTCACCGCGCCTGTGCTCCTCGGCGTCTCGGTTCTCCGCGGCGATCAGATCGCGCGTGGCCCGGGGCACGCAGATCGTGTCGCCCTGAAATGCCTCCCGCAGCACTTGGCCCTCTGAACATTTTGATTGAGCCGCTGCCGCCGAGGAGACCAGGCACAAGCCGGCCACGAGGCTCGCCAGCAAAAACGCACGGGTAAGTTCCATCCCACCTCCCTGATTGCGCGACGGGCCTGACGCCAGTGCCAACCGCAGCACGCGACCAAGAGTTGACAGCGTTAGATCCCGGTTGTCGTCCTCCAAATTGCGGAGCCGCCGGGACAAGGAGAAGTCCGTCCACGCCTGGAAATCTTGCGCCGCTGTTCGACGAATTCGGTTCGGTTTCCTGCGCACCCGGATGAATATCGGCGTGCTGCCACACACTTCGTGGAAGCCGCGCCGGGCGTAGGTAACCAACCTACGGATATCAGTCTGATCCATCGTCGCAGCAGCAGACTTGTGGCGCATCACCCCAGGCCGCTTGCCAATGAATTCAAAATCAGTTTGACGATTGCGGCCATATCAGTCCATTGGCCGAAAACGGCCTAGCAGATGTGACCATACGGACCGACGTGCAAAGGCACTACTTCTTCTTCATCTGGGCCAAAGCCTGATTGAAGCCGCTGAGGTATTCAACTCGCGTCCTTTCCTCTATCGCTGGCCAACTCTCTTTCGGCACGCTCAACGCTTCCGTTTCCTTGTCGTCGCCAAGAGTGGAGCGTGCGGCGGACATTCCGTGGAGGTTGATCCACCTGTGGTCGTACGCGTGCGGCGTCTTTCGATCCCATTCAACAACATGGGGAACCAGGGCTTCGAGCTTCTCGAGATTGGCGAACATGTACTGGTTGATCGACAAACCATATTGCCGATTGAGAACGCCAACAGCCGATCTCGCGGATGCGTCGAGGCACAGATTCGCATCGAATCGGGCTCTCAGTTGGCCAGCGTAGAACCAGAAAGCCCCCTCGTCTTTCTCCCCTGCCTGAAATAGACGCTGAGACATGGCATAGAGAACTGGCGGCGCATAGCGTTCCGGATTCGCCTTCACCTGTTCAATCGCGCGACTCCTATCGTCTGAGCTGCCCGCTGCCAGAACAGCAAGCGTTTCGTTCATGAGCCGAACGTCGATCGTCGCAAATTCGGCCGTTGGCGGCATCACCACTGTTTCAGAATGCACCACTGGCACTGCTGCGAACGCCATCAGTCCGGCGATAGATGCAAGGACGATTGCCCGTCTACGCACTTTGATCATGCTAGAGCGCCCTCCAAAATCCGATGTAGTCATGTCTTCGATTTACAGGCGCACCCGATCGCGCCGCGAAGGGTAGGTTATCTGAAAGCAGCCACTCGCGACCGACCGGTCGTGGCCGGTTGCGCTCATAGGCAGCCCTCGATGTATTCGATTGCTTCCGATGTGCCGGCGTAAAACGTGACGACTTTTCCTTTGTCTGTTTCAAACCGAATGCCGTATCGGCCGTCCGGTGAGTGAATGGTGACGTAGGTGCCGTCGGGTGCCGTGTAGGCGTGCGGAGAAATTACTGCCTTCTGGCGATAGAGCTTCACAACGTTGCGTTGAGACATCCCGATGCGGGCACCTGATACGGCTCTCACCGAGGGAGACGTGACGTCTATTCGCGCGAGGTGGGCGTGAATGAGCATGAACATTACGCCAGGAGCACCTGCTTCCGACCCCACATAACGGCAACTCTCGGAGTCCTCGTCTGCTGGATTTTGATCCTTCAGGTCAAATCCCAGCACGGTCTCCATGTCTCGCTGGCTCATGCCGATCTTGACCGCGCCGTAAGTGGCGAAATCGATCTTCGCGCTTTCGGCTCGCGCCGCAGGCAAGCCGATGAGGGCCGAAATTAAGCAGGTAGCGAAGATCTTCAGCATGCGAATGGAGTGCTGTCAGGGGTTCCCGTTCCCCGCAGAGTAGCACCAGAGAATCGAGCTTTCGCCGGCCGGGCGGACAACCCGAAAGCAGGCCGTGGCGAAGGCCCGCTCCTGGCCGACTGCAGCTATCGGGCAAACCTGCATGGCTACCAATGAGGCCGTCGAAGGCCGTTGACGCGCGGCAACTTCAGGCTCGATCCTGCGTCATCGCCGAACTGCCCAGTTTTGTAATTGGCGTAGAACAACCTACCGCTCAGCGAGCGCGCACTCAGACGCCCCTCGAACCGGACCTTGAGGTTCGCCGGACGTACTACGCCTGCGGCCACGAACTTCAGCACACCCGTGCGCTCGTCGAAGCTTCCGTCCATGATCTGCATTTCGGCGGGATCGCATGGCCCTTCGAACGAGTCAATGAAGCCGTAGACCTTCGGCTGACTTCCTGGCTCTTTCATAACCCACAGTTGCGCATCAAAGCCGCCGCAGTCCCCGCTCCCGCGAGAGTAGCCGACCTGCGAGAAGGTCCCGAGGTAAACAGGCTTGCGCTGACTGGCTTCAGTCGCTGCGGCAGCCACATTCGCGCTCACCACCAGCGAGAACAAGAGCAAGCCACTTGTCGTTACTCTTCTCATTGAACAGATCTCTATAGGCCAGCTAAGGACACGGCGGATTGGACTACCCCAAAGCCGCCTCTGGCGAACGACCGGATCTGGCCGGTTCCGGGCACCGACTTCAAGCCGCAGCAACCTCGACCGATCCCGTCACCCGAAACGCATCGCCAAGGAACTGGCGGAACGCGATGCCGGATTTCATCAGCAGCCCGCTACGATGACAACCCCTTTCGCTCGCATCACAGCCATGTCTTCCTCCGTTGCTGACCTGACCGCCGCCCTCGCCCAAGCCTGGCGCGACGGCTCCAAGCTCGATGCCGCTGCCTGGTCCATCGCTGACGAAGCCGCGGCCGTGGCCGTGCATGACGGCCTGATCGACGCGCTGCATTGGCAGCCCGCCGGCCAGCCGCAGTTCTGGAAATGCGGCGGCTCCTCGCGCAGCGGTCCGTTCGGCCATGCGCCGCTGGCGCCGGCCGGCGTGCGTGAGAGCAGCGATCTGACAGGCTTGCATCTGATCGGCGCCGAGGCCGAAATCGCCCTGCGCCTGGCGCGCGACGTGACACCCGAAGAGGCGCTGACGCTGCAAGCCGGCGCATGCGACCACCTGATCGACGGCATGTGCGTGGCGATCGAAGGGCTGGCCTCGCGCTGGCAGCAAGGCATGGGCGCCGACGCGCTGCTCAAGCATGCGGATTGCCAATCGCACGGCGGCCTGGCGCTGGGCCCGTGGATGGCCTGGAAGCCGCATCACGACTGGGCGAAGCAGCCTTGCGAATTGCAGATCAACGGCGAGGCGCCGATGGCCGGCCTCGGCGGCCACGGGCTGGACGATCCGGCCTGGGTGCTGCCGGCTTGGCTGCAGGCGGCCACGCGGCGCGGTGCGGCGGCCAAGGCCGGCAGCGTGGTCACGACGGGCTCCTGGCGCGTGGCGCTGAAGCTCAAGGCTGGCGATCTGGCGGTGGCTCGCTTTGCAGGCATTGGCGAATTCAGCGCGCGGCTGTGAAGAAACGGAAGGCGTTGCTGTTTGCGCTGATGCTGGGCGTTAGCGCGTTCTGCCATGCGCATGAGGATGTGGCGCTGAAGCTCGCGGCTGATGGCGCGGTTCAAGGCCTGCCGGTGGCCTACTCGCCGGCACACCTGGACATGGTTTTCCGCGCGATGGGCGATGAACAACGGCTCACCTCGCTGCGCTTGCAAGTCGGCCAGCAGCGGGTGCAATTGCCGGCTTGCTTGCTGGGCCTGATCCACACGCAGAGCGCGCGGGACGTGCGCCTGAGCGCTTCGTGGGATCACGACGAGACGGTGGTGCCCCACTACCTGCAGATGCAGTTTCTCGACCCCGGCCACCCGGCGAGTTTTGCGCTGCTGTTCAACCTTCACACCGCGCGCTTGATCGACATGACGGCCAATATCGAACGCTCAGCCGATGAGTTGCAATCGATCCCGGTCGACGCGCGTTCGCGCTGCTCGGTCGACGAACTGCGTGATGCAGTTCAGTGAGCTCGTTCAGTGATGCGCCGCCAGCGCTGCGTCCAGATTGCCCGCACGCCGATGCAGGAACACACGCGCCAGGCTTGATTCCGGCTTGAGCCGCTGGGCGATGTAGAGCTCCTTGCGCCGTTCGCTGATCTGGGCGCGCAGCTTGAGAGCCATCATGCTGACCGGATCAAGGCCGCGTGCCTCGGCATCCGACACCGAGCGCCAGAGCTTGTGCATGGCGTGCTGGCTCAAGGCGGTCAGGCAGTCGTTCACCTCGCGCAAACGCGCCTGGACGAGATGCTCGCAATGTGCGATCCAGTTGCGCAGCGCCTCGGCATTGCCACCGCTGACCTTGGCGGGCTCCTCGCCCACCGCCAGCAACATCGATTCCAGCCGCCAGCGCTCGCCGGCCGCATAGGCCGCGTTGACGGCCATCATCTGCTGCTCGCGCAGGTGCCGTTCAGCATTGTTGGCGGCGCGGTCAGGATGGATGCGCATGGCCGCGCGGCGGTAGAGCATCTTGAGCGTCGGCGGCGCCCACTGGGCGATGTCCGCACCGACGGGCACGGGCGGCAGCGCCTCGGCCGGGGGCAGACCTTCGAGCCGCGCGAGCTGGCTCGGGTGTGGCAGCTGGACTTGAGGCAGATGGATGCCGGACGCATCGGCCACTTCCGGCAAAGGCGGCTCGATGCCGAGCCTGCGCAGCGTCGCGATCAGTTGTTCGGTGGCGTGGCTGAGCTGCGATTCAAGCTCGGTCAGTTCCCCGTACAGCGCACCCAGACTGGCCAGGTAGCGCTCGACAAAGGCTTGCATGCCGTGCCGCTGGTCGTCGAACTCCCGTTCCTGCTGCGCCAGGTAGCGGCGCAGGTCGACCAGCGCCGCATGGCGACGCTCAAGGTCGTGTCGGGTGATCGCCGTTGAACCCGTCATCACGCTGTTCATGGCGTGCATTGTGCCCATTGCCGGGCGTGGTGAAAGCAAAAGCTGCGGGCAAAAATACAGACCTTGCACCCGGGCTGGATGTTCAAGCCTGCGTCATGACAAAGCCACGGCCTCGGCGTGACAGACGACCCGGTCGCGCCCGGCCGTCTTGGCTTCGTACATCGCCAGATCCGCGTGATGCAGCAGATCCGGCAGGCCCGCATTGCGCGAGGCGATGCCGATGCTGACCGTCACCTGAATGCTCCGCTCGTGCCAGCGGATGTCATGACGGGCCACGGCGCTGCGGAAGCGCTCGGCCACGACGGCTGCGCCGGCCAGATCGGTATCGGGCAGGACGACCGCGAACTCCTCGCCGCCGAGCCGGCCACAGACATCCGAGGCGCGGAACTCATGCACGAGCAGCCGCGCCAGTTCCTGCAGCACGGTGTCGCCGGCGCTGTGGCTGTGCTGGTCGTTGACCTTCTTGAAATGGTCGACGTCGATCAGCACGCAACTGACCGGCGTCTCGTTGCGCTTGCACAGCCGTGCCAGTCCTTCGCCGGACTCCATGAAGGCGCGCCGGTTGTTCAGGTTGGTGAGCTCATCCACGCACGCCAGTTTCTGCGCGGTCTCGTTCGCCTGTTTGAGTTGGTAGCCGACTTCGATCTGCCGATGCATCGCTTCCGAGAGCACCTTGGTGCCGCGGATCGCGCCGAGCAAGAAGATCGTCGCGCCGATCGCCATGCCGAGCGAGGCACGGCCGGGTTGCAAGTAGAGCCAGACGATGCTCGGCGCCATCACGGCCAGGATCGAGATGATGGTCATGCCGCGATGCGCGGAATAGGTGACCACGCCGCCGGCCGTCATGCCGACGATGAAGAACAGCACCTGCAGCCGCGCGAGATCGGTGCCTTGTGACATCAGATAAAGCGCACCGAGGCCCCAGATGCCGCCGGTCAGCGCCAGGCTGAGGGCATAGGGCAGTTGCCAGCGCAGGATGTCCACGCCATGCGGGCGCCGGCGAAAGTAGCTCACGAACAGCGCCACGCGCAGCACCGAGCTGAGGCTCAAAACACCGAGCCAACTCAGCAGGGCAAAGCCCGGAACGCCGCCCCACAGCGTCCAGCACAGCAGGCAGCTGATGCCCAAGCTGTAGAAGAGCGCCGGAAAGGATTGCCTGAACAGCAGGGCCAGCGTGTCGGCCTGGACCAGGGTCTCGAACGGTGAGGGCGGAGCTTCTTTGGAATTCATCGATGGAGCAGACGTCGGCGCTGCGCGTCTTGTACCGCAAATAAAAGGGCTCAAAGGCCGTAGCATCACTTAGACAACTTCCCGCAAGACAGACATTTCACCTTCAAGGACCGCGATGGAACCCGCCCACGATGCACGTCGCCACAGCCCCGCCGCCGAGCGCAACGGCCCGCCGATCCTGGCTGAGTTGCAGCGGCTGCTGCCAGCCGAAGGCGTGCTGTTGGAGATTGCCAGCGGCACGGGCCAGCATGCGGCGTTTTGCAGCGCCGGCCTGCCCGGCTGGCAATGGCAGCCGAGCGACTACGACGCCGCCGCCCTGCCTTCGATCGCGGCCTGGTGCGAGGGGCTTGAGCGCGTGCGCTCACCGATCCGGCTTGATGTGCAGGAGCCGGCCTGGGCCGGCGTGCCGCCGCAGGTCGACGCGATCTACTGCGCCAACATGATCCACATCTCACCCTGGGCCTCCACGCTGGGGCTGCTGCAGGGCGCGGCGCGGCACCTCGCGCCAAACGGCCTGCTGATCACTTACGGGCCGTATGTGGTCGACGGCGTGGAGACCGCGCCAAGCAACCTCGCTTTCGATGCCGACCTGCGCCGAAGGGATCCGGCGTGGGGCTTGCGTCGCATTGCCGATATCGCCGAGCAGGCGGCGAGCGTGGGCCTGCATTTGCGCGAGCAGCTCAGCCTGCCGGCCAACAACCTGCTGCTGGTTTGGGCGTACGCTCGAGCTTGACGTTAGCGATATTTTTCCTCATGACCGAAGAAGTGACCCCACCTGCGCAGCCGCGCAATCCTCTGCATGGCCTGACGCTGGAGCGCATCGTGAGCGATCTGGTCGAGTACTTCGGCTGGCCCGAGCTCGGCCAGCGCATCGACATCCGCTGCTTCACGAGCGACCCGAGCATTGCCTCAAGCTTGAAGTTCCTGCGCAAGACGCCTTGGGCGAGGGAGAAGGTCGAGGGGCTGTATCTCTTCATGCTGCGGGAGAAGAAGCGGTCCTGAGCGTTCTGCAGGGAAACGCCTGTTGCGCAGACTGTGGTGGCCAGCCGGAGCGTCCCTGGCCCTGACCACCTCCGAACCCGCTGATGTCGGCGGTCAGGGCCAGGAACACTCCGGCTTCTCAAACAGTGGCGTCGGCAAAGAAATCTTCAATTCAAGGCTTGTGCACCTGCCCCGGCACATAGTCCGCCTCCACATGCCCCGCCAACTGCGCCTGCGTGAACAGCACCGGCTTGGTCTTCATCGCCACGAACAACGGCGTCTGATCGCCGTAGTGCGGTGAGCTCGCATTGAGCGTGGCCGAGCCGAACTGGTGGACGCTGCGCGAGCTCAGGTGGCCGTCCTTGTCCCACTGCACGAACATGATCAGCGTGTCGCCGGCATTGGCGCTCAAGCGCCCGTCGGGACCCGCTTCGCCCCAGACCGAGCGGTAGGTGTCGCGCGCGCCGTCGATGCCCAGATCGAGCTGGCCGCGATGGATGCGGTTGACCTCGCCCCACATCGGATCGAGCCGCCCGAAATGTTCCTTCAGCGAGGCCATCGCCAGCCGCAAGCCGGCTTCCGGCGTCATCAGGCGCGGCCCGTTGTATTGCAGGACCTTGTAGGACGTCAGCAGCGCCAGCGGCGCCTCTCGATTGGCCTGATCGGCGCTGCGGTTCCAGCGCCGCAGGATGTCTTGCGCGCTTTTGATATCGGCGTCCTGGCTGTCGATGGCGAGCAGGT
The DNA here is from genome assembly GCA_036500605.1 of Burkholderiaceae bacterium. Lineage (GTDB taxonomy): Bacteria > Pseudomonadota > Gammaproteobacteria > Burkholderiales > Burkholderiaceae_C > JAFALK01. The sequence goes on from DASYBU010000057.1 coordinate 10,504, forward strand.
CATGGATCAACGTCGCCATCTCCGAACGGTCGCTGTAGCGCAGATCGTATTTGTAGCCGCGGAAGGCTTCCTCGCTGATCGAGGCGTCTGCGCCGTAGGTCTCCTCAACGCGCAGCGCGCGGTTGTTCATTTGCGTTTCCAGGCCCATCGTCGGCACGAAGTTCTTCGGGTCGAGCTGATCGCCAGGGCCGGTCGCGCGAAACGGCGTGTTGTTGGAGTTGAAGACAAAACCTGACTTCGGATCCCAGATCTGCGGCACGCGGCTGGCCGGCAGATACGCGTGCCAGATCAGTGCCGCACGGTCACCGGGGATGTCGTGGTTTACGTCCACCTCGGCCGGCTGGTCGGGGTACTTGCCGTTGTAGACAAAACCGATGTGGCCCCTCTCGTCCGCATAGATGTAGTTGAGGCTCGGCACCGCATTGATCGCCACGGCGGCCTTCCACTCTTCCAGATTGCGCGCCTTGTTCTCGCGGAAATATTGCAGCGGCTGGTTGATCTCTCCCATGCCCGCCCAGCGCAAGGCATACGCACCGCCGGGGCCCTTCAGCACCGGGCCGTGGACCGAATGCAGCACCGGCTGGTGGAAGGTCCACGCCAGCGGGCCCAGCAGCTTGACGCGCAGCGCTGCATCCGTGATCTCGAAATCCTTCCACTGGCCATCGAGCAGGTACTGCTTGTCATTGGCGGGGTTCAGCGTCAGCTTGTAGACGCTGATCAGCTTGGGCTTGTTGACCGTGTGCGCCCAGCCCAGATGCTCGTTGTGGCCGTGCAGCATGAAGGGCGAGCCGGGGAAGAAGCCGCCGGCCACATGCCAGCCCTCACCGCTTTGCAGCACCGCTTCGTACCAGGCCACGGCACCCGTGTAGGGCTGGTGTGAATTGACCAGCAGGCGCGTCGCGCCATCGCTTGAACGCGAAGGCGCGACGGCAAGGCCGTTCGATCCCGAAGGTGCTTTTTCCTTGGCCGGTTCCGGCACCGCAGCCGTGATCCGCTTGAGCTGATCCTCCATGCCGAAGAAGAACGGCGACTTGAAGGCAAAGCCGGCGGCAATGTCCTTGCCCGTCACCGGCAGCAGGCCGCGCGGCACGACGTCCGGGTGCAGCGCCGCGTAGTGGTTGACGCCGTCGGCATAGGCTTGCAACACGGCGCGCACATCGGCCGGCAGATCGGTCTCGTAGCGCGCGTTGATCGCTTCCCACACGCCGAAGAGATTCACCAGATAGTCGGTGGTCGCCGCGCCGCGCCCCTTGGTGCCGGCCAAGGTGCCGCGCATCGCCAACACCACGTCTTCCATCGTGCCGAAATCGTCTTCCGCATGCGCGTAAGCGAGGCCATAAGCCACATCCACATCGCGCGGGCCGCTGATGTGCGGCACACCAAACTCGTCGCGCTGGATGCGCGCGTGGTAGGTCTTGGCCACGTCGAGAAAGATCTGGCGGTCGGGTTCGGGCGGCAGGTGCATCCGGTCCCACGCGACCGCGGCTGCGGCCAGTGCCAACACGGCGATCAGCAGGTAGCCCAGCCCTCGCGCAAGGCGCGCCCAGCGTGTTGTGGATCGCGGCATGGAGTCTCCTCTTTGTGCTTGTTCTTCGGGCCGCCCGCGCGGCAAGTTGCGGAGGATACGTCAAGGATTTTCCTTGCCTGCTGTGTGGGCCGTGAACCGCACTGAACCGTCTTCAACCGTCTTTTGGGGGGCGCTGCGCCCTCACAGCTTCGCTATGCTCTGCGCCCACAAGCCACGACGCCGCATCGAGCGGCGCACCTCAGGGGAAACGAACTTGCATCCTGTCCGTCATGAACCCGCGGCGCCTCGGCGCGCCGTGAGCTGGAAGCACCGAGCGCTGGCCTTCGCCATCGATGCCGCCTTGCTGATGCTGGCCCTGCTGGCCGGCGGCGAGCTGTTGACGCTGCTGGCCGCGACCGGTTGGCTGCCGCCCGCCGTCGACGCGGCCGCCAAGCCCTTGGGCTGGCTGCTGAGCCTGGTGCTGGTGGTGGCTTTCTGGAAGGCCTTCGGCGCCACGCCGGGCAAGATGGTGTTCTCGGCCGAGGTGGTTGACGCCAAGACCGGCGAGCGCGTCGGGCTCGTGCAGGGCCTGATCCGCGGGCTCGGCCTGCTGGCCTCGGCGCTGCCGGCCGGCGCCGGCTTCATCTGGGGTGCGATGGACGCACAGGGCCAGGCCCTGCATGACAAGCTGGCCGGCACGCGCGTGGTGCTGCCGCCGATCGAGGAGGGCGGCGAAGCCGCACCTGAGACGGCCCAGCCCCGTTCGGTGCTCGACTACCTGCGCCTGCACTGGCAGGGCGAACTGCCCGTGGCCACCAGCCTGTGCGTGAACACCTTGCTGCTGCTGTTTCCGCTGGTCAAGGCGCTGGTCTGGCTGAGCGTGCTGGTCAACGTCAAGGGGGAGGCCATGCGCGTCGGCAGCGCCTTGCTGCTGGTGCTGTGGCCGCTGATGCTGGTGGCGCTGATCTGGGGCGTTATGGGCAGCTGGCGCGCGATCCAGACGCGTGCCCATCTCGGCCTCGATGTGCGCCTGGCGCTAAGCATGCAGGGCCTGCTGGCCTTGGTGGCCGGCACGCTGGTCTGGACCGCGCTGGTGGATTTCGCGCCCCGCGTGACGCGCTACGTGGCGCTCGTGCAAGGCACCGATCCGATCGGCCATGCCTCGCTGAGCCTGTCCGCCGATGGGCAGCGCGTGGTGCTGAGCGGCCCGATCGGCATGAGCGATGCCACCCGCTTCATGACGCTGGCGAGGCAGGCTCCGCAGGCGCGGACGCTGGAGATCGAATCCTCCGGCGGCCGGCTGCATGAGGCGCGCCAGATGGCCGAGCTTCTGCGCTCGCAAGGCTGGCGCACACGTGCGGTGGGCGACTGCGAAGGCGCCTGCACGCTGGTCTTCCTCGCCGGCACGCAGCGCTTGCTGACACCGGGCGTCGCCCTCGGCCTGCACGGGCCGGCGCCGGGCATCCTCAAGGCCTTCGCCCTGAACGCCGCCAGGCGCGCCCTGGCCGAGCCGTATGAAGCGCTGGGCGTGCCCGCCGCGCTGGTGCAGCAGATGCTGGAGACGCCGGACCAACTGCGCTGGCATCCGAGCCGCGAGCAGCTGGCCGATGAAGGCCTGGTCGAGCTGCCGCCGCTGACGCTGGACATCAAGCTCCCCGCCGACCGCCAGCACCGCACGGCCACGGAGCTGACCGAACTGCTGCGCGACAACCCCGCCTGGTACGAGCTGGACCTGCTCTACCCCGGCACCGTCAACGATGCCGTCGCCCACATGCTCAGCGCGAACGCCGATCCGGCCTCGGACGAAGCGGCCCTGCTCGCGCAAGCGCATGGCGTGTTCGTGGCGCTGCTGCCGCGCCTGCTGCAAGAGACCAGCGGCGAGGAACGCGTGCGCTATCTGCCGATCTGGAAGCAGCAGCTCGAGTCGGCGCGCGCCAGCAACCCGGCGCTGTGCACCAGCCTGCTGAGCGGCAACGCCGCGGCCCGGCGCGGCTTGCCCGATGAGGTTGCGGCGCTGGAGGCAGTCTGGATCGTCGAAGCCGCGCCGCCGGCCGTCGGCCAGGTGGGCCGGCCCGTCAATGCCGTCGAGAAGGAAGTGATCAAGCACGCGCTCGGCGACAACGCGCCCGAGATCATCTCCAGCCTGCTGCTCAAGGCCCAGGCGCGCAATGCGCGGCTCGATTGCGGGCGCAGCATCGAGATCCTCGAGGCCGTGGCCGGCATGCCGCTGAACACGCGGCAGATCGCAGCCCGCGCCTTGTTCCAATCGCCGGAGGTCTCGAAGTGAAACGACTGGCTCTCTTCATCCTGCTGATTCTGGTGGTGCTGGCCGGCCTGAGCCTGACCGACACCCAAGCCTCGCGCAGCTTGCATGCGTGGTTGAACCGCCTGGCCGACACGGTGGCAAGCGGCGGCAGCACCGCATCGCACGAATCCCACAAATGCCGCCAGGGCACGAGCATCAGCTACTCCACGCAGAAATGCCCGAAAGGCAGCGTCGAGGAAGCGATGGGCGGCGGCACGGTCACCGTGGTCAGCATGCCGACGGCCGCGGCCTTGCCGGCTTCGGCGGCCTCATTGCCCACCGTGCGCGATCTGATGGCCCATCCGAACGAGCCCACGCTGTACGAGAAGCAGATCGAGCGGGCCACGAAGTGACCACCCTGGCCACCTGATCCGGTCCCTCAATACAGCCGGATCGCCATGTCGAAATACCAGGTCCGGCGGATCTCGACCACGTCGTACTCGCGGGCCAGCGCGGGCGTGAAGGCCGCGTAGGGCGCCTGGCTCTGCACCACGCGGCGGATCGCCTCGTCGAGCGCCGGCACGCCGCTGGAGGTCACGAAGGTCACCGACTCCACCGAACCGTCGCTGCGGATCGCCACCGTGACCATCGGGTTGCCATGCGGCTGCCTGGCCAGCTCGCGCACCATCTCGAAGGTCATGTTGAGCATGATCTTGCGGCTCCAGGCGTCCGCGTACATGACGAGCTCCGCATTCGCATCGGTGCGGCCTAACAGTCGGCCTCGACGGATACCGCTCGACAAGGGCAGTTGCGAAGAGGATTGACGAGCGGCGGCATCGCGGCGGTCGGCCTCTTCGTTCAGCTGCCGCCCCATCGCCTGACGCGCGGCTTCACGCCGGGCCTCGGCCTGCGCGATCTCGGCGCGAGCAGCTTCTTCCTTGGCGGCTCGCGCTGCGCTCGCGGCATTGGCCGCGGCATTGGCAGCAGCCTGTCGCACCGCCTCTTGCTGAGCAGCAGCAGCCTGGCGCGCAGCCTCGGCTCGAGCCGCCTCTTGTCGTGCAGTCTCAGCCCTGGCGGCTTCCTGTCGTGCCGCCTCGGCTCGTGCGGCTTCTTGTTTCGCAGCTTCCTGCCGAGCCGCTGCCACGCGCGCCGCCTCCTGGCGCTCAGCTTCTGCGCGCGCAGCTTCGAGACGTGCAGTCTCCTGACGGGCCTGCTCCTGCTTGGCCGCTTCCTGTGTGGCAGCTTCCTGCCTGGCCACTTCTTTTGCAGCTTCCTGTTTTGCGGCCTCTTGTTTTGCGGCCGACGCGCGCGCGGCTTCCTGCTTCACAGCTTCCTGCTTCACGGCCTCCTGTTTCACAGCTTCCTGACGCGCAAGCTCTCGCGCCTCTTTGCGCGCTTGCTCCAGCCGCGCCTGCTCAGCCGCTGCCTGTTCACGCGCCGTGTCCGGAACGATCTCCGGCGGCGGCGGCGTCGTCTCGGGACTGGATGCGCTCGGCGCCGCACTGGCGGCCGGTGTCGGCAGCACGGGGGCCGGCGGCACAACCCACTTGGGCGCTTCCGAGCGCGCCAGGGCGATCACCTTCGTTGCCGGAATGGGCGGGGGCGTCATGGCGAGTGAAGCCTCGGCGCTCAGGGGCGCCTTGAGATTGGCCGTGGGCACCGCTTGAGCCGGTGCATCGGCTTCTGCATGAGCCGGGGCATCGGCTTCTGCATGAGCCTCGGCCTTGGCCGCAGCTTCAGGCACGACCACGGGCGTGGGCGGCGGCAGCGCCTCCATCGCCGGCGGCTCCGTGGCTTCCACCGGCACGGGCGCTTCTTCGATCGCGGCCGGCAGCGGAGCCAGCACCACCTGCAGCCGCGGCTCCTCGGCACGTCGCTCCTGCCAGGGCAGGCCGAAACCCGGCAGGCCCAGGCCCTCGCCGCCGATCAAGAAGCTCAGCAGCAGCGCGTGGACGAGCAGCGAGACGATGAAGGCCAGAGGCAGGCGCCTGCGATCGGCCACCTGACCGCGCCTACCGCGCCCAAGAGGCAGCTTCGGCAGTGGCGACCGCCTCTTCTCCGGGCGTGCCGGAGCGGGGCTCGGGCCCGTGAATTTCAAGCGTGCACCGCCGTCTTCCTTTTGAATCGCATCAGTCTCATTGTCTTATGCCGTCGCACCTACCGATGAACGCGGAGGTTAGCTGACGATGAGCAATATCCCGGCCTGGAGGCGCACGTACAACGGCGGATCGGCCGAACCTCGCGTGGGTCCTGCCCCCGCAAGAGACAAACCCGCACGATGCGTCAAGCCAAGATCGCCAAGACCCAGCTGCTGATTGCCGCGATCCTGGTCCTGCTCGCCGGCTGGCTGTTGTGTTCCTGGTGGATGACCGCGGCGGCGCTGGAGCACGGCCAGGCCCAGCTGCTGGCCGATGAACAAAGGCTGTTGGCGCGTCAGGCCAATGACCTGCGCCGCAATGTCGCCGACACCCTGATGCGGCTGAAGGGCATCCCGGCCCTGGTCGCGGCCACGGGCGATGTGCGTCGCGCCGCCCACAAGGTCCAGCCCGGCTCCAAGGGCGACGCAAGCCTGCAAGCGTCCAACCGATTCTTTGCCGTGGGCGCAGGCGCGCTCGGCATCGATGTCGTCTGGCTGCTGGACCCATCCGGCACCTGCGTCGCCGCCAGCAATGCCGACACCGTGGAGAGCTTTGTCGGCACTAGCTATGCCGATCGCTCCTACTTTCAGCGCTCGCTCACCGGCGAGTTCGCGCAGCAGTACGCGGTCGGTCGCATCACCGGTCGTGCCGGCCTGTACTTCAGCGCGCCCGTGGTCGACGAGGGCAAGCGCCTCGGCGTGATCGCAGTGAAGGTCGATATCGACCGGCTCGGCTATCTCGTCAGCCAGGCTGACACCTTCCTCACCGATCGCTACGGGGTGATCGTGCTCGCGCAGGATCCCAGCCTGCTGTGGAAGACCGCTCCGGGGGCCACGCTCGCACAGCTGGACGACGCGGCCCGCCTCGCCCGCTACAGGCGCAAGGAATTCGAGGCCATGAGCATCGCGCCCTGGGGCGACCCGCGCTTCCCCGAGCTCGTGCGCATCGGCGATGCCGACACGCCGGCCCTGCTGGCGCGGCGTGACGTCAACGCCTCGGACCTCGGCGTGCAGATCATCCATCCGCTGCCGCGATGGCGTCAGTTGAGCGACACACGCTGGAGCGATTTCCTCATGCTCGCCACCGCAGGCACGGTGTTCCTGGTGGTCGTCGGCGGCATGCTGGTGTCGGCCTCGGTGCGGCAACGCGCGGCGCGGCAGATGCAGGGCTCGCTGTCGCTGCTCAATGCCACGATCGAGTCAACCTCGGACGCCATTCTCGTGATCGACAACGACGACCGCATCAAGCTCTACAACCGCCGCTTCATCGAGTTCTGGAACATCCCGCCCGAGCTGGAGGTCGAGACCAACGATGCCCGCGTCCGCGAGTTCGTCTGCAAGCAGTTGGTGGACCCTGAGAGGTTCCTGGCCAGCATCAAGACGCTGCAACAGCATCCGCAGCGCGACTCCTTTGACACCCTGCATTTCAACGATGGTCGCGTGCTGGAGCGGCAATCGTTCCCGCAGCGCCTCGGTGACCGGATCGTGGGCCGTGTCTGGAACTTCCGCGATGTGACCGAGCGCCGCCGCGACGAGGAGCAGATCCTCACCCTGGCCTTCTACGATCCCTTGACCCACCTGCCGAACCGGCGCCTGCTGCTGGATCGGCTCGGCCATGCGATGGGCCGCAGCGAGCGCCACCTCCGTCATGGCGCGATGATGTTCATGGACCTCGATCACTTCAAGACCCTGAACGACACCGAGGGTCACGACGCCGGCGATCAGCTGCTCGTCGACGTCGCCAAGCGGCTCAGCGACACGGTGCGCGAGTGCGACACCGTCTCGCGCCTCGGTGGCGACGAATTCGTCGTGCTGCTTGAAGAGCTCGACGTCGACAAGGATCGCGCCACGAGCCAGGCCAACGAGATCGCCAACAAGATCCATCAGGCGCTGGCCCGGCAGAACCTGAACCCCAGCTCAAATGCGCGCGATTTCAACATCACCGCCAGTGTCGGCATCTGCCTGTTCCTCGGCCACGAGACGAGCCAGGAGCTGCTGCTCAAGCATGCCGACATCGCGATGTACCAATCGAAAGCCGCGGGCCGCGGCGTGAGCAGCTTCTTCGATCCGAAGATGCAGCAGACGCTCGAAAAGCGCGTCACCCTGCAAGCCGAGCTGCACAACGCGATCGCGCGCGATGAGCTGGTGCTTCACTACCAAGCCCAGGTCGATCCAGCCGGCCGCATCGTGGGTGCGGAGGCGCTGATCCGCTGGCAGCATCCGGTGCGCGGCCTGCTGTCGCCGATCGAGTTCATCTCGCTGGCCGAGGAGACCGGCCTGATCGTGCCGATCGGCCTGTGGGTGCTCGAAACCGCTTGCGAGCAGCTCAGGCGCTGGTCCGGTGATCCGGAGCGCCGGCACCTGCAGCTGGCGGTCAACGTCAGCTCACGGCAGTTTCGCCGCGCTGATCTGGTGGCGCAGATCCAGGCGGTGATCGAGAGAACCGGCATCGACGCGCGCCTGCTGGTGCTGGAGCTGACCGAGAGCCTGGTCGTCGAGAACATGAAGGATGCCGGCGCCAAGATGCAGGAACTCAAGGCGCTCGGCGTCGGCTTCGCGCTCGATGATTTCGGCACGGGCAGCTCCTCGCTCGCGTACCTGAAGCACCTGCCGCTGGACAAGCTCAAGATCGACAAGTCCTTCGTGATGGACCTTGAAGTCGACAGCAACGATGCGGCGATCTGCGCCGCCATCATCAGCCTCGCGCACAACCTCAATCTGCAGGTGGTGGCCGAGGGCGTCGAGACCGCGATGCAGCGTGACTTCCTCACGCGCGATCACGGCTGCGATTTCCTGCAGGGCTACTTCTATTGCCGGCCGCTGCCGCTGCCGCAGTTCGAGCAGGAGCTCGTCTGCCGTCAGCAGAGCCTGCTGCACCCCTTGCGCAGAGCCGGCTGACAGGCAGTCAGGGCAGTCAGGCAGTCAACCCATCACTGGTGCCGTTCCTTGTCCTTGCCGACCTTGTCGCCGACGACGCCGCCGACCACGGCACCGCCGACCGTGCCCACGGCACTGCCGCCGGTCAGCACCGCACCGGTTGCGGCGCCCACGCCGGCACCGATGGCGGTGTCACGGTCGCGGCGCGACATGTCGGCGCAAGCGCCAAGGCTGAGCAGCGTGGCAGCGGCCACGGAAGCGACTGAAATTCGGATGATCGTGTTCATGATGAGGTTCTCCTGTTCATGAGTTCATGCGGATGCATAGGAAGAGGCCTTACAAGCCCCGACGGCCGCCGATGATCTGCAGGAGGACCGCAACCACGGCCAACACCAGCAGGATGTGGATCAGGCCGCCCAGCGTGTACGCAGTGGTCAGGCCGAGCAGCCAAAGGATGACGAGGACTACAGCAATGGTGTAAAGCATGAGGTTCTCCTTGAGGGTCGGACGGCCGGATCGGCGATCCACGGTGGGGCCATGCTGAGAGCGGGGAGGCCGAAGTTCTGTGCGCTGTCGTACACGGACCGTTGAAGGGCTGATGTCGTCTTCATTTCCTACAAGAGGGTGCGTTCCGGCCCGTCAGCGATCACGCGAGGATCCGGCTGCGCCTGCTCACAAACCTTTCCCAACGCCGTCGATGTGCGCCGTCGCACAGACGACGCTTTACACAGCGCGCATCGTGAAGGCTGCACATTCATCAGGAGCTCTTCACCATGAACTCGAAACTGAAAACCGCCCTCGGCGTGACCGCCCTCGCGCTGGCCGCTCATGCCTCCGCGCAGATCACCTTCTACGAGAATGCGGGCTTCCGCGGCCGCGTGTTCACGACGCAGGATGACATCCGCAATTTCCGGCGCGTGGGTTTCAATGACCGTGCCTCCTCGGTGATCGTGGACGAAGGCCGCTGGCAGGTCTGCGAGGACGCCAACTTCGGCGGCCACTGCGTGGTGCTGACGCGCGGCAGCTATGACGCGCTGCGCGGCATGGCCCTCAACGATCGCATCTCCTCCGTGCGCCGTGTGGGCGACCAGGCCCAGTACACCGTGGTGCCGGCACCGATGGAGCAGCCCAACTACAAGTACCGCCGTCGCCCCGACGAGCGCTATTACGAGGCCAATGTGACCTCGGTGCATGCCGTGCTCGGCCCGGCCAGCCAGCGCTGCTGGGTGGAACGCCAGGAAGTGACCGAGTCCCGGCCCAATGTGGGCGGCGCGGTGGTGGGCGCCGTGCTCGGCGGCATCCTCGGCCATCAGATCGGCGGCGGCTCGGGCCGTGACCTGGCGACGGCCGGCGGCGTGGTGGCCGGTGCCGCGATCGGCTCCAACGTGAACCGTGACGACGGCACTGATGTGCGCGATGTGCGCCGCTGCGCCACGCGTCCTTCGGGCCCGCCGGACTTCTGGGACGTGAGCTACAACTTCCGCGGCATCGAGCACCGCACGCAGCTGACTGCGCCTCCGGGTCCGACGATCACGGTCAACGAGAACGGCGAGCCGCGCGGCTAAGGCGGCCAAGTCGTCCGTTACTTCAGCGGATATCGAGCCGGTAGCCGCCGCCTTCATTGCCAGCCAGGCAGGCCTTGACGAGCCAGCCCCCGCTGGGTCCGAGGTTGGCGGCGCCGGGCTCGATCCGCGTGACGTCGCTCAGCGTGCCGCCGGCGAGGGTGGGCTCGGGTTTCGGATCGCCGGGCACCCACAGCTCCATGCCGCAACCGCGCTCGCCGGCGTCGTAGTGGCCGGTGACGCTCACGCCGGTTGGGGTCTTCTTGAGTTGCGCATTCGCATCCGGTGAACGCCGCAAATACGGCCGGCTCAAGGGCCGCGTGATGTCGGTGGCGGTCTCCAGTTCCTCCAGCCCCGGGCAGCTGATGCGGCGCACATTGCCGGCCACCTTGCCGGGGTAGGCGTGAGGGTCGCTGCAACTCTGCTTCCAGACCCAGAACGCCGAGCCGATGCCCAGGGCGTCTTCGGCCGCGAGCTGGCGTTTCATCAGCGGGGCGTCCGCCTCGCTCGATCGGAAGTAGCCCCACTCGCCGATCCACAGCGGCGTGCCCAGTTGTTGGCTGGCCGCATGGGCCAAGGCATAGCCGCGCTCGACGGACACGAGCGTGAGGCCGAAGTCCTGGTCGGCGCTGATCGACTCGTTGTAGAGATGCGGGGAGAACACGGTCTGCGTGTCCGGCGTGAACTGGCGCGGCGGCAGGTTGTCGATGCCGAAGCCGCTCCAGATCACGCTGGGCTCGAAGAAGACGATGTGTTGGAAGCCGCCGGCACGCGCGGCTTCGCCACGGCGGATCGCCTCGATGCTGCGCGCGTGATAGTTGGCCAGCAAGAGCGTGGAGGCGATCGGCGGGCTTTCGCCGAAATTGGGTTCGTTGAGCAGGTCGTAGCCGACCACGGTCGAGTCATCGGCAAACGCCTGGGCCAGCACGGTCCATGCCTGCACGAGCGAGGACTGGATGCCGTTGCGGTCCATGTAGAAGGACTGGAAAGCACGCGAGACATTGGGCGCCAGATCGCGGCCGGTCACCTGGCAAGGCGGCGTGCCGTCGGTCAGCGTGGCCCATGCGGGCGCGCCGTCCCAGCCGACCATCGGGTCGGTGCCGGAGCGGCATTGCGTGCCGGCCGGCGCATCGACATGCACGCCCCAGGCGTCCTGGTGCAGGTCCAGCAGCACATAGACCTGATGCGCCTTGGCCCAGGCCAGCGCCTGGCGGATGCGTTCCAGGTAGGCCTGCGAGACATGGCCTTGCTGCGGCTCGAGCCGCGACCACGACAGCGTCAGGCGCACGACGTTCTGGCCCAGCGCGGCGATGTCGATGAAGTCCTGCTCGCTGATCTCGCGCACCGCGGGCAGCTTGGGATCGCGCAGGAAATATTCGCCGAGCTGGTTGACGTTGAACCCGCGCAGGATCAGCTTCGCGCCGCGCTCGTCGACGATCTGGCCGGCGTTGACGCTCAGGCGCGGCAGCGCCGCGCCGTCTTCGGTCTCGGTGCGCTCGACCCTGCTCGTCGGCGCATTCAGATACGGCTCCACGCCTTTGAAATCGTGCGCGCTGAACACCGCGACGCCCAGGGCAAGAAGAGCCATCGCGCCGCCGACCGAGGCCGCATGCCGGATGCGGCGCACGACCAGCGCCACGGCCGCCGCCAGCACCGCCGCGACCAGCGCAAACGAGGCCGCATCGACCGCACGCACAAACAGCGCCGGCACGTTCCACAGATCGTGATCGGGCGCGCGGGCTCCGGCTTGCAGCCACACCGCCAGACCCTGGACCGCGAACAACACAAAGACCGCCTGCACCGCCGCGATCGCGGCCGACCCGCACGAAGCAACGCGACGCAAACGCCAGCCGATCAAGACGACCAGCAAGGCCAGGGCCGCGAGCGCGTGGCCCGCGCCCGAGGCCGGCGTCGGCGCGAACAGCGTGGCATCGAGACGGTACGCGTACCCCAGCGGCGAGGCTTGCCACCAGTAGCGCGAGAGCCAGGGCCCGAGCGCGGCCAGCAGCAACGCAGTACCGCCCGCCACGAAGATCGCCGCCGGCCAGGCGCGGCCTTGCTCCTGCTGCCGCTGGGGCTTGAACATCCAGCAGCCGAGCAAGGCCGGCAGCCAGCCGAGCAAGCCCATCTTCAGCGCTGCGTAGCCGGTGTTCCAGAGCAAAAAGGCCCAGGTCGGCGCGAGCGGGATCACATAGCGGCCCTGCAGATACAGCGGCGCGATGAGCGCGATCGAATAGACGAGCTCGGCGGCCGCAGTCGCGAGCAGCGTCACTGCCCATAACTGCCCGAACACACTGACACGCGTCGCGCCGAGGGCCGCCCGACGCCCGCCCACAAAGGCCAGCACCAGCAGGACCGGCGCATAGACCAGGTACGGCGCCCACCACCACAGCGCCGGCACGGGGCTGCCCGTCCAGCCGATCCAGGTGAAGATACCCGAGGGGTCGAGCGCGGCGCCTGCAATGAGCAGGGCCGCGACGGCGGCGCTGAAGCCGAGCGCCGAACGCGTGGAAGCTGACACTCTGCGAACCCTTACAGCTTGGCGCTGAGTTCCACCATCGTCGCGCGCGGCGGCGTGACGCCGCCATACATCTGCCCCAGCTGCGCCGCCGTCGTGGAGACGCCGCCCGCATAGCGCTGGTTGAACAGGTTGTTGACGATCAGGCCGACGCCCCATTTGGCCGACGGTGCCGTCCAGCCCAGGTGCATGTCCACGCGCGACTGCGCGGCGCCGATGTGGATGCGGGGCGTGTTCAGGCAGCTGTACGAGTAGGCCGAATCGGCATTGCAGCGCGTGGCGCTCTTGTAGCCGTAGAGCAGGCTGAAGGCGGCCTGGCCGTCGGCCAGGCGCCAGTTCGCATCGACGCCGATCGAGGCCATCAGCGCGGGCGTGCCGACCGGCGCACCGCTCAGGTTGACGGCGACGGTGTTGCCGGTGTTGGGGTCGGTCTCCTGCTTGCTGTAGTCGCCGTAGGTCTGGTCGATGTACTCGAGCGAGCCGTTCACGCGCCAGGTCGAGTTGACGCGCCATTGCAGGCCGAGGTCCAGGCCCGTGGCCTTCTGGTCGGAGGTGCTGATGTCGTAAGTGCTGGCGATCTGGCTCGAGCTCGCCGGCACGAAGGTCAGCAGCTGCAGATTGCTGAACTTGTAATGGAAGACCGTGGCGTTGTAGTACACGCCGGCTTCCTTGAACTGGCCCTTGGCGCCGAACTCCATGCTCGTCACGTACTCGGGCTGGTAGCTCGACTGCGGCAGCGACCAACCGAAACCGCCGGCCTGGTAGCCCTTCGTCCACGAGGCGAACAGCATGTGGTCGGGCGTGAGGTGGTGGTCGAACACGAAGCGCGGGCTGGTGTTGGTCCACGAGTTCTTCGAGCTCACCTTGCCGGCCATCGACTGCGCGTTGTTGAACTCGATGTTGTTGAAGTCGGGCGAGAGCCCGGCCAGCACCTGAGAAAGCTGGATCAGGCTCGGCAGCGAGCCGCTCACCTCGGGCGGCAGGCCGGGGAAGACTGCAACCGTCTGGAAGTTCTGCACCAGGCCGCTCAGCTGCGCGTCAAGCACCGGCGCCTTGCGCAGCGGGCTGTACCAGCTGAAGCTTTTCTCGTCGCGCGTGAAGCGCACGCCGGTCGTGATGTTGTCCTTGTCGCTCAGGTGCCAGATCGCGTCGCCGTAGATCGCGTAGGCGCTGTTGCGGCCGTGGTTCAGCATGTCCTCTTGCCAGCGCTGGCCGTTCAGCAGATTGGCGTTGGCAAGCTCGCTCAGGCCCGTGGCCGCGCCGATCTGCTGCGCCGCGCCGGTGAGCGTGGCAAAAGGCGGTGCGCTGAGGCCGGCGAGCTGCGCGAATGCCGGGGCCAGCACGCCGTCGAGTGCGTTGGTGGTCGTCACCAGATTGCTGTCCTGATCGGCGGTTTCCCTGTACGCGCTGGCGCCGGCCACCCAGTTGACGAGCTTGTTGTGGCCGCTGAGCTTGAACTCCTGCTGCCAGGTCGTGTTGGCTTCGATATTGCCGGTGCTCAGGTAGCTGCTGATGTTGGCCGTGCCGTCGTTGTCCTCGAGGTTGCGCGCATTGAAGTGACGGTAGGCGGTCGTGCTGGTGAACTCGCCGAAAGGCAGCGAATGCTCGACACGCAGGGTCACGCCGTTGAAGCGGCGGCCTTCCGTGTTGGGATCGGCGTCGTTCGCGAGCGGCAGGTCCTTCGGGCTGACCCATTGGCTCGTGTCATACGGGTTGCTGCCGGCTGGGTTGACGGCCCAGGCCGGGCGCGCCTTCTGGTTCAGTTGCTCATGCTCCCAGGTCAGCACGGCCGAGGTGTCGTCGCCGCTCCAGCGCAGCGCCGCGCGCGTGCCCCAGGTGTGTTCGCCGCCGGCCTTGGAGCCGTCGAAGGTGTTGGTGACCCAGCCGTCGCGGTACTGGCCCACCGACGAGATGCGCAGCGCCGTGCTGTCGTTGAGCGGCACGTTGACGAGCGCTTCGTAGTGCCGCGTGCCCTGGTTGCCGAAGCGCACCAGGCCGTTGGCCTCGAACTCGCTGCCCGGGTCGTTCTGGATGATCGAGATGGCGCCGGCCGCGGCGTTGCGGCCGAACAGCGTGCCCTGCGGGCCAGACAGCACCTCGATGCGCTTGACGTCGTTGAAGTTCATCAGCGCGCCGCCGGTCTTGCCGGTGTAGACGCCGTTCACATACAGGCCGACCGGCGAATCGCTGCCGATGCCGAAGTCGCCGGCGCCGAGGCCGCGCATCGTGTAGTTCGGCTGCGTCGGCTGCGAGGCGTCAATCTGCAGGCCGGGGATGAAGCCGTCGAGATCGCCGAGGCTGGTCGCGCCGATCTTCTTGAGGCTGTCGGCGCCGAGCACCTGCATCGCGATCGGCACGTTCTGCAATTGCTGCACGCGGCTCTGGCCCGACACCTCCACGGTGCCCAGGCTCTCGATCTTGTCGTCGGCCCGGGCTTGTTCCGCGGCGATCAGCAGCAAGGCTGAAGTGGCGGCAAGGGCGAGCAAACTGCGCTGGAACTTCATGCTGGGATCTCCCGTTCGTGGTTGTCAGAGGTTTCTTGTTGTTCTTCGTGCAGGCGCCGGAACACGAGCCACGCGGCCAGCATCCCGACCGCGAGGATCCCCACGCAGACCCCGCTGAAGATGCGCGGCCCGGCGTCGGCAAACAGCTCGCCCGCCAGCGCCGTGCCCACGGCCGCGCCGATCAGCGCGATCACCAGCGTGCGCAGCACCAGCGAGCCGTCGCTGTCGCTCTCGGTCAGCAGGCCGATCACGAAAGGCGTGACCATGTAGAAGCCGACATTGACGCCGACCTGGCCCCACAGATAGGCTTGGTCGTGCGGCCAGTTGAAGAAGACCACGCCGGCCACCGCCATCACCGTGAAGCCCTGCAGCACGAAGCGCAGGCGGTGCGCCGGATTGCGCGTCAGCGACGGCACCAGCGCGCCGGCGAAGCCGAGGATCGAGGACAGCGCGAGGAACAGGCCGACGCGTTCGTTCGACATGTGGTCGAGCGCGCCCATATAGCCGCTGACCGCCCATTGCCCGGCCTGGAAACCATAGACCAGCACGATCACCAGCCAGATCAGGCCCATGCGCGAACGCGCGAGCTTGCGCGGCGCGGCGACGACGGCGCCGCCTTGGCCCGCACGGATCAGCATCACGAGCGGCGCCATGACGACGCCCATCGCCGCGAGCCACAGGAAGATGTGGCCGCGATCCGTGGTGACCGGCAGCAGCGACAGGCCATACAGCAGCAAGCCCATCGCCACGCCACCGATCAGGTTGATCTGCCCCCAGATGCGTTCGGCATTGGCTTCGCACGCCACCTCGGCGCTGACGAGGCTGAACAGCGCACCCTCGCCCAGGCCCGCCAGCAATCGCGCGGCGACAAGCGCGGGAACGCCGTCCAGGTATTGGCTGGCCGCCTCGCCGCCGATCATGGCGAGCAGGCCGAACAGCGTGACCAGGCGGCGCGAGCGCTTCACCAGCCGCGCGGCGAACAGGCCGTAGATCGCGATGCCGGCCAGTTCGGCGGCGGCAATCGCGGTGGCCGTGGCTTCGTCGATGCCCGGGATGCGGCTCAGGGCCAGCACGATCAGGGGCATCACCATCGTCCCGTTGAGGGCGGCGGCGAAGGCGGCGCTGAGGCTGAACACGCGTTTGATCGCCAGCATGGATGAGGGAACGGCGGCAGTGGGAATGCCGTGAATATAGAGAGCAGGGGATCGACCCTAAGGGGCGCAATTCGGCCGCAATGCGGGTTTTGAAAGGCCAGTGATAACCCCGACGTTGTACGCAAGCACGCACCGGGACAATCATTTGCCCGGCCGCTTGAACCTCCGCGTTGGCCTCTCCTGTTGCTCTAAATCGTGTCCGATTCCAGCGCTGACCGCAGCACGGTCGCCAACCTGCCCGTCTATCTGTTCCGCTGCCTCGCGGCCACGGCGGAGGAGCTCGGCATTGCGCCGAGCCGCCTGTGCATGGGCCTGGGCTTCACCGTCGAAGACCTCGCCAAGCCGGCTTGCCGCTTGAGCTTCCGCCAGGGCAGCCTGATGATCCGGCGCGCGCTTCAGATGGCGCCGCAAGCGCCCCTGGGCCTCTTGATCGGCGAGCGCGAGACCATCGCCTCGATCGGCCTGCTCGGCTACGCCATGATGACCTGCCGCACCGTCGGCGACGCCGTGGCGCTGGGCATGAACCTCCAGAAATTCGCCGGCAGCATGCTGCAGTTCGATCTGGAACCTGATGGAGAAACGACGCGCATCATCGCGTCCAACCGCTTCCCGAGTCCCGAGACGCATGTCTTCCTCGTGGAGGAAGCCTTTGCGAGTTTTCTGCAGATCGCGCGCGGCCTCGTGGGCAACAGCTTCAAGCCGATTCGCGTGGAGCTCGCCTATCCGGCGCCGTCGTATGTGTCGGAATACGAGCGCGTGTTCGGCTGCCCGGTCCGTTTCGGCCAGGCGGCCAATGTCTTTGTGGCCGAGAACAGCTGGGTGGCCAAGCCGCTGCTGACGTATGACCCGCTGAGCCACGCGCAGGCGCTCGAATTCCTCGACATCGGCACCTCGCGCGAGCAGGAGAAAGTCGATCTGTTCGAGTCCGTCGAGCGCGCGGTGCGGCAGGATCTGCGCCAGGTGCCGACGCTTTCGATGGTCGCCAAGCAGTTGCACCTGAGCGAGCGCACCTTGCGCCGCCGCCTGAGTGACAACGGCGTCTCTTACCAGGCGCTGCTCGACGATGTGCGCAAGAACCGCGCGATCGAGGTGCTGGCGAGTTCGTCGATGTCGGTCGAGCAGGTGGCGCTCGAAGTCGGTTTCAGCGATGCGCACAACTTCCGCCGCGCGTTCAAGCGCTGGACCGGTTCGGCGCCGAGCGAGCTGCGTGAGTCTCTGCAAAAAGGCGAATGAGGGCGAGCAAGGAGCGATCGGTCGCAATCCGGCCGAAGCCGCGCCCCTTTGGCAGCATCGCACCCTAACGGCGACCGCTTTGGCAGCGTCGGAATCGGCGGGCTCTCTCTACAGTTGCCAGCAATCCAACTGTGGCGTGCGTTGTGCCCCTGTCTCAATCCTCCGTCGACGATCATCGTTATGTACTGGCCGTTGATCTCGGCACCTCCGGCTGCAAGACCGCCCTGGTGTCGCGTTCGGGCCGCGTCGCGGCCTGGGCGTTCAAGGCCGTCTCCACGCAGCTGTTGCCCGGCGGCGGCGCCGAGCAGCAACCGCAGGACTGGTGGCAGGCTTTCATCGAGACCGCGCGCCAGGTCCTGAGCAAGAGCGGGGTTCCCGCGCAGCAGGTCGTGGCCGTGTGCTGCTCCACGCAAGGCGAGGGCACCATCGCGGTCGACAAGAACGGCGAGGTGCTGCACCCGGCGCTGACCTGGATGGACATGCGCGGCGGCGCGCTGCTGCGGGCGCGTTCGCGCGGCCTGCTCAATGTGGCGGGCTACAGCGCCTACAAGCTGCAACGCTGGCTGCGCCTGTGCGGCGGCGCGCCGAGTCTCTCGGGCAAGGACCCGGCGGCACACATGCTGTGGATCCGCAAGCGCCTGCCCGAGGTCTACGCCAACACGTACAAATTCCTGAACGTGCTGGACTACCTGAACCTGCGCCTGACCGGGCGCTTCGTGGCCACCAGCGATTCGATCCTGACCTCCTGGGTCACCGACAACCGCGATCCGTCGAACATCCGCTACGACGCGGGCCTGGTCCGCACCAGCGAGATCGACGCCGACAAGTTCCCCGAGCTCGTGAAGTGCACCGACGTGATCGGCACGCTGCTGCCGCGCGTGGCCGAGGAGCTCGGCCTGCCGGCCGCGACGCCCGTGGTGGCGGGCTCGATCGACAACACGGCCGCGGCGATCGGCGCGGGCACGTACGACGATTTCGACGCGCACCTCTACATCGGCACCTCGAGCTGGATCGGCGCGCATGTGCCGCGCAAGAAGACCGACGTGCAGGCCTCGATCGCCTCGCTGCCCTGCGCGCGGCCCGACAAATACCTGATGGTGGCGATGCAGACCAGCGCCGGCAGCAATCTCTCGTTCCTGAAGGAGAAGGTGCTCTATCACCAGGACGAGCTGCTGCGCGAGGCGGCGGCCAAGGACGTCTATCAAATCATCGACCAGATCGCCGCGCGCGTGCCGGCCGGCAGCGAAGGCCTGCTCTACACGCCGTGGCTGCACGGCGAGCGCTGCCCCGTGGATGAACGTGCGCTGCGTGCCGGGCTGTTCAACCTGTCGCTGTCGCATTCGCGCGAGCACATCATCCGCGCCTTCCTCGAAGGCGTGGCGCTGAACACGCGCTGGATGATGCAACCGGTCGAGCGCTTCCTCGGCCGCAAGACGCAGCGCCTCACGATGCTCGGCGGCGGCGGCAGCTCGGGCGTGTGGTGCCAGATCTTTGCCGACGTGCTCGGCATGCCGATCCGCCAGCTCGAGGAGCCGCTGCAGGCCAACGCGATCGGCGCGGCCATGATCGCTTTCACGGGCCTCGGTGAGCTGGACTTCGAGACCGCCGCGCGCCAGACTCGCTACCGTCAAATCTTCGAGCCGCAGCGGGCGCACCAGGCGGTCTACGACGGCAGCTTCGAGACCTTCCTTGAGTTGTACCGGCGCTTGAAGCCGCTGTACCAACGCATCAATCCCATGCAGGTGGTGGCATGAAGAAGCCTGAAGACTTCCTGGCGCGACGCCAATCGGTGATCGACGCCTGCATCCTGCTGGCCGAACAAGGCTATCTGGCCGGCACCGGCGGCAATCTGGCACTGCGGCTCGATAGCGAACATTTCGCGGTGACGCCGTCGGCGGCCGACTACTACACGCTCAAGGCCGAAGACATCGCCGTGCTGCGCCTGGACACGCTCGCGCAAGTGGACGGCACGATGGCGCCTTCGGTCGAGAGCGGCCTGCACGCGACGCTCTTGCGCGCCAAGCCCGGCCTGCATGCGAGCGTGCACACGCACCAGCCGCTGGCCAGCGCCGTGGCCTTGCTCAATGTGGCGCTGCCGCTGACCGAGGAGGCCGACATCGTCGAGCTCGGCAAGTCAGTCGAGATCGTCAGTTATGCACCGTCGGGCACCGGCATGCTGGTCAAGGCGCTGCGCAAGCGCCTGCGGCCCGACATCCAGGCCTACCTGCTGCGCAACCACGGCCTGATCTGCGGCGGCGCGAGCCTCAAGCAGGCCACCGGGCTGGTCGCTCGCATCGAGGCGGCCGCCGGCGGCTTCCTGCTGGCGCGCGCCGGCCGGCTGCCCGAAACACATCCCCTGCGGCTGATTGCTCAAGCCGCTCTTTCTGCGAGTCCCGAATGAATCTGAACGACGCCCCTTCCAACGTACAGAGCCAAGCCTACGCGATCAGCGGCTGGCCCGACACCGACGACCTCTACGCCCGCCTTCAAGCGCTCCTGAAAGAGCCGCCGCGTGCCATCAAGCGCGACAAGATGGACGAGGTGCTCAACTACTTCGAGCAGCGCTGCAAGGGCAGCAAGCAGCTCGCCCAGCGCGCGGCCGAGGTGATCCCCGGCGGCGTGCAGCACAACCTCGCCTTCAACTACCCCTTCGCGCTGGCGATCGACCGCGTGGACGGCGCCTACATGTGGGACGTCGACGGCAACCAGTACACCGACTTCCTGCAGGCCGGCGGCCCGACGCTGCTGGGAAGTAACGATCCAGTTGTACGGCAACGGGTGCACGAGCTGCTCGACCATTGCGGCCCCGTGACCGGCATGCTGCACGAGTACGAGGTGAAGATGGCGGAGCTGATCCGCCAGCACATGCCGGCCAACGAGATGTTCCGCATGCTCGGCTCGGGCACCGAAGGCGTGATGGCCGCGATCCGCCTGGCGCGTGCCTACACCGACAAGAAATGGATCATCAAGGTCGGCGGCGCTTACCACGGCTGGAGCGACCAGATGGTCTACGGCATGCGCCTGCCCGGCACCGGCCGCCGCGAGGCGATCGGCATCCCGACCGGCAGTACCGGCCACACGCAGGAGTGCTTCCCCAACGATCTCGAAGCGCTGCGCCGCAAGCTGTGGATCAACAAGCTGCGCGGCGGTACGGCTGCCGTGATCGTTGAACCGCTCGGCCCCGAGAGCGGCACGCGCCCGGCACACAAGGACTACAACGCCGGCGTGCGCAAGCTCTGCGACGAGTTCGGCGCGCTGCTGATCTTTGACGAGGTGGTCAGCGGTTTCCGCGTCGGCATGGGCGGCGCGCAAGGCTACTTCAAGGTCAAGCCCGACCTGACCGTGTTCGGCAAATGCCTGACCGGCGGCTACCTGATGGCCGGCGGCATCGGCGGCAGTCGCGAAGTGATGATGCTGCTCGCGGGCGGCATCGGCACCACCAGCAAGCGCGCCTTCGTGGGCGGCACGCTGTCAGCCAATCCGCTGTCCTGCGTGGCCGGCGTGGTGGCCATCGAAGAGATGGCGCGCACCAATGCGCCCGTGATCGCCGGCCGTGCGGGCGACCGTCTGTGCAAGGGCCTGAACGACATCATCAATCGCCGCGGCCTGCCTTATGTGGCCTACAACCAGGGCTCGGTCGTGCATCTGCAGACCTCGGCTGTGCTGCTGCTCAGCACCCGTAACCCGATCAAGCTGCTGACCGAAGTGAAGGCCCGCAAGCACATGATGGAAGAGATGGGCGCGGCCTACATGGCGCACGGCATCGTCACGCTGGCCGGCAGCCGGCTCTACACGAGCATGGCCGATACCGACGCGGTGGTCGATGAAGCGCTCAACCGCTTTGATGCGGTGCTGGGCCTGGTCTGAGTTGAAGAACGCATGACGATGAGCATGGACGCCGCCAACTATCCGCAGCAGCTTGAATCGGCCGCGAAGCGCTTGCAAGCGAAGGGACTGATGCAGGCCGACGACACGCTCTCGTGCCGCATGCCCGGCGCGGCCTTCTTCCTGTGGTCGACGCCGCCGGACGACGCCGGCCAGCGCGGCTTGATGGAGCTGCCGCTGACGGCCTCGGGCAATGCCGCGCAGGACCTGCATCGCCTGGTCTACAAGGCCCGGCCCGATGTCGGCGCGGTGTTGTTGAGCCGCCAGCATTGGGCCTCGATGCTGCCCGCCGCCGGCAAGCCCATGCCCGGCATCTTTGATGAACAGCTGCGCCATCTCGGCTGGCTCGTCCGCAAGATCAGCACGCCCTTCACGCTTGAAGCCGCAAGCCGCGAGCTGGCCGATGGCGCGAATGCATACAACCTCGATATCGAAGTGATGTGTCTCGGCATGTCGCTCGAGCGCGTGGTCTTCAACGCCGAACTGCTGGAGAAATGCGCGAAGGCTTGGCTGCTGGCTTCAGCGAGCGGGCTGCCTGTCGGCAAGATCCCGTGGCTCGTGCGCTGGATCGCGACGGGGCGCTTGAAGAAGGATCAGAAGCGCGCGGCGGAGCACTACCAGCGTGGCGTGGCACCGCCGAGGTCGGCGGGGTACTGACTGGGCCCCGGGGCCGGCCAACAAGACAGCTTGAGGCGCTCCATATACAATTCATTGAACTATTCACAATGAATTCATATGAGCACGTCGCCGCGGCAAGCCCGAGCCGCTCTCTCCCAGGAGATTGAGCGGAGCCTCAGGCATGGCGCGCTGTCGGCGGCCGAGCTCCAGGCGGCCTTGGGCGTGAGCCAGCCAACCCTCTCGCGAACTATTCGCGAACTGTCGAGAGCGGTCACGGCGTTTCGGGTGACGGGAGACCGCACGCCGCGCTACGCGCTGCTGCGCCAGTTGCCGCTCGGGCTGAATGCGCGGCAGCGCATCTACCGCCATCTCAGCGCCGGGAATGTCGCGCCCTTCGCGGATGTCGAGTTCCTGGTCGGCGGTGCCACGCTGGAGCGCATCGGCGCCGTCACGCGCCTCTACGAAGGCTTGCCGCCGTACATGGCCTTCGCCGCGCCCTCGGGTTTTCTGGGGCGCCAATTGGCCCATGAGGCGGCGCAGAGCCAGCCCTTCCCCGCGAGTCTGAAGGACTGGGGCGACGACCATCGCGTGGCCTACCTCTTCACGCGCGGGCTGAACCTGCCGGGCAATCTCGTGTTCGGCGACGCCTCTCTCCAGATGGAGCTGGACTTCCGCGCCCTGCAGCCGACGCCGGCCGCCGACAAGCTCAAGGATTACGTCGGCATGGCCGCCTCGCTCAAGGGTGCGGCCTATGGATCGAGCGCTGGCGGCGAGCAGCCGAAGTTCCTCTGGTTGAGCGAAGACACGGGCCACGTCATCGTGAAGTTCGCCAAGCTCGGCAGCCGCATGGCCGAGCTGCTGCCGCTGGAACACCTGGCGCTCAAGTCCCTGGCCGAGGTCGGCGTGCCCGCAAGCCAGACCCAGTTGCTGACGGCCGGCGACTATGTCTTTCTCGAGGTGAAGCGCTTTGACCGCGTCGGGCTGCAGGGCCGCGTCGGCATGCTCTCGGCCGGCGCGGTGGACGACGAGTTCTTCGGCCTGCGCGATTCCTGGCCGGAGTTTGCGGCGCGCTGCGAGCAGGCCCGCTATCTGTCAGCCGAAGATGCGCGTTACGTGGACACGATGGCGGCCTTCAGCGAGTTGATCGGCAACACCGACCGCCACTTCGAGAACATCTCGCTGCTGATCGACGAAGACGGCGAGTACCAGGGCATCGCGCCCGCCTACGACATCCTCCCGATGCGCTATGCCTCCATCGGCGGCGGCCTGGACCCGGACCTCACGCCCATCGAGCCCAAGGTCGGCACCATCGGCGCAAAGCCCGAGGTGTGGGGCCGAGCGGCGAAGGCGGCGGAGCGATTCTGGACGGCTGCGATGGAGGGCGAAGACTCGCCCGTGCCGCCGTCCGCTGAGATGCGTGAACTGGCGCAGGCCAACCTCATCGCGGCCAGAACGTTTGTAGCGCCTTTGCTGCCCCGCTGAGAGGCCGGCTGCGGCGTGGCGCCGCCGCGGGTCGATGGGCTGCTGATCAAGCCTTGAATCCAAGGTTCAAATTCAAGACTTGCTCCTTAGCGCCGACTATTCGCGCTTCGACACGTGCATGCTGTGGAGAGCGAACAGGCCGCCGACGGCGTGGCGGCCCCAATGAATTCGGAACTGGAACGACCAGTGCCAAGCCGCGTCGTTGATGTGGCCGACATCGAACGCGACAAGTCCCGCTCTGAGGTCACAGTAAACGTCCAACAAGTCGTCACCCACATCGCCCATGCAGGACTCGTCGGTGAGGTGCGGATGCGGATCAAAGAACTCGCGGTAGTACCAGCCGCGAAAGGGCGCAAGGTTGGCCTTCGCGCGGTCGGCCTGCGGCTGGGGCAGATCCGGCATTCCTTCATCGCTCTCGGCCTCTCGATCCGGGAGCGCGAGCGCCGCCGCGTAGAGGCGGGCAAGCCAACCCGCTGCCTTGGATTCCGGATCGGGCCCTAACGAGTCGCCCTCGCACCAAGAACAGTAGCCGCGAGCTACTTCGGCGAAGCTGGCGATCGAAGCGTCGGAGGGGTGCAACATGACTGCGCATTCTCCACTCGATCAAGCGCACCGAAAGCCGCCCTCTCGCTGCGGGAACACGATCGAAGTCGAGGGTTGCTTTTTGAGGTGAGCGTCAGACTGAAGATCGACTGCTCATCTCGTTCAAGACTCATCTGCGACCGCGGCCCTTGCCCCAAGGCCGCGGAAGCGACTGCCCGAGAAGTGCACCCACGGCCAAGCCGGAGATCAGGAGGCACGGCCACCATAGGAGCATGCCCCACCATGCCATCGCTCCGAGCAGAGGTTCCACATTTGTGGAGCCCATCATGCAGGGGCTCGGGTCCTTGCTGTGCACCGCGCAGTCCAACATCGATGCGAGCAGGAGGCTGAGCTTCCAGGCACCGAAGGCAATCGCAAACGGCGTCATTGCGAGGCAGTAGCGGAGTTTGCGCATGAAGTTCAGTTATGCCTGGAACAGTCGGGCCAGCTAGAGCCGTGCCATCCCGCCCCTCGCCTCAGCCGAAACCAGGAGCACCCGCACCGGCTTCGCATACCTCGAGCTGTTTGCCCGCAGCGCAGAAACCAGCGCCGCAGCAATTGCCGGCTCGGTTTCTCGCACCATCAGCAGCGTGGCTCGCCGCGGTCGGAACGCTTCGGCGGGGCCTATCGTCCCTTCTGCGCCCTCTCGCCACCAACCGCAATCCCAAGGGTCGGCGGGCTGAGCGCTGCGCTCGATCACGCACTCGCGCCAGAGGATCTGCAAGCGCCACAGCAGGCCGCGCCAACGGCTTAGGCGCGCCAGTTCGGGGCTGCCGTCGAGCGCGCAGGCTGCATCGTCAAGACCAGCATGCGGCGCGATGCTCGCGACTCGCAAAGGCTCCGTCAGGGTCGGAAAGGCACCGCCCTCGCACCAGGCTCGCAGCGAGGCGAGCAGCGCCGCATCGACCGGCCCGCTGCCCTCAGGCGGAGACATCAGAGCTTCATCAAAGCGGCGCGGCAGATGCATGAGCAGGCAGCCTAGCCCACAAATCCGCGCGCCGCGAAATCGGCAGGCCGCTGCAACCAGTTGCCTTCCGCATACATCGCCGCGGCATCCGTCGCATGC
Organism: Burkholderiaceae bacterium; assembly: GCA_036500605.1. GTDB lineage: Bacteria > Pseudomonadota > Gammaproteobacteria > Burkholderiales > Burkholderiaceae_C > JAFALK01. Next base: position 35,874 of record DASYBU010000057.1, read on the forward strand.
AGCGTGTAGGCATGCCGCGAGACGGGTGAGCGGTTCGGTGCGCTGTAGTGCGGCAGCAGGCCGTGGAACACCACCAGCGTGCCGGCCTTCACCTCCAGCGGCACGGCGCTCGGGTCATCGACCGGCCAAGGCGTGGCGTCGAGGGCCTGCATGGCGATCTCGCGGCCCTTGCGCACGAAGCGCTCGCGCAGCGGGCCGCAATGCCCGCCCGGCTGGACCCAGAGGCAGCCGTTGTCGCGGGTGGCGTCTTCCAGCGCGAACCAGAAGGTGGTGACGGTCTCGGGCGTGGTATGGAAGAAGCTGGCGTCCTGGTGCCAGCGAACCTCGCCACCAATGCCGGGCTGCTTGAAGATGTACATCGACTGCCAGATGCGCGGCCGCTGCAGGCCCGCGCGTTGCGCCACTTCGGCCAAGGCCGGCCCGCGCGAGAAGGCGCTGAAGACCGGATGCAGGTCGTGCATCGCGTGGCCGATCTTGTTGATCGACAGCGCCTTGGCCTGTTTCAGCTGACCGTGTTCGTCGAAGGATTCTTCCTCGAAGAAGCAGCGGACCTCGTTGGCCGAATCGATGAAGTAGTCATCGACCGCGCGGCTCTGTTCGTGGGTCGTGAACACCGGTGGCCGAGGCGGTGGCTCGAAAGCCTCCACGATCGCGGCCGCGGCCGCGCGCAGCGCCGCGATCTCGTGGGCCGACTTGAAGTTCGGCACCACGGCGTAGCCCAGTTCGTCGAATCGTTCCAGCATCGCGCTGCCTCCTGATCTCGCGCCGACGGCGTTCTCATTCCGACCACGGCGCGCCGCAAAGCGGGCAACCCGTCGGCTTGTCGCCCAGCCGCAGTCGCATGGTCACGTCGCCCTCGCACTTCACGCACAGGCCGTCCTCGGGCACATGACCGCGCAGGGCATCGCGCCGCAGCACTTTGGCCCGTTGTGTCGCAGCCTGTCGCGCCGTGGATTTGGCTTCATCATCGAGCAGCCGCTGGCTCGCACGCTTGAAGGACTTGAGCTCGCGCAGCGGCTCCTGCTCCAGCAGCGGCACGCCCAGATAGAGCTGCCCCTTGGAAGGCGCAACCACCTCGACCAGCAACTGCCCCATTTGCGCTTCGCCGTTGATGTCCACGCGATAGAGGCCGCGGCAAGTCACCGCAGCCGCGCGGTCTTCCCCGAGGCTGCGCGGCTTGGCCGCGAGGTCGTTGAAGAAGCGCTCAAGGTCGCGTCGCGCGAGGCTGAGCTTGCCCGAGCTGCCCTGGTGGCCGGTGGCACGGATCACGATGAGCCCGGCCTCCAGCGCCAGCTCGAAATGCTTGCCGACCACGGTGCCCGGTGCCGACACCCCGGCCGCTTCAAAGACATCCGCATAGACGCCGGCCGGCTTGCTGGCCGCCGCGCGCACCTGTGCGCCGCCGGTGTCCTGATCGGCCGCCACGTAGGTGTCGAGCAGCTTGTTCAGGAACTCGTCGTTGCCATGCAGCAGATGGGCCAGGCCCTTGACCTCCTTGAGCAGGCCCGGCGCATGGCGGTGGATCAGTTCGGCGAGCTCGCGCGTGTCGGCCACGCGCTTGCCCACGCCGCCGTGATGCCCGCGCAGCAGTTGCTCATAGGTCGCGATGCGCTGCACCTGCTGAGCGTAGGCGGTCTTGGCATCCGCCTGGCCCTGCTTGTGCCCCAGCTGCCAGGACTGCGCGCTTGCGCTGGCCTTGGCCTGACGCTGCCAGACCAGGACCATCGACAGCAGGAGGCCCAGGCCCAGCAGAGCCGCGTACAGGACTATTTGGGACATGAAGCGCCCGCCGAAGTTCGGACCAAGATTTTCATGGGGCGGATTCTGGGGGCGCGCGCAGGGTCGACGCGTCCTGATTTGCCCCCAGCCCGGCGCTCATTCAGTGACCGATGCCACGCTGCGGGCCTTGGCGATCATCGCCAATTGCCTATACCTTGCGCTTGACCATGAAAGCGAACGGAATCGCGAACGGCCCGAAGACCTGGCCGAGAGCCGCCCACATCGGCCCGTCACCGTGGCGGTTCTTGGCCACGCGCCAGGCCAGGCCGCCGCTGAGGGCCCAGGCAAGAATGAAGAGGGGCAGGGGTTGCATCGATGAAATTCCTCAAAACATTCGCCAGGACACCTCACGCGATGCCTGTGCGCAGATCGACATCATGAGGCCAAAGCCACGCTGACATATTCCACCAGCTCGTGCCGCCCCACCTTCTCCTCGCGCCCGTCACGCCAGCAGACCACGTCGAAACCGCGCGTGTAGACCACCGCCCCATCGGCCGTGAGGTCGAAGGCCGCCACATGCTTGGTCACGACCTCCCAGCTGCTGCGGCTGTTGCCGCTGCTGCTGCCGCTGCCGCCCGGCGCGCGCCGAACGAGTTCCCAGGAGGCGGGCACGAGGTTGCCGGAGTACTTGGGATCGTCGCGGACCTTGCGCAGCTCGATCATGCGGCCGTGCAGCCAGAGCCGGCCGAGGTCCTGGTCGAGTTCCGGCGTGCGCGGACCGCCCGCCGAACGCAGTGGTTCCTTGCCGTAGATGGTGGTGAAGAAGTTCAGGTAGCCGAACACAGCCTTGAGCAGCCGGATCGGCATGAGGACGGTGTCCGTCAAAGCGGCGCCGGCACGCTCGTGCGGCGGCTTCTCGATGGGCCGACGGATCGCGTAGACGGTGCCGTCCGCCGCGATCCTGGGCGCCAGGAAATCCCAGGCCGATTCGTCGGCCAGCGTCTCGAGCTGGCCGCCGCGGTAGTCCAGGCGATTGAGCGTGGCATGCGCAATCGCGGCCACATGGCCGCGCTCGGGATGGCGTGCCACGCCGCTGCTTTGGAAGACGAGCGCGGACTTGGCGCCGGGCACAAGGGCCGGCGCGGCATCGATGCTGTCGCCGCCCGTCACCGCGCCCTTGAGCGTGCCTTCGTCGTCGTAGACCTCCAGCTGCGCGGTGCCGTCCGTCGCGCGCACCGACAGGATCAGGCGCTGGTCGGCGGGATTGAAGGCCAGGCCCAGGATCTGGATGCCGTGGCGATGGAACAGCCGCACCTCGCGCTCCTCGTCGAGATGCAGCCGGAACAGGCCCACGGTCTCGCCGATGCTGAGCACGTAGTAGAGGATGTTCGTCTCGGCCCCGAAGCAGGCCAGCAGGAAACGCGGCGGTGCCAGCGGCCCCGATTGTTGCGAGCCCCACAAGGTGTTGGTCGGAATCACCCCGGTCTGCTGCTCGCGCGGCGCGTGCTTCCACGAGGTGTTGCGCCGGCTGCGCTCGTCGCGCTCCACCACCTCACGCGCAAAGGCTGAAGTGATCTGCTGCGGCGCGAGCCCGGTGCGGTGTAGCCACAGCTCACCTTTGGCGATGATCAGGCAGTCCATGAGGGTCCCTCCCGGGGGCGATGGTAGCTGGATGCTCGCATGCGTCGATCAGCTGCGCGGCGCCGGTGCTTACACGGGCCATGTCAGCGCCGCTCGGCGCCACGTACTTCATCCATCACAGGCACACTCATCGGCATGGCGTTGCGCACCTCGGCCAACTCAAGCGCGAATGCCTTGCGACTCCATTGCGCAGGCCGAATCGACAAAGTGCCGTCGACGGTCAGATGTGCTTCGACCCTCGCGCCTTCGCGCAAGCCCAGTCGACGAACAACTTCAGAAGGAATCCGGAGGACCAGGCTGTTGCCCCACTTCACTACTTGCAAGTCCATGATGCAAATCCAGTTTCGTATCCGCATACTACGCACGGGAAGCTGAAAGCCGAGCATGCGCATGTCGCATCGCCATCGAAATCAGCCACTCGCAAGACAACATGCTGGACGGAATGGCTATTCGGCCAGCGGCCCCGTGCACCACTGCTGCTCACAAGGTACGCCGTCATGGTCACCATCCATCCGCGTCCCCGGGCAATTCTTCAGGAAGAACTTGGCTTCCTTGCAGGAGTGCATCTGCGAGCAGTATTGGCGGCCGTCGCACTGGAACGTGGGGATCGGTGCGGCATCGGGTGTGGCGAGCGGCATGGTTGAGGTCCGCGCGGCGGAGGGCATCACGAGTTCGGCGACCTGTGGAGGCGGCGGAGCATGAGGGCCGAACCGGTTATAGAGGTAGCCGACAACGGTCACCGCCAGGACGACTCCGGCCAGTCGCCCGACACGGCTTCGCGATCGGCGCATCGGCGGCGTTCTGCTGAAGCGTTCGACCGGCTGCTCCGGCCTGCGTCGCTCCGGCGGACCCAACGCCTCGCGATGGACCTTCACGGCACGCAGTTTCCCGTCGTCGCCCTTTGCAAACTCGAAAGACAGCTTCTCGCCCACGACCGGCTTGGTGCCATCACGCGGCAGCGCGCTGATGTGCACGAAGATCTCGCGGCCGCCCTGCTCCGGCGCGATGAAGCCGAAGCCGCGCTCGTCGTTCCAGGATCTCAAGATGCCGCTGTAGCGCATGGAAGATGCCTTTCCTCGGTGCGCGTCTCAGAAGAAGGCGTCATCCTCACGCATGCGAACCGAATGCACCCGCCGCTCGGCGATCCTGCGGATCAGGTCTTCGGGCAGGGGCTCGCCGTAAGGCAGCTGCAGATAGTTCTTCGTCGTCTTGTACGCCGCCAGCTCCTCGCGGAAGGCGGCGAGGCCGCCCTCGGTCGGCGCGAAATTGACATGCGCCTTGTGCGCCGAGAAAGCAAACACGAAGCGCGGCTCCACGAAGAAAGGCTGGCCCCACTTGATCACTTCCTGAGCCTCGGGCGCCACGCTCTTGAGCAGCTTGTGCAGGCGCTTCAGATGCGGCTGGGCCACGGCAGGAGCCGCGGCGATGTACCCGGGGATGGTGGTCGGACGCACGGCTTCAGCCTGCCGTCGGATGGGCACTGGTCCGGCGGTCATTTCGTGGTCTTCCTGGCTGCGGGCTTGGTCTTCACCTTCGAGGTGTTGAGCTCGATCGCCGCTCGGATCAGCGCCTTGAACGCGGTCGTGTCCACTGTCTCACCCTCGCCGATATCGATCGCGCGGCGTGCATTGCCTTCGAGGCTCGAATTGAACAGCTGCTTCGGATCGGGCAGCGAGGCGCCCTTGGCGAAGGTCAGCTTGACCTTGTCCTTGTAGGTTTCGCCGGTGCAGAGGATGCCGTCGCGCTCGAACACGGGCGTGCCCATCCACTTCCAGGTTTCCTCGACGGCCGGGTCGGCTTCGTGGATCAGCTTGCGCATCAGGGCGAGCGTCTTGCCGCGCCAGTCGCCCAGCTCGGCGATCTTCCGGTCGATCAGTTCAGTGGCCGGCAGGCTCTCGGCGGCTTCGGATTTCTTCGTCGGCATCTTGGACTCTCCTAACGTTCAGCTCAAGCGGCGTCAGATCGGGGACGGCGCTACAGTGCGCGAATTCGGCGCGCGAACTCATTGCGCAAATTGTCACCTCCACACCCGGCCGGAGCTTAGACGAACAAATGAGCAGTGAGCCCAGCGCGTTCATCGAGATCCTGCCGGCGGACGCGGTGCCCGCGCCCGCGTGGGACGAGGTCTGGCAACTGACCTGCCGCTTCTACGCGGCCGAGCGCGAGTACGTGGAGGCGCGGCTCAAGGCTCATCGCAGCCTCGCGCTGTTCCGCGACAAGGCCACGCGCGAGCTGATCGGCATGGCCGCGATCGAGGTCAGCCCCGTGGATTTCGAAGGTCAGAAACTGCTGATGATCTTCACCTCGCACACCGTCGTGGATGAACGTTATCGCGGGCAGAACCTGATCCAGCGCGCGGGCTTCCGGACCTGGCTCGGCACCTGCCTGCGCTACCCGCTGCGCCGCAAGTTCTGGGTCTTCGACAGCTTCAGCTACAAGAGCTATTTGCTGCTGCCGCGCAATCTGGTGGAGTTCTGGCCGCGCTTTGAGCGGCCGACGCCCGCCTGGGAAGCCGCGCTGATCGATCACTATGGCCGGCTCAAGTACGGCAGCGATTGGCGCGCGGGCGGCGTGGTGGCGCGCTCGCCGCGCAAGCGCCTGCTCCCGCAGACCGCGCCGCTCGATATGCGCCTGCTGGCGACCGACCCCAACCTGCGCTTCTACGCCGAGCGCAACCCCGGCCATGCGGACGGTGACATGCTGTTCTGCCTGTGCCCGCTCAGCGCGCGCAACTGGTGGGGCATTGCGGGCAAGATGGCGCGCCGGCTGCGCAGGCGGCCGGGCTGAGGCGCTGCGCGGCGGCCTTCTTCCTTTCGTTCAGGGGCGCTCCCTCACCGCTCACAACTGACCGCTCAGCGCTGCATAGATGATGCCCACAATCATCATCAAGACGAGGAAGGCCGCGAGCCCCGCGACGCCGCAGAGCAGCGCCAGCGCCCAGCCCTTGCGCGAGTATGTCTTGCCGAAGCGCGCCAGCACGTAGGCGTTTTGCGCCTTGCCGTTTCCGTAGTACCAGGCGAAAAGCAAGCCCAGCCCCGCTGTACGCGAGATGCCGTTGGAAGACTCGACGAAGAAGGCGGCCACGAAGGACATGAGCACCATGAAGATCAGGCAGCCGATCGCCCAGCGCTTCGAGGTCTCGGCCTTCTCCGGCTCACCCAGCGCCTGCCAGTTCTTCATCTGCAGCACCGCGCCAAAGACCGGCGTGAGCAGCAGACTCCAGCTGGCGGCCGCGTTCGGATTCCAGAGCGGCGGCGAGGGCTCGACGCTGGCGGCAATGTCGGCCACATGGGCTTCGGGAGGTGCGTAGGGATTGTTGGTGTCGGGCATGTGAGATCGATCGCTGGTTGGAAATCAGATGGACTCAGGGGCCGGCATGCCCAGGCGGGTTCTCGATGAACCACTGAGCAATGCCGGGCATGTGCGGCTCGAACGGCCCTGGCACTTGGAGATTGAGCAGGCCGGCCCGCACGTCGCCGCGATTCTCGAAGTCATGCGTGGTGCCGCCGGGGATCAGGATCAAGGAACCGCGCGTGGCATGGGTCCAGTCGCCGTTTGCGAACACGCTCATGGTGCCCTCGATGACGTAGAAGACGTCATCCTCGGGATGGACATGCGGCCCCGGCCCTTTGGTGTGCGGTTCCAACCACCATTCCGAGATCGAGTAACGCGACTGCGTCTCGGCCTCGTCCGCCTTGAAGACCGCGCTGATGCGGCCCATCGGATACGCGCGGCCTTCGCCGGGGCCGAGCACGAGGGCTTGGCGCGGTGCGGGAGTTTCTTCGTTCATGATGGGCTGCTCCTCATGCACTTGAGGCTTCGAGGTTGCGGAGGGCGATGGTTGAATTCATGTCGCTTCAATGCGGCTTGCCGACTGTGGCGATGCCTTGCAGGCGTTTGTACACTCGGCCCGACATTGTTGGCTAGTCAGGATTCCCGTTCCACACGGAGCGCGCAGTTTGGCAATTTCGCAATAGCCGCAGCAACGAGAAGGACTGATGTCTTGAATCGCATGAAGCATTCCACCTTGTTCTTCGCGATGGTCCTCCTGGGTCTCGGCAGCTGCGCGTCGGTCAGCACGCCACCCGATCCGGACTATCTGGCCGTCGCCCGGATCGCCCTTGCGGGCCCCAAAAGCAGGGCCGGTTCGCTCAGATTGGTCGTGGGGCCGGAGATCGGCGAAAAGGCCCGCGCAGCCTTGGTCGCACTGGGCGGAACCCTGGTCGCTGACGATGCGATCCCACGCAACGCCGAGGGGTGGCGTGCACAGGGCTACACCTACGTCATCAAGTTCGACGTCACGGCTGAGCAAGCGACTTTCGAGCAGACGTCCGATCCGGTTTGCGGGGTCGGCAGCAAACTCGACCTGACCCGAGTCTCAGGCGAGTGGAAGATCGTCGGTAACTGGGTGCATCTCTGCACCATGCACTGAGCGCGCGCGTCATGGCATTCACAGTCCACGGCTTTGGAACGGCTCTCTACGGGCAGCGCAATTGGCGGCGTGACGAGAGCTATCAAACGACAAAGTGGTTTGTTGTTGCCTTCTTTCCCGTTTTTCCGATCAAGACGCTGCGCGTGCTGCCTCACACTCGCAGGCCGGCCACGCTGAAAGACGACGTCACCGACTTCGCCGGCTCGGAAGAGTACGGCCATCGAGTCATGGAACACCTTCCTTTGAGCCGCATCCAGGTCTTTCACACCTACGTCTTCGCCTTCGCGGTCTGCGCATGGTCCGCGCTGATGGTCTGGCTTTTCATGGGCCGCATAGGCATGCTTGATCGTGAGACGGCGATTGCGGTGACTTTGATCTTCCTGTTCCTTGGCCTGCTCTGCGCGCCCTCTATCGTGCTGTCCCTGCTTCGTCGCAGAGCATTTGTTCACGACGCTGCAGCGGCCCAGGCGTGCGAGGTCGTCTGACCTTCAGAAGACAGGCATTCCCGGAGAGGGGTACATCATGCAAGCTCAGACCGTCATCCCGCAGCTCCGCACGCTTGATGCGCGCCGCGCCCAGGCCTTCTATGTCGACGGCCTCGGCTTCGCGGTCGACTGGACGCATCAGTTCGAGCCCGGCTTCCCGCTGTTCCTGCAGCTCACGCGCGCCGGGCAGACGATCTTCCTGAGCGAGCATGCGGGCGACTGCCAGCCGGGCGGCGCGGTCTACTTCAAGGTCGATGACGTCGACCGATGCCATGCGGAATTCGTAGGCCGCGGCGCGCCGATCTTCCGGCCGCCGAGCGACATGCCGTGGGGCGGGCGCGAGATGCTGTTGATTGATCCGGATGGGAACCGGCTGCGGTTCGCGACCATCGCCGCCTAGCGCATCACCGCGTCGTTGATGCGCGAGCGCGCAGCACGCAAGAGCGCTCTGGAATACACCGCGTGGAAGCCTGACAGGGCATGGAATGCGAAGCCGAAGGCCGCTTTCTCTTGAGAGTCTCCACTGCGCTTCGGAACGACCGCTGAACCGAAATACAACCGCGTGTGCCGGGCACCTCCGACCTCGACAGCCACGCTCATCAGCCACGACCGCGTCTTGCCGACGAAATCGCACAACAGCAACTGATCGACCGTCCGTCCTTCGACGCGCCAGGCGGCGAAGTGATCCAGCTCGCCGTTTGCCAACTGCCTGGCTTGAAGATCACTTGAGTGTCGCCGCACGAAGAGCGCCAGCAAGCAGCGCTCGACCTTGAAAAGCGGTGTCGTGTAGAAGGCCTCGACGTACTCGGCCTGCGAGATGCGGTGCGGTACATCGACGAAGTAGCAATCCGTGAAGGCGCCCGCTTGTCGGTACTTGTTCAGCAGAGCGGCGGAGGGGAGTTCACCGGCTTGTACTGTGTTCATGACGACGCCTCTTTTGAAGAACGAGCAAGGTCGCGGCGCCGAGGGAAATCGCGACAATGCCGAAGAGCGGGCTCGCCAGATAAAGGCCGCCGGCTCCGCACATGAAACCGGCACTGAGGTACAGGTTTTCTTCTCGACAGTACTCGGCCCAGATCGCCAACAGCAGTGAAGCGAGCGCGAGGTACGCGCCATAGATCAAGAACCCACGAAGAACGTTCGCGTCGGTCAGCGGAAAGAACAGCCCCGATGGGCTCCATTCCACACCCGCCTCAGCAGGCGCGACCCTGACTAAACCCAGACGGTCCAGCGCGCGCAGCAAATAACCGCCGGCATCCGTGCCGAGCAAGGTCTCGTAATGCCTGACCGTGGACCCCACGATCATCGACAGAATGCCAATGACGATGGCGCTGACGCCGGAGGTGGCAGGGCTCCGCATCGTCAAGCTTCAGTCGCCGATGGCCTGCTGAAGTGCCTTGATCGAGGCTTCCCAGCTCTCGAACTCATCACTCTCCTCCCACAAGTCCCTGAGCTCGGAATCCTTGTCGAGAATGCGAGCCAGCGCCCGCTGCGCCTTGATAAACAAGGCGGCCTCGGGCTTCACCGCAATCGACTGGAGCCATGCCTCAACCTTCTCTGTGTAGGCATCGGATTGCGTGCCCCGTGAAAGTGCCATGGCCAAGACCTCTGCGGCCACTACAGCCTCCACCGCAAAATCGGACTCAAGGTATTCCGGCCCGCTGTCGATCACGCGCTGCATGGCCTGATCAATCAGCGAAAAGTCTTTACGACCGTCCAGGTCATGGGCCCAATCATTGGCGGCATCGTTGCCAAAGGGCTCGTGTGACCAAGTTCCCATGTCCCACTCCTCGTCAGGTTGATGCAGTTCAGAAGGCCTGCGCATCCCTCAGTTTGGCTCACTTGCAATCCATCGCCCGCTCAAGCGCAACCGCAACTTCGTTCAACGGCGGATGAACCATGAACGCACCCTTCAGCTGATCGCAATGCGGCACAAGGCGCGCATCTCGCGGCAGCATCATCAGCTCGCCGTCATGATCCAGATCGGTGATCAGGACCCAGGCGCGCGGCGCGCTTTTGTCCAAGGTGGGCAGCCCCAGAAAGGCTCCGTCAACGCCCTTGAGACGCTCGACGAGCAGGATCGTTTCCAGTTGCGCGTTGTCGTGATACTGCCGCTCGACCGCTTGCAGTGCAGCGAGCTTCTTCTGGTCAGCGAGCTCGCCGGCGTGCTTCCGGTACACGAACGCCGCCACGGCCAGGATACCGACGACGACCAGCGCGATCAGGTACGCCGGGTGCGGCGCGCCCTTTGACGCAGGAGTCTTCCGATTCAAGGGGCTTCCCTTTGGCTCACTTCGCCTCCAACTGCTCCCAGCGCTCCATCAAGCCCAGCAGCGTCTCATCGATCTCCGATGCGCGTGCCGTCACCTCGGCGATGCGCGCCGCGCCTTGCGCGTACAGCTCGGTGCCGTTGAGCAGCGCGTTGAGCTGCACCTGCTCGGCTTCCAGGGCCGCGACCTTCGCGGGAAGCTCGTCGAGCTCGCGCTGATCCTTGTAGCTGAGCTTCTTCTTGTTCGCGACCACGGGCGCCGCAGCGGGAGCAGAAGCAGCCGCAGGCGGTGTCGGAGCGGGCGCCGCAGCGGCTTGCTTGGCCGCCAGCGCAGCGGCGCGCTTGGACTGAATCAGCCAATCCTCGATGCCGCCTTCGTATTCACGCCAGCGGCCTTCGCCTTCGTTGACGATCGTGCTGGTGACCACGTTGTCGAGAAAACGTCGGTCATGGCTGACCAGGAAGACCGTGCCGTCGTAGTCGGCCAGCAGTTCTTCGAGCAGTTCCAGCGTCTCGATGTCGAGGTCATTGGTCGGCTCGTCGAGCACCAGCACATTGGCCGGCCGCGCGAAGAGGCGCGCCAGCAGCAGGCGGTTTCGCTCGCCGCCCGAGAGGGTGCGCACGGGCGATTCGGCGCGGGCCGGCGAGAAGAGGAAGTCGGCCAGATAGCTCTTGACGTGCTTCTTCTGCGTGCCGATCTCGATCCATTCGCTGCCGGGGCTGATGGTGTCGGCCAGCGTCGCGTCGAGATCGAGCGCGTCGCGCATCTGGTCGAAGTAGGCGACGCTCATCTTGGTGCCCATGCGCACTTCGCCGCTGTCGGGCGCGAGCTCGCCAAGGATCATCTTCAGCAGCGTGGTCTTGCCCGCGCCGTTGGCGCCTACGAGGCCGACCTTGTCGCCCCGCAGGATGGTGCCGCTGAACTTGTTGACGATGGTGCGGCCGCCGTAGCTCTTGCTGACGTCTTCGAGCTCGGCCACGATCTTGCCGCTGCTGCCGCCGGTGTCGATATCCAGGCGCACCTTGCCTTGCACATCGCGGCGCGAGGCGTGCTCGTTGCGCATCACTTCAAGCCGCTGGATGCGCGCGACGCTGCGTGTGCGGCGTGCTTCCACGCCCTTGCGGATCCACACTTCTTCCTGCGCCAGCAGCTTGTCGAAGCGCGCATTGGCCAGCGCTTCGTTCTCGAGCTCATAGGCCTTGGCGGCCTGGAAGGCGGCGAAGTTGCCGGGATAGCCGCGCAGCTGGCCACGGTCCAGCTCCACGATGCGGTTGGCCACGTTGTCGAGGAAGGTGCGATCGTGGGTGATCAGCAGCAGCGAGCCCTTGAAATCCTTGAGCAGGCCTTCGAGCCAGGTGATGGCGTCCAGATCCAGATGGTTGGTGGGCTCGTCGAGCAGCAGCACATCGGGCCGGGCGACCAGCGCACGGGCCAGCGCCACGCGCTTCTTCAAGCCGCCCGACAGCTGGCCGATCAGCCGCGCGCCGTCGAGATCAAGGCGGTGCAGGGTTTCGTCAACGCGCTGCTCCCAGGTCCAGGCATCGATGTGGTCGATGCGTTCGAGCACGGCGTCCAGATCGTCGGCCGGGTCATGACGTTCATAGATCTCGCGCAGGCGCTTGGCCTCGGCCACACCCTCGCTGACGACGTCGAAGATCGAGGCCTCGGGGCGCAGCTCGGGCTCCTGCGGCACGTAGACGCTGGTCAGGCCCTGCTGCAATTGCAGGAGGCCGTCGTCGAGCTTGTCGATGCCGGCAATGATCTTCAGCAGCGAGGATTTGCCGGTGCCGTTGCGGCCGATCAGGCCGACGCGTTCGCCGGTTTCGAGCGCGAAATTGGCCCCGTCGAGCAAGGGCACATGGCCGTAGGCGAGATGGGCGTTGGAGAGGGAGAGGACAGCCATGGGATCTTTGGAGTAAGCCGCGATTGTCGGTTATGCGTCCGGACTCAAGGTTTGCCCTCGGGACGGGCCGGTCTTTTGCCCGTCAAATCGGCGCCTTCACGGACCGGAGCTCCTTTCCATGCAAATCACCCGCCGTACCGTTCTCTCGAGCGCGCTCGCTTCGGCTTTTGTGCCGCCGGCTTGGGGCCTCACGCAGGACTTCGACGCCTGGAGCGAGGCGCTGGCCCGCGACATCATGCGCGCCGAGCCCAGCGCCTCGACCTTCTCTCAATACCTGCCGGCCGAGGAGCAGGTGCGGCTCGATGCCCAGCTCACGCCCAACACGCCGGCCTACCGGGCCGAGCGGCTGGCCAGCACGGCCAAGGCGCTGGCGGCGCTCAAGACCTTTGACCGCGCGAAGCTGAACCCGCAGCAGCGCTGCTCGGCCGCGCTGATCGAATGGACGCTGCAAGGCCAGCTCGACGCCGCGCCCTTCGAGGACAGCCAGTTCGTGTTCAACCAGTTCGGTGGCCTGCATGTGCGGCTGGTGAACTTCCTGAGCCAGGCGCATCCGATCCGCAATGCCGTCGACGTAGGCAATTACCTGAGCAGACTCGGCCAGGTGGCGGCCCAGATCGACAACGGCATCGCCCGCGCGCAGGAGGCGCAGAAGCACGGCTTCCTGATGCCACGCTTCATCAACACCGCGGTGCTGGGCCAGTTCCAGCGCTTCCTGGCGGGCGAGCCGGCGCAGAACGTGTTGGTGGCTTCGCTGGGCGAGCGCATGAAAGCCGCCAAGCTCGACGATCCGAAGGCGCTGGCCGAGGCCGAACGCATCGTCCACACGGCGGTGATCCCGGCCTATCGGCGCGCGCAGGCGCAGGTCGAGGCGCAGTTGCCGCTCAGCAATGACGACGCCGGCCTGTGGCGCTTGCCCAATGGGACCGCCGCGTATGCGAACGCGCTGCGCCGCTTCACCACCACCGACTACAGCCCTGCCGAAGTGCACGAGATCGGGCTCAAGGAAGTGGCGCGCATCGAAGCCGTCATGGACGGCCTGCTCAAGGGCCTGGGCTACAAGGACGGCAGCGTGAAGCAGCGCTACGCGCAGCTCAACACCGATTCGCAGCCCAAGGAAGACGATCCGCGCCCGATGCTGCTGGCGCGTTTCGAATCCATCCTGCGTGACGCGCAGGAGCGCTCGAAGCTCGTGTTCGCCAGCACGCCGAAGGCACCCGTCGTCGTCAAGCGCGAACCGCCATTCACCGAGAAAACCGCCGCCGCCCACTACACGAGCCCGGCGCGCGACGGCACGCGGCCCGGCATCTTCTGGGCGCCGCTGCCCGGCCCCACGTACAACGTCAACGGCATGCGCACGCTCGTGTATCACGAGGCCGTGCCCGGCCATCATTTCCAGATCGCCACGCAGCAGGAGACGACGAGCCTGCCGCGCTACCGGCAGGCCGGCATCTTCAGCGGCGGCTCGGCCTTTGCCGAGGGCTGGGCGCTGTATGCCGAGCAACTGGCCGTGGAAAACGGCTGGTACGAAGGCGACCCGAAGGGCCGGCTCGGCCAGCTCGACGCCGAGCTGTTCCGCGCCCGCCGCCTCGTGGTGGACACCGGCCTGCACACGATGAAGTGGACGCGCCAGCAGGCGATCGACTATGGCACCGTCAGCTGGCTCACCGTCAGCGTCTTGGGCGTGATATCGGCCGCCGTGCTGGCCTGGTTGGTGATGGTGTAGTTGCCTGCATCGGCGCCACCGATCACGTTGGCCAGGGTCACGGTCTTGCCGGTGCCGACGTTCTTGTTGGCGAACGTGCCTGTGGCCGAATCCGTCACCACGTCGCCGCCGACCAGTCCCGTGTAGACCGCGCCGGCTGTGCTCACCGTCGCAGCGGTCGTCGCGTCATAGACCTTGTTCGAGGCCGTGATGCCGCTGATCGTCAAGCCTTTGGGCGTGATGGTGCTGTTGGTGTTGTCCAGGTAGGTAACGTTGTAGTTGCCACCACTGTTGGCCACGGCGATGCCGCTCACGGTCAGCGCCTTCGGGTTGACCGTGAAGGTCCCGTTGCTGTTGCCCGCCGAGGTGTAGCCCAGGCCCACCAGCGTGGCGAGGTTGGTGGCCGAGACCGCATAACTGCCCACCGCTGCGTAGCCTGCGGTGGAGGTCTGCACGCCGCTGGCGGCGAAGGTCAGCGCGGTGTCGCCGTTGACCGCGCCGCTCGTGCCCGTGAAGCCGGGCGTGGTCGTGCCGTAGGTGATCGTGGGCGAGCCCGCCACCGCCGCCGTGTTGACGATCTGGCGGTAGATCTCGTAGACGCCGCTGCCCAGCGCGGTCGTGTAGTTGGTGGTGGCCTCGTCGCTGTCGTAGCGGAAGCGGCCCGTGCCGGAGCCGATCAGCGTGGCCAGCGTCGTGTCGCTGGTGGCCCCGGTGTAGAGCGTGGTGCGGCCGCCGGTGCCGGTCGTGAAGCCCACGCTGCCGCCGACATTGATGTTGCCGCCCGAGGAGGCGCCGGCCGCGCTGTTGCGGCTGGCGTTGAGCGTGATGGCCGCGCTGGAGGTGTCGGTCGTGCTGACCGCCTGCGAGACCCCGAGATTGCCCGTCAGCGTGGCGACGTTGATCTGGCCGGTGGCGCTGATGCCGGTCAGCGAACCGGCGGTGCTGAGCCCCAGCACGTCGGCGTCCACATAGCTGAGGTTGCCGACGCCGCTGGCCGCCAGCTTCACCATATTGTTGGTGGCGTTGGTCAGCGTGACGTTGCCGCCGACCAGCGCCAGGCTGGTGCCAATCACGCTGCCGCTGGCCCCTTCAGTGACATTGCCTGTCGCTTGCAGGAGCGTGGTGGTGCTGGTGGTCGGCGCGGTCAACGCCGCGTTGATGGCCAGATTGCCGCCGTAGATCGAGATGTTGCCGGCCGAGGTCAGCGCACCCAGCACGGTCACGTCGTAAGTGCTGGTGCTTTTTCCAAGCGTGATGGCGCTATGGCTTGTGCCGAAGTTCCAGTCGTTGTCAAACAGCAGCGGCGTGTTGTTGGTGCCACCGTAGCTGAAGTCGGTGAAGGTGCTGCCGCCCGGCCGGAAGGTGAGCGAGCCCGTCCCCTGCAGCGACAGCACGCCCGAGCCCGGGTTGATCACCGACTGGTCCAGCGAGTCGCCCTGCACGAGGATGTTGCCCGAATAGGGGGTGCTGCCGTCGTAGCCGATCTTGATGGCGTCGGCGGGCGTTCCGCTCAGCGCATTGAAGTGCAGCGCCGTCTTGTTCGGCACCGGCGTGGCGATGGTGTTGGCGCCCTTGAGGCTGACGTCGCCGCTGCCGGAGACCAGGCTGATGCCGCCCGTGGTGCGGTAGATATCCAGACTGAGACCGGCCGTGAGGGAACTGGTGCTGGCATCCACCGACCCGTCCAGCGTGATGGCGCCGCTCGTCGTGGACAGCGTGGCCACATCGCTGCCTTTGGCCACGATGTCGATGCCGTTCGTGGTGGTGCCGGCCACCGTGGACCGCGTCCCCGAGCCGGTGATGGTGATGGCGCCGGCCTGCGCCGAGATCGTGGTGCTGCCGGTGGTGGTGCCCGTGCTGGCCGTGAAGTCACTACCGATCAGGACGCCCCAGGAATTGGCTGCGCTGCCGGCGGCCGGCACCGTGCCGGTGATGTCGATCTTGCCGGTGCCCGTGGTCGAGACCTGCGAGCCCGACTCGACGACGACCCCGCCCACGCGCTGGGCGCTCGAGATGGCCGCAGCATTGTTGTAGCTGCCATTGAAGGCGATGTCGCCACCGGCGGCCGTGATGGTCTCCGCTTCAATCAGCGTGCCGACCGACACCGTGGACGCCGTGCCCTTGCTCGAATTGCCGTTCAGCGACACGCTGCCGCCGGCCGTGCTGATGCTGCCGCTGCTCAGTTCCACACCGGCCCGCGTGCTGCCCGTGTTCAAGGTGGCCGCGCCATTGCCCACGGTCAGGCCGTTCCAGGTCGTGCTGCCGCTGCCGCCGCCCATCCAGACATGGCCGCCATCGGTCTTGATCGACGAGCCCGAGCCCGCCGTGCCGACGCGGATCACCCCGTCGCCGTCGCCATCGGTGTCGGCCCACAACACGACATTGAGCTTCTTGGTGTTGCTGTTCTGCGTACCGTCGATGGTGAGCCCGCCATTGATGAAGACATTGCCCGCCGCCTTGAGCGTGAGCGTGCTGTTGGCGGGCATCAGGCCTTCGACGATATTGCTCGCCACGGTCAGGTCACCGCTGATCGCGCTGGCTGTGACATTGGACGTGGCCGCGATGCCCGCCACCGTGCTGCTCGTGCCGTTGATGGCGCTGGCCGTCACGCCGATATTGGCCGGCCCGATGCTGCCGATGGTCAGCGCGCCGGCGTTGTTGTAGAGCAGGCTGCCCACGTTCTGCGCGGCCAGCGTGGTGATGGCATTGCTCGCGCTGTCGAGCGTCACATTGCCGCCCAGCAGCAACAGGTTGGCGGCGACCACGCTGCCGCTGGTGCCGTCGCTCACGATGCCGGTGCCCTTGAGGATCAGCGTGCCGGTGCCGGCGCTCGCGGCGGCGTTCACGGTCAGGTCGCCGTTCAGCGCGGTCAGGCCCAGGCCGCCGGCTTGCGTGAGGGCGGTGTCCACGGTGAAGGTGGTGCTGGCCACGATCTGGCGGAAGCCGGCCGCCGTCGCCGTGTTGGTGCTGGTCAGCACGCCGCTGCCGAAGGTGTTGGACAGATCGGTGTTGAGCGCGCTCAGCGTGGTCTTGGCGGTGCTGGCCAGGAAGAGGCCGGACTTGAGATCGAAGCCGGTGATGTTGCCGCTGCTGACCGTCGGCGCATCGGTGTAGCTGGCGCCCGAGACGGCGCCGGCGCCGCTCAGCGTCTGCGTGCCGGCGAGCTGGCTGCTGGCCGCAGCGGGCAGCGCACCGGTCGGCGTGATCGCGTAGTAGTAGCCACTGACGCTGCCGGTCGAGAACGAGGTGTTGATGGTGCCGGTGAAGTCGCCCACGAGCCCGCCGATGCTGGTGGCGGCAGCGCCCGTGGCCGTGACGTTGCCGGTGGCATAGGACGAGGTGATGGTGACGCTGTTGGAGGTGTCGGTCCCGCCGATCAACCCGCCTGTGGCAGCGCCGCCGGTGCTGTTCACCGCTCCGGTGGCATGGCTGTTGCTGATGTCGGTATAAGCGGAGACGCCGCCGATCAGGCCGCCGTTGTAGCCGTCGCTGCCGCCACTGACCGTGCCGCTCGCGTAGCTGCCCGAAACGATCGAGTGGTTGGACGATGAGGCCTGGTTCATGAAGCCGATCAGCCCACCCGCCTGGCCGCGCGTGCCCGTGCTGACATTGCCCGTGGCGTAGGAGTTGGTGACGACGGCGACCGTGGGATTGGACGGGCCGACGAGCCCGACCAGACCTCCCGAATTGAAGCTCGTGCTGGTGACGCTGCCCGTCGCGTAGGAATTGGTGATCGTGCCGGCGGTCACGCCCGCCGTGACCGCGCCGTTGGTCACGATCCCGACCAGGCCGCCGGTGTCGGGCCCGTTCTGGTTCACCGTGGCGGAGGACCAGGAATGATCGATCGTTCCACCGCTTTGCAGCGTGCCGACCATGCCGCCCACGTAGCCGCCGCTGAAGGCGTTGTTGGTCACCGAACCGGCGGTGTAGTCGTTCTTGAGCGTGCCCGCGCCGAGCGTGCCCGCCATCAGCCCGAAGTTGTTCAGGCTGTTGTGGGTTTGATTCAGCGTGCCGCTGAGGCCGAGATCGCGCACGGTGCCGGTGATCGTCGAGAAGAATCCGCCCGTGCTCGTGGTCGGGTTGAGGCTGAAGCCGCTGACCGTGTGACCGAGCCCGGTCATGACGCCGCTGAAGCTGCCCGTGTAGACCGAGGCGGTGCGCGACACGCCGTCGCTCAGGTTGGTGGCCAGCGCCTGGAATCCCGTCGGCGCGGCCGCGCCGGTCGCCGCAGCGGGAAGCGCGTAGATCAGCGTGTAGCCGTTGCCGTTGATCGTCAGCGCGGCGCTGGAGGCGGAACTGCCGAAGCTGAGGTTGCCCGCGAAGCCGCTGGCGCCGAGGCCGAAGCTGTAGTCCCCGCCGCTGCCGCCGTCGTTGGTCTTCATCACGACCTTGCCGGTGTTGCCGGCGGAGATCGCGGCATTGATGTTGATGCCGTGGTACGCGTCGAGCGTGAGCGTGTTGCCTGAGGACCAGCTGATGCCCGAGTTGATGTTGATGTCGCCGACGCCGCTCGCGTTGGCCGTGCCGGGGCCCGTCGTGCCGCTGGCGGTGGTCTGCAAGGTGACGCTGGTGGAGGCAAGATTCGTGTTGATCGTCGAGGCGGCGCTGCTGTCGATGGTGAGGTCATACGGATCGACGAGCCAGTTGCCTGTCGTGCTGGTCGGCGCGGAGGTGTCGACGCGGAGGCCCTTGAAATCGACGTGGGCGCCGGAGGTCTCCACGAGGCCGCCGTTGCCGCCCTGCTCGCCGCCGCGCGCACTGATGCTGCCGTGCACTTCGGTTTTGGCGTCGGCGTCCTGCAACTGGGTGAACAGCACGACCGTGCCGCCATCGCCTTGGCCGATCGCACTCGCATCGATCCTGGCGCCTTCGGCCATGACGAGCGATGTGGCCTGGCTCATCTCACCGTTGCCGCCTTGATCACCGCCGATCAGCACCGTGCCGCCGCCGCCAAGGCCCCTGGCCTCGATCTCGCTGCCGGCGGTGAGGCTGATGTCGTCGCCCTCGATCAGGATCTTGCCGCCGCGCTCGACCATGCTGGTGGCGTTGAGCGTGCCGCTGTTGATGACGCTGCTCATCAGCCCCTCGGCCGAGCGCGCGGCGAGGATGATCTGGCCGCCTTCGGTCATGATCGCGTGGCGGTTTTCGACCAGCGTGCGGATCTGCGCCGGCGTGACCGAGATGCCGGCCAGGTGCGCGTCAGGCCCGAAATCGAGCGTGATGTTCTCGCCCGCGGCGAGCGCCACGGTGCCCGCATTGGCGACGATCACGCCCTCGTTGCGCACCTCGGGCGCGAGCAGCGCGATGTAGCCGCCCGGCGCGGCTTCGAGGCGCCCGAGGTTGAGCACCTTGCCCGTACTGCCGAGCCGGTCGAAGCTGTCGATGCCGGCCAGGAAATCGGCATTGCTGAGGCTGTGCGTGGTGGCCACGAGGCCGCCGACCTCGACGCTGGCGCTCGGCGCGAAATAGACACCGCTCGGGTTGGTCAGATAAACCTGACCGTTAGCACTGAGCTTGCCGAAGATCTGCGTCGGGTTGCCGTCGAGCACGCGGTTCAGCGTGACCGACTGGCTCGAAGGCTGGATGAACCTGACGCTGGCGGCGGCGCCGATATTGAAGCTCTGCCAATCGATGGCCGCGCGCTGCGTGCCTTGCTGGATGGTGAGGCTGGCCGGTGCGCCCGGCGTGTTCTGCTGGATGCTGGCCTGGCCCGCGACAACTTGTCCGCCGGTGGGCAGCGTGTTGGGGGCCGGTGCTCCGGCAAAAGTGAAGGCCGCAGGCCCCAGCAGAAACAAGGGCAGCAGCCCGGCGCGCAACACGGCACCGCGCGTCTTGCCCCGCGCACGCGCCGTTTCGGCCACGCACACCCATGCGCCGACCACGGCGCTCCAGACGAGTCGATAAACCCTGTTCAAGGTTCTCCCCTCAGCAGGACGAGGCACCGCAGTCTCAGGACGCGATTGCGCTGCCCGCTTGCCTCCCAGGTCTCCGATGCCTGTCGTCTTCTTTACAAATCGACAGATTCGGCCTAACGGTACGCTTCAGCGGTGTTTAGGTCAACACTTCGAACCGGGTAGGACAGGCCCAAAAAGCTGAACTTTCATGCGTTTGTTTCGGGCGTTACTTCCGGTAGATGTGCCGGCGCTGGCTCCTGCTAGGCTTGGCGCCGCTTGTCAAAACATTTCGGAGCCCGCATGCACGCAAAGACTCTCGTCCTGGTCGCCGCCCTGTCGCTGGCGTTCAACGCCCACGCCCTCAAGCCCGTCACCAGCGTCGAAGGCATCACCGAATACCGGCTGCCCAACGGCCTGCAGATCCTGCTGGCACCCGATGACAGCAAGCCCACCACCACGGTCAACGTGACCTACCGCGTGGGCTCGCGCAACGAGAACTACGGGGAGACCGGCATGGCGCATTTGCTGGAGCACCTGATGTTCAAGGGCAGCCCCAAGCATCCCGATCCCAAGGCCGACTTCACCAAACGCGGCTTCAGCTGGAACGGCTCCACCTGGTATGACCGCACCAACTACTTCGCTGCCTTTGCCGCCAGCGACGACAACCTCAAGGCCTACCTGGACTGGCAGGCCGACGCGATGGTGAACAGTTATATCTCGCGCAAGGATCTCGACAGCGAGATGACCGTCGTTCGCAACGAGATGGAGATGGGCGAGAACGACCCCTTCAACATGAGCACGCAGCGCGCGCTGGCGGCCATGTACATGTGGCACAACTACGGCAAGGACACGATCGGCGCGCGGGCCGACGTGGAGAACGTCAACATCCCGCATCTGCAAGCCTTCTACCGCACCTACTACCAGCCGGACAACGCCACGCTGATCGTCTCGGGCAAGTTCGATCCGGCCAAGGCGATGGCCTGGATCGAAGCCGACTTCGGCAAGCTCCCGAAACCCAAGCGAGAGATCCAGAAGACCTACACGATCGACCCCGTGCAAGACGGCGAGAACCTCGTGACGATCCGCCGTGTGGGCGGCAACCCGATGAGCGTCGCCGCATATCACGTGCCCGCCGGGCCGACCGTGGATTACGCGGCCGTGGACCTGCTCAACCTGATCCTGACCGAGCAGCCGACGGGTCGGCTCTACCAGCGCCTGGTGATCGACACCAAGCTGGCCTCGGGCGTGACGCCGTTCAGCCTCGCGCTGGCCGAGCCCGGCTTCGCGATGTTCTCGGCCGATCTGGCACCGGGCGCTTCGCAGGACGCGCTGAACAAGGAGCTCGTCTCCGTGGTGGAAGGCTTTGGCGCGCAGCCGCTGACGCAGGAAGAATTGAACCGCGCCAAGACACGCTGGCTCAACCGCTGGGAGAAGGGCTTCACGAGCCCCGAGAACGTCGGCATCGTGCTGTCTGAATATGTGTCGCAAGGCGACTGGCGGCTCTTCTTCCTGACGCGTGATCGCGTCAAGGCGATGAAGCTCGAAGACGTGCAGCGCGTGGCCACGCAGTACCTCATGCCGAGCAACCGCACGCTCGCTCAGTACATCCCGACCGAGAAGCCGCAGCGCGCGCCCAAGCCCGAGCTGATCAATCTGGCAACGGAGATGGCGAGCTTCAAGCCGGCTGCTGCGGCGGCCACGGTGGCCTCCTTCGAGGCCACGCCGGCCAACATCGACAAGCAGACGCAGACCGTGCAACTGCCCGGCGGCCTCAAGATGGCGATGCTGCCCAAGCCCACGCGCGGCGGCGCGGTGCACGGCGTGCTCAATCTGCGCCTGGGCAGCGCGGAAACGCTCAAGGACATCAACGCCAATGCCACGGCCCACCTGACCGCGCAGATGCTCAAGATGGGCACCCAGAGCCTGACGCGCGAGCAGCTGCGCGATGCGCTCGATGCGGCCAAGGTCGAGCTCAGCGTCAGCAGCTTCGAGGCCGACCGACTGAGCCTGAGCTGGAGCACCACGCGCGAGCACGCGAACGAGGCGCTGGCCCTGATCGGCCAGATGCTGCGCACGCCGCGCCTGGAGGCGGCCTCGCTCGAGGAAGTGCGCTCGCAAGGCCTCGCGCAGTTGCAGCAGCAGCGCGACGACCCGCAGGAAATGGCCCTGGTGCTGGTGGCCAGCGCGCTCAACCAGTACCCGAACGGCGATGTGCGCCACGCGCCGGATTTCGCCGAGCAGGAGGCCGGGCTCAAGGCCGTGACGCTCGACGGCGTGAAGTCCTTCCAGCAGCGCTTCTACGGCACCACTTTCGGACAGCTGGCGCTAACGGGTGATTTCGACGCAGCCGCCGCCCGCGCCGCGGCCGAGAAGGCGCTTGGCAACTGGGCCGCGCCCGTCAAGCCCGAGCGCGTGGTGAACCATGCGCCCGACAAGGCCGGCCAGCGCCAGTTGGTGCCCGCGCCCGACAAGCAGAACGCGATGATGTTCGCGCAGTTGCCGCTGGCGATCAACGACGACACGCCCGACCGCGCCGCGCTGATGGTGGCCGACCAGGCCTTCGGCAACGGCGGCGCCTCGCGCCTGTGGACGCGCATCCGCGAGAAGGACGGGCTCTCGTACGGCGTGGGCTCGCAGGTGCAGTTCAGCGCCGAGGACCCGAACTCGGCGTGGATCATGTATGCGATCTTTGCACCGCAGAACCGCGCCAAGGTCGAATCTGATCTGCGCGAAGAAGTCGCCAGAGCGCTGAAGGACGGCTTCACCGCCAAGGAAGTGGCTGACGCGCGTCAAGCGCTGCTGAGCGAGCGTCGCCTACAACTCGCCCAGGACGCGGGCCTCGCCAGCGCGCTCGCCACCAACCTGACCTGGGGACGCACGATGGCAAGGGCCCAAAAGCTCAACGACGAGATCGCCGCCGTGACGCCCGAGGCCGCCGCCGCAGCCCTGCGCAAGCACTACAAGCTCGACGGCTTCCAGCTGATCTTCGTCGGCGATTTCAAGTAGCATTTTCTTGCATTCATCCTGTACATCCTGTGCATCCATGTAAAAACGAATTCAGGTTTTGAACATGGATGGACAGGATGAACAGCCGGATAAGACCTCAAAGGCAAAGCCCGTCCTGGCTGTTTGAATTCATCACGTGCATCACGTCAATCCATGTAGAAAACAGAAATTCAAGGTTTGAACATGGATGAACGTGATGCACGTGATAAGACCCATTCAGTGATGTCGGGCCGGGCGGTTCCGGGCCCGCCCTATCGCTGGTTCGGCCTGCGCGAGATCCGCGGCATGGCGGGTGATTACCTGGGCTTCATGCGCGAGCAGCAGCGCCGTTATGGCGATGTGGTCGCGGTCAAGATCTTCGGCATCCAGAGCTATCTGCTGTTCCACCCCGAGCATGTGCGCGAGGCGCTGGTCAACTCGCATGAATCGATCGTGCGCTTCGAACGTGGGCCGCGCGTGTTCTCCGATGCGCATGGGCAGAGCGTGCTGGTGGCTGAAGGGCAGGACTGGAAGAACAAGCGCCGGGCCCTGCAACCGGGCTTCAGCCCGCGCCGCGTGGAGGCCTTTGCGCCGCTGATGGTGGCGGCCTTCGAGACCGCGCTCGGCACCTGGCCCAAGCAGGCGCGGTTCGAGCTCGATTTCGAGCAGGCCATGACGCAGGCGACGATGGACGTGATCATGCGCACGCTGTTCTCGAGCGACGCCGATGCCGACGCACGCGCCGCCGAAGTGGCCGTGCGCGACCTGACCGAAGAAGGCAACCGCGAGATGTTCTGGCCGCGCACCGCGCCGAGCTGGATGCCGTGGAAGGCCAAAAAGCGCCGCGCCATCGCGATGCTCGACGGCCTGATCCGCCGCCATATTGCCGCACGCGCCGCACGCCCCGATTGCGAGGACGGCGATGATCTGCTCGCCATGCTGATGCAGCTGCGCACCGAGGACGGCCAACGCGCCTTTGCCGGCGAGGCCCTGCGCGATGAATGCATGACCATCTTCCTGGCCGGCCACGAGACCAGCGCGACCAGCCTGGCCTGGTGGGGCTGGTGCATGGCCGCGCATCCCGAGATTGCGGTGCTCGCGGCCGATGAGGTGAACGCCCAACTGGGCCACCGCGCGCCAAGCTTTGCCGACATCGCGCAAATGCCGTACCTGACGCAGACCATCAAGGAAAGCCTGCGCCGCTACCCCAGTGTGCCGGCCCTGCTCTCGCGCAAGGCCACGCGTGAGCTGGTGCTGGGCGGCACCCGCATTCCCCGCGGCTCGATGCTGCAGATCACGCCGGGCCTGATGCAGAACGACGCACGCTGGTTTCCCGAGCCCGATGCTTTCAGGCCCGAGCGTTTTGCGGCCGATGCGCCCGAAGTGCCGCGCGGCGCCTGGATGCCTTTCGGCGCCGGCCCGCGCGTCTGCCTGGGCAGCCATTTCGCCCTGACCGAGATCACGCTGATCGCCGCGATGCTCCTGCAGCGTTTCAACTTCGCACCGGTGCCGGGTCGGGCGGAGCCGGAGCCGGTTTTGAACATCACTCTGAGGCCGCGGGAGCGGCTGAGATTGGTGTTGCAGCGGCGGTAGGCCTTGTGCTCGGCGTTGCGACTTGTTGCCCAGCCGATTCGGGGCCGATACGATGCAGCCATGAGTTTTTATCAGATGACGAGGTAAAAGCATGGGCTTGCCACTTGCCAAAAAGACCCTGGCTGAGTTCCTCACCTGGGAAGAGGCTCAGTCCGAGCGACATGAGTTCTTTCGAGGCGAAATTTTTGCGATGGTGGGAGGCACCGCTCGCCACAACCGCGTCATCATGAACCTCGGGAGCCGCATGGCCGATCATCTGGACGGCACCGGCTGCCAGGTGTTCTCGGCGAGCATGAAGGTGCAGATCGCCGACGGCATCCTCTACCCCGACGTGATGGTGACTTGCGCAAAGGCCGAGGCCGGCGACGAACAGATCATCACCGACCCCAAACTCATCGTCGAGGTGTTGTCACCCAGCACCAAGGGCTATGACAAGCGCGACAAGTTCATCCTCTATCGCTCCTTGCCGTCCTTGCGCGAGTACGCATTGATCGACCCAGCCAAGCGTCAGGTGGAGGTGTTCACCTGGACGGAAGATGGCGCCTGGTTGCTGACCGACCAGACCGCCGCCGCCGAACTGACGCTGGCCAGCATCGGGCTCAAGCTGCCGATGGAAGCCGTTTTCAAGGGTGTAGAGAGCGAAGCGGCATGACGGGTATTGCGCTGAGGAATTGAGGATCGTTGGCGATTTCAATCGCGTCACCTTCCCGCAAGCCAGCGCTGGGCGATTGCCGCTATTCTGTGACGGCCTTCATCTTCAATCATCGCCTCGCCCATGCTCCGCCTCCTGCTCACCGCGCTGCTGACCATTGCCGGCACCAGCGCCTTCGCGCAAGACACCGCCCTGCTGCATTGCGCCGACATCGCCGGCCGTGACGAGCGGCTCGCCTGCTTCGATGCACTCGCCGCCAAGGCGCGCGCGGCCAAGACCGCCGGCGCGACGCCGCTGGTCCAAGCCGAGAAGTTCGGCCACGAAACCATCGCGCCCAAGCCGGGCAAGCCACCCGAGGTGCCCGACGCGGTGCAGAGCCATCTCGACGGCATCATCGAAGGCTGGAGCTCGGGCACCGTCTTCACGCTGGCCAACGGCCAACGCTGGCAGATCGCCGATGGCAGCGCCGCCACCATCTACCTCAAGAGCCCGAAGGTCACGATCAAGCGCGCGTTGATGGGCGGCTATGTGATCGAGCTCGAGGGCACGAACCGGACGGCGAAGGTCAAGCGGGTGGAGTGAGCTTCACGTCGTCGTTCGTGTCGCCGATGGAGGCGACCAAGCTATACTGGCGCCTGTGTAGCGTAGCTATACACTCCACCCGTGATCAAGTCGTTCATTCACAAGGGACTGGAAGCGTTCTTCGCGCGCGGCAGCAAGGCTGGCATACAGCCCGCTCATGCAGCCAAGCTGAGCCGCCAGCTCGCGCGGCTTGATGAGGCTGGCTCGGCGCAGGACATGAACGTCCCCGGCTGGCGGCTGCATCCCTTGAGTGGCAATTTGGCGGGCCATTGGTCGGTCTGGGTCAATGGCAACTGGCGGCTGACCTTCCGATTTGACGATGGAGACGCCGTTCTGGTGGACTACCGTGACTACCATTGAGATAGAGGCGAGGACCCGAGAAATGCCGCGAATGTTCAACCCCCCGCATCCCGGAGAGACGCTGCGCGACGACATCTTGCCGGCGCTCGGCATGAGCGTGACGGCTGCGGCTGACGAGCTCGGTGTCACTCGTGCGGCCCTGTCGCGCGTCGTCAACGGCCGGGCGGCCATCTCGCCCGAGATGGCCCTGCGCCTGGAGCGCTGGCTCGGTGTGGAACATGGCGGCAGCGCCGACGTCTGGCTGAGCCTGCAGGCCGCCCATGACCTCTGGAACGCGGAGAAATCAGCACGCGCTGTGATCCGCAAGATCAAGCCGATCAAGGCCAGTCAATTCGAGGCCGCAAGAGTCGGCTGAGGCCGGCTGAAGTCGGCTGAGGACCCTCGCCTCACTCCCTCGACATCTGCGTCGCCGCCCGGTTGAGCAGCCGCGCCTCGCGGCGCACGAGGCGCAAGCGCCGCAGCAGCCACGGTGTCAGGTCGGGCTGGCCGAGGTGCTCGGGCCAGAGGCCCGCATCGGGATCGGGCGGCTCGTCGGTGGCCACATCGGGCAGCAGGCTCTCGGCCTTGAGGCTTTGCACGCAGGCCTTCAGCGTGGGCACCAGGGCGCCTTGCGCTTCGCCGGGATCGAGCCGGTCCTTGCGGCGTGCGAGCATCTGCTGGATGGCGCTGAGCAGCGCGGTGTAGCGGTAGCTGTGGGTGAGCAGGGCTTCGATCTCGGCGTCGGGCAGGCGCACGCGCTCGGGCTCGACCTTGGTGCGCTGGGCCATGCCGGCGAGCGCGCCGAGCACGTTGTAGAGCTGCTGGCGCGATTGGCGTGCAGCGATCTGCTGCTCGCGCGTGGGTGACCAGCGCAAGACATTGGCCGAATGCTTGGCGAGGTTGTTGCGTAACTGCGTGCTCAAGCGCACCAGCGTCTTGTGCTCCCACGAGGGCAGCACGAAACAGAAAGCCCAGGCCAGCATGGCGCCGACGAAGGTATCGGCCAGCCGCTCGATCACCGGCGGCGGCGCACCGGGCGCGAGCATCAGCTGCTGCGTCAGTGCCATCAGCGTGGCGCCGGTAGCCGCGACAAGATAGCGGCGGTTGACGTAGGCATGCGCGGTCCCCACGGCCGCGATGAAGACCAGGCCCATGATGCGCGGCTCGCGCAGCTGGGCCAGGCCCATCACGATCAGGCAGCCGAAGATGGTGCCGAGGATCCGGTCGTTGCGGCGCGCCAGCGTCTGCTCAAGGTTGACGCGCAGCACCACGGCGACGCTGAGCACCAGCCAGTACGCATGCGAGCCCCAGGGCAGCAGATGGCCGAGCGCGTAGGCGGTCGACAAGGCGCCCGCGGCGCGCAGGGCGTGGCGCATGACGCTCGATTGCAGCGTCAGGTTGCTCTTGACGGCCTCCAGCGGCCAGCCCTCGGGCGAGAGGAATTGCTGGAGCTGCTCGGGCGTCCATTCATCGGGTTCGTCAACGAGCTCGCCGGCCTGCGTGCGGATCATGTGAGCGACTTCATCGCACATGTGGCCGACGCGCACCTGCAAGGCCGCGACGAGGTGACGGCGCGGATCATCGGCAGGCGCGTTGACAGCAGCCAGACGATCGCGCAGGCGCTCGCACCAGAGCGCGGGTTCGGCGGGCGGCATCGGCGCGCGCTCGGCCACGCAGCGGGCCAGTTGTTCGAGCGTGTCAGCCAGCGCCACCAGCGTGTCGGCCAGCGCCGCGCGCCAAGCGCTCGCGGCTTCGTCATCGCCGAGCAGATCGATATCAAGCCGGCTCGCCAGCAGCAGATCACGCAGCTCGATCAGGTTGAGCAGGATGACGCGCTGACGCCGGCTGACGACCGACAGCCGTGCCGCGAAGACCTGATCGCGCGCCGTCTGCAAGACCTCGGCCAGCGTGATGTCGTCGGCGATCGAGGCGCGGATGCGCGCCTGCTCGACCGACACCGTGCCGGCAATGCGTGCCGCACGCGAGCGCAGGCGCTGCGCGCTGGCGCGCATGACCGCAGCCAGCGCCAGGTCGCGAAAGCGACGGCGCAAGGCCCAGGCCGAGACGCGTGCCCACAAGGCATAGAGCGAGCCGCCGAGCAGCACCCAGCCGGCGTGTTCAAAAGCCATCACCTCCGTGGCGCGTTCGTGCGAGGCCATCGCAAAGACGAGCGCCAGGATGCCGACGAAGGACAAGGGGCTCGCGCGCAGGCCCCAGGCCAGGCACATCAAGGAGCCAAAGGCCGTGATCGCGACCAGCGGCAACATCAGCGCGAAATGCCCGTGGCTCAGACCGGCCAGCAGCGTCACCAGCGTCACGGCCACCACCGCCGGCAGCACGCGGTTGAAGACGCGCTGCGGCGGGTTCGGCGTGTCGGCCAGCGAGACGCACACCGCCCCGCTGATCGCCGCCACGCCGGCCGCGTTGCCGAACACGCCGCCCACCAGCAGCTGCACCAGGCTCACGCCCAGGGCCACGGCAATGCCGTTCAGGTGCGCGGCCTCCAGACGCCGCCAGTTCAAGAACATTGCAAGCTCATGCCAGCGCTTTTTCCAGGGCGTCGATGAACATCTTGGCGACGTCGAAACCGGCTTGCTCGGTGATCTCGGCAAAGCAGGTCGGGCTGGTGACGTTGATCTCGGTGAGGCTGTCGCCGATCACGTCGAGGCCGATCAGCAGCAGGCCGCGCGCGGCGAGCTTGGGGCCGATGCCGGCGGCGATCTCGCGGTCGCGCCGGCTGACCGGCCGCGCCACGCCCTTGCCGCCAGCCGCGAGATTGCCGCGCACCTCGCTGCCCTGCGGGATGCGCGCCAGGCAGTAGGGCACGACCTCCCCGCCGATCACGAGCACGCGCTTGTCGCCCTCGGCGATCTCGGGCAGGAAGCGCTGGATCATGATGGTTTCGGTGCCGCCCTTGTTGAGCGTCTCGATGATGGCGCCGAGGTTCAGGCCGTCGGCCTTGACGCGGAAGATGCCCATGCCGCCCATGCCGTCGAGCGGCTTCAGGATCACGTCGCCATGCTCGGCCTGGAAGGCGCGGATCGCGGCCTCGCTGCGCGTGACGAGCGTGGGGCCGATGAACTCGGGAAACTCCATGATCGCGAGCTTCTCGGGGTGGTCGCGCAGCGCGGCGGGGCTGTTGAAGACGCGCGCACCCTCGCGTTCGGCCTGGCCCAGCAGGTGCGTGGCGTAGAAGAACTCGCTGTCAAACGGCGGGTCCTTGCGCATCAGGATGGCGTCGGTGTCCGACAGCACCAGGTCGCAGGTTTCCTCGACCTTGAACCAGTCGAGCGCGTCGCCGGTCAGGCTGATGCGCCGCGCGGCCAGCGCGGTGACCTTGGCGCCCTGCTGCCAGACCAGATCGGCCGTCAGGCAGTGCCAGAGCACGTGGCCGCGCCTGGCGGCTTCGCGCATCATCGCAAAGGTGCTGTCCTTGTAGGTCTTGAAATGTTCGAGCGGGTCGGCGACGAAAAGCAGCTGCATGAAGACGGTCCAGAAATTTCACTTGGACCGGTAGTTTTGCATCATTAGCGCCATCGCGCCGGCGAGCACGCCCCAGAAGGGCGAAGCGAGGCCCAAAAAGCCGATGCCGGAGAGGGTCACGAGGAAGGTCAGCATGGCCGCATCGCGCGTACGGTCTTCCTTCAGCGATGAGGCCAAGCCGCCCGCGAGGCTGCTCAGCAGAGCCAGGCCGCCCACGCCGGCCACCAAGCCGCGCGGGAAGGCCAGGAACAGGCCAACGAAGACCAGGCCCAGCAAGCCCAGCACGATGTAGATCAGCGCCGCAACCAGAGCCGACGGGTAGCGCCGGGCCGGGTTCGGGTGCGCTTCAGGCCCCATGCAGATCGTGCCCGTGAAGGCCGCCAGGCCGATCGCGTAGCCGCCGAACGGTGCCGTCAGCAGGGTGGCCAGGCCGGTCACCGCGAGGATGCGCGAGACCGGCGCCGCGAAGCCCATCGCGCGCTGTGCCGCCACGGCCGGCAGGTTTTGCGAGGCCATCGTGACGATGAACAGCGGCAGGCCGACGCCGAGCAGGGCCTGCCAGCTGAAGACCGGCGCCACCCAGACCAGGGCCGCCGGCACGAGTTGCACGCTTTCGGCCTGGAAATCGATGCGGCCCTCCAGCCAGGCCACGACGATGCCCACGGCGATCATCAGCACGCCGGCGTAGCGCGTCCGGAAGCGGCGACCGAGCAGGTAGGCCACCAGCAGCGCCACGGCCAGCAGCGGCGTGCTCTGGAGCGTCAGCACCGCATCGAGGCCAAAGCGCGCCAGCACGCCGGCCAGCAGGGCCGAAGCTACGGCCAGCGGGATGCGATCCATGATGCGGGTGAACCAGCCGGTCAGCCCGGCGATCAGGATCAGCAGGCCGCAGAGCAGGAAGGCGCCGACGGCCTCGGGCAGGCTCAGGCCGGAGACCCCGGCCAGCAGCGCCGCGCCGGGCGTCGACCAGGCGGTCAGGATCGGCATGCGCGTCCACAGCGTGAGGATGATCGTGGAGGCGGCCATGCCCAGGCCCAGGGCGAGGATCCAGGAGCCGGTCTGCGCGGGCGTGGCGCCGAGCTTTTGCGCTGCCAGGAAAACAACAAAGACCGTGCCCGTAAAGCCGATCAGGACCGCCACACAACCGGCGACGGCCGAGGATTTCGACAGGTCTTGAAACCAGCGTCCCATGACTGGCAAGCATAGCGAGACCCGCGACATTTGCAGAGGGTCTAACCCCTAAGGTCGACGGTGTCCCCACATGTCGCCACCCCCCGCGAAACGTCATGGAACGCGGTGAACTTGCACAAAGCTGGCGCGCTGCCGGCTTTCCCGTCTTGCGCGGAAGCCGGCGGCTTGTTACTTTTCCGTCATGTGCAGATTTCTTGCGTATCTTGGGGGCTCGATCTTTCTGGACGAGCTGGTGTGCAAGCCCAAGCACTCGCTGGTGCGGCAGTCGCTGCGCGCCGACGAGGCCAAGGCGGTGACCAATGGCGATGGCTTTGGCGTGGGCTGGTACGGCGAGCGCGAGGCGCCCGGTGTGTACCGCGAAGTGATGCCGGCCTGGTCCGACGAGAACCTGCTGGCCCTGTGCGCCACCGTGCGCTCCAAGCTCTTTCTCGCGCATGTGCGCGCCGCCACGGGCGCCGGCATCGCGCGGCAGAACTGCCACCCCTTTCACTACGGGCCCTACCTGTTCATCCATAACGGCCAAATCGGTGGATACGGCCAAGTGCGCCGCACGCTCGAGGCGCGCCTGCCCGATCACCTCTACGCGGAGCGGCGCGGCGGCACCGACTCGGAGCTGCTGTTTCTGCTGATCATTGCCCGCATCGAGATGGGCGAGACCGTGCAGGCGGCGGTCAGCCAGGTGCTCAAGGAAGTGGAGGCCATGCTGATGGTGCTGAAGGTCACGGCGCCGCTGCGCTTCTCGGCCGCACTGGCCGACGGGCAGCAGGTGCATGCCTTCCGCTACGCCTCGGACCAGCGGGCGCCTTCGCTCTATGTGCATCGCTATGGCGAGAACGGCTGGCTGGTGGCCTCGGAGCCGCTGGTGGACGACCACGAGGGCTGGGAGCCGATCCCGCAGGGCACGGTGCTGCATCTGAACGGGCAGGGTTGCCGAAGCCAGCAGCTCGGGTGAGCCTGGGTCGATGCCGGGCTGAGCCGATGTAACAGTCCGGGGCAGTCCGGAACAATCCGGAACAATCCGGCCTTCACGAGGGCGTCATGTACGCGTTGCACCATGACCTTCCATCGAAACCGATGGAGTCGCCCCGTGACCGGAATGGAATCCCCGACGACGCAGATTCTGGAGTTGCGCACGGTCTGGATCTCCGACATCCACCTGGGCACTCCGGGCTGCCAGGCGGGTGCGCTGCTTGATTTCCTGCGCCGCACCAACTGCCAGACGCTCTACCTTGTCGGCGACATCATCGACGGCTGGCAGCTGCGCCGTTCCTGGTACTGGCCGCAGGCGCACAACGACGTGGTGCAAAAGATACTGCGCAAGGCCCGCCGCGGCACCAAGGTGATTTTCGTGCCGGGCAACCACGACGAGTTCGCGCGCAAGTACGTGGCGCACAACTTCGGCGGCGTCGACGTGATGGACGAAGCCATCCACGTGACCGCCGACGGCCGCAAGCTCTGGATCACCCATGGCGATCTGTTCGACGGCGTGATCCAGTGCGCCAAGTGGCTGGCCTACGCGGGCGACATGGCTTATGAGTTCACGCTCAAGGTCAACCGCTGGTTCAACCGCGCGCGCGCCAAGCTCGGCATGCCGTACTGGAGCTTGTCCAAGTACCTGAAGCAGAAGGTCAAGCGCGCGGTCAGCTTCATCTCCGACTTCGAAGTGGCCGTGGCCCGCGAGGCCCGCAAGCGCGGCGTCGACGGCGTGGTCTGCGGCCACATCCACCATGCCGAGATGCGCATGATCGACGGCGTGCTCTATTGCAATGACGGCGACTGGGTGGAGAGCCTGACCGCGCTGGTGGAGCACCACGACGGCAAGCTCGAGATCCTGGATTGGAGCCACAGCATGCAGGTGACGCCGGCGGTCGAGGTGATGGAAGAGGAGCTGGAGGCTGAGCCGGCTTGACGAGGCCTTACGCAGGGTGGGCGGAAAGCCGGACACCCAATGCGCGAACGACCTTGAGGACGGTATCAAGCCGCGGCTTCGCGCCAGGGGCCAGCGCCTTGTACAAGCTCTCCCGACCCAGACCCGCATCCTTGGCGACTTGTGCCATGCCTTTCGCGCGTGCAACGTCGCCAAGCGCCAGCAAGAGGAGATCCGTATCGTCGGCCTCGAGAACGGCGGTCATGTATTCGGCGATTGCCGCATCGTCCGTCAGGTAGCGAGCGGCATCGAATGGCAATAGCTTCGTCTTCGTTTTGGAGGGGCTCATGAGGGGTCCAATTCCAGTTGCTGCAAGATCTTCTGTGCTCGCTTGATATCTCTTGCCTGGGTCGATTTGTCACCGCCCGCGAGCATGACGATGAGGATGTTCTGACGCCTCGTGAAGTACAGGCGATATCCCGGGCCAAAGGCGATGCGCATTTCCGATATCTCGTGTCCAACCGGCTTCCAATCACCGAGACTTCCGGCCTCCGCCAAGCGCAGTCTCGCAACGATGCGCAACTTCGCCTTGATGTCGTTGAGCCCATCAAGCCAGTCCTGAAACTCCTGGGTCTGGCGTACTGCATACATGCCAAGGCTGTATCCATATGGATACTAGCGTCAAACGGAGAAAGTGACAAGATTGCTTCAACTCAAGCGCGCCAGTCCGTCTCCGCGCTTCGGCCCGGCAGATGCAGCCGGGATACGACGGCCGGCGTTTCCGCGAGCAGCTGCCCCTTGCGGAACACCTGGAGCCGGCGCGCACGCAGGCGGATCGCTTCGATCGGGTCGCTCGCCTGCAAGAGGACAAAGCTCGCGTCGCAGCCGGCATCCAGCCCATAACCCTCAAGTCCCATGACACGAGCAGCGCGGGTGGTGACCGCCTCAAAACATTCGCGCATCGCCGCCTGACCGGTCATCTGCGCCACATGCAGACCCATGTGCGCGACTTCGAGCATGTCGCCGGAGCCGAGGCTGTACCAGGGGTCCATCACGCAGTCTTGGCCGAAGGCGACGTTGACGCCGGCGGCCAACAGCTCGGGCACGCGCGTCATGCCGCGGCGCTTGGGGTAGCTGTCGTGCCGGCCTTGCAGCGTGATGTTGATCAGCGGGTTGGCCACCACGCTGACGCCGCTCTCGGCGATCAGGGGCAGCAGCTTGCTGACGTAGTAGTTGTCCATGCTGTGCATGGAGGTGCAATGCGAGCCGTTGACGCGACCTTGCAGGCCGAGGCGCTGAGCCTCGAAGGCGAGGGTCTCGATGTGGCGCGAATGTGGGTCATCGGATTCGTCGCAGTGCATGTCAACGCGCAGGCCGCGTTCGGCGGCGAGCTCGCAGAGCAGCTTCACGCTGGCGGTGCCTTCACTCATCGTTCGCTCGAAGTGCGGAATGCCGCCGACGACCTGCACGCCCTTGTCGAGCGCGCGCTTCAAGTTGTCGAGGCCGCCGGGCGAGCGCAGCACGCCGTCCTGCGGGAAGGCGACCAGCTGCAGATCGAGATAGGGTGCGACGCGACGCTGGACTTCAAGCAAGGCATCGACCGCGAGCAGGCTGGCATCACTCGTGTCGACATGGCTGCGGATCGCGAGCAGGCCGTTGGCCACGGCCCAGTCGCAGTAGCGCAGCGCGCGCTCGATCAGCGCCTCGGCCGTGAGCAGCGGCTTGAGCTCGCCCCACAGCGCGATGCCTTCCAGCAGCGTGCCGCTCTGGTTGACGCGCGGCAGGCCGTAGCTGAGCGTGGCATCCATATGGAAATGCGGGTCCACGAAATGCGGTGTCAGCAGCTGGTGCTGCGCGTCGAGCGTGGTGTGGGCCGGCGCTTGCAAGCGCGGCGTGACTTCGACGATGCGGCCGTCCTGCACGGCCACCGACATGTCGGCCCGCCCATCGGGCAGCGTGGCGTTGACGACGAGCAGATCGAGCATCGTTAAAGCTTACGACGCCTACGGCGTCTGATATGGAATATCGCCCGCATGCCGGCGCCACAGCTGCGCGGCCTGGCCCGAGCGGATCAGCTCCTGCAACTCGGTATTGAGCTGAGGGATCAGCGCCGCGCCGCGGCTGTTGAGGCCGGCCACGAGATGGGCTTCGGGCGCGCGCACATCGGGCACCGGACCGTGCGTGAGCGCGGGATCGCTCAGGTAGTCCTGACCGATCAGCTTGTAGCCGGCGATCACCTCGAGCTCCTCGACAAAGTAGTCGCAGCGGTTGAGCTTGAGCTTGGTGATCAGCTTGTCGTAGGTGTTGACGCCCAGGTCCAGATCCTTGGCCTCGAGGCCGTAGTGCCCGTAACTGCCGGCGATCAGGCCGCAGCCGCGGTAGCGGTGCAGATCGGCCATGCCCTCGATGTGGACGGGCCGCGCGCGCATGTAGAAAACCTGCGGCGTGCCGCGGCTGTAGGGCACGGTGTAGCTGAGCCGGCGGGCGCGCTCCTCGGTGTAATAGGCGCCCAAAGCGAAGTCGATCGCGCCGGCCTCCACCTGCTTCAGGCAGCGCGACCAGGGCAGGACGATGAGGCGGACATTGCGACCCAGGTGCGAGGCGGCAGCCTCCAGCATGTCGAGCGAGAAACTGCCGTGCGAGCGGGTCACGACGCCAGCGGCATCACGCACCATGAAGGTCCACTCGGGCGGATCGGCGCAGGCCGTCAGGGTCTTGTCGTCGGCGGCATGCGCGACCGAGGCGCGCACCAGCGCCAATGCGATCAAAACGACTCGCAGCACAAGGCGAAGGCTTGCGCGGACTGAGTCTGGATCGGTTTGAGTGCGAATAAGGGGGCTCCCCGGTTTGGTCGGCTACGCCGCATGCTAACGCCATGCCAGGACGCAGGACGAATCACGCCGGTTACATACAATGCGCGCCCCTTGCCCTGTCAGAAGTCGTGTCCCATGAACATCGTCGTCAACGAAGAACTCAAAGCCTATATCGCCCCCTTGACCGCCGACGAGCATGAAGCGCTGGAGCGCAGCATCCTGAGCGAAGGCTGCCGCGACGCGCTGGTGCTGTGGGGCGAGGTGCTGGTGGACGGCCACAACCGTTTCGGCATCTGCCAGAAGCATGGCCTGCCTTTCCAGACGGTGCAGAACACGCGCTTCAAGTCGATGGACGATGTGCATCTGTGGATGATCGACCAGCACCTGGGCCGCCGCAGCGTCTCGGATTTCCAGCGCGGCGTGCTGGCCCTGCGCAAGCGCGAGATCGTGGCGGAGCGCCAGCGGATTGCGCGTGCCGACGTGCAGGTGCCCGTTGAAGAACCGGCGGCCGCGACCAGCTCGCCGCGTCTGCCCGATTCCGAATCGCTGGCCACGCGCGAGGCGCTGGCCCGCGCCGCGCGCCTGAGCCCGAGCCAGGTCGTGATGATCGAGAAAATCCAGAAGCAGGCGGCGCCTGAGCTGGTGGAAGCGGTCAAGGCCGGCACGATCTCGATCAATGCCGCCGCTGCCGTGGCCACCTTGCCGGCCGAGGAGCAGGTGGCGGCGGTCAGTGCGGGCAAGGAGGAGCTCAAGCAGGCCGCCAAGCGCGTGCGAGACGCCAAGAAGAGCAGCAAGCCGGCGGCGGAGAGCGTGGAGGCGGCAGCAGCAAGCGCCGCGCCCGATGAAGGCGTTGATGCGCTCAAGCAGCGCGTTAGCGCCCTGACGGCCGAGAACGCTGCCTTGCGCCAGCAGCTCACGCATCTGGAGCAGTTGCTCGCCTCGGCGGGCGTCAGCGTCGAAGCCGCGCCTTTCTAGGCTTCGTTCTTCAGACGAGCGCGTACATCGACGTACGCGGCCTCGATCAAGTGGCTCAGCGCGGCGGCGTCGATCGGTGCTCCGGGCTTGAGCTTCACGTGGCGCATGAACTTGCCCTCGCCTTCGAGCAGGCCGTCAGGATCAGCCAGCTCGGCGCCCTGGAAGAAGCCGAGATTGACGTGGGCCTTGAAGGCGTTGACGTAGGCGAAGGCGGCGCCGTTGACGCAGGCGGTCGGGTGGCCGTCGTGGAGCAGTTCGTCGACGTCTGCGCCGCATTGGCGCAGGGCTTCAAACCAATGTCGGGCGAGGGCGCCCAGTTCGCCCAGTTCGCCCGAGTGCCGATCGAACCAGCGCTCGACGTCGGGGTCGCGCTTGAGCGCCGTGGGGAATTTGAACAGTCCGCGCATGGCAGTTTCAGCCGGACGTCGGCGCAAGTTCTTCGGGGCTTGGCGCCAGCTGCTTGTTCATGCTGGCCGCTCCGCGGCGTTGAGTTCCCGCATGTTGTCGATTGCGGCCGGCGACAGCCAGAGCACGGTATTCAGATAGCTCTCGATCTTGTCGATCACGGCGGCGCGCGGGCCACTGCGCCATTCGTCCGACCCGTAGAACGCGTCCTGCCGCGCGTTCAGGTCAGCGAGGTCCTCGTAGGAGCGGACCAGGAAATAGCTGTCGGCCTCATGCGCCGAGAAGCCATGCGCCACGACATCGGTGTTCCATCGCTCAAGCATGGGTAAGGCGAGCGCTTCGACGACGCGATGGAACTCGGGGCCTTCGCCGGGCTTGAGCTTGTAGGAGCGGATTTCGATCAGTCGGTTCATGGTGGATCTTCCAAAAAGTGGGCTCGGAGAGCGCCTTCAGAGTGTTCCCTCGGCCCAGCTTGCGAAGTCGTCGAGCTCGGCGAGGATTCTTTCAGCTTCTTCGCAGCTTGTGCTGCGGGCACCGTAGTTGACTTCGTCCTTGCGGCCGAGCAGCCGCCGGAAGAATTTCTCCTGCTTGTCGGGGAGCGCGTTGCCCAGCGCTTCACGCAGCAATCTCGACGCCGCTTGGTGATCCTGCTTGTTCACGACGCCCTTGTGCTTGGCAGTCAAGGCGTCCACATAGGCGATGGCCGCGGCCACCATCAAGGCGATGGCCCCGTTGTAGCTCGTGCTCCCTGCCAGCGTGACCAGGTTGCGCGCCGATTCCCGGAACTCGCGCGCCTGAGTCAGGCGACCTGACCATTCACCATCGGCCGCCCGTCGGCGCGGCCCTTGGCCGGTCATGCAACGGCCTTGTCGGCCTGACGTTTGGCCGAGCTGGGCGCCGGACCCTTGAGCACGCGAGCATCACGGACCACGCCGGCCCACCAGCGATCGTCCTCAGGCAGCGCGGCCAAGTCTTTGGGCGTCAGGGCCGTGATCGAGATGCGCAGCTGTTGTTCGTCCTCAAGCGGCATCAGCTGTTCTCGAATTGCGTCGCCGACTTCATGTGACGAGACAAGCAGGGCGATATCCAGGTCACTGCGCGCCGTGTCCTCGCCGCGGGCAACGCTGCCGTAGAGCCAGGCGCCGCGCACGGCCGAGCCCTGCTTGCCCAGCATTTCGCGCACGGTATCCAGCAGCTGTTCCCAACGCAGTTGCTCTTCCCCGAACAGCGTGGCGAGCGCGCTGGCAAATGGATGCGCCTCGTTCAGGGCATAGAGCTGCGTTCGCCCGGAGCCATGCACCTTCACCAGTTGCTGCTGGGCCAGCGCATCCAGCACCAGACGGACGCCCTGCGGCGACAGGCCCGCCTTGGTGGCAAGTTGCGGCGCCGATTGCGGCGCTCGGTCCGCCACCAAGGTTCGCAGAACGCGCACGTTGCCGGCGCTGCCGAGGATGGCGGTCAGCGGATAGCGAACATGGCTTTGAGCTTGGGAGGGACTGGGCATGACAAGAGCATAAGACTTGCCATAAGGAAAATCAACTTTCCCTAGGGCTATTCAACTTTCCCTTCAACTCGACCTTGACAGCAGCTTGGCGCCCCTCGCGCTTGGTGCCCATTGCGCACCGCGCAAGGTACCGATTGCGCACCGCGCAAGTGCGACCGGCACCGACTCGTTGCAGGCCTGCGCCGCACGCCAACCCGCGCCTCACTCTGACCCTCCGGGCATACCCTCCCTGGCCCGCGCCTTGCTTGTATACAAGCTGAAACATCAGACCGAAGCGCTGACTGCCAATCACCGATTGCCGTTCGGGCGCTTCGCCTTCCGTTCTCAGCCTTTGTCGCAAGGAGCCCCGCCATGTCTTCTGAAAAAAGCCGTTCGAACTGGAATCGTCGTGAACTCATCAAGTCCGCCGGCGCGATGGGCGTGAGCCTCGCGGGCGGCGGCCTCGCCAGCACTGCGTGGGCGCAGAGCCCGCTGACGGTGGGCTTCATCTACGTGGGCGCGAAGGACGACTACGGCTACAACCAGTCGCACGCGCTGGCGGCGGCCGAGGTCAAGAAGTGGCCGGGCATGAAGATCGTCGAAGAGGAGAACGTGCCCGAGACGAACGCGGTGCAGAAGACCATGCAGGGCATGATCGTGCAGGACGGCTGCAAGCTGCTGTTCCCGACCTCGTTCGGCTACTTCGATCCGCACATGCTGGCCGTCGCGGCCAAATATCCGGCGGTGCGCTTCGCCCATTGCGGCGGCATGTGGACGGCCGGCAAGCACCCGCTCAACACCGGCAGCTTCTTCGGCTACATCGACGAGGCGCAGTACCTGAACGGCGTGATCGCCGGGCACATGAGCAAGAGCAAGAAGATCGGCTTCGTGGCGGCCAAGCCGATCCCGCAGGTGCTTCGCAACATCAACGCCTTCACGATGGGTGCGCAGTCGGTGCACCCCGACATCACGACCGCGGTGATCTTCACCGGCGACTGGTCGATGCCGGTCAAAGAAGCCGAGGCGACCAACAGCCTCGCGGACCAGGGCATCGACGTGTTCACGATGCATGTGGACGGCCCGAAGGTGATCGTCGAGACCGCCGCCAAGCGCGGCAAGATGGTCTGCGGCTATCACGCGAGCCAGGCCAAGCTGGCGCCTGCGGCCTACCTGACCGGGGCCGAATGGAACTGGGTCACGGCCTACAAGCAGATCATCGACGCGGCGCGCACGGGCAAGCCGCATCCGAACTTCGTGCGCGGCGGGCTCAAGGAAAACTTCGTCAAGTCCTCGCCCTACGGCGCGATGGTGAGCGAGCCCGCGCGCAAGCAAGCCGAGGCCGTGCGTGCCGCGATGCTGGCCGGCAAGTTCGACATCTTCAAGGGCGAACTCAAGGACAACATGGGCAAGGTCGTGATCGCCAAGGGGCAGGTGCTCAAGCAGACCGACCCGGTGCTGGAGGGCATGAACTACCTGGTGGCCGGCGTGGTCGGCAAGGTCTGAGCGCGCTTCACTCATGTCCACCGAGCCCAAGTCCTGGCACGCCGCGGTCGAAAGCCTGCTGCTGCCGCTGATCGCGCTGAGCGGCGCGTTGTTGCTGTTCGGCGTGTTCGTGTGGTTCGATGGCAAGTCGCCGCTCGAAGCCTGGGAGCTGCTGTTCAAGGGCGCGTTCGGCGATGCCTTCTCCTGGCAGAACAGCCTGCAACGAGCGGCACCGCTGATGCTGACGGCGCTCGCCGTGGCCTTGCCGGCGCGCGCGGGCTTGACGGTGATCGGCGGCGAAGGTGCGCTGGCGCTGGGCGCACTCGCTTGCGCGGCATTGCCTTACGCCTTCACACCGCCGGCCAATGTCTGGGGCAGCGTGATGATCCTGGTGGCCGCGGCCATCGCGGGCGGTGCGTGGGTCGCGCTGGCAGGCGCCCTGCGGCAATGGCGCGGCGTCAACGAGACGATCTCGAGCCTGCTGCTCAGCTACATCGCCATCGCGCTGTTCAAGCAAATCGTGGAAGGCCCGCTGCGCGATCCGGCGAGCCTGAACAAGCCGTCGACGCGGCCCCTCGATGAAGGCTTGCGCATCGGCGCGATCGCGCCCGACTCGCTGCTCGGCGATGTGCACTGGGGCCTCGTGATCGGCCTCGTGCTGTGCGTGGCGGCGGGCTGCTGGCTGCTGTTCAGCGCGCAGGGTTTCGCGGTGCGCGTGGCGGGCGGCAATGCGCGTGCAGCGCGGCTCGTGGGCCTGCCGCAAACGCGGCTTGTGCTGCTGGCCTGCGCGGCCGGCG
This sequence comes from Burkholderiaceae bacterium, assembly GCA_036500605.1. Lineage (GTDB taxonomy): Bacteria > Pseudomonadota > Gammaproteobacteria > Burkholderiales > Burkholderiaceae_C > JAFALK01. The sequence continues at coordinate 76,567 of DASYBU010000057.1, forward strand.
GCGCTTGTGCGGGCCTGGCCGGGGGCATCGAAGTGGCGGCGGTGCAGACCTCGGCCAATGCCTCGGTGCTCGCGGGCCTCGGCTACACGGGGATCCTGGTCGCCTTCGTGGCACGGCACAACCCGTTCGCGATCCCGCCCGTGGCCTTGCTGTTCGGCGGCTTCGGCGCGGCGGGCAGCATGCTGCAACGCCGGCTCGATCTGCCCGATGCCTCGGTGCTGGTCCTGCAAGGCTTTGCCTTTGTGCTGATCCTCGCGACCGAAGCGCTGCGCGGCAAGCTGGTCGGACAGCACTGGCCGCTGGGCAAGGTCCTGATGCCGATGTTCGGCTGGCCCCACAAGAAAGAGGCTTGAGCAGCATGGATGCACAGAGCTGGCTCGACTTGTTGATCGCCGTGCTCGGCGGCGCGATTCGCGTCGGCACGCCCTTCCTCTTCGTCTCGCTCGGTGAATGCATCACCGAGAAATCGGGCCGCATCAACCTCGGTCTCGAAGGCGTGCTGGTGCTGTCGGCGATGAGCGGATTTGGCGGCGCCTACCTGAGCGGTTCGGCATGGCTCGGCGTGCTGGTGGCCGGGCTCGCGGGCGCAGCCTTGGCGATGCTGCACGGGCTGCTGTGCTCGCTGCCGCGCGTGTCCGACATCGCCACCGGCATCGCGCTGATGCTGCTCGGCGCGGGCCTGGCCTTCTATCTCGGCAAGCCGCTGATCCAGCCGCAGGCGCCGCAGATTCCCTCGCTCGCGCTGGGGGCCTGGAGCAGCTCGCCGCAGATCCAGCAAGCGCTGTCGATCAACGCGCTGTTTCCGCTCGGCGTGCTGCTCGCGGGCGTGCTGACCTGGGGTCTGGCCAACACGCGCTGGGGCCTGGTGCTGCGCATGGCGGGCGACTCCAGCGATGCCGCTCGGGCACTCGGTTATTCCGTGAACGCAGTACGCATCGCGGCCACCACGGCGGGCGGCTTCATCGCGGGCATCGGCGGCGCATCGCTCTCGCTCTACTACCCGGGCAGTTGGAACGAGGGCCTGTCCTCGGGCCAGGGGCTGATCGCGGTGGCGCTGGTGATCTTCGCGCGCTGGCGGCCCTGGCGCTGCCTCGGCGCGGCGCTGCTGTTCGGCGGCGCGGGCGCGGTGGGCCCGGCGCTGCAATCGGTCGGCGTGGGCTGGGGCTATCACCTCTTCAATGCCGTGCCCTACGCGCTGACCTTGCTGATCCTCGTCGTCAACTGCCGGCCCGGCAAGGTGGCGGATGGCAGCCCGGGCGAGCTCGGTTCGAGCAGCGGCTTCTGAGCCCTTGGAGCAAAGCATGGAACGCTATATCGACGCCAACCCTTACCCCTGGCCTTACAACGGCGAGCTGCTGCCGACGAACACGGCGCTGATCGTGATCGACATGCAGACCGATTTCTGCGGCCCCGGCGGCTACGTCGACAAGATGGGTTATGACATCAGCCTCACGCGCGCCCCGATCGCGCCGCTGCAAAAGCTGATGGCGGTGATGCGATCGCAAGGCTTCATGGTCATGCACACGCGCGAAGGCCACCGGCCCGACCTGTCCGACCTGCCCGCCAACAAGCGCTGGCGCTCGCGGCGGATCGGTGCCAACGGCGTGGGCATCGGCGACGACGGCCCCTGCGGGCGGATCCTGGTGCGCGGCGAGCCGGGCTGGGAGCTGATCCCCGAGCTGGCGCCGCTGCCGGGCGAGGTCGTGATCGACAAGCCGGGCAAGGGCTCCTTCTGCGCAACCGACCTGGAGCTGATCCTCAACACGCGCGGCATCAGGAACCTGATCCTGGCCGGCATCACGACCGATGTGTGCGTGCACACGACGATGCGCGAAGGCAATGACCGCGGCTTCGAATGCCTGCTGCTGTCGGACTGCACGGCCGCGACCGATGTCGGCAACCACGAGGCAGCGCTCAAGATGATCACGATGCAGGGCGGCGTGTTCGGCGCGCATGCGAGTTCGGTGCAATTGTTGGCAGGGCTGTCGGGAGGTTCGCCATGATCGACACGCCGATCGATACCCCTATTGGCGCGCTGCCCGCGGCCACCGGCGCGATGGCGCTCGAGACCTACAAGCTCACGAAGCGCTTCGGCGCCTTCACGGCGCTCGACGATGTCAGCCTCCAGGTGCGGCCCGGCACCGTGCATGCGCTGCTGGGCGAGAACGGCGCGGGCAAGAGCACGCTGGTCAAGTGCATCGTCGGCTACCAACCGCCCGATCTGGGCTCGGTGATGATCGACGGCCGCGAGCGCGCCATTGGCTCACCGACCGTGGCGCGCGAGCTCGGCATCGGCATGGTCTATCAGCACTTCACCGTCGTGCCCGGCATGAGCGTGGCGGAAAACCTGCTGCTGGCGCGCGGCAACATCCCGGCCGTGCTGAACTGGCGCAAGCTGCGGCCCGAGCTCGAAGCCTTCATGCAGAGCGCGCCCTTCAAGCTCGATCTCGATGCCACGCCGCGCGAGCTCTCGGCCGGCGAGCGGCAAAAGCTGGAGATCCTCAAGCAACTGTTCCTGAAGCCTCGCATGCTGATCCTCGACGAGCCGACCTCGGTGCTGACGCCGCAGGAAGCCGACGAGGTGCTGGGTGCGCTGCGCGACCGTGCGCATGCCGGCGACTGCACGGTGCTGATGATCACGCACAAGTTCCGCGAGGTGAACGCCTATGCCGACGATGTGACGGTGCTGCGGCGCGGGCGCCTGGTGCATGCGGGCACGGTGACCGAATCCTCGCAGCAGGAGCTGGCGCGCACGATGGTCGGCGGCGAAGTTGGGGCGCTGGCAGCGGCTGCGGCTCCACGCGAACGCAGCGTTAGCGCTCCGGGCGAGGTGCAGCTCGCGATCGAGCAATTGGAAGTGCTCGGCGACCGCGGTGAGCCGGCGGTTCGCAACTTGAGCCTGTCGGTGCGCGCGGGTGAGATCGTCGGCGTGGCGGGCGTCTCGGGCAACGGCCAGCGCGAGCTGATGGAAGCGCTGGTGGGCCAGCGCCGGCGCGAGAGCGGCAGCGTCAAGGTGGCCGGCCAGCCGTTTGCGGCCACCCGGCGCGAGAACCGCGAGCTGCGCGTGCGCGCTCTGCCCGAGGAGCCGCTGCGCAATGCCTGCGTCGGCGCCTTGAGCGTGGCGCAGAACCTTGCGCTGCGCAGCTTCGATGCGGCGCCCTTCTCACGAGGCGGCTGGGTGCGCTGGGGCGCTTTGCGCCAGCGTGCACGGAGCTGGATTGCCGAGTACGGCGTCAAGACGCGCGGCGAAGGCGCGGCGATGCGCACGCTCTCGGGCGGCAATGTGCAGCGCGCGGTGCTGGCGCGCGAGCTGTCGGACGAGGCGCGCTTGCTGTTGGTGGCCAACCCGGTCTTCGGGCTCGACTTTGCGGCGGTGGCCGAGATCCACGCCCGCTTGCTGGCCGCGCGCGATCGCGGTGCGGCCGTGCTGCTGATCAGCGAGGATCTCGACGAAGTGATCGCGCTGTCGGATCGCATCGTCGTGATCAGCGAAGGCCACATCGTGCACGACGTGGCCGCGGCCAACGCCGACCGCCACGCGCTCGGTGCCTACATGGGCGGGCATGGGCATGCGGAGGCTGCCGCATGACGACGCCAAAGCCGGTCCTGATCGAAGTGGACTGCGCGCCGCGCGTCTCGTTCCCCTGGCGCGCCGAGCTCGCGCACAGCGCGCTCGTGATCATCGACATGCAGCGCGACTTCGTCGAACCGGGCGGCTTCGGCGCGGCCCTGGGCAACGACGTGACGCTGCTGCAAGCCATCATCCCGACCTGCCGCAAGGTGCTCGACGCGTGGCGTGCGGCGGGCGGCTTCGTCGTCCACACGCGCGAGGCGCATCAAGCCCACCTGTCCGATTGTCCGCCGGCCAAGCGCCTGCGCGGCGAGCCCGCCCTGCGCATCGGCGATGCGGGGCCGATGGGCCGCATCCTGATCGCGGGCGAGCCCGGCTGCGAGATCGTGCCGCAGCTCTTTCCTGTTGCGGGCGAACTCGTGATCGACAAGCCGGGCAAGGGCGCTTTCTACGCCACGCCGCTGCAGGAGGAACTGCAAAAGCGCGCAATCCGCCAGCTCGTGGTGATGGGCGTGACCACCGAGGTCTGCGTGCAGACGACGATGCGCGAGGCCAATGATCGCGGCTATGAATGTCTGCTGATCGTGGACGGCAGCGAAAGTTATTTTCCCGGCTTCAAAGCGGCCGCCATCGACATGATGTGTGCGCAGGGCGCCATCGTCGGCTGGGCGGCCACTTCGGAGCGGCTGCTGTCCGCTCTGTCCAAAGGTTTGGAGGCCTCTTGATGAATGCGATGACGGCGCAGCCCTTGTGCACCGTGGACGACTGGCGCGCGGCTTACCGCAGCGGCGCCCTGCCGGCCGAACTGCTTGGTGCGCTGCTGGCGCGCCTGGACCCGCAGGACCCGGCGTGGATCCAGCGCGGCACGGCCGAGCTGCTGGCGCCGCAACTGGCGCGGCTGGCTGCGCTCGATCCAGCCCACGCGCCGCTGTGGGGCGTGCCCTTCGCGGCCAAGGACAACATCGACGCGGCGGGTTGGACGACCACCGCCGCAAGTCCGGCCTTCGCGCACGTCGCCGAAGCCGATGCCGGCGTCGTGCGTCGTCTGATGGACGCGGGCGCGGTGCTGGTCGGCAAGACCAATCTCGATCAATTCGCGACCGGCCTCGTCGGCACGCGCTCGCCCTACGGCGCGGTGCCGAACAGCTTCGATCCACGGTATGTGAGCGGCGGCTCGAGCTCGGGCTCGGCCTCGGTGGTGGCGCGCGGCCTCGTGCCGATCGCGCTGGGCACCGACACCGCCGGCTCGGGCCGCGTGCCGGCCGGCTTCAACAACCTCGTCGGCGTGAAACCGACGCCGGGTCGGCTCGACATGAGCGGCGTGCTGCCCGCCTGCAAGACGCTCGACGTGGTCTCGGTCTTCGCGCTGACGGTGGCCGACGCGGCGTTGGCGGCGGCCTGCATCGACGATGCGCCAGACACGCTGCGGCCGACGTGGTTCTCCTCGCCCTTGCGTCTGGGCGTGCCGGCCGAGGTGGTGCTCGACGCCGCGATCGGTCAACCCGCCGCCTGGGATGCGGCTTGCGAGCGTGCGCGCCTGCTGGGCGCCGAGCTCGTGCCCGTCGACATGAGCGACTTCGATGCCGTGGCCGCGCTGCTCTACGCCGGCCCCTGGGTTGCCGAGCGCTATGCCGTGCTGCGTTCTTGGGTCGACGAGCGGCCCGACACGATGGACCCGACGGTGCTGGCCGTGGTCAGCCAGGCGCGACGCTTCGACGCGGCCGCGGCCTTCGAGGGCCAGTACCGGTTGCAGGATCTGGCGCGCCGCATTGCGCCGACCTGGCAGCGCATCGACGCGCTGATGGTGCCGACCGCGCCGAGCCATCCGATGATCGAGGAAGTCGCGGCCGAGCCGATCGCGCGGAACAGTGAGCTCGGCCGCTACACGAACTTCGTCAATCTGCTGGGCCTGGCGGCGCTGGCCGTGCCGGCCGGTTTCATGAGGCAGGGTCTGCCCTTCGGCGTCACCTTCATCGCGCCCGGCGGCAGCGATGCGGCGCTGGCGCATCACGGCATGGACTGGGAGCGCTCGGGCATGCCGCTCACGCTCGGAGCGCGCTTGAGGGAAGCTCGGCCCAAGGATTTGCAGGCCTCGCGAGTCTGCGCGGCTGCGCCGAGCCTCTTGCTGGCCGTGGTCGGCGCGCATTTGCGCGGCATGCCTTTGCACGGCCAATTGCAGGAGCGCGGCTGCCGCTTCGTCGAGGCCACGCGAAGTGCGGCGCACTACCGCCTGCATGCGCTGCCGGGCACGGTGCCGCCCAAGCCCGGCCTGGCACGCGTGCGCAAGGGCGAGGCGGGTCATGAGATAGAGCTGGAGCTCTACGAGATGCCGCAATCGGCGGTCGGATCATTCCTGGCGCTGATCCCGCCGCCCCTGGGCCTCGGTTCGGTGGAGCTGGCCGACGGACGCTGGGTCAATGGCTTTATTTGCGAAGGCGCGGCGCTGGCGGCGGCACCGGACATCAGCGCGTTTGGCGGCTGGCGTGCCTTCATGGCGGCGAAGATCGCACCCACGCCCGCCGGGACACCTAACGCCGTCGATGAGCTGACCCCGATCTTCCACGCCTACGAGCGCGCCTTGATGGCCAACGACGTGGAAGCCCTGAACAGCTACTTCTGGGATGACGCCCGGGTCACGCGTTATGGCATTGCCGACCGCCAGTTCGGCGCCGACGAGCTGCGCGCCTTCCGCGCCGGCACGCCGGCCCCGCAGTTCACGCGCGTGCTCGAGAATCTGCGGCTCAACGCCTTCGGCCCCGACATGGCGGTGGCGCAGGTGGAGTTTGTGCGCAGCGATACGGCGTTACGGGGCTTCCAGACCCAGACCTGGGTGCGCTTCGAGGAAGGTTGGCGCATCGTCGCCGCCCATGTCAGCATGATCCCGTGGCCTATCATCCAGGCGCCATGAACCACCCCCCCGTCACGCTCGCCGAACAGGCCTATGCGCGCGTGAAGACGATGATCTTCGACTTCACCCTGATGCCCGGCGATCGCTTCAGCGAGTCGGAGCTGGTGGAGCGCGTGCAGGTCAGCCGCACACCCTTGCGCCAGGCCTTGCAGCGGCTCGAGCGCGAAGGTTTCCTGCAGGTGTTTGCCAAGCTGGGCTGGCAGGTTTCGCCGCTTGATTTCGATGTCTTCGACGAACTCTACGACCTGCGCATCCTGATTGAGTGCCATGCGGTCGCGCATTGGTGCGAGGCCGAGGAGAGGCCTCAGCTGGCCGCACTGGCGGCGATCTGGCTGGTGCCGGAAGCGGAGCGGCTGACCGACGCCGCGCAGGTCGGGCAGCTCGATGAAGCTTTTCATCGTGGCCTCGTCGAAGGCAGTCGCAACCGCGAGATGCTGCGCGTGCATGGCGAGATCACGGAGCGCATCCGCATCATCCGGCGACTCGACTTCACGAAGGCGCCGCGCGTTGCCGCCACCTACGACGAGCATGCCCGCATCCTGAAGGCGATCACGCGCCGCCGTGGCGATGAGGCGCAGCGCCTGCTGCGCGCTCACATCGTGCAGAGCAAGCTCGAGGTGCGCCACATCACGCTGGACATGCTGTACCGCTCGCGGCAGGCCTGATGCTCAGACCTGGCGCCCAACCTGGCGCTTAAACCTGGCGCATCAGCGCCTGCCCCATCCGCAGGCGCACGCCGTTAGCGATGCCGTCCGCCAGCTCGAAGCCCGGCGGCGCGAACACGATGATCGTCGAGCCGTGCTGGAACCAGCCCATCTCTTCACCCTTCGCATAGGCGGCCTTGCAGGCCATCTCGTTCGCGCCCTTCCATTTCAGGTGCAGCAGCACGTTGAGCGCGTGCAGGCGGATGCTCGCCACCAGGATCGCGGCCACGGGCACCAGCGCAATCTGCTGGCCGCTCTTCAACCGCATGTTGAGCACCGCGCGCTCGTTGCGGCAGAACAGGCGCTCCACGCGTTGCAGCGCGATCGGGTTGACGTTCCAGCAGTCGCCGCTGAGGTAGCTGACGTGTTCCAACGTGCCGTCGTGCGGCGCGTGGAAGCGGTGATACATGGCCGACGTGAGGCGCAGCGTCACGTAGCTGCCGCCCTCAAACGCTGAGAGTTCCTGGCTCGGGCCGAACAGCTCGCGCATCGAATACGGCATGCCCTTGGCCTGGAACAGTTGGCCGCGCTCGATGCGGCCGCAGGCGCCGACGATGGCGTCGCTGGGGCTGCTGATGATCTCCTCGCGCAGGTCGACCTGGCGCGCCCCGTCCTTCAGCTGGCGCGTGAAGCATTCGTGCAGGCTGCCGAACTTCGTCTCGCGCGCGTCGCTCAGATCGAGATCGGTGAACAGCCGCCACACGGCGATCGACAGGCGCGCCAGCAGCGGGCTGCGGATCTGGCTGAACCAGCCCACGAAGCGCGTGAGGGCGATGCGCGGCACCCGGTTGGTGAGCAGGAAGTTCAGGTCCTCCTGCAAAAACACCTGGCGTATTTGCTGCAAGGCAGAGATTTTCATCGTCATGTCAACAAGCTTTCGTACAAATCGGGTACTTCAAGGAGCCCGAACCCATGGAAGAAACTTTTGCCTTGTCCGCGATCGCGCTCGGCGTGATGGCCTGGCTGGCGCCTAAGGCGCGCCGCCGCCTGCAGCTCTCGCGCGCCAAGCACCGCTCGCTGGCCGGCCACTCGCGCATGGCCAAGCGCGTGGCGGGATTGATCCCCGGCTACGCCTACAACGAAGCGCAATTCTTTGGCTCCGACGGTGCCGCTGACGCCATCGTTCAGCGGCGTCAGGTCGGCTTTGCGCAGCTGTGCGAAACGCTCAACACGCGCCACGCCAAGAGCATCGCGATGAGCGGCCAGCTGCGCGAGCTGCTGCCCGACCTGCGCTTCACCGGCAGCTACCGCGTGCCCTTCCAGTACAGCCCTTACCTGCGCGAGCATCTGAAGCTCGGCTCCTTCCTGCAAGGCTCGGAAGGCGTCTACGTCGAGGACCTTGATGGCCAGCGCTTCTTTGACCTGACCGGTTCCTACGGCGTCAACGTGTTCGGCTACGACTTCTACAAGGAATGCATCGCCGAGGCCGGCGTGATGGCCGGCCAGCTCGGGCCCGTGCTCGGCGCGTATCACCCCTGCGTGCTCGACAACGCCGAGCGGCTGAAGAAGATCTCCGGCCTGGACGCGGTGTCCTTCCACATGTCGGGTACCGAGGCCGTCATGCAGGCCGTGCGACTGGCGCGTTATCACACCGGCCGCACGCACCTCGTGCGCTTCTGCGGCGCCTATCACGGCTGGTGGGACGATGTGCAGCCCGGCCCGGGCAACCCGGTCAAGCCGCGCGACACCTACACGCTCAAGGACATGCATGAGCAGAGCCTCAGGGTGCTGCGCACGCGCCGCGACATCGCCTGCGTGCTGATCAACCCGCTCCAGGCCCTGCATCCGAATGCCAGCGCGCCCGGCGACTCGACGCTGGTGGACAGCGGTCGCCGCGCCAGCTTCGATCGCGCGGCCTATACCGCCTGGCTGAAGCAGCTGCGCGAGGTTTGCACCGAGCGTGGCATCGTGCTGATCCTCGATGAGGTGTTCGTCGGCTTCCGTCTCGCACCGCGCGGCGCACAGGAATACTTCGGCATCCAGGCCGACCTGGTCACCTACGGCAAGACGCTTGGCGGCGGTCTGCCGGTGGGCGTGGTCTGTGGCCGTGCCGACCTGATGGAGCGCACCAAGCCGGGCCGGCCGGCCGACATCTGCTTTGCGCGCGGCACCTTCAACGCCCATCCTTATGTGATGGCGGCGATGAGCGCCTTCCTGCGCCGCATCGAGCAGCCCGCTCAAGTTGAGCGTTATGCCGGCCTCGACGAACGCTGGAATGCCCACGCAGCGCGCTTCAATGCGCGTCTGCGGGAAGCGGGCGTGCCGGTGAAGGTGGAGCATCTGTCGACGATCTGGACGGTGCTCTACACCGAGCCCTCGCGCTACAACTGGATGCTGCAGTTCTATCTGCGCGAACAGGGCCTGGGGCTGAGCTGGGTGGGCAGCGGCCGCATGATCTGGAGCCTCAACTACACGGAGGCCGAGGTCGATGCAGTGGCCGAGCGCTTTGTCGCCGCCGCGCAGGCGATGCGGCGCGACGGCTGGTGGCATGAGGCGAGCGGTCTGGACAACAAGACCATCCGGCGCGGCATCCTCAAGGAGATGCTGCGCCACAAGCTCGGTCTTGATTAAGCGCCGGCCTGGTGTGCGGCGAAACGCTCGCCGCGCATCAGAGCCAAGGGTGCGCGGTGATACAGCATGATGTCGTGGAAGGGGTCCGTGATGATCTTGGTGCCCCAGGCCAGGCCTTGCACCCAGCCGTCACGCAGGCAAAGGTGCGTGACGCGGAACAGCAGGCCGCCCGCGCCGAGCATCAGCCAGGACCAGCCGAGGTCATGCAGGAAGCCCTTGAAATCGGCAGCCGGCGTGATCAGGCCGAACACCGAAGGCGCCAGCCACAGCAGCACCGGCAGCGCGGCCCACAGGCTCATCAGGACGATCTTGCGGCGGATGTTGTAGCCGACCTTGATCTCTTCCTTGTGTTCGTCGGTGGCCTGGTTGATCTCGTCGTAGCCGCGCGGCTCGAAGAAGAAGTGGCCGGCCTGGCGGCTGGTCATCGAGACGAGCCAGGCGAGCAGGGCTGCATAGGCCGGATCGACGAGCAGCAAGCCGTAGGCGCACACGAAGGTGATCGCGCTCAGCAGGTGCAGGCTCTGGTTGATACGGCAGTGGTGGTAGTAGCGGTGATCGTCCCAGCGCTGGGTTTCGAGCGTCTTCCAGAATTCGTTCACGGCGGTCCTCATCGGGTTGCAGTGACCGAATAGTGACGGCCCTGCATGAAATTCTCGTGACGCTCCACTTGTCATAGAACCGTCGCGTTAGCCCGTCAGCATCGCGGTCATGGAAAGTGCCGATATCGATGTGCAGTCCCTCCCCGCCGACCAACGCCGTCTGCGGATCGCACTCGTCACCGAGACCTACCCGCCGGAGGTCAATGGCGTCGCCATGACCTTGGCGCGCATCGTCGATGGGCTGCACCGGCGCCACCATGACCTGCAGTTGATCCGTCCGCGCCAGAAGGCCGACAACAGCGGCGTGCCGCGCCTGCACGAAGTGCTGCTACGCGGCCTGCCGATCCCGCGCTACCCGCATCTGCGCATGGGCGTGCCGAGCAAGCGCGCGCTGGTGAAGCTGTGGTCGACGAACCGGCCCGATGTGGTGCACATCGCGACCGAAGGGCCGCTGGGCTGGTCGGCGCTGCAAGCGGCGCGTCACATGCGCCTGCCGGTGACGAGCGACTTCCGCACCAATTTCCATGCGTACAGCGCGCATTACGGCATCGGCTGGCTGCACAAGCCGATCATGGCCTACCTGCGCAAATTCCATAACCAGGCGCAATGCACGATGGTGCCCACCGCCGCGCTGCGCGACGATCTGGCGGCGAGCGGCTTCCAGCGCCTGAGCGTGGTGTCGCGCGGCGTGGATGCGCAGGCTTTCTCGCCGTCTTATCGAAGCGCCGCGTTGCGCGCCTCGTGGGGCGTTGACGAACAGACGCTGGTGGTTTCTTGCGTCGGGCGCCTTGCCGCCGAGAAGAATCTGCACCAGTTGCTGACCGCGTTTGAAGCGATCCGCAAGGAGCAACCGACTGCACGCCTGCTGCTCGTGGGCGAAGGCCCGCTGCGCGCGGAATTGGAGACACGCTGCCCCGACGCGATCTTTGCCGGCCAGCGCCGCGGCCAGGAGCTGGCCGAGCACTACGCCTCGGCTGATCTGTTCCTGTTCGCCAGCATGACCGAGACCTTCGGCAATGTGACGGCCGAGGCGATGGCCAGCGGTCTGCCGGTCGTGGCTTATCGCCATGCCGGCGCGGCACTGCTGATCCAGGACGGCGAGAACGGCCGCCTGGCGCCGCTCGGCGACAGCGCCATCTTCACGCGCCTGGCCTTGCAACTCGCTAACGATCAAAGCCAGCGGCAAAAGCTGGCGGCTGCGGCGCGCCAATCGGCACTGGCCAATGACTGGGATTCGATCTGCGCGCGCTTTGAATCAGAGCTGCTGCGCGCGGTCGGTCATGTCAGCCAGCCGGCCAGCCCGCTCATGCAACATCAATGGGCTTAGGCCGTCGCTGACCCAAGGCCTCGCGCCAGACCAGCGCGGCCATGCCACTGGCGATCAGCAGCCCGAAGCCGCACATCAGCGGCGCGATCGGGCAATCCAGGCCCTGCATGACGGTGTAGACCGCCAGCATGACGAGGATGCTCAAGTTCTCGTTGAAGCCCTGCACGGCGATCGAGCGGCCGGCGCTGAGCAGCACATGGCCGCGATGCTGCAGCAGCGCGTTCAAGGGCACGACCAGCATGCCGCCGGCCGCGCCCGTCAGCACGAGCAAAGGCAGGGCGATGCCGAGCTGAGTGCAGGCCGACACCGTCGCCACCAGCAGGCCCAAGGCCACGCCAAAGCCAAGCATGCGCTTGGCCCGGTGCAGGGGCACGCGGCAGGCGGCAACTGCGGCGCCGATCATGACGCCGACGGCCACCGCCGCTTGCAAGAGGCTGCCCTGCGCCAGATTGAGCTGCAGCACATCTTCGGCCCAGCGCAGCACGGCGAACTGAAGCACGGCGCCCACGCCCCAGAAGCCGGTCGTCACCGCGAGCGAGAGCCCGCCTTCGCCATCGCGCCAGAGCTGGCGGTTGGCGCGCCAGAAGTCCTCGCACAGCGCTTTCGGATGGATCGCTCTTTGCGCATAGCGCGCGCCGCTGTCGGGCACGCCGAGATTGAGCAGCGCGGCCAGCGTGTAGAGCACGAGCAGGCCGATCAGCGAAGGCATCAGGCCCGCGCCGGGCATCAGCGATTGCCAGGCTGTGCTGACCAGCACACCGCCGAGCACGATGCCGAACAGCGCGGCAAACACCACCGAGACTTCGAGCCAGCCATTGGCGGCGACCAGGCGGCTTGGCGGCACCAGCTCGGTGACGAGGCCGTACTTGGCCGGCGCATAAGCCGCGGCGCCAATGCCGACCAGCACGAAGCACGCGACCGAATGCGCGCCGAGCAGCAGGCCCAGCGCGCCGAGCACCTTGACGCCGTTCATCGCCATCATCAAGCGCGCCTTGGGCATCGCATCGGCCAGCGGGCCGGCCAGCGGCGCGAGCAGCACGTAGGCGAGCGTCATGCCGACCTTCAGCAGCGGCGCCCACCACGCGGCGCTGCCCTGCTGTTCAAGCAAGGCCATCGCGACGATCAGCAGCGCGTTGTCGGCCAGCGCGGAAATGAATTGCGCGGCGATCAGCAGGAGGATTCCGGTCGGCATCGGCCGCTAGTTTGGCGGGGCATTGCGACCGGGCTGTGACGGCGGTCATATTGCCCCCGGCGCGAACGGAAAGTCGGGCGCCGTGGCCGCTATCCTCCCGCCATGAATTTGACCTCTATCCGATGGATCGGCCTTTCCTTCTCCCTCTTCGCGAGCTTGTTGGCGCCGGCATGCCTGGCGGCTTCAGTTTCGACCGGAACCTTTGACGGAGAAAGTCGCATCCATGGGCGCCTGCAACCTGGCGATGTCGAGGACGCCCGCAAAGCCTTCGCGCGCGGCATTGATCGGCCGCTGCTCATCGACCTGGCCGTCGACAGCAACAAGGCCGAGGTGTTGCGTCTGGGCGAATGGCTGAACAGTCAACGCCCCGTCCTCGACATCAACGAACAGTGCTTCGGCCCGTGCGCCTGGCTCGTGCTGAACAGCGGGCGGGCGCTCAACATACGGGCGGGGTCCGCCATCGTCTTCGACACCACCGATTTCATGTACTTGCGCCTGCGTGAGCGCATCGAATCCGGTGACTTGTTTGCTGATGCGGCCGTTACCGCCGCCTCGCGCGAGCGATTCCTGGCGCGATGGACGCCGAGGTACACGGTGTCACAGGCGCTGATGGATGCGGCGCAACAGCGCTGGCCCGCGAATGTCTTCGACTTCGTGAAGGCATTGCCGGGGCGCCTCGACCAGGACCGGCTCAGCTTTGACGACAAGGATTTCAACTATTCCTTGAGCGGCGAACCCGGCCACTGCCAGTATTGGGTGCCCGATGCCGAAGGCCTGCGTCAGCTGGGCCTCGACGTGCCCCAGTACCAGCCCGCGACGCGTGCGGCGGTGGCGAAGCTGTTGAAAGTACGCGAGGGCGTGATCTACATCGGCCCGATCGTCAGCCCTATGCCGCCGCAAGGGCTCTGCCCCACAAGCTCCACGCCCTGAGCGCTCAGATCTCGACCTTGGAACCGAGCTCGACGATGCGGTTCGTCGGCAGGTGCAGGAAGTCGGCGGCCGCAGCCGCGTTGCGGTGCATGCTGGCGAACAGCTTCTCGCGCCAGTGCGCCATGTCGGACTCGATCTCCAGGCGCGGGATGATGATGTCGCGCGAGAGGAAGTAGCTGGTTTCCATTTCGTCGAGCTGCACGCCGCGCGTCTCGAGCAGCTTGAGCGCCTCGGGCACGTCGGGCTCGTTCTTGAAGCCGAAGTGCAGCATCACGGACCAGCAGTCGTTGCCGAGCGACTCGACCTCGACGCGCTTGCCGAAACCGACCCAGGGCACCTCGTGGTGCTTGACCGTCACGAACAGGTTCTGCGCGTGCAGCACCTTGTTGTGCTTCAAGTTGTGCAGCAGCGCGTTGGGCGTGACGCCGGCATCCGCAGCCAGGAACACGGCCGTGCCGGGCACGCGCAGCGGCGGGCTCAGGAACACGGCCTCAAGAAAACTCTTGAGGTCGATCGCGTCCTCGCGCAGCTTCTGGTGCAGCATGCGGCGGCCTTGCTTCCAGGTCAGCATGATCGTGAACATGCCGATGCCGATCAGCAGCGGGAACCAGCCGCCCGAGACGATCTTGAGCAGGTTGGACGCCAGGTAGGTGACGTCGATCATGAAGAAGAAGCAGGTGGCCAGCAGGCTCAGCGCGAGCGGGAACTTCCAGCCGTAGCGGATCACGAAGAAGGTCATGACCGTGGTGATCGACATGTCGATCGTGACCGCGATGCCATACGCGCCGGCCAGCTTGCTGCTGGAGCCGAAGAAGGCTACGGCCAGCACGATGAAGGCGAACAGGCCCCAGTTGACGAAGGGCACGTAGATCTGGCCGATGTCACGCACCGAGGTGTGCAGGATGCGCATGCGCGGCAGCAAGCCCATCTGGATGGCCTGCTTGGTGACCGAGAAGGCGGCCGTGATCAGCGCCTGCGAGGCCACGATGGCGGCCAGCGTGGCCAGCGCAAACAGTGGCATCTCGGCCCAGCCCGGCGCGAGCAGGAAGAAGGGGTTCTTCACGCCTTCGGGCTTCTCGAGCAGCATCGCGCCCTGGCCGAAGTAGTTGATCACCAGCGCCGGCATGACGACGAAGTACCAGGCCAGCCGGATCGGCTTCTTGCCGAAGTGGCCGAGGTCGGCATAGAGCGCCTCGCCACCGGTCACGACCAGCACCACGGCGCCCAGGGCCACGAAGGCAGCCCATTCATGCGCGAGGCAGAAGGCCACCGCGTACATCGGGTTGACGGCCACCAGCACATGCGGGTTGGCGAAGATATGCGGCAGGCCCAGCACGGCCAGGGTGGCGAACCACAGCAGCATCACGGGCCCGAAGGCCTTGCCGATGCCGCCGGTGCCGAATCTTTGTACGCTGAAGAGCAGCGTTAGCACCACCAGCGTGATCGGCATGATCAGCGTGTCGTAGCTGGGCGCGTAGACGTCGATGCCTTCAACCGCGCCGAGCACGGTCATGGCCGGCGTGATCACCGCATCGCCGAAGAAGATGGCGGTGCCGAAGAGGCCGAACATCATCAGCGTGCGGCGCAGGCGGGGTTTGTCGTTGACCGCGTTGGTGGCCAGCGCCAGCATGGCGATCAAGCCGCCCTCGCCGTTGTTGTCGGCGCGCAGGATCAGCAGCACGTACTTGACCGAGACGACGATGGTCAGGGTCCAGAACAGCAGCGAGAGCACGCCGAGGATGTTGGCGGGCGTGACGGCAACCATGCCGCCGTGGAAAACTTCCTTGAGCGCGTAGAGCGGACTGGTGCCGATGTCGCCATAGACGACACCAAGCGCCCCAAGGGTCAGGCCTGCCAGCACCGAGGGGCGGCGGGAGGCGGCGTGGGAAGAACTCACCGGACTGCGCAGCGATCAGCCGGAGCTGGACCGCCAAAGTTGAAAAGCGGCCATTGTCCGCCAGCCATCGGCTTGCGCAGCAACCGAGTTACCCCCCGGTGTCCGGTCTTGTCCGAATTCAAGACGCCCGCCGGGCCGCTCGCAAGGGCGGCTTGGGCAGATGTCGACATCGGCCCACGCCGATGTCGATCTGCGCCCCCTCGGGGGCCGCCTGCGTACCCGCAGGCGGGGGGGCTCACGGATCAGGCGTAGGTTTCTGCCTCTGGGTCCGTCGCTTCGAGCTCGTAGCTGGCCGCAAGCATGGCCAGCCGACCGATCACGCCATACATGTAGAAGCGGTTCGGGGCGCTCGCGCCGGGCTTCTCGTTGTGACGCGGCAGGTGGCCCGATTCGGCGAAGGCCAGCGGAACGAAGCTCGCGCCCGGGCCCTTGAGGTTTTCGTCGATGCCGCGGTCGGCATGGATGCGGTAGTAACCGCCGACCACATAGCGGTCCATCATGTAGACGACCGGCTCGGCCACGGCCTCGTGCACGCGCTCGTGCGTGGGCACGCCTTCCTGGATCACCAGCGGGCCGGCTCCGGCCAAATCGCCCAGATCAGCGCCAAGCTCCGTCAGCTCCTTGGCATCGCGTACGGTGCGCACGCCCTTGCCGTAGGTGCCGGCGTCGCCCTTGATGATGACGAAGGGCTTGTCCTGGATGCCGTATTCCTTGTATTTGCGACGCACCTTGGTCAGCAGCGCATCGGCCTGGGTCTGCAGGCTTTCGATGCCGCCCTCGCCGGCCACCGGGCTGAACATCGGGTGGATCAGCCAGGGGTCCATGCCGAGCAGCTTGGCGAATTTCTTGGAGACTTCCTCATAGGCCTGGAAATGGCGGCTCTTGCTGCGCTGGGTCCAGCTCGCGTGCAGCGGCGGCAGCAGGTATTGCTCGTGCAGGTTCTTGAGCACGTCGGGCACGCCATCGGTCAGGTCATCATTGAGCAGGATGGTGCAGGGATCGAAATCCTTGAGGCCGAGGCGCGCGCGGTTGCGCACCATCGGCTCCAGCGTCAGCGTGTTGCCGTCGGCGAGCTTGAGCTCGGTCGGCGCGGTGATCTTGGAGTCGAGCGTGCCCAGGCGCACGTTCAGGCCCGCCTGGGTGAAGATGCGCATCAGCGTCGCGAGGTTCGACAGGTAGAAGCTGCTGTGGCGGTGCTGGTCGGGAACGATCAGCAGGTTGCGCGCCTCGGGGCAGATCTTCTCGATCGCGGCCATGCCGGCCTGCACGGCCAGCGGCAGCATCTCGGGCGTGAGGGTGTTGAAGCCGACCGGGAAGAGGTTGGTGTCCACCGGCGCGAGCTTGAAGCCGGCGTTGCGCAGGTCGACAGCGGCGTAAAACGTCGGCGTGTGCTCCATCCATTCGAGGCGGAACCAGCGCTCGGTGGCCGGCATCGACTCCAGAATGCGCTGCTCCAGCTCGTTGATCGGGCCGGTCAGGGCAGTGATGAGATGGGGGACCATGCGACGCGCGCTCCTTCAATCGATCAGGGATTCTACGGACCGCTCAGGTGGCGGCGACGTGAAGTTCTGCAAGAGTGAATTGCAGAAAAGGGAAAGCCCCGGCGAGCCGGGGCTTGTCAGCTTGAAGAGCGCGGGGGCGTGCGAAGGTTTCTTCAGGCCTTGCGACGGCGGCGCATGACCGCACCCAGCACGCCCAGGCCGCCGAGCATCAGCGCGTAGTCGGCCGGCTCGGGCACGACGGCCACGGCTTGGCCGAGCGTGACGTTGTCCATCGTGGCGAAGGGTTGGTCACCGAGGCTTGGGTTCGGGATCACATGCGCGTTGACGATCTTGATGGTGCCGGTCGAGATGATCCCGACGAAGCTGCCATCGGCCATGTCGGTGGGCGAGAAATAGAAGTACTGGTCGGCACCCTTGGAATCGAGCACTTCGATTTCCATCGACTGGCCGGGTACGAGGGCGCCCGCGGCGGTTTCACCCCAGACATTGAAGCCCACGGCATTGGCGCCGCCGGTGAAGCTGTCCAGGATCAGGGTGCCCCAGTTGTAGGTCGTGGTGATCGCGGGGTTGTCGAGCGAGCCGGTCGCGGTCACGGTATCGGGATCGCTTCCGAGGAAGTTGTAGCCATAGACCGTATAGCCGAAGCTGCCGGCCTGGCGCGGCGCGGAGCCGAGGTTCTGGCCGATGCTGCCGGCCAGGTCGCTGAAGTCATCTGTCACCGGGCGGCCCAGGTAGGACAGGAAATCGTCCTGCGACGTGAAGAAGGTGGAACTCGCCTGAGCGGAACCGACCATTGCGAACAAGGCTGCCAGGACCATAAAGGGGCGCAAACGAGAAGGGCGGTTCAGCATCGGTGACCTCGGAAATAAGTTGGTAAAAACATTTCCGTCACATTGTGCAGATCACGCTACGGTTGACTATCCCTTCCGCCCCGCCTTCCCCCGCGAATGAAGGACGGTGCAAACCCTTGTGATTGACCGGATCGACAGCGCAGTCGCGCCAGCTTGCTCGCGGCAATGAAAAAGCCGCTCCCGAAGGAGCGGCTCGTCGCCACAGCGCCAGGGCCTGAGCCCTGCGCCGCATGGCTTGCTTACTTGCTGTACGCGGTTTCGCCATGCGAGGTGATGTCCAGACCTTCGCGTTCGGCATCTTCCGGCACGCGCAGACCGATGGTCATGTCCACCAGCTTGTAGGCGATCAGCGAGACCACACCCGACACGAGGATGGTGACGCCGATGGCCTTGGCCTGGACCAGCACTTGCGCTGCGATCGAGTAGGCGTCCGGCGTCACGGCGGTGACCGTGAACCAGTCGACCGGGTAGCTCGGGCCACCCAGGTTGGGCGAGTTGAACACGCCGGTCAGCAGGGCACCGATGATGCCGCCCACGCCGTGCACGCCGAACACGTCGAGCGTGTCGTCCGCGCCGAGCAGCTTCTTCAGGCCGGTCACGCCCCACAGGCAGGCAAAGCTGGCGACAGCGCCGATCACGAGCGCACCGATGATGCCGACGTTGCCGGCAGCCGGGGTGATGGCCACGAGACCCGCCACCGCACCGGAAGCAGCACCGAGCATCGAAGCCTTGCCCTTGTGCAGCGCTTCACCCACGCACCAGGCCAGCACGGCCATCGCGGTGGCGACGAAGGTGTTCATGAAGGCGAGGCCTGCAACACCGTTGGCTTCCAGAGCCGAGCCGGCGTTGAAGCCGAACCAGCCCACCCACAGCAGGGCGGAACCGACCATCGTCAGCGTCAGGCTGTGCGGCGTGAACGCTTCCTTGCCGAAGCCGACGCGCTTGCCGACCATGAAGGCGCCGACCAAGCCAGCCACAGCGGCGTTGATATGCACCACAGTACCGCCGGCGAAGTCCAGCGCACCCCATTGCCAGAGCAGACCGGCCTTGGCGTTGGTGGCGTCAACCACGGCAGCGCTTGAGTAGGCGTCCGGACCTTCCCAGAACCAGACCATGTGGGCGATCGGCAGGTAGCTGAAGGTGAACCACAGGGCCAGGAAGACCAGCACGGCCGAGAACTTCATGCGCTCGGCGAACGAGCCCACGATCAGGCAGGCGGTGATGCCGGCGAAGGTGGCCTGGAAGGCGGCGTAGACGAGCTCGGGAATGTAGACACCCTTGCTGAAGGTGGCCGCGTTCGAGAAGGTGCCGGCGACGTTGTCCCAGATGCCCTTCAGGAAGAAGCGATCCGTGCCGCCGATGAAGGCATTGCCCTCGGTGAACGCAAGGCTGTAGCCGTAGATGACCCACAGGACCACGATCAGCGAGAAGCCGACCATCACCTGCATCAGCACCGACAGCATGTTCTTGCTGCGCACGAGGCCGCCGTAGAACAGAGCCAGGCCCGGCACGGTCATCATGATGACCAGCAGGGTCGACAACATCATCCAGGCGGTATCGCCCTTGTTGGGGACGGGGGCCGGCGCAGCAGCGGCACTGGCAGCATCAGCAGGTGCCGAAGCAGCAGCGACGGCGGGAGCCGCAGCAGTTGCGGCAGTTGCGGCAGCTGCGACGGCACTGGCCGCTGGCGCGGCGGCGGAGGCCGCGCTGTCCTGCGCCCAGGCGCCCGGTGCGAACACCGCGGCGGCCAGGGCCAGAGTGGCGAGAAGTTTCTTCATTGGGTGGTTCTCCAACGTGCTCTTGGTTTTT
Source organism: Burkholderiaceae bacterium (assembly GCA_036500605.1). Lineage (GTDB taxonomy): Bacteria > Pseudomonadota > Gammaproteobacteria > Burkholderiales > Burkholderiaceae_C > JAFALK01. Next base: position 96,428 of record DASYBU010000057.1, read on the forward strand.
TAGAGGGCATCCTGGCCGGTCTCACCGGTGCGGATACGCACCACCTGATCCAGCGGGGAAACAAAGATCTTGCCGTCGCCGATCTTGCCGGTGCGGGCCGCGGCCTCGATGGCCTCGATGACGCGTTCAACGACGTCGTCGGCCACGGCGGCTTCGATCTTCACCTTGGGCAGGAAGTCGACCACGTATTCAGCGCCACGGTACAACTCGGTGTGGCCCTTCTGGCGGCCGAAGCCCTTCACCTCGGTCACGGTCAAGCCCTGCACGCCGATGGCGCTCAAGGCTTCACGCACTTCGTCAAGCTTGAAGGGCTTGATGACGGCAGTGATCAGTTTCATGTTGTGCTCCTCAGAGGTTCTCGGGATCAGAAAGTCTTCTTGACGGAAATGATCGCGGCGGTCTTGCCCAGATCCTTGCCATTGGGGCTGTAATAGCCCTTGGCGTTCGTGCCGACCACGGCCGCGCCCCAGGTCACGCCGAACATGTCCTTGTTCAGGGTCAGCGAGTAATCCGAGTACGAAGCGGCGCTCAGGTTCTTCACCTTCTGGTGGCCGTAATGCGGCGTCAGGGTGAAGCCTTCGCCCAGATCCAGCGCGGCAGACAGATCGAAATAGCCCGACTTCTTGGAGTCAGCAAAACCGAAAAGATTGGTGGTGCTGGCCGAGTACTTCGCGGTCACCAGCCCGACGGTGACGGCGGCATAGGCTTCCAGCGTGTTGGCGCTCGGATGCAGCTTGTTGTTCACATATTCGTATTGCAGCAGGCCGACGTCGATCGAAATGCCCTTGGCGATCTCGGTCTTGTAGCCGCCGTAGATGTCCCATTCCACCGGAGCATCGCCGCCTGCGTCCTTGATCCACTTGATGGTGGAGAGCCAGGTCCCGACATAGAAGCCGCTGTCAAAGGCATAGTCCGCACCGCCTTGCAGGGCCGGCTTCAGGCGCGTCTGCGAGATGCCGCGATAGCGATAGTCGGTGGTCAGGCTGACATTGAAGGACAGGGGATCAGCTGGCGCTGGCGCCGGCGCCGGATCATCAGCAAAGGCTGGCATGGCCATCGCGAGAGCCAGGGCGGACATCACAAAGCGAACGGGCTTCATCATCGTTTCCTTATTGAGTGTTCAAGGGAATAGCAGGCAACGCTGTAGCTTTGCAGCTTCCGTGCCAAGCCATCACCGACTCGGGAGCGGCCTCGCGAGGCGCAAAACCGAGGGAATACCCATGCAATCGGGCCCGGGCAAAAGTCGCGGCGCACCGTTATGGAATCATTCCCGTTGATGCCCTGGGCTGGTGCGTGCACCACGTTTGGGCATACAAGCAGCAGCCCTCGGCCGTGCACAATGCGCACAAACGCCCGTTGTTCAGGGCGATCCCGAGGGAGCTTGTTCCATGTCCCTGGCCATCGTCCGCAGCCGCGCGCTGGACGGCCTGACCGCCGCCGAAGTCACCGTCGAAGTCCATCTGGCTAACGGGTTACCTGCGTTCACCCTGGTGGGTTTGGCCGAGACCGAAGTGAAGGAGTCGCGCGAGCGCGTGCGCGCTGCGCTGCAGAACAACGGTCTGGGCTTCCCTCACAACAAACGCATCGTCGTGAACCTCGCACCGGCCGAACTGCCCAAGGAAGGCGGCCGGTTTGACCTGCCTATCGCGCTGGGCCTGCTGGCCGCCAACGGTCAGATCGACGCGGCCCGGCTTGATGGCATCGAGTGCGCGGGCGAGCTGTCCCTGGCTGGTGAGTTGCGCCCGGTTCGGGGCGCGCTGGCGATGAGCCTGGCGCTGCGGCGCGAAGGCTCGTCGCGTTGCCTCGTGCTGCCGGAAGCCAGCGCTGCTGAAGCGGCGCTGGTGGAGGGCGTGAAGGTTTGCAGCGCGAAGCATTTGCTCGATCTGGTCGCCGCGCTCGCGCCGGCCAGCGAGGAAGCGCTGCGGCCTGCGCTCGCGATTGCACGCGAAGCTGCCCCCGCTCAGCCCGACCTGCGCGACGTGAAAGGCCAGGGTGGCGCCAAGCGCGCGCTCGAGATTGCCGCGGCCGGTGAATTGAGCCTGCTCCTGATGGGGCCGCCGGGCACGGGCAAGTCCATGCTGGCACAGCGGCTGCCCAGCCTGCTCCCGCCGCTCGCGGAAGAGGAAGCCCTGGAGTCTGCGGCCGTCCTGAGCCTGGCCGGCCAGTTCAATGCGGAGCGCTGGGGCCAGCGCGTGCTGCGTGCGCCCCACCACAGCGCTTCCAGCGTGGCGCTGGTCGGCGGGGGTTCACCGCCTCGGCCGGGCGAGATCTCATTGGCGCAGCATGGCGTGCTCTTCCTCGATGAGCTCCCCGAGTTCCCGCGCGCCGCCTTGGAGGCGCTGCGCGAACCGATGGAGACCGGCCGCATCCTGATTTCGCGCGCGGCGCGTCAGGCCGAATTTCCGGCACGCTTCCAGCTGATCGCGGCCATGAACCCCTGCCCCTGCGGGCATCTGGGCAACCCGCTGCGTGCTTGCCGGTGCACGCCGGATCAGATCGCGCGGTATCAGGGCAAGTTGAGCGGCCCGTTTCTGGATCGCATCGATATCCAGATCGAGGTGCCGATGATGTTGCCCGCCGCTCTTGCAGCGTCGGCCGATGGCGAGTCGAGCGCCGAAATCGCCTTACGGGTGCGCGCCGCGCGTGAGCGGGCCCTGGCACGCCAGGGCTGCGCCAACGCGCGGCTGGGCGCCGCTGATATTGATCGTTATGCGCTGCCCGAGAAAGCCGCGCTGTCGCTGTTGCAGAAGGCGGCCGTTCAACTGGGCTGGTCGGGCCGCAGCTATCACCGCGTGTTGCGCGTGGCACGCACCGTGGCAGACCTGGCTGGACACGAGATGATTGGGCCGGCGCATATGGCGGAAGCAATTCAGTTGCGTCGGGGACTCACCAGCTCCTGAGGTGCTCGGCTGGCCTCATTGACATGCCGCTGCGCATAGCTGCAGCCCCGCTCATCAACGCTGAGGCCGGCCGGCGTTGCCGGGCAAAGGTCATTGGCGTCGGCGACGCTATCGCCGTCGATATCCTGCAAACGAGGATCCATCGCCATGCCAACAATCGTCTGGCTGATCGAAGTTTGCGAGACAGCCAAGGGCCATGACAGCGGCAGACCTGTACGGAGGTCGACATAGTTCGCGCAACGCGCGGCGAGGTTGGTGCCGGCGTCCGGACAGTCGTATTGACCGGCCCCCTTGGGCCCGCCAGCGAACACATGGATCAACGAGGCCACCGACAGCGGGGCAGCATTCAGATCGGCGACGAGCACTTCATCGATAGGCGCCTGCGCGAATCACGAGGTCTGCGTTCGTCAGATCATGGGTGTTGAGCGTCTGATTTTCGACGTGAGCCAGGCCGCAAGCGCTGGGGCCATCGTCGCCCGCCACGCTGGCCACGCCGTCCGTGTTCGGGCACGCCACTGGCGCATGCACGCGCAACATGTCCGGGCCAGACGCCAGCGTGGCGGCGACGTTCGGATACCGCGCGAAGGGCAACACCATCGGCTCGCCGGCGGCATTTTCTGCGGACGAGAATGTCAGTTGTCCGATATCGCCCGGCACCTTGATTTGATAGAGCGGCGGGTCGCTGTTGGATCGTGCCCAGGGGCCCAAGATGGCCGTGGACGCCCGAAGGGTTGGCGGCGTGGCGCCTGCGTCGCCGTAGCCGGCGAACTTGATGGGGGCGGTGCTCGTGCCGGAGCGACGGATGACCAAGGTTTCGTCCCAGACACGGCCCGTTCTGAGGTAGACCGTATCGCCCGCCACGATGGCCGCAGGCGGCTTGGCCGCGCTGCCGAGTAGCGCGTTGACTTTCCCGAGAGTCCTCCATGGCGTGGCGCTGGACTTTCCGTCGAAGGCGTCATTCCCGAGAATGGAATCAACGTAGTAGCCGGTGGCATTGGCACTGGCGCCCGTCGCGAGATAGAGGGTGAGAGCGAGAGTGAGGGTGAATGGCAACAGCTTTCCGGCAATCATCCTGCTTGTTCCTGTTTTGAAGCCCAGCATCAGGCTCAACGCCCACGCCTCGACCTGAGGACGTGTGCGTTCATTCAGCGAGTGGAGCGACGGTGCTCAGACCTTGCGACGGCGCACCATGAAGCCCACGGCACCGATGCCGGCCAGCATCAGCGCGATGCTGCTGGGTTCCGGCACGGCGGAGACGCTCAGCGAGACGTCGTCAATGCCCATGGTGTTGCCGCCGGTGACGGCGGTTGCTTCCCAACGGATCCAGAGCGTGTCGCCGTTGTTCCAGTTCAGGCCGCCGACGGTGCCGCCCAGGCCGGCGACGTGACCCACGGTGTTGCCGTTGACTGCGCCGGCCGTGGCCATCGATGGCGTGCTGAAGTCGAAGCCTGCGCCGGCATGGGTCCAGCTGGTGACTCCGGCGAAGCTGCTGCCAAAGCCATATTGCACGGTCAACGTCGACGACGGGCTGCCATCGTTTTGACGCCAGAGTTCGCCGGCATAGCCCAGAGTGAAGGCACTCAGCGCGGCACCGCTGTTGTTCGTGGCGGACAGGGCGACCCAGCCAGCCGGCGAGCCCGCGGCGGGTGCAGGATTGCCGAAGGTGGAGTCTGCTGACGGCAGAACGCCGAGCGCGCGGTCAGAGCTGCCGCCCGTGCCGAGGCTGTGAAAGCCGCTGGCGCTGCCGAAGAGGCCGGACCCGTCATCGGTGTAGTAGAAGGCGCCGGCCGTGGCGTCGGATTTGTAGATCGACCAGCCGTTGAGGGTGCTGTCGTTGCCGAAGAGCGCGCCGCGCGGGGCATTGGCGGAGAGGGTGTCGAAGTTCTGAGCGTAGGTGTCAGAGGCGGCGTTGATCGAGACCGAGGCATGGGCGGACATGGCGGCCAGGGCCAGGGCGGACAAGGCGAAAAGACGAATGCGCATATTGCTTCCTTGGGTTTGTTGACAGAAACAAACTCATGGTCGCAAACAGCCCCCCATTCGGGGCGAGGGAAACCCCCGATCTGCGTCGCCTGCACGGGCGACAACTCCCGAAATCGAAGGAGATACCGCCCGCCGACTATCCGAGCAATGGCGCCAGCGCCCGCTCAGCCTCGCGCTGATCAAGCGCCATGCGCGCCGCCCAGTCGACGAGCTGATCCTTACCGATGCGGCCGACGTTGAAGTAGCTGGCCTGCGGGTGCGCGAGGTAGAAGCCGCTCACGCTGGCGGCCGGCGTCATCGCCATCGAGTCGGTCAGGCCCATGCCGATTTCCTCGGGTACGAGCACGCGGAACAGGTCGCGCTTGGACAAATGATCGGGGCACGCCGGGTAGCCGGGCGCAGGGCGGATGCCGCGATATTGCTCACCGATCAGCTGCTCCTTGCTCAGGGCTTCGTCAGCCGCGTAGGCCCAGAACTCGGTGCGCACACGCTCGTGCAGGCGCTCGGCAAAAGCTTCGGCCAGTCGATCGGCGAGGGCCTTGAACATGATGGCGGAGTAGTCGTCGAGATCCTTGAGGAACTGCTGCTCCTTCTTCTCGACACCGAGGCCCGCAGTGACGGCGAACAGGCCGATGTAGTCGGGCGCTGTTCCGGCCAATGCCTTCGGCGCGACGTAGTCCGCTAACGCGCGATTCGGACGCATGATGCCGTCGACCACCGGCCGCTCCGATTGCATGCGCAGGCCGCGCCAGGTCATGAGCACCTGCGTCCGCGACTCATCGGTGTAGATCTCGATGTCGTCGTCATTGACCTGCGCCGCCGGGTAGAGCCCGAACACACCGCTGGCCTGCAACCAGCGGCCTTCGATCAGGCGTTGCAGCATGCGCTTGCCGTCGCTGAAGACGCGCTGCGCTTCGCTGCCGACGATCTCGTCCTTGAGGATCGCCGGGAAGGGGCCGGCCAGATCCCAGGTCTGGAAGAAAGGGCCCCAATCGATGTTCTGGGCCAGCTCGGCGAGGTCGTAGTTCTTGAACACGCGGCGGCCGAGGAACTTCGGCACCGGCGGTTGATAAGCACTCCAGTCGATCGGCGTCTTGTTGGCGCGGGCCTTGGCCAGCGTCACGAGCGGCGTCTGCTTCTTGTTGGCGTGAAGCTGGCGCACCTTGTCGTAGTCGGATTTGATCTCGGCGATGTAAGCCTTGGCGCGTTCGTCGCTGAGCAGCTCGCTGCACACGCTGACCGAGCGCGAGGCGTCGGGCACATAGACGACCGGGCCTTCGTAATGCGGCGAAATCTTGACCGCCGTGTGCACGCGGCTGGTGGTGGCGCCGCCGATCAGCAGCGGCATGCCGCGGCTCCGGAAATACTCGTCGCGCTGCATCTCGGCGGCCACATGCTGCATCTCTTCGAGGCTCGGCGTGATCAGGCCCGAGAGGCCGATGATGTCGGCGCCCTCTTCCTTGGCTTTGCGGAGGATGTCCTGCGCGGGCACCATCACGCCCATGTTGACGACTTCGTAGTTGTTGCATTGCAGGACCACGGTGACGATGTTCTTGCCGATGTCGTGCACGTCGCCCTTGACCGTGGCCATGATGATCTTGCCCTTGGCCCGCACATCGCCGCCGGACAGCGCGAGCAGGCGCTTTTCTTCCTCGATGTAAGGGATCAGGTGCGCCACGGCCGACTTCATCACGCGCGCTGACTTGACCACCTGCGGCAGGAACATCTTGCCCTGGCCGAACAGATCGCCAACCACGTTCATGCCGGCCATCAGCGGGCCTTCGATCACATGCAGCGGGCGGCCGCCCTTGGCCAGGATCGCCTGCCAGGCTTCCTCGGTATCGACGACGATGAAATCGGTGATGCCGTGCACGAGCGCGTGCGAGAGCCTTTCGTTGACATCGCCGGCGCGCCAGGCCAGACGCGCGGTGTCGTCCTTCGCGGCGCCCTTCGCGCTGTCGGCAATCTCGACCAGGCGCTCGCCCGCGTCGGGCCGGCGGTTCAGCACCACGTCTTCCACGCGCTCGCGCAGTTCGGGCTCGAGATCGTCGTAGACGCCGACCATGCCGGCGTTGACGATGCCCATGTCCATGCCGGCCTGGATCGCGTGGTACAGGAACACGGTGTGGATGGCCTCGCGCACCGGGTCATTGCCGCGGAAGGAGAAGCTCACGTTCGACACGCCGCCGCTGACCTTGGCGCCGGGCAGGTTCTGCTTGATCCAGCGTGTGGCGTTGATGAAGTCGACCGCGTAGTTGTCGTGCTCCTCGATACCGGTGGCGATGGCGAAGATGTTGGGGTCGAAGATGATGTCTTCAGGCGGAAAGCCGACCTCGTCGACGAGGAAACGGTAGGCGCGCTCGCAGATCTCGGTCTTGCGCGCGAAGGTGTCGGCCTGGCCTTTTTCATCGAAGGCCATCACGACTGCAGCAGCACCGTAGCGACGCACGAGCTTGGCTTGATGCCTGAACGCCTCTTCGCCCTCCTTGAGCGAGATCGAGTTGACGATGCCCTTGCCCTGGATGCACTTGAGGCCGGCCTCGATCACTTCCCATTTGGACGAGTCGATCATGATCGGCACACGCGAGATTTCAGGCTCGGAGGCGATCAGGTTCAGGAAGCGCACCATCGCGGCCTTGCTGTCGAGCATGGCCTCGTCCATGTTGACATCGATCACCTGCGCGCCGTTCTCAACCTGCTGGCGCGCCACCGCCAACGCCTCTTCAAACTGGCCGGCCAGGATCATGCGGGCGAAGGCCTTGGAGCCGGTGACGTTGGTGCGTTCGCCGATGTTGACGAAGAGCGTGCCGGGCTCGATCAGGACGGGCTCAAGCCCGGAGAGCTTCATCGGCGGCGGAGTGCGGAGAGTGGTCATGGCAAGCCTTGGGACCACGGACTCACCGCAGCCCCGAAAAGAATCATGGGTCGGTGAGCGTCGTTGCTTCAATTCAATCCAAGCCTGGCAGGGTTTTCCCGTCGCAACGCTCCTTGGACTAAGTCACATTTTACGCGTTCAAGCGCTCGCGCCCTTCGCAGCGCGTTGACAATACCTTCCGACTCCATCAAGACAAAGCGCCAGCACTTGAGCCTGATCCCCATTCCCGCCGATTTGCTGACGTACGGCCAGACGCTCGAGTTCCCCTTGCGCGATGCCGAAGGCACGCTGCTGATCGGCCAAGGCCAGGTCTTGCGAGACTCGCCCCAAGTGCAATCGCTGATGCTGCGCGGTGTGTGGGCGCACGAGGAAGAACTCGGCGATACGCAGCGCGCCAAGCTGCGGCCTGACGCTCCCGCCACCGATTTTGATTTCGAGCACTTGCGCGCACTCGACCTGGGCCAGACCGGCGTCTGGGCCGACCTGCAACAGCGCGCCCATGCCCTGCTCAGCAACCCACGTGCCGATGATTTCCTGGCGCGTTTTGACCGCCTCCACGATGAAGCCGTGCTGCGTGTGCGCCGCGCGCCCGATGCTGCGCTGCTGCTGCAAATCTACGACGCCGGCCAGCAAAGCCCCAACTACAGCGCACGCCACGCCTTGTTGTGCCTGGTGCTCTGCGAGCTTTCGGGCCAGCAGCTCGGCTGGACCGAGCCCTGGTGCAATGCGCTGACCCGTTCGGCCCTGTGCATGAACGTGGCGATCAGCAAGGAACAGGACCGTCTGGCCACGCAGGCCGAAGACATGGACGCGCGCCAACGCGAGGTGATCAACGGACACGGTGATCGCGCTGCGCGCTGGCTGGCGCGGCTCGGCGTGCGCCAGAGCCTCTGGATCGACGCGGTGCGCCTGCATCACGAAAGCAAGCCGGGTCCGCTCAAGGAACGAGAGCCGGCGCAGCAACTGGCAAGACTGCTGGCCCGTATCGACGTCTTTGCCGCGCGACTCTCACCGCGCCGATCACGCCGTGCGCAAAGCGGCGCCGCCGCGGCGCGGGCCATCTATCTCGATGAACGCCGTCAGCCCGACGAAGCCGGCGCCGCGCTGGTCAAGGCCGTGGGCCTGTATCCGCCGGGCAGCCTGGTGCGGCTGGCCAGCAATGAGATTGGCATCGTCTACCACCGCGGCGAACGTGCCACCGCGCCACGCGTTGCGGCCCTGGTCGATGCCTTGGGGCGGCCCTGGCCTGTGCCTCAGCCGCGCAACACGACGCTGACGGCGCAGGCCGTGGTGGCCAGCCTCGCTCCGCATGAGTTCAGGCTGACGGTCGACATGGCCGCGCTGCTGCGGCTTTGATCAGCGCTTGATCAGGGCTTGATCAAGCAGCGGCTTCGGCCGATTCAGCCAGCTCGCTGAAGAAGCGCTCACCACTGGCACGCGGACGATAAGCTGACACCTTGCTCGCAATCGCCGCGATGTGCTCGGGCGTCGTGCCGCAGCAACCGCCGGCGATGTTGAGAAAACCGCTCGCCGCGAACTCGCTCATCAAGCGGCCCGTCACATCGGGCGTCTCATCGAAGCCCGTGTCGCTCATCGGATTGGGCAGGCCGGCGTTCGGATAGCAGCTGATGGCTGTCGGACCGGCAGCCTTGACCAGCTCCTCGATGTACGGGCGCATCAGCGTCGCGCCGAGCGCGCAATTGAGGCCGATGGCCAGCGGCTTGGCGTGGCGCACCGAATGCCAGAACGCCGTCACGGTCTGGCCCGAGAGGATGCGGCCCGAGGCATCGGTGACCGTGCCGGAGATGATCACGGGCAGGCGTTCGCCGGTGTCTTCCATCAGCTCGTCGAGCGCGAAGATCGCCGCCTTGGCATTGAGCGTGTCAAAGATCGTCTCGACCAGGAACAGATCGACGCCGCCGTCAAGCAAGCCCTTGGCCTGCTCGTAGTACGCGGCGCGCAGCGTGTCGAAATCGACATTGCGCGCGGCCGGGTCGTTCACATCGGGGCTGATCGAGGCGGTGCGCGGCGTCGGGCCGAGGGCGCCCGCGGCGAAGCGCGGCTTGTCGGGCGTCGAGTATTTGTCGCAGGCGGCGCGGGCCAACTGGGCGGCCACCACGTTCATTTCGTAAGCATGCTCGCCGAGCGCGTAATCCTCCTGGGCCACGGAGGTGGTGCCGAAGGTGTTGGTCTCGATGATGTCGGCGCCAGCGGCCAGGTATTGTTCGTGGATCTCGCTGATCACCTCGGGCTTGGTCAGCACGAGCAGGTCGTTATTGCCCTTCAGGTCCTTGCCGTGCTGGGCGAAGCGTTCGCCGCGGTAATCGGCCTCGCCAAGCTTGTAGCGCTGGATCATTGTGCCCATCGCGCCATCAAGAATCGCGATCCGTTGTTGCAGAATGCCGGGCAGGGCCGCACCGCGCGTGAACGTTGACGTGGAAGAGGTGTGGGCAGCAGTCATGATCCCGATTCTATGAAGCATCTCACCCCGATCGAAACCCAGGCTTATTTGAACGCCCATCCCGAGGCGCTGTTCCTCGACGTGCGCATGGAGCTGGAGTACCTCTACGTCGGCCATCCGCCCGGCGTCGTGCATGTGGCCTGGTACGAATATCCAGAGATGCAGCCCGACACGCCGCGCTTCATCGAGCAGGTGCGGCGCGAGGCGGGCGGTGATGTGAGCAAGCCGCTGGTGTTGCTGTGCCGCTCAGGTACGCGCACGATCGCAGCCGGCGAAGCCTTGGAAGCCGCAGGATTCACGGAAGTGATCAATGTCCTGCACGGCTTTGAAGGCGACCCCGATGAGAACTTTCACCGGGGCCGTTTGAACGGCTGGAGGCACGACGGCCTCCCCTGGGAACAGATGTAAAACTCAGCCGCGCGGCTTTTGCGGCGGACGCGGGCCCCGCGGACCGCGTTGCTCGCGCGGGTCACCACGGTTGTCGCGCTGATCACGGCGATCACCACGCGGCTCAAAACGCGGACGCTCCTCGCGCTGCGGCATCTCCGCCGCTTCCTTGCGCGCAATCTCCAGCAGACCCGGCAGTTCTTCTTCCGTCGTGCCCTTGAGCACGCAGAAATTGGCCAGCGTCAGCGTGGTGCGCTCGTAGTCGCGCAACAAGCCGGCGCGGTTGAAGCGCTGTTGCTGTTCCAGCGCCACGCGCTCCTGCTGCACACCGCGGCGACGCACCAGCTCTTCCTTGGCCGCGTTGCGGTGCTCATCGCTGATCTCGCCGGCTTCCTTGCCATCGAGGTCAAAGCGCTGCGCGGCCTTGGTCAGCGCGATCAGGTAGCCGGTGTTGCCGGTATAGCGGCGGAAGAAGGCCGAGAGCTGGGTCTTGGTGAATTGGCCTGGAGCACGCTCCTGGATGTCGGCCTGGATGCGCAGCTTCAAAGGCTTGTGCGCGCCGGTGAACAGGGCGGGGAACTGGGCTTTGAGCTGGGCGGCAACGTCCACCGGCGCAGCGCTTGCGGGTGCTTCTTCGGCAGGCACGGCATCGGGCACTGCGTCAGGCACAACATCAGGCGTTGCATCAGGCGTTGCTTCGGGCATTGCACCAGGCACTTCGGGAGTGGCAGAGGTCACTTCGGGTGGGGTCTCGGTCATGGGTCAGGGTCAAAAATCCAGCGCGTATTGTCGTTCACCGGCCGTTCAGAGACCGCCGAACACCTTCTTGAGCAGCGCACTGCCCGTGCCCACCGGGTCCTGGCGGATCTTTTTCTCTTCCTGCGCGATCATCAGGAAGAGGCCGTCGAGCGCCTTGCCGGTCACGTATTGATCGATATTGGCGTCCTCGCGCTTGATCAAGCCGAAGCCCGCAGCCTTGCCCGCCACCGCGTTGTATTTGTCGGCCAGCGAGACCTTGCGCGTGGCCTGCTGCACGATGGGCAGGAACTTCACACCGATCGGATCACGCGTCTTGGCTTCAAAAAAGCGCGTGGCGGAATCATCGCCGCCATGCAGGATCTTGAGGCCGTCGTCCACGCTCATGCTCTTGACTGCGTTCACCAGCAGCGCGCGCGCTTCGGGCACAGCGGCTTCCGCAGCGCGGTTCATCGCAAGCTCCAGCGCCTCGACCTTCTTGCCCTGGCCGGTCGCCTGCGCGAGTTTGGCAGCGCTCTTCAGCGCACTGGGCAGCTCGATGCGGACCTGCGGATTGCCCATGAAACCATCCTGCCGGCCCAGCAGACCGACCGCGGCGTTGGCGCCTTTCTCCAGCGCGGCGCGAATGCCGCTGGCGGCATCGGTCTCGCTGAGGGCGCGTGCCCACGGCGTCAGCAGCAGCAAGCTGGAGCCGACAAGAATCAGATGGGTTCTTCGTTGTTGCATGAGCAGACCTCCTGGTCGATGGCACCGAAGACGCTGAGGCCGTCACGGCCCTTCATCTCGATGCGGATGGAATCACCAAAGCGCATGAACTCGGTCTTCGGTGCTCCGGATTCGATGGTCTCGATCGCGCGCTTCTCGGCGATGCAGCTGTAGCCGCGCGACCAGTCCTTGTTGCTGACCGTGCCCGATCCGACGATCGATCCCGCACGCACATTGCGCGTCTTGGCGATATGCGCGATCAACTGGCCGAAGCTGAAGGTCATCTCCGGCCCGGCCTCGCATTGGCCGACCTTGCGACCATTCCACATCGATTGCAGCGACAAGTCCACACGCCCGCCCTTCCAGGCCTCGCCCAATTCATCAGGCGTGACCGCCACGGGGCTGAAGGCCGTGGCCGGCTTGCTCTGGAAAAAACCGAAGCCCTTGGCGAGCTCGGCCGGGATCAGGTTGCGCAGGCTCCAGTCGTTCGCCAGCATCAACAGACGAACGCCTTCGAGCGCTTGCTCAGGGCCGGCGCCGATCTTGACGTCGCCCGTGATCACCGCGATCTCGGCCTCGAAGTCGATGCCCATCGCCTCGTTCACGAAGCGCGCCGGATCGCAGGCGCCGATGAAATCATCGCTGCCGCCCTGGTACATCAAAGGGTCGCTGTAGAAACTCTCGGGCACCTCGGCGCCACGCGCCTTGCGCACCAGTTCCACATGGTTGATGTACGCCGAGCCATCCGCCCATTGGTAGGCGCGCGGCAGCGGCGCCATGCAGAGCTTGGGGTCGAAGGCAAAAGCGTGGCGCAGCTTGCCGTGATTGAGCTGGGTGTAAAGATCTTCGAGCTGCGGGCTCAGGAAGTTCCAGTCATCGAGCACCTGTTGCAAGCGGGTGGCGATGCCGTTGGCGTAGTGAGCGGTGGCGAGATCGCGCGAGACGACGACCAACTGACCGTCACGCGAGCCGTCCTTGTAGGTGGCGAGTTTCATTCTGGGGAAGGCGGAAGCCGCATCAATATTGCAGCATTGTGCTGTGCTCCAGCCGCTTCCTTCGCATCGTCGTGTTCGTCCGTGGATCTTCGCCTTGAGCGCGGTGTTGGCCGCGCACGCCTGGGTGCTGGGGCCGAAAGCGCAACCCGCGATCCGCGTGACGCTGCCGGCAGTGAAGCTCAAGCTGATGACAGCGCCCGCACCGTCGTCACCTCAAACGGTGATGCGCAAAGCACAACGACCCACCCTGCGCGCCACGAAAACGGCAAGCGCGCCCTTGCTCGCGATTGCCCCACCGCTGGAGTGGGTTTACGCCTTGCAGCTGAACGGCCGCGAAGGCCGCGCGCGGCTTCACTGGCAGGTGCAGGGCGGCAACTACCGCTTACAACTGGATCGCCAAGTGGGCGATCACGCGCTGCCGGGTTGGCGCAGCACGGGCGAGCTCACGCCCGCCGGCCTCGCGCCCACGCGCTATGCAGAACTGCGCGGTGAACGCGATGCCAAGGCCACGAACTTCCGGCGCGACGAAGGCCTGATCAGTTACTCGGCCGGCAGCGAGCAGAGCGCGCTGCCCGAGGGCGTGCAGGATCACATTAGCTGGTGGCTTCAATTGGCGTCGGTCGTGGCGCGAGCTGCGCAGAAGCCGATGCATCCCGGCCAGCAGATCCATCTGCCGGTGGCCGGCTTGCGCGGCGAACCGGCCAACTGGGTCTTTGAACTTCTTGACGAACCGGTGGGCGAGGAGCGCGCAAGTAACGAGTTAGCACCACGCACGCTGCACCTGCGTCGTCCGGGCCTCAGCGAGTGGGATGGCCCGCTTGATGTCTGGCTCGATCCGGCGCGCAATTTCCTGCCCGTTCGACTGCAAAGCGGTGACCCGGCGACACGCGGCTTTTCGTTCGTTTTGCTCGATTCGGACCCTGTCCGTTGAGTGAAATCAATCAGACGTGATCTTGTTCCGCAATAACAACCCTAACCGCTGATTCAGGTGGAAGTGAATGGGGGTCAGTTCTGAGAGTATGGAGTCAGACATCGGCGCATGAGCTGTACGCGCTCTTGAATCCTGGCCCTGCGGCCACAGATAGCTCTCAAGAACCGAGGAATCCGCCATGCAAATGCTGTACAACTCCCCCAGCTTCATCGTCGTCCAGTTCGACGTGCAGGTGGACGCGAGCCAGCCCGGCGAGCTGCTGCAAGCCAATCCGGACATGCAGCTGCGCCGCGCCGGCTTTGAGATCGTCGACAAATTCGCCCGTCGCGAAATCTTCATCGAAGGGGCCCTGGCCCAGCAATTCGAGTCGGGTGTGGCCGCGCTGATTGAAGGCACGCCCTCCGAGGAAGAGCTCGATGATTTCATCGAGACCTACGCGAACATGGGCAACCAACCCGTCGTCATGCATTGATGCGGGTACAGGAACTTATCACCGAGTCAGCCCGCCGCAAGAAAAAAGTTGCCGGAGTGCCAACAATAGCGCGCACGAACCACTTGTCCTGACGCACAGCCTGCGCAATGATGGGTCCGCCCAGATAGCAGGAGTTACCGCATGGTGAAGCGTCTGGCCGACGCTCGTGCGACGGCCCGGGTTCTGCCCTCTCCGGGCCTCAAAGAGGCCCCGGTCCTTGACCGCATGTGCTCGCAGTTCGTGCTGACGTTGACCGTCAAGCACGCGGGCCGCTTCAACCTGCGCCGCGATTTCAACGGCTTGCTGTCCTTCACGGGTCGCCACCTGGTGTGGCCCGTGCGCGTGCTGGGCCGCCTGCGCGATTACCTGAACACGCGCTGCCAAGGCAATGAAGCCTGGGCCGGCCACAGCCTCTTGAGCGATGACGCTTTCCTGGAGCGTTATGGCGTCTGGAGCGGCCCCTTCGCCGAGGCCACGCTGTTCTTCTATCTTGACGAATACGTCAAGGACGCTCCCAAGGACATGATGGCCTTGCTGGCCACGACCAGCGAATGGCTGGACCGGCAACTCAAGAAGGAATCGACGCTGGTCGAGAAGAACATTGCTTCGCTGGGCACGCTCCTGCAGCTCAACCCGGCCGAGCGCGCGATCCTGCTGTACGGCACGCTGGCGCGTTATCAGCGCGAGCTGCGCGGCGCTCTGGTCGAGTTCAAGGTCAACACCGCGCAAGAGGCGTTTGCCGCGATCGCGGCCGTGGCCGGTGTGAACGAGCAGGAAGTGGCCGAGGCGCTGCGCGCCGGCTCGCGGCTCGAGCGCATCGGCATGGTCGAGAACCTGATCTCCGAACACAACATCACCGACCTCGCCGACCTGATGAAGGTCAGCGATCAACTGCCGCCCGTGCTGATGCGCGAGTACCAGGGCCCGCATGACCTGATGGCCGTGTTCACGCGGCCGGCCACCAAGAGCCTGTTGAACGAAGGCGATTTCCATTTCGTCGCCGAAGACCTGAGCATGCTGGGCACGCTCTTGCGCCAGGCCGTGGCGCGGCATGAAGCCGGTGTCAACGTGCTGCTCTATGGGCCGCCGGGCACGGGCAAGACCGAGTTGGCCAAGGTGGCTGCGGCCGCGGCGAATCTCGATCTCTACGAGGTCGAATACGCGGATCGCGACGGCAACTCGCTGTCGGGCCGCGATCGTTATCGTTCCCTGCAGATCAGCCAGGTCTTCCTGAAGGCCAGCGAGAACGTCGCCTTGCTGTTCGACGAAGTGGAGGACGTGTTCCCGCCGCTCTCGACCGATACCGCGCAGCTGATCGCGCGGCTCGACTCCGCGCTCGAAGCGCCGACCTCGGGCTCGGTCTCGGGCAAGGCCTGGGTCAACCAGATCCTCGAGACCAACCCGGTGCCGGTGATCTGGATCACCAACCGCATCGAGCAGATCGACCCGGCCTTCCGCCGCCGTTTCCAGTACCACCTCGAACTCAAATCGCCGCCGCCCGGTGCGCGCCTGGGCCTCGTGCGCAAGGCCTTGGCCGATGTGCAGGTCTCGGCTGAATTCGTGGCCAAACTCGCCGAGCGGCGCGGCCTCACGCCGGCGCAGATCCGCACCGCCGTGCGTTTTGCCCAGCTCGCCGGCGCGCCGCACGAAGGCGAGCAACTGATCGAACGCCAGCTCCTGAATGCCGACAAGGCGCTCGGCCACCAGCCGCATGAACGCGGCGCGCGGCCGATCGTCACGCAGTACGCGCTCGACCTGCTCAACTGCGAATCGCGCTTCGAGATCCCACGCATCGTCGCCGCCCTGCAAAAGCGCGGCATCGGCAACCTGTGTTTCTACGGCCCGCCCGGCAGCGGCAAGACCGCGCTGGCTGAGCACATCGCGCAGACCTTGCAACGCCCGCTGATGATCCGCCAGGCCAGCGATCTGTCCAGCAAGTTCGTCGGCGAGACCGAGCAGAACATGGCCCGCATGTTTGAATCCGCCGCCAGCGAGAACGCCGTGCTGCTGCTCGACGAAGCCGACAGCTTCCTGCGCAGCCGCCGCATGGCCGAGCGCAACTATGAGGTCTCCGAAGTGAACGAGATGCTGGCCTGTATGGAGCGCTTTGCCGGCGTGTTCATCTGCACGACCAATCTGTTCAACGAGCTCGACGAGGCCGCGCTGCGCCGCTTCGCCTTCAAGATCCGCTTCAAGCCGTTGCGGCCCGAACAGCGCCTGCAGATGTTCGAGCGCGAAGCCGGCGCTGCGCCGACGGCCGAGCAGCGCGAACGCCTGAACGCGCTCGATGTCCTCACGCCGGGCGACTTCGCCGCGGTGCGCCAGCAGATCGAGATCCTGGCCGAGACACTGACGCCCGACGAATTCCTGATCCAGCTCGAAGGCGAACACCGGCTCAAGCCCGAGGTGCGCGAACGCCGCTCGATCGGCTTCAAGCATTGAGCCGCCTTGTTGCGCTCCTGCTCGCGCTGCTGGGTCACGTTGTTGCCCACGCGGACGACTGCCCGCCCAATGCCGGCATGCCCACGCCGGCCGAGATGGCCGCGCTGCAAGCCGCCGCCACCGATCACGGCGTGCTCTGGAAGATCAAGCGCGACGGCCATGTTTCCTGGCTCTATGGCAGCCTGCACATCGGCCGTCTGAGCTGGGCCGTTCCAGGCCCGGCCCTGGCGAACGCCTGGCGCTCCACCGATGTGCTGGCGCTTGAGTTGGATCTCAGCGATCCCAAGACGATGGCCGCGCTGCTCGAGGAAGGCAAACCGGGGCCCGAGGCCTTGCCGCCGGCTCTCGCGCAGCGCCTGGCCGCGCAGGCCGGAGCCGAATGCGTACCGCTCGCCGCGCTGGCTGCCTACCACCCGCTGCTGCAGCTGAGCACGCTGACCGCGCTGTCCGTGCGCCGCGACGGGCTCGATCCGTCGTTCGGTCAAGAGCCGATCCTGTCCGGCATGGCCCACGCGAGCGGCCGCACGATCGTGGCACTGGAGACTGCCAAGGACCAGATGCAGGCGCTGCTGCCGAAGGATCGCAAGGAGATGCTGGAAGACCTCGACGACGGCCTCAGCCAGCTCGAACAGAACAAGGTACGCGGGCCGATGGTCAAGATGGCCGAAGCCTGGGCCCACGGCGATCTGGCCACCTTGCAGAATTACGAAGACTGGTGCGACTGCGTCCACAGTGAGGCAGACGCCCAAGCGTTGCATCGGCTCAACGATGAACGCAACGGCCCTCTTGCGAAGCGCATCGCGGCATTGCATGCTTCCGGCAAGCGCGTGCTCGTTGCGGTGGGCGCGCTGCACATGACCGGCGCGAATGCGCTGCCGAAGTTGCTGGCCGCGCAAGGCTTCGAGGTCGAACGGATCAACACACAACCATAAGACGGAGAGAAAGTTCATGACCGACAACCCCTTCAGCAAGTTCATTCCCGGCTTCGACTTCCTGCAAGGCCTGGTCACCAACGCCGGCACCAGCATGCCCGGCATCGGTCAATGGGTCGCGCCGACGCTGGACCCCGACGAACTCGAAAAACGCATCGGCGAGCTGCGCACCGTGCAGTTCTGGCTCGAGCAGAACGCCAAGATGCTCGGCGTGACGATCCAGGCGATGGAAGTGCAGCGCATGACGCTCGCCACGCTGAAGACGATGAACGTGCCGATGGCTGATTTGTCGGAATCGTTGAAGGCGGCGATGCCACCGGTTGCCGCTACCGCTCCAGAGCCGGCTCCTGCACCAACGCCTGCGCCGGCACCCACCCCGAAACCCGCCGCGCGCAAGCCAGCCGCGAAAGCGCCTGCCGCAGCGGCCGCGCCCGCCACGCCCGCCGTCGACCCGATGAAATGGTGGGGCGCGCTGAGCGAGCAGTTCACGCACCTGGCCGCGAACGCGATCAAGGAAGGCACCGACCGGATCCAGCCGCTCACGATGCCCACAGCGAAGACCAGCGCCACCACTGCGGCCAAAGCGCCTGCGAAGGCTCCCGCAAAAAAGGCAGCGGCTAAAGCCGCAACCAAGCGGCGCCCTGGTTGATCACCAGGCCCACGAACACAGCCGCCACGCCGGCCCATTGCAGGGGCAGCGGCTGCTCGCCAAAGGCCAGAGCCGCCGCCGTGAGCCCGACAACCGGCACCAGCAAGGACCAGGGCACGACCTTGGCAGCGACATGGCGCTTGAGCAACTGGGTCCACAAGCTGTAGGCGAGCAGCGTTGACGCGAAGCCCAGGTAGAGCACGACCAGCAGGCCCGAGAAATCGAGCGACCGCAGCTGGCTCAGCACCTGCTGCGGCCCGTCCATCCAGGCCGCCAGCAGCAGGAAGGGAACGATGGGCACGAGGCTGGTCCAGACGATGAAGTTGAAGGGCTCGTAGTCGCTCACCCGGGCTGCAAGCCGCCCGATCACATTGGCGATCGACCACATCAGCGCCGCGCCGACCGTCAGCACAAAGCCGATCAGCGTCATCTCGCCCGGGCCCTGGCCGTGCGCGCAGGCAATCGCGATCAGGCCGCCCAGCGCCACGCTCAGGCCCAGCCATTGAGACGGCCGCGTGCGCTCATGCAGCACCGGAATGCCGATCAGCAGCGTGATGAAAGCCTGCGTCTGGATCACCACCGAGGCCAGGCCTGCGGGCATGCCCAGGCGCAGCGCCAGAAACAGGCAACCGAACTGGCCAAGCCCTTGCGCAAGCCCGTAGCCGACCACATAACGCCATGGCAGATCGGGGCGGCGCACGAAGAAGAAAGGCAGCCCGGCGACGAGAAAACGCAGCGCGCCCATCAGCATCGGTGAGAGCCCGCGCAGGCCCAGCTTCATGACCACGAAGTTCAGGCCCCAGGTCACCACAATGACGAGCAGGCACAGCATGTCCACGCGGCTCAGGCGCGTGCCGCTGCTCACAGCGGGCGCCCCTGCTCTGCGCGCGCCTTCACGAAGGCGAGAAAGGCCTCGCGACTGGTCTTGGCCGGCGTGTAGCCGAGCCTGTCCTTCAGGCGCGTGTTCAGCAGCACGGGGCGGTAGCGCAGGAAGTCGAGCTGCTCGGGACCATAGCGCGAGCGGCCCAGGCGCGAGCCCAGCCACAGCACCGCGTAGAGAAACGACGCCGGAAAACTGCGGGTCTTCTTGCCGATCAGCGCAGCCAACTCGTGGATGGTGAGCGCGCCATCGCCAGCGAGATTGAAAACACCTTCGGTGCCGGTGCGCAGCGCGTGCAGAAAAGCGCCCGTCACGTCCTCGTCCCAGATGAAGACGAAAGGACTGTCGCTGCCCTGCACAGCGATCAGCCTGCGCTTCTCGAACAGCGCGGTGATCTGGTTGTCGACCTTCTCGCCGAGGATCGTGCCGATGCGGAACACCGTCTGCTTGAGCTCGGGCTGCACCGTGCGATACAGCGCCAGCGACTCCTCGACCAGGCGCTTGTGATGCGAGTAGGCGAACACCACATTGCCGCGCAGCGGATCGGTCTCGACCAGCCAGTCCGGGTTGTCCGCGTGATAGCCATACGCCGCGCCGCTGGAGCTGACCAGCAGGTGTTTGACATGCGCGTTGACGCAGGCCTGCAAGAGGTTCTGCGTGCCCAGCACGTCGACCGAATATTCAAACTCGCGCGTCGAGCCGGGCGGCGGCGTGACGATGGCCGCCAGGTGCACGACGGTGTCGATGCCGTGGCGCTTCAGCGATTCCAGCAGGCCGGGCTCGCGCACGTCCTGCTGCTCGTAGATCACGCCTTCAAAGCGGCGCTCGGCCGGCACCTCACGCACGTCCTGCGCCACCAGCACCTCGCATTCGCCGCTGACCGCCAAGGCGGCGAGCAGGCTCCGGCCGAGGAAGCCATCAGCGCCGGTGATCAGAACTCGCTTCTTCGTCATACTTCAAAAAACCGTTCGTTCCGCGGGCCGCCGCGCCCACCATCGGGCGAGTGCCAGGCCAATGCCGATATCCAGAATGCCCCAGCTGGCCGCCACGATGGCCATGCCGCCGAGCCCGTCAAAAAACCCGAGCACCAGCACCAGGCCGAGGCCCGCGTTGCGGATGCCGACCTCGATCGACATGGCGCGGCGCTCGTATTCCTTCAGGCCCACCAGCACCGCGCAGCCGTAGCCAAGCGCATAGGCGAGGGTGTCATGGGCGATCACCGCCAGCAGCACCACGCCAATGTAGTCGAGGAAGTACTGCCAGTTGGCCGCCACGCCGCCGACGATCAGGATCAGCAGGAACACGAGGCTGGCCATGCCGACCGGCTTCTTGATGCGCGCAGTCAGCACGGGCCAGCGTTGCGCGCAGCTGATGCCCAGCACAAAGGGCAGGCCGATGATCAGCAGGATGTGCAGCCCCACGTCGACCGGGCTCACTTCCACCGCGCGCAGCAGCGGTGCGGCCGTCGGATGCAGATGCCCCCAGAAGGCCAGGTTCAAAGGCATGGCGACGATGTTCAGCGCATTGGTGATCGTCGTCATCGACACGCTCAGCGCCACATTGCCGCCCGCGCGATGGGTGATGATGTTCGAGATATTGCCGGGCGGGCAGCAGGCCACCAGCAGCATGCCCAAGGCGATGCTCGGCGCTGGTTGCAGGATCAGCGTGAGGCCAAAAGTGCAGGCCGGCAGCAGCAGCAATTGCGCGGCGATGCCGACGCCGACGGCCACGGGCATGCGCATCACACGGCGGAAGTCCTCGATCCGTGTGTCGAGTGCCACGCCGAACATGAGGAAACCCAGCACGGCGTTCAAAGCCTGCTGCGTCGCCGGATTGAAATGCAAACGTACTGCGTCGATATCCATCACTTCAACGCGGCAGCGGCCTGGCGAACGGTCTTGCGATAGGTGTCCTTGTGGACGTAGAAGGCCATGCGCGACAGCTGCGTCCTGTACTTGAAGCCGCCCGAGAGATCAGGCGGCGGACCGGCTTTGGCGCGCAGAAAGCTCTGCGCCGCCGCGCTGTCGAAGTTGCTGAACAGCCGCGCCACCAGCTCGGCCTGTTCAGCGCGCCCCTGCCAGCCGATGCCGCTGGCTTCAAGCATGCCCATCACGGCGAGGTTGTCAAAGCCCGGCGCGAAGATGTTCAGGTAGAGCTGCGGCGCCTGGCCTTGCCAGCTCAGGTGCGCGCGGTCGATAAAGGGGTAGTGCAGGCGGTAGCCGGTAGCGGCGAGCACGAGGTCGTAGTCGCTCGCGCTGCCGTCCTTGAAATGCACGGTGTGGCCCTCGAAGCGCGCCACATCGGCCTTGACCGAAATGTCGCCATGTCCGAGGTGATAGAGCACCAGCGAGTTGACGATCGGATGCACCTCGTACATCTTGTGGTCAGGCTCGGGGAAGCCCATCTTCACCGGGTCGCCGGTGAACCACTTGAGGATCTTGCTGTCGATGCGCTGCTTGAGCCAGGGCGGCAGTTGCAGCTTGCCGCCCAGCGTGTCGGCCGGCTTGCCGAACATGTACTTGGGTACGAAGTAGTAGCCGCGCCGCACCGAGATGTCGATCTTGCTGGCGTGATGCACGGCATCGACCGCGATGTCGCAGCCCGAGTTGCCGGCACCGACGATCAGCACGCGCTTGCCGTGGAATTGCGAGGCGCTCTTGTACGCGCTGGTGTGCAGAAGCTCGCCGGCGAAGCGGCCTTCGAAAGCCGGCATGTTCGGCTCGGCCAGCACGCCGTTGGCGATCACCAGGCCCTTGAACAGCGCGCTGTGCTCCGTGCCGTTCTCGTCCCACGTGATGCGCCAGAGCGGCCGCTTGCCGTCGCCGACCGGCTCGGTGCGCAGCACGCGGGCGCCGAAGCGGAAATGCTCGCGCAGCTTGAAGTGATCGGCGTACGCGCTGAAGTAACGCAGCAGTTCAGCGTGGCTTGGGTAGTCGGCCACGGCGTCGTCCATCGGGAATTCGCTGAACTCGGTGGTGCGCTTGCTCGAGATCAGGTGCGCCGATTCATAGACCGTGCTGCGCGGGTTGGCGATGTTCCACAAGCCGCCGAGATCGCCGGCGGCTTCAAAGCCCTGAAAGGGCAGGCCCAGCTTTTGCAGGTTGCGCGCAGCGGCCAGCCCCGAGGGCCCCGCGCCGATCACGGCGATTTGTGTTTTAGTCATTCATGCAAGCCGGGGATCGGCGTTGAGCCCGCTTCACCGGCGCGCGGCTTGCGCGGCTGGGACAACAGGATGCGGTCGTAAGTCTTTTCCGGCAACAGGCCCAGCAGACGCGAGAGCCAGCCGGTGCGCCGCGGCAGCACGATCCATTCGTCCCCGCTCGCCACGCGACGCAGCAGGAGCTCGGCCGCGGCTTCGGGTTCCATCAGGCCCGGCATCAGGAAATTGTTGCCGGCCGTGAGCGCGGTGCGCAGATAGCCGGGGCAGACGGTGCTGACCTGCACATCCTGCTCGCGCATCTCGGTGCGCAGCGATTGCAGATAGGCGATCAAGCCGGCCTTGCTGGCGCAGTACGCGCCGTTGCCCGGCATGCCGCGCCAGCCCGCGATGCTGGCCACGCCAACGAGCGCCGCGCCGGGCTGGAGAGATTTCATGAAGGGCTGGAAGGTCGAGGCCACGCCGATCAGATTGATTTCAAGCAGGCGCCGGAACATCGCCAGATCCGCCGCTTCGGCGGTGGCATAGCCGCCCGCCACGCCGGCATTGGCGATCACGAGATCGGGCGCGCCATGCGCCGCCATCCAGTCCGCCGCCATCGCCTGCATGCCCGCGCTGTCGCTGACATCGGGCGTGTAGACGCGGCAACGCTCGGGCGCCTGAGCGCGCAAGCCTTCGAGCACTTCGCGGTCCAGGCCCGCCAGCGCCACGGCCGAACCCTGCGCGATCAGCGCCTGCGCCAAGGCGCGGCCGAGGCCGCCACAGGCTCCCGTCACGACCGCGTTAGCGAAAGTAGCTTTCATTAGCAAATGATAGCGCCGTGAATCCCGAGGCCGCCGCTCAGGGTTTCGCCGGGTACAGTTGCGCCGCAATGAGTTCTCGCCATTCCTCCTCGCCTCAGCTGGACCGCGCCGTGCTGCAAGCCCGCGTGGTCAAGGCCTTGGCCGAGCATCTGCCCGCGCATGCGCTTTTGTGGCGCGACGAAGACACCGTGCCTTATGAATGCGATGGGCTGACCGCTTACCGCGAGCGGCCTCTCGTCGTGGTCTTGCCCGAAGACGAGATCGAAGTCTCGGCCGTGCTGCGCGTCTGCCACCAGCTCAAGGTGCCGATCGTGGCGCGCGGCGCGGGCACCGGCCTTTCCGGCGGCGCCTTGCCGCACGCAGGCGGCGTGACGCTGGCTCTCGCCAAGTTCAAGAAGATCGTCAAGATCGATCCGGTGGCACGCACGGCCACCGTGCAATGCGGCGTGCGCAATCTCGCCATCTCGGAAGCGGCGGCGCCGCACGGCCTGTACTACGCGCCTGACCCGAGCAGCCAGATCGCCTGCACGATCGGCGGCAATGTGGCCGAGAACTCGGGCGGCGTGCACTGCCTCAAGTACGGGCTCACCTTGCATAACGTGTTACGTGTGCGGGGCTTCACCGTCGAGGGCGAGCCGGTCGAGTTCGGCAGCGAGGCGCTCGACGCAGCGGGCCTGGATCTGCTCTCGGTCATCGTCGGCAGCGAAGGCATGCTGGCGGTGACGACCGAGGTGACGGTCAAGCTCGTACCCAAGCCGCAGCTGGCGCGCTGCATCATGGCCAGCTTTGACGACATCCGCAAAGCCGGCGATGCGGTCGCCAACATCATCGCGGCGGGCATCATTCCGGCGGGCCTCGAGATGATGGACAAGCCGATGACGGCCGCCGTGGAAGACTTCGTCCACGCCGGCTACGACCTCTCGGCCGAAGCGATCCTGCTGTGCGAGAGCGACGGCACGCCCGAGGAAGTGGCGGAGGAAGTGGAGCGCATGGAAGCGGTGCTCAAGGCCAGCGGCGCCACCCGCTGCGAGGTCAGCGCCGACGAGGCGCAGCGCCTGCGCTTCTGGAGCGGACGCAAGAACGCCTTCCCCGCCTCGGGCCGCATCAGCCCCGACTACATGTGCATGGACTCGACGATCCCGCGCAAGAACCTCGCCGACATCCTGCTGGCGATCCAGCAGATGGAAAAGAAATACGGCCTGCGCTGCGCGAACGTCTTCCATGCGGGCGACGGCAATCTGCATCCGCTGATCCTCTTTGATGCGAACGACCCCGACCAGATGCACCGCTGCGAGCTGTTCGGCGCCGAGATCCTCGAGACCTCGGTGGCGCTCGGCGGCACGGTGACCGGCGAGCATGGCGTGGGCATCGAGAAGCTCAACAGCATGTGCGTGCAATTTTCCGAAGCCGAGCGCGCGCAGATGCTGGCGCTGAAGGCGGCTTTCGATCCGGCGCAGTTGCTGAACCCGGGCAAGGTCATCCCGACCCTGCAACGCTGCGCCGAATACGGCCGCATGCATGTCAAGCGCGGCCTGCTCGCGTTTGCCGAACTGGAAAGGTTCTGAGCCGATGCAGGCATGGCTTGAACAGGTCAGGAGCGCGGCGGCCACAGGCCAGCCCTTGCAGATCCGCGGCCACGGCAGCAAGGCCTTTTATGGCGCCACGCCCCGCGGCGAGGTGCTCGACACGACGGCCTTCAGCGGCATCAGCAGCTATGAGCCGAGCGAGCTGGTCGTGACCGTCAAGGCCGGCACGCCGATCGTCGAACTTGAGCAGGTGCTGGCCGAGAAGGGGCAATACCTGGCTTTCGAGCCGCCGCGTTTCGATGGCCGCGGCACGGTCGGCGGCATGGTTGCCAGCGGCTTGTCCGGTCCTTCGCGGGCTGCGGTCGGCAGCGTGCGCGATCACCTGCTCGGCGCCACCGTGCTCAACGGCAAGGGCGAGTGGCTGTCCTTCGGCGGCACGGTGATGAAGAACGTGGCGGGCTACGACGTCTCACGCCTGATGGCCGGCGCGATGGGCATCCTGGGCGTGATCGCCGAGGTCTCGCTGAAGGTGCTGCCGCATCCGGTGGCCGAGGCCACGCTGCGTTTCGATCTCTCGCAGCAGGCTGCGCTCACGCAGCTCAACCGTTGGGGCGGCAAGCCGCTGCCGATCAATGCCAGCGCCTGGTGGGACGGCGCGCTGGTGTTGCGCCTGAACGGCGCGCAAGCCGCGGTGCAAGCGGCCATCACGAGCCTCGGCGGCGATCTGATCCCGAACGAGATGGCTCAACCGTTCTGGCAGGGCCTGCGCGATCACTCGGACGAGTTCTTCATCGGCGCCACACGCGCCGTGCAGGGCGGCGCCAAGCTGTGGCGGCTCTCGCTGCCGCAGACCGCGCCCGAATTGAAACTGCACGGCGAGCAACTGCTCGAATGGGGCGGCGCGCAGCGCTGGGTCGTCACGCCGCTGCCGGCCACGCAGGTGCGCGACGCCACGGCACAAGCGGGCGGGCACGCCACGCTGTTCCGTTCGCTCGACAAATCGGTCGGCGTGTTCGCGCCGCTCTCGAAGCCGCTTCACAAGATTCATCGCGAGTTGAAGGCGGCCTTTGATCCCAAGGGCATCTTCAATCCCGGCCGCCTTTATCTGGACCTCTGATGCAGACGAAGCTCGCCCCCGCTTTCCAAGGCACCCGCGAAGGCCAGGCCGCCGAGGAGATCCTGCGCCGCTGCGTGCATTGCGGCTTCTGCACCGCGACCTGCCCGACCTATCAGCTGCTCGGCGATGAGCTCGACGGCCCGCGCGGCCGCATCTACCTGATCAAGCAGGTGATGGAAGGCGAGAAGCCGACACGCGCCACGCAGGAACACCTGGACCGTTGCCTGACCTGCCGCAACTGCGAGACGACCTGCCCCTCGGGCGTGCAGTACGGGCAATTGCTGGAGATCGGCCGCGAGATCGTCGATGCCCAGGTCGAACGGCCGCAAGGCGAGCGCCTGCAACGCTGGCTGCTGAAAGAGGGCCTGCCCTCGCCGCTGTTCAAACCCGCGATCAAGCTCGGGCAGCTGGTGCGCCCGCTGTTACCGGCGACGCTGAAGGACAAGGTGCCGAGCGCCGCCCAACGCCGCGCGCACGACTGGCCGCAGCGCGAGCACCAGCGCAAGGTCGGCCTGCTGCTCGGCTGCGTGCAGCCGGCGCTGATGCCCAATATCAACTCGGCCACCGCGCGCGTGCTCGATGCCGCGGGCATCCAGACGCTCGTGGCCGATGACGCAGGCTGCTGCGGCGCGATCCGCACGCATCTGTCGGACCACGAAGGCGGCGTGAACGACATGCGCCGCAATATCGACGCCTGGTGGCCGCTCGTGCAAACCCGGCAGATCGAAGCGCTGGTGATGAACGCCTCCGGCTGTGGCGTGACCGTCAAGGAATACGGTCGCTCGCTCGCGCATGACCCCGCGTATGCCGACAAGGCCGCCAAGATCAGCGCGATGACGAAGGATGTGAGCGAGCTGCTGCCGGGCCTGGTATCAGCCCTGAAGCCACGCTTGAAGAAGACCAAAACCGGCAAGCTCGCCTACCACCCGCCCTGCACCTTGCAGCACGGCCAGCAACTGCGCGGCGAGGTGGAAGCCGGCATGCGTGCGCTCGGCTTCGAGTTGCAATTGGCCACGTGCGACAGCCATCTGTGCTGCGGTTCGGCCGGCACTTACTCGGTGCTGCAACCGGAGCTGTCCAAGAAGCTGCGCGATCAAAAGCTGCAGGCCCTGGCACCCCTGCATGCCGAGACCATCGTGAGCGGCAATATCGGCTGCATCCAGCAATTGCAGAGCGGCACCGAGACGCCGGTGCGGCACTGGATCGAAGTGCTCGACGCGGCGCTCGGCGGCATCTGAGCGCTACGGCCTAGGGTCGCTTGCGTCGCAACATGCGACCCGGCGCCGCCGGCTCATACGCCTTGTGGATGCGCTGGGCTTGAGCCATGCGCTCAAGCGCGGTGAAGTCGCGCAGGACCTGGGCCAGAAACGGCGAGAGCGCCGGCTCATGCCGAAGCAGCACCTCCGCGGCCAGCGGCCAATCCACGTAGAACTGCCCCAGCCAGAGCAGCGCGTCCGCAGGCAGCCAATCCAGCAGCTGATCGGCGGCCATCAACGAATCCCGCGCGGGCACAAGCACCACATGCTCCGGCCAGTGCGAGACGTTCGGGCGCTCGCCGTCCGACTGCGGCGGCCAGATCGCCAGCAGCCAATGCGGCTCATGGCTCTGCGCAGTGGGGCCGTCAGTGCCGGCCGGGCCTTCGTTGCGGCCGATGAGCACGCGGCGCGCGGCGGCACTCCAGCATCCGGCCTGCCAGCGCTCCAACAGGCGCGGGCTTGGCTGATGCGGCGAGGCCTCGGGCATGGGGCTGAGGATTCGCTTCGGTTCGAGGTCCTCGATGTCCTGCATATTGAAACCCAGGCGCTGAATCCGCGCCATCTGCCCAGGATCGAGTGCGGCGCGACGGGCCAGGCCCACCACGCCGTTCAGATCGAGCTCGGGCAAGCCATCTTCCTGCGTGGCGCACCAACCATCGAGCACTCGCGTCGGATCAAACTCATCGGGATCGCTGCTCATCGGCAAGATTGTGCCCAGCCTCAGCGACGTCGTCCTCCCCGATTTCGCGACAACATGGGGGTAGCATCGCGCCAGCACTTGACGGAGTCCAAAGATGAAATGGGAAGGCCAGCGCGAAAGCGACAACGTTGAAGACGTCCGGGACGATTCCGGTGGTGGCGGTGGTGGTGGTGGCAGCCCGATCGGCATGCGTCATGTGAGCCTGGGCGGCATCGTGATCGCGCTGATCGCCTCCTGGGTACTCGGCGTCAATCCGCTGACCATGCTGGGCCTCATGCAAGGCGGCGGCGCGCCTGTGCAGCAGCAGCAACAACAGGCGCCAGTCCATCGGCAGGCGCAGTCCGGCCCCGAAGATCCGGGCGTCAAGTTCGTGCGCGTCGTGCTGGCCGATACCGAGGACGTGTGGGGCGCCTACTTCTCGCAGCGCGGCCAGCAATACCAGCCGCCGCACCTGCGCGTCTTCCGCGACCGCTATCCGACGGGCTGTGGCACCGGCGAGGCGGCTATGGGCCCGTTCTACTGCCCGGCCGACCGCATCGTCTATCTGGACCTGGGCTTCTTCGACACCCTGCGCACCCAGCTCGGGGCGCCGGGCACTTTCGCCCAGGCTTATGTGGTCGCGCATGAAGTGGGCCACCATATCCAGAACCTGATGGGCACGAGCGCCAAGATGGACCAGGCGCGGCAACGCGTGTCGCAGACGCAATACAACGCGCTCTCGGTTCGCCTCGAGCTGCAAGCCGACTGCTACGCAGGCGTCTGGGCCAAGCATTCGCAGGAATCCAAAGGCTGGCTCGACCAGAGCGATATCGAGTCGGCCCTGAATGCGGCCGGCCAGATCGGG
This sequence comes from Burkholderiaceae bacterium, assembly GCA_036500605.1. Taxonomy (GTDB): domain Bacteria; phylum Pseudomonadota; class Gammaproteobacteria; order Burkholderiales; family Burkholderiaceae_C; genus JAFALK01. The sequence goes on from DASYBU010000057.1 coordinate 125,199, forward strand.
GACGACACCTTGCAGCGCAGGGCGCGCGGGACGGTCGTGCCGGAAAGCTTCACGCACGGCACCAGCGCCCAGCGCGTGCGCTGGTTCAAGCAGGGCATGCAGGGCGGCGAGCTCAAGGATTGCGACACCTTCGGCGCGGCATCCTTGTGACAGGCCCACCCCTCGCGTGGGGGATGCTAACTGCAACGTCCGGCGGCATCATGGCGCTGTCCATCGGGGCTGACCGTTAGGGCTGACAGACCCCTGACGAGCCAACCCGACGGTGCTGTCGAAGTCCTTTACGATTGATCGGGTTGGGCTGGGTCGACACCCCGGAACCGGAAATTAGTTGGTTGTAAATCAATGAGTTGGCGGTGTTTCCAGGGCTTGGCGTGATTCGTGCTTGTTCAATCCCGGGGAGAGCTCCGTTGTCATGTCAGCTCAAGTAATTGCTTAGTTGAGCAGCGTTTGAGCAGTCACAGACGGCGTTGCCGCCAGAATCGAGTTGAGGCCAGGAATGAAACCATCCGAAAACGAATCCAAGCTTGAAGGCTCCGCGCAAGCGACACCGCCCGTCGCTGGTTCGGTCGTTCCATCCGGCAGCCGTCGTCGCCTGCTGCGTGGTGGCCTGGCCGCCGCGCCCGCCTTGCTGGCGCTCAAGACCACACCGGTGATGGCCTGCAACTGCAAGGTCCCCTCGGGCTTCAGCACCTCGGGCAATCTGAGCCACAACCAGGGCAAGACCTGCGCGGCTCCCGGCACCAAGCCATCGGGCTGGAAGAACAACTGCGGCTCGCAGAATCCTTACTATTACAACGGATGCGGTACGGCGGCCAAGCGCGGTGACATGTTCAAGACATGCTTCACCAACAGCACCAGCTACACCAACCACAATTTCGACACCTGCCTTGGCCGCGGCGATGCCGATGACCAGGCGCTGGCCGTGGCCTGCTATCTACAGGCGATCACCAGCGGCGGCGGGAATTTCCCGACGACGCAGCAGGTCAAGGACATCTGGAATCTGGGCGTCTGCGGTTCCGGCTACCGGCCCAACAACCAGTCGACGTACTGGAGCAAGGCGCAGTGCCTCAGCTACTTCAAGTACCTGACTGGCCAGTGATCATGGGCCGCTGAGGCGGTCTCCGGATCTCCGCCCGGAGATCCGTCGGAATTCTTTACACCCGCCGTCCGCAGGCCTGCGTTCCTGCGCGGGCATTCGGCGTTTCCCCCTATAAGTCAAGGACTTGCGCCGAGCCACGCGCAGTGGCTCGGTTTATGCTCACTGCCCGGACGTAGTACGCCAGCAGTAGAGGCATCCCGTGAAGCAGTACCTTTCCCCGCAGTCCAAGAAGCCAAGCGCTGAGGACTCAACACTCCCATCTAGGCCCCGCCGCCGTCTTTTGTTGAAGGCCGGCCTTGGCGCCGCGCCCGCCGTCATGGCCTTGCACGCCACACCCGTACTCGCGGCCAATTGCAAATCCCCTTCGGGCTTTTCCGTCTCGGGCAACTTGAGCCGCAATGGCGGCACGGCCTGCGCCAGCCAGCTCGGGCGCACACCGAGCTTCTGGGCCGGCAACCTGAACGGCAACGGCGCCTACGTCGGCAGCGGCCAGCTCACGCCGGCGACGCTGTTCTCGGCGCGCTTCCAGACCCTGCACGGTTATACAGACGCCAGCTTCGGCGCCATCCTCGGCGCTTCCAACACCGGCGACCAAGCGCTCTTCCTCGCCGTCTATCTCGAATCGGTCCTGCACACGGATGACGGCTTCCCCACGCGCGCTATGATCAAAGACATGTGGCAGGGCGTGGGCACCGGAGCCGGTTATGCGGTGCCCAATACCGGCATCGTCTGGTCCAAAGCGTCCATCCTGAAGTACCTGCTGTACCTGACCGGCCAATCGCCGGGTTGAGCAACCCACTCCTGATTGATGAGGCCCATGGGCATGGAAGGGACGGCCCTGTGGGCCCCTGCTGGCACGTCGTCTGATCATCTGCTGCACAAGGATGTGCAGGATGGCCGCTTGGTGTTCGATCGCGACACCGGCGAGACGCGCCTGCTCTCGCCCTTGAGCCAGTTCATCGTCGAGCTGCTTGAAGCGCATGCGCAACCGGTCAGCACCGCGGATCTGGTGCGCGCCGTCCATGCCGAAGAGCCTGAGGCTTCCACGCAGGAATGCCTGGCCGAAGTTGAAGCCGCGCTGGGTGCACTTTGCAAGGCGCGCATGCTGCGCCAGGTCTCGCGTTGAAGGTCCGCGATCTCTCCCCGGCCGAGTTCCGCCGCGCGCTCTGCGGGCCGGGCCTGAGGATCGGCACCGGCATCTTCAACTGCCGCATGCAGAGCGAGGTGGCGGCCATCGCGCCCGAGATGGCGCGGCTCTACGCCCACCATGAGCTGCTCGACGAGTCGAGCTTCATCGACTTCCACATCAAGATCAGCACCGGCAAAGGCCTGCACCGCTGGTGGCGCCCGCAGGCGCTGTTCAGCGTGGACGAGGTCCTGCCCTTCACGCCGCTGCCGCAGAACCAGGCGCTGGCGATGATCGAGTGGGGCTTGAACTGGTGCATCACCGCCTACTCTCACCATCTGCTGGTGCTGCACGCGGCAAGCCTGGCCAGGGGCGAGCATGCGCTGATCCTGCCGGCGCCGCCGGGCTCGGGCAAGAGCACGCTGTGCGCGGCACTGGCCAATCGCGGCTGGCGCTTGCTGTCCGATGAGCTGACGCTGATCGATCTGCGCGACGGCCGCCTGCATGCGCTGGCGCGGCCGGTCAATCTCAAGAACAACTCGATCGAGGTCATCCGCCGCTTCGCGCCCGACGCTTTCCTGAGCGCGCCCGTGCTCGACACCACCAAGGGCACGGTCGCCTTGATGGCGCCCAACGAGGCCAGCGTACAGGCCCAGGCGCAGCCCACCTGGCCGCGCTGGGTGGCACTGCCGCGCTGGCAGGCGGGTGCGGCCACACAGCTCACGCCAATGCCGCCCGGTGAGGCCTTCCTGCAGCTGGCGGACAACGCGATGAACTATCACATCCTCGGCGAGCAGGGCTTCCAGGCGCTGGGCCAACTGATCGATCGCGCCGAGTCCTTCCGCTTTGAGTACAGCGACCTGGATGAGGCCATCGCCGTGTTCGACCAGCTCGCGGCCAACGCTTCAACAACATCATGACGAAGCCACAAGCCAGCCTGCTGCGCGACATCTGGCTGCAGCCCGAGAGCTGCAACCAGCTCGACGAGCGCGGCTGGGACTTGCTGGTTCGCCAGGCGCGCCATGCCAATCTGCTGGGCCGGCTCTACCGGCTGTTCGAGCAGCACGGGCTGCTCGAAGCGGTGCTGCCGCGCGCACGCAAGCACATGCTGTCGGCCGCCACGCTGGCGGCGCGACAACACCAGGCGGTGCGCCTCGAGGCCCGCATCCTGCGCGACACGCTGGCCGAGTTGGGCCTGCCGCTGATCCTGCTCAAGGGTGCGGCCTATGTGCTGGCCGGCCTGCCCGCGGTGCAGGGCCGCGTGTTCGCTGATGTCGATATCCTGGTGCCGCGCGAGCACCTGGATGAAGTGGAAAGCCGACTGATCCTGGCCGGCTGGCTCAGCGCCAACAGCAACGCGTACGACCAGCGCTACTACCGCCAATGGATGCATGAGCTGCCCGCCATGCAGCACATGACCCGCGGCTCCGCGCTCGACGTTCACCACACCATCCTGCCGCCCACCTCGAAGCTCAAGCCCGACCCGGCCAAGCTGATCGCCGCCTCGGTCGAACTGGCCGGCGAGCCCGGCATCCGCGTGCTCTCGCCGTGCGACATGGTGCTGCACAGCGCCGTGCATCTGTTTCATGAAGGCGAGGCCGACAACCTGCTGCGCGACCTCAGCGATCTCGATCTGCTGCTGCGCCACTTCGGCCAACAGCCCGCCTTCTGGCCCGAGCTTGTCGCGCGCGCCAAGGAGATGACGCTCGACGGCCCGCTGCGTCTGGCGCTGCGCTACGCAGCCCTCGTGCTGGGCACGCCGGTGCCGGCCGACGCGCGCGCCGCCAGCGGCGCTGATCGGCCCGAGCCGCTCGACCGCCTCTACCTGCGCATCCTGACCCCGCGCCACTCCAGCAGCGCCGGCCCGAATGCGCGGCTGTTCCGCGCCGCGCTCTATGTGCGTGGCCACTGGCTGCGCATGCCGCCGCACCTGCTCGCCTATCACCTCGCGCACAAGGCCTTGTGGCCGGCCGACGAAGCGCCGCGGCCGCTGAATGATCCCTTGAAAGACCCGCTGAACGCTCCGCAAAGGCCGAACGACGAGCGTCCCTGAATCGCTCGACAGGCCCGCAGGAAGCGGCGCTAACGTCATGTTTACATGCATGATTGACGCGGAATACAACAGCCGTAGCGCCAATTTCACACGCAATTCCCTCCCGGCAGGCACGCTGTTACGACACGCCGACGCGAACCGTCGCACACTGGCCGCCGAGACGGGGCAGTCGGCCCGGGATATTGATCTGCCTGCCCATCAACGAGGAGCCGAATGGACCTGCACGCGCACCAGAGCGGTGTTGGCGCGGCGGCGATAGCACCGCCGCCGGCCACGGCTGTGCCTGCGCCCGCGCAGGCCGCCGTGCTCACGCCTGCCGTGCGGCGCCGGCGCCAGGCGGTGATGCTGCTGGCGCCGCTCGTGATCGGCAATCTGCTGATGCTGATCCTGTGCGTGCTGGGCCTGAACCTGCTCTCGGCGGCACGGGCCTATGTCGGCGGTGAAAGCCTCTGGTCCAAGGCCCGCGCAGTGGCCACGCAGCAGCTGCGCAGCTACACGCTGAGCAAGGATCCGCAGTTCCTGCAAGGCTTTCGCACCGCGCTCGACGTGCCGCTGGCCGACCAGGAAACCCGGCTGCTGATGGAGCAGCCCACGGTGGACATGGCGCATTTGCGCCAGACCTTCGAGCGCGGCGGCATCTCGCAGGACGATGTCGAAGGCATGGTGCGGCTGTACCGCTGGTTCGGCGAGACCTCGCTGATGGCGCCCTCGATCACAGCCTGGCGCAATGGTGACGCCTCGATCGCCGAGCTTGAACAGCTCGGTGACCGCATGTTCGTGCTGGCCCAGCAACCGGAGACGCCGGAAACCATCGCCCTGATGCACCAGCAACGGGTGCGGCTCGACGAGATCGAACGCAATCTGCGGCTGCTGGAACAGCGCTTCAGCGACGCGCTGGCCGACTCCTCGCGCGAGGCGCACATGGTGCTCTCGGTGACCATCGCGGTCTCCTCGCTGATGCTGACGCTCGGCTCGATCCTGATCATCCTGGCCAACCTGCGCCAGCGCAGCCGCGATGAGCAGGCGCTGGCGGACGCCAACAAGCGCTGGGCGCTGGCCGCCGAGGCCGACGGCATCGGCGTCTTCGAGTGGGATCTCGACAGCAATATGGTCCGGCTCGATGCTCGCGCCTGCGCCATCTACGGCTTCAGATCGCCGCCCGAAGGCTTGATCATTCCGCGCGGCGAGCTGCGCGCGCGCGTCGACCCGATGGATGCCAACCTGCTGCAGGCCGCGCAGGAGCGCGCCATCGCGCAGAACAGCACCTTCAACGTGCGCTTTCGCATCGCCACGCCCGAGCGCACCATGCACCACCTTGAGGTCTCGGGCCAGATGCGCGAGCACGAAGATGGCGGCGAGTTCGGCCGCCGGCTCGTCGGCATCGTGCGCGACATCGGCCAGCAGGTGCGCCAGGAGCAGCTCTCGCTCGAGAAGGTCGCCGCCGAGCGCACGGCCGCGGCGCGCATTGAATTCCTCTCGCGTCTTTCGCACGAGCTGCGCACACCGCTCAATGCCGTGCTTGGTTTTTCAGAGCTGCTGCAGCTCGACCCGACCGAGAGCTTGAGCCAGCGTCAGAGCCAGCGCGTGCAGCTGATCTCCGGGGCGGGCGTGCACCTCCTGCGCCTCGTCGACGATGTGCTGGACATCAGCGGCATCGACTCCGGCCACTTCAAGCTGCAACGCGTGCCGACATTGCTCGAACCCGTGATTGCCGACGCGCTCGATCTCAACGGCCCCGATCAGCTGCGCTACGGCGTCAGCGTCAAGCTGATGCCGCTGCCCGAAGGCATTGCGGCATGGGCCGACGCGCAGCGGCTCGGCCAGGTGCTCAACAACCTGCTCTCCAATGCCTGCAAGTACACGCGCACCGGCGGCTGCGTCACGCTCGAAGTGCATCGCAGCAAGGGCTGGGTCGAGATTGCCGTGCAGGATGAAGGCCCGGGCCTGAACGAAGCCGAGATCAAGCAGTTGTTCCAGCCCTTCAAGCGCCTGGCCAGTGCGGGCGAAAAGCCCGGCACGGGCCTGGGCCTGACCATCGTGAAGATGCTGGCGGAACAGATGGGCGGCGGCGTGACTGTGCAAAGCCTGCCCGGCCGCGGCTCGGTCTTTACCGTCAGCCTTCAAGCGGCTGTGATGCCGACGCCGGAGCAGGCCCAGGCTCAGGCCCAGGCGGCACAGCCTTCGCTTGCGCAAACCAACGCTCCACAGCGGCGCGCTGTTCAGCCGTAAAACGCAAGCCGAGCTTGGAGCGGCGCCACAGCACGTCCTCGGCCGATCGCGCCCATTCGTGTTCGATCAGATAGCGCAGCTCGCCCTCACGCAGGCCCGGCGCAATCTCCGCGCCCGGCTCCATCAGCACCAGCGTGATGCGCTCGCCATACGCATGCGCGAGGCGCCGCAGCAGCGGCTCAGGCCAGGCGGCATAACGCCTGACCAGAGCGGCAACAAAATTCTCGAAGTCATGATCGGGCCGTTGCGGCGCGCCGATCCAGGCCCGCAGATCGGCGCCGGGCAGCAAGGCCTCCGCGGTCCACGCAGGGCGCTTCTCGCCGAGCATTTCGCCAACGCGCTCGGCCGCGTCCTCGGCCAGCTTGCGGAAGGTCGTGATCTTGCCGCCCCAGACGGTCAGCAGCGGCGCGCCGCCCGGATGCGCTTCGAGCGCGTAGTCGCGCGTCGCCGCGGCGGCCGAACCGCCGCCGGCTTCATCGAGCAGCGGACGCACGCCGGCATAGCTCCACAGCACGTCATTCGCGGTGACCGGTTCGCGGAAGTAACGGCTCGCCTGAGCGCACAGATAGGCGATCTCTTCCGCGCTGATCGCGGCCTTGTCCGGCGCCGGTGACTGGTGCGGCAGCTCCACGTCGGTGGTGCCGATCAGGGTGAAGTCGCGCTGGTACGGGATCGCGAAGATGATGCGCCCGTCCTCGTTCTGGAACAGATAGGCATGGTCGTGCGTGAAGCGCATCGGCACGACGATATGGCTGCCCTTGACCAGACGCAGTTGCCGCTCGGGCGGCTCGCCGGCGATGTCGCGCAGGAAGCGTTCGGCCCAAGGACCGGCGGCGTTGACCAGCACGCGAGCCCGCACAACGCGGCCATCCTGCAAGGTGATCGCCCAGCCCGAGGGCTCGCGCCGCGCCTGCGTGACGGCCGTGCGCGTGAGCACCTGCGCGCCATGCGCGCGTGCGTCCTGCGCGTTGGCCACCACCAGCCGCGCGTCGTCGACCCAGCCGTCGGAGTAGACAAAGCCGCGCTGGAAGTTGTCGCGCAGCGGCGCGCCGAGCTCGGTGCCTGCCAGCTGCACGCCGCCCGAGCCGGGCAGCCATTCGCGCTTGGCCAGATGGTCGTACAGGAACAGGCCCATGCGGATCATCCAGGCCGGCCGGCCCGTGGCCGGGTCATGCGGCATCACGAAGCGCAGCGGGCCCATCAGGTGCGGTGCACTGCGCAGCAGCCGTTCGCGCTCCTGCAGGGCCTTGCGCACGAGCGAGAACTCGTAATACTCGAGGTAGCGCAGGCCGCCGTGGATCAGCTTGGTGGAGGCCGATGAGGTGTGCTCGGCCAGATCGTCGCGCTCGGCCAGCATGACGGAGTAGCCGCGCCCGGCCAGATCGCGCGCGATACCGCAGCCATTGATGCCGCCCCCGACGATGAACACGTCAAGGGGATCGTGTAGATCCAGATCCTGTCCAGGCATGGGCCGATTGTGTACGCTAGCGCTGAATTTCGACGGGAGTGTTTATGAGTTTTCTGCTCGCCTTGGATCAAGGGACGTCCAGCTCCCGCGCCATCGTGTTCGATGTTCACGGCCGCATCGTGGCGATGGCGCAGCGCGAGCTGACGCAGCATTACCCGCAGCCCGGCTGGGTCGAGCATGACCCGCTTGAGATCTGGCAGACGCAGCTCGAGACCGCCCGCGAAGCGCTGGCCCGCGCCGGCCTGGCCGCCAAGGACATCGCCGCGCTCGGCATCACCAACCAGCGCGAGACGATCGTGGTGTGGGACCGCCGCAGCGGCGAGCCGCTGCACAAGGCGCTGGTCTGGCAGGACCGTCGCGGCGAAGCGCTCTGCGCACGCATGAGAGAGGAAGGCCACGCGCCGCTGATCCAGCGCAAGACCGGCCTCGTGATCGACGCCTATTTCAGCGCCAGCAAACTGCACTGGCTGCTCGAGAACATCCCGAACGCGAGACAACGCGCCGCCAACGGCGAGCTCGCCTTCGGCACCATCGACAGCTGGCTGCTGTGGAAGCTGACGCAAGGCACAACACAAGGCGCCGTGCACAGCACGGACCAGAGCAATGCCTCGCGCACCATGCTCTACGACATCCATGAGAACCGCTGGGACGACAAGCTGCTGCAGCTGTTCGACGTGCCGCATGAGCTGCTGCCCGAGGTGCACCCGTCGGCCTACGACTTCGGCGAGACCGCGGCCGCCTTGTTCGGCGCGCCGATCCGCATCGGCGGCATCGCCGGTGATCAGCAGGCCGCCCTGTTCGGCCAGGCCTGCTTCTCACCGGGCATGGCCAAGAACACCTATGGCACGGGCTGCTTCATGCTGATGAACACCGATCAGCAAAGCCGTCTCTCGGCCAACGGCTTGCTGACCACGCTGACGGCGCAGCCCACGCGCATCCCCGAGTACGCGCTCGAAGGCAGCGTCTTCATCGGCGGCGCGGTGGTGCAGTGGCTGCGCGATTCGCTGGGCATCATCCAGAGCAGCGCTGAAGTGGAAGCGCTCGCGGCCAGCGTGCCCGATGCGGGCGGCGTGATGTTCGTGCCGGCCTTCACGGGCCTCGGCGCGCCCTACTGGAATGGCGAAGCGCGCGGCACGATCAGCGGCCTCACGCGCGGCAGCACGCGCGCGCACATTGCGCGGGCGGCGGTCGAATCGATCGCTTATCAAAGCGCGGCTTTGCTTGGTGCGATGAGCCGCGATGCGCAGGCTTCGGGCAGCGCGCCGCTGACCGAGTTGCGCGTGGATGGTGGCGCCTGCGTCAACGATGCGCTGATGCAGTTCCAGGCTGATCTGCTCGGCATCGCCGTGGTCCGGCCCCGCGTGATCGAGACCACAGCCTTGGGCGCAGCCCAACTGGCGGGACTCACGTCGGGCCTGTATCACAGCCGCGAAGAAATCGCGGCGCATTGGCAGGCCGAGCGGCGCTTCGAGCCGCAGATGGCGCGCGACGAAGTGGCTCAGCGCATGGAAAACTGGGAGCGCGCGGTGCGGCGGGCTACAAGCTGATCACCGGAATACGAACAGCCGTTTTTATATGGATGAACAGGATGTACAGGATGAATTCAAAGCCGTTCTGCCTTGGTTTTATCCTGTTCATCCTGTCCATCCATGTTCAAAACCTGTATTGGTTTTTCAGGACTGCGCTCCCGTGATCAGCTGAGGGTCACCAGATGATGACTTGCTTGTCGGCGTCGCGCACCATGGCATCGCCCGCCTTGCAGCTGAACGCCTTCGCGAATGCCGGCATGTTCGACGGCGCCGCAATCGCGCGCAGCGATTCCGGCGAATGCGGATCGGACTTGATCAGCACGACGGCCTGCTTGTCGCGCATGCTCGAACGCCAGATGCGCGCGAAGTTCAGGAAGAAACGCTGGTCACGCGTGAAGCCGTCGAGCATCGGATCAGGCTTGCCGGCATCGGCCTTGTGCAGAGCATCGAGCGCGGTGTTGATGCCGCCCAGGTCGGCAATGTTCTCACCCAGGGTCAGGCGGCCGTTGACATGCTGCTCGGGCTGCGAGGCGATCGGCGTGTAGGCATTGAACTGCGCCACCAGCTTGTCCGTGCGGGCATTGAAGCTGTCGCGGTCCGCCTTGGTCCACCAGTTGGCGTTGTTGCCGGAGCCATCGAACTGGCTGCCCTGGTCATCAAAGCCGTGCGTGGCTTCGTGGCCGATCACGGCGCCGATGCCGCCGTAGTTGATCGCATCGTCGCCATTGGCGTAGAAGAACGGCGGCTGCAGGATGGCGGCAGGGAAGTTGATCGTGTTGGTCGTCGGGCTGTAATAGGCGTTGACGGTCTGCGGCGTCATGCCCCACTCGTAGCGATCGGTCGCCTTGCCGACCTTGTCAAAGTCATAGCGCTCGTTGAAGGCGCGCGCGGCTTTCACGTTGGCGTAGTAATCATGCCCGCTGAGCTTCAGGCCGCTCCAGTCGCGCCACTTGTCGGGGTAGCCGATCTTGGGCAGGAAGGTCGACCACTTCTCGAGCGCCTTGGTCTTGGTTTCGGGCGTCATCCACTCGAGGTTCTCGATGCGCGTCTTGAGCGATGCGTGCAGGTTCTTGACCAGCTCTTCCATGCGCGCCTTCGAAGCGGGCGGGAAGTATTCCTTCACGTACAGCTGGCCCAGACCCTGGCCCATGCCGTTGTTGACCTCGCCCAGCACGCGCTTCCAGCGTGCGGGCTGCTCGGGCTGGCCGCTCAAGGTCTTGCCGTAGAAATCGAAGCGCTCCTCGGCGAAAGCCTTGGACAGATAGGGCGCGGCGCCGTCCACGGTGTGGAAGCTCAGGTAGTCCTGCCAGTCCTGCATCGGCACTTGCGCCAGCATCGCGTCCATCTCGACGAAGAAGCCCGGCTGCGAGAGCGAGAAGCCGTTCGTGACCTTGATGTTCAGGGCCTTGAAGTACGCGGCCCAGTCGAACAGCGGCGTCAGCTTGTTGGCTTCGGCGACGCTGATGAAGTGGAACTGGTTCTCGGGCTTGCGCATTTCCACGCGCGGCACCGAAGCCTTGGCCAGGCGGGTCTCAAAGGCCAGCACCTTGGCGGCCTTGGCCTGCGCGTCGGCAGCGCTGACGCCGATCAGTTGCAGGGTCTTGGCGATGTGCTCGGCGTAGGCCTTGCGCATCGGCGCGAACTCATCGCTCGTGTAGTACTCGGGCGTGGGCAGGCCCAGGCCGCCTTGGTAGGTGGCAGCCACCTGCTGGCTGGCGTTCTTGTAGTCGGCGGTCGATCCGACGTGGAAGACCTGTTCGTCGCCGCGGGCATGAGCCGCTTCAATCCAGCGGATCAGCTCGGCGCGGTCCTTGAGCTTGGCGATCGCGGCCAGCTCGGGCTTGATCGGGCTGAAGCCGAGCTTCTCGATCGTGGCTTCGTCCATGCCCGAGTGGTAGAACAGGCCCACCTTCTGCTCGACCGAACCGGCCTTGGCCTTGGCGGCGCCGGCTTCGGCGGCATCGACGATCTTGTGTTGCGCGTCCAGGCTTTGCTCGCGCAGCATGATGAACGAGCCCCAGCGGGTCTGGTCAGCCGGGATCGGGTTGGCGGCGACCCACTTGCTGTTCACATAACCGTTGAAATCATTGCAAGCGCCGATGGCGGGATCGAGCTCGGCGGCGCTGATGCGCGGGGTGGGCATGTCGGCGGCAAAGGCGCCGGCAGAAGCGGCCAGCGCGATGGCAAAAGCCACGGGCCGCAGGGCTGTTGACTTGTTCATGGAGACTCTCCAATCTGGGAAAGCGGGCATCTTAGGCGCCGCTTGTCAGCCTGCGGAAAGTCACAAGATCAGGGTTAACACCCCCAGAACCAAGAACACCGCAGCGGCCACGCCGTGCACCAGGCGCACCGGCAAACGACCGGCCATGCGCTCGCCGATCCAGACGGCTGGCACGTCGGCGATCAGCATGCCCAGCGTGGTGCCGGCCACCACCGGAATGATGTCGTGAAAGCGCGCGGCCAAAGCCACCGTGGCGATCTGCGTCTTGTCGCCCATCTCGGCCAGGAAGAAGCTCACGAGCGTGATGCCGAACACGCCCAGGGTGCCGCGCGCCTTGATCTCCTCGTCGTCGATCTTGTCGGGCACGAGCGTCCAGGCGGCCATCGCGATAAAGCCCACGCCGAGGATCCAGCGCAGCACCTGCGGGCTCACCATCGTGGTGATCCACGCGCCGACCGCGCCGGCCAGGCCGTGGTTGAGCAAGGTGGCGACCAGGATCGCCGCGCAGATCGGCCAGGGGCGCTTGAAGCGCGCGGCCAGCATGAAGGCGAGCAGCTGGGTCTTGTCGCCGATTTCACCGAGCGCGACCACGCCGGTGGAGATGAGGAATGCTTCCATGGAGAGAGAGAAAAAGAAAAAAGGGAAAGGGACTTCAGGATTTCTGGAGAGCGGGCGCGTCGAAGAGGCGCTGGATTTCATCAGCCGTTGTATAGCCTTGCGCACACAGCCGCACAAAGGTTCGGCCGGCGTGTTGCGTGACCTGCGCTTCAATGCGGTTCTCGTTGAAGAGGCGCTCGCGCAGCACGGCGGCGTCCTGCGCCGGCACCGGCAGCAGCGCCATCTGGCCAAAGCAATGATCGGGCGCGACGGGCGGCAGATCGAAACGCTCGCTGAAACCATGCATCGCCTCGATCACCATCGCGTGGCAACGCGCACGCACGGCGGGCCAATCGCGCGCGGCCTGGAAGCGGATGGCCGCCGGCACGCTGAGCCACGGTGAGATGTCGCGCGTACCTTGCCATTGGAAGTAGCGCTCGAGCCGGCTCGAGCCCGTGCTCGCATCGTGCCGCGCGCTGTTCATCGCGCCCCAGCTGATCACCGGCGTGACCAGCATCTCGTGATGCTCGGGCCGCACATGCATGAAGGCCGAGCCCTTCGGCGCGCACAGCCATTTGTGGCAGTTGCCGGTGTAGAAATCGGCGCCCAGCGCATCGAGTTTCAGCTCGATATGGCCCGGCGCATGCGCCCCGTCGATCAGCGTCAGGATGCCGCGCTCGCGCGCCACGCGGCACAGCTCGGCGATCGGCAGGATCAGCGCCGTGATCGAGGTGATGTGGCTGAGGAAGAGCAGTTTCGTGCGCGGCGTGATGGCGTTCAGCATGCGCTGAACGAAGTCGTCAGGATCAAAGGGCAGCGGGATCTCGACCGGCCGGTAGTGAGCACCCTGGCGTGCACAGTGCGCGAGCCAGGTGGCATCGCAGGCGCCGTATTCGAGGCTGGTGCTCAGCACCTCGTCGCTCGGCTTCAGCGCCAGCGACTGCGCGATCGTGTTGACGGCCGTGGTTGCGTTGGGCACATAGACCAGATGGTCGGCCTGCGCACCCAGGTAGGCCGCCAGTTGCTCGCGCGAATCACGCAACAGGGCAGCCGAGCGGCGGCTCAGGAACTCCAGCGGGTTGCGCTCCATCTCGTCCTGCCAGCGGCGCTGCTCTTGCAGCACCTCGCGCGGGCAGGCGCCAAAGGAGCCGTGGTTCAGGAAAGCGAGGCCGGGTTCGAGCAGGAATTCATCGCGCATAACGACCATTGTGCACGGCGGGCAAACGCTCTTCCCTGAGCGAGGCGCTGGCACTAGCATGCGTCGTTGCTCCTTCTTTTTTCCTTCTTCTCTTGCCGAGGCCTTCATGACCTTTGAACAGTCGATTCGCACCTGCTTCACCAAATACGCCGAGTTCACGGGACGCGCCACGCGCTCCGAGTTCTGGTGGTTTTTTCTGTTCACCTGTCTGGTCAGTGCGGGTTGCGACATGCTGAGCCATACGCTCAGCGCCCTGTTCTCGCTCGCCACGCTGCTGCCTTCGCTGGCCGTTGCGGCGCGCCGCCTGCACGATACAAATCGAAGCGCCTGGTGGTTGCTGCTCCTGCTGGTCCCGATCATCGGCTGGATCGTGCTGCTCGTCTTCTATTGCCAGGAGACCGCGGGCGCCGCACCCGGAGCCCCTGGCGCCACCGCCTGAGGCGCGGGAGCGTTTCGGCAGGGCGCGCCGGATCGCCCACAATGCGGCCATGCGCCGAGCCGACCGCCTCTTCCAGATCGTCCAGCTGATCCGTGGACGCCGCCTGACCACCGCCGAGTTCCTCTCGACACGGCTGGAGGTCTCGCCGCGCACCGTCTACCGCGATGTGGCCGCCTTGCAGATGCAGGGCGTGCCGATCGACGGCGAGGCCGGCGTGGGCTATCGCATGCACGCGGGCTTCGACCTGCCGCCGCTGATGTTCACGAAGGAAGAAGCGCAGGCGCTGGTGGCCTCGATGCGGCTGGCCCAGCCCTCGCTCGATCTCAGCATGGCGGCACAAGCCGAAAGCGCGATGGGCAAGATCCTCGCCGTGCTGCCGCCGGCCGCGCGTGCAGCCGCTGAAAGCCTGCCCTTGTTTGCTCCGAAAGGCCCGATGCCGCCCGAGCTCAGCGAGCGCCTTTCACTGCTGCGCCAGGCCACGGAGACACGCCAGAAACTGAGCCTCGATTACCTGAGCCTCGACGACAAGCGCAGCGAACGCGTGGTGCGCCCGCTGGCCTGCATGTTCTGGGGCCCGGCCTGGACGCTGGCCGCCTGGTGTGAGCTGCGCGAGGATTTCCGCAGCTTTCGCGTGGACCGCATCGCCGGCCTGGCGCTCAAGGAGGAGCGCTTCCGCGACGAGCCTGGCAAGACGCTGGCCGACATGAACCGGCGCATGAGCGAGTTCGGGTCGGCGTCCTGAGCCCCTCTTCTCACCGCCTCAGGATTTCTCCGCGCCGGTGATCACGACGACCCAGCGATCGGGCAGCAGCAGCCGGCGCAAAGCGGCATTGACACTGTCCACGGTGAGCTGTTGCAGCGCTGCATCCTGACGCGCAAAGACTTGACTGAGGCTTTCGTTCCGGTCGAGGCCGCTCATGAGCATGCCCATCAAGCTGTCGTCATTGCTGAGCGCGCCACGGCGCGAGTCCAGGAACTGGCTGCGCGCGGTGTCGAGCTCGGCCTCGGTGATGCCGTCCTTCAGCAGGCGTTCGATCTCCTCGCGCATGGCGGCCTCGGCGCGCAACGCGTTCTCGGGGGACGCCGTGGCGGTGATGATCAGGCCCGCATCGTCGCCGTCGCGCGGCAGGTGCAGGTTGTAGCCGACCGAGTAGCTGATCGCGTCGCGCCCGCGCAGGCGGTCCAGCAGGCGGGAGCCGCTGGCGCCCGTGCCCACCAGGATGCGCGCGCCGATGCCCATCGCCACCGCGTCGGGCTCCAGCTCGTTGAGCGCGAAGCCCTGTTTCCAGACCACCTTCGCCGAGCCCTGCGCGCCCTCTTCACCGGTCGCACCGACGCGCCGCGTGGACACGAAGCGCGCGCCTTCCTCGGGCTTGAAGTGCGTGACAAGGCGCTCGAAAGCTGGCGCATCCGGCTTCTTCCAATCGCCGAAATTGGCCTCGATCAGCGCGAACCAGTTGTCGGGCAGCGGGCCGACCGCGCTGACCTGCAGCTCATTGGCGGACCAGAAGCGCTTCGTGAAGTCACGCACCGCGTCGGTGTCGAGCTTCTTCCAGATGTCGAGCAACTCGCCGTTGCTGTGCACATAGGCCGGATCGCCCCATTGCAGGCCCTGCGATTGCATGCGGTGCTGGCGCGCCAGCTCGGGCGCCCACTGGGACGAATGCGACTGCGCAGCCAGGGCCGTCAGGGCGCGCCCTTGAAGGCCTGTGAAGGTCGCGCCAGGCATGTCGGGCGCGCGCAGCAGATCGCGCACCAACAGCAGCGCCTGCACCAGATACTGACGCGGCACGACCAGGCTGACGCTCAGCCCCTGCGCCGCCGCCTGAATCCGGATCTCGGCCTGGATCTTGGCCTTGACGAAGACAATCTGTTCGGCGCTCAGGCGCAACTTGCCGTCAACGCCGGCTTCGAGCATCTGGTCGCTCAGCGCGCGCCAGCCCTGGTCGTTGACCATGCGCTGCGGCGAGGCCCAGCGGAACAGCAGGCCCACGCTGACCCGGTCGTTGGCGGTCTGGCGTTTCAGCGAGGTCAGCAGGATGCCGCTGGGCAGCCGCTGCCTGAGCGTGTCGCGGTCGATCGCGGCCGGATCGATGGCATAGGCGGCACCGGCACTCGCGCCCTGCGCGCCGGTCGTGAGTTCGCCCACCGCCCCGGCCGCGTCCTTCACGCTCGCCACTTCCACGGGTTTGGAGAACCAGCTGGCAATGCCGCTCAACGGCTTTTCCTCGATGTTGAGCGCGGTCACGGACGGATCGGTCACGCCGACGGCGAGCGTGCGGTTCTCGGCACGAACATAGGTCCGGTAGGCGCGCGCCACGTCGTAGGGCTTGAGCCGGTTGAGCTCATCCTGCAGCTTGAAGGCCAGTCGCCAGTCGCCGGCACCGATCGCCTCGCTGATGAAGGCGGAGGCCGGGCCTGGCGTGCGCAGCGTCTGGCTGAGGCCGCTGCGGGCCCGCTCGATCACGATCAGGATGTGGCGCTCGTCATTCTTCGATTCAAGGGCAGCACGCTCCAGGTCACGAACCCAGCCCAGCGCCTCGTCGACGAGCTTGGCGCGCGCGTCGGCGTCCTGCGTCTTGACGCGAGGCATGGGCAGCATCAGGCTGGCCAGGTTGGGGTCGCGGGTGGGCCGCCAGAAGATGCTCGGCGACCCCACGCGCGTGGGGTCGCGCGCGAGCGTGCTGCTGACGTCGGCCAGCAGGTAGCCCATGACCTGGATGGCCGCGGCCTCGGGATGCGCAAAGCCCGGCACGTGATAGCCCACGGCCACGGCAGTCTCGCTCGCATGCAAGGTCGCCAGGCGCGGCGCGGCCTGGGCGGGCTCGACGATATCGAGCTCGGGCACCGGCGTCGCGGGCTTGAGCTTGGCGCCAAAGCTGAGCATGACGGCTTGCAGCGCCTGCGCCGGATCGAACTCGCCGGCAATCATCAGCACGGCGTTGTCGGGTCGGTAGAACTTCTCGTAGAAGGCCCGCAGCGTGGGCAGCGAAAGACTCTCGATGTCGGAAGTGAAGCCGATCACCGGCCGGCCGTAGGGATGCTGCTTGAAGGCACCGGCTTCCAGGCCCTGCAACATCTGGCGTGCGATGCCGTCGCCGCGCAGGCCCATCTCGTTGAGCACGATGGGCTTTTCCTTGTCGAAGTCGGCCTGCTCGAGGCGCGCCTCGCTCATGCGCTGCGCCTCCAGGGCCAGCACCTGTTTCAGGCGCTCGTCGGAGGCGGGGAAATCGTCGAAGTAATTGGTGCGATCGGCGGTGGTGGTGCCGTTGAAGCCGACGTTGAGCTTCTTCAGCTCCGTGCCCAGATCGGCCGAAATACCGCCTGAATCGCGCATGCCGCGAAAGGTCACATGCTCGAGCAGATGGGCCATGCCGGCCTCGCGTGGCCCCTCCATGCGACTGCCCACTTTGTAGGTCACAGTCACGTAGGCCCTGCCGCTGCCGGCGACCGGCATCAGCAGAACCTGCAGGCCGTTGTCGAGGCGGTACTCGCTGATGCCGCCAAGCGTGCGGACCCGGGGCGGCTCGTCGGCCCTGGCCGGGACCATGCAGAGCAGGCCGGTGATGATCACCAGCCATGCAAAGAGAGATCGGAACAAGCGGCTCTCCAGAGTTGGAGAGCGCACTGTAGCCTCAGGCCTGGAGCGCCCGGTTGGCGAAGCGTCCCCAGCGCAGGCGACTGGCCGGTGCCTCGATCCAGCGGTGGAACGGAATGGAAGCCAGGTTGGCCAGACCCCAGGCCATCACCATCATGCTCAGGCCGGCCACGCCGCCGCTCAAGCCTTGCTGCTCGAACAGCGCGTTGACGAGCAGGCAGACCGGGTAATGCACGAGGAAGAGCGCGTAGGAATGCGTGCTGAACTCGCTCGCGATGTCGCCGGAGCGGGAGGCGACAGCGGCCCGTTGATGGCGCATGTGCAGCAGCGCCAGCACGATGGCCGTGACGAGGGCGACCGCCACGCGCTCGCGCCACTCAAGCGCCAGCGCCATCAGACCGACCCCCACAAGCAGCGCCAGATAGATGCGTGGACGGTGCGACAGCCCGATCCAGTGCACGAGCGCGCCGAGGCCATAGGCCCCGAAGAAATACAGAGCCCAATCATCGAGAGCCGAATCGCGATTGAAAACCCACAGCGAGGCCGCCGCCACCGCCAGCACCAGCAAGGGGCCGGCATAGACGCGCCAGGCCCGCGGCACCTTGAGCGAGCGCGCCAGCCACAGCAGCAGGAGCAGCAGGGCAAACAGCTGGAAGTCCACCGCCACGTACCAGGCACCCGCCGTCAGCGCTTCATGGCCGAGCACGCCTTGCAGGAGGAGCGCGTGCGAGACGAGCTGCACGAGCGTGATCTCCTCGGGAACGAGGTCGGGCAGCCAGGGCTTGACCAGCAGGCCGCAGACCAGGCTCAGGCCCACGGCCGCCATGAAGGGCAGCACCAGCCGCAGATAGCGCCGCCACAGCAGCTCGGGCACCGCGCCCTCAAGCGCCTGCCCCCGCCGCGACAGACCGCGCGCCGAAAGAAAGCCGCCCACCACCAGGAACACTTGCACCGCCAGCCGGCCGTGACGGAACAGCAGCTCGATCAAGGCCGGCACCATCGTCTGCACCGCATCGGCAATCGGGCCGTAGGCGGACAAGTGATGCAACACGATGGCTTGCGCCGCCAAGGCCTTGAGGGCATCGACATGCAGCAATCTGGAGCTTGGGGAAACGGGCGAACTCATCAAACGGAACGGGCGCGCCAGGGACGCGCATCGGAGGAGCAAAACTCGCCGATTTTAGCGAACGAAAGCCGTCCGGAAAATTTGAGCAACGCCTGGTTACAAGGAGAGAGGCAGGCTCAGCGGCCCTCGTTCTCCAGGATGCGGACGAGCACTTGCAGAGCGTCCACCCGCCCCTGCAGGCTGCGCAGGAAGCTCAGGCACAGGGCCGAGAAAGCCAGCGCCGCAAAGGTCGCCCAGAGCATGATCACGCCGGGCAGCCGATGCCCGGTGAAAAGCAGGTCGGCAAACAGATAGGCCAGCACCGCGGCAAAGAACATGCAGACATAGACCTGTTCGGAGGAGACCCTCGGCAGGGGCTGATACAGCAATCTGAAGATGGAGACGCCCGCGGGCCGTGGTTGATGGTGAGCTGAGGCCGGATCGACGGGACAGTTCTGATCGGATTCAAGACGCGTTTGCATGGCGTACTCCTGATGGCAGGGCCCGCGAATTGGGCCGGTGAAAAAATGCTAACTGTCATCCTCAGCGGAGTGTGGGCCGCGGGGCCCACGAGCACGGGGGGCGCTGCGGCAACAATGCACGCACCGCTGACCAGCATCAAGCTCACCTTGCGCCAGCGCAAAACAGTGCTTGATGTCAAACTCGCCGGATGGACAACGTCGATCTCAATGTTTTGCGCCAGGTGGCCGATTGGCTGGCCGAGGGCCGGCGCGTCGTGCTGGGCACCATCACCCGCACCTGGGGTTCGGCGCCGCGGCCGGTCGGTTCGGTCGTCGGCGTGCGCGACGACGGCCAGATCGCCGGCTCGGTCTCGGGCGGTTGTATCGAAGACGATCTGATCGCCAAGGTGCAGCAGGGCGCGCTCAATCTGGTGTCACCTGAACTCCTGCGTTATGGCGTGGGCGCCGAGGCGGCGCAGCGCTTCGGTCTGCCTTGTGGCGGCACCTTGGAATTGATGCTGGAGCCGCTCGGGGAGGCATCGCAGATTCCCGAGTTGTTGCGTCGCCTGGAGACCGGCGAGCGCGTGCAGCGGGAGCTCGATCGGCTGAGCGGCCTCGTGCGCCTGCTGGCGCCCGAGGCCAGTGCCGATGTGCTGGTCTTGAGCGAAACCCATCTCGTCACGCACCACGGCCCGCAATGGCGGCTGCTGATCATCGGCGCAGGGCAGATGACGCATTACCTGGCCAGCATGGCCCGCGCGCTCGACTATCAGGTGCTGATCTGCGATCCGCGCGAGGAATACGCGGAAGGCTTCGCCGTACCGGGCGTGACGCTCACGCGTGAGATGCCCGATGACACGGTGACCGCCTTCGCCCCCGATGGCCACTGCGCCATCGTCGCCTTGACGCACGATCCCAAGCTCGACGACCTGGCCTTGATGGAAGCGCTCAAGAGCCCGGCTTTCTATGTGGGCGCCATCGGCTCTCGCGTCAACCAGGGCAAGCGGCGCGCGCGCCTGGCCGAGCACTTCGGTCTCAGCGAGACCGAGCTCGACCGCCTGCATGGCCCGGTGGGCCTGGCCATCGGTGCGCGCACGCCGCCCGAGATCGCCTTGTCGATCCTGGCGGAGATGACGGCCGAGCGCTACGGCGCGGTCAAGGCGCAAGCCGAGAGCGGCTGCGCCACCTGACCGACCCCAAGGATCAGCGGACCGTGTAGCCCTTGCCGTCGAGGCAAGCGTCCACGGCGCGGCTGAACACGCTCGCGTCATTCATGGCCGCCGGCTGCGTCGTGGCCCAGCGATTGCACTCCTGGCGATCCGCCTCGGTCTGCGCGGCGGTCTGGCCGTTGCGCGGATAGACGATCGGCTCGGGTCGCGGGGAGGGCGCGGGCGTCGGTGCAGCATCAGGTACCGCAGCATCGGCCTGCGGCGGCGTGTTGACCACCGCATAACCGCCAGGTGCGCTGGCGTAGTAGACGCCGTTGGCGTAGTAATACGGTGCGCCGCCGACGCGCAAGCTCACGTAGTCATACGGCAGCACGGGCACGATGATGCCGACCGGCGGCACGATCACGCGATAGCTGCCGCGCCACGGCTGGTACCAGACGCCGCCGCCATACCAATAGCTGCCGCCGCCAAAACCGACGCTGATACTCGCTCGCGGCAGGCCGGGCGCCACAAAGCCGATGGCCGGGTAGTAATGATCATGGTGGTAGCGCGTGTCGTAAACCATGCGGCCCGGAATGGAGCGGTCATGGCCACGGGGGTCGGCGTGCGCTGCCAGCGTCAGGCAGGACAGGGCAGCGACCAGAAGAAGGCGTGCGTTGTTCATGATGAATTTCCTCAAAAAACACTTCCACAACGTGTTCATGCTGGGCAGGGTCTACGGCGCGTCGGTTGCGCTGCGGTAAAGAAGCTTGCAAGGCGGATTTTGCTTAGAAAATCCGCACTGCGCAGACTGTGGCGACCAGCGGGTTCTTTGGCGAGCGTGCGCCGCACCCGGCCTCTCAACAAACCTCGGTGCGTAGCCGGCATGTTCCGGCCCGTATCTGCCGACATCAGCGGGTTCGGAGGTGGATACGGGCCGGGACGTGCTGGTGGTTTTGGCGCGCAGGTCGTGGCAAAGAATTCATCTGCGACGAGCGGGCGATTGAAGCCGGAGCGTCCCTGGCCCTAACGGCCTCCGAACCCGCTTATGTCGGCCGTTAGGGCCAGGAACACTCCGGCTTCTTCCACCCGTGGCTTGTTCGACGAGGCGTTCGCGGATGCCGGTCTTCTCAACAAACCTCGGTGCGCAGCCAGCATGTTCCGGCCCGTATCCACCTCCGAACCCGCTTATGTCGGCGGTTAGCGGCAGGAACACTCCGGCATTCTTCCGGCACTGGCGTCAGGTGGCGAAGGACCGAGAATGCGACCATGATCACCCTGCACTATTCCCCCAGCAACGCCAGTTTCGCGCCGCATGTGGTGCTTGAGGAACTGGGCCATCCCTTCACCTTGCAGCTCGTGAACCGCGACGTGAACGAGCACAAGTCGCCGGCCTATCTGCGCCTGAACCCTAACGGCCTGATTCCCGTGATGGTGGATCACGAGTTGGGCGACATGGTGCTCTATGAGTGCGCGGCCATCCTCTTGCACCTCGCAGACCGCAGCGGCCAGTTCGCGCCGGCGGTGGGCACGGCCGAACGCGCTCAGTTCTACAAATGGCTGGTCTGGCTCACCAACACATTGCAGCCGATCATCCTGGGCTACTACTACCCGGAACGCTGGGTCGATGCCGGCAATGCCGACGGTGCGGAGCAGGTCAAGAAGAACGCCGAGTTGCGTGCCGGTCCGCTGCTCGACCAGATCGATGCACAGCTCGCTGCGCACGGCGGCCCCTGGCTGCTCGGCACGCAATACACGGTGGCCGATGTGATGGCCTTCATGCTGTGCCGATGGACCCGCAATTTCGCGCGGCCTGCACGCAGCCTGCCGCATATCGGGCCGTATCTGCAACGCATGCTGGAGCGACCGGCCGTGCAACGCGCGATTGCAACCGAGAAGCTGCCGCAGCCCTGGGTCTGAAAGGTCCGAATGCGCCTCAAGGCCCGGGCCCTCACAGCTTGGGCAGCAGCTCTTCCACCATCTCCCGGGCCAACTGCTTCAAGCGCTCAGCTTCGAGTGCCCGGAGGTTGCTCGCGCTGAAATCGCGTTGGCTCGTGTAGATCGGAGCGCCAATCTCCATCGGGCTGCCATCACGCCGCGGGCCCAGACCCCCGAGCACCGGATGCAAGAGCAAGCGCAGCACCAGCTCGCCCGTGTCGGCATCGGCAAAGACCGCGGCATCGACGATGCGCCGGCAGCCGCGGTCCTGGGCAAAGGCCAGCAAGCGGGCGCCGACCTGCACCGGCGGCGCAGCGCCAATCGGCAGCCACAGCGGAACCGGCTCCTGTTGAGCCTCGCCGATGCGCGCCACCACGGCCGCATGGAAGACCTTGTTCAGGTCGTTCCAGCGGGCAAGCTCCTCGGGCGTGCCGCTGTTGCGCCCACTGCCGTAAACCACCACGCACGCCTGCGCCGGCAGGGTCGACAGCAGCGCGAGGGTGAGCAGCAAGCGCCGCATGGGAGTTGCTGCGGCTAGCGGCGGTTCAGTTGCGCCAGGGTGTCCACGCGCTTGAGCAGCTCGCGGTCATTCCAGGGCTTCTTGAAGATGCCGTAGAGGCCTTGCACCTGGTGTACCCGGGCCTGCATGTCGTCATGGCCGGTGATGGCGATGATCGGCAGGTTCTCGGTATCGAGGCTGCCCTGCACGTCGGCGATCAACTCGAAACCATCCTTGTTGGGCATTTCGAGATCGGTGACCAGCACATCAAAGCGCTGGGCGCCCAATTGCTGGAGCGCCTCGACACCGTCCTTGGCCAGGGTGACCGCGTAGCCGGCACGCTGAAACAGCTGGCCGAGCTTGGCACGCACCACAGCCGAGTCATCCACCAGCAGCACCGACACGGGACCCGCCGGCGGCGGAGGCGACGGTGCAGGAGCGGGTGTTGGAGCCGCTGGCGCAGACGGGCGCACCGGGGGCGCGAAGCGCGAGGTGCCCGGCAGTTCCGAGCTGTCCTCGTCTTTGCCGCGCTCGCCGCGCAAGGGATCGTCCCCACGCCGGCTGGTGCAGAACCAGATCACCAGCGCCAGCGGCACCGCGATCAGGAAGGGCAGCAAGTAGCTGCTCAAGCCATCAGAAAAATCACCGAACATGCTGAGGTTCCCGGTTGGGGGCCTTGGAGGGATCTCGGCTGATTGTCACTTAGGCCAGTGCTTTGCCAACACCTCGGCAAAACGCGGATGTTGCTCTGTGCGCAAGAAGCACGCATACAAGGCCGGACGTGCGGCCTGCAAATGGGGCCGCGTGCCGCTCCATTGGCTGACAACCGTGGCCAGGAGGTCCAGCGCGCCCGGCTCCGGGCCGTTCAGGAACTCATCGTCCTCATCGGCCATGAACTGGTCGGCGAACAGCTCCCAATGGTGATGGAGACGCGCGCGGGAACCGGCGCGGATGCGCTCGCACGTGGCGTCGTCGGGATCGCTGACCCAGCGCTCGGGATAGTCGATCACGCTGATCGCCGAGTAGCAGTTGGCGGCGATATAGACCAGGCCGCGGATCGCCTGGGCCGGATCCGGGCCTAACAGCCCGCCTTGGCGGTGGGCCAGACCCAGGTGGATCAGGATGGCGGCGCTTTCGGTCAGCACCGAGCCATCGTTGAGCACCAGTGTGGGGATCTGCAGGAGCGGGTTGACCCGGGCCAGCTCATCGCGGCCCGGCCCCGGCTTCCACGAGGCCGCATCCACACAGTCGTGGCGCAGTTTCAAGTGGACCAGGGCGGCCTCCACGGCCGCCGAGCCACTGCCCTGCGTGCCGTAGAGCGTGATCATTTCTTCAGCGCAGCCACGGCCTTGAGCATCGCATCCACATGGCCATCGGGGTTCATGCTGGAATGCACGGCAGCGATTTTGCCGTCGGTGCCGATCAGGAAGGACACACGGTCGGCCATGTCAGGCTTGATCACCAAGCCCACGTCATAAGCCTTGATCATCTTGCCGGCGCCATCGGCCGCCACCGCGAACTTGTTGCGGCAGGCTTCGACCGAGAACTTCTTCAGCGTGTCGATGTTGTCGTTGGAGATGCCGATCACGGTGGCGCCCAGCGCCTGGAACTTCGGCGTGGCCTCGGCAAAGTCATGCGCCTCGACGGTGCAACCGCTGGTGAAGGCCTTGGGATAGAAATACAAGACCACGGGGCCCTTCTTGAGTTCAGCCGCAAGGTCGAACTTGAAAGCCTCGCCGCCCACGGCCGCATCGGTCGAGAAGGTCGGCGCCGCAGCGCCCACGGCCAGAGCGGCATGGGCTTGGGTGCCGATCAGCGCGAAGCTGGCGGCGAGCAGGCAGGCAAGCCCATGACGAAACGATTGGCGCATCAGGATCTCCTTCAATTCTTCTTCAAAAGTGGTTTGAGATAGCGACCGGTGTGACTTCCCTCGAAGTCAGCCACGGTCTCCGGTGTGCCAGCCACGAGCAGTTGACCGCCACCGGCCCCGCCTTCGGGGCCCATGTCGATCACCCAGTCGGCGGTCTTGATCACATCGAGGTTGTGTTCTATCACCACAATCGTATTGCCTGCATCGCGCAGCTGATGCAACACCTTGAGCAGCAGGGCGATATCCGCAAAGTGCAGACCCGTGGTTGGCTCGTCGAGGATGTAAAGCGTGCGGCCGGTGTCGCGCTTGCTCAGCTCCAGCGCGAGCTTGACGCGCTGCGCCTCGCCGCCCGACAGCGTGGTGGCGCTCTGCCCCAGCTTCACGTAGCCCAGGCCCACATCGAGCAGCGTCTGCAGCTTGCGCGCGAGCGTGGGCACGGCGCTGAAGAAGGTGTGCGCGTCTTCGATCGTGAGGCCGAGCACCTCGGTGATGTTCTTGCCCTTGTAAAGAACTTCGAGCGTCTCACGGTTGTAACGCTGGCCGTGGCAGACATCGCAAGGCACGTACACATCGGGCAGGAAGTGCATCTCGACCTTGAGCACGCCGTCTCCCTGGCAGGCCTCGCAGCGCCCGCCGGCCACGTTGAAGCTGAAGCGCCCCGGGCCATAACCGCGTTCTCGTGCGGTGAGCATTTCGGCGAACAACTCGCGGATCGGCGTGAACAGGCCCGTGTATGTGGCCGGGTTCGAGCGCGGCGTGCGACCGATCGGCGATTGGTCCACATTGATGACCTTGTCGAAAGCATCCAGGCCCTCGATCTCGTCATGCGGCGCCGGATCGGCATGGCTGCCGTAGAGCTTTTTGGCGACCGCGGTGTAGAGCGTGTCGTTCACCAGCGTGCTCTTGCCCGAGCCCGAGACGCCGGTCACGCAGGTCAGCAGGCCGACCGGGATCTCGACCGTCGTGCCCTTCAAGTTGTTGCCGCGCGCGTTGACGATCTTGAGGTTGCGCGGGTCGCTCGACTCCTCGACGCGGTGGCGCTTGACGGGCACCGCGATCTTCTCGACGCCGCTCAAATATCGCCCGGTCAACGAGTTCGGATTGGCCGCCACTTCGTCCGGCGTGCCCTGCGCGATCACGCGCCCGCCGTGCACGCCGGCGCCGGGGCCGATGTCCAGCACATGGTCGGCCGCGCGGATGGCGTCTTCATCATGTTCGACCACCAGCACCGAGTTGCCCAGATCGCGCAGGCGCCGCAGCGTGGCGATCAAGCGGTCGTTGTCGCGCTGGTGCAGGCCGATGCTGGGCTCGTCGAGCACGTACATCACGCCGGTCAGGCCTGAGCCGATCTGTGAAGCGAGGCGAATGCGCTGCGCCTCGCCGCCCGAGAGCGTGTCGGCGCTGCGGTCCAGACTCAGGTAGTTGAGGCCCACATCGTTCAGGAAACGCAGGCGCGACGAGATCTCGCGCACGACCTTGTCGCCGATGTCGGCCTTGGCGCCCTTGAGGTGCAAGGTCTCGAAATACTCGAGGCATTCGCGCAGCGTCGAGTGCTCGACCTCATAGATCGCGCGGCCCTTGAAGCCGGGCGGCGCATCGGCCGGCTGCATCACCACATGGCGCGCTTCGCGCCGCAGCCGCGTGCCGTGGCAATCAGGGCAGGGCTTGGGCGCCATGTAGCGGGCCAGGTCTTCACGCACGGCCGATGAATCGGTCTCCTTGAAGCGGCGCTGCAGATTGGTCAGGATGCCCTCGAAAGGATGGGCGCGCTTGACCGAACGCTTCTTGCCGCTGGCGCTTTCGGCTTGATAGACGAAGGTGATCTCTTCGGTACCCGAGCCGTACAGCAAAGCGTGGCGCGCCGCCTCGGGCAGCTCCTCGAAGGGCTTGTCGATGTCGAAACCGTAGTGCGCTGCGACGGCTTCGAGCATCGAGAACGTATAGGCATTGCGCCGATCCCAACCCTTGACCGCGCCGCTGGCCAGCGAGAGCGTGGGGAAGGCCACCACGCGCTCGGGATCGAACACGGTGGTCTGGCCCAGGCCCTCGCACGACGGGCAGGCGCCCACCGGCGAGTTGAAGGAGAACAGCCGCGGCTCCAGCTCGGGCAGCGAGTAGCTGCAGATCGGGCAGGCGAACTTGCTCGAGAAGATGGTCTCGGCGTTGGTGTCCATGTCGATCACCAGCACGCGGCCGTCGGCCAGGCGCAGCGCCGCTTCAAAACTCTCGGCCAGACGTTGTCGCAAGGAATCGGCTGAATCGGCGCGCAGCTTGATGCGGTCGACGACCACGTCGATATCGTGCTTCTCGGTCTTCTTGAGCGGTTCGATATCGGTCGCCTCGACGGTCTTGCCGTCGACGCGGAAACGCACATAACCGCGATGTTGCAGAGACTCGAACAGCTCCAGGAACTCGCCCTTGCGGTCGCGCACCACCGGCGCCAGCAGCAGGAGCTTGGTGTCCTCCGGCAGCGCCAGCACGGCGTCCACCATCTGGCTGACGCTCTGCGCCTCCAGCGGCAGGTCATGGTCAGGGCAAAAGGGCGTGCCGGCGCGGGCGTAGAGCAGGCGCAGGTAGTCGTGGATCTCGGTGACCGTGCCGACGGTCGAGCGCGGGTTGTGGCTGGTGGCCTTCTGCTCGATGGAGATGGCTGGTGACAGGCCCTCGATCACATCGACATCGGGCTTGTCCATCAGCTGCAGGAACTGCCGCGCGTACGCCGAGAGGCTTTCGACATAACGCCGTTGGCCCTCGGCATACAAGGTGTCGAAGGCGAGGCTGGACTTGCCCGAGCCCGACAGGCCCGTGATCACCACCAGCTGGTTGCGTGGCAGGTCGACATCGATCGCCTTGAGGTTGTGCGTGCGGGCGCCGCGGACGCGGATCATCGAGGCGCCAAACTCATTGCGCTGCCCACCTGCAGCGGGTACAGCGGGCACACGGATTTGCGGGGCATCAATCGAATCGGGATCAGCGGGCATGGGCGGCGGGATGAGGGTCAACCCGACATGATAGGCCGCAACGGGATTGACATACTCCGGGCGGACTGCAAGGGAGATAACAAGATGGTTCGACGGATCACGTTGGCCTGCCTGGCAACGCTGTGGCTGGGCTTGGCCCAGGCGGCTCCGCCGCCGATCGCAGACTTCTTCAAGGAGCCCAGGTTCCAGGATCCGAAGCTGTCGCCGGATGGCAAGCACGTGGCTTTCCGATCGACGCCGCCTGGTGGGCGCAGCGGCCTGGCGGTCATCGATCTGGCAAAGCCGGACAAGGCCGAGGTCATTGCCTCCTTTGTCGACGCCGATGTCTCCAGGGTGCTGTGGGTCAACAACCGCCGCCTCGCCTACGACTCCTGGGATCGCATGTCAGGCCTTGACATCCACACGGCGCCGGGCATCTGGGCCATCGATTTCGACGGGGGCGACCCGCGACGCCTGGCGTACAGCACCTGGGACAACCCCAGCGGCAGCAATATCGGCACAC
The DNA here is from genome assembly GCA_036500605.1 of Burkholderiaceae bacterium. GTDB lineage: Bacteria > Pseudomonadota > Gammaproteobacteria > Burkholderiales > Burkholderiaceae_C > JAFALK01. The sequence goes on from DASYBU010000057.1 coordinate 153,260, forward strand.
GCCTGATCGACCGCGCCCTGCCCTGGAACTGGGTTCTTCAGTCGGCCTTGCGGGACGGCTCGGACGACGTGTTGGTGGAGGGCCATCATTTCGACAACCAGGGTCAGTTCAAGAACATCGAACTGGCCAGACTGGATACACGCTCCGTGACCAAACGGACGATAGAACCGGGCCCGCCCGGCCCCGCCACCGAGTGGTGGGCCGATCGACAGGGACGCGTCGCGGCGGTGATGGTGCACGACGCCGGCCAATCAACGCTGAGCGTCCCCGAAGGGACGGGGTGGAAGGCGATCAGCAACGGCAATATCTTCACCGGCCGCGGCCACACCATCTCGACGCTTGTTCCCGGTATCGCGGGCACGCTTTACTCGATCGGTGTCGATCCCGAGCACAAGCTCGACACCGATGTGCTGGCGCGGCTGGATCCGAGCCACCCGGAGGCGCCGCCCAAAGTGTTGCTGAGCCTGCCGGGCTATGACTTCAGCGGAAGCCTTGTCATCGACGACAAGATCGGCTTGCTCGGCGTGCATTTCGAAACCGATGCGCCGGACACGCTTTGGTTCAATGCCTCCATGAAGGCCATGCAGGCCGAGATCGACAAATTGCTGCCGGGGACGGTCAACCAGATTGCCTGCGATTCCTGCCTGAACGGCGACGGCGTGCTGGTGACGTCCTTTTCCGATCGTCAGCCTCCCATCCTCTACTACTTTGAACGCAGCACCCGCAAGCTGCGCACGCTGCTGCATTCGCGTCCCTGGATCCCGGCCGATGACATGGGCCGGCGCGAACCGCTGATGTACAAGACGCGCGATGGCTTGAGCATCCCGATGATGGTCACGCATCCGGCGGGCGCGGAGCACGGCAAACGGCCGGCCGTGATGCTGGTCCATGGCGGCCCGTGGGCACGCGGGAATCACTGGGCCGACTGGCGCGGGCCTGCCGAAGCCCAGTTCCTGGCCTCGCGGGGTTACCTGGTGATCGAACCGGAGTTTCGAGGCAGCAAGGGCTACGGCGACAAGCTTTACCGTGCCGGCTTCAAGCAATGGGGCCTGGCCATGCAGGACGATGTCTCCGATGCGATGGACGCCTTGGTTGCCAAGGGCCTGGTCGATCCGAAGCGCGTGTGCATCGGCGGCGCCAGCTACGGCGGCTATGCCGCCTTGATGGGCTTGGCGAAGGAGCCTGACCGTTACCGCTGCGGTTTCGAATGGGCGGGGGTCACCGACATCCAGTTGATGTATTCCAGAGTGTGGAGCGATTTCGATGACGCCTACAAGGACTACGGCATGCCCGAAATGGTTGGCGATCAGGTCAAGGACGCCGAACAGATCCGCAACACGTCGCCCATTCACCTGGCCACTCGCATCAACAAGCCTTTATTGATGGCCTACGGCGGCGACGACCGACGCGTCCCGGCCAAGCATGGCGAGGAGTTGCGCGATGCGATCCAGGCGCATAACAAGGATGTGGAATGGGTGCTCTACCCCAACGAGGGGCACAGCTGGCGTGCCCTGAAGACCAACGTCGACTTCTGGGGCCGCGTCGAGAAGCTGCTGGCCCGCACGATCGGCGACGGCGCCAAGCCTTGATCACCGCACGCCCTCGAACATCAGTCTTGCAAAGGATCTTTGACTTGAAGCCCCGTTCACTGCTCGCTGCCCTTGCCGCCCTTGTCGCTCTTTTCCTGGGCACCGCACAGGCCGCTCCCCCGCCGATTGAATCGTTTTTCCGGATCGCGGAGTTCACGAATCCGGTGCTGTCGCCGGACGGCAAGCGCTTGGCCGTGGTCATCACGGCCAAGGGCGGACGCGGCCGTCTGACCATCCTCCAGCTGGACGATCTCAGCAAGTCCAAGGGCATCGCCGGTTTTGGCGATGCCGACGTCGCCAACGTCCGCTGGGTCAACAACCACCGATTGGTCTACACGGCCTGGGACGGCCGGGCCGAGCGGACCGATCCGATCTGGCCGGGCCTGTGGTCGATCGATGACGAGGGCAAGCAAACGCGCCATCTCATCTACAGCAACAACGACGTGGCCAGCAGCACCGGAACGCATTTGGTGGATCGCACGCTGCCCTACAACTGGGTCCTGGAATCGACGCTGGACGATGGCTCCGACGACGTGCTGGTCATGAACTATGTCTTCGACAACCGGGGCGATCTGGCCGGCACCAGCATGGCGCGGCTGGATACCCAGACGGGCAACCGGAGAAGCCTCGCCGAAAAGCCGCCTGGCCAGGTTTTCGGTTGGTGGACCGATCGCACGGGCCATGTGCTGGCCGTGATGACCGAGAACAAGGCCGTCTCGGAGCTGCTGGTGCCCGAAGGCGAGGGCTGGAAAAGCGTCAGCCAGGGCAATGCCTTCACCGGCGCCGGACACCATTTCGCACCGCTGAGCGCCACCGTGCCGGACTGGCTCTATGTCTACGGACCGGATCCGGAGCACAAGGTCGACACCACGGTCTTGTCACGCCTGGATCTGAAGCATCCCGGCGCGCCGCCCAAGGTGTTGCTGAGCCTGCCCGGTTACGACTTCCGCGGTTCGCTGGTCGTCGACAGCAAGGCCGGCCAGCTGGTCGGTGTGAAGTTCGAGACCGATGCCGAGGGCGCGGTCTGGCTCAACCCGCAGATGAAGGCGATACAGGCGGAGATCGACCAGAAGCTGCCCGGCTTGATCAACCAGATCTCCTGCCATGCCTGCCTCAGCGATGAAACGCTGCTCGTGAGCTCCAGCTCCGATCGCCAGCCGCCCATCTACTCGATCTATGAACCCGCCAAGAAGAAGCTGACCACCCTGATCAACTCGCGCTCCTGGATCGAGGCAGAAGCGATGGGCATGCGCGAGGCCGCCCTCTACAAGACGCGGGACGGCCTGACGATCCCGATGATGGTCACGCATCCGGCGGGTCCCGAAAAGGCCCATCGCCCTGCGGTGATGCTGGTGCACGGCGGACCCTGGGTGCGCGGCAACCACTGGGCCGATTGGCAGTGGCTGGCCGAGGCGCAGTTCCTGGCCTCGCGCGGCTACGTGGTGATCGAGCCCGAGTTCCGCGGCAGCACGGGCTACGGCAGCAAGCTGTTCCGCGCCGGGTTCAAGCAATGGGGCCTGGCCATGCAGGACGACATCTCCGACGCAATGGACTTCGCAGCGGCCAAGGGCTGGATCGATGCCCGGCGCGTGTGCATCGCGGGTGCGAGTTATGGCGGCTATGCCGCGCTGATGGGCTTGGCGAAGGAGCCTGAGCGCTACCGCTGCGGCTTTGAATGGGCCGGGGTGACCGACATCAACCTGATGTATTCGATCAGCTGGAGCGATGCCTCGGCAAGGTGGCAGGACTACGGCATGCCCGTGATGATCGGCGACCAGGTCAAGGACGCCGCCCAGCTCAAGGCCACCTCGCCGATCGAGCTGGCCGCGCGCATCAACAAGCCGCTGCTGCTCGCCTACGGCGGCGACGACCGTCGGGTGCCGATCCAGCATGGCCAGGAGTTTCGCGACGCGGTGCGCGCAAACAACAAGGATGTCGAGTGGGTCGTCTATCCCAACGAAGGCCACGGCTGGGTCGCCCTGGAGACCAACATCGACTTCTGGGGCCGCGTCGAGAAGCTGCTGGCCCGCACGATCGGCGACGGCGCTAACCCCTGATCGCAGCTGACTGCGGCTCACGCCGCGCGCTCGGCAGTTCGTCGCGCGCGGCTGGTGAAGAGCGCTTGGGTTTTCCATACTGACTCCATCGACACAGCAAAAAAGACTGTGTCGAGAGAGTCAACAAACCCCAAGGAGCCCATCATGCAAGTTCGTTCCATCGCCCAAGTCCTCGCCGTCGTTGCCCTCAGCCTGGTCGCCGCCAGCGCCTACGCTGCCCCGCAAGAGATCGTCAAGCTGCCGCGCGTGGTCATCGTCGGCAAGGCCCAAGCTGTCCAAGCGGCTCAAGTTGCCCAGATCGAAAAGCTGCCGCGCGTGGTCGTGGTGGGCTACAGCCAAGCCACGCTGGCACAGCGTGAACTGCTGGCCGCCAACAACGCCAACAACGCCAAGAGCAGCGCCAAGACCGTCCGTGTGGCCAGCCTCTGAGGTCCGCGCATGAGCTTGAGCCCACACCCCTTTCGAGCCGAACCCCGGTCGCACTGAAGCGCGCTTGCGCCAAGTGCTACCCGGGTTCGGCTTATCTGCTCCACAATGACCTGTTCCTGATCATTGCTTGGAGCCTTCAAGTGAGCGAGGAAATCCGCAAGCGCCGTTCCTGGCTGGACGGCTTCATGGCCTACGCATTGCCCGTGCGCATGTCCGAAGCCAAGCTGCGAGAGCACATCGTCGTACTCGACCAACTGCTGTACGGCCTGTGGAACCTGGGCGAGAACCTGGTCTTCGCCTGGACCCCCATCCCGCAAGGCCTGCGTCTGCTCGTGGCGCCCCATCCGCTGCTGACCGAATTCGCCCAGGGCGGCGGCACGCCGGCCGAGTACCAGCGCCGCGCGCACCTGCTCGATGAACTGCTCGCCACGCAGAAGCACCTGAGCGCCCAGCAGTTCGACCGCATGGCCAGGGAGCTGAGCCTCGAGCCACACACGGCCTCGCTCGGCTTTGAGCCTGAGGCCGGGCTCGGCCTGGAGCTGATTGCCGCTCTGATTGCGCGTTATGGCATCCGCCTGGTCGAAGACCGCGCGGTGATCCTGTTCGACGCGGTGGGCTTCTCGCTGCTCTCGCCGCTGCAACAGGTCGTGCAGCTCAACAGCCTCTCCTGCTCGGTCAACGCGGCCTATGCGCGCTTGCTCGATCGCGAGATCAACATCAATTTCGCGCGCACCACGACCGGCGACGGCTTCTACATCTGGAACCGCATGCGCGGCATCGAGGCCAATGTGGAGCTCTACCAGCTGATGCAATTCGTGCTGGCCGACAACGCGCTGGCCCGCGAACGCGCGCGCCGCCCCGACTCCGTGCCGCGCCTGCGGGCCTGCTTCCATGTCGGCTCGCACTACGAATTCCATCAGAGCGAGGGCCTCAACCCGACCTCCTTTAGCTATTTGGTCGGGCAGGTGACGATCGAGCTGGCCCGCATGATCGAACGCGCGCTGCCGGGGCAGATCCTCGTCGGCAAGTTCAACACCCTGATGCGCGACGAAAACGACGGCGAGATCAAGCGCCTGGCCAGCATCGACTTCGTTGACCGCACACGCCGGCCGCTGCACGGACTGCATGGCCTGCGCCTGGCGGGCGCCGAGATCGACGAGATCGCCTGCTACCTGACCGGCCGCCAGCACGAAAACGATCTCGACGACTTCGGCATCAGCGAATTCGAGATTGCCGACAAGCACGGGCTCCCGCACCGCGTCTACAACGCGAAGATCAACATCCACCGCCGCGAAGGCGGGCCGATCTACCTGGGCCTGCGCGAAGAAGACCTCGACGCCTTTCCGGCCCGCCTGGTGAGCACGGCACAGAGCGCCTGAAGCGCTGCGCTGGCGAGTCCCCCGAGGATTTCGGGGAGCTTGCACAAGGTCCCTCGGGGTAGTCGATGAGTCGTTTGTCATCCTCAAGCGGTAGGATGAGCCGGTACCGTTACTGTCAACGGGACAGAGAACAAGGCCATGACCGACCTGTCCGACGGCGCGCCGGCCTCTTCGGGGAAGGGTCAGCGACGCCGCCTCACGATTGTCTTCGCCGATCTGTCGGGTTCCACCCGGCTGGCCGAGGCGATGGAAGCCGAGCATTACGCATTGATGCTGGCACAGCTGCGCCAGTGCTACCAGAGTGCGATCAACGCCCACGGTGGGCAGGTCGTGCGCATCCAGGGCGATGGCCTGCTGGCCATCTTCGGCCACCCGAATCCGCGCGAGGATGAAGCCCGCCACGCCTGCGAAGCCGCGCTGGCCATGCATGAGGCGGTGCGCCAGCTGCGCCCGCAAGGCGCGCCGGCCTGGGCCAAGGCGCTGACGCTGCACAGCGGCATCCACGCCGGCCTGGTGCTGATGGACGAGGGCGACGAGGTGCGCGGCCGCTTCGAGCTGCTGGGCCAGGCGCCCAGCATCGCCGCACGCCTGTCGGAGCTGGCCGGGCCCGACCAGATCCTGGTCAGCGCCGAGACCCTGGGCCTGCAACAGCATTTCTTCCTGACCAGCGAAAGCCGCGAGCTCGTGATCCGCGGCCGCACCGATTTGCTGAGCGCCTACGGCGTACTGGGCCGCGCCGCCGTCGCCCGCCGCTTCGATGCCAGCGTGCAGCGCGGCCTGGCGCCCTTCATCGGCCGCAAGCCTGAGCTGGAACAGCTGCATATCCTGCTGGCCGAGACCCGTTCGGGCCGCTCACGCTGGGTCAATCTGCGCGCCGCGGCCGGCGTCGGCAAGACGCGCCTGTGCGAACAGTTCCTGCAGGAAGCCGCCGATACGGGCCCGGTTCGTGTCCTGCGCGGTTACTGCTCCAACGATCTGTCGGCCGAGCCGCTGCAACCCTTCATGCAGATGCTGCGCAGCCTGCCGGCCACGCCCGAAGTGCTGGGCACCCTGAACAGCCCGCCGCACCGGCGCGGCGATGCGGTGCTCGCGCTGATCGACGCCAACGCGCAGCACACGCCGCTGCTGCTGTCGATCGACGATCTGCAGTGGGCCGACGACGCCAGCCTCGCGCTCGCCCACCGACTGAACACGCATGCGCTGCAGCAGAGCCTGCGGCTGCTCCTGGTCAGCACCAGCCGCCCGCAAACCCAGGGCGACACCCTGCCCGCTGCCGGCGGCGGCGCCGCGCAGATGGTGGAGCTGCGCCCCTTCAGCGACGACGAGGCCAGCGCGGCCGTCACGCAGCTGCTGCCGCGCACCGACCCGTTCATCGCGGCCGAAATCCAGCGCCATGCCGGCGGCAATGCGCTGTTCATCGAGGAGCTCTGCCACGCCATGTCGGGCCAGCCCGGCCAGGGCGTGCAGCAACCGGCCGGCAGCGCCTGGCTCGGCGCGCTGATCGAGTCGCGCATGGCGCGCCTGCCCGTCGAGCAGATCGTGGTGCTGCGCGCCGCCGCCGCGATCGGCAATGTGATCCCGGTCTGGCTGCTCGAACGTCTGACCGGCCGTGGCGCCGAAGACCCGACCGTGCTGGCGCTGGCCGAGCAGGATTTCATCTTCCCGGGCCAGGGCAACGACGAGCTGCGCTTCAAGCATGGCGTCACACATGAGGTCGTCTACCAGTCGATCGGCCTGCACGAACGCCAGGGCCTGCACCGGCTGATTGCCGCCGTGCTGCGCGAGCGTGCCCAAGCCGGCGGCCCGCTGGCGTCGCACGAGCTGCTGGCCTATCACGACGGCGCGGCCGGCGACTGGCAACGCGCCGCCGATCACGCCGAGGCCGCCGGCGATCAAGCCTTGGCGGTGGTCTCGCTGGACCGCGCCAAGAAGCAGTTCCGCGCGGCCCTCGTCGCGCTCGAATACCTGGCCGACGACGAAGCACGCCGCCTGCGCTGGATCAGCATCGCGCAACGCTTCGGCCTGGCCTGCGTGTTTGATGCCTCGCGCGCCGACCTGCGCGTGCTGCAGCACGCCGCCGAGCTGGCGCGTGAACAACCCGATGTCGCCCTGCGCGCCCGCGCCGATTACTGGCTCGGCTATGTGTCCTACGCCCTCGGTGAAGCGCGCCTGGGCCTGACCGGTTGCGAACGCGGCCTGGCCGCCGCCGAAGACACCGAGGACGCCGCGCTGCGCGCCCAGTTGCGCGGCGCGCTGGGCCAGATCCACGCGGCAGCGGCCGACTATGTCGCGGCCGAGCAGCTGCTTGACGAAGCCATCGCCATCCAGACTGCGCAGGTCCGCCAACATGGCCGCCGCCCGAGCCGCCCGCCGGTGGGCCTGGCCTACTCGCTGGCCTGCCGCGCCACCGTGGCCGGCGATCGCGGCCAGTTCGCCCAGTCGCAGGCGCTGTTCGAGGAATCATTGCAGGACATCCTCGGCACCGGCCACGCCGTCGAAGCCTCGGTGCTGGGCCTGCAGGCCGCCGTGCTGCTCTGGCAGGGACGCTGGTCCGACGCGCAGGCCTCGGCCTCCGAGGCCCACCGCATCGGCGCCCGCGTGCGGAGCCTGTTCACCTTCTCGATGGGCCGTGCCGCCGGCGCTTACGGCTCATGGATGGAGCGCGGCGATCCGGGCTCGCTGATGGCCTTGCAAGAAGCCACCGGTTGGCTGGCGCAGCGCGGCTGCGGCCTGTTCAGCTCGCTCAACCACGGCTGGCTGGCCGACGTGCTGTCCGCACAAGGCCAGCACCGGCGCGCGCGCGCCCATGTGGCGCAGGCCTTGCGGCGCGGCCGCCAGCATGACTGGATCGGCGTGGCGATGGCCTACCGTGCCGCAGCGCGGATGGCGCCCGACACCGTCGAAGCTCAGCGTTATCTTGAGCGCTCGCGCCGCGTGGCCCGCCACCGCGGCGCCGCGCATGAGATCGCGGCGACCGACCTCGCCGCGGCCGAACTGCTGAACGACCAGGCCGCGCTCGACGCCGCCGAGGCCGCGTTCGAGCGCCTGGCCATGCCCTGGCATCTGGCGCAGGCGCAGCGCCTGCGGCTCAAAGTGGCATCGTGAGCACGGTGGGCGAAGGGCTGGCCTGCAAGGTGCCGGCTTCCAGCACGGCCGCCAGCACGCCCTGCAGCACGCCCATCGACATCGCATAGCCGGGGCACGCGTGCATCGGCGCGCCGGCCGGATCCCGGCGCGCGCCGCCAAAGGCGATGAAATGCCCCTCGGCGGCCTGCTCCGGCGGCAGGCTCTGCGTGGCCGAGCCCAGCCCGACGATCACCACCTCGCCCTGCTTGATCGACACGCCGCCGAGCGTGCAATCCACGGCCGCCTTGCGCCAGACCATCGAAGGCACCGGCTTGGCCATCAGCTCGCCGACCAGCGCGGGACGCAGCAGCTGCCCCGCTTCGGCAAACCGCTGTTTGGCATCCTTGACGGGCTTCCAGGCCAGTTGCAAATCCCACAGCACATGCTGCGCAGCGAGCACGGCCAGGCCGGTCACCAGATTGCCGAACACCGTGGGCGGAAAGCCGAGCATGATGCCGGCCAGCGTGCGCGCGCAGACGCCCGGCTCCGTCTTCTCAAACGGCTCCATCGCCTTGACGATGGCCTGGCTCAAGGGCCACTTTGAGAGATCGGGCTTGCTGGCAAGCCAGTCCGCGGTCGCGCCATCGAGTGCCTTGCCGGCGTCCTGCCCCGCACACAACGCGATCTTTGAGGGATGCGCGCCGAACACGTGCCGCGCCACGGGGATGAAATCGCGCGGGCAGCGCGGCCGCTGCGGTTCACTCGGCTTGCGATATTCCATGCCCCACATGGCCTGCTTGTCGGGCAGTCCGAACCACTGCGTGCAGAGTTTCTCGAGCACCACCATGCCGAGGAATTCAAAGTCCAGCGTCGCCTCGGGCAGGCCCAGCGCCCGGCTTTCGTCCCTGAGCGTCTTGATCAGCCCGCTGGCGTAAGCGTAGGCCGAATCAAAGCCTTCGCGCTCGCTGATCACCTCGATCGCCTGGTTGATGGTGGGCGCATGCGTGTCATGCTGCTTGCCGTCCATGCCCAGGTAGCCGAGGCCGATCGAGCTGCTCATGCGCTCGCCATAGCCGCTGACCGAGAACTTGCTGTCCGGGTTGCGCAGCACCTCCATCACATGGGGCGCGTCGCCCACGAGCACACCGTAAGGCGAGGCCACCACACCGCCTTGCGAGCGCACCCAGGCCCAGGCGGTATCGGTCGTGTCGTGATCTTCGAGCCAAAACTGCCAGGCCTCGAAATCATGGGCCGACGGCACCTTGAACTGCGGCGGCGCGGGCGGCATGGGCCGCAGCAGCTGGCCGAGTTTGCGCAGCGCCGGGATCGAGGGCACGAAGAAGTAGGCACCCCATTGCAGCTCGACCAGCGGCTTGTCGCCGAGCCGGATGTCCACGGCCTTGCCATCGACCTCGCAGCGGAACACGCGCTCCTCGCCCGCGACCGCCACGCCCAGATAGGGATCGCTCTGCCCCGAATACCCGCCGCTGCTGTTGCCGCCGGAGATCCAGCGCTGGATGGTCTCGAACTGCTCGGCCAGATTGGTGTTGTAGGCCATGAAGACCAGGCCACGATCGGCGTCGCCGGGCTGCCCGTAAGACATGCCGCGCCGCACGATGCGCGGCAGGCTCTGCGGCTCGCGCGGATTGGCGCGCCGGATATGGGCATGGAAGGGGCACTTCGAGCCGTCGGGGTCGCCCTTGTAGTTGAAGTCGTTGGTGGCGGCGACCGGGTGCGCCAACGGCCGGCCGTCACGCCAGCGGCCCATCAGCTTGGCCGCGAGCAGCTCGGCGTTCAGACCCAGCCGCCCGGCGTTCTCGTCCAGCAGCTGCTGGAAGCTCTCCACGTTCTGCTTGAGCTTGCGCACGACCAGATAGCTGCCGTTGTCGAGCAGCGGACTGGCCTGCTCGGGCACGGCCACGGCGTCACGGCTGGTCGGATAGCCGAGCAGCAGATCGCCGCGCGGCACTTCATCCGACCAATCGCTGCCGACCGGCGCGGCGGCCGCCATCGGTTGGCTGATGCCGTCCACAAAGCCAAAGGACTCGCGCGTCTGCCCATCCGGCCCGCCCTGGCGGCGCAGGCGCTGCAGGCTGAGCAGGCGCAGGCCCGGCGTGGCGGCAATCTGCTTGATCTGCGCCTCCAGGCTGTCCACGCCATACATGTCGTGGCGCAGTTGCACCAGCAGATGCACGCTGCCCATATCGATCGTGTGCGTTTCGCCCGCTGTCGGCGAGGGGGGCCAGTTCTGCTGCGGCAGCTTCCAGGACTTGGGATGGTTGTGGCGCAGATCACCGAGCACGCCGGCGCGCTGCTCCATGCCTTCGCGGAAGGGCTGCGAAAAGGCGGCGAGCTGATCCTCGCCCGCGCCCAGGGCGCGCAGGCCGGCCAGGCTCAGGGCCACATTGAGATAGCCGTCCTGCGGAGGCCTCTCGCCGCTGATCGTGTCGGCCTCGCTGCTGACGGGCGCGGTGGCCAGCCATTGCAAGGCCTGCGCCGGGTTCACCACCTGCATCAGCAGCAAGGCACCGCTGGCCACCGTGGCGTAGCTGCTGAGGATGCCGCCCTGGACGTCGAGCGGATCGAAATTGAACTCGCGCGGCTGCAACTTGGGGGTCGGCGGCACGTTCTCGAACCAGGCCAGCGGCGCCCACAGCGCCTGGCGCACCGGGTGGGTCGGCCCGAAAAGCTGTGCCGTGTTCAGCCGCACCATCTCGAAGAGGATGTCGCGCGCGGCGCGCAGCAGGCACCAGCCATCGCCATGCGAAGACATGACGCTGAAGTAACGATCCAGTGCGTAGAGCGCGCCGATGGCGTTGAGCCCGCGTACCGCCATCGCCGTGGCGTGCGGCGGGTCGGCAGGCAGCGCCTCGCTCCAGCCGGGCAGGGGCGTGCTCAGCCGTGCGGCCGCCAGCGCATCGGACTTGGCATCGAGCCGCTCCTGCAGTTCCAGCCGCGCCAGGTAATCCTGATCGCTGACCGTGCGGCCCGACTCGATGAACAGGAAGCCGGCCGGCACCTCGTTGGCGCGCACCCAGGCGCTGTACTGCTCGTAGCTGACGTCGCGGGAGAGTTTGTAGTCGACCGAGTGGCACAGGATCAGGTCGAGCATGGTGCCCAGGTCGCGCCAGATCACGCGCATGTACGAATCCCAGCCGCCGTCGAAGCAGACGTGAAGCAGCAGGCGCGCCGGCTCATCCGTGCCGGGCGTCGGATCGATCACCGTCCAGCGGAACGAGTGCACGATGCGGAAGCGGCTCACCACGTCGGTGAAGGGCGAGGGCGGATCGGTGGACTCGCGCGAGGCCAGGCGCAAGGCATTGAGCGTCTTCAGCACCGCACGCAGGCGCCCGACATAGCTGATCGGCTCGAAAGACTCGACAAAGCCGGCCCGGATCGGCGTGATCAGGATCAGGTCCGTGATGCCTTGCAGCTGGGTGTCCATACGCATGGCTAACTCCTAAGTTCGACGCAGTTTCGACGCAAACGCGCGATCATGGATTGGGAACGCACAGACGTCTTCCCGACAACTGAGGACGGACCCTAACGTCTAATATGTGCTGACAGCAAATGGAGCAGTCATGAAGGCGTGGGTATGCGGCCTGGTGCTGTGGGGATCTGTATTTGGAGCGGTTGCTGATGAGTTGCGGGTGGCCGTGGATGCCAGCACGGAAATGCCCTGGACTCTCGCTTCCGGCAATCAGCTGATCGGCGGCCTTCACTACGATCTGGGTGTGGCCCTGGCGAATGCGCTGGGGCTTCACCCGCGGTTTCTGCTGCTTCCGCGCAAGCGCCTGACCGAGGCGCTCGTGCGAGGCGAGGCCGACGTCGCTTGCTCCTTGCTGCCGGCATGGCTGCCCGGTCCCTTCGACTGGACGAGCAACTTTCTCAAGCAGACCGATGTGGTGCTGACGCTGCGCAGCGCGCCCGCGCCGGCCAGCCTCAAGGATCTGGCCGGACAAGCGATCGGCACGGTCAACGGCTTTGGCTATGTGGAGCTCGACCGTGTGCTGGGGCGGGACTTCGTGCGCGACGACGCACCTTCCGCAACCGCCAACATGAACAAGCTGGTGATCGGCCGGGTCAAGCATGCCATCGTCAACGATCGCGTCTTCGACTATCAGCGCCGTCACGGTTTTGTCACGGTCCCGCTGCACCCGCCGCTGGTGGTCCATCACGATGAGCTGGGCTGCGCAGTCTCGCGCCGCGGTCATGTCACCGTCGCCGCGATGGAGCCGGCGATCCGCGCGCTGCAGGCCAGCGGCAAGCTGCGCCGCGTGATGGCGCGCGAGTACTGAACGAAGTTCGTCGGCCGCTTCGCCGCCGGTCGCGCCAAGCGGCGCTTCATGCCGTCAAGGCAGCGATCCGTCGCTCGCCGCTGGCCGCATCTGCGGGCGGCGACGAAACTGCATTCAACGGGACGCGCTAACCGATCAATTCAGCGCATAGCCAGCACCGGAACCGGTGCAGCAGGGAGCCTGAAATGAACACGACCACCACGAACACCACCGCCACCTTCAAGGTCTTCACCGCCACCGCCCTCGTCGCCCTCTTCGGCGCCGCCGGCCTGGTCCTCACGCACGCCGAGGCACAGCAAGCGGCAGCGCCGCAAATCGTCAAGCTGGAGCGCGTCGTCGTGGTCGGCAAGCGGGTCAGCGAACTGGCGCAGGTCGAGCATCTGCCGCGCGTCGTCGTCAGAGGCCACCGCGCCAACGCGTCCGTCGAAATGGCCCAGGCGGACAAGCGCTGCAGCGACTCGGCCGTGTGCTGATTCCTGAAAAAGCGGGGCGCTGCCTTGACCCTGTCAAGCAAGTACCCCGTGAATTTTTCACAGCCGGGCCTTTGAAGATTTACGCGTTCTCCCGCGACTCGGCAACTACGCTATGGATTGAGTCGAAACAAGCTCGCCAACGAGCGGACCAACCAGGGAGAACCCAATGCTGACCCGTTATGCCGAAGCCCCCGCCCACAACCCGCTGGGCTTCATTGCCGCCCCCGAGCGAAGGCGCGCCGCCTCGCTGAGCAGCCACTGGATGAGCCTGGTGCTCGAGGAGCTCGACTACGGCGTGCTGCTGATCAATTCCAGCGGCCGCATCATCCATTGCAATCTGGCCGCACGCCGCGGGCTTGAGGAAGGCCATCCGCTGCAGATCAGCGGCCAGCAGTTGCGCGCGCATTCCGCCGATGACGCCGAGCGCCTGACGGAAGCCCTGCACGCCGCCGAATCGGGCGGCCGCCGTTGCCTGCTGCGTCTGGGCGAAGGCACGGGCCGCGCCAATGTGGTGGTGGTGCCGCTGAACCGCGATGTCTCGCAGGCGGCCGTGCTGCTGATCATGGAACGCCAGCAGCTCTGCGGCGAACTGGCGGCGCAATGGTTCGCGCTCCGTTACGGCCTGACCCCGACCGAGACCGAAGTGCTCAAGGCCCTGTCCGCCGGCTCGCGTCCCAGCGATGTGGCCGAGCGCCAGAAGGTTGCCATCTCGACCGTGCGCACGCAGATCCAGAGCATCCGCGCCAAGTCCGGCGCCGACAGCATCGGTGAGCTGCTGCGCCAGTTGGCGGTGCTGCCGCCGCTGATGTCAGCGCTGCGCATGGAAATGAACTGAGGTGTAACCAAGCATGCGTCAAGTCGCGCCCACACCACGGCCGACGTCCGCCGCGCGGCAATAATCCGGCCTGTGCCGCCATCTCGGCGGCGCAAGGCGCGATGGACAACGAACTTTCGACTTCCGACCCGAGCTTCCAGGCTTTGCCTCCACATCTGCAACTGCTGGCCAGCCGCGGAGTCGCGCGCAGCTATCGCCGCGGCACCATGCTGATCGAGGAAGGCACGCAGGGCGACAGCATCTATCTGGTGCTGACCGGCTCGCTGCGCGCCTTCAGTTGCGATGCGCGCGGCCGCGAGGTCACCTACGGCATCTACGGCCCCGGCGAATACGTGGGCGAAATGAGCCTGGACGGCGGCCCGCGCTCGGCCAGCGTGATCACCGAGCAAGCTGCCCGCTGCGTCATGCTGACGCGCGCCAGCCTGCTCGACCACATCGCCACCCACCCCGAATTCGCCTTCGAGCTGCTGACCAAGGTGATCCGCCGCGCCCGCGCGGCCACGCTCTCGACCAAGCAGCTCGCGCTCAACGACGTGTACGGCCGGCTCAAGGCCTTGCTGGAAAGTGCCGCTGCCGAGGGAGGCGATTTGCTGCTGACCCACCAGGCAATGGCGCAACGCCTGGGCTGCTCGCGCGAGATGGTGTCCAAGCTCGTGAAGGATCTCGAGCAAGGCGGCTATCTGGCCCGCGTCGCCAACGGCCACTACCAGCGCCTGCGCAATCTGCCGTCGCGTTGGTGAGTTAGCGCTGCGGCGGCGCTTGCGGCGGCTTCTTGAACGGCGGCGCCACCGGGAAGCGCTGCGGCGGCTTGGCGGCGCGCTCGTACAAAGGCTCGACTTTCGAGAGATTGCGGCGGATATCCGCCATGCGCGTCGTGCCCGCCGGGTGCGTTGACAGCCATTGCGGCGGCGTGCCCTTGGCAGCGGCGCCCATCTTTTCCCACAGGCTCAGGCCCGCGGCGGGGTTGTAGCCGGCGCGCGCCGCGAGCTCCATGCCGACCAGATCGGCCTCGCTTTCATCGCTGCGGCTGTAGGTCAGCTTGAGCAACTGGCCGCCCATATTGGCCAGATATTGGCCCATATTGCCCAGGCCCAGCAGCGCCGCGCCGAGCTGGATCACGCCATCGGTGGCCATGCTCTTGCCCATGCGTTCACGCGCATGCTCACGCAAGGCGTGGGCGATCTCGTGGCCCATCACCATCGCCACCTCATCGTCAGTGAGCTGGAGCTTTTCGAGCAGGCCGTAGAAGAACGCGATCTTGCCGCCCGGCAGGCAAAAGGCATTGAGCTGCGCGCTGTAGAACAGATTCACTTCCCAGCGCCATTGCTTGGCGCGCACATTCCAGGGCGGCGTGAGCGGAATGATGCGCTTGGCGATCTCGCGCAGCCGGATCACCTGCGGATCGCTAGGCGGCGCCAGCGCGCCCTGCGCCGCTGCCTGCCGACCCATCTGCTGGTACTGCTGGGCGCCGGCGGCCTCGATCTGGTCGGCCGACACCAGCCGCGTGAAGCGGCTTTTCTCGCCGACCTGCACGCCTTCGTCCTGCGCCAGCGCAGCGGGGCTCAGAGCCGCCGCGCCGAGCAGCGTGGCGAATTTGCGTCGGGTGAAGGACGTTGGCGTGGCGATCGTGCGGGGGTTTACTTCTGGCATGGCGCGCTCATTCTCACCCAGGCCCTCCATCCGAAATCAGTCCGGCGACAATGTCTGATGTCTTCCGCTTCCGTTCACGACACCCAAGCCTTCCGCAACGCCCTGGGCATGTTCGCCACCGGCGTGACCATCGTTACCGCGCGCACGCCGGACGGGCGGCTCGTGGGATTGACAGCCAACTCGTTCAACTCGGTCTCGCTCTCGCCGCCGCTGGTGTTGTGGAGCCTGGGCCGCCAGGCCGGCTCGCTGCCGATCTTCAGCGCGGGCTCGCACTACGCAATCAACATCCTGGCCGCCGAGCAGAAGGAACTGGCCGAGCGTTTCGCCACCCGCGACATCGACCGCTTCGCCGGCGTGGCCTGGCGTGAAGGCGCGGGCGGCGCGCCAGTGCTGGAAGGCGTGGCCGCCGTCTTCGAATGCGCCAACAGAAGCCGTTATGAGGAAGGCGACCATGTGATCTTCGTCGGCGCCGTGGAAGCCTGCTCGGCCCGGCCGGGCGCGCAGCCGCTGATCTTTCATGGCGGGCGGTATTTCACGGAGCTGCCGATTTAAGTCGCCTTGGGGAAATACGTCTGCGATGAGCGGGCGATTGAAGCCGGAGCGTCCCTGCCCCTCATGACCTCCGAACCCGCTGATGTCGGCCATGAGGGGCAGGAACACTCCGGCTTCTTCCACCTGTGGGTTCTTCGGCGAGGGCGTGCGCGGACGCCCGGCCTCTCAAAAAACCTCGGTGCGCAGCCAGCATGTTCCGGCCCGTATCCGCCGACATAAGCGGGTTCGGAGGTGGATACGGGCCGGGACGTGCTGGCGGTATAGCGCGCAGGTCGTGGCAAAGAATTCA
>DASYBU010000058.1:0-277662 GCA_036500605.1 Burkholderiaceae bacterium
GACCAGGACATCCGCAACATGGGCGGCCTGCGCAAGTACATGCCCATCACCTGGATCACCTTCCTGCTGGGTTCGCTGGCCCTGATCGGTACGCCGTTCTTCGCCGGTTTCTACTCGAAGGAAAACATCATCGAGGCGGCCAAGCTGTCGCACACCGCCGGTTCGGGCTTCGCCTACCTGGCGACGCTGACCGGCGTGTTCGTGACCGCCTTCTACTCGTTCCGCCTGTACTTCCTGGTCTTCCACGGCAAGGAACGCTTCGATACGAGCGGCCACGGTCACGGCCATGACGCACATGGCCACGATGCACATGGTCACGATGACCACGCTCACGATCATGGTCATGACGACCATGGCCACGATGACGGCCACCATGGCGGCGTGCCGCACGAGTCGCCTGCGGTCGTCTGGGTGCCGCTGGTTCTGCTGGCCATCCCGTCGGTCATCATCGGCGCGATCGCGATCGAACCGCTGCTGTTCGGCGACTTCTTCAAGGGCGCGATTTTCAACGCCGAAAATCACCACGTCATGGAAGGTCTGGGTGAAGACTTCCACGGCTGGGTGGCCTACGGCCTGCACTCGGTCACCACGCTGCCGTTCTGGCTGTCGCTGGCCGGTGTGGTGGTCGCCTGGTACTTCTATCTCGTGAATCCGGCCATCCCGGCCGCCATCAAGGCGCGCTGCGGCTGGCTCTACAACTTGCTCGAGAACAAGTACTACATGGACAAGTTCAATGAGGCCGTGATCGCTCGCGGCGCCCGTTGTCTGGGCAGCGGCCTCTGGAAGGTGGGTGACCGTTCGCTGATCGATGGCCTGATGGTCAACGGCAGCGCCCGCCTGGTCGGCTGGATCGCCTCGGTGGTTCGCAAGATGCAATCCGGCTACATCTACCACTACGCCTTCGCCATGATCATCGGCATCATGGCCCTGGTGGCGTTCTTCGTACTGCTGAACAATTGATGGCAAGCGATATGGCGCAAACTTCTTTCTCGTGGCTCTCGCTTGCGATCTTCGTTCCGATCGTATTCGGCATCCTGGTCCTGGCAGTCGGACGTGACAGCAACCCGGGCGTGGCCCGTGTGCTGGCTCTGATCGGTTCGGTCGTCGGTTTCCTCGTCACCATCCCGCTTTACACGGGCTTCGACACCTCCACGGCGAACATGCAGTTCGTCGAACAGGCGGTCTGGATCGCGCAGTACGGCGTCTCCTACCACCTGGGCGTGGACGGCATCTCGCTGTGGTTCGTTTTGCTCACCTCGTTCATCACGGTCATCGTGGTGCTGGCCGGCTGGCAGGTGATCACGAACCGCGTCGCCCAGTATATGGGCGCCTTCCTGATCCTCTCGGGTCTGATGATCGGCGTGTTCAGCGCGCTGGACGGCATGCTGTTCTACGTGTTCTTCGAGGCCACGCTGATCCCGATGTACATCATCATCGGCGTCTGGGGCGGCCCGAACCGCGTCTACGCAGCGTTCAAGTTCTTCCTGTACACGCTGGCCGGTTCGCTCCTGATGCTGATCGCGCTGATCTACCTGTACATCCAGTCGGGCGCCAGCTTCGACATCCAGACCTGGCAGAAGCTGCCGCTGAGCATGGAGGCGCAGACGTACCTGTTCTTCGCCTTCCTGGCCGCCTTCTCGGTCAAGGTGCCGATGTGGCCGGTGCACACCTGGCTGCCAGACGCCCACGTCGAGGCGCCCACGGGCGGCTCGGTGGTGCTGGCCGCGATCATGCTGAAGCTCGGTTGCTATGGCTTCTTGCGCTTCTCGCTGCCGATCGCGCCGGATGCCGCTCACGCCTACTCGTGGCTGATCATCGGCATGTCGCTGACCGCCGTGGTCTACATCGGCCTGGTCGCGCTGGTGCAGAAGGACATGAAGAAGCTGGTGGCGTATTCGTCCATCGCGCACATGGGCTTCGTGACCCTGGGCTTCTTCATCTTCAACGACCTGGGCGTGCAGGGCGGTCTGATCCAGATGATCTCGCACGGCTTCGTGTCGGGCGCGATGTTCCTGTGCATCGGCGTGCTCTACGACCGCGTGCATTCGCGTGAGATCGCCTCTTACGGCGGCGTGGTCAACACCATGCCCAAGTTCGCGGCGCTGGCGCTGTTCTTCGCGATGGCCAACTGCGGCATGCCGGCCACGGCCGGTTTCGTCGGCGAGTGGATGGTGATCCTGGGCGCTGTCGGCTACCAGTTCTGGGTGGGCGCGATCGCCGCCACGGCCCTGGTTTTCGGCGCGGCCTACACGCTGTGGATGTACAAGCGCGTCTACTTCGGCAATGTCGGCAACGACCATGTCAAGGAACTCACCGACATCAACTCGCGTGAATTCCTGATGCTCGCGGCACTCGCCATCGCCGTGCTCGTCATGGGCCTCTATCCCAAGCCGTTCACGGATGTGATGCAGGTCTCGGTGAGCGAATTGCTCAAGCATGTGGCCCAAAGCAAGCTGGTCTTGAACTGATTGGGAGCCACTAGAAAATGAATACCATGAACTGGCTTGCGGTCTACCCCGAAATCGTCCTCGTCGTCATGGCCTGCGTCGTGGCCATGGTCGACCTCTTCGTCAAGGACCCGGGTCGCCGCCCGACCTACTGGATCACGCAGATCACCATCGCCGCCGTTGGCGTGACGCACCTGATCAACTTCAACGACGGCCTGACGGTCTACGCCATGCAGAACATGGTGGTGGCCGATCCGATGGGCCATCTGCTGGCCGTGTTCGCCTGCCTCGCGACCATGATCACGCTGGTCTATGCGCGCCCCTACGCCGGCTCGCGCGAGATGCTCAAGGGCGAGCTGTTCACGCTCTCGCTGTTCTCGCTGCTCGGCATCGACGTCATGCTGGCCGCCAACAACTTCCTGGTCGTCTATCTCGGCCTGGAACTGATGACGCTGTCGCTGTACGCGCTCGTGGCCCTGCGTCGTGACCACGCGGTCTCGACCGAAGCCGCGATGAAGTACTTCGTGCTGGGCGCGCTGGCGAGCGGCTTCCTGCTGTACGGCCTGTCGATGATGTACGGCGCCACCGGCTCGCTCTCGATCTCGGACGTGTTCAAGGTCGTCAGCAGCGGCATTCCGAACAAGAGCGTGCTCGTGTTCGGCGTGGTCTTCATCGTCGCCGGCCTGGCTTTCAAGCTCGGCGCTGCACCGTTCCACATGTGGGTGCCTGACGTCTACCAGGGCGCGCCAACGGCGGTCACGCTGCTGATCGGCGGTGCGCCCAAGCTGGCGGCGTTTGCCATCACCTTCCGCCTGCTGGTCGAAGGCCTGATCGGTCAGGCCGTGGAATGGCAGCAGATGTTGCTGGTGCTGGCGGTGATGTCGCTGGTGATCGGTAACCTGGCCGCCATCGCGCAGAGCAATCTGAAGCGGCTGCTGGCCTACTCGACGATCGCGCAGATGGGCTTCATGCTGCTGGCGCTGGCCTCGGGCGTGTCCAACAACAGCACGCAGAACGGCAGCAACGCCTACAGCGCTGCGATGTTCTATTCGATCACCTACGTGCTGACCACGCTGGGCACCTTCGGCATGATCATGCTGCTGTCTCGCGCCGGCCATGAGGCCGAGGAGATCAAGGACCTGGCGGGCCTGGCCAAGCGCAGCCCCTGGTTCGCGCTGGTGATGACGATCTTCATGCTCTCGCTGGCCGGCATTCCGCCCACGGCGGGCTTCTACGCGAAGCTGGCCGTGCTGCAAGCGGTGGTGGCGACGGGCGTGCCGTTCTACATCGGCCTGGCGATCTTCGCGGTCGTGCTGTCGTTGATCGGCGCGTTCTACTACCTGCGTGTCATCAAGGTCATGTTCTTCGATGAACCGACCGACACGAATCCGCTGAGCGCGCCGACCGATGTGCGCATCGTCATGTCGCTGAACGGCGCCGCCGTGCTGGTCTTCGGCCTGCTGCCCGGCGGCCTGATGGCCTGGTGCGCGAGTGCCATCGTGCGGACGATCGCGACGTGATGCCCCCACGCTCGACTTTGCTCGCTGCCCCCCCGAGGGGGCGTTCAGCGCCTTCGGGCGGCCGGGCGCCGCTGAGATGAGCCAAGACGTCGCGATCTGGGCCGTGCTGTTGGCTGCCGTGATCGCGGCCAACCTGCCTTACTTCAGCCGCCGCATCCTGCTCGTGGGCCCCAGGCCCGCGCACAAGGCGGCGGGCTGGCGCATCCTGGAACTGGCCATCATGGCCGTGCTCACGATGAGCTTCGGCTTCGCGCTCGAAGCCCATATCGGCCAGCGGCAAGAGCAGGGCTGGGCCTTCTACGCCGCCGGCACCTGCCTGTTCATCACTTTGGGATTCCCCGGCTTTGTGTGGCGCTATCTGCGTCGCGGTCATCGCCATGAGTGATGAACACCTGACCGAGACGACGCTCGAGTCGAAGAGCGTCTATGAAGGCAACTTCCTCAAGGTCAGGCGTGATCGCATCCGCCTGCCCGATGGTGCCGAATCGACACGCGAGTTCATCCGCCACCCTGGCGCCGTGATGATCGTGCCCTTGATGGACGATGGTCGCCTGCTGCTCGAACGCCAATACCGCTATCCGCTGGGCCGCGTGATGCTCGAGTTCCCGGCCGGCAAGCTCGACCCGAACGAGACCCCGCGGGTCTGCGGCCAACGCGAACTGCATGAGGAGACCGGCTACACCGCCCGTGAATGGGCCTATGCCGGCGTGCTGCACAACGCGATCGCGTATTCCGACGAAGGCATCCACATCTTCTTTGCCCGCGGCCTCGTGGCCGGCGAACGCAAGCTCGATGCCGGTGAGTTTCTGGATCTGGTCAGTCACACGGTGGCCGAGCTCGATGAGATGGCGTTCAGCGGCGAGCTTACCGACGCCAAGACGCTGATCGGCATGTTGTGGCTGTCGCGCTGGCAAACGGGCACCTGGCCGCTGGACTGGCAGTCCTGAAGTGAAACACAACATCCGGAACGCAGAGGGCGCAGAGCAAGCGCAGAGATCGCAAAGCTTGGGGCCCCCACTTCTCCGCGGGCTCTGCATCCCTTTGCGTCCTCTGCGTTCCGGAAACTCTGTATTCGTTTCATCGGCTCCGGGTGGCGCGCGCGCCATGGATAACTGAAATGCTGGTCCTGAACCTCAACTGCGCGCAGGGCCACGGCTTTGAAGGCTGGTTCGGCTCGGCCGATGATTTCGAGTCGCAGCGCGAGCGCGGCCTCGTCAGTTGCCCGGTCTGCGCTAACGCCGAAATCAAGCGCATGCCGAGCGCGCCGCGCCTCAATGTGCGCGCCACCGAGCCTGCCGCTGCACCGAACGTTGCCGAAGTGCAGGCGAGGGTGATGCAGGCGGTTCAGCAGATGATCAGCAAGAGTGAGGACGTCGGCAAGGAATTCGCCGCCGAAGCCCGCCGCATCCACTACGGCCGCGCCGAAGAGCGCAGCATCCGCGGCGAGGCCAGCCGTGATGAGACCGAGGCCCTGCTCGACGAGGGCATTCCGGTCCTGCCGCTGCCGGCGCCAGCCGACGACGCGCTCCACTGACGTCTCGTCGTCCGCATCTGCAGCTCGTCGGCCCAATCCCCCGGTCGTCGCGCGACTTTTGGCATCCGGCTGGGCTGCCGATACGATGCGCAGGTTTACAAACTGATCGCCCCCTCCTGGAGAAGAGATGATTCACCGCTCGCGCGCCCTGTTCGCCCGTCCCCTGCTTGCTTTGGCTGTCCTGGCTGTCCTGACGGCCACCTCCGGCTGCACCAAGTCCGGCGCCAACGAGGGGAAAGACAAGCTGCCGCCGGCCCTGCAGCTCGCCGCCGAGGACAAGCTCGTGATCGGCACGAGTGACTACAGCAGCGGGCCGCTGGTCACCGGCTCCGTCCAGGCTGAGCGCCGCGCCGACTTGCGCGCCGAGGTGGCGGCCGTGGTGCAGCAAGTCTTCAAGGAAAACGGCGAAGTCGTGCACAAGGGCGATCTGCTCGTTCGTCTGGACCCGACCTCCATCCGTGACAGCCTGAACTCGGCCGAGGAAGCCGTCCGCGCCGCGCGCGACACCTACGCGCAGGCCGATCGGCAATTCCAGCGCCAGAAGACCCTGCAGGCCGAAGGCATGATCTCCCAGCAGGCGCTTGACGACGCCACGAATCGTCGCACGACCGCGCAGAGCGACCGCGTCGCCGCCGAAGCGCGCCTGGTGGCAGCGCGCCAGCAGATGGACCGCACCGAGGCACGTGCCCCGTTTGACGGCATCGTCAGCGAGCGCCAGGTCTCCGCCGGCGACACCGCGCAGGTGGGCAAGGCGCTGCTCAAGGTGATCGATCCGTCGAGCATGCGATTCGAGGGTTATGTTTCCGCTGACCAACGCGCCAACCTGCGTGTCGGCCAGATGGTGGACCTCAAGGTCAACGGCCTGGCGCAGAGCCAGCTCGAAGGCAAGATCCGTCGCATCGACGTGGCGGCCGACCCGGTGAGCCGCCAGGTGGCCGTCATCATCGACTTCCTCGATCCCCGCAACGCCAACGTGGCCGGCCTCTATGGCGAAGGCCATGTGCGCACGACCAGCACCGCCGCGCTGATGCTGGGCGAATCCGATCTTCAGCGCGACGGCGACAGCGCCTTCGCCTGGGTCGTCAAGAACGGCAAGCTGCACCGCCAGCCGATCAAGCTTGGCGAACGCGATTCGCGCAGCGGCGAGTTCCTCGTCACGAACGGCCTGGCGGCCGGCGACACGCTGATCCGCAACCCCAGTCGCACGCTGGTTGAAGGCACGCCGGTGCAGCCTTCGGCCAGCGCCTCGGCGCCCGCTGCCAGCGGCGCCAAAGGAGCCTGACGCCATGTTCATCTCAGATTTCGCCATCAAGAAGCCGCTGGCCACAGTGGTCTTCATCATCAGCATCATGGCCCTGGGCCTGCTGGCGCTGTCCAAGCTGAAGGTCAACCAGAACCCGGACGTCCAGATTCCGATCCTGGTTGTCGTCGTTCCCTATCCGGGCGCCTCGCCCGAGACCTCGGAACGCGAGATCGTGAACCGACTCGAGCGGCCGCTGCAGGCCGTCGCCGGCGTGACGGAAGTCCAGGCCAACGCCCAGGAAGGGCAGGCCGTCTTCGTCATGAAGTTCGACTTCAAGAAGAACCTGATCGAAGCCACCGACGATGTGCGCAATGCCATCGCCCAGGTGCGCTACTACCTGCCGCAGGAAATGCGCGAGCCCATCGTGCAGCGTGTCGACCCCTCGGCGGACCCGATCATGCAGCTCTCGCTGGAGTCCACGCGACTGAGCCACGCCGAGCTCTCGCGCATCGCTGAGGACGACCTGGCCGACAAGTTCCGCTCCGTTTCCGGAGTCGGCAATGTCGACATCTATGGCTCGCTGAACCGCGAGCTCTCGGTCCTGCTGTCGGGCCAGAAGCTGCGCGAGTTCAACATCTCGGTCACCGACGTCGTCAACGCGCTGCGCAACCAGAACATGTCGGCCCCGGTCGGCAAGCTCAGGGGCGACTACGAAGACCAGAGCATTCGCCTGATCGGCCGCGTGCCGACGCCGGAAGAGTTCAACAACATCGTCGTCAGAAAGAGCAGCTCCGGCGAGCTCGTGCGCCTGGGGCAGGTGGCCCATATCGAGGACGGTTTCGCCGAGCGGGCTCGCCTCTCGGTGCGCAACACGCGGCCCAATGTCGGCATCAATATCACGCGTTCGCGCGAGGCGTCGACCGTCAGCGTGGCCAAGGAGGTGCGCAAGATCGTCGAGGAGGCGCGCAAGACGCTACCCCAGGGCACGACGCTGGACATCATCGATGACGGCGGCGAGCATGCCCAGGACAGCCTGGACAATGTGGTCGATGCGCTGGCCCTCGGTGCGGGCCTGACCATCTTCGTGGTCTATGTGTTCCTGAACAGCTGGCGCTCCACGCTGATCACGGCCACTTCGCTGCCGACCTCGGTGATCGCCGCGTTCATCGCCGTCTGGCTGTGCGGCTTCACGCTCAACTTCATGAGCCTGCTGGGCCTGTCGCTGGCGATCGGCGTACTGATCGACGATGCGATCGTGGTGCGCGAGAACATCGTGCGCCACATGGAACGCGGTGCCGACCGGCGCACGGCCGCCTTCAAGGGCACGGCCGAAATCGGCCTGGCCGTGGCCGCCACGACCTTCTCCATCGTGGCCGTGTTCGTGCCGGTGGCTTTCATCCCCGGCATTGCCGGCGAGTGGTTCCGCCCCTTCGCGCTGACCGTGGTGGCTTCGGTGCTGGTGAGCCTCTTGATCTCGTTCACGCTTGATCCGATGCTGTCGGCCTTCTGGGGCGACCCTCCCGGCCATCACGAGGCGCCCAAGACCGGCATCTCGCTGCAGCTGCAGAAGTTCAACCACTGGTTCGACCATATGGCCGACCGCTATGGCCAGGTGATCGCCTGGGCTCTGCATCACCGCGTCATCATGGGCGTGATCGCGGCGCTGAGCCTTGTCGCGGCGATTGCGCTGCAGGTGACCTTCGGCGGCACCGAGTTCGTGCCCAAGTCCGACTTCGGCGTCATTGCCGTGGACATCCGCACGCCGCCGAGCTCCAGCCTTGAGTACGCCCGCAAGAAGTTTGCCGCGGCCGAGGCCATCGCGCGCCAGATTCCCGAGGTGAAATCGACGGACAGCGGCATCTCCAACACGGGCGGCAAGATCTGGATCGGCCTGGGCAAGAGCACCGAGCGCAAGCGCAATGCGCAGGAGATCTCGACCGATCTGCGCGAACGCCTGCGCGTGCTGACCGGCGCCGAATACGTTGTGCTGGACGACGTCAACAACGGCGCGCAGAAGCCGGTGCAGATCAGCTTCTACGGCACCGACACCCGCACGCTGATGTCCATGACCGAGGACTACATGGAACGCCTGCGCAAAGTGCGGGGCGCAGTGGACGTGGGCCTGTCGCGCCAGGACACGCAGGACGAAATCCAGATCGAACTGCATCGCGGCCTCGCGAATGTCATGGGCATCTCGGTCGGTGACGCCGCCAATGCCCTGCGCGTGGCCTTCGCCGGCCTGCAGGTCGGCGACTGGATCGACCCGACGGGCAAGACCCGCGACGTCTCCGTGCGCCTGCAGCCTTCGGACCGCGTGGACGCCGCCAACATCGAGCGCCTGCCCATCAGCGTGGCAGGAACTGGCCAGATGGTGCCGCTGGGTCAGATCGCGACCATCACCACGGGCAAGGGACCGGCCGGCATCCAGCATCTGGACGGCAAGCGCACGGTCGGCGTCAGCGCCAACGTGCAGGGACGCGCAGCCGGCGAAGTGTCGGCGGATGCCCTGAAGCTGGCCAAGAGCATGAGCTTCCCGCCCGGCTACGGCATCAAGCTGGGCGGCGCCTCCAAGGACCAGCAGGAGGTGTTCGGCTCGCTGGGCCTCGGCCTGGTCGCCGGCATCTGCCTCATGTATCTCGTGCTGGTGATCCAGTTCAACTCGTTCACTGCACCGCTGGCCGTGATGCTGTCGCAGCCGCTGTCGCTGATCGGCGTGGTCGCGGCGCTGCTGATCACCCACGGCACCTTGAACCTGATGAGCCTGATCGGCATCGTGATGCTGGCGGGCCTCGTGGCCAAGAACGCGATCTTGTTGCTCGATGCCGCGCGTGCCGAGGAGCGGGCCGGCGTGCCGCGCGAAGAGGCACTCATGCATGCCGGCCGCAAGCGCTTCCGTCCGATCCTGATGACGACCTTCGCGCTGATCGCCGGCATGATGCCGGTGGCCATCGGCATGGGCGAGGGCGGTGAGTTCTACCGCCCGATGGCCGTGGCCATCATCGGCGGCACGATCACCTCGACCTTCCTCACCTTGCTGATGGTGCCGAGCTTCTACGACAGCATCGAGATCGCGCGCGACCGCATGTTCGCCAAGTTCGGCCGCCGCGCCGAGCGCTGGACGGCGTTCCCGGCTTTCATCGTCACCTTCTTCGAGGCCTTGCTGACCATCGTGCTGCTGCGCTTTGTCTACCGCTGGACGCTCAAGCCCTTGCTGGTGCGTGCCTTCGGTTGGGAGCGCGGCCAGCCGCCGGCTGCCAACGAAGTCGTATAAAGCACGCATGAAACATTACCAGGGCCGCACGGCCGTGATCACGGGCGCGGCCTCGGGCTTCGGCCTCGAGGTCGCCCGCATCGCCGCAGTGCGAGGCATGAACCTCGTGCTCTGTGACGTGCAGGCCGATGCGCTTGAAAAGGTCGTTAGCGAATTCGCCGCTTCGCCGCTGCTGGCGCAAGTCGTCGATGTCTCCAAGGCCGATCAGATGGACGCGCTGGCCGCGGCCGTCAAGGCTCGCTTCGGCGCCCCGCATTTCGTCTTCAACAATGCCGGCGTGGGCAGTGGCGGCCTGGTGTGGGAGAACTCGGTCGCCGATTGGGAATGGGTGCTCGGCGTCAACCTGTGGGGTGTCGTGCACGGCGTGCGCCTGTTCACGCCGATGATGTTGGAGGCCGCGGCGGCCGACCCGTCCTTTGAGGGTCACATCGTCAACACGGCTTCGATGGCGGGCCTCGTGAACATGCCCAATATGGGCGTCTACAACGTCAGCAAGCATGCGGTCGTGAGCTTGAGCGAGACGCTGTATCAAGACCTCGCGTTGGTCAGCGAGCAGGTTCGCTGCTCGGTGCTGTGTCCGTACTTCGTGCCCACCGGCATTGCGATCAGCCACCGCAACCGGCCCGATGAAGTCGGCGCCGCGCAAGGGCCGACGCAGAGCCAGCTCGTCGGCCAGGCCATGATCGAGAAGGCCGTGAACCACGGCAAGGTCAGTGCCGCCGATGTCGCGGCTTATGTATTCCAGGCGCTGGACGAGCAGCGCTTCTACATCTACAGCCATCCCGAGGCGCTCAGCGCGGTCCGGCAGCGTGCCGAGGATGTGATGCAAGGGCAGAACCCGGCCGATGCCTTCAAGGACCGGCCGGAGCTCGGCGCCCGTTTGCGCCAGGCCTTGCGTTGATCAGCCTGGGCTGATCAGAAGGTTTCCCAGTCGTCCGTGCCGGTCTTGGGCGCGGGCTGCACTGGGGGCGCGGCTTGAACCTGTTTCGCGATCGGCTTTGCCTCGGCTGAATCCTTGGGCTTGGGCTTGGGTTTGGCCTTGAAGGAAGGGCGGACCACGCTGTCCGTGCGGTTGGGCCCGCGGCGCTCCGCTTGCACCGGCGGCGTGGCCTTGGGCTCGGAGACGGTGACCGCTCCGTGGCCGGTACCCGGCGCGAGCTTGAACACGCTGACAAGCTGTGCCAGCGCGGCCGCCTGATGCTTCAGGCTGGCGGCCGCAGACGAGCTTTCTTCAACCAGCGTCGCATTCTGCTGCGTCACCTTGTCGAGTTCGGTCACGGCAGTGCCGACCTGGCTGATGCCCGAGGATTGCTCCGAGGTCGCGTACGAGATCTCGCTGATGAGATTGCTCACACGCTTGACCTGCGCGACGATTTCTTCCATCGAAGCGCCGGCATCGTTGACCTGCCGGGCGCCGACCTGCACCTTGGCCACGCTGGCGCCGATCAGCGTCTTGATCTGCTTGGCGGCTTCGGCCGAGCGTCCGGCGAGGCTGCGCACCTCGCTGGCGACCACGGCAAAACCCCGGCCTTGCTCACCTGCGCGGGCCGCTTCCACGGCGGCATTCAGCGCCAGGATATTGGTCTGAAAAGCAATGCCATCGACGACGCCAGTGATCTCGGCGATCTTGTTGGATGCCGCCGCGATGTCTTGCATCGTCGAGACCACCAGCCCCACCATTTCGCCGCCCTTCACGGCAGCGGCCGAGGCGCTGGAGGCGAGTTCGGTAGCGTGTCCGGCGGACTCGGCATTGTTCTTGACGGTGCTCGAAAGCTCCTCCATCGAGGCGGCGGTCTCTTGCAGATTGCTGGCCTGCTGCTCGGTTCGACGACTGAGGTCAGCGTTGCCTGTGGCGATTTTCTCCGAGCCACCGGCGATGCTGTCGCTGCTGTTGCGGACCTGCCCCACGATGGTCGACAAGCTGGTTTGCATGGCCACCAATGAAGCCATCACGCTGCCGGCCGGCACGCTCGCCGCGCCGCTGACCGGGCTCAGATCGCCTTCGGCGACGCGTTGCGCAATCGTGCCCAGCGTGCCGGGCTCGGCGCCAAGTGCGCGCGTCAGGCTGCGCGTGATCAGAGTGCCTGCCAGAACCGCGGCCGCCAAGGTCATCAGGCAACCCGCGATCAGGAGATTGCGTTGCAGCGCATATTCCGCGGCGGCCTGTTCAATCAGTTCGTGCGCGCGCCCCTGGTTGTAGGCCTCGTAGTCATCCGAGGCCTTGACGAGCGCGGCCAGCAGCGGCCGGCACTCGTTGTTCATTTTGGTGACTGCGGCTTCGGTCTTGCCGTTCAGCGCCAGGTTGACGATGTCCAGTGCCACAGGGCCATAGGTCGTTTCGATCTTGCTGATCGCTGCCACCATGTCGTGGGCCTTTGCCGTCGCGTTCTTCGAGTCGTTGACCATCTGGTTCAACTGACTCATGTAGCCCTGCACGTCTTCGTGCGCCTGGGTCACGGCGGCTTTCTCCAAGGCAAGATCTGCGGGCTTGGTGACCAGGACGAGGTTCCGTGCGGCGATGGCGCGGCGGTCAATGGCCGTGCGAATATTGCCGGCCATCAGCGTGCGCGCGTCAATGCCCTGGACGTACGTGACGAAGCGCTCATTGGCCTCTCCCAAAGACTCAACCGACAGCCCCGCGACCAACACCACGAGGGCCGAGAGCCCTCCAAACGCGAACGTGAGCTTGCCGCGCACGGTCAACTTGTCAAACTGCATGATGTCTCCTTCAAAGGACGGGCTGCCTCGATCACCCCAGCGCACTCGCGCCGTGATTCGTGTGATGAGGGGCTACCGTACTGTTGACAGGAGGACAGGGTCCTGGGCTATCGCAAGCTGTCTGGCGTCTCGCGCAGGGCTCGTGTCAAAGATCACAAGCCTCGGGCTGGGCTGCATGAAGGGACTGGGCAGCGGCGGCCTACTTGAACCGGTACTGCGCGCTCAGGTAGTAGAAGCGACCGCGCGGATCGGTGTAGCTCGGGTCATAGCCCGAGATGAAGAAGTAGGCCTGGTTGGAGAAGGGCGGGGCGGTGTTGAAGAGGTTCTGCACACCGGCGCGCAGCGTGAGCTTCTTGGTGGCGTCCCAGGCGCCCGACAGATCCCAGATCGAATAGGCCTTCACGTGATTGGCGGCGACGATGGTGCCATCGTCGATGTTGATGGCCGAGTTCTGATCCTGGTAAGACGACAGGAAGGTATTGGCCAGAGACAGCCGATAAGGGCCCGACGACCAATCCAGCGTGATGCGATGCCGCCAGCGCTGCACCACGCCTTCGGTCACGAACTTGCTAAGGTTGCTCACGAAGGGATCGTCAGGCGCCGTCTGCAGCCTGGATGCCAGCATCCAGGTGCTGTTGAGCTTGGCACCGAATTCGCCGATGCCGGTGCGGATGCCATGCACATCGATCACGAAGTCAAAGCCCGAGGCCTTCTGCGCACCGCGATTGGCCTTTTGCAGATCGATCTGCTCGATCAGGCCGTCTTCATCGCGGTGGACCAGTGAACCGTACTTGGTCAGATTGCCGAGAATCACGTCGTCACCGATTTCACTGATCAGGCTGGTGCGCAGGATGTTCCAGTAGTCGACGCTGAAGCTCAGCTGTTTGCCCGCCTCCACGACGGTGCCCAGGGAGAACTGCCGGCTGCGCTCGGGCTTCAGATTCGGATTGCTGTAGTGCGCGGTATCCCAGTTGTCTGCGCAGACCGAGAGGTCGTTGTCATTGGCCGCGCAATAGACCGGGTCGGGCAGCGTTGATGTGGCGCCGTATTGCGTTGGGCGGTAAAGCTCATCCATCGATGGTGCCCGGAAGCCGCGGCCCGCAGATGCGCGCAGCAGCCAGTTCTTGTCGACCGTGTAGCGCAGGCCCAGCTTGGGGCTGTTGGCGCCGCCGATGCCTTGGTAATGCTCATAGCGCCAGGCCAGTTGCGCCTCAAGATCCTTGGTGATGGGCAGCGCCAGCTCGGCAAACAGTGCCGCCACGTTGCGCTTGTACGCCGTGTCTTGCGGGCCGTCCGGTGCGTCATCGTTGTTGATGTTGTCGCTCATCAGCAAGTCGGACAGGTGGTACTTGGTCTCCTCGCGGCGGAACTCCGCGCCTACGGCCAACTGGATGTCGCCGCCAGCGAGTTTGCCGATCGGGCCCGAAGTCTTGAAGTCCAATGCAGTCATGGTGCCGCGCGAATGACGCACCTCGTCGTTGACCTGCAGACTGTCCAGCAGTTTTTTTCCGGCTGTGCTGGAGGCGCCGAACGGGTTGATCGAGCCCGCAGTGATCCCATCGATCAGCTCGTTGTAGAGCAGGTAGCCATGCACATCGCGGTCAGCCACCGTGCTGGTGCTGCGGTTGAAGCCGAGGTCGTAGTCCCAGCCCTTGACCGTGCCATTGACGCCCACCACGAGGCGCTGCCCCGTGCTGGTGAGCTGGCTTGTTCGATTGCCGGCTTCGAAAAGCCGAGTGCGCAGCTCCACCGTCGGATCTTCCGGATCAACCTGCGCCACGCCGGTGCCGGCCAGGCCGGGAATCAGATCCGCATCGACATAGCCGGTGACTCGCGCGGCCGAGGCGACATAGAAAGTCTTGGCGCGGGCAAAGGAATACTCGGCATAGAGCTGGTTCTCTCCCCCCAGGGCCACCACGGCACGCGTCAACAGGCTGGCCTTGTCGGACTTGGGGTACAGCTCGGTGTCGCCCATGTAGTTGTAGGTGCAGGCGTCCACGCCGCCGGTGCCAGTGGGGAGGTAGAGATTGGCGGGTGGCGTGCAGGTCGGGATCGAGAAGTTGATCAGCCGGTTCGTGATGGGCCGGCCATTGAGGAGGAAGCCCTGGTCTTGCAGATAGTCGCGCTGATCGCCCGTCAGCCGAATATTGGCTGGCGCTGTGAAGCCCGACAACAGGTAAGGCAGCCGCTCCGGAATCTGCAGATCGCTGATGAACTTGCGCTGCGAAGAGCGCAGGCCGCCCGTGTGCTGGAAGTCGGCCACGGCCATCACATTGAAGCCGTCGCGGGCCACATCGCCAACACCCGCTGCAATACTGCCGGCGCGCTTGCCCGCGCCGCCCTCCTGCGTGTCGCCGTAGTAGGCGTTGAGCTCGACGCCTTGATAGTCCCTGCGGGTGATGAAGTTGATCACGCCGCCAATCGCGTCACTGCCGTAGATGGCTGAGGCCCCGTCGAGCAGGATCTCCACGCGTTGTAGCGCGGCGGCGGGGATGTTGTTCAGATCCACTCCCGCGTCATCACCAGGCGAAGCAAAGTTGGCCATGCGCCGACCGTTGAGCAGCACCAAGGTGCTGGACGTGCCCAGGCCACGCAGATTGGCTGAATTGAAGCCGCGCTGGTCCTTGCCATCGGTGATGCTCGCGCCATCGCTCAGGCCACCCACGTTGGCCGTGACCTTGGCCATGATCTCTGCTGCGGTCGTGACGCCGGCCTTGGCAATATCCTCACGAGTGATGACCTGTACGGGCAGAGCCGCTTCGGAGGCTACGCGCTTGATGGCGGACCCGGTCACCTCCACCCGCTGCAAAGTGGCATCCGGTGTCGGCGCATCTGTGGCGTTCTGCGCCAGCACCGGCAGCGCCGTCCCCAAAAGCGCGAGTTGCGTCGCATAGGAGATCAAGGAAAAACGGCGGGACAAATGTGCACGCATTGCCAAGATCCTTTGCTGGAATGTTGCTGCAAGCCTATCCGCGCGGCGCCCAAAGCCTTGACGCCTGCCAACAACAAACGGATCAGGGTTTGCTTCACCCTCCAGGCTGCGAGCTATTCCCCTTTTGAAACGCCCGGCATGGCGTAGGCTTGGGCTGCGTTTCGTTACTTCTTGAAACCTCTATGCCGTACCCCATCCTTCGCTCTTTGTCCGTGGTGCTGACCCTGGCCTTGCCGCTCCTCGTGCTGGCAGCCACCCCCGTCGTGCCGGTCACCCGTGCGGGCTCGGCCCCGCAGCCTGACGCTCAAATCAAGGGTTATGCCATCGCCATCGGCGGTGCGCTCAAGAACGACAACGACGAGGTCTGGCAGCGCATCGTCAATCTGGCGGGCGGCAAGGGTGCGCGCTTCGTGGTGTTCGGCACCGCCTCGGAAGACCCCGAGGCCAGCGCCAAGCAGGTCGTCGATCTGCTGCAGCGGCGCGGGGCCGTCGCCGAGAGCCTGCCGGTGGCGCCCAAGTTCGCCTGGGTGGATCTGAACAAGGTCGTGCGCGATCCGGCCCTGATCGCCAAGGTGCGCAATGCGCGGGGCGTGTTCTTCACGGGCGGTTCGCAGGAGCGCATCGTGGACGTGCTGATCCCCGGCGGCAAGAGCACGCCGATGCTCGATGCCGTCTGGGAGGTCTACCGCAAGGGCGGCGTGGTGGCCGGCACTTCGGCGGGCGCGGCGATCATGAGCACGGTGATGTTCCGCGACGCGCCGAGCGTGATCGACGTGATGAAGGGCAAGTGGAGCGACGGCAAGCAGGTCGATCGCGGCCTGGGCTTCGTGGGCCCCGATCTGTTCGTCGACCAGCATTTCCTGCGCCGCGGCCGCGTGGGCCGCATGATCCCGCTGATGATGGCCAAGGGCTACAAGCTGGGCCTGGGCGTGGACGAGAACACGGCGGCCATCATTCACGGTGAGGAGATCGAGATCATCGGCGGGCGCGGCGCGCTGCTGGTCGATCTGAACGACATCAAGAGCGATCCGACGCTGGGCGCCTTCAACGTCTCCAACGCGCGGCTCAGCTATCTCGATCATGGCGACCGCTACAACGTGCACACGCGTGCCATCGCGCCGGGGCCAATCAAGCTGCGCGGCGAGAAGCTCGCGGCCAGCGAGCCGGGCTTCGATCCCTATTACACCGAGGAGCGCTTCGACCTCGACATCCTCGGCGACTCGACGCTGGCCAATGCAATGGCGCAGTTGGTGGATTCCAAGCGGCCCGATGTCCAGGGCCTGGCTTTCGACCCGCGCGCCAAGCCGACGGATACGCTGTCGGACCTGGGCTTCCACTTCAAGCTCTACAAGGGCGACGACACCGTGGGCTGGAGCACGACCGAAGCCGGGGCCGAGGAATACACGGTCGAGAACGTCTATCTTGACATCACGCCGGTGCGCGTGCCGCAGCCGCTGTTCAGCGCGTGGAATCGCGACGATCGCGGTGCGCCGCCGAGCACCAAGCCGCAGCGTTCGCGCTAGCCCGCCTTACACGACACGACCGGGATTGAGGATCCCTTGCGGATCCAGTGCCTGCTTGATGGCCCGCATCATCGACAGCGCCACCGGGCTCTTGCGCGCCGCCAACTCATCGCGCTTGAGCCGGCCGATGCCATGCTCGGCCGAGATCGAACCGCCGTGCTGGCCGACGAGGTCGTACACCGCTGCATTGACCTTCGGCTCGAAGCTCAGCGGTGCCTGCACGTTGTAGTGCAGATTGCCGTCGCCGAGATGGCCGAAGTTGATCAGTTGCGCCTCGGGCACGATGCGCTTCACGGCGCTGTCGGCTGCGCCCACAAAAGCCGGGATGGCCGAGACGGGTAGGGCGATGTCGTGCTTGATGTTGAGCCCTTCCTGGCTCTGCGCCAGCGGGATCGATTCGCGCAGATGCCAGAAGGCCTGCGATTGCGCCTGGCTCTGCGCCACGGCGGCATCGGCGATAACGCCTGATTCAAGCGCAGTCTGGAGCAAGGATTCAAATTGCGTGCGGGCATGCTCGGCGCTCTCGCTGTCCGAGGCTTCGAGCAGCACGGCCCACGGCGCGGCGAAGGGCTGCGTGAGCAGCGGGAAATGCTTGCGCACCAGCGCGAGCGAATTGCCGTTCATCACCTCAAAGCCGCTCAAGGCCGGCCCCAGCCTGGCCCGTGCCAGCATCAGCAGCGCGACGGCCTGCGACAAATCGGCGCAGGCCGCCAGCGCCGTCATTTGTGCCGCGGGCTGCGGATGCAGCTTCAGCGTGGCCGCCGTGATGATCCCCAGCGTGCCTTCGCTGCCGATCATCAGATCGCGCAGGTCGTAGCCGGTGTTGTCCTTGCGCAAGCCGCTCAGGCCTTGCCAGATTTCGCCTTGCGCGGTCACGACTTCAAGGCCGAGGCACAACTCGCGTGCGTTGCCATAACGCAATACTTGCGTGCCGCCGGCATTGGTCGCCAGATTGCCGCCGATCGTGCATGAGCCTTCGGCGGCCAGGCTCAGCGGGAAGAGCAGGTTCTGCGCCGCGGCAGCGTCTTGCACCGCCTTCAAGATGCAGCCGGCCTCGGCGGTGAGCGTCAGATTCGCAGCATCAATGCCTCGCACGCGGTTCATGCGCGTCAAGCTCAGCACCAACTGCCGGCCGCTTTCGTCGGGCGTCGATCCGCCCACCAGTCCGGTGTTGCCGCCTTGCGGCACGATGCTGACGCCGGCGGCGGCGCAAAGCCGCACGACGGCGGCGACTTCCTCGGTGCTGGCAGGCCTTGCCACCGCCAGCGCGCGGCCGACATAACGGCGTCGCCAATCGGATTCATACGCGGACAGATCGTGCGTCAGGAGGCCGGCTTCGCCGAGCGTCTCGCGCAGATCCGCCAGCACTTGCTTCATGCCGCCTTGGCCGCCGCCAGCCGCAGCCGCACATGCATGGCGCAGGCCACGAAGATCACCACGGACAGCAGCACTTCAATCATCGCGAGCCAGTTGCCCGGCGCCTTCTCGCTGGTGGCGCGCACAGCGCCTTCCATGAAGTAGAGCCACACCATCAGGCTGAGCCAGCGGAAGGTGTAGAGCCGATAACGCCACAAGCCCAGCATCGGCGCCAGCAGCGGCAGCGCCTTGATTGCCAGCGTGCCGGAGCCCGTCGGCGCGAGCCACAGTTCCCACAACAGAGAGAGGACAAACATGGCGCACAAGGCGCCCAATGCGAGGTTGCGCGAGAGCGCTTCGCGCGCGCTGGCCTGCGAACGAGGCGAGGAAACTGCGGGGGATGCTTCAGACATCCTGGCATCATAGCCAGCATGACTTTGACGATTCTCGAGTTCTCCCGAACGCTGCGCCACGTGATCCTGAACCTGCGCGAGCGTTTCCGGGAAGGGCGCCTGGGCCAGACGGCCGGCAGCCTGACCTTCACCACGCTGATTTCGCTGGTGCCCTTGCTGACCGTGATGCTGGCCTTGTTCACGGCATTTCCGATGTTCTCTTCGTTCCAGTCCGCGCTGGAGCAGTACTTCCTCAAGAGCCTCATTCCCGACAACATCTCGCGGCCGGTGCTGGCCGCGCTGACGCAGTTCGCCGCCAAGTCGAGCCGGCTCGGCACGGTCGGCCTGATCGCACTGGGCATCTCGGCGCTGATGATGATGTTCACGATCGACCGCACGCTCAACACGATCTGGCGCGTGCAAAAACCGCGTCCGATTGCTCAGCGCGTGCTTGTGTATTGGGCGGCGGTGACGCTCGGGCCGCTCGTGCTCGGCGGCAGCCTCGCGCTCACGAGCTTCGCGATTTCGGCGGGCAAGGGCTTGGTCCACGATATGCCGGGCGGCCTGTCCGCGCTGCTCTCCCTGCTGGAGATCGTGCTGCTTGCCGGTGGCGTGGCCGGCTTGTTCCACTACGTGCCTAACACCCATGTCCGCTGGCGCCACGCGATGTTCGGCGGCGTCTTCGTTGCCGTTGCCTTCACGGCGGCCAAGAGCGGCCTGGCCTGGTATGTCAAAAGCGTGCCGACCTACTCGACGCTGTACGGCGCATTTGCCACGGTGCCGATCTTCCTGATTTGGCTGTACCTCGGTTGGATCATCATGCTGGTCGGCGCCGTGCTGGCGGCCAGCGCGCCCAGCATCTTCCAAGGCTTGCGTCCTGCACTGAACACACCGGGCAGTGATCTGGCGCTCGCGCTCGACGTGTTGCGCACGATGAGTCGGGCGCGGCAGGGCGGTGTCGCCGGCATCAGCAAGCTCGATCTCGCGCGCCAGTTGCGCGTCGACCCTCTGCAACTGGAGCCGGTGCTCGATCAGTTGTTGAGCATCGACTGGCTCGGGCGTCTCGATGAAGCCGGAGCCCAGCGTCTGGCGCTGCTGTGTGAACCGGCGCAGACGCCGGCAGCGCCCATGCTCAAGCTCCTGCTGGCCGATGAGCGCCGCGCCTTGCTGCCGCTGTGGGATCGCAGCGGCTGGCGCGAGGCCAAGCTCAGCGAGTTGCTCGTTCCTTAATCCTCAAGGATGCAACACCACCAGCAAGCCCACCGCGACTTGCTGGCTGCGGTTGCGGATGGCATGCGGGCCATCGACCGCATAACGCGCTGTTTCACCGGCTTTGAGCGCCTGTGCCTTGCCGGCGGCGCTGACCTCGAGCTCACCAGACAGCACGCTCAGGTGCTCGCGCGAGCCCGGTTCGTGAGCCGCTGACTCCAGCGCACCGCCGGGTTCCACGCGCAGCTCGTACCACTCGAACTGGCCGGCCAGATCGATCGGGCCGAGGATGCGCAACTGGCACAGGCCGTCGGGGCTGAAGAGAGCCGGGGTGGCGTGCGCCTGCACGGTTTCGATCGCGGGTGCGGCGGCCTTCTCGCCGCCCAGCAGTTCGCTCAATTCGACCCGCAGCGCATTGGCCAGACGCCAGACCACGGCCACGGTCGGATTGGCCTGGTTGCGCTCGATCTGCGAGAGCATCGATTTGGAGACCCCGGCGCGGCGCGACAGCTCGTCCAGCGACAAGCCCTGCGCCTGGCGCAGCGACTGCAAGGTGGCGCCAACCTTCGGCGGCTCCAATGACTCAGTGTTCATAACGGACATGCTTGACGGGGTCTCTGAAATCCTTAATACTGCACATCTGTTCGATATATCGAACTTCGTTCTGTTTGATGGATTGTGCACCAGGAGCGCTGTTATGACCACCACCGCCTTTTACGAGCATCTGAACCAGGAACTGGCGGGCATCCGCGAGGCGGGTCTCTACAAGAGCGAACGCATCATCACGGGCGCTCAAGGCCCGGTGGTCAAGACGGCCGATGGCCGCGAGGTGATCAATCTCTGCGCCAACAACTATCTGGGCCTGTCCTCACATCCTGAAGTCATTGAAGCCGCCCATGAAGCGCTGCGCACGCATGGTTACGGCCTGTCTTCCGTGCGCTTCATCTGCGGCACGCAAGACATCCACAAGATCCTGGAGCAGCGTCTTGCAAAGTTCCTCGGCACCGAAGACACGATCCTCTACGCGGCGGCGTTCGATGCCAATGGCGGCCTGTTCGAGCCGCTGCTCGGCGAGCAGGACGCGATCATCAGTGACGAGCTCAACCACGCTTCGATCATCGACGGCATCCGCCTGTGCAAGGCCAAGCGTTACCGCTACAAGCACAACGACATGGCCGATCTGGAGCGCTGCCTGACGGAGGCCAAGGCCGCCGGCGCGCGCTTCACGATGGTGTTCACCGACGGCGTGTTCTCGATGGACGGCACGATCGCGCAGCTCGACGTGATGCGTGAGCTGACGAACAAGTACGGCGCCTTGCTCGCCATCGACGAATGCCACGCCAGCGGCTTCCTCGGCAAGACGGGCCGCGGCACGCATGAGCACCGCAACATCTACGGCAAGGTCGACATCATCACCGGCACGCTGGGCAAGGCCCTGGGCGGCGCCTCGGGCGGCTTCACCACGGGCCGCAAGGAAGTGATCGAGCTGCTGCGCCAGCGCTCGCGGCCCTATCTGTTCTCGAACACCGTGGCGCCCAGCATTGTTGGCGCTTCGATCAAGGTGCTCGACCTGCTCGAAGCCTCGACCGCCTTGCGCGACAAGCTCGAACAGAACACCGCTTACTTCCGCGCTGCCATCCAGGCGGCCGGTTTCGAGATCAAGCCCGGCACGCACCCGATCGTGCCGATCATGGTCTATGACGCGGTGATCGCACAGAAGCTCTCGGCCCGTCTGCTGGAACTCGGCGTCTACGCGGTCGGCTTCTTCTTCCCGGTCGTGCCCAAGGGCCAGGCGCGTATCCGCACGCAGATGTCGGCGGCGCATTCACGCGAGCATCTCGAAAAGGCCGTGGCGGCCTTCACCCAAGCCGGCCAAGAGCTGGGTCTGATCAAGTAATTAGTTATGACAACGAAGATCCTCATCATCGGCGCCAACGGCCAGATTGGCACCGAACTGGCCGCCACGCTCGCGGCCAAGCATGGCAATGCCAACGTGATCACCAGCGACGTGGCGCCCGAAGGCCGCCTGCCGCAACTCACGCATGAAATGCTGGACGTGACCGATGCTGCGGCGCTTGCCGCTGTGCAGCAACGCCATGGCATCACGCAGATCTACCATCTGGCGGCGGCGCTCTCGGCCAACGGCGAGAAGCACCCGATGTGGGCCTGGGACCTGAACATGAAGGGCCTGCTCAACGTGCTGGAGCTGGCGCGCGTGCAAAAGCTCGAACGCATCTTCTGGCCCAGCTCGATCGCCGCCTTCGGCCCGAACACCCCGTCGCTCGACACGCCGCAGACCACGGTGATGGACCCGACCACGGTCTATGGCATCTCCAAGCTGGCCGGCGAGCGCTGGTGCGCGTGGTATCACGCCAAGCATGGCGTCGATGTGCGCAGCCTGCGCTATCCGGGCCTCATCAGCTGGAAGACGCCGCCCGGCGGTGGCACGACCGATTACGCCGTGGAGATCTTCCATGAGGCGATCAAGCAAGGCCGCTACACCTGCTTCCTCGAAGCCGGTCAGGCGCTGCCGATGATGTACATGCCCGACGCACTGCGCGCCACCATCGAGCTGATGGAAGCGCCGGCCGAAAGCGTCAAGCAACGCGGCGCCTACAACCTCGCCGGCATCAGCTTCACGCCGGCCGAGATTGCCGCGGCAATCGCCAGACGCGTGCCCGGTTTCACGATGGATTGCGTGCCGGATTTCCGCCAGGCCATCGCCGCGAGCTGGCCGCAGCGCATCGATGACAGCGCCGCTCAAACCGACTGGGGTTGGCGCCTGCGCTATGACCTCGACGCGATGGTGGATGAGATGCTGCGGGAATTGCGCACGGTGATGGGCTGAATCCTGCCTTAAATCGACTCGAACGCGTACCGCGCCGGTCGCAATCCGGCTAGGCTTTGCACATGCGCCTCAAGCTCGCACTCCTGGCCCTGATCTGCAGTTGCGGATCTTCAGCGCGTGCGGACGACGAATTCAAGTACGCGATAGGTTTGCAGCTGAGCAATCAGCCCGAATATCCAGGTTCCTCCGTTCGCAAGAGCAAGGTCTCGCCGGTCTGGGCCTTGCATTGGGGCCGCCTGCGGCTCTCCACCGGCGGCGGCAATATGTTGATGGGTTTTGGCAGCACGGTCTACGGGCCGGGCGCCAGCGCCGATCTGCTCAAGAGCGATCGGCTGCGCGTCGGCGTTTCGCTGCGCTTTGACGGCGGCCGCAGCAGCGACGACGCCAAGTCCACGCAAGGCCTGCCCGATGTCCGCCGCACGCTGCGCGGCCGCTTGTTCGCCGGCTACAAGATCACCGGAGACGTGCAGCTCGATGGCTCGCTCTCGCAAGACCTGCTGGGCCG
Source organism: Burkholderiaceae bacterium (assembly GCA_036500605.1). Classification (GTDB taxonomy): domain Bacteria; phylum Pseudomonadota; class Gammaproteobacteria; order Burkholderiales; family Burkholderiaceae_C; genus JAFALK01. The sequence goes on from DASYBU010000058.1 coordinate 23,499, forward strand.
TGGCGGCGGCTTGATCGCCAGCGGCGGCGTGAGCTGGCGCTTCATCCACTGCCCGACCAATGAATGGTCGGCCTTCACCGGCGTGAGCGCCGGCAATGGCACGCAAATGCGCAGTTACTTCGGCGTCAGGCCCGAAGACGTGCAGACCAGCGGCCTGCCCGCATACCAGCCCGGCGCCGGACTCAAAGACATGTACGCCGGCGTGAGCTACACCCAGCTGCTCAACAAGCACTGGATCTTCTACGCCACCGGCGGCGGCTCGCGCCTGCTGGGGCCTGCGGCAGACAGCCCGCTCACCGTGCGGCCGTCAGCCGTGCAATTCGCAGTGAGCATCGCTTACCGGCGTTGAGCATCCGGGCCGAAAACCAATGCCGGAATAAGCCGGAGTGTTCCTGCCCCTGACCGCCGACATGAGCGGGTTAGAGGTGGTTGGGGGCAGGGACGCTCCGGCTGGTAGCCACGGTCGTTGCGTGCGGAGATTCCACGTGCCAACGCTCAGACTTGGCCGCCAGCACGTCCCGGCCCTCGTCCACCTCCGAACCCGCTTATGTCGGCGGCCGAGGGCCGGAACATGCTGGCTGATGCACTGTGGCGTGCTTGCAGTCAGAACTCAAAACCTGATCTTCCCGACCAGGATGTCCTTCCACATCACCCAGTCGCCCATGAGGCTGTAGAGCGGGCGCTTGAAGGAGGCGGGCTTGTTCTTCTCGAAGCCGAAATGGCCGATCCACGCAAAGCCGTAGCCACTCAGCAGGCCGAGAAGGATGAAGGCAGGGTTGCCGGTCACGACAGCCGTCAACAGCCATCCCAGGCTCAGCGAGGTGCCGACGAAGTGCAGGCGGCGGCAGGTGAGGTTCGAGTGCTCGCCGAGGTAAAACGGGTAGAACTCGGCGAAGCTGTGCATGTCCTTGACGGAGGTGGTTTCGCTCATCTCACGACTCCAGAAATCGAATCATCAGATTGGACATCTCTTCGGGCGCTTCCGCCATCAGTGCATGTCCGGCGTTCAGCTTGTGGACGGGGGCCTTCAGCGTTTCGGCGAGGTTCATGGCGCGCTTGATGGGCGTCATCTTGTCGTGTTCGCCGAGGATCAACTGGACAGGGCAGGTGACCTTCGCCGCCGCTTCAAGGCCGTTCGTGTACCGATCGCACACGCGCAGATCAAGTTCGAGCAGGTTCATGGCAGGCTGCGCAGCCATAACGCTCTGCATCAGCGCCAGCAGCTGACCTTCCGGGTCGGGCTGCGAGCGGGAATAGGTATCCACCATGGCCATCGCCTGCTCGGGCTGGTCGCGCGCTGCGGTCAGCATGCCTTCGGAGACGCGCATCGGACAGGCCGTCCCCACCAGCGTGAGGCTGTGCGCGCGCTCGGGCCGGCGTGCTGCGGCTTCCAGCGCGATCAGCGAACCCATGCTGTGGCCGACGAGGGCGGCTTGCTGCACGCCGCGTCGGTCGAGCTCGGTCCAGAGCCAGTCGGCCAATGCCTCGATGCTGTCGAGCGGCGGGCCTGCACCTTCGGCGTGCCCCGGCAAATCCAGCGCCAGACAGGTGTACGTCGTCAGTCGGCTGACCAGCGGCGCCCAGACGCGGTGATCGTTGAGCGCGCCGTGTAAAAACACGACGGTGGTGGCTGCTGACATGGTGTCTCCGAGGTGATTTTGGAAGGCATTGTGTGCTATGTTGTTGGGAACGTTTTCAGCCTTCGCGGCCTTCGCAGCCTTCGCAGCCTTCGCAGCCTTCCCTAGAGGAGACACATCATGAAAGTCATCGATATCCTGCGTGTCAAGGATGGCAAGGGCGGCACGCTCTACACCATCACGCCCGACGACGCGCTTTCCGGCGCGGTCAACTCCATGGCCGAACGCGACATCGGCTCGCTGGTGGTGATGGAGCACGGCGATCTGGTCGGCATGCTGACCTTCCGCGAAGTGATCCAGGCCGTGGTCAAGAACGGCGGCAGTGTCGGCTCGACCATCGTCCGCACGGTGATGGATGACCACCCGCTGACCATCACGCCCGAAACCGAAATCGACGAAGTGCGCCGCATGATGCTGGGCCACCACGCTCGCTACCTGCCGGTGCTCAATGGGCGCACGCTGATGGGCGTGATCTCGTTCTACGACGTGGCCAAGGCCGTGGTCGACGGGCAGGATTTCGAGAACCGCATGCTCAAGGCCTACATCCGCGACTGGCCGGTGGAGGAGAACCCGGAGGCGATCGAGTCGAAGCTCTGAGCTGAGCTGTTCAACAATAGAAAAACCCGCAGGCCGTGAGGCGTGCGGGTTTTGTTTCATGAGCCTGACAAGTCGTCAGCGCATCATCACCGTCCCGGCGGATGCGGCGCCAGATTGACGAAGTAATCGGGCCGGAAGGCGCGCGTCACTTCGATCACCGGCAGCACATGGTCCAGGTGCTCGCGCATCGCCGCCGTGGCGTGTTCGCCGCGGCCCTTGGCCAGTTCGTCGACCACATGGCTGTGCTCTTCGATGACGCCCTTCATGCGGCCCTCGATCGGCAGCGTGAGGCGGCGGAAACGGTCGACCTGCGTCTTGGTCTGCAGGATCGTGCGCCAGACACCGGGGCAGCCGGCAATCTCGGCCAACGTGGCATGGAAGGCTTCGTCGCCGCGGTGGAAACCGTCAGCGTCCTTGGCCTGCATGCACGTGCGCTGCTCCTCGAGGATCGTGCGCAGGCGCGCGATGTCCTCGGGGTTCGCCTGCGCTGCGGCCTTTTCAACAATGGTGAGCTCCAGCGCGGTTCGCACCAGCATGGCCTCTTCCAGTTCGTTGATCGGGATGCGCGCCACGAAGGTACCCACGCGCTGCTGGATGTCGATGAGACCTTCTTCGGCCAGACGCTGCACGGCTTCATGCACCGGCGTACGGCTCACGCCATGCTCGGCGGCGATGTCGAGTTCGACGATGCGAGCGCCCGGGGGCAGGTCCATGTCGACGATGCGTTGCCGCAGCGCCAGATAGACACGCCGAGATGCGCTGACGGCGCTGACCGAGGCATCTCCCGTCGCCTTGACTGCCTTCCTGGTTCTCTTTTTATCGTTCATGAGCGTGAGATTATGGTCAAACCGTGCCGTCCGCGGCGGGTGATTTCACTCACTGCGGACGGCCAGGCTTTCATCAGCCTGTGTTACCAGCTCGTGCCGGCGGGGCTCGTGCCGCTCGGGAAGTCCACATAGGCGCGGCTGCAATCGACCACCTTCGAGGTGTCGACGGCCAGCGTTGCCGAGCCGTTGACGACCACGCGGTTGTCAGTCGAAGCGATGATCGGCAGGTTCACGCCGCTCAGCGTCAGGTTGGCATCGGTGGAGATCAGCTCCGTGCTGCTCGGGCTGTCCGTCACCACATTCGTCAGCGTCATGACCAGCGGATGCACCGGGTTGCTGAAGCCGCCCGTGTTCGCCGCAAAGCCTTGCAGCTTGACGCCGCTCGAGCCCTGGATGCTCATGTTCGAGATGTAGATGTCGTGGAAGTTCGGGATCAGCGGACCGGCAGCAGGCAGCGCCTTCGTGCTGTAGTACGGCGTGAACAGCAGCGAGTTGGTGACGCCCTTGGCGCAGGTGTTGTTGTAGTAGACGTTGCTCACCTCGCCGCCACGGGCGTAGTCGGACTTGATGCGCAGCGCTTCTTCCGAGCCGTTGAAGCTGTTGTCGTAGACCTGGATGTTGGTCACGCCGGCATTGGTTTCGCTACCGACCGAGATGCCATGACCCCAGTAGATGTGGTTGTGCGCGATCACGATGCCGTACTTGCGGTCCGAACGCACGTCGCGATTGCCGTCCACGGCGAACAGGCCCGAGCCTGCCGGCGTCGGATTGCTGCTGCCCTTGAGCGCGATGTCGTCGTCACCGGTGCTGACGTAGTTGTACGCAAACACAAAGTTCTTCAGGTAACCGTCGAAGGAGATCTTGGTGGCGCTGGTCGTCGTGCTGCCTGTCGACAGGGCCACCGAGGTCGCCTTGCCGGCCGAACCCGGGTCGAAGGCATCGGTGTTCTTGACGTTGTCCTCGCCCCACTGGTCGCCGGTATACAGCGGGTTGCCGTTGCCGGCCGGGTTGGCGTAGGCCGCCAGCGAAGGCGTCTGCACCTTCACGCCCCAGACCGTCAGGCCGTCAACGCCGGAGGGCACGACGTGGAAGTTGGCGCTGTTGTTGAGCGTGATGCGATACAGGGTCAGGTTCTTCGCATAGCTGAAGACCATCATGCGGAAGACCGACTGCGAGCCCGTGCCCGTGGTGCCGTTCTGGATCAGGTTGCCCAGCCAGGCCAGGTCCCACCAGCCCATGTTGCGCGCCGAGGACTTGGAGTCCACCGTCGTGCCGCCGTTGTCGCAAGGCGTGCCGTCAACAGCCTGCGTGGCCTTGGCGTAGGCGACGTAGGTGTTCGAGCAGCTCATGTCGACCTTCATGATCGGGTAGAGCTTGTTCGAGGTGACGATTTCGGCGTAGCCGCGGCTGTCGATCGAGCCATCACCGACCACGGCCGAGTTGACCAGGTTGGTGCCGGTGATCAGTGCTGCGCAGTTGCCGGAGCTACCTGCCTTGGTGGCGCTGACCGCGGTGTTGCCGCAGTACGGGCCGGCCGCGTTGGGCGAGTACAGCGTCACGTCGCGCGAGGCGAACAGGGTCACGCCGGTGTCGATCCACAGCGTCACGCCGGAGGGCAGGGTCAGCGGGCCGCTGATGAAGGAGTCACCCGTGCCCGAGCTGTTCTTCACCAGGCGCACCGCGAACTTGCTGGCGATGTACTGGGGCTTGGCCAGTTCTTCGCCGCTGGCGCCCGCGATGTTGACGTACTGCGCAGCAGCGGTCTTTTGAGCGGCCGTGGCGGTGGCGTCAGCCGTTGCGATCGTCGCGCCGACTTCGGTGTTCACCGAAGCGCCGCAAGCGTCCAGTGCTGCTTGGATGCGAGCCTGGTCGGGGTTCGAGGTCGTCTTGCTGACGGCCACGCCCACGCCGGGCAGCGAAGGATCGGCTTCAGGCGGCAGCGCGCCGTCCGGACGCTTGACCAGCGTCGCGCTGGCTTCCAGCGTGGCGCAGACCTGCGTGTCCGCCGGCAGCTTGGGCTCGGCCGGCAGGTTGGGGTCGGTGCTGGTCGTGCCGACCTGGAAAGGTTGGGCCGATTGGTAGCTCACCGAATTGGCATTGCTGGAGCCGCCACCGCCGCCGCAAGCGGCCAGGATCAGCGTGGCCAGGCCAGCCGTGACGAGCGCCGCCACCTGTGACCGGGAGATGATGTTTTTCATGGAAGAAATGTCCTGTCGTTGGATACGAACACGAAGGGATCAGAAGCTGGCGATCAGGCCCATGCCGAGGGCTTGCGGGCTGTCGCCGGGGGCCAGGTAGGCGCCCGAGGTGCCGGTGCTCACGCTGTACAGCGGGTTCTGGCCCAGGTTCACGCTGGCTTGCGCATGGTTCTTGATGCGCGTGCCGTAGACATAGGCCGTGAGGTTCTTGTTGAAGCGGTACTTGCCGCCGACCGAGTACTGCGAAGCGCGGTAGTCGTCATTCGCGGCGAAGGCGGCGCCCTTCATGGTGCCGAGGCTGCCCAGCGAGAGCATCAGCGTGGCGTTCTTGGTCACTTCTTGGGCGACCGACAGCATCACGCCGGTCTGCTTCATGTGGCCGTTGGTCAGCACGGGATAGAACACGCTGCCGCTCGGCGGCGTGAAGATGCCGTAGCCGTAGTTGCTCTGCTCGACGCCGACGCCGATGTACGTGCCGGTGGGCAGCATGTACGAGGCTTGCGCCTTCAGGTAGTGCGTGTTGACGCCTTGCTGGCTGTCGTTCTGCAGGCCGAAGCCTTGTTGCAGGTGGTCGATGTCCACGCCCGTGTTCGACTGCTGGTCAGCGGCGATACCGGCCTTGAACGGGCCGTTCTCGTACTTCAGCGCCAGCGAGTAGCGGTTGTGATTGAGGCCGTCGTTGTGACCTTCGTCGAAGCTCAGCGAGGCCGAGGCTTGCAGACCGAAGTAGGTCGGCGAGGTGTAGTGGATCGAGTTCTTGTAGCGCGCTTCACCGCGGCTGAACAGGCTGTAGTTGTTGCCGGTCAGCTGGGCCGAGGTGTTGTTCCACAGGTCCAGGCCGAGCGAGCTCAGGCCCAGATTGCCGCCCATCGCGCCGCCCGAGCCGATCAGGCTGCGGTAGGCCGAGTCCATATTGCCGACGATCAGGCGGCCATAGCGGTCATCCTCAATGCCAACAAAGGAGTTGCGCGAGGTGAGGGTGGTCGACTGGCCGAGGTCGTTGACGCCGCCCTGGTCGAAGTCATTGAGGCTGGCCTCGAGCTGCCACACGCCGCGCGTGGTGGGCGAGATGGCGATGGTGCCGTTCACGCCGACGCGCGAATTGCCATCAGTGACGCGGCCGCGGGTGGAGTACGGCGTGGTGCCGCCGTCGGCCTTGACGGCCTCGATCTCGCCGTTCAGGAAGCCGTAGAAGTTGACCGACGCGAGCGCGTTGGCGATGGCCTGCGCATCGGCGGCCTGCGCGCCCAGAGGGGCGCACACACCGCACAAGGCTGCGACGCCAAGCGCCAGGCGGCTGAGGCGTGGGCTCAGGCTGGCTTGTTGTCTAGAGTTCATCGAAAGTCTCCTGTCTCAATAGGAAGGTAAGAAGGTAGGAAGGCAAATTGGGGCAACGGTGGGCTCTCGCCGTACTGCGCGATAGGTCAATGCCCGCGGGGGGAATGGGATTCAGGCGGGGGCGGCTCTTCCGCTGACGGGCGCTCCCGGCGCTCCAGGCGGCGCCGGAACGCCGGGGCTTGCACCCGGCGTCGAACTGGAGCGAGCCAGCAGGCAGACCGCGATGGCAGCCACCAGGTCGAAGATCGTCAGCACGGCGAACAGCGGGCCATAGCCGACCTGCGAGACCAGCACCCCGAAGGCGGCGGTGAAAGCCGCCGCGCCGAGGTAGCCGAACATGCCGCCCATCCCGGTGGCGGTGGCCACCTCATGCTTGCCGAACATGTCCGAGGTCACCGCATAAAGCGCGCCGGACAGTGTCTGGTGCGCGAAGCCGCCCACGCACAGCAGCGCAATCGCTGCCGTCGGGCTGGCCACCAGGCCCACGCAGGCCGGGCCGACCATGCACAGCGCGCCGGTCACGACCACGAGTTTGCGCGAGCTGAGCAGCGAGACCTTGAAGACGCGGTGGTAGAACGGGCTCAGATAACCGCCGAGTACGCAGCCGATGTCGGCGGCGAGGAAGGGCAGCCACGCGAACAGCGCCACTTCCTTCAGGTTCATGTGCCGGTCCGTCATCATGTAGAGCGGGATCCAGGCGTTGAAGGTCTGCCAGGCCGGCTCGGAGAGGATGCGCGGGATGCCGATCGCCCAGAAGTTGCGGCTGCGGATGATCTCGGTCCACGAGCGCTTCCTGACGTTGGGGTCGGTGTACTGCGCTTCCTGGCCGCTGACGATGTAGTCGCGCTCCTCATCGGTGAGGCGCGGCTGCTTGCGCGGATGGCGGTAGAGCAGCGTCCACACCAGGGTCCAGATCACGCCCAGACCGCCGACGATCAGGAAGGCCATCTGCCAGCCGCCATGCAGCAGCGCCCAGACCACGAGCGGCGGCGCAAGCAGTGCTCCGATCGAGGAGCCGATGTTGAACCAGCCGATGGCGACCGAGCGCTCCTTGGCCGGGAACCATTCGGTGGTGGCCTTCACGCCGGCGGGAATGCCCGCCGCTTCCGTCATGCCGAGCAGGCCGCGGAAGACAGCCAGGCTCTGCCAGCCGGTCGCCAAGGCCGCGGCACCGCACGCCACGGACCAGGCCAGCGCGAAGGCTGCGAAGCCGATCTTGGTACCGACCGTGTCGATCACCCAACCGGCGATCGGCTGCACGAAGGCATAGCAGAGCTGCCAGGCCACGACCACGTGCGAGTACTGCTCGGTCGTGATGCCGAGCTCGCTCATCATGGTGGGCGCGGCCACCGAAAGCGTGTTGCGCGCGAGGTAGTTGACGATCAGACCGGCCGTGACCAGGCTGACCATCCACCAGCGCATGCCTTTGAACTTCTTCATCTTGTCTCCGAAGTGTTCTTCTTGGTTTATCTGTCTACTTGTGAGTCGGGTCCCGCCAGCGATCTAAAGCGTCGCGAGTACGGCCCGGATCCCTTGCTCATTGATGCCCCGCAGCGCACGCGCGAGCGCCTCGGTCAGACCTGCCACCTGGTTCAGATCGCGGCCCCACAGCGTGCTGCGGGCGAGCCATCGCTCGGCGAGCTGGTCCCAGGTCAGTTGCCCATGCGTGTATTCATGCCGGGCCTGCGCGAACCATTCGAGGTGCGCGGCGTCGTCGCCCAAGGCGATCGGCTCGCGCAGATAGACCATCACCGTCGCCGCCAGCGCCAGCACGAGGCGCTGGGGCAGAGCGCCGTGCTGCGCTTCGAAGCGCAGCAGTTGCGGCATCACGCGTGCGGCGAACTTGCTCCAGCTGTTCAGCGCAATCGCGGCGAGCTTGTGCTTGATGAAAGGGTTGCGGAAGCGCCGCAGCACATCGGCCGCGAAGGGCTCGAGATCGCTGCGCGGCAAAGGCAGGGCCGGGATGATTTCCTGGTCGATCGCGTCTTGCAGAAAACGGCTGACGAGCTCGTCGTTGACCGCCTCGCCCACCGTGCTCAGGCCAGCCAGCAAGGCCACGGGCACCATCGTCGTGTGCGCGCCGTTGAGGATGCCGACCTTGCGCTGCTTGAAGGGCTTGATGTCGTCGACCAGCTGGATGTTGAGGCCCGAGCCGGCCAGCTTCAATTCATCGGCCAGCCACGCCGGACCCTGGATCACGAAGAGGTTGTAGTACTCGGCCGTGACGAGGAAGCGGTCACTGTGGCCGAGCTCTTCCTCGATCGCCGCCATCTCCTCGGCCGGGTGGCCGGTGACGATGCGGTCGACCAGCGTCGAGCAGAAGGTGCAATGCGTCTCGAGCCAATCGCCGAAAGCCGTGGGCAACGACCAGAGCTGCGCGAAGTGCAGCACGGCCGCCTTCAGCGCCGGGCCGTTGTCGTCGATCAGCTCGCAGGGGAGGAACACCAGGCCACTCGCGGCCGAGCCGTTGAAGTGCACGAAGCGTTCATGCAGCCAGCGCGTCAGCTTGGCGGGGAAGCTCAGCGGCGGCGCGTCTTCATAGCGGTCGCTGTTGTTGACCGTGATGCCGGCCTCGGTGGTGTTCGAGAGCACGAAGCGGTAGTCCGGCTTGCGCGCCTCGTCGAGGTAGTCGCCCCACATGCTGCGCAGGTCGATCTCGCGGCGCACGCAAGTGATCTGGCGGAACTCGCGCACGACTTCGCCGGACTCATCGATGCCGCGCACCAGCGTCGTGTAGACGCCGCCTTGCGTGTCGAGCAGCGGTGCATCGGAGCGCGTGGTCGGGCGCACGATCACGACATCGGCGTTCAGGCCGGTGCGCTCGTTGAGCAGGTCCACATACCAGTCGGCAAAGCCGCGCATGAAGTTGCCCTGGCCGAACTGGAAGAAGCGAACCGGACGGGTGCTCGCTTCCTGTCTCTGCAACAGCGTCATAGCGAGATGTCCCGCTTCCAGAAGATGAAGTCGTATTGTTGAAGGCGATCGGCCTTGGCTTCGTACTCGCCGCTGGCGGTAGCGATCACCTGGTCGAGCAGGCCGGTGGCCACTTCGGGCAGCGGCTTGCCGTCGATCACGGGGCCGCAGTCGTAGTCGATGATTTCGGAGAGGCGGCGCGCGACCGCGCTGTTGCTGGCGATCTTGAGCACGGGCACGATCGGGTTGCCGGTCGGCGTGCCGAGGCCGGTCGAGAACAGCACGACATTGGCGCCCGAGGCGACGATGCCGGTGACCGATTCGACGTCATTGCCCGGCGTGCACAGCAGCGACAGGCCGGCCGCATCGGTTTGCTCGCCGTAGTCGAGCACGCTGACGATCGGCGAGTTGCCGCCCTTCTTGGCGGCGCCGGCCGACTTCATCGCATCGGTGATCAGGCCGTCGCGGATATTGCCGGGGCTGGGGTTGTCGGCGAAATGCGTGCCGACGGCTTCGGCCTTGGCCTCGAAGTCGCGCATCAGCGTCAGGAAACGGCGCTTGTCTTCCTCGTTGACGCAGCGGTCGATCAGGTTGGCCTCGACGCCGCAGAGCTCGGGGAATTCCGCCAGGATGGTCGAGCCGCCGAGGGCCACGACCATGTCGGACACCAGACCCATCGTCGGGTTCGCCGAGATGCCGGAGAAGCCATCCGAGCCGCCGCACTTCACGCCGATCTTCAGGTGCGAGAGCGGCACCGGCTGGCGCTGCACCTTGTTGGCCTCGGCCAGACCCTTGAGCGTGTCCTGCAGGACGGACTTCATCATCGCGTCTTCGCCACCTTCGAACTTCTGCTGCTCGACGATCAGGCAGGGCTTGTCGAAGTTCGGGTTCTGCGCGGCCAGCGCTTCCTTGAACATCGCGATCTGCGCGTTCTGGCAACCGAGCGAGAAGACGGTGATGCCGGCCACGTTCGGATGGTCGGCGTAGGCGGACAGGATCTTGCACAGCGAGCGCGCATCGGCACGCGTGCCGCCGCAGCCGCCGGTGTGCGTGATCATGCGGATGCCGTCGATGTTGGGGAACGGGCGCGTGACGGCGGCTTTGGCCGCTGGCGCCTGCATGTCCTCGTTCAACAAGGACAAGGTGAACGAACTCAGGTCCTCCTTGCCGTAGCCGAGCGGGCGCTCCAGCGCATTGCGCAGGTGCTCGACGTTGCGGTTCTCGCAGAACACCAGCGGGAAGATCAGCCAGTAGTTGGCCGTGCCCACGCGGCCGTCCGGGCGCACGACGCCCATGAAATGGCCGCCTTCGTAGCGGCCGACATCGGGCGCGGTCCAGCTGTAGGGCTTGGTCTCGCCGAGTTCGACCTCGGCGGCGTAATGCTCAAGATTGGCGGTGGTGACGGCCTCGCCCTTGCGGATCGCGACCATCGCCTTGCCGACCGGCACGCCGTAGAGCTTGAGCACTTCGCCGACCGCGAAAGGGCTGCGCGCGAACTTGTGCTTGCGCTGCACGGGCGTGGCGATCAGATAACTCTCATCTTCCCAGCTCAGCACTTCGCCCTGGTTCAGGTCTTCCAGCGCGACGAACATGTCGTCGTCAGGATGGATCAACAGCAGTTTTTGCTTGTCCGCACTCATGGTGTTCAGAGCCCGAAGTAGTTCTTGGCGTTGTCGTAGCAGACGCCGCGCACGATCTGTGCGAGCGCTGCGAAGTCGTTGGGGTACTCGCCCGCTTCCACCCACTGGCCGAGCTGGCGGCAGAGCAGGCGACGGAAGTAGTCGTGACGCGGATACGAAGCGAAGCTGCGCGAGTCCGTCACCATGCCCACGAAGGTGCCGAGCACGCCGTGGTTGGCGAGCGTCGTCAGCTGTTGCAGGTTGCCGTCCTTGTGGTCGTTGAACCACCAGGCCGGGCCGAACTGCAGCTTGCCCATCACGCGGCCATCCTGGAAGGCGCCGATCAAGGTGGACAGCACCTCGTTCATGTTCGGGTTGCCGCAGAACAGCATGGTCTTGGGCAGCTCGTCGGTGCTGTCCAGCGTGTCGAGGATGCCGGCCAGGCCCGTGCTGGCGGTGAAGTCAGCGACCGAGTCGTAGCCGGTGTCGGGGCCGAGCGTGTTCAGCTGGCGCGTGTTGTTGTTGCGCTGCGCACCGATGTGCAGGCACATGGCCCAGCCGTTCTTGGCGTAGACGCGGCCGATGGCTTCCATGAAGCCGCGCAGATAGCCGCAAGCCTCGGCGTCGGTCAGGAAACGGCCGCTCAGGCGCTTGGCGAACAGCACTTCGAGTTCAGGGGCGCTGATCGGCGCGGCCGAAGGCGCCATGTCGATCGCGTGATCGGAGATGCGGGCGCCGCGAGCGTGGAAGTAGGCGACACGATCGGCGAGCGCTTCGATCAGCGTGGCGAATGACGTGACCTTGATGCCCGAGACGCTGGAAAGCGTGGCCAGGTACTCGGTGAAATCGGGCTTGTTGATCCGCATGGCCTTGTCGGGCCGATACGCCGGCAGCACGCGTGTCTTCAGGCCGGACTTGGCGATCTCGTCATGCTGCGCCAGATCGTCGATCGGGTCGTCCGTCGTGCAAGCGACTTCAACCTTGGCTTGCTCCAGGAACGCCCAGGTATCCATGCGCTCAAGCTTCGCGTTAGCCTGTTCCCAGATCTGCGTGGCATTGGCTTCGTTGATCATCAGCTCGATGCCGAACAGGCGCTTCAACTCCAGATGGCACCAGTGGTGGATCGGGTTGCCGGCAGCCAGGGGCAGCACGCGGCAGAAGGCGCGAAACTTGGCTTCGTCGGGCTGCGCGCCCGTGATGAAGTCTTCCGTCACGCCGGCCGTGCGCATCAGGCGCCACTTGTAGTGGTCACCGGCCAGCCACAGCTCGGCGATGTTGCGGAAGACCTTGCGTTCGGCGATCTCGCCTTGTTGCAGATGCGAGTGGTAGTCGATCACCGGCAACTCGGCCGCGACCTCGCGGTAGAGCTTTTGGGCGGTGGCGGTGTCCAGCAGGAAATCGTCGGCAAGAAAGCTGTGCATGAGTTGGCTCTGTCCGGGCTCGCGGCGCCCTGTAAAGGTGCGGCGATGCCTCTGTGTATCGCTGAAATATCACTATACTAGTGCTGATATTTTCAAAGCGCAAGCGGTTTTACGTTGAGCCGCACAGCGTTGGGGCACAAAGCAATACAGGAGACGATGGATGGCACGGGGCACGCTGAAGATTTCGCAACAGCTGGGGCTGGCATTCGCTGTGGCGGTGGGCATGATCATCTGGGTCGGCGCGACGGGCGTGCATCGCCTGCAGCAGCTCAGCGAGATGCAATCGGAGATGTACAGCTCCGAAGTCGTTCCCTTGGGTCTCGTACGCACCGCCTCCTGGCAGGCCGCGACGCACTTCCGCCGCATGTATCCGTATCTGCTGAAGACCGATGCCAAGGCTCGCGAAGAGACCTTGAGCCTCAATCGCAAGAGCGAAGAGGACATCGTCAAGCTGATCGACTTCGAGCGCAGCCACACGGTCAGCCCTGAGCAGAAAGCCTTGCTGGAATCCTTTGATCCGCTGTGGCGCGATTACCTCGCTTCGGTCGACAAATACGAGGCACTGGCCCGCACCGGCGATACCGACGCTGCGCTGGCCCAACTGAATGCTTCGACGGACCCGCTGCACGTCTCCTTGCGCAAGCTGCTGATCCAGCTCGGCCAGATGCGCGAAGACTCGGCCCGCCAGCGCGCCGAATCGGGCGTGGCGCTGGTGCGCTCCCAAGCCTGGTGGATGAGCGCCTATGTGCTGCTCGGCATCGTGTTGGCCAGCGTGGCGGCCTGGTGGGTGACCCGCCGCATCATGGGCCAGATCGGCGCTGAGCCGGCCGATGCGGTGCGCTTTGTCGAGCAGGTGGCTGCCGGCGATCTGACGGCTGCGGCGGCGCTGCGCCACGGCGACAACATCAGCCTGATGGCGCGCCTGGGCATCATGCGCGAGAGCCTCGTTCAAGTGATCTCCGGCGTGCGCCAAGGCGCTGAAAGCGTGGCCAACGCGTCTGCGGAAATCTCGCAGGCCAACCTCGACCTGAGCCAGCGCACCGAGACGCAGGCCAGCGCGCTTGAAGAGACGGCCGCGTCGATGGAAGAACTCGGCTCGACCGTCAACCAGAACGCCGACAACGCGCGTTCGGCCAATCAGCTGGCGCAGGACGCGCGACAAGTGGCCGGCCGCGGCGGCGAGATCGTCGAGCAGACGGTCGGCACCATGAAGCAGATCCAGGACAGCTCGGCCCGCATCGTCGAGATCATCAGCGTGATCGACGGCATTGCCTTCCAGACCAACATCCTCGCGCTGAACGCTGCGGTTGAAGCAGCGCGTGCCGGCGAACAGGGCCGCGGTTTCGCGGTTGTGGCCAGCGAGGTGCGCAGCCTCGCGCAGCGCAGCGCGACCGCCGCCCGCGAGATCAAGACGCTGATCGAAGCCAGCGTCGGACGGGTAGAGCAGGGCACCAAGCTCGTCGGCGAAGCCGGCGGTGCGATGCGTGACATGGTCGAGGCGATCCGCCGCGTCACCGACGTGATGGCCACGATCACCGCAGCCAGCAATGAACAGAGCGTCGGCGTGGCCCAGGTCGGCGAGGCCGTGGCGCAGATGGACCAGATGACGCAGCAGAACGCCGCGCTCGTTGAAGAGACGGCTGCGGCGGCCGATGGCTTGCGCCAGCAGGCGCGACAATTGGTCGATGCCGTCGCGGTCTTCAAACTGACGCGTTAACCCTAGGGTTTCGACGCGCAGCACGTACACTCGGAGGCTGTCCGGCCAGGGGGCCGGCCACCTTCAGGATTGCGAATGTCCGGCAGCACTTTCGGCGAATTGTTCAGCGTCACCAACTTCGGCGAGAGCCACGGTCCGGCCATCGGCTGCGTGATCGACGGTTGCCCGCCCGGCATGGCGCTGAGCGAGGCCGACATCCAGCCCGAACTCGACCGCCGTCGCCCCGGCACCTCGCGCCATGTCACGCAGCGCAACGAGCCCGATGCGGTGGAGATTCTTTCCGGCGTCTACGAAGGTTTCACGACCGGCACGCCGATCTGCCTGCTGATCAAGAACACCGATCAGCGCAGCAAGGACTACGGCAACATCCTCGACACCTTCCGCCCCGGCCATGCCGACTACACCTACTGGCGCAAGTACGGCCTGCGCGATCCGCGCGGCGGCGGGCGTTCCTCGGCCCGCTTGACCGCGCCGATGGTCGGTGCCGGTGCCGTGGCCAAGAAGTGGCTGCTGGAACAGTACGGCACGACCTTCCGCGGTTGCATGACGCAGCTCGGCGAGGTCGAGATCGCGCATGAAGGCTGGGAGCATGTGCCCAACAATCCCTTCTTCGCCGCGAACGTGAGCCAGATCGCCGCGCTCGAAGACTATATGGATGCGCTTCGCAAGGCCGGCGATTCGGTCGGCGCGCGCATCCGCGTGGAAGCGCAGGGCATGCCCGTGGGCCTGGGCGAGCCGCTGTTCGACAAGCTCGATGCCGAGATCGCCTACGCGATGATGGGCATCAACGCGGTCAAGGGCGTGGAGATCGGCGTCGGTTTCGGCGCCGTCAGCCAGCGCGGCAGCGAGCATGGCGATGAACTGACGCCCGATGGCTTTGCCTCGAACAATGCCGGCGGCGTGCTCGGCGGCCTGTCCACCGGCCAGGATCTGGTGGCCAGCCTCGCGATCAAGCCGACCAGCTCGATCCGCCTGCCCAAGAACTCGATCAACCGCGCGGGCGAGCCGGCCGTGGTCGAGACCTTCGGCCGCCATGACCCTTGCGTCGGCATCCGTGCCACGCCGATCGCCGAAGCGATGCTGGCGCTGGTGGTGATGGATCACGCCTTGCGTCACCGCGCCCAATGTGGTGATGTGCAGCACAAGCTGCCGCCCATTCCAGGAAGCCGTTGAAATCAGACAAGCTCCTGAGCGCCAGCGCAGCGCTCGGCTTTGCCTATTTCGTTTCGGCGGCGCTGTTCACCACCTACGTGCCGCTGTGGTTCGAGTCGCTCGGGCTCTCGCTGTTGTCGATCGGCTACCTGATGTCGCTGCCGAGCTGGACTCGGCTCTTTGCTTCGTTCAGCTGGGGCGCGCTGGCCGACCGCAGCGGGCAGCAGGTGCCGCTGATCCGGCTGGCGGCCGGCTTGAGCCTGATCGCTGCGCTCGGCTATCTGCTGCCGGGCAATGTCTGGGTGCTCGGCGCCGCGACGTTTGCGCTCTATACCTTCAATGCCGCGATCACGCCGCTGACCGAGACCGTCGTGGCCGCGCGTCTCGCCACGTCCGATGGTGGCGTCGACACACGGCGTTATGGCCGCGTGCGGCTTTGGGGCTCGCTCGGCTATCTGGCCTCGGTGCTCGGCTTTGGCTGGGGCTTTGACCGCTTCGGCATGGGCAGCTTCGTGCCGGCCTTGCTGCTGACGCTGGTCCTGGTGATCGTGATGGCCTGGCGCGTGCCGAACCAGCGGCTGGCCGCGCATGTGCATGCGCCGGGGCCGCCGCTCGGCGAGGTGCTGCGCAAGCCGGCGGTGCGCTGGTTTCTTGCAGGCATCTTTCTGACGGTGCTCGCGCACCAGGCGCTGTATTGCTTCTTCAGTCTCTATCTGGACCGGCAGGGTCATGACCACGCGAGCGTCGGCATGCTCTGGGGCGTGGGTGTCGCGGCCGAGATCTGTTGGTTCGCCTTGCAAGGCCGGCTGATGGAGCGCGCCACCGTGCATCACTGGCTCACCGCCACCGCCTTGGTCTCGGCGCTGCGTTTTGGCCTAACGGCCGCGTTCGGCGCACAGCTGTGGATCCTGGTCCTGCTGCAGCTGAGTCATGCCATGACCTTTGCGGCGCAGCACCTCGCTTGCATCGCGCTGATCAGCCGTTATTTTCCGGGGCGGCTCCGGGGCCGCGGGCAGGCGCTCTACCTGGTCGTCGGCTACGGTCTGTCCGGCGTGATCGGTGCCATCGGCGGCGGCTGGCTGGTGTCAGTTTTCGGACTCACCAGCGTGTTCTGGGCGGCCAGCGCGGTCGCTTTGGCGGGTGCCGCGTGCTGCTGGCGCAGCTACAAGACGCAATAGCGCGCCCTGCCAGATCGGCAACCGGTGCAGGTCATGCCGCGTAATCTGCATTTCGTCGCAAGCTGACATGTTCTGACTTAAGCCGTCCCTAAACTTCGGCCACTTTTAGAACGTATAGGGGCATCCATGCGCAAGCTATGGTGGGTAGGTGGAGCGGCAGCTGTTGTCTTGGTCGCCGGTGGCGCATCTTGGGCGGTCTTCGCCAACAAGGGTGACGCGCCGAAGAAGAAAGACGCCGACAAGGTCGCGCTGGAGTTTGTCTCCAGCGAGATCACCAAACCCCTGCGCACCAGCATGCCGGCCCGCATCGAGTTCTCGGGCCCGCTGGTCGCTCCCGGCACCGTGACGGTCAAGGCCAAGGCGACCGGCACCTTGGTCAGCCTGGCGGTGGGCGAGGGCAGTCGAGTTCACGCGGGCCAGGTGCTGGGCCAGCTCGATCTGGAGGAACTGCGCTTCCGCGTGGCCGAGAAGAACGCTTCGGTCGAATCGGCCCGGGCCCAGTTCGACCAGGCCGACCGCCAATACAAGACCAACGAGGCGCTGGCCGACAAGAGCTTCATCGCCCCGACCGCGCTGGACACCTCGCGCGCCGCCATGGAAACCGCCCGCGCCCAGTGGCAGGCCGCCAAGGCCCAGCTCGACACCATGCAGGTGACCATGCACCAGGCCGCGCTGATCGCGCCGATCAGCGGCATCGTCGCCAAGCGCCTGACGCTGCCGGGCGAGAAGGTCGCCGGCGAACAGCCGATCCTGACCATCGTCGACCTCTCCAAGCTGGAACTGGCGGGTCTGGTCGGCACGCATGAAGTCGGCCGCCTGCAGCCGGGCATGTCGGTGCAGGTGCAGGTCGAAGGCACGGATCAGCCGGTCGAGGCGCGCATCAGTCGCATCGCACCGGCCGCCGAACCCGGCACGCGCTCGATCGGCGTGGTGCTGTCGCTGGACAATCCCAAGGAACGCTTCCGCGCCGGCCAATACGGTGTCGCCAAGGTCGAGCTGGCCGATGCTACCGAGCGTCTGACCGTGCCTGAAACGGCGATCACCGGTTCAGCCGGCCAGGAACAGGTGTGGCTGATCGACCAGGGCGCGCTGGTGCGCCGCGTCGTCACCACCGGTCGGCGCGACGAGCGCGTCGGCCGCGTCGAGATCATCAAGGGCATCGATGCCAAGGCGCAGGTGCTGGCCGCGCGCTTTGACAATCTGCGCGAAGGCGCCAAGGCCAATATCGTCGCCGCCAAGGCCACTGTCGCCAGCGCCGCCGCCAGCGCCGCGAACGATTGAGCCGAAAGGACCGCAGCCATGTGGATCACCAAAGTCTCAATCCAGAACCCGGTCTTCGCGACCATGGTGATGGTCGCCCTGTGCGTGCTGGGCCTGTTCTCCTATTCCAAGCTGGGCGTCGAGCAGATGCCCGACATCACCCTGCCGGGCGCGTGGATCGACATCCGCTACCCCGGCGCCTCGCCCGAGGCGGTGGAGCGCCAGGTCGCCAAGCCGCTCGAAGAAGCGCTCAACTCGATCGCCGGTGTCAACCGCATCCAGTCGCGCAGCTTTGAAGGCCGTGTGCAGGCCAGCGTCGAGTTCACGCTCGACACCGACATGAACCGCGCCATGCAGGATCTGCGTGACCGTCTCTCCCTCGCGCAGGCGCAGTTCCCGCAGGAGGTCAAGCCGGCCTTCGTGAACCGCTTCCAGGGCGACAACGCCCAGCCGGTGGTGGTGATGGCGCTGATGTCGCCGAGCCGTTCGCTGCGCGAGCTCTCGATCCTGGCAGACCAGAACATCTCCAAGCGCCTGGGCCGCGTGCCCGGTGTGGCGCAGGTGGGCGTGGGTGGCATGGCGCTGCGCGAGGTGCGGATCGACCTTGATCCGCTGCGGCTGCGCGCCTATGGCATCACGCCGGCTGAAATCTCCAAGGCGCTGGCCGAAGCCAACAACGACGAGCCGGTGGGCGTGCTCTCGGACCACTACAACGATGCACTGCTGCGCGTTGAAGGCCGGGTCAAGGATCCCAAGCGCTTCGGTGACATCGTCATCGCCAAGCGCGGCGATCTGGTGCTGACCTTGCGCGATCTGGGCACGCTGGTCGAGCGTGAGCAGGAGCTCGACAACATCGCCCGCATCGACGGCCAGCAAGCCGTGACCTTCAACGTCTTCAAGCAGCAGGACGCCAACATCGTGGCGACCGGCGAGGCCGTGAAGGACGCGATGGAAGAACTGCGCCGCACGCTGCCCAAGGACATCGAACTGCGCATGATCTATGCGTCGAGCGACTGGGTCAAAGGCTCGCTCGACGGCCTCAAGCACACGCTGGTTGAAGGCGCGCTGCTGACCGTGGCGATCGTCTTCCTGTTCCTGCACAGCTGGCGTTCGACCATCATCACGGGCCTGACGCTGCCGATCGCCGTGATCTCCAGCTTCATCGCCGTGCATGCCTTCGGCTTCACGCTGAACTTCATGACGATGATGGCGCTCTCGCTGTGCATCGGCCTGCTGATCGACGATGCGATCGTGGTGCGAGAGAACATCGTGCGGCACGTGGGCATGGGCAAGGACCACCACACGGCTTCGGCTGACGGCACCAACGAGATCGGCCTGGCCGTGATGGCCACCACCTTTGCGATCTGTGCCGTGTTCGTGCCGGTCGCCTTCATGGGCGGCATCATCGGCAAGTTCTTCTACCCCTTCGGCATCACGGTGGCGGTGGCGGTGATGGTCTCGCTGTTCGTCAGCTTCACGCTCGACCCGATGCTGTCCAGCCTCTGGCCTGATCCGCCGGCCACCTACCTGCGCCGCATGCCCGTTATCGGCCATCTGATGCGCGGCACCGATCGCGGCATGGAGGTGCTCCATGATGTCTATGAGCGCACCATCAACTGGGCTTTCAGCGGCCGCCGCTACCGCCTGTTCGTGCTGCCGGCCTACGGTCACCCCTTCCGCGCCGATGGCTCGCGCAACTACAACGCGCCACGCCGCCTGCGCTCGCTCACCTTGACGCCGCGAGGCATCGTGGGTTGGACCGGCGTGGCCAGTTTTGTCGCCGCGATTTTCCTGTCCGGCTTCGTCGGCACCGAGTTCGTGCCGGAAACCGACCAGGGCTTCACGCAGCTGGCCTTGCGCCTGCCGGTGGGCACCAGCCTCGATCGCAGCAGCGAAAAAGTTGCCCAGGTCGAGGACTTGCTCAAGAACTACCCCGAGATCAAAACGGTCTCGACGGTGGTCGGCGCTTCCGGTGACGGCCTGGCCACTGGCCGGAACGCTGCCAACATCAACATCACGCTGGTCGATCGCAAGGACCGCAAGCGCAGCCAGAAGCAGGTCGAGGATGCCATGCGCACCGACATCGCCAAGATCCCCGGCGTCGAGCTGACCGTGGGCTTCAACAAGCCGGTCTGGATCACTATCCTCGGCAACGACTCCGATGCGCTGAACCAGGCCGCCCTTGATCTGGTCGCCCGCATCAAGAAGATCCCCGGTGCCGTGGACGTGGACACGACCGTCAAGGCCGGCGTGCCGGCTTACGCGGTCAAGGTCAAGGAGTCGGCCATGCGCGAGATCGGCCTGACCGCGCCGCAGCTGGCCTCCTCGATGCGCGCCTACGTCAACGGCGAGATCGCGACCTACTGGACCGCGCCGGACGGCAATCAAGTGCAGGTGCTGCTGCGCCTGCCCAAGGACGATCGCCGCAACATCGACCAGATGTACAAGCTGCCCGTGGCCTTTGCCAAGGATGGCTCACCGATCACACTGGACCAGGTGGCCACGATCGAGCCCGTGTTCAACCCCGAGGTGATCCGCCGCGAGAACCTGCAACGCCGCGAAGCCGTCTATGCCGGCACCCAAGGCCGCCCCTCGGGTGACGTCAATGCCGACGTGCAGAAGATGATCAAGTCGGTGCAACTGCCCCCGGGCGTGAGCTTCAAGGTGGACGGCGCAGGCAAGGACCAGGCCGAAGCCATGAGCGGCCTGATCGGTGCCATGGGCCTGGCCGTGATCTTCATCTACATCGTGCTGGCCAGCCAGTTCGGCAGCTTCCTGCAGCCGATCGCGATCATGGTCTCGCTGCCCCTGGCGCTGATCGGCGTGATGCTGGCGCTGCTGGTGACGGGCTCCACGCTGAATGTCTTCTCGATGATCGGCCTGGTGATGTTGATGGGCCTGGTGACCAAGAACGCGATTCTGCTGGTGGACTTTGCCAACCACCTGCGCAAGAGCGGCTCGACCTTGGCCGATGCGATGCGCGAGGCCGGCCTGATCCGGATGCGTCCGATCATCATGACCACGGCGGCGATGATCTTCGGCATGCTGCCGATGGCCATCGCGCTCAACGACGGCGGTGAGATCCAGGCGCCGATGGGCCGCGCCATCATCGGCGGCGTGATCACCTCGACGCTGCTGACCCTGATCGTGGTGCCAGTGATGTACTCCTACCTCGAGCAGTTCTCGGAGTTCATCCGCAGCATGCATGCCCGCACCCGCGGCGCCTTCTACGGCACGGTGGGCCTGAGCATGATCACGCTGGTGCTGCTGATCGTCGGCGCACCTGGCCTGGCCCTGATCGCCTTGGCGCTGCCAGCCCTGCTGATGTGCATCTGGGCCTGCTTCTGCTATGCCCACGAGCACGGCCGGGCAGGGGCGTGGTCGCTGTTTGGCTTGCTGGGCATGCCGGGCTTCTTCGTGCTGTGCTTCGTGATCGGGCATCGCAGCGTTGAGCCGAAGCCGCCGAGCTTGGGGCACGATGTGATTCCGGCGAAATAAGCACTTCGTCAAATCGAGAGGGCCCTTGCGGCCCTCTTTTCGTTTGGAGGGGCAGGGCGGGTTCTCGGGTACGTGAGGGTTGCGCGGCCTCAGCTGTGGGTCGCATCAACGATCGAAGGGGCCGCCACTTCAGCCCGCTGCGCTTGCATTTCCAACTGCGACAGGCCCGCCAGCAGATCGTTGAAGCGCTCGCCTTGCACCATCACATGGCTGCGAATCGCCACCCCCGCGCGATCGCCATCGCCATCACGCAGGGCGTCGAGCACGGCCTGATGCTCTTCAAACGATTTGCCCAGCCGGTTGCGCACGCGCAGTTGCAAGCGTCGATAGGGGCGCAAGCGGCGCTGTAGTGCATGCGCTTGATCGCTCAGGAAGTTGTTGTGGCTGGCCACGTAGATGGCGTGGTGGAAGTGCTCGTTGGCGTAGAAATACGCGTCCGAATCCTGCGTCTGAGCCGCCGTGCGGCAGACCTCATGAGCGGCCTCCAGCTCGGTGAGCTCAGCCGAACTGATGCGCCGTGCAGCCAGACGTGCGCACATGGCCTCCAGCTCGGCCATCACCTCGAACATCTCGACCAGACGCTGTGGCGTGATCTGTGCGACCACCGCGCCACGCCGTGGACGGATCTCGACCACGCCTTCACCCGCCAGCAGGCTGAGCGCCTCACGGATCGGTGTTCTTGAGACGCCGAACCGCCGCGCCAACTCGATTTCGTCCAAATGAGTACCGGGCGCCATCTTGCCGGTGGCGACTTCTTCCTCAATGGATTCGCGCAACGTTTCGGAGAGTCGGTTCATGGAATGAGTGTAGCGATGTATCACCCGGCTGAGTCTTGATACGCATTAGGTGGTAGTCCTAGTGCAATCTATCTTTCCAATTATACAAGTTGAGGCTATATTGCATTCAATAAAGCAGCGGTGCCGCAAGAGCACTTCAGTCCAGGATCCACTCGTACTGCATTCAGGAGACACATCCATGCACCTTGACCGTCGCCTCTTCGTCCAGAGCCTTGGGCTCGCTACCGCCGGGCTCTCCGGCCTCGCTGCACTGGCTCAGCCGGCGGGCGGGCTGAAGATCTCGCACCAATTCCCCAGCGGCACCTTGACGGAGGGCGATTTCCGCGACCGCCTGTGTCGCAAGTTTGCCGTCGAAGTCGAGAAGCGCACCAACGGCGCGCTCAAGGCCGCGGTGTATCCGGGCTCCTCGCTGATGAAGACCAACGCGCAGTTCTCCTCGATGCGCAAGGGCGCGCTCGACATGAGCCTGGTGCCGCTGTCGTATGCCGGCGGCGAGGTGGCGGAAACCAATATCGGTCTGATGCCAGCGCTGGTGCCCAGCTACGAGCAGGGCGCAGCCTGGAAGACCGCTGAAGTCGGCAAGCAACTCGCCAAGGTGCTGGATGCCAAGGGCGTGATCATCGTCAGCTGGGTCTGGCAAGCCGGTGGCGTGGCCAGCCGTGCGCGGCCGATGGTGACGCCGGACGATGCCAAGGGGCTCAAGGTGCGCGGCGGCAGCCGTGAGATGGACATGATGCTCAAGCAGGCCGGTGCCTCGGTCATCAGCCTGCCTTCGAACGAAATCTACGCCGCCATGCAAACCGGTGCGATGGATGCGGCGATGACCTCCAGCACCAGCTTCATCTCGTTCAAGCTGGAAGAGATCGCCAAGCATCTGACCACGGGTCGCAACAAGACCTATTGGTTCATGCTGGAGCCGCTGATGATTTCGAAAGAAGTCTTCAACCAGTTGCCCAAGGCGCAGCAGGATGTGGTGATGGCGGTTGGCGCGGAGCTGGAAGTCTTCGCTCGCGATGCCGCCAAGGCCGATGACAAAGCAGCCGCCGACATCTACGCCAAGGCCGGCGCCAAGGTCTATGACATCGACGATCCGACACTGAAGAAGTGGCAGGCCATCGCACGCGACACCGCGTGGAAGGACTTCGGAGAGCGGAACGAATCCTGCGCCGCGCTGTTGAAGGCAGCCCAGCAACTGCTATGAGCCAGGGCCTCGTCACCGCCCCGGTCCGGATAGAGATCGACCCCTGCACGCCCGGGTGGCTGAAGCCCGTTGCCCGCGCGCTGCTGCGGATCAATCATGGGATGGTCGTGATGGGGATGCTCGCCCTGCTGGTGGCTGCGGTCGTGCTCACCTCCAGCGTGGTCTCTCGCTACGTGATGAAGGCCTCGACCGACTGGCAGGATGAGGCGGCCGTGTTCTGCCTCGTCGGCGCCACCTTCATGTGCAGCGCCTTTGTGCAGTCGATTCGCGGCCATGTGGGCATTGACGCGGTCGCGGGCTTGTTGCCGCCGATGTTGAACCGCGTGCGACTCATGTTCGTGGATCTGCTCAGCGTCCTGTTCTGCGCCTTCTTTGCGTGGAAGTCCTGGTCCTTGTTCCATGAAGCGTGGGCCGAAGGCCAGACGACGTCCTCATCCTGGGCTCCGCCGCTGTGGATTCCCTACGCGCTGATGGCTGCCGGCATGAGTTTGCTGACGTTGCAGATCCTCGTTCAACTGACGGCGCGGCTGAATGCGCTGGGCGGCAAGGGAGCAGCAGCATGAGCATGCTCACCATCGGTTTGCTGTTCGGCGCGGTGACGCTGATCTTCATGTTCTCTGGCGCGCCGATCTCGTTCGCGCTGGGCAGCGTGGCCGTGCTGTTCATGTACCTGTTCATGCCGGCATCGGCGCTGGATACGGTGACGCAGAACGTCTACGAGGAGATGGCGAGCATCACGTTGCTGTCCATTCCGCTCTTCATCCTGAAAGGAGCGGCCATAGGCAAATCACGGGCCGGTCAGGACCTTTACGCGGCCATGCATGTCTGGATGGGGCGCATTCCCGGCGGCCTGGGTATTGCCAATGTGTTTGCCTGCGCGCTGTTTGCGGCCATGGCCGGCTCCAGTCCGGCAACATGCTCGGCCATCGGCAGCGCGGGCATCCCTGAGATGCGCAAGCGCGGGTACTCGCCCGGTTTTGCAGCGGGCATCATCGCTGCCGGCGGCACGCTGGGTATCTTGCTGCCGCCGTCGATCACGATGATTCTTTATGCAGTCGCCGCAGAGCAATCGCTGGGCCGACTGTTCCTTGCGGGCATCTTCCCGGGTGTGCTGCTGGTCGCCTTGTTTGCCACCTACGCGGCCTTCCGCTATCGCAAGGAATACAAGCTTGCCGAGGCCGAATACAAGCGCTCCGGTACCGCCTCCGCGCTACTGGCCAACGAGACTTTCACGAACCGTCAGAAGCTGGAGATGCTGCCCCGCGTTGTGCCCTTCGTGCTGCTGCTGGTGGGCGTGATGGTGGCGCTGTACGGCGGCTTCGCGACGCCCAGCGAGACGGCCGGCCTGGGCGCGCTGCTCGCGCTTGGTTTGATTGCGGGCATCTACGGCGTCTGGCGTCCGAAGGATCTGGCCCCCATCCTCACCGCGACGCTGAAAGAGTCGACCATGCTGATGCTGATCGTCGGCATGTCGCTGCTGTTCTCGTACGTGATGAGCTACCTGCACATCAGCCAGTCGACGGCCGAGTGGATCGTCGGCATGCAGTTGTCGAAGTGGGTGTTGCTGGCGGCGGTGCTGGTGATGGTGATCCTGCTTGGCTTCTTCCTGCCGCCGGTCAGCATCATCCTGATGACGGCGCCGATCATCCTGCCGCCGCTGAAGGCTGCCGGCTTCGATCTGATCTGGTTCGGCATCCTGATGACCATCGTGATGGAGACCGGGCTGATCCATCCGCCCGTGGGCTTGAACATCTTCGTTATCAAGAACATCGCACCGGACATCCCGCTGTCCGACATCATCTGGGGCGTGCTGCCATTTGTCTTGCTGATGCTGTTCGCGGTCGTGCTGATCTGCGTGTTCCCCGGTATCGCCACGGCCTTGCCGGACGCGGTGATGGGTGTTGTGGCAGGCAGGTCATGAACGCGCAGGCCACCACCCGCCAATGGAACACCCGCGCTGCGGGCCGTTCCCAGCGGGTGGAACGCGTGGCCCAAGCGCTCGGCCCGGCATTGCGGGGCAAACGCGTTGACACCGAACAGGCGGTCACCCTGTTGAATGCGGCGCTGAGCCCGTTCGATCGTGTCTGCCTGGAGGGCAACAACCAGAAGCAGGCGGACTTTCTGGCCCGCGCGCTGGTGGGTGTCGATGTGCAGCGCGTGCATGACTTGCACATGGTGCAGTCGGTCTTGTCCTTGCCTGAGCACCTCGATGTGTTCGAGTTGGGCGTTGCCTCGCGGCTCGATTTTTCCTTCTCCGGGCCGCAAGGGGCGCGGCTGGCGCAACTGGTGCAGCAAGGCGGCGTGCAGATCGGCGCCATCCACACCTACCTCGAACTGTTCGCCCGCTACTTCGTCGACCTGACACCGCAGGTCTCATTGATCGCCGCCCATTCCGCAGACGCTCAAGGCAATCTCTACACCGGCCCCAACACCGAGGACACACCGGCGATCGTCGAGGCCACGGCCTTCAGCGGCGGCCTCGTGATCGCTCAAGTCAATGAGATCGTCGACGTGCTGCCGCGCGTGGACATTCCCGCCGGCTGGGTCGACTACGTGATCTTGGCGCCCACGCCCAACGTCATTGAACCGCTGTTCACACGCGACCCCGCTCAGATCTCCGAGGTGCAAGTCCTGATGGCCATGATGGCCATCAAGGGCATTTATGCGGAGTACGGCGTCCAGCGCCTGAACCACGGCATCGGCTTCGACACCGCCGCCATCGAATTACTGCTGCCCACCTACGGCGAGTCCCTCGGCCTGCGCGGCAAGATCTGCCAGCACTGGGCACTGAACCCGCACCCGGCGCTGATCCCGGCCATCGAAGCCGGCTGGGTCGAATCGATCCACTCCTTCGGCTCCGAACTGGGCATGGAGGACTACATCCGTGCCCGCTCCGATGTCTTCTTCACGGGCGCCGATGGCAGCCTGCGCAGCAACCGCGCTTTTAGCCAGGCAGCGGGCCACTACGCTTGCGACCTGTTCATCGGCTCGACGCTGCAGATGGATCTGGCGGGCAACAGTTCCACCGCCACTTTGGGGCGCATCGCCGGCTTCGGTGGCGCGCCGAACATGGGCGCCGATGCGCGCGGCCGGCGCCACAGCAGCCCCGCGTGGCTGAAGGCCGGGCATGAGGCGCGCGGCGGTTTGCCCGGCGCGCGCGGCACACCACGTGGTCAGAAGCTCGTGGTGCAGATGGTTGAAACTTTCCGCGAGCACATGCAGCCCGCCTTTGTCGAAACACTCGACGCCTGGCAACTGGCCGAGCAGGCTCACATGCCGCTGCCGCCCATCATGATTTACGGCGATGACGTCAGCCACGTACTGACCGAAGAGGGCATCGCCAACCTGCTGCTGTGCCGCACCGATGAGGAGCGGGAGCAAGCCATCCGTGGCGTCTCCGGCTACACGGCGGTGGGCTTGGCGCGTGACCGGCGCATGGTCGAGAACCTGCGTGACCGCGGCGTCATCCGGCGCGCAGCCGACCTCGGCATCGACGTTCGCGATGCCAGCCGCAACCTGCTGGCGGCCCGCTCGATGCGCGATCTCGTGCGTGCCAGCGGCGGGCTGTATCACCCGCCCAAGAGATTCCGCAATTGGTGAAAGAGTGAGGCCGCAATGACTGGAATGGAATCGCTCGATTACTCGTTTTCTGGCACGCGGCGCGCCCAGGCGTTCGTGCCGGTCCTGGTCGGCGTCGTTGGATCAGGCAATCTGGAAGTGCTCGTGGAATCTGCTGCTGCCCCGCACAGTCGCTTCCATGTGGAGACCTCCGCACGTGGCTTTGGCCCCATCTGGGAAGCGGTGCTGCGCGACTTCCAGGAGCGCCACGACTTCCAAGGCCTGCTCGTCTCAATCAATGACATGGGGGCGACTCCAGCCGTGGTCAGCCTGCGGCTGGATCAGGCCGTGGCCGGATTGAAAGAGGTGTCGCCATGAGCCTCAGCTTCGCCGAATGCTCGGCGCGCGAACGCGTTGCCTTGCTGCTGGACGCCAGCAGCTTCGAGGAATGGCTGCCGCCCAGCGCGCGGGTCATGAGTCCGCATCTGGCGCAGCTCGGTGTTCCCTCAGCCTTCGATGACGGTGTCGTGATCGGTCGCGGCCAGCTTGATGGCCGGCACGTCTTCATTGCCGCGCAGGAGGGAGAGTTCATGGGCGGTGGCGTGGGCGAAGTGCACGGCGCCAAGCTGGTCGGCTTGCTGCAACGCGCGCAGCGCGAGCGCCCGGCCGCCGTGCTGCTGCTGGCCGAGTCTGGCGGCGTTCGCCTACACGAGGCCAACGCCGGCCTGATCGCGGTCAGCGAGGTGATGCGCGCGCTGCTGGATACGCGGGCCGCCGGAATCCCGATCGTCGTGCTGATTGGCGGTGCCAACGGCTGCTTCGGCGGCATGGGCATCGTGGCGCGCTGCGCCGATTGGATCGTGATGAGCGACAACGCGCGCCTGGCCATGTCGGGCCCCGAGGTCATCGAGGCGTCTCATGGCGTTGAAGAATTCGATTCGCGCGACCGCGGGCTGGTCTGGCGCACGACGGGTGGCAAGCATCGCTTTCTCAGCGGTGACTGCGACGTGCTGATTGAGGACGACGTACAGGCCTTTCGCGTCGCAGCGATCGACGGCATTGCGCACGCCAGCGTCGTGACGCTGGAAGGGCTGGAGCGGGAGCACGCGATGCTGGCGGCGCGGCTGCGCGATGCGCCGGATGGCGCCGATGCCGTCGCGCTGTGGCGGCAGTTCGGCATCGCAAATGCCGCCCGCGTCCCCGATCTCGATGCCGGCGAGGTGTGTGCCTTGCGCATCAACTGAGGGCTTCACGATGAATTGGCAGGAACTCACCACTCAGTTGTTCGGGACCGAGCACGACATCCGGGCGGACGGCGACTTCCTCAGCGGCACCGCTGAATTCGAGGGCGGGCCCATCTGCGTCGTCGGCAGCACGAACCACGCCGCGATCGGCGTGGCGATGGCGCTCAAGCAGGCACGTGTGCTGCTCGACGTCATAGCCCAGCACCCGGGCCGCACGATCCTGCTGCTGGTCGACACGCAAGGCCAGCAACTGCGTCGCCGCGATGAACTGCTGGGCATCAACCGCGCCATGGCACACCTGGGCTGCTGCGTCGATCTCGCACGCAAGCGCGGCCACCGCGTGATTGGCTTGGTGTACGACCAGGCGCTGTCCGGCGGCTTCATCACCTCTGGTCTGATTGCAGACGCTTGCTACGCGTTGCCCGAGGCAGAGATCCGCGTCATGCGTATCCCTGCGATGGCGCGCGTGACCAAGATTGCGGAAGATCGCTTGACCCAGCTGTCGCTTGCCAACCCGGTCTTTGCACCCGGCGTGCAGAACTATGTGGCAATGGGCGGTGTGCGCAGCTTGTGGGACGGTGATCTGAAAGCCTGCCTGCGGGATGCACTGGACCACACGCCCGTCACCGATGAGCGTGCCCACGACGGCCTGGCTCGCGGCGGCCGCAAGCTCGCCGCGGCGGTTGCTCAGCAGATTCTTGCGGCCTGACGGGACGCGCGGCATGCCTGCTCTTCGTCGCCACCAGCTCGTCAGACTCAATGCTGCGGGCTGGGCGTCGATTCGCGATTGCAACTGGGATGCGGACGCACGCGCGTGCCTTGAATACTGGGCCGGACGGAACTTGCCCTTGGTTGTAACGCAGCAGCGCGGCGGGTTGCCCGCCGGTGCGATCGCCTTGGGCCTGCCTGCGCCTCGGCGGTGGCAGCGGCGGCGCCTGGCGCTCCAGGTGCCCGTCAGCGGGGTGTTCGATTTCGATGAGTTCCCCAAGCCGGAAAGCGTTGGAAAACTCCTGCCGCAAGAGACACGCGATGCCTTGCTGACCTTGCTCGATATCGTCTCGACGCATGGCTCCGAAATGCGTGTCTATGGCAGCTATGGCTGGCAGCAAGTGACCGGCCTCGACTACCTTCGCGCCGAATCAGACTTGGATTTGCGCATGCTCGTGCAGGATGCACACATGGCCGATCTTGTGGCCGAGACGCTGGGCTCCGCGACCTTTGCTCGCCCGCGTTTGGACGGCGAGCTGATCTTTCCCGATGGCAGCGCCGTGGCTTGGCGAGAGTGGCTGGCGTGGCGTAGCAAACAGGCCGACCTCGTGCTGGTCAAACGCCTGAGCGGCGTCGTCATGGAGCGCGACGCGCTCTGGCTGAAGGCGCCACACACATGCTGAACCCGTCGCGCCTACTTCACAGCGAGAGACCTGTCGGTTCTCCAGCGCAAGCCCATCGCATCGGTCGGGCAGCCATTGCCTCGCTCTACGACGAACTCGCGCTGACGCCCAAGCCGGGACTGGTGTCTTTTGCTGATGCGGGCAGTCACGTCGATATGGACGCGAGCACCTTCATGCGCAGCCTGTTCGCGCTGCGTCACTACTTTGTGCGCATTGCGATGCTGGGTGCCGAATCAGCGGCCTTTGATGAGCTTGAGGCGCTGGGCATTGAGGCGGAGGCACGCATGCTTCAGGCCACCGCAGGCATCAACACCCATCGCGGCGCAGTGTTCACGCTGGGCCTGTTGTGCGCAGCGGCCGGGCACGTCTGTGGGCGCATCACCGCCATGGGACTTCGAGACGCCTTGATGGTTGGCTGGGGCGATGCACTGCGAGCTCGCTGCCAGCGTTCATCTGAATCCAATGGCCAACGCGCCATCCAATTGCTGGGCTTGCGTGGTGCCGGTGAGGAAGCGGCCCTGGGATTTCCGGTCTTGTTCGAGCACGCTGTGCCCGCCTTGCTTCAGGCCAGGGAACGCGGCCTCGATGACGCGCGCGCGCGTCTGCAAACCCTGTTTGAAATCATGGCCGTCCTGGACGACACGAATCTCGCGCACCGAGGCGGATCGGCCGGTCTGCGGTTTGCACAATCCGAAGCGCGCAACTTCCTCCGTGCTGGCGGCGCGGAGCAGGCCGATGCGCTTTCTCATGCCACGGAAATCCACCAGGCCTTCGTCGCACGTCGCTTGTCGCCAGGTGGCGCGGCCGACGTTCTGGCGGCGGCCATCTTTGTCGAACGCGTGTGCCGCTGGCCATGAGTCTGGCGCTGCTGTTTCCGGGGCAGGGCGTGCAATACGCAGGCATGCTGTCGTGGTTGGAATCGGAACCCTTGGCCGCTCCTGCACTTGCTGCCTTGTCGACCTGCCTAGGCCCTGGTTGGCGCGAGCGCCTCGTCGATGAAGACTGGGCCAGCAGCAACCGCGTGGCGCAGCCCTTGATGACGTGTATCTCCCTGGCCGCGTGGCGTGTCCTGGCGCCACAGCTGCCGCAACCGACGGTGGTGGCGGGCTACAGCGTTGGCGAGATCGCCGCTTTCAGCGCAGCCGGTCTGTACGACGTCGAGACCGCGCTGCGACTGGCGTTGCAACGTGCCACGCTGATGGATGCCTGCACGACCTCAGAGCCAGCTGGACTGATGTCGGTGAGCGGTCTTGGTGTTGCTGATGTTGCCTTGCTGGCGGCAAGCTTTGACGCGTCAGTCGCGATTCGCCTGGGCGCAGACCGCTGCATTCTGGGTGGCAAATTGGCGGCACTGGCTGCGATCACAGCTGAACTGCTGGCCCGGGGCGCAGAACTCAAACCCTTGCGCGTGCGGGTGGCCTCACACACCTCGGCAATGATCGCCGCCGCGGCTGCGTTTGAAGCCATCCTCCAGCCGCTGCCATGGTCTCGCAGCACGTCCGTCATCGCCTGCAATCTCGACGGCACTGGACGCCGCGATCCGAACGGGCTGAAGCAGGCTCTGGCTCGACAGATCGACCACACCGTGGCCTGGGATCGCTGCATGACGACCATTTCGGAGCGTCGGCCCGCGTGCGTACTGGAAGTTGGCCCGAGCAACACACTCGCGCGAATGTGGTCAGCGGCGCACCCTGAGCAGCCGGCTCGTTCGGTCGATGATTTTCAGAGTGCCCAAGCGGTGATTGAGTGGGTGCGGTCGAGCCCTTAGCCATCTTGCCCAAGTTCCATCCGGTGGAGGCCTGTGAATGCCAGACAATGGGCGCAACCGAATTCAGGACGTCTCATGAGCAAGCCCGGCCTCACCACCTCCCTGGTCCATGCGGACCGCAAGTTCGGCGCCGAACATGGCGCCATTCACAAACCCGTGCACAGCTCGGTGCAATACGGCTTCGAGAAGGTCGAAGACCTGATCGGCGTGTTCCAGGGCACGATCAAGGGCGGCTTCAACTACGCGCGGCAGGGCACGCCGACCACGGCCGCGCTGGAAGCACGCATCACCGAGTTGGAGGGCGGCATCGGCAGCATCTGCTTTGCCACGGGCATGGCGGCAATCACGGCGAGCTTCCTGACGCTGCTGCGCGCCGGTGACCATCTGGTGGCCAGCCGCTATGTGTTCGGCAACACCAACAGCATCTTCGGCACGCTGCGCGGCCTCGGCATCGAGGTGACAACGGTGGATACGAGCGAGGCCGCGGCGGTGGAAGCGGCGCTGCAAGCCAACACGCGCATGGTGTTCGTGGAGACGATCGCCAATCCGGGCACGCAGATTCCCGACCTCGAAGGCATCGGCGAGCTTTGCAAGGCGCGCGGTCTTGTCTACTTCGTCGACAACACGATCACCTCGCCGGCGCTGTTCCAGCCCAAGGCGGTGGGCGCGAGCCTGGTGATCAACTCGCTGACCAAGACGATCGCCGGCCACGGCGCGGCGCTCGGCGGCGCGGTGACGGACACCGGCCTGTTCGATTGGTCCAACTATCCGAACATCTTCGCGGCCTATCGCAAGGGCGATGCGGCGCAATGGGGCTTGCAGCAGATTCGCAAGAAGGGTTTGCGCGACATGGGCGGCGCGCTGTCTTCCGAACATGCGCATCAGATTGCCGTGGGCAGCGAGACCCTGAGCCTGCGCGTGCGGCACAGCAGCGACAGCGCGCTGACGCTGGCGGAATTCCTCGAAGCGCATCCCGCGGTGGCACGTGTGCATTACCCGGGTCTGGATTCGCATCCGCAGCATGCGCGGGCGCAAGACCTGTTCCGCGCCGGTTCCTGGTTGCTGGCTTTTGAGTTGCGCGATCCGGCCCGCATGAACAAGGTCATCAATGCTCTGCAACTGCCGATCAAGGCCACCGGCCTTGGCGACACGCGCACGCTGATCATTCCGGTGGCGTCGACCATCTTCTGGGAAGCCGGGCCCGAGATCCGCGCGCAGATGGGCATTGGCGACGGCATGGTGCGCCTCTCGGTGGGCTTGGAAGAGATCGACGACCTGGTCGCCGATTTCGCTCAGGCGCTGGGCTGACGGCTCAAGGAGCGCAAGGCGGCTTCAAGGTGGGCGGCAAAGCGCAGCGCATCGCAGAGCGGCGAGGCCAGCAGGCGTTCCCGAAGGCTGGAACGCAGCGCGGCCAGGGCCGGCAGATTGCCGGCATGGGCGATGGCTCGGTCGAGGTAATCCCGTTCATCGCGCGCCACCCAGTCGGGCAAGCCCAGATTGCGCAGCAGGCTTTCGCCTTGGCGTGACAGAGCGCTTGCGCCCGGCAGCGTCAGCACGGGCACGCCCATCCACAAAGCGTCCGCGCTGGTTGTTCCGCCGGGGTAGGGGAAGGGGTCGAGCGCGAGGTCCACACGCCGATGGCTGACCAGATAGTCGGCGCGCGGTGAGGCGTTCTCCAACACCAGCCGATCAGCGCCGATACCTTGTGCGGCAAAGCGAGCCAGCAGATCCTCGCGCGTTCGTGCGGCGCCCAGTGCGTTGTTCTTCAAGAGGAGTCGTGCAGTGGGCAAGGCTTGCAGCAAGCGTGACCACAGCGCGATCACCCGCGCATTCAGCTTGGGCAGGCTGTTGAAGCAGCCGAAGGTGATCCGGCCCTCGGCCAACGCCGGTAAAGGGCCGGTATCGATCTCGAACGGCGGCGGCGTGAAGCACAGGAAACTCTCGGGCAGCGGCAGCAGTCTCTCGGTGAAATCGGCCTGCGCTTGCGGCGGCGTGATCCAGCGATCACCGATATAGGCATCGATCTCGGCCATCCCCGTGGTGGCGCACCAGCCGAGCCAGCTGGCCTGTACGGGCGCAGGACGCCAGGCAAAAAGCGGCAGGCGATTGTTGGCGGTATGACCGGCGAGGTCGAGCAGGACATCGAGCCTGTCGGCGTGGATCAGCGCAGCGGCGGCCTCGTCCTCGACACCATGAATCTCACGCCACGCCTGGCAATGCGTGCGAATGCGAGTGCTCAGCTCGTCGTTGACGGTTGCGCTGGAGTAGACGTACAGCTCGACGCCACGCGCCGCCAGGGCGGCCAGCACGCTCTCTGAAAAGAACCCTACAGGATGCGTGCGCAGGTCGCCGGAAACCAAGCCCACGCGCAAGGCCTTGCCGCCCTGACGGGGCCACGAGTTGAAAGGCCGAGCTACCGCTCGCGCAGCTTCGCCAAAGGCTCGTGCCTCGGCCAGCACGGGCTGATCGGTGAAGTAGCTGCGCAGGAGCAGCAGGTCGCTGCGCGCGGCGAAATCTTCGGGGGCGAGTTCGATCACCTTCCGGTAGCAGGCTTGTGCATCCTCGATTCGACCGGCAGCCTTGAGCGCCCGGCCCAGATTGGCGTGATGATGCGGTGCCTCGGGCTCCAGTTCGATCGCTCGCCGGTACTGCGCCAAGGCCTCTTCGAAACGGCCCGCACCGCGCAGCGCGTTGCCTCGATTGCCGATCAGCAGGGGGTCGCCGGGATGCTGTGCCAGCGCCCGGTCGTAACAGGCGACGGCCTCATCGAAGCGCCGTTCGCGTTGCAGCAGCAGCGCAAGATTGGCCTGCGCGAGCAGGTGGTCGGGTTGGCGCTTGAGGAGCTCATGCAAAGCAGGCTCGGTATCGAGGCGCAGCAGCGCTTCCTCACGCCTGAGCTCTGCAATTGCCCAATGGGGGCGCACGAGCAGCGCCTGCGCGTAGCACTCGACGGCCTCCGCGTCACGGCCCAGGCCCGCCAGCACATTGCCGAGATTGAGCAGCGCCTCGGGGAAGCGGGGCATCAGCCTCAGAGCCTGCTCGAGGCTGGCCAGCGCTTCCTCGAAGCGCCCCTCACGGCTCAAGGCCAGGCCGAGGTTGTTGTGGGCCTGCGCGTAGTGCGGTTGCAAGGCCAGGGCGCGTTGATGGCTGGCGATGGCTTCAGCCTGCTGGCCGCGATCGCTTTGCAGCGCGCCGAGATTGGTCGCGGCCTCCGCGTCGCCGGGCAACAGGCGCGCAGCTTCGGTCAGCGCGGCCCAGGCGTCCTTGCCCTGAATCTGCAAGGCCACGCCCAAGGCCTTCCAGACCATGCCTTCCTGCGGATGCGCGGCGAGCATGGAGCGCGCGAGGGTTTCCATCTCGGCGTAGCGCTGTGCCTGGAACAGCGCGAGCAGTTGCTGCAAAGGAGACGCTGGGGCCGTCACCACTTGCAGCCTTTGTCCCGGGCGGCGTCAATGGCCAGAGGAACGACGGCGAGCAGCCCGTTCTCGCCATAGGCGTTGCGGCAGTCGACGCGCTTGCCTTTCTCAATGGCCTTCTCGATGTCGGACTTCAGCTCCGGCGGCTTGGGCATCAGCGGCAAAACGCCCGTCGATCCATGACTGGAGGCCATCGGGCCGCGCGCCAGCGGCAGGTTCAGGTTGAGCGGCTTGGGGCCGGGCTTGGCCGAAGGCGCGGTGGCGATGTCGTGGCCCATCTGCGCGCCGGCATTGGGGGCGCCGCCTGGGCTTGGATTGGGGCTCGCGGTCGCGCCTTTGGGGGCATCGCCCATGGCAGCCTGCGGCGCCGTGGCGGCGGGGCCCACGGCGTCGACCTTGGGAAGGGGTGAGAGCTCCGGCACGTTCGCGCTGGGCAGCTTGGCGGGCGTGCGAGGCACTTCACTGGCCTGGACGGGAGGGCTGCTGCTGATGCTCTCACCGAGCGTGGCGGTGCGCCGCTCGACGGGAGCCGCGATGGTGTCGAGCGAATGGGACGGCAGCGGCGCCAGATTGGGCGTTGCGCTGGCGGGCAGTTTGGCCGGCGGTCGGGTTGCGGCGGGGGCAGGGCGTGCGGTGGTTTCGCTGAGCGTCGCCGTGGGCCGCAGCTCGTCAAAATCCTGCGTCGGCAAGGGCGCCAGTTCAGGCATCTTGACGGCCGAAAGCTTGCTGGGGCTGGGAGCGGCCGGCGCCAGGACGGCGCGGGTCGTGATGTCGCTCATCGTGGCGGCCGGATGCAAGGCCTCGAAGTTGGGCGTGGCCAGCGGTGTCAGCTCGGGCGCGCGGTCAGGGGCCAACTTTGCCGTCGGCGCCAGCTTCGTCGGAGCGGGCTGCTGCGGCGTGTCAGACAGGGTCGCCGTCGGGCGGGGCAGTTCGGGCAAGGTCTCCACCGTCGACGGCGTCAGCGGCTTGACTTGCGGTGTTGCGGGCAGCGGTTCCGCGAGATTGGGATCGGCCTGGCTTTCCATCGGGCGCCAGTTGCCGGTGGTCTGGGCGCCGGCTTGGTCCTGGCGGACAGGCTCGTCGACGGGCCGCACGGTCCCGCCCGAGCGCTGCTGCCGGGCTTCACCTGTCGGGCCGCTGTCCGGGGGCTGGACGCTGGCATCAGCGCCGGCCTGTGCAACCGGCCCCTGCAGGCGCACGCTCAGGGAGCCATAGGCGCCTTCACCCGGCGGGGCATTGCCGCCCGACGCCGAACCAAGCACGACCACGAGCCAGATGTGCAGCAGCACGGCCAGCAGCATGCATTGATTGAAGCGCGTGCGCACCAGATCGCGCGCGCCGCCCTGGGCGGGCGCGAGATTGAGGATGTCCTGGGCGAAGGCGAGCAGCGGGCGCACGGGTCGGTTGAAATGGGCCAGAGCCCATTCTGCCCCCAAGCCCGCGGCAACTTAGCGAGCTGGAACGGCGCTTTGCTGGGCCTGATTCTGGTGATGCAGCGTCTGGATCAGCCGCACCACGTCGGGAGACTGCATCAGCTCGGGCAGGCGCTTGAGCTGCGGCAGGCGCAGATAGGTGTTCAGGTGATGGAACTCGGCGCTGCTGGAGTTGAGGATCCGGCTCAGATCAGGCTCGGTGTCGTTCAGGCAGAGCTGCTCGCCGATGCGGGCACACAGATAGCAAAGCGCCAGGCGGGCGTCGCGCGCGGCATCATCGGGGTGCGGCGGCGTGACCAGCACGGCGTCGATGGCGCAGACGTCGATCGCCAGGCTCGGCGGCAGCGACCACTCCCGCAGCAGCAGCTCGGTCAGGCCCGAAGCGCTCAGGCCCAGAAATTCCTGCTCGGCCACGGAACGCTGCAGCAGATCCATGCGGGCCAGACGCTGCGCAAGCTCGGGCGGCAACAGCGCCGCGGTGGCGAAGCGACCCAGGAAGGAGAGCACGAGCTGCGTCAGCAGCGCACCGGCATCGGGCAGATGCAGTTTTGGTGCGAGGCGCGCGCACAGCTCGCTGGCCACCGAGCTGGCATGCCAGAGGTCGTTGAACAGGGTGCGCAGCTCCGGCGTCTTGGGCGTGAAAGAGTCCTCCAGCATGTAGCGCATGCAGATGGCGCGGACCGAGTTCAAGCCGAGAAAAGTCACGGCCTGGCCGATCGTGGCGACAGGGGTGCGCAACTGATAGAGCGGCGAGTTGACCATCGCCATCACCTTGGCAGCGATCACGGGCTCGGCGCCCACCAACTCAGCGAGCTCGGTCGACGAGGCCTGGCTCAGGAATTCGGGCGAGATCAGCTTGTGCAGCGCACGCGGCGGGCGCGGGATGGAGCGCAGTTCCTTGAGCAGCGATTCCCGGCGGGCGGGATCGAGTTCGTCGGCCTGACGGCGATAGAAGGCCTGCAGGGCAGGAGGCGGCTCGACCGGCGCGGGCGGCGGTTCTGCGGCGACGGCAATGGGCGCGGCCTCGGAAGACGGCGTTGCAACGGGCCGCGGAACGGCGCGGCGTTCAACCGATGCCGGCGTGCTCGCGGGCCGGCGATTCAGGCGCAGCAACAGCAGCAACACGACGACGGCCGCCACGCAGATGGCGATCAAGGCAAGGCTCATGGTGTCTCAACTCCCTTGCCGGGCAGTATGCGTGTAGATTGCGCATTAGCCCGCCGCCTGCCTGGGCATATTTCGCGATTGCGTGGGCCGTCACACCGCGATTCGTGTCCTTACCGACACCGCCGCGCTCAGCACTCGACGATGTTCACCGCCAGCCCGCCGCGCGCGGTTTCCTTGTACTTGGTCATCATGTCCGCACCGGTATCACGCATGGTCTTGATGACCTTGTCGAGGCTGACGAAGTGGGTGCCGTCGCCGTGCAGGGCCATCCGTGCCGCATTGATGGCCTTGACCGAAGCAATCGCGTTGCGCTCGATGCAGGGGATCTGCACGAGGCCGCCGACCGGGTCGCAGGTCAGGCCCAAATGGTGCTCCATGCCGATCTCGGCGGCGTTCTCGACCTGGGCGGGCGTGCCGCCCATCACCTGGCAGAGTGCGGCCGCGGCCATCGAACAGGCCACGCCGACTTCGCCCTGGCAGCCGACCTCAGCGCCCGAGATCGAGGCGTTCTCCTTGTAGAGAATGCCGATGGCGGCGGCGGTCAGCAGGAAGTCGACCACGCCGTCTTCATTGGCGCCGTGAACAAAGCGCGTGTAGTAGTGCAGCACGGCGGGCACGATGCCGGCCGCGCCGTTGGTGGGCGCGGTGACCACGCGGCCGCCGGCAGCGTTTTCTTCATTGACGGCCAGCGCGTAGAGGTTGACCCAGTCCATCACCTGCAGCGGATCGCGCAGCGCGGCTTCGGGGTTGCTCGTCAGCTTGCGGTGCCATTGCGCCGCGCGCCGCACGACCTTGAAGCCGCCGGGCAGGATGCCTTCGGTCTTGCAGCCGCGTACGACGCAGTCCTGCATGACCTGCCAGATCTTCAACAGGCCGGCGCGGGTTTCGGCGTCCGGGCGCCAATGGGCTTCGTTGCGACGCATCAGCTCGGCGATGCTGATGCCGTTCGCTTGGGTCAGCGCCAACAAATCGTCACCGGACTTGAAGGGGTAGGGCAGCACGGTGGCATCGGGCGCGATGACCTTCTGCTTGCTGCCGTCGCTGGCCACTTCATCGCTGACCACAAAGCCGCCGCCGACCGAATAGAAGGTCTTCTCGGCGATCTTCTCGCCGGCCGCGTCAAAGGCGATGAAGATCATGCCGTTGGCGTGGAAGGGCAGGCTCTGGCGGCGGAAGAAGGTCAGATCCTTCGCTTCGTTGAAGGCGATCGCGTGCTCGCCCAGCAGCATCAAGTTGCCGGCGCGAATCGCCTCGAGATACGCCGGGATCTGCTCGATATCGACCGTGTCCGGCTCGTGCCCGGCCAGGCCGAGCAGTACCGCCTTGTCGCTGCCGTGGCCCTTGCCGGTGGCGCCGAGCGAGCCGTAGAGCTGCGAGGAGACGCGGGCCGTCTTGTCGAGCAGGCCCTCATGCTTGAGGCGCAGCCCGAAGAGCCGGGCCGCGCGCATCGGGCCCACGGTATGCGAGCTCGATGGGCCGATACCGATTTTGAAAAGGTCGAATACCGAGACAGCCATGGGAACACCTCAATTCAATTTCAGGAACGCAGAGGGCGCAAAGGGACGCAGAGAACGCGAAGGAAGGAAAAACATGAAGTTTTTCTCTGTGAGCTCTGCGTCCCTCTGCGCTCTCTGCGTTCCGGAAACTTGTTCCCGGACCTTTGCTTACTCAGCGTACTCGCTCAAGGGCACGCAGGAACAGAACAGGTTGCGGTCGCCGTAGACGTTGTCCACGCGGCCGACCGGCACCCAATACTTGGCGCGGCGCAGCGTGGCCACCGGGTAGGCGGCTTCTTCGCGGCTGTAGCCATGGGTCCAGTCGCTCGTGAGCAGCGATTCGGCGGTGTGCGGCGCGTTGACGAGCGGGTTGTCCTCGCGCGTCCACGTTCCCGATTCGACCTTGGCGATCTCGGCGCGGATCTGCAGCATCGCGTCGCAGAAGCGGTCGAGCTCGAACTTGGATTCGCTCTCGGTCGGCTCCACCATCAGTGTGCCGGCTACAGGGAAGGACAGCGTCGGCGCATGGAAGCCGTAATCGATCAGGCGCTTGGCCACGTCCTCGGCGCTGATGCCCGAGGTTTCCTTCAAGGGACGCAGATCGAGAATGCACTCGTGCGCCACGCCGCCGCCCTTGACGCCAGCGATATTGCCGCTGAAGTGGATGTCATAGGCGTCTGACAGGCGCGCCGCCACATAGTTGGCCGAGAGGATGGCGACTTCGGTCGCGGCGGTCAGGCCTTGCTCGGCCATCATGCGCACGTACATCCACGAGATCGGCAGCACGGCCGCGTTGCCGAGCGGCGCTGCGGAAACGGCACCGATCGCCTTCTCACCGCCCAAGCCCGCTGAGCGATGCGCAGGCAGATAAGGCACCAGATCAGCCACCACGCAGACCGGGCCGACGCCAGGGCCGCCACCGCCGTGCGGGATGCAGAAGGTCTTGTGCAGGTTCAGGTGGCTCACATCGCCGCCGAACTCACCCGGCGCGGCCACGCCGACCAGCGCGTTCATGTTGGCGCCGTCCACATAGACACGGCCGCCATGCGAACGCACCAGGGCGCAGATTTCCTTCACCTGCGTGTCGAACACGCCGTAGGTGGAAGGGTAGGTGATCATGATCGCGGCCAGGTTGGCGCTGTGCTGTTCGCACTTGGCCTTCAGGTCGGCCAGATCGATATTGCCTTCCTTGTCGCACTTGGTGACCACGACCTGCATGCCCACCATCTGGGCGGAGGCGGGGTTGGTGCCGTGTGCCGATTCAGGAATCAGGCAGATCTTGCGATGGCCTTCGCCACGGCCTTCATGCCAGGCCTTGATGATCAACAGGCCCGCGTACTCACCTTGCGAGCCGGCATTGGGCTGCAGGGAAACGCCGGCATAGCCGGTGGCCTCGCAGAGCCAGTTCGTCAATTGCTCGTTGAGCAGCGTGTAGCCGGCCAGTTGGTCTTGCGGAGCGAACGGGTGCACGCCGGCAAACTCGGGCCAGGTGATGGGGATCATCTCGCTGGTCGCGTTGAGCTTCATCGTGCAAGAGCCCAGCGGGATCATCGAGCGGTCGAGCGCCAGGTCTTTGTCAGCGAGGCCGCGCAGGTAACGCAGCATCTCGGTTTCCGAGTGGTGCGTGTTGAAGACCGGGTGTGTGAGGTAGGCCGAGGTGCGAACGAGCGCCGCGGGGATCAAGGCCTGAACGCCCTTTTCGAAGCTGGTGAACACAACGGTGGCGCCGGGTTTGCCTTCGGCGAAGACGGCCAGCAAGGCCAGCAGATCGTTGCGCGAGGTCGTTTCATCGAGCGAGACGCTAACGCTCTCGTTCGACGCACGGCGCAGGTTCATGCCGGCCGCAATGGCCGCCTTCATCACCGCTTCGGTCTTGGCGCCGGTTTGCACGTGCAGCGTGTCGAAGGCCGATTCATGGGCCAGCGTGAAGCCAAGGCCCTTGAGGCTCTGCGCCAGCACGGCCGTGTAGCTGGCGACGCGCTGGGCGATGCGCTTCAGGCCTTGCGGGCCGTGATAGACCGCGTACATGCTGGCCACGACGGCCGGCAGCACCTGGGCGGTACAGATGTTCGAGGTCGCCTTCTCGCGGCGGATGTGCTGCTCGCGCGTTTGCAGCGCGAGGCGGTAGGCCGGGTGGCCGTGCACATCGACGCTCACACCGACCAGACGACCGGGCAGGTTGCGCTTGAATTCGTCCTTGCAGGCCATGAAGGCGGCGTGCGGGCCGCCGGCGCCCATCGGCATGCCGAAGCGCTGGCTGTTGCCCACGGCGATGTCGGCGCCTTGCTCACCCGGAGCGGTGATCAGGGTCAGCGCCAGCAGATCGGTCGCGGCGATCAGCAGGCCGCCTTGGGCATGCACAGCGTCGGCGATCGGCTTCAGCTCGCGCACCACGCCGGTCACGCCCGGGTACTGCACCAGGGCGGCGAAGCACTCGCTTTTTCCCGCGTCTTCCGCCTTGCCGACGCTAACGGTCAAACCCAGCGGCTCGGCGCGCGTGCGGATCACTTCGATCGTTTGCGGCAGCACGTCGTCGGCCACGAACAGCACGGTCGACTTGCTCTTGCCCACGCGCGCGGCCAGGGTCATGGCCTCGGCGGCTGCCGTCGCTTCGTCGAGCATCGACGAGTTGGCGATGGCCATGCCGGTCAGGTCGCAGACCATCGTCTGGAAGTTGACCAGCGCCTCCATGCGGCCCTGCGAGATTTCGGCCTGATAGGGCGTGTAAGCCGTGTACCAGGCCGGGTTCTCAAGGATGTTGCGCAGGATGACGCCAGGCGTCAATGTGCCGTAATAGCCCTGGCCGATGTAGCTCTTCAGCACCTGGTTCTTGCTGGCCATCGCCTTGAGCTCAGCCAGGGCTTGCGCCTCGGTGGCGACGGGCGGCAGCTTCATGCCGCGCGAGCGCTTGATGCTCGACGGCACGATGGCTTCGATCAGCGCACGACGTGTGGCCGCGCCGATCACCGACAGCATGCCGGCTTCGTCAGCGGCATCGGGGCCGATATGGCGGGCTTGGAATTCAGCGGCGTTTTCGAGCTCGCCGAGGGGCTTCAGGGCAGACATCAACATGGTCGGCTTTCGATCACAAATTCAAATTTCCGGATTCGAGTTTCCAGATTCAAGTTTCCGGAACGCAGAGGGCGCAAAGGGACGCGAAGAGCGCAGAGGAAAAATCAGAGTTTTCTCTATGAACTCTGCGTCCCTTTGCGTCCTCTGCGTTCCTGAAGCTGAGGTAGTTCAGGAGTTTTTGACCAGTTCGTCGTAGGCGGTGCTGTCCATCAGCGCGTCAAGTTCAGCGGTGTTGGACATCTTGACCTTGAAGAACCAGCCGGCCTTGAGCGGGTCGGTGTTGGCCAGGGCCGGGTCGTCGCGCAGGGCTTCGTTGACTTCGACGACCTCGCCCGAGACCGGCATGTAGACATCGGCGGCGGCCTTGACGGACTCGACCACGCCAGCGACTTCCTTCTCGGCGAAGGTCTTGCCGACTTCGGGCAGGTCGACGAACACGACGTCGCCCAGCGCGTCCTGCGCGTGCACGGTGATGCCCACGGTGGCGACGTCGCCGTTGACTTCAATCCATTCGTGATCGGCGGTGTACTTGATGCTCATGTCTGAAGCTCCGTGTGAATAAGAAAGAGAAAGGGTTAGCCGCGGAAATAGTTGTTGGGCGTGAACGGGGTCGGGGACACCGTCATGGGTGTGCGCTTGTCGCGCACGAGGGCGAAAACTTGCGTGCCGGCCTTGGCGTGGCTGAGGGGCAGATAGCCCAGCGCAACCGGCTTGCCGACCGTCGGGCCGATGGTGCCGCTCGTCACGATACCCAGTTCGGTGCCGTTTTCATCGACCAGCTTGCTGCCTTCGCGCACGGGCATGCGCTCGCTGCTGACGAGGCCGACGCGTTTCTTCGCGACGCCCTCCGCCAGCTGCCGATCGATCACGGCGGCGCCGGGGTAGCCGCCGGCACGCGCGCCACCGGCGCGGCGCACCTTCTGGATCGCCCAGGTCAGCGCGCCTTCGACCGGCGTGGTCGTGGTGTCGATGTCATGACCGTAGAGGCACAGGCCGGCTTCGAGCCGCAGCGAATCGCGTGCGCCCAGGCCGATCGGCTTGACTTCGGCGTGCGACAGCAGCTTGCGCGCCAGCTCTT
Organism: Burkholderiaceae bacterium; assembly: GCA_036500605.1. Lineage (GTDB taxonomy): Bacteria > Pseudomonadota > Gammaproteobacteria > Burkholderiales > Burkholderiaceae_C > JAFALK01. The sequence continues at coordinate 66,475 of DASYBU010000058.1, forward strand.
CGGCTTGGTCGCCGGCCACCGAAATTTCGTAGCCGTCTTCGCCGGTGTAGCCCGAGCGGGTCAGGAAGGCGGGGATGCCGTCGAGGTCGAAGAAACCGCCGGTCATGAAGACCAGCTTGGCGACTTCAGGATTGAGGCGCGAAAGCACCGTCACGGCCTGCGGGCCTTGCAGCGCCAGCAGGGCTTGGGTGGGCAGCGGCTTGACCTCGCACTTGCCGCCGATCTTGGCTTGCATGTGGGCGATGTCCTGTTCCTTGCAGCCGGCGTTGACGACCACGAACAGGTCGTTCTCGCGGCGGCAGACCATCAGGTCATCGAGGATGCCGCCCTTGTCGTCGGTGAAGAGGGCGTAGCGCTGCTTGTAGACGCCGAGATCGCAGATGTCGACCGGCACAAGGGTCTCAAGCGCGGCATCGGCGCCGGCGCCGATCAGCAGCACCTGGCCCATGTGGGAGACGTCGAACAGGCCGGCGGAAGCGCGTGTGTGCTTGTGCTCGGCCATCACGCCCATCGGGTATTGCACGGGCATGTCGTAGCCGCCGAACTCGACCATCTTGGCCCCGAGTTCAATATGCAGGGCATGCAGAGGGGTTTTGAGAAGCGGGGCAGACGAACTGGACATGTGAAGAGGCTCCAAGGGCATAGATTGACCATTGATGCCTCGCTGTCCGGTTTACCTGAGAGATTGATCGGCTGATGTGCAGCCGACTTGCCCCTTCGGTGGACGAGCTCGAAGGCTCGCCTCTCTCCAGTGAGGAACGCATGTTGAACCGAGATTCATCGAGCGTCTTGTCAGTCCTTTTGCCTGAGCGTTGCATCGCCTTCGGCGGCCGCTTGCGCGGCTCTCTCCTGACCGGCGGCATTCTAGCCTTAAGACAAGGCTCATCGGAACGTAGAAAATCGCTTCATGCGCATCCTCCTTGTCGAAGACGATCAGATGATCGGCGAACAAATGCTGGACCTGCTGCGGGCCGAAAGCTACGCGGTGGATTGGGTGCGGGACGGCGAGATGGCCGACACCGCGCTGCAAAGCCAGACCTATGACCTGACCCTGCTGGATCTAGGGTTGCCCAAGCGCGACGGCATGAGCGTCTTGCGCGCCCTGCGCGCCCGCAAGGACCGCCAGCCGGTGCTGATCGCCACGGCCCGTGACGCCGTATCTCAGCGCATAGAAGGCCTCGATGCAGGCGCCGACGACTACGTGCTCAAGCCCTTCGACCTCGACGAGTTGCTGGCCCGCATCCGCGCCTTGATCCGCCGTGCGCAAGGCCGTGCCGAGCCGATCTATGAACACATGGGCGTCGCCATCAACCCGGCCACGCATGAGGCCTCGGTCGAAGGCAAGCCGGTGCAGCTGTCTGCGCGCGAATGGGCCGTGCTGGAGCCGCTGCTGGCGCGGCCGGGGCTGGTGCTTTCCCGCCAGCAGTTGGAAGAAAAACTCTACGGCTGGAAAGACGAGATCAGCAGCAATGCCGTCGAGGTCTACGTGCACGGCCTGCGCAAGAAGCTTGGCGCCGGGCTGATCCAGAACGTGCGCGGCCTCGGCTATATGGTGCCCAAGGTCAGCCCGCCGCCGGCATGAAATTCAAGAACAAGCTCCTGGCCTCGCTGCGGCGCCGGCTGATGCTCTTTCTCTCGGCCGCCGTTTGCGCGGCCGCGGTGCTTCAAGGCTTGTCCAGCTATCGCGCGGCGCTGGCCGAGGCCGATCAGATTTTTGACTACCAGATGCAGCAGGTCGCCCACTCGCTGGGCGGCGGCCTCGGTGGCGGCGTGATCCACGCCGAAGATGAGCTGGAACTGATGGTGCAGGCCTGGAGCGAGCAGGGCTTGCAGGTGTTCCAGTCCGCCGGCCAGGCACGATTGCCGGCGCGTGCGGTGCTCGGCTTCACCGAGGTGCGCGGCGATGATGGTCACCACTACCGCGTGCTTTCGGTGCTGACCGGTGGCCAGGTGGTGCAGGTCGCGCAGGATCTGGTCGTCCGGCAGAAGCTGGCCAGCCGCTTGGCGCTGCGCACGGTGCTCCCGATCGCGGTGATGCTGCCGCTCCTGATGATCGTGGTCGGCTGGGTGGTCAGCAGCTCGCTTGCACCGGTGGAGCGGGTACGCGAGCAACTGGCTGCGCGCCGGGCTGAAGACCTGGCGCCGGTCAGTGCCACCGATCTGCCCGCCGAGGTGCAGCCGATGGTGAGCGAGTTCAACGCCCTGCTGGGCCGCGTGAAGCAATCGTTTGAAGCTCAACAGCATTTCGTGGCCGATGCGGCGCACGAGCTGCGCTCGCCGCTGACCGCGCTGAAGTTGCAGGTGCAGGCCTTGCAGCGCGCAAGCGACGAGGGCGTGCGGGCTACGGCACAGCAGCGCCTGTCCGCCGGCATCGACCGCGCCAGCCGTCTGGTCGAGCAATTGTTGCTGCTGGCGCGCCAGGAGACGGCACCTCTGCAGATGCAGCCCGTCGACCTCAGCGCGCTGCTGCGACAGATCATGATTGAACAGACGCCGGCCGCCCAGGCCCGCGCCATCAATCTCGGCCTGGTACGGGCGGATGCCGTGCAGGTCACCGGCCAGAGCGACGCGCTGGCCATCCTGATGCGCAACCTGCTCGAGAACGCGATCAAGTACACGCCCGAAGGCGGCCGGATCGACGTGAGCCTGAGTCCGGCGAAGCTCACAATCGAGGACAGCGGTCCGGGTATACCCTCAGAGGACCGGGAACGCGTTTTCGACCGCTTCTATCGCAGTGCCGATGCCGCACTCGCTGCCGGTGGCAGCGGCCTCGGACTGGCGATCGTCAAATCGATCGCCGAGCGGCACGGCGCACGACTGAGCCTGGAACCTTCGGCAACTTTGGGCGGATTGCGAGTCGACGTCGCGTTCTAGCTCGTTTCTGGGGTTGCCGCGGACGTTGTGGCAAGTCAAGCTCTGTGCGCTAGGGGACAGACCGCGATCGAGACGGTCCCTAGCATGCGTTCGGCAATGTCTGATACGGAAGGGGGTGGATCATGTTGACTCGCAAATTCGGGGATGGTTTGGTGCTGCTTGCCGCGATCGCGCTGAGCGCGTGCGGCGGTGGTGGCGGCGGAGACGGCGGCACGTCAGCGGCGGCAGGAACGACAGCGCCGCCGGTCACCGTGCCGACACCGCCCGTCACTGATCCTCCGGCGAGCGCGCCTTCCACCGACTTGTCGATCTACGCGCTCCAAACCCAGTCTGTCGACCCGTCATACGCCAGTACGCAAGACGCTGGCGCCGACGAGATCCAGAACTACAACTTCCTCAACAAGGTGCGGCTGGCGGCCGGTGCTGGCGCCCTCAATCAGAGCGCTCAACTGGATGCCGCGGGCATCGCGCATGCCAACTACAACGTGTTGAACACGGCCATGCGACCCTACCTTCTAGAGACCCCCGGCAACGCAGGTTTCACGGGAGCCGGCTACGCCGACCGACAAGCCGCAGCCGGCTATGCAGGCATGGCGACCAGTGATGGCACGGCCATCACCAACGCGCCCTATCTTTGTGCCTACCTCCAGCTGAACACGCTCTATCGAATGGCCGAACTGATGGACCCATCGCGCGCCATCGGCATCGGCCTGCAAAAGGACCCCGGAGATGCCGACTCCGCCTGCGTGCTTGAACTGGGTTATGCGAGCGCACCTCAATACGGGCCATCCGGCGCCTTGGTGACCTATCCCTATCCCAACCAGACCGGCGTCGCCGCCCTGTATGTGCTTGCGCTTGACCCGCCTCGCCCTCTGCCCGATGCGGCCGACATCCTGGGTCAGCCGATTCTGGCCTCGATGGGCAGCTTGGCGGTCATGACGGGCGACGGCAGCGGCAAAGGCAGCGTCGACACGTTCACCTTGAAAGACGCCAGCGGCAATCCCGTGCCTGCCTACATCGTTGGATCCTCCGCGCTCACCATCGCCAGTACGGATCGCGTCGATGATGCCGGCGTCAGTCGACTGAGGCCTTATCAGGCCGTGCTGGTGCCGAAGAAGCCGCTGGACTACAACGCGGTCTACACCGTGACGTTCTCCGGCAAGTTCAATGGCGTCCTGCATGCCAAGACCTGGAGCTTCACGACGACCGGCTGCATCTTCCCGGTTCAAGGCGCCAGCTGCTGGAACTAAGCGTCACCAAAGCCGGTTTAAGAGGAATTTAAGGGCCCGGCCAGATATTCCTCTCATCGCAGCAGTGCTGCTTGAGAGGAGCTTTCCATCATGGCTATAGAGAGAATGGTTTCCGTGAAGCGCCTGAGCTGGGCTTTGGCCGTGGCCGGCGTGGTCGGTTTGGGTGGCGGCGCGGTCGGCGCGATGGCCTTGCAGAAGACCAGTGCTGACGGCAGCGCGCCTCAAACCCTTGCCTCAAACGCGATCTCCAGCGCGCCGCAAGCCGCGGTCACGTCGCCCGTAGCACCCTTGTCTCGTGCACCGTCCGGTCCCACGGTCCTGCCCGACTTCGCCCAGATCACCGCGATGAATGGCCCGGCTGTCGTCAACATCAGCGTGACGGGCACAGTCAAGACTTCGCGCCAAGTCCAGGGCATGCAGGGCATGCCCGGCATGGACCCGAACGATCCCTTCTTCCAGTTCTTCCGCCGCTTCCAGATGCCCGGTCAAGGGCAGGGCGGTGGCGAGCGCGCCGTGCATGGCCAGGGTTCGGGCTTCATCGTCAGTGCTGATGGCGTGATCTTGACCAATGCCCACGTCGTGCGTGATGCATCCGAGGTAGTGGTCAAGCTGACCGACCGCCGCGAGTTCCGCGCCAAGGTGCTCGGTTCCGACCCCAAGACCGATGTGGCCGTGATCAAGATCGAGGCCAAGAACCTGCCCATCGTGAAGGTCGGCAGCACGCAGGACCTGCGTGTCGGCGAATGGGTGCTGGCGATCGGCTCACCGTTTGGTTTCGAGAACAGCGTGACTGCCGGCGTGGTCAGCGCCAAAGGGCGTGCATTGCCCGACGAGAACGGCAGCATCGTGCCCTACATCCAGACCGACGTGGCGGTCAACCCCGGCAACTCGGGCGGTCCGCTGTTCAATGCGCGCGGTGAAGTGGTTGGCATCAACTCGCAGATCTACAGCCAGACGGGCGGTTACCAGGGTTTGTCGTTCGCGATCCCGATCGATGTGGCCCGCCGCGTCGAAGACCAGATTGTCGCCACCGGCCGTGCCCAGCATGCACGCCTGGGCGTGACGATCCAGGACGTGAACCAGACCTTCGCCGATTCCTTCAAGCTGCAAACCCCGGCCGGTGCGCTGGTGGCCAACGTGGAGGAAGGCAGCCCGGGCGCCAAGGCCGGCCTGAAGGAAGGCGATGTGATCCTCAAATACAACGGCCAGCCGATCGTGGCTTCGAGCGATCTGCCCGCGATGCTCGGCGAAGCGATGCCCGGCTCCAGCGCCAAGCTCGAGATCTGGCGCAATGGCAAGCGCGAGGAGCTCAACGCCAAGCTGGGCGACGCCTCCGACAAGAAGGCTCAGCTGGCCGAAGACGACAAGGGAGCTTCGGGCGGCAAGCTGGGCCTGGCGCTGCGCCAGTTGCAGCCCGACGAGAAGCGCGAGTCCGGCCTCAAGAGCGGTCTTGTGATCGAAGATGTGGGCGGTGCCGCGGCACGTGCTGGTGTGCAAGCGGGCGACGTGCTGCTGTCCGTCAACGGCACGCCGGTCAATTCGGTCGATCAGGTCAAGCGCGTGGTCGAGGGTTCCGACAAGTCGGTGGCGCTGCTCGTGCAGCGCGGCAACCAGCGCATCTTCGTGCCGGTGCGCATCGGCTGAACGCCGATGTGAGGTTCATGCCACCGCGGGTTCGTCCTGCGGCGGATCTTCATACGCCACACCGCCAAACTTCAAGGCGGTGTGCTCTCGCTTCGATTGAATGAACGGATAGAACATCTGGTGCGTCCAGTGTTCCTCGCCGAACATCACGTCGTCCATCAGGCCGACGCTCTTCGGGAACTGGCGCGTGATCTTGGCGGTGCCGAAAAGCATGTCCCAGATGAACAGCAGATTGCCGTAGTTGCCCTTGTAGTGGCCGATGCCGTCGAGGTTGGTGATCGCGTGATGGGCGGCGTGCGTGGCCGGCGTGGAGATCGTGCGCTCCAGCACCCACATCAGCGGCTGCAAGGCCTTGACGCGGTACAGCGGCTCATCCCAACGCCAGGCGCAATGTGCGCCCAGGATCACGGTGATCTTGACCACGAAGTAGACGGCATAACCCCAAGGATTGACGCCAAGATACGTGAGCGCGCCGGCCATCCACAGGCCGGGCATCATCAGGTAGTAGAAGAAATTGTTGCGGTACGTGATGCGGATGCTCATGTACTTGGCCGAGTGGTGCGCGCGGTGCAGCGGCCACATCAGCGGCGAGTGCGAGGCGCGGTGCCACCAGTACTGCGTCATGTCGTCCGCCACCAGGATGATCGCCAGCCAGGCCCAGCCCGAGAGGCCCTTCAAGGCGCCATGCAGGTCGGGAATCAGCCAGTTGCAGAGCTTGGTCGCGCCCAGGAAGGCCAGCGGCTGCGAGATCGCCAGCAGGCTGATGAACATCAGCAGCTCGAGCTTGGCGTCATTGCCATTGGCGCTGACCGTTTGCTTGTAGCGGCGGCTCACAAATTCCATCAGCGCGAAGCCCAGGATCGCGCAGACGATCAGGCTGTTCTGAAAGGCGGTTGAGGTCATCGGGAGGGTCTCCTTCGAGGTTCTGGAGCCAGTCTAGGTTTCGGTCATCAATGCAGCAATTGAATAGTTATCATTGATTCAATGCGCTCACTGCATTGAATCGGAGGCTGCATGCACCTGGACCTGAAGAAATTGCACCATGCCGTGGCCCTGGCTGAGGAGCGTAATTTCGCGCGCGCCGCGGCCAAGGTGCACCTGAGCCAGCCCGCGCTCTCGCGCAGCATCCAGGCGCTGGAGGCGGCTCTTGACGTGCGGCTGTTCGATCGTGATCTGACGCAGGTCGCGCCGACATCCGTCGGCCTTGCGCTGATCGAGCGAGCGCGGCAACTGCTGCTGCAAGCCTCCACCTTGCAACGCGAAGTCGGTCTGCTGCGCAGCGCCGATCTCGGGAACGTGGTGTTTGGCGTCGGCCCGATCCCGGCCGGCGTGCTGCTGCCCAAGGTCCTGTCGGAGCTGGCTCGCGAGCATCCGCGAGTGTGCGTCACGGTCGAGGTCAACAACTGGCAGGTGCTGACCGAGCACCTGCTCAATGAACGCATCGAATTCTTCGTGGCCGATGCCCGCGAACTGGCCTCGCGCGAGCAATTGCAGGTCACGCCGATCGGCACCCAGCCTGGCGGCTTCTATGTGCGCAAGGGCCATCCGTTGGCTGGGTCTGGCAAGGTTTCACCGAAGGCGCTTGCCGCATACCCGATGGCTTCGATGCGCCTGCCGCAGGCCGTTCAGCGTCGCCTGCGCGACTACCTGGGCGAGAGCGAGGCGTTCCCTGATCTGCCCACGATCAGCTGCGACAAGCTGGAGGTGATCAACGAGATCGCGCTGAACAGCGATGCCATCGGCATCAATGTCTACGCGGCCGTCGAGGCCGAAGTCAAAGCGGGGCGTCTGCAGCCGGTCCGCTTGCAGCGGCCGCTGGCGATCGCCTCGGAGTTCGGCGTCGTATCGCTGGCCGGGCGCTCGTTCTCACCAAGCGCTCAATGGCTGATCGAGCGGATGAAGCGGCTCTCGAAGCAACTGTCCGCTCAATTCATCCGTTAGCGACCTCAGCGCGGGAGCGGCAGAGGGCGACCTTCGGAACCGCCCGGCACGGGCACGCCGAGGATGCCGGCCAGCGTCGGCGCGATATCAACGATCGCCACCGGCGTCTTGACCTCGCCCTTGCCGACCCAGGTCGGGCCCCAGCTCAGCAGCGGCACATGGGTGTCGTATTCGTAGGGCGTGCCGTGGCTGCTGCCTTGCGGCTTGCTGGCCTGCAGCCAATTCGGCTTGAGCACGACCTGCAGCGGCGCGGCGCGCTCGGGGTACCAGGATTTGCGCATCGCGACCAGGACCGAATCGCTGACATCATTGCCCGCGAGTTCAGTACGGGTGAAGACATAAGCCACGCCCGGCACCTTCTTGAGGGCGGCCTGAGCGGTCGCGTAGACCTCGTCGGCATTGAGCTTGTGGCTGCGGATCAGCGGCTCGTCGAACAGGAAGCCGGTGGCCGAAGGCACCTTGACCCACGTCCCGGCGCCATAACGCGTTACCAGCGCGGCATTCATCGCCTTGATCATGTCGGGAGGGGCCACGCGGCCGGCATCGCGGCCATAGGCGGCGGCCCATTCCGGCGTGTCCGCAAAGCCGTGGTCGGCGGTCAGCATCAGCATGTAGTTGTCGCGGCCGATGCGCTGGTCCAGATCACGGAAGAAGGCTTGCAGATGGCGATCGAGTTGCAGCAGATGGTCCTGCGACATGATCGACTCGGGGCCAAACGCGTGGTTCACGTAGTCGTGGCTGGACAGGCTGATCGCGAGGATGTCGGTCTTGTCGTCGGCACCGAGTTGCTCACCCTGGATCGCGGCACGGGCGAACTCCAGCGTCAGCGCGTCACCGAACGGCGAGGGCAGCAGCGCGGCGTAGAACTTCGGGCCCGGTGCGGAGAGGCCCGCGGTGATCGCCACCGGCAGGCTCTTGCCGTTGCCGGCATCGACTTGCCAGGGCGCATCAAACGGCGCGGAGCCGGCGTAGGCCGATTCGGGCAGCGCAAGCGACCATGTCTGGCCGAAATACTTGTCGGCCGGCTTGGCGGCGTTGAAGGCCTCCACCCACTGCGGATGGCTGGGCATGTAGTACGTGCTCGACGCGAAATGGCCGGTCTCGCTCATGTACATGTAGGCCGTGCCCTTGTGGCCGCCGGGCAGGATCGCGCCTCGGTCCTTGCCCGAGATCGAGATCACTTTCGACTCCGGCTGGACGCCGCGCAGCACATCGCCGACCGTGTCGACCTTCAAGTTGCGCGGGCTGGTGCCGGCCAGCGGCGCGGTCTTCTCGCCGATGTATTGGTAGGCGGTGTCGCCGGTGTTGTAGACCTCGGCCTGGGTGATCGGGTCACGCCAGTCATTGGCGATCATCCCGGAACGCCAGGGCGAGGCGCCGGTCAACATGACCGAATGGCCGGCCGCCGTGACCGTGAAACCGTGGCTGTAGTGGGCGTCCGAGAACCAGGCACCCTGGTCCAGGAAACGGCGGAAGCCATCGGGCCCGAAATGCTCGCGCTCGTTCATCACCTGGCGCACGGGCAGGCCATCGATGGCGATGAAGACGATCAGCTTGGGCGGCTTGGTCCCTTGGGGCGCGGCCGAGGCGTTGGCAGCACTGCCGACGGGCGTCTGGGCACAAGCCGCCAGAACGGCGACCGTGGCTGCTGCGGCAGCAAGAAGGAGAAGGCGGCGATTCAGCGCTGTCATGGCGGGGCTCCTGGTTCGAAGCCCCGCACTCTAACGTCTCCTCATGACGGAGGGATGGCAGTCACCGATCCGTCATGCATCAGCGCTCCATCGTCAGTGCTCAGTCGTCCGTATGGGTATTGCCCAGCTCGGTGTCGACCGGCATGCCATCACCCTTTGCGCCTTCAAAGTACAGCGGCTTGCGCGCCTTCTTCAGCGGCGCCACCTGGTTCATCGTGGCGGCTTCATAGATGCGGCCGTTCTGCATCACATACTGGATGCGGTCGCTCTGGCGGATGTCCTTGAGCACGTCGCCGTCGATCACGACCAGGTCAGCCAGCTTGCCCACTTCGAGCGAACCGATGTCCTTGTCCATGCCAAGGTAGTGCGCCGAGTTGGCCGTGGCCGTGCGGATCGCCTGCAGTGGCGTCATGCCGCCCAGCACTTCGGTCCACAGCTCCCAATGCGAGCCGAGGCCTTCGCGCTGGCCGTGCGCGCCGATGTGCACCTCAACGCCGGCCTTCGAGAGCTTGTTGGCCGACGCTGCCACACGCAGCACGTTGTAGTCCTCCTCAGGCGCCAGTTCGCGGCGAACTGCGCGAGCCTGCAGGATGCTGCGCGGCACGTACTTGCTGAGCAGCGGATGCTTCCAGGCTTCGGTGTGCGCATACCAGTAGTGCTCGCCGTCGAGACCACCGAAAGCGACGATGTAAGTCGGCGTGTAGCCCACCTGGGTCTGCGACCAGAGCTGCGTGACATCGTCATACACCTCGGCCACCGGCAGCGCGTGTTCGATGCCCGTATGGCCGTCCACGATCATGCTCATGTTCATCTCGAACAGCGAGCCGCCTTCGGGCACGACCATCATGCCGGTCTGGCGCGCGGCCTCGATGATCTGCTGGCGCTGCTCGCGGCGCGGCTGGTTGTAGCTCTTGACCGAGATCGCGCCATGCGCCTGCTGGCGCCGCAGGTGGGTCAACGCATCGTCGAGGTTGTTGATCACGGCCGTGAACGGTGTGCGAGCGCCGTACAGGATGATGCCGGTCGAGTAGATGCGCGGCGCGGTGATCAGGCCGGCGCGCTGCATTTCCGACTGCGTGAAGATCGGTCCGTTGGCGTTGCTCGGGTCATGCAGCGTGGTCACACCCAAAGCCAGCGAGGCATAGTCGACCCAGCTTTGCTGCGGCACCAGATCGCCGTCGCCCATCGCGCCATGCCAGTGCACGTCGATCAGGCCCGGGATGATGGTCTTGCCGCTGACGTCGATCTTCTGCGCATCGGCGGGAATCGTGACGGAACCCGCAGCGCCGATCGCGGCAATGCGGTTGCCTTCGACGACGACGACGCCGTTCTCGATGACTTCATCGCCCTTCATCGTGGCGATGCGAGCGCCAGTCAGCGCAATGCGGCCCGAAGGCTTGTCGCTGGCCTGCATGAAGCCGATCTTCTGTTCGCTCGCCGTGGCCTTGGCATCGTTCGCGGCGGCGGCGGTGAACAGCGTGTCGCCGAGCGAGAAATGCAGCTGCTGGCTGTCGCCGCTCCACTGCATGTTCTCGGCGGCGTTCACGTCAAGCTGGCGCACGGGCAGGGCGTCCATCTTGGGGCCGACACTGACAGCCTTGCCGGTCATCGGCAACGCCGTCACATAGGCGTGGAAGCGCTCGACAAACGCCAGAGATTTGCCGTCCGGCGAGACCGCGTATTCGCTCGCAAAATCGCTCTTGGCGATCTCGACTTCCTTACGATCGGCGATGTCGATGCGTACCAGCTTGCGCACCGAGTCGACCTCGGAGCTCATGCTGTTGCGCTGCAGGTAGACCGCGTCATTGGTGCCGGCGAACTGCGGACGATCGCCGCTGTCGCTGAGCTTGATCGGCGCGCCCTTGCCGTCCACATCGGCCAGATAGACGCCGGTCTCCAGCCCCCACCACGGCGTGGTCAGGAAGCCGCCGCGTGACTTGACGTAGACCACGCGCTTGCCATCGGGCGAGAAGCGCGGGGACTCATAACGGCCGGGTTCCTTGGTCAGCACCGTCTCACGGCCGCTGGCCAGGTCGCGCACGCGCACCGAGCCGAGCTTGTCGTCGTTCCAGCTGGTGTAGACGAGCTGCTTGCCGTCGCGCGAGAAGCTCGGGTACATCTCCACGTCGTCGCCGTGTGTGAGGCGTTTGACCGCGCCGTCCGGCAGCGTCTTCAGGTACAGCTTGTCCATCGCCGAGTAGGCGACCTGCTTGCCATCGGGCGAGACGTTCACCCAGCGCAGCTCGCGCACCGCGAACTGATCGGGCGCCACGACCTGCGGCACGCGCAGTGCTTCGCGCACCTCGCGCGTGTCCGTCACGTGGAAAGGGATCTCGGCGGCATTGCCGTTCTTGCCATCGTCGGCCTTGAAGGGATCGACGCGCCACAGCTTGCCCTGCGCCCACAGCACAACGGTCTTGGAATCAGGCATCCACGCGAACGACGGATAGACGCCATTGACCGACCAGGACTCCTGCATGTCGCGCTCAAGATGGCCCCAGGCCGGGCGCTCGACGCCACTCTTCAGGTCCTTGATGAACAGCGTGCTCTGCATGCGGATGCGGCGCACGAAGGCGAGGTATCTGCCATCGGGCGAGGGCGTCGGGCGGATCGCGCCGCCGGCGCCCGTCACGAAGGGCGCGCTGCTGCCATCGCGCAGGTCTTGCCGGTAGATGCGGAAGATCTCGTCGTTGGCGTTCTTGTTGTATTCGAACTGCTTGCCAGGCGTGCTGTCTTGCGAGTAGTAGAGCCAGCGGCCATCGGGCGAAATCGCCGGCTCGCCGAGATCCTTCTGCCAGTTGGGCTTCTCGTTGAGCTGCACACCTTTCCCACCACCATTCGCGCCGTCGAGTGCATAGAGCCAGATCTCACCGGAGCCGAGCGAACGCGTGCCGGTGTAATGCTTGCGGGCGAGGATGTAGTTGCCGCTCGGGTGCCAGACCGGGTTGTTCATCAGCCGGAAATCTTCCTTGCTGATTGCGTGGGCGTTGCCGCCGTCGGCATCCATGACCCAGATGTTGTCGCCGCCGCCGGCATCGCTGGTGTAGGCGATGTGCTTGCCATCGGGCGAGAAGCGCGCCTGCTGTTCCCAGGCGATCGAATGCGTCAGCGACTTGGCCTCGCCGCCCGCGATCGGCAGCGTGTAGAGATCGCCGAGCATGTCGAAGACGACCGTCTTGCCATCGGGGCTCACGTCCACGCTCATCCAGGTGCCGCTGTGCGTGTCGAGCTTCACCTCATGCGAAGGCCCGGGCGGATGGTTCACATCCCAGCTGGGCTTCTTGGTTTCGGCGGCATTGCCAGCATTGGGAGCATCAGCCGCTTGCGCATTGAAAGCCGCGAGCAGGACGGTGAACAACAAGGACAGTGGAGGTTGGCGCATTTCTCAGTTGGCCCGGAGGCCACGTTTTGAATGCGCCGAAGCATAGCGTCAGCCTGCAGACGAGCGGTTAGTCATGGCGCGCCGCAATCCCAGGGTTTGCAGGGGGAACGCGGGCCTCGCCGGTCTCAATGCGGGAACGTTGCCGCCAGAAAGGCAGTGCCCAAGGCGGTCAGCTGCCCACTGCCGGTCGTGCCTGAGAGCAGGCTCGTGAAATGCGGATCGCCGCCGCTGCTTCCGCCGCTTCCCATGCGACCGGTGAACCATGCATAACGCTGTACATCAGCGCGGCCCTCGCACACGGCCACCATGTCCGCCAGTTGTGCCTTCTGCTTGTCGGCCGTATCGATCTGCGCGCCATCGGTCTGCGAATGCCAGTTGGCCATTTCGGTGACCCAGAAAGGCTTGCCGTACTTGCTCAGGCGGTCGAGCTGGTCGGCCAGGCCGTAGTCATACCAATGGAAAGCGAGAACGTCGATCTGCGGATCGCGGCCGCCGTTGGCGCTGCGATAGGCGGCATAGAAGGCGTCGAGCCAGACGACCGGATCTGAATAACCGGCCTGCGTTCCCCAGGTCATCGCCGGGCCGACCAGCTTGACGCCGGTGTGCGCGGCGATCGCCTCGTAGCGCGGCCACAGCTGCGCTGCTTGCGCGGGAGTCAGGTTCGCCTGGTCTGTCAGGTTGGGTTCGTTGAGCACCAGCAGGTAGTGGATGCTGGTGTTGGCCTTCAACTGCGCCTCGACATCAGCGTCGACGAAGTTGCCGTTCCAAAGCATGGGCACGAAGTCCACACCCTGACGGCTCGCGGCGCCAGCGGGGAGGGCGGTGTTCGGGGTCAGGGCCCAGTCATACCACCAGGACACGCCAGGTGCCACGGCAGCCAGATCGGCCTCGGATGCAAAGTCGTACGCCACGCCGCGTTTTGCACTTTTGGCCACCATTACCGGAGGGGGCACAGCGGGTGCGGAGGCCGCACCGCCCGAAGCCGGTGCGCTGCTGCTGTCGCTGTTCCCACCTCCGCCGCCGCCACAGGCCGCGAGGCCCATGCCGAGCAGGAGCGCGATTCCAAGACTTCTTCTTCTGCTGCTGATGTTCATTCCGACGCCTGCATTGCTGTTGCTATTGCTTATTGCTTATTGCTTGCTGCAAGCGGCGGATTGTTCAGCTGAGCGCCTCCTGGATGTATGACAAACGCAAACTCTTACAAGAGTCGCAATGAGTCTCAATGTTTGGCATTCCTTGATGCCGACTTTGATGCCGCCTTCTTCGGCACCTTGGCGCCGCTCTTGCGCGCTTCGGACAAGCCGATCGCGATCGCCTGCTTGCGGCTCGTCACCTTCGCACCGGAGCCGCTCTTGAGCGTGCCTTCCTTCTCCTCATGCAAGGCCTTGTGGACCTTGTCGGAAGCTTTATCGCTGTACTTGGTCATGTCGGCGCTCCTTCATTGCCAGGCAATGCCGTAGTAGTCGTAGACACGGCGCCCGTAGTCGTCGGTGTAGTCCGGATCATGGTCCTCGGCGTAGTGCGGCGCGTTCTCGAGCTGCGCCTTGGCCAGTGGTACGACATAACCGTCAAGATTGGTGTCATAGACCAGCATGCTCCAGGGCAGGGGATAACGGTCTGTTCCCATGCCCATGAAGCCGCCGAACTCCAGCGCGGCGTAGCGCACCGTGCCCGAACGCTTGTCGATGATGAGATCGTCGATGGCGCCCAGTTTTTCGCCCTTGGGGTTGTAGACGGCCGTGCCTTCGACACGGTCCGAGGAAATGACGAGATTGCTCATGGCGAGCCTCCTGCTTTCAAAAGCTGTCCGCGGGGTGCGGCAGTCTGCCTTTTTATCGCGCCATTCGGAGAGCACGCGCGTCAGCGTTGAAGCCAGGCCCGTGTAGGCGAACGCCCCACCATATCCGGCGCGGCCCAGATGAACGCTAAGCTAGGCACCTCTACCACACGCCATTCCCCATGCCCGTCTCCATTGCCACGCTGCCGGAAGAGCATCGTTATCGACTGCTGATCGAAGCGGTGACCGACTATGCGATCTACATGCTGGACGCGGAGGGCATCGTGACGAGCTGGAACCCGGGCGCGCAGCGCTTCAAGGGCTACACCGCCGATGAAATCATCGGTCAGCATTTTTCTCGCTTCTACGTCGACGAAGACCGGGCGCATGGCCTGCCGGCGCGTGCCTTGAAGATGGCCGCCGACTGCGGCAAATTTGAAGGCGAGGGCTGGCGGGTTCGCAAGGACGGGACGCAGTTCTGGGCGCAGGTCGTGATCGACCCGATCAAGGCGCAGGACGGCCAAATCATTGGCTACGCCAAGATCACGCGAGACCTGACCGAAAGACGCGAAGCCGACCTGCAACTGCGCCGCACCCAGGAGCAATTCCGCCTGCTGGTGCAAGGCGTGACCGACTATGCGATCTACATGCTGGACCGCGAGGGCAAGGTGGTCAGCTGGAACGTCGGCGCCGAGCGCATCAAGGGCTACCGGCCCGATGAGATCATCGGCAGGAGCTTCGACACTTTCTACCGGCCGGAAGATCGCGAGCACGGCGATCCGAAGCGGGCCCTGGCCATCGTCCTGGGTGGCCAGCGTTTTGAGAGCGAAGGCTGGCGCGTGCGCAAGGACGGCAGCCACTTCTGGGCCAACGTCGTCATGGACCCGGTCTTCGATGACGCCGGCCAGATCATCGGCGTGGCCAAGGTCACGCGCGACGTGACCGAGAAGCGCAAGACGCAGGAGGCCCTGGCCATCGCGCAAGCCTCGCTGTTCCAGTCGCAGAAGCTTGATGCCATCGGCCAGTTGACCGGCGGCGTGGCGCATGACTTCAACAACCTGCTGATGGTGATCCTCTCCAGCCTGCGCCTGATCGACCGGCGCGCCGGAGGAGACGATCCGCTCGTCAAGAAGTGGGTGGAGACCGCGATCAGCGCCACGCAGCGTGGGGCCTCGCTGACGCAACGCATGCTCGCGTTCGCGCGCCGCCAGGAGCTCAAGCCCGATCGCGTGGACATCGCCAAGCTGGTGGAAGGCATGACCGAGCTGCTGCGCCGCTCGATCGGCCCAACGATTTCGCTGAGCGTGGACATCCCGGCCGATCTGCCGCCGGCTTACGTCGATGAAAATCAGCTGGAACTGGCGCTCCTGAATCTGGCCGTCAACGCACGCGATGCCATGCCCGACGGCGGCCCGATCCGGATCGAGGCGGCGAAGGAAGAGGTTTCGCAGGCCGAAGGCAAGCTGCTGCCGGGCGTCTATGTGCGGCTCGGCGTCAAGGACGTCGGCGAGGGCATGGACGCGCAAACCTTGACCCGCGCGATGGAGCCGTTCTTCACCACCAAGGGCGTCGGCAAGGGCACGGGGCTCGGGCTTTCAATGGTGGAAGGCGTGGCTTCGCAATCGGGCGGCCAGTTGATTCTCAAGAGCCGTGTGGGCGAGGGCACCACCGCTGAAATCTGGCTGCCGATTGCAGCCGCGGAGCCGGAGCCCGCGTCGTTGGACGCCGTGCTATCGCCAGATCATCCGTCCCCGCACTGCGGCATGAACGGCAGCGCCTTGAATGTGATCCTGGTCGACGATGATCCCCTCGTGCTGGACAGCACGGTCGCGCTCTTGCAGGACATGGGCCACCTCGTCACCAGCTCGAACTCGGCGCTCGAAGCCTTGCAGGTGTTCCGCAAGGGTCACAAGTTCGACCTGATCATCACGGACCAGGCCATGCCCGGCATGACCGGGACCGAGCTGCTGGCCGTCGTCAAGAGCCTGCAGCCCGACATCATTTCGATCATCGCGACCGGCTATGTGGAGACAGGCGCCGTCATGGCCATCCCGGCCGACGCCTTGCGTCTCAACAAGCCCTTCAACCAGGAGCAACTGGCGAGATCGCTGGAGGTGGCGGCTAGCGCCTGTCGCCGAGCTTGAAGACGCTCACGACTTCTGCCAGCCTGCCAGCCTGATGGCCTGCCCGCGCAGGCTCTCGGCCGCGGCGGCGCCTTCCTCGATGAGCGCGGCATTCTGTTGCGTGACGCTGTCGAGCTGTCCCACCGCGACGCCGACCTGATGGATCGTCGTGACCTGTTCGGTCGAGGCGGTCGAGATCTCGCCGATCAGCTCGCTGACGCGCCGCACCTGCTCGCCGATGCTCTCCATCGCGGCACCTGATTGGTCTGGAAAGCAATGCCATCGACCACGCCAATTGCGGCGCAAACGATTCTGGCGACCTCCTTAAAAGGGTTGATGACGATGGCTGGCTGGGCCATGAAGATTCAGCGCATCAAGAGAAGAGAGCAGAGGGAGGAGACTCATGGCACCGAAGAGCAAGAAGTCGACCGCAAAGGCTGCGGCGAGCTCGAAGAAGACGGCGAAGGGCGCAGCAGGGCGCGTGCTCAACGTTCGGCCCGACACGCTGGACTTCCGGGATCTGATGTACGTCCCGGCGCTGATCGAGGTGCCGACGCATGTTCCTCTGGAAGACTTCTGGGCCTACAAGCTGCCGGTCCTGGACCAAGGGGCGGAGGGTGCCTGCACCGGCTTCGGCCTGGCCAGCGTCGTCAACTACCTGCTGACGCGGCGCAAGGTCGAGCCCGACGTCGCGCCGGTGAGCCCCCGGATGCTGTACGAGAACGCCAGGCGCTACGACGAGTGGCCTGGAGAGAACTACTCAGGCTCCAGCGCCCGAGGCGCCATGAAGGGTTGGCACAAGCACGGCATCTGCGCCGAGGCGGACTGGCCGTACAAGCTGGGGAAGAAGGATCCGCTGGGCATGACGGAAGCCCGCACTTCGGCTGCACGGCGCCGGCCTCTGGGGGCCTACTTCCGGGTCAACCACAAGGACCTCATCGCGATGCATGCGGCTATCGCCGAAGTCGGGGCGCTCTACGCCACCTCCGCGGTCCATGCAGGCTGGGACAAGGTGGGGGCGGACGGCATCATCACTCAGTCGGCTCAGCTGACGGGTGGCCATGCCTTCGCGATCATTGCCTATGACTCCGAAGGGTTCTGGATCCAGAATTCGTGGGGAAAAGATTGGGGTCTGAAGGGCTGCTGCAGGATCAGCTACGACGACTGGCTGGACAACGGCACGGACGTCTGGGTGGCGCGTCTTGGGGCACCGGTCACGCTGCGCAGCGCCGAGGGAACGGCGCAGGCCCATGCCGCGGCGGCGGCGCAGTCGGTGGCGTATAGCTATGCCGATCTCCGCCCGCACATCGTCAGCGTGGGCAACGATGGGCTCTTGAAGCCCGGTGGTGAGTACGGGACGACGCCGGTCGAGCTGGAGCAGATTTTCACGACCGACATGCCACGGGTCATGCAGGACTGGCCCGTCAAGCGGGTGCTGGTCTATGCACACGGTGGCTTGGTGGATGAGAAGTCGGCCGTGCAGCGGCTGGCCGAGTACCGCCCGGCGCTGCTGGCTGCCGGGGTTTATCCACTCGCCTTCATCTGGCGAACCGACTACTGGACCACGCTCACCAACATCCTGCAGGACGCTGTGCGCCGTCGCCGTCCGGAGGGCATCCTGGATGCGACCAAGGATTTCATGCTCGACCGGCTGGACGACGCCTTGGAACCTGTGGCTCGGGTCCTGACAGGCAAGCTGGAGTGGGACCAGATGAAGCAGAACGCAATGGCCGCCAGCGCCAAGGGTGGTGCTGCGCATCTGGTGGCAGAACATCTTGCCACCTTGGCCGGCAAGTTCCCGGGTCTGGAGATCCATCTGGTCGGGCACAGCGCGGGTTCCATCCTGCACGCGCCGCTGGTGCGGGTGTTGACCGAGTCGTTGAAGCTCAAGGTCAAGACCTGCACACTGTGGGCGCCTGCCTGCACGGTGGACCTCTTCAAGACGGCCTACCTGCCCGCGATCGAGGGCGGCACGATTGAGCGCTTCACGATGTTTGCGCTCAATGACAAGGCCGAACAGGACGACAACTGCGCTCGCATCTACAACAAGTCCTTGCTCTACCTGGTGTCCAACGCGTTCGAAGACAAGGCGCCCATCCCCTTGTTCCGCGATGGCGTGCCCATTCTTGGCATGCAGAAGTTCTTCGAGGCCGACGCTGCGCTGAAGGCGCTCTTCAATGGTGGCGGCGCCGAGCTTGTGCTGTCACCGAACAATGAGCCCGAAGGCTCTTCGGGCGCGTCTCAGTCCCGTCATCACGGCGATTTCGATGACGATCTGTCGACGGTGCAAGCGACGTTCGCGCGGCTGGTGAAACCGCCAACGCAGGCCGCGCCGGCGGGAAGGGCGAAAGGGCAGCGCGCCATGAAGGCCGCGCTCGCTCCGACGCTTGATAAAGGTGCGGGCGTTGCGACTCAGCCGCCCGCCATCAACTTCCAGCGCTCATCGTCATCGTTGCGAGAACGCCGTGCCGGTATCGACGGGATGACCCGCCCGCGAAGCTGATCGCGTCGTTCCGCGGAGCGCTTGATGGGGCGATGCAGTGAGCCGGGTGCTAGATGTTGCGTGGGGCGAGCGAGCAACAACGGCAGCCAATTCGGCTGAATCAGGCGACGGCGCGGGGGACGCGCAGTGATTTTTGACACCTTGCTGCGCTGCCCCGTCGGGTGTCTCGATACCAGGACAGAAAGACTTCGTAGCGCTGCTGGCCTTGATCAACGAACGCCTCGCCGCGAGTGAGCATGAGGTACACCATGCCTACCTGACCTCAAATGTTCCGGCCAGAGTGGCTGAGGAGCTACCGCCGGCGTACACGTCAAACGTGGTTGCGTCCTGGACGATGCTGCGCGTCGATGCGGCCCAATAGCTCAGGTCCTCAGGCTTCAGCGTGAAGTGGACAGTACGTGTTTCACCAGGTGCGAGTGTCACGCGCTCGAATCCCTTCAGCTCGCGCACCGGACGCGCAGCCGTTCCGTGTTGCTGATGGATATAGAGCTGAACGACTTCGTCAGCCTTGTGCTTGCCGGTGTTCCTGACATCCACCGAGACTGGAACCGATTCGCCGATGGCGGCGCGTGCCTTGGAGATCTTCAGATTGGAGAAGCCGAAGGTCGAATAGCTGAGGCCAAAGCCGAAGGGGTACAGCGGCGAGTTGGGCTCATTCCAATAGCGTTCCTCGAAGGTCTTGGGCTGGTGCGTCCTCAGATGCGCGTAGGGCAGCGGAATCTGCCCGATGTTGCGGGGCCAGTTGAACGGCAGCTTGCCGCCAGGCGAGACCTCACCGAACAGCAGGTTTGCGACAGCCGCGCCGCCTTGTGATCCGGGATACCAGATGTCCATCAGCGCGGAGGGCTTGCTTCCTTTGAGATCCAGCGGGCGCGCGCTCATGAGCAACAGCACTACCGGCTTGCCTGTTGCAATGACGGCATCAAGAAGTTCCTGCTGGCGGCCTGGCAGATCCAGCGAGGAGCGCGAGGCCTGCTCGCCAATCATGATCTGCCCCTCGCCCAAGACCAGGACCGCGACATCTGACGCGCGCGCCAGTTCTACCGCGCGGTGAATCTCGGTCGCATCGTCGACTTGCACACGGGGAACTGCGCTGTGCGGGCCGGACTCGAAAATGGAACGGTGCAGGCGCTCCGGCATGGTGACACCCTGCGAGTAGTCCACGCGGACACCGCCGCCGACCTTTGCTTTGATGCCGGCGAGAACCGTGATGGTCTCCTTGTCGTCTTGGTCGAAGACCCACGGGCCAACCGTGTCACGCGCGGAATCGGCCAAAGGGCCAATCACGGCAATCGACTTGAGTGCTGAACGATTCAGAGGCAACACGCCGTTCTCGTTGCCAAGCAGCACGGCCGTGCGCTCGGCCGCGGTACGCGCCACCACACGGTGTTCGGGATCGTTGAGAACTCGCTGCGCTTCCTTCTGGTCCACATAGGGGTGCTCGAAGAGTCCCAGCCGAATCTTTGCTTCCAGGACGCGACGCACGGCGGCGTCGACTGCTTCGACCAATACCTTTCCTTCAGCAAGCGACTTCGGCAGGGTTTTGAAAGAGGCCACGCCGAACGGCGGAGCCATCTCCATATCGACGCCGGCGCTGAGTGCGCGAACACCCGCATCTTCCAGGCTGGACGCGAACTCGTGGGTCAGCAGGTCATGCGCCGATCCGGCATCCGTCACCACGAAACCCTTGAAGCCCCAGGTGTCGCGCAGCACGTGGGTGAGCAGCCAGTGGTTGCCGGTGGCGGGCACGCCGTTGAGGCCCATGTAGGCGCTCATGATGTTGCCGGCACCAGCGTCTACCGCCGCCTTGAAGGGCTTCAGGTACACGTTCCACAGCTCGCTATCCGACAGATTGACTTCATCGTAGTCACGGCCGCCAATCGCGGCGCCGTAGCCCGCGAAATGCTTCGGTCCGGCAATGACGTGGCCCGGGCCTGGGAAGGCCGAACCTTGAAAGCCACGCACCTGGGCTGCCGCCATGGCGCTGCCCAGGTAGGGATCTTCACCCGCACCTTCGATCATGCGACCCCACCGAGGATCGCGCGCGATGTCGACGTTGGGTGCGAAGGTCCAATGAATCCCCACGGCGCGCGCCTCTCGTGCGGCGACCGTCTGGCCTTGCTCTGCCACCTTCGGGTCCCAACTCGCCGCCACGGCGATCGGCACCGGCATGATTGTTCGCAGGCCGTGGATGACGTCGTAGCCGAAGAGCAGCGGAATCTTGAGCCGCGTTTTCTCGACCGCAATGTGCTGCAGTCGGTCGAGTTGAGCTGGATCGTGCACAAACAGAAGCGAACCGGCCCGCGCCGCGACAACTTCCTTCTCGACGCGCGCTGCCTCTTCAGGCGCATTGAGGAAGTCGAAATACTGGGTGATCTGGCCAGCCTTCTCCTCAGGCGTCATTTGCGCGATCAGCGCGTTGGCGCGGGCGCGCACCGCATCATCCGTAAGCGGACGGTTGTCGGACTGTTGGTTCATGTTGGTGGCACTGAATGCTGGCGTGTGAGTGAGGGCTGCGGCGGCAATCGCCGTACAAGTGGCTGCAAGAACTTTTTTCATGAGAAGCCTTCAGAAATCGACGACGTGGGAGGGTGGGGGCGGGGCGCAGCGATGGGGTCAATCCGTCATGAGGCTCCGATTGCTGAAAGCGCCTTCATGATTGGCAAAAACTAGACGCTCGGACGTTCCGCTCGCACGATGGCCGCGCAGTCACCGCGCAAGGGTTCGACATGGCTTGCCGGCACGTCGTGCTCAACGACCATGAGCTCTACGTCCTTCAACGAGCAAATGCGATGAGTCGATTTGCTCGTGAACTTGTGATTCATGGCAAGGACGACGCAGTGCTCGGTCACCGACAAAACCACCTTCTTGAACAGGGCGTCCGAATGCAGATCGGCAGTTGCACCGAACTTCAAATCAATGGCAGCCGTGCCCAGGAAGCAGCGGTCGATCCGCAGCGCGGCAGCGCCCTCGATGGCCACCGCATCGACGCAACCGCCCACCGTTGGGTCGACCATGCCGCCGAGCATGAGGAGACGCAGATCGGGCCGCCGAAGGACGGCGGAGGCGATGTCAATGGAGTTCGTGACGACCAGGAGTTCCTGGTCTTCAGGCAAGAACTCCGTCAGCGCGAGATTGGTACTGCCTGCGTCCAGAAACAGGACTTCGCCGGGAAGGATCGATTCGGCGGCTCGACGCGCCAGTGCTTCCTTGCGCGGGCGATCTTTGTCGATGCGAGCAAACATGGGCTGGGTCTGACCCGACACCGGTAGCGCACCGCCATAGACGCGACGGCATCGCCCTTCGGCGGCGAGCGCCCGCAAGTCGCGCCGTATCGCGTCCTCAGACACGTTGAACTCGGCTGCCAAGGCGGTGGCCACGACGGGCTCGCCCTGATCAAGCCGGTTGGCGATGAGGTCGCGGCGGGCCAGTGGAATTTCTGAACTCATGGAATCATCTTAATCATGCACGTTCTATCGCGCAATCGTGCACAATCATGAAAAGACAGCGCTTTCAGCAAGACGGAGACATTCATGGAAAGTCAGACCAAGAACGCCAAGACTCGGCAGCAGATCGACGCCATGGCGCGCAAGGCCTTCAATGGCCTGGGCGTCGACGACGGCGACACGGCGATTCGGGAGCTGAAAGATGGTTGGTTCAATGCGGCCTACTCCGTGCGCCTGGCGGATGGTCGCGACGCCATCCTGAAGATCGCGCCAGCTGCGCGCGCTGAGGTGATGCGCTATGAGCGCAACATCATGGAGACCGAAGTAGCCACGATGCGTCTGGTCAAGCAAAAGGCGAGCATCCCGGTCCCCGCGATCTACTTCTACGACGACGCGCACGACGTGTGCGACTCCAGCTACTTCTTCATGGAGAAGATCGAAGGGGCGAACCTCGACCACGCGTCGGCGACGCTGCCGCCCGCACAGATGCCGGTGATTGAGCGCGAGATTGGCCAGATCATTCGAGACGTCAATGCCTTCTCAGGCAGCTACTTCGGGTACGACGGCAACCCGGAGTTGCGCGCCGATACCTGGAAGGGAGCATTCCTCAAGATCATGGAATCGGTTTTCGTCGATGCAACGAGCAAGCAGGTGGTCTTTGATTTCACCTACGACGCACTTCGAACCGTCGTCGACAAGCACATCGAGACCCTGAACGAGGTGACGAGCCCGTGCCTTGTGCACTGGGACGCATGGAACCCCAACTTCTTTGTCGAGGGCGGCCACATCAAGGGAATCATCGACTTCGAGCGGGCGCTCTGGGCAGAGCCATTGATGGAAGCCCAGTTCCGGCCTTTGTCATGGTCGGGCGTCACTGAAAGCATGCGCGGTTATGGCAAGACCGAGTTCACGCTGACGGAATTGCGCCGTTGCTGGCTCTACACGCTGCATCTCGCGCTGGTGATGCACGTCGAGTGCTATTTCAGGCACTACGGCACCGACGAGATCTTCAACAAGTCTCGCGAAATGATTGCATCGGCGATGGCTTGGCTCGAAGCGAACTGACAGCCCGATTCCCCATCCACGCGACCGCAGGATTGCGGCGCGCTCTCCCGACCCTGAAAGGATTGCCGTGACCAAGACCGAGAAGCAGAAGATGCTCGCAGGTGAGTACTACAACGCCGGAGAAGCGGAGATTCAGGCCGATCAGGCCGCCGCACGCGAATGGATGGAGCGCTACAACCTGAGCACGGGTCTGGCCAACACCCAGCGGCAGGACATGCTGAAGGAGCGGTTCGCTGAAGTCGGGGAGGGCGCGTTCATCCGGCCTCCATTCCATTGCGACTATGGCTCCAACATCAAGATCGGCCGCGGCGCATTCATGAATTTCGGCTGCGTCATCCTTGACGTCGTCGAAGTCGAGATTGGCGACATGACGCAGATTGGCCCCGGCGTCCAGATACTGACGGCTGATCATCCGCGCGAACCGGAGCTTCGTGCGCAAGGTCTGGAGTTCGGAAGGCCTATCCGCATTGGCCGCAACGTCTGGATCGGCGGGGGCGCTCTCATCATGCCCGGCGTCACGATTGGGGACGATGCCTTGATTGGCGCCGGCAGCGTCGTGACTCGCGATGTTCCGGCCGGGGCGACTGTCGCGGGAAATCCAGCTCGTATTCTGGTGCCCAAGAACAAGTGAGCTGTGCACATATTTGGGTTCGCGATCGGAACGGCTCGATGCGCTTTCGGCCCAGTTTGCATTTAAGATTTTACATAATACACATTGTCGATCAGGCCGGTACTTTAGGAGGTGTTGCATTAGCCAGGTAGCCCATGGAGATGTTTAAACTTTTGGTACTACATGACTGTTGCTTTTCATGCTCCTCACGCTTTCACCTCAAACGCATACCCTGGTCGACGAACAGTTCTTCCCACGCTACTGGCCCGCGGTCTGGTCGTTGCTCTACGCAGGCGGCTTGGCCGCCTCGACTCATAAGCGAAAGCTGAGCTTTATCGAGGCGCTCTATGTCCACACCGAAGGCCTCGGTGGCAATCTTGACGACGCGCTCAGCACACTGGACTTCGACGCACTAGGCAATGCGCTAGAGGCGTACTTCATCTCGCTGCGGAACGCACCTGAGCCGTCTCGGCAAGCGGAAGCCCGCTGGACTCAGGCCTTTCAGTTTGTTCGAAATACCTGCGACCGAATTGCGAGAAATCCGGCAGCAGGCAATCGAATGGAGGCCATTCGCAGCCAAGTGGAGCGATTGGACAGGCTCTATCTCGCTCTGCGCCCCTACAAAAAACGACTGCAGCCTTCCGTGCGTGCATTGCCGACGCACGTGGTCATGGAACTACTCGACCTCGCCGCGCCGGGCTCGCCGGCGAACCCATTCACGCGGACTGAAACACAGTGGCGAATCTACTGCTTGGTCCTACTCATGCTCTACCAGGGGCTTCGTCGCGGCGAAACGCTCACCCTGAAAGCGAATTCCCTGCAATCGCAGCGCGACGAACGCACAGGCAAGTTCCGTTGGTTGCTTCATGTCACCACCAACGAGACGGAAGATGACCCCCGCGCCGACGTGCCTGGCATAAAGACCGTGAACTCCATTCGAACAGTGCCTGTGACTGGAACGACGGCTACTGCGATACAGGCCTATTCGGACAACTATCGCGGAAGAGTCGAGCACGGATTCCTGATCAGCAGTGTTCGCGAACGACCAATGTCAATTGAGGGCGTCTCTAAGGCGTTCCAAAGAATGACAACAGCACTCTCAGTGAATGCTCGCGCCGAGCTCCTTCGCCTTACTGGATCGCCCTGCCTTACGCCGCACGCGCTCAGACACACATGCGCCGTGCTGCGAATGAAACAACTACTCGGCCTTGGCAACTCGCCCGAGCAGGCGATGTCTCACCTGCGGAGCTTCTTCGGCTGGTCAAAGACCTCGGTCATGCCGATGCACTACGCCAAGGCTGCGCTCGACGAGCGGTTGAACGAAACCTGGAATGACAACCTCGACAAACGCCTCGAAGTACTCAGAAATCTTCCCCAATGACTGAAAAATCAACTTTCACATTGCCCTCAGGGGACGAGCTTTCAATCGCCGTCGCATCTTTACCGCCATTGCCCAGAACCATTCAGTACGAAGATGACTACGACGAGAAAGTTCGGACGATCAAAGTCGCTGAAGTGTCGGATGCGATCACATTGCATGCCTCTGGGTCTGTTCACACGTTGCGACTGAGCAGATACGATCAACGAATTCGACTGCTGATGCGTGCTTACCTACTAATTGCACTGCAAACGAAGGCACCGAAATCGATAGTCACTGAATATGCGTTGACGACCGCAATTGATGCGGTGGACATTGAAAGTCTTGCTGTAGCTCAGCCACTAGAGGCTCGCCGCCTTTGGCCATCGGTTGTCGCACGGCTGGCGCCGCATGCTTGCACGGCGTTGAAGGCGCTGATGGCGTTCTTTTGCCAGAGCCGCTTCTGTCATTGGACCCCATTGCATGGCGACTTTGTCTCCCGTGCATTTCCAGTGCCAGGCCGAGACATCTATTCAACTGTCAGAGCTGGCGACTGCTTCCTGACCGTCGATGAGGAGGCGCGCCTGGTTCGATGGATAGATGAGGCTGCGAGATCGGCATCGTCAATGAGCAAATCGGCCGCAGAAATTGCTTGCCTGGTTACTTGCAGTTATCAAATGGGAATGCGGCCCAAGCAACTGGGCATGATCCGTAAGAGGGACTTCTCTGTTCGATTCAGCGCTGAGGACGAAAGTGCAATCGTTCATTTGCAGTTCCGAATGTTGAAGCAGCGAGATCCCGCAGCCTCGCGGCTGCCACTGCTTCGGAAGGTCAAGCGGGAATGGGCGCCGCTGTTTTCTGAACTTTGGCGGCACAAAGTAGCTGACGACGATGACTCCTTCCTGTTTGGTTTCCGCAGCAGCACGGCGCTCGCGACGGCACTGATAGCACAGCTTGACAATATTCTTCCTAGCGGCGGTCGCATCGCCTACGACCTGCGCCACTCGATGGCTCAACGCTTGGTGGATTCCGGCGCCAGTCACGAAGAGTTGGCAGCTGCAATGGGTCATGCCGACTTGAGGACGGGCTTGGTCTATTTTCGAGCGTCTGCGAATCAAGCAGAGCTGGTGAACAAGGCCTTGGGCGTGTCAGAGACCTATCTGGCGGTAGCCCGAATCGCCACCCAAAGGTTTATCGATCCAGGCGAACTGGCGACGCTACGTGGCGATCAACAAGTCGCCGGCGTGCCGCATGGCATTCCCATCTCCGGCATCGGCGGATGTTCGTCTGGCCAGCCCAGTTGTCAGCTAAACCCTGTGACAGCCTGCTATGGCTGCCCCAAATTTATGCCCGTACGCGACCTCACTCTCCACGAGCAAGTTCTCAAGGATTTCAGGAGCATCGTTCTGTTCTACAAAGACATTGGCCACGGCGAAGTGGCGTCACCCGCATACCTGCAACTCCAGCGCACTATTTCCGAAGTGCAAGGCGTGATCCAAGAACTGGAGGGCGCATGAACTACGTGCTGGACTTCCAAGGTGGAGCAACTCCCCTGCCCGCCTCACATTCGAACTTCTCAGCATTCATCGAGCAGAACAAAGGCATCGCTGCGGATGCAGGGCTTCATTGGGAAATGAAAGTGAATGCAGGGGGCAATGCCGCCAAAGGCCTGGAGTGGGACCTCAGGAGAATGGCCAATGACGGTCGCCCGAAGAAGCTGATTTTGCGCAACTTTGCGGAGTTCGACGACGCGCTTCAAGTGATGGAGCAGCGGGGAATCCTGAACAGTTCGCGACTGGCGGGTACTGTTTCGACGGCCTGGCAGGATCTCATTAAGAGGGTCAGCCGGGATTCATGTAATGAACAGCAAAAAGTGACCTAAGCTGCTGATCTGAAAGAGGAATTCGAAAATTACCTTTCACCCTCTTCCGCCCGTCGCGCTAAAGGTATGCCGACGGCTCGTCGGTCCAGTCAGAAACAATCCCTTCGACCTTGATGTGGGCCGGGACGAGCTGGCGCAGCCTATCGACCTTGCGCTCAAGCGCTGCTGGATCACCCCTTAACGCCATGAGCACTACCCGGTCGGCGCCGACCTTGCCCGCTGCGTCTGCAAGATCAGCAATGTCTCTGTCGGAAATGAGCCGGACGTCTACCTTGACCTCCCCCACGACAAATTTGCCGTCTGCCACGCCGACGACATCAAGCTCCCGGTTGGGGCGCTCGCCCTGGTTCTCCGGATAGTCCTCGTACAGATTCATCTGTGGCCCATAGATGAAGAGCGAATTGGACCGGCGCCTCAGCTCCGACAGTGCCCAAATGACCGCCAGCGTGTCGTGCTCGCGCAGGCAGGCCGAGAAAAACTCGTTGAGCCGGAAGTCAAGTGTCAGGTCCACGGGCAACTGATGGGTCGTGGCACACACCTCGCAATCCAGCGTGCCGCTTAGGGCGTCCACTGCCGCCCAGTTGGCATGTGAGCAGTGGCGGCAACTCCACGCATGCCCGCGATAAAACACCCCGCATTCCAGCAGATGACCAAGTGACCGTTCCAGCTCCTCTTTCGCCTCGCTCATCACGCGCTCGCGCTCGCGGGCCAAGTTTCCGTCTGCGTCCACAGCCTGCTGGAGCTCTGCCGTCCAGTCCGTCAGCAAATCCTTGAACCGGATTCGTTCACGAGGCTTCCGAAGGCGACCGACCTTCTCAATCACACGCTGCGCCAAGCGCTCCCAGCCCTCGTCATCCGCAACAACCAGCGGCCCGTTCTCCGCGCGCAGTCGAGCCTTCAGGTCGTTGATGATGTCTTGCTTTTGATCCAGCGCGGGCGACGCCATGCGCAAGAACTGGGATCGCCAGAAATGACCACCCAAGACGCGCGCAGCATTGTCGAGCGATTGAAACATGCCCAACGTGCCTTGCAGGTAACGGCCCTTGTCCGAGGCGGCGGCCCAGCGATACGACGCCGCGCGGTCCAAGGCTGAACGTGCGTCGTTGTGGTCATAGAGGACGGGCTGCGTGAGCAGGCTCCGGATCACCTCATCGTCGGTCGGGCAACTGATCTCGATGGATCCACGCTCGACGTTGACCGGGCACGCAATTCGCCCGTGGCGCAGCAGCCGTGCGCCAGGCGACGAGCAGACTCGGCGCGTCAGACCGGGTCTGTTTGGCAGCACCCACTCGTCGCGAAGGTTAGTGAACACGCCATCGCCTTGGCGATCAATTGTGAGATCGATGTACCAATCGCCGCGCGCAAAAAATGGATGCTGCCCTACCGTGTAACCCATATGAAAGGGCCGCGCCACCGACACGACCGATGTTTGGTCCGTCATGCGGCTTTCGGTGCTGTCCTGCGGGTCAAACGGGCTAAAGCGCCCTCGCACCGCGACAACTCGCTCGTCCTCCGGACAACATTCGTCGCTTGCACCGATGAGGCGGACGCCCACCTGTGCCCATCTCGTCGCCTCGCGTAGCTGAACCGCAACGGCCTCCAGTTGATCCGCCGTGAGCGAGTGCGACCGCACGGTCACCTGGGTTGGGCCCTGACCTCGGACGTCGATGAGGTTTCGTCGAGCAAGGTAGGAACCGATCTGCGCGAGCTTCATGTTGTCGCCTGCCGCAGCCGCCGGCAATCTCATCGTCTTGAGCGCTTGAGTATGGGCATCGCCGTAAAGCAGCGCCGCATTCCAGCATGAGACGCGGTCAAGAAAGCTGTCGCCAATCACAACGCAGAAGGACTCATTCCACGGATGCGTCACGCGGAATGGCTGCGAGCTCATGTTGGACAGCTGAGCAAGGGTGACCACGTTGCCAGCGTTCGAGAGGCGCTCGACCATGGCGTACCCGTCCTGCATCTCCTCGCCTCCAGAAATCCTGAAATTCCAGCGGTTCTCGGGCGCGTTTGGCGGCGTCATCATCAGCGGTGGCACCCCGATCTGGTCGTGCATCGGGAATGGGTAGAGGCTGTTGGCCAGGGTTCCGAAGTTGTCCTTGACCAAGCCATCGTCCGGCCACGATGGGAACTTGTCCAGGATGAAGCCAGGCGCGGCGCGAAAGCGGCCGGAAACGACCTTCATGAACGGCAACCAGGAGACCGACGAGAGCGCCTGGGGCTCGATGGCCACCCTCGGATGCGGTTCTGCCGCGTCACGAACGCGCGGTCGAGCGTGGAGTTTGGTGTCGGCAAGCAGACGGGCGAGTGGCTCGACCCATGCGGCGTTGTCGTAGGTCAGCAGGACCAAGTGATCAGGATCGAGCAGCCGGAGCCAAGTCTTGTAGCGATCGGCGATCTCGCCGTTGACGACAGGCACGATCAGTGACTGTCGGCCGCCGTGGCGGCCAAAACAGTTGCCGAAGATCTCATCGAGCCACGCGTGGCTATCGATGCCGTCCTCCACCACGTAGGCAATGCGCATGGCCCGAGGGACCGCTGTGATCTTGGCGTCTGGTTTCATGGGACCGCATTGTCATGCGGTGGCAACACCCGATTCAATGCCTGAACCAGCGTCGGTCAGTTCAGGATCGGCTGATCAACATGGAACGGCGCTACGCGTCGCCGCATGTCTACAGCGTAGTCGCCGAGCAGGTTGATGTGGCCGATGCGGTACGGATTGACGCCGGCCAGCATGTCCTCGGTAATCTCATGCCCTTCCGCCCGAAGCTCGCGGATGACCTGGCTCATCGCGTTGACGTTGAAGAGGATCACCATGTTGGCGACGAGTTGGTTGTACTTGATCACCTTCTGCTGCTCGTGACGCAGGTTCTCGGCAATGATGCCGGCGTTGCCGAAGAAGATCCACTTCAAGAACCGATTGAACTGTTCGCTCTTGTTGGTCTCAGCGTGGATGAACTTGCGCAGGTTGACGTCCACGATGTACTTGAGCAGGAACTTCGTCCGCAGCGCCTTGCCCAATTCCTGGAACGCAAAAAACAGCTTGTTCTTGCGGTTGTAGGTGCCGAGCCGGCGCAGGATTGTCGATGGCGTGATGCGGCCGAGCTTCACCGACACGGCGATGCGGAACATCATAGGCAGATGTGTCTCGATCAGCTTCCAGTCGATCGAGCCGCTGAACAGGCCGTCAATGTTTTCGAGCTTCAGCCCAGGAGTCGGGCGGTAGAACGTCAGATCTTTGATGCCGCGGATCCGAGGCATTAACTCGATGCCCAGGACGTGCGCCATGGCGAAGACCGAAAGGCTCTGAGCCTGCGTGTCGCCGTGGAGCTTGTCCGGCCGGAGAACCGAATCGTTGGACTCCAGGTAGTCCAGGATGTGAATCCCCTCGTACGTGCCGCAGCTGATGAAGTGACTCATGAGGGCGATGTATCTGTCCGACACATGGTAGTACCCGATGCCCCCGTAGCCGCCGTATCGAATGTGATATTCGCTCAGCAGATTCTTCTCATAGAGCTCGAACTTGGTACCGTCGGCGGACGCATGCTCGCCAGACCCCCAGTAGCTGGGCAGCTCGAACTTCGCATATTCGTTGATGATCCGCGAGTTGGCGCGGTCGAGCAGGTCTTCGGTCACGTACTTGAGGTTGAGCCAAGCTGTTTGCTTGGCGCTCAGGCTGCGCATCGATCTCGCGGTCTGCACAGGACCGAGGTTGCACCCAAAGCAGAACAGCGTGGTGATGACCCGCGCGCGCAGATCCGCCAGCCTGCTCTCGGTTCCCGCCAGCGGCTTGAACATCTTGTGCAAGTCAAGCCATCGCTCCACGCTGATGAGCAAATCCACGATGCCCGTCTGCTCGATGCGCTTTCCGATCTCAGCTTCTAGAACGGCGACGGAAGGATCCGGCTCGCTGGTGGGTGGCTTGTGCAGTAACAGCCGGCCATCGAGGAATTCGACGTGGGCATTCTTCGGAAACGCGGCGTCTGAGGTCTTGGCAGCCGCTACAAGGTCCTCGCGAAGGTTCATCACGAACGTTGACGGATCGATCTCCATCTCTGTGACCTCGGCGTACCGGACGATCTCCTCCTCGTAGGTCTCGTCATCGACCAGCTGTTCACGATAGTCGCTGAACTGCTCGCCGTGCTTGATCACCAGGTCTCCCGACAACAGCTCGTCCTTCACCATCTGCAGAATGGCCATTTCGAGGTAGCGGCGCTCGACGCCTTCAACCTTGCCGCTCTCGGATCGGATCAGGGCCAGCTTCTTCCAGGCAGCCGACATCCACGCGAAGTCCTTGCTGGCGTCAAGGCCCAGCTCGGCCAAGGGGATCTGCTCTTGCCGATTGCCTTTCAGGACTTTCAGCAGCCCAAGGAAGCGCTCATTACTCCGGTCATCACTGCTGGACGTCGGCTCCGCGATCAGCAGGCAGTTGAGCATCTGCGCCCGCACGAACTTGTAAGGCTGTGCCATGAACGGCAGATAGTTGCTGTTCGCGTAGGCAAGCTGTGCGTCGCACTCCTCGATGAGCGACTCAGCACTGGCCCGCAAGGAGTTGTCCATTGCTGCGACGCGCTGGTTGTCGCTCCCCTTGAGGATGTAGGCCTCCAGCAAGTCCTTGAGCTGGCCGACCAGCATGTCCATCGTGTCCTGGCGGCCCTCCTGATACGCGATGAGTTTGTTCCTCGCCAAGTTCTCCAGGTTGCGGAACATGCGGATGAAGAGCTGCGCCGAGTCGTCCAGTGCCTGCGAGTACTGGGAGCGGATGTAGACCACCGCAAGTGCGTAGCGCTTCTTGGGCTTCAACTCCGCCATCTCGGATGCATCCAACGCCCTCGCCAGGAAGCGGAACTGCCGCAGCTTCGGCACAGGGATGTCCGGCTTTGGAAGCGATTCGACGATGCGTTTGAGCTGCTCAACGTGCTCCAGGTAGATCCGAGTTTCGCGGTTCGTCGGCTTCTTGGGCTCGCGCTTGACGCTGTTCCAGCCGCTGTGCTTGGTGCCAGGCTCGGCTTTCAGGAGCAGATCGATCCGGCGCTTGGTCTCGTCGTCGAGCTTGTCACTGACGGCGGAGAAGTAGCGATCATTGCTGTTGTCTCGGGCCCGAAATGCAGTGCGGTCGAGCGTTGAGAACGCTGGCAGCTCATACCGATGGCGCACCAGCTCCTCCAGCATGACGTTGATGATGTCGGCGACAGATTGCTGGATTTCCGCGGCCTGTTCGGCCACGTGCTCCAGCCACGCGAATCCCTTGTTGTCGAGTGGCCGCAGATCGAGGAACTCCCGAAGCTTGCGCATCTTCGGCGCTCTGCCGCCGGACTTTTCGAACCGCCCCATCTCGCCTAACGTGGGCGACCGAGCCAAGTCGAGGCTGCGCGCCAGGAAGTCGCGGACCCGCTGGGGCACCTCCCCGAGCTTGTGGACGCGCCCGAAGCGCTGAAGCATCTTCAGATGAATCGTCATCGCCGTCTGCGGGCCGGGGCCTGTGACCAGCGACTGGATGAACTTCATTTCGTCGCCAGTCAAGGCGAAGATCTTTTCTATCTCTTCGGTCGAGATGTTCGGGTCGAGGATGCGATACGCTGTTTCAGATGGCCGCGTCATGCAACCATCCTCAGGCCGATGTGGCTAGGCGCCTCAGTCCCAGCGCTGTCCGGTCGCGGGCTCGTGGAGATCGGCCTCCAGCAAGGCTCCGCAATCCGTAGCGGTTCGATAGAGCTCTTCCAGCAGGTCGAGCAGCGTGTCGTCCAGTGAGTCACGGTCATGATGGCGAATGCGAAGTTCGAAACGTCTACCGTCAAGATCGGCCTTTTGAGCCGCGAAGCGCTTGAGGCACACGTGCTCAATCTGTCGCTGGGCACGATCTGTACTGGTCCGCGATCCAGTTGCCCGGGAAAGCAACAGCTTCAAGTGCACGATCGCGACTTGCTGATCAGGCTCGGGGTTTGCAACAGGCGTCGCGCCGGTGAAGCGGGCAACCTCCGGCGCGGAGGGCACGATGGGCGCGGCCGACTCGCTCTTGAACAAGCCCCGCTCGAAGCGCTCTTTCAGGCCTTGCTTGGGCGCATCCAGGTAGCGAAGTGCTGAGCCGATGTCTCGCCAGCCCACATGCTCCATCAAATCCTTCAAATCCCATCCTGCGTCGCGTGCCCAGCCGGCAAATCCGCGGCGCAGCGAGTGACTGGAATAGCTATCAGCCTCGGGAACTCCTGCGTCCTTCAAAATGCGCCGCAGTACCGGAATCAACGCTGAGGGCGCCATTGCGTTGTGCGAGATGTGCCCCCACTGGTCAATGGCCGGATAAACAGGGCCGCTCGTGCGGCCGCTCAGCTCGATCCAGTCGAGATAGGCGTCTACCGGGCACAGACGCGACAGGGCTGGGCAATGAAACGCGCGCTCGTCGTCTTCGCCCGTGGTCTTCGTTCTGCCCGGCCGGCAGACCAGCGCGTGCCCGCGAATGGCCTCCACCTCCTCGATGCGCATGCTCGCCAGCTCGTCGGCACGAAATGCGCGCCAAAAGCCCAGGAGCAGGAGCGACCGATCACGATTGTGGCGGAGCAATTCGGCCGTCCGGCCATCCCGCTGTGCGGCGGCCTGGGCCTTAAGGAGCCACCCCGATACGCTGTCGAGAAGATCCAGCCCAAGGGGGCGCGCGCGCTTCTGCGGCGCGGCATGGGTGGCGCGAATGCCCCTGAGTACTTTCCGGACCAAGGGCGAGCGCGTTGGATCGGCAAAACCATGGTCGGCATGCCAGCGCGCGAGCGCTGCCACCCTCTGGCGAAGCGTGCTGATACGCAACGTTGGCGCATGCTCGGCCAGGTACCGCGCGACGCTCTCGCTCGTGGCCGGGAGAAGACCTTTCCAGCTCACCTCGAAGTGCCGGACCGCGCTCGAATAACTGCGGACCGTGTTCTTTCGGTCCGCAGCAGCGAGATAGTCTTCGATGTCAGTGCTCAAAGGATATCCAAGACAAGTTTCGTTCGTGGTGGCGCGACGCCGCCGACCCAAAAACAGACGCGCGACAACGATACCAGCCGCATCCAGTCGATGTGTTGCATCCATGCTTCGGGCTTCCTACCGCTGGGGCCCTGAGGGGCGCGGTAAGGCTCAGGCCGACCGTCTGAAGGCAACGTCCGCGCACTGGCTGCGGCACATGGCGGGATCAGCACTGGCAAATGACATCAGCCTCAGGCATGTGCGAGACACCTTGGCCGCACCTAACTGGCAACCACGAGCGTCTACGCTCATGGCGGGGAGATGCGCGGCATGCCGCTGGCAGCGACTGGCATCGCCCGGGCTCCAACTCCGCGGGGATTCTTGAGCCTTCGATCGATGGTGCTGACATCGCCTCGCGCGACTGGCCTAGTAGTGCGAGATGCTGTGGAGTTTGGCATCGAGATTCGCCAGTTCCACAGGTCCAACACCAGCGCCACGCCATGGGACGGCGATCAGATTTGGGCAGAACGGCCGGAAAAGCCACTGTTGGTCGTCCAGGGCTGCCCAACGGGTCCACGGGTGCGTATGGCTACGAATCCATTGCATGCATTCGGCCTGCCGTTGATAGGCGGGTTCATCGTCAAGATGTGGCGTGACGCCGATGACCCGTTGGGCGATATCTTCGCTGAACAAGTCGGTCAGCTGCGCCAGCGTGCGAGCGCGGCGCCATGACGATGAAATCACGACGAAGACGTCTGGATGGCGGCGAAGGATGGCCTCGATGGAAGGAAGACGATTAAACAACTCGGTCGCCGAACATCCTTCGCGATGTGTCACACCGTCAAAGTCAATGAACAAAATTGGCGCGTATTCCGCGCTTGGCGGCACTTGCGAGCCTGAGGCTTCTGTCGCATCTTCGTCGATCATCTTCTTTCTGCTTATCCCATTCGCGAATTGGCAGCGGCATGTTGCTCAACCGCTCATGGCGACACGCACAAAGGATTCCTGCTTGGTCTTTGGAATCGTCCGGTGTCGATGTCATTCTGCCGATTCCTTCCCGCCGGCACTGGGCGACCTGATCAAATCCCGGCCGTCGCGCGCGGAATGAATTCCAAATTTGAATACGCGAATTCAGCGTTCCAATCTGAGCAGATTACGCCGAATCTACTAACGACCAAGGGTCGATCCGCGCCTTGAGCCAACCACCTTCACCCGGCGAAAGCCGCGCGCCGGCCGAATGGGCGAAACGCCTTCAAGGCTCAGTACATGTCTCGCCGGTTCTCCGGGTCCCATCTTTTCAAACGTACGAACAAGTGAATGTGAGCTGACGTCATACGAGATGGAACCGAGAACCACCGCTGCCGCAATCTCTGGGTCTCGGAGCTGAATATTTTGATACTCGCGCCGGGTCCATTGCACGATCGCTTTTGCCAAAGCCCTATACGAGCGATTTGTATTTGGACCGGCCTGAAGTCCGCATATGCATAAACAGAGGCCAAGAATTCCTGCGGCCTCATAGTTCCTGTAACTTGATAACTCACAAATCTTGTCGTAAATAACGCGCCGCAATCGGTGCTGAATTATTTTACGCCCTTGGGATTCATTGCCAAATTGCTTGAAAAATTTGATCCAGGTTGCAGAATATTGAATGTGCCAAGTAGAAAAAGAAGGCGCCGTCAACTTCGAGGCGGCAGAAATTGCTTCATACATCAATTCCACGATCAAATCATAGGCATCGATCCCGAAATCATTGCGTTTACGTCTCAGGCGCCAACTGTCGCTAGGAGGCGTGGCACCTGTTAGTTCCACCGCATCGGTTATGAACTTCACAGCTACTTGAAAGCGTTTGTATTCTTCGCGATTAGTAATATCAAGCGTTGATTCATTATTTAATTTGTAAAAATCGTGAAAAGCAACCTTGATATTATCAAAGGCTCTATTTAATGCAAACGAATGTGCGTAACCGTTGGTGGCGCGCATCCAAGCTCGAAACGTGATGAGCACGCCACTGCAGTAGGCCGACCACTGACGTGTTGACCAGTTCTGGCGCTCTTCATAGTCCACGTCCAGTGGTGAGCAAACACGTGAGCCTAGTTCCTCCACTAAACGGTAGTCGCCATACAAAGCTTCGCCGAAGGGGCGATAGTGGCCAAGTAGACCGGCCTGATACGGGTCATCCTCAAAATGCAGATTAGAGTCAATATCGCCTATTGCCTCGGTGGAAATATTGCGCCCAAATGCGCCAAGCGAAATATGATACTTTTCAGCCTCGGATGCTGATTGAAAAAAAGCGATAGCCGTTGTCGGTGCAACGGAAATTATCGTGCGACAGAATTTCTTGTTCGCGATCAGTAGCAGTAGATCATGTGCATAACCTTGCTCCATGGGGATCTCCGCCAATGGGTTTATTTTGGAATTGCCGGTAGGGGGTACCTCTGGCGCATGCCCAACCAATGCTTCGGCGGAACGCCCAAGTTCTACCGCCAGCGCTGCAAGTTCGCTCTCTGCGCCACGGACAATGAGCCGATAAAAGCTATCGAAATATCGTTTGGCGTTGGCTTTGTTAAAAATTGGTGGGCGCACAAATGCGTACCAAATCCAACCAATGAATGTCGCCAAGAACAAAATCGCGAATAGAGCTTGCCATAGCGACCGGCTGAGAATTGGGATATGCGGGAGCCACCAGCCTTCTGCAAGCCAGACCTCTGATATTAACGAACCCACCCCCACCAGCCCGATAACAAAAAATGTCAGTGGCAACAGCGGGATCGGCGCTATTGACACTCTAAACAGGTATTTCGTATCCGCGATCGTGAACACGATGACAAGAAGGGCCAACGAGGAAATGAACTCTGCGAACCCAAAAATTCGCGGCGCGGCACTGGCCGCCACAGGCTGAAAACAGAGTGCCCAGAAGCAGGTCGATGGCAGCTCGCCGTGGGTCGCCACATAGGCGTTGGCGCTTAGATACGGCCAATTCAAGGCGACCAAAAGGCCGACGTATGCGGTACCGGCGACAGCGAGAACACTCTGGTCAAGAGACACCGAAAATGAGAATGCGCGCGCCATCCGCAGATCCTTGATCCGAAGAGAGAGGTATCGGACAAGCGTACCCTATGAACACGTGCATATTCATAGGCGAAAGCGCAGGTGGCGCCTCATCAGCCACTGGGCCGACGGTGGTTAAACGATCAACCGACTCTAGCGAGGGGCAGTGGGCAATGTTGCGCAATGCTCGATGACGCCAAGAATTTGGGCGCCCATGCTGACCAGCAACTGAATGCTCTGCTGGGTCACCAGGTCCGCACGGCTGCCACGCACGGAGACTTCGACGTCACGAGAGGTTCGGCAAAGTGCGTGCGCGGCCTTGAATACTTCGTCGGCGCCGCGTTCAAGCGAGATGGTCATTCTAAGAATCTGGATTTCTCGCTCTGCCAGTTGAAGTTGCGCGGCTAGGAGTCGGTGCCAGGGCTTGGTGCGTGGCAGTCTTTCAAGCATTAGCCGAACCGTATCGTCAAAGTCGATGATTGCTTTGACCACCCTATGCATGGCTTCCATGTCCGTAAAGTCGAAGCTATCGGCTGCAGCGGGTTTCATGGTCGAGCCTTTTTCTGGCAGGAGACCGCACCGACCGAGCGGCCCCAGCGTCGGCGCACTGGTTGCGCCACACCGCGGGCTCCGCCCTGGCCAACGACATCGACCTGCGACATGTGCGAGATACCCTTGGGCATTCCTCCTTGGCAACCACAAGCATCTACGTTCATGGCGAAGACGATGCGCGCCACGCCGCAGTCAGCGGGGCCCATCGCATAGGCTGGTGACTGATGGAAATCGGAAGACAGCGTCAGCCGCGTGCAACCAGGGTTAGTAGTCGGCGAGACACGTCCGTGGCGAGGCGCGTAAGGCCCTCGCCATTGTTCAAGTAAGTGACATAGCGCAGATGCCGAAGGTCGAATGGCACATCGTCAGAATGCTGGCAAATCAGGATTACTTCTGCGCCAATGGCGTGAGCGATACCGGCCTCATAGAACACGTTGGGATTTTTACCCGTCAGGTCACAGATTACGTATTTCGCCTTGCTGATGAGCGAAACGACATCCTGAATAACAGTGTGCGCATCCCAAATATCATCGGCGCGTTGGCAGCGCAAATTGAGGCCCGTGGCTGCGCGACTCAATGCTTCGTAGACCGGCGAAAAGTTTGCCGCGAATGGCATCATGACTGAAACGAGATCATTCTCCAGCGGGAGCGGCGCAAGCTCGAACACGGTCGG
The DNA here is from genome assembly GCA_036500605.1 of Burkholderiaceae bacterium. GTDB lineage: Bacteria > Pseudomonadota > Gammaproteobacteria > Burkholderiales > Burkholderiaceae_C > JAFALK01. Next base: position 105,226 of record DASYBU010000058.1, read on the forward strand.
CTTGCGCTCTTCATGCGCCTTGGAGAGGTCATGCCGAAAGAGCACCTTGTAGAGGTCAACATCCTTGATGGCCCAATGATTACGGGAGAACTCCCACTCATCTATGCCAAGTTCCGCTGCAAGGGCCATAAGTTTTGTGTTCGTGAGAGGCGGCACGTCGGGGTCAAAGATGTACTCGATGTGATAGTCACTACCGACAGATGTGACGTTCAGAATCGTGCCCAGCCGCGCTGCTTGCGTCGGCGTGCCATCGGTTTCGCCAGCGAAAATCGCAGGGACAGCTCGGATCTTGGCGACATCCAGAGTTCCGGGCAATCCACCGGCTTTGAACCGCTCCGCTAAGGCCGCATCCGTGTGTTCAAAAGTTCGGCCACGGCTCAAAGTGCCTCGACTTGCGGCCCAGCCCATGCTTCCAGTCATCAGCAATTGATACATGCCACCCTCGCTTGTAGTTGTTAGATGCGGGAATCTTACAAGCGCAGTTGCCGCTCGACCGTCATCTAGCAAGGCAATCCAGCTGTTGGAGCTGTCCAAAAAGGTGCCACAACAACTTTTGGTGTGTACGTCGGCCCCAATTCTTCGGCTACGCTGGCCGGAACCTTGGAGGTCAGGTAGGCTCGCGCCGATTGAGGGAAATCCACCACCAATAGGCCATGGGAGATCGAGTGGGTGATGAGAAACTGAGAGGTCGCGTATTTCTATGGAGCAATGCGCTGGCAAGCAGCGAAGAATGCTTGGACATAGCTGACTTGGTGGAGAACGCTGCACGCTGCGAACCGATTGCGTCAGAGCCCCAGGCCCGCCTCAGGTTCTTTGAAGAAAAGACTGGCAGGACATTCGATCCCCCGCGATGTGACGCAGGAGACGGCGACATCATGGAAGCCTATCCTCGCAATCTGCCGTTTCCACATGAATGTGAACGGGCGAGCGACCACTTGCGCAAGCTTGCAATCATCTATTTCATTCAGGTCTACAAGGATGGCAATTCGGCGCCGGGAGTTGCCAAGAACCGCAACACTGCCATCGATGAACTTAGAAAGGCGCTTGAATGCCTTGCTTTTCCCGAAGCAGAGGATTTGGCGAAATTCAATCTGCTCAGGGCCCAGCTTGAAACCGTCCGCGACCGCCAGTTGGGTCATGCTGACGGCAAGACGTTCCACGTTCAACACGGGCGCCAGATCATCAGCGGTAGAACGCCTGGATCATCAATTCAGCATTGCACAGACCTGCGTTTGGCTTTGCGCAGATTGTTGCCTGCGGCAAGTCAACTTCAGCGCGACCTACGGCGAGGTGCGAAGTAGCTGAAGGGAGCGAGGACTTGCCGGGCGAATGGCCTGCATATCAATCCAGACCGTCGATCTGGCGGCATAGACCAGGCTCATCGCGGTTACGGCACGCTTCGCGAAAAATTCTGGCGAGCCTGCCGCTCAAACAAGTCGCGGCGTACAAATGGGTCGGGCCAGTCCGGCCCATGAGCTCGAAACCTCGCGCCGTCAGTGGGCACGCTCTTAGAGGCCGCCCGCGCGATCCAACGCATCCGTCAGCCCGCCCACAACAGAAACCAGGCCTGCTTCGGACGGGCACTTCACCACGTTGTTGCGCAGGGTCCGAAAATAAAACGCATGGTCATCCAGCACGACGAGGTTTTTCTTTGGCACCTGCCAGCGTCTGAGCACTTCAAGGATTGACTCCTCACGATCAGCGATATCGGTAGGCGTCACGCCACGCAGTCGATGTCCAAGGGGTCCGAGAAGTTCACGAATGCGCTCCGTGGGGCACGCAAGCCGCCAGGAGCTGTGCACGATGAGCTTGAGCGGTGCGCGGGTCCGCAGCAGGTCTTCCAGCAATTGGCAATGACAGAAAAGGCCTGCGCGAAGTAGTTCATCTCGTGGCAATCGAGAGTCGTTCACGGCGTAGGCCGCTTCAAGGGGATGAAGCACGCCGTCGAAGTCAATGCTGAGGACGACCTGCCTGATATTTGTCGGCAGCGCGTTGCTCATGGCGCTGATGCGTCCTGGATAGAACTTGAGGTCAATGATTCCCAGACCGCATCACTCACGTCGACGGCGCCGATCAAGCCAGGACGCAGCGTGCTGGCCATCATCAGCTGGCGAGGAAGCGACGCGGCTTCAGGAGGTGCCGACAGCTCATACCGCCGGCCCGACGTTGTCGTCACTGTGCATGTGACCAAGTCGAAGGATTGAATCGGTGACGTCACTCTCAACGAACCACTGTCCAGCACGGCCACTACGTGACGGTTGCCCGGCGGCGTTTCGATGATGCGCCACGACCTCAGGCGTACAACAGGCCGGTCAGCGACCGGTGGAGCGTTTCTTTCATTGACGAACCAGATGGTCCCGAAACTTTGAATCATCAGCTGTCGTTTGTGGATGGTTGGGGAAGCCGTGCGACGAGCCGTCGATGTCTAAAACCGGAATAGCTGCGCCTGCTCAGCCCATCACCGAAGGCCTGCCCAACTTGGTTCAGAAACACGACGCGTCGGCTTCCATCAGGCAAAGTTTCCAGCCAGACCTCGTGGACATCCCAGGACGTCCAATGGCCGGCCGATGCGCTGCGGCGTGGCCGAATGCACGTGAGCGCGAGTGCGCGGGCAGATCCAAGCGAATCAATGAAATCCACAAGGTCGGTGTCCCAGGCCACGCAGACGGTGTGTCTCGCCGGCTCGCCATCTGCGGCATGCTCGATGGTCAAGACGTACCAAGGCCGAGCAAGCGATAGCCGAAGGAGTCGCCAGTACCGCAACCGCGGATCGCCTAGCCCAGCCACTGGAAACTCGAACTCTTGTGCCGCGTCGGTGATGAACATTGCTCGTTGATGCAGGAAATCGAGGATTCTTGAACCGAAGCCAAGAGATTCAAATTCCGAATACGTCAACGTCCTTGTCGGACGCTTGAAGCGCTCATTTCTCGTCGCTGAAATTATGGGTTTTTCCCATAATTTTGATTGCAATCGATCCTGCTGAGTTGCACATCAACCGCAGCAGGATGAGAGACCATCCCCTATCAGAGCCGTACCAGATGTTCCTTGAGGAGTTCAGGGGCTTGCGGCTGCCCGCCAAATTGAGCCAGGCCGAGCTGGCTGAGCGCCTGGAGATCGGGCAAGACTTGGTGAGCCGCTGCGAGCTTGGCGGTCGGCGGGTCGACGTCCTGGAACTTCAGCGGTGGGCTGAAGCATGCAATTCCTCGCTAACGGCCTTTGCGAAGAGGCTCGACGCACGCATGCGGCGCAATCGAAATCCAGAACTTCTCAAGCCGCCTAAGAAGGCATAGCTTCAGCGTGGGCAGCCATCACTCGCCATCGGCGATCGTGGCGACGAGGCGATGCAGAGCCGTAGCCTGACTTGATCCCTTGGACCGCTTGCCCGCTGCCGGCGTTCTGTTGACTCGTCGTTGCCGTAGCTCTGTGTCAAACGCGCTGAGGAACGTAATGAAGTCGACCTCCAGCGCGTCGAGCCAATCCCATAGTTCGACAACGTCAAGAAGCCTCTCGCCGCGCTCGACGTTGCTCACCATGGCTTGACTCCTCCCGACTAAGACCGCGAGATCGGATTGGCGCAAACGCCTGGCTTCTCGTAAGCCACGCAGCATGGTGAGGAAGAGCTTGTTGTTTCGGCTGTGCAGGGTCTTGGCCATGAAATACTTTCAGGGTCGACACCGTAAATCGCGCCCGGCCGTATTCAGAATCTGAATCTGCGGGGCAGCCGCCAAGAATGGAAGGCTTTCACCCATCGCCTTACCGCCGCTAATGTTCGTCACTCATTCCCACTTTGCGCTCCCATCGATCGGTCGGCGGCCGACACAGACATCCGATTCTGGCGGTGTGTGGGCATTGCTACCCCCAACCCTGGTTCTTGGCCACGTTCGAGCGCACTGAGGCGGGCGCCGCGAGACTGGAGACAGTGCGTACCTCTTGGGAGTCCGCGAGCGCGCCGTGTGCATGGTGCTTGAGGATCGCGGCGAGCACCCGTCCTTGTGGGCGGCCATCGAGTCCATCGCCGGCAAGACCGGCTGCGTGCCCCAGACCGGGAACGCCTGGGTGCGGCAGCATGAAGTCGATGCTGGCCAGCGCGAGGGCGTCTCCACGACCTAGGCCCAGCGCATCAAGGACCTCGAACGCGAGAACCGCGAGCTGCGCAAGGCCAACGAGATTCTGAAGCTGGCCAGCGCGTTTTTCGCCTAGGCGGAACTCGACCGCCGCATCAAGTCCTGAAGGCCTTCGTCGGCCAGCATCGCCAGCAGCTTGGGGTCGAGTCGATCTGCCGTGTCTTGCAGATCGCCCCATCGGCGTACTAGCGCCACGCGGCGCGCAAGCGCAGCCCCGCCTTGTGCTCGCGACGCGCTCAGCGCGATGCGAGCTTGGCGGCTTAGGCTGCTGGCTAGCAAATTCTGTGAGTTCAGTCGCCCGACGCGACGCAGAGTGTGAAAAGCACAGGCGCTGCTTTTTTCAAGCTCAGCATTCGGCGGCCGCCGTGGCAATCCGCTGGACGTGATGGTGTGCCTGAGGATGCATCAATGACCTTGAGCATCACCCACCTGGTTTCTACAGCCAGCAACAGCCTTCCTGCAGCGCGTGCCGCACATGCATGGCGAGAACAGGGTCCGCCCGACTTGACGCCCGGGCCCCTGCAACGAAACCGAGGCAACCCAGGCCGGAAATCAGTAAGTAACCAATTCTTCCGGGGCACCCGAGAAGGTGTCCTGATTTGGTCAAGCGCCTCCCGACATGCCAGGCAGCACCAGCGTCTGCTCATGTTGGGCAGGACGTTGCCAAACATTGGACCTGAACCGTTCTCGGTCGTATCAATACGTGAATATTCACAATCCGAGAATGACAACGTTCGACATTGGCACAAGAATGTGGCGTAAATGATTAAAACAAGGGTTTATGCCCATGCAATTCCGAAGTCTGCAACATCTTACAGGCTGGGTTAGCCCTCGTGCTTGGCCTCGCCGATCCCTCTATCTTGCGCAAGCGCACAAAAGTCCGCTAGCGCGCGCCACGTTCGGTCGCCCGTTCTGGATCGCTCCAATCAATAAGAATGTGAGAAGAGTCGAAAATGAAAGTACTTAGATCACTCGTACTGGTTGTGTTTGCATTTCAAATGGCACACCATGCGGCGGCTCAAACATATACAAACGTCCCTTTCTATAACAATCAGCAGGGCGTCCCTCAAGGCCCGTTCACACAGGTTACTGGCAAGCAAACGCCCCCGCCTCAAATGCCTGACTTAGAAGATCCGACGGGTGCAATCATCTCGTCCGACTACGGCGGATGGAACTCTGCTGGAGCAAACGGCTTCGCGCAATCTAACGGATTGGACCAGATGGCGCGCTCAAATTCGACGCACGGTGCAGGAACGGGGAGTTCAGCGGCTTCGCCTTGTCCAGACGCGACAGGCGCAGGCGCTTCAAATCCGTCCAGTCATCATCCCGTGGTACTCGCGACAGGTGCCAAGGCATGGACCCAAACGGATCTGTTCCATTCTTCTCCGCTTCCACTAATATTGACTAGAAGGTATCAATCAGATAGCACGATTTCAGGAATGTTTGGCCCGGCTTGGCAATCCGAGTTCGAGTTTAACGTGTCGTTCGGAGTATATACATGCACCGGAACAACGTGCACGACAAATAGCCTGAAGATTACTGCCCCAGACGGGACAGTCTATATGTTGAATTACGCTTCGGCACCTCCGCCGCAGAATCAGTACTCGCCGGTGCTTGCCTTTCTACCTGCTTCATCTATCGCGGAGTCGCAGACATGGACCGTTTCCAACTTTTACCTTAATGTAAGTCATAAGAAAATAGCGGCTCTACATAACCCCTCAAACAAGACATTGATCGTCTTCTTGAATGGCCGAGACTATCATCTATCGACAACAAACGGGGTGGACTACCAACTTGACTATATTCATACGGCGGGAGGTACGGCCTATACCTACACGCGCGATGCAGCCAAAAAGTTGCAATCCGTATCCAACGCCTATGGAGCAATTATCAAGTTTACTTGGGATGCCAATGCAAGCCATGTCACGGGTGTCACAGCGCCAGATGGCAACGTATGGAGCTATGGATACAACGCGGCCGGCATGCTGATTACAGTAACGCCACCACTTTCGTCTCCCGGCATCTATACGTATTTCTATGAGAACTCTTCTAATTCTAGGCTGTTGACTGGCTACGCGGTGGACGGAGTGCGCGCAACGCAGTATGACTATGACACATCAAATAGGGTGACCCGAAGCGCCGCATTAGATGGAACATTCTCAGATACATTTTCATATACCGCGAATACCACGATTCTGACGGATGTTCGTGGACAATCTTCAACGCATACATTCACAACGATCAATGGGCAAAAACAATGGGTAAGCACAACCGGAACGGCGACGATCTATTGCCCGGCGAGCGCGGCATCACAGACATATGATGCCAATGGCTTTGCCAATGCGACGTTTGATCGAAATGGAAATAAAACCACGTTTGCATTTGACAAGGATGGCTTCCTTCTGTCGAAAACTGTAGCGGCGGGAACAACTTCTGCGCAGACAACGACCAATGTCTATACCATCGCGAGCAATGGCTACACCGCTGAGTTGACCAAAGTAACTATAAGCGATGCTAATGGATCGAACGTTATACAATATAACTATGTCTACACGGAGACTGTGCTAGGAAATTTGCCAACTCAGATTACAATTATCGATCTGAAAACGGGCGCGCCAACCAGAACAATCAATATTTCCTACTCGATGTTCGCGAATGGCGGAATTCAAACAAAGACCGTTAACGCGTCAATCCCCGGAGGGTCCGCAACTTCGGTGTATACCTACGATTCTAGTGGCAATATTATCAGTTACCGAAATGCGGCAGGCCTAACGACGACATATGCTGGCTACAACGCCCTAGGATTGGTAGGCTCTATCACCGATCTGAATGGAGTAACATCGACATATTTGTACGATGCGCGCGGCAACCGGTTGAGTTCATCGAGAGCCGGTGCTCCAGCGATTGCGCGAACCTTTCGCGGAGACGGCACCATCGGAAGTATTACTTCATCTGATGGGCATGCGGTGGTAAATAATTACTCCAGTTCTGGTCGTCTATTGTCTGCGACAAATGAGCTCGGAGAGACCCTATCATTTGATTTGAATGTTTCGACTAATGAAAAGGTTGTCCGCTCAGGCCGAAATATCGCATATGTTAGCGGCACCGCGTTGGCCGCAGCAAACGCCATTGAGTTCTCAAGTCATGTTATCTATGACAATGTACTGGGCGTGCCTGCAAAATTTTCCTGGAATTCCGGCCAAGCCCTGCAGCTTGGATTTGACGGTAATGGTAATACGAAATCCCTAATTGACGCGACCGGTCGTACTACCAGCATCGCATTCGATGCTCAAAACAGACCCACAACCAAAACGCTTGCCGACGGCAGCAAGATTTTGATGAATTATGGCGCCGCTGGATTTCTGGACTCCGTCACCGACGCGAGAAACCTAGTAACGACCTATCTCTACAACGGATTCGGACAGGTGACTAGCCAGACTAGTCCGGATACCGGAACTACAACGTTCGGATATGATATTGCCGGCCGCCTTATCTCTCAAAGCAAGGCCAACGGGCGAAATGTAAGTTACGCGTGGGATTCAATGCGTCGAATGACTTCAAGAACATCCGGCGGAGTTGTTGAGACCTTTAGCTTCGATCAGGGCACGAACGGAGCTGGGAAGCTCACTGGAACGACTGGGCCTGGCGGCTCAGTTTACTATTCGTACAATCCGGGCGGGCAACTTCAGGCGTTGACAGTCAATGCGCAGGGGCAATCCGCCGCGATCAATTGGACTTACGATGGCAATGGGAGAGTGACCGGACTTACATATCCCGACGGGCAGAGCGTCTCCGTGCATTACGACTCGAATGGCCGTATTGATCTAGTGCAAGGGAACCCAGGAAGTGGGCTTCAGACGCTTGCTGATAATCTGCTCTACCAGCCCGCAACGGAGCAACTTTACGCCTGGAGATTTGGCAATGGCATACCGCACATGGTCACCGCGGACAGTGATGGGCGCGTGACGCAAATACAAGATGGAAATATTCATAATTTGACGCTGCTATACACAGCTGGCCTCAATACGATCTCCTCGATTACAGATAACGTGTACGGCACGGGCACAAGCGGATTTGCATACGATCAACTGGATCAATTGGGTTCAATCTCGAACGTCGCCGCCAACCAGACTTTCGGCCTAGATTTGGCCGGCAACCGAAGTTCACAGTCCTTGGCAGGTTCTTCATATAGCTACACGATTGCTTCGAATAGCAATCGACTTACCGCCATTTCCGGGATATCCTCGCGTAGCTTCGCATACGATGCTTCTGGAAGCATAACAACTTCTGTGAATGGAGCGAATAGTCAAGTTATAACCTACGACACGTTCGATCGAGTTAGTCAAATCACAAGCAATGGGGCGGTTGTTGCAAATTATGGGTATGACCCATTCAATCGGCGCCTATGGAAGAATACAGCCGCGGGCATGACGTTGTTTCTGCACGGTCCTAGCGGTGAATTGTTGTATGAACGGGGACCACAAGCGACAACGGCGTACGTAAGGCTTGCAGGTCAACTGCTAGGAATTATGCGCGGGGGTGTGTTTTACGCAAGTCACAATGATCATTTGGGGCGGCCGGAAGTATTGACAGATCCCAGCGCCCAGGTGGCTTGGCGAGTAGGCAACGACGCATTCGGCCGTGCGGCCGTAGTAACAGATGCGGTAGGAGGTCTGAATGTCGGGCTTCCAGGTCAATATCTGGACTCTGAGACGGGTCTTTGGTTCAATGGGAATAGGTATTACGATGCATCCACAGGTCGATACATGCAATCCGATCCGTTAGGCTTAGGTGGCGGCCTCAATACCTATAGCTACGCTTCGGGAAATCCAGTCAGCCAGATCGATCCATCCGGACTTTGGTCGTTCACTGGGCAAGGGTACTTTCTCCTGGGATTCCTCGGGGGTGGTGTTGTTATTGCGGGCACGGGACTTCATCTTGACTCGATTTCGTTCCGCGCCGGTGTTGGTGTTGGTGGCGGATTTGCCGCTAACCCGACTGGAAGCAAACCCGATGCCGCCGCATGCCCTGGAAGCAATTCCATCGGTTGGAACTTAGAAGGAGCGATTGATCTGGGTATTCTCGGATTCGCGAAAGGCGTGAATGGAGGCGCCACCCAGACAATGGTGGATGGCAGACCGAGTTGGAGCACATACGGAGGGCCGTCGCCTAGTGTGTCGGCCGGCAGGAGTGAGGGGTTTAATCTAGGGACGACGTTTGGCGCTGAGGCCGAAGCGAGTCTTACGGTTGAGGTAACTCACAACTTTTGAGTGAGGTAGCAATAAATATATGGTCAATAAGTTCTCTCCGGGGCTCTTGGTTCGCATTGCTTCGTTATTTCTTGTTGTAATTTTTTCGCCTCACATATACAACGATATGCACGCCGAATTTGATCGTGACACGTTAACGGTGTCATTCGAGCTCGCAATTTTTTTGCTTGCGATCGGAATGGTCGTATTTGTGATTTCGCTTCAGGCAATCGGAGATTCGAGAGAGTCGAAGTGGAAGCTTCCCTCTTGGGATTCAAGCCTGTACCAACGCAATCAACCTGCGAATTCTGCGCATTTTGCATCATGGGTTGTGATGACTTTGGGAGCATCGGTGGCGCTCTATTCAACGGTACAGGTTGGCAGGCCTAGTAACTTGGCATATTTTTTATTCACACTAGGCGTGGGATGGTACATTGGCATGAGAATTTCGATTCTTCTCTTTAGAAGAAGATTTAAGGCGCACGATGACAAATCGTAGGCACGCAACTCAACAGTGTTCTGCGGAGATCGCCCTCGGAGTGCACTATATTGTGCACCTAGTCCTCGCCCGCCAGGGTGATGTCCCGCAGCGTGGTGTAAGTCGACAACCCGGACAGGTTGAGATTCACATGCTCAGCGTGCCACTGCGGGCAGCCGAGTCGGGGCAGTATCGTTGAGGGTTTGCGGGCTCTCAATCTGCATGTATCGGCGGTTGGAGCCCACTCGTCGTTTTGCTCCAGCATCATGGCGCCGACCAAGCGGGTGATGGCCGCATCGTTGGGGAAGATGCCCACCACATTGGTCCTGCCTCGGCACGAGGCCAAGCCAGGCGCCGAATTGCTTGGCAGACTTGAACTGTGAGAAGTCGCCCACCGACGATACGAGCGCTGATGCGCCGACCGGTCCGATACCGCAGAGCCGCACCGCAACCTTGGCTTGCTCGTCGGTTCGAACATGCGCAGCGATTCTCTCGTCGCACCAGGCAATGTGGCATTCCAGCTCCAGCCAGTGCAGATGCGCATGCTGCAGCGCCATACGCATCAGTGCCGGCAACTCGTTCGTGGCGTCATCGAGTACATCCGCGAACACTTTGCGCAGGGCATCCGGGCTTTGTGCGAACACCAGACCGAACTCGGTCAGCAGCCCTCGGATCCGATTGATGCAAGCAGTGCGCTCCTCCTTGTAGCCTTCGCGTAGCCGATGCACGGCGAGCATCGCCTGCTGTTGCGGCGTCTTCAACGGCACGAAGCGCATCATCGGCCTTGACGCCGCTTCACAGATTGCAGCCGCATCGTTGGCGTCGTTCTTCCCACCGATGCCTTGCATCCGATACGGCGCGACAAACTGCGCCGCAATCATGCGAGCGTCAAAGCCCATCGAGATCAATTTGCGCGTCCAGTGGTGAGCTCCACTGCAGGCCTCCATGGCGATCAAGGTTCCAGGCGGCAGCCCGGCACACCATGAAATGAACGCGCCTCGCTGTAGAGCCTTGGCCACCACTACGCGGCCGCCTCGATCGACGGCATGCACCTGGATTACGCGCTTGGCCAGATCGACCCCTACTCGCGTGATGAAGCTTCGTGTAACGTCGTTCATGGACTTCCCCTTTCCTTGCAGATTGACTTCAACACATCAATCTTGGTGCATCAACACCGATTTGGAATTGCGGGAAGTCCCTTCGTATTCCACTCGGACTGGGAGGTGGAATAAATACATACGCATATGCCGGCGGAAATCCGACGACTCATACCGACTTTGCAGGGCTTGCTGCCGGCGATTCGTATCGTTCAGCACCTGCGATCGGAAGAGACGCGATCAAGAATATCAATCCAAAATCCATCGCTCAAAATTTTGAATACGGTGGATATGTGTACAAGATGCCCGAACGGCTACTACTCTTATACTTCGGCCAAAACCAGCTATTCGCCCATTTCCACTACAAATGGCATGATTCCGATGAGTCCTAACGTTGCGGTTGCTCTCTACCATACACACGCCGCGGACACGCCGGGGTATGCAAAATGAAAGTTTTAGTGCGGCAGACGTAATGCGGGCCTCCGGTCAAGGATTGGCATCATATCTTGGTACACCAAGCAATCGCGTGCTGAGTTCATTCCGAAATCCATCGGCGAAATGTCAACGTATACGGACATAACAAATGGAGATTCAGGATGCAGTTGCAACTAACACCCGTCGCGATCGCTATTTCGCTTCTTGCTTTGTTTTCACAGGCGACCACAGCGGCACCGATTGACTGCAAGAAGCCGGAACAGATTCAGGGCTATCAACCGAAAAATGGCGTGGTGTCCACCGAGAAGACCGCAATCGCGATAGCGCGGGCAATAATTGCGGAATCCTATGGCGAAAAAACCATGGAAGACTGGAAACCGCTAACTGCGACTGAGTCTGGCGACGATTGGGAGGTCGTTGGTCGTGTGCGCAGGGACCGAAGCGGGGGCGGCGTGACGATTCGAATAAGCCGTTGTACGGGCAGAGTTGTGTTTCTCTTCGCTGATAAGTAAGGACGCTTCGCAATATGGCGTCCCGCATGGCAGACCCCGGGGCCTGTCGTTGGAGGCGACGCTAATGGCTCGGTGGAAATCGAGCGATCACCGTGATGGCGCCAATCTTTCGGGTGTCGACTGTGAACTCAGATTCATCCAGGTAGAACGAATGGGCCGAGGGACCGGCGATTACAGCTTCGTGGGGAACGCTAGATCGGAGAATTACGCCGCCCATTCCGATGGCGTTGAGGCCGCTAGCGAACGTCTCGGCCGTCTCGCGCCTATCTGACCAGGCCGAACCAAGTCGACCAGCCTTGAAGCGATCAATGTTTTCGCCACGATAGAGCTCAAGGCCCGGTCCAACGTAACGAGGTAGCCAGATCCAGGCCACATCCAGCAACAGAGCGTCGTCTTCGACCAGGTTTCTCAAGCGGTGATGGCAGACGTGCCACTGCGTATGAAAGGCTGTTGATAGCTCGTCTGTGCTGGGTGGCGTGTTGATCGCGGCCCTCAGTTCCGTACGCCAGCGGGTTCGAATCTGCGGCAGAGCGGCATCTTCAAGCAGCCGATTGAAGTGCCCCTTATTGAGGATGTGATCAATGCAAGCATTGCCCGTCTTCCATGTCCGCTTGGTAGGCAGCTCGAATTCAACGCCTTGGTCGCCGTACCCCGGAATGACAATCTTGGACTTCACGACTCCACCTTGCTCCGCCAGCTGCGCTTCTCGATAGCGCGCACGTTCTGCTCTGGCAGCAGCATGCGCAAGTACTTGGCAAGCAATGGAAGCTCAGCGTCTTCTCTGCTGCCATGGAACTCATTCACGACGATTAAATTCCCGAAGCTGCGCGCGTACTTTGATGGCGTGTCGTCCACCGCGATGATGGACTCCAAGGGCCAGCAGACGCTGTACAGCTTGGTTCACGCCCAGGCGCGGCACCTCGAATCCGTTGTGATCTTGCTGTCCAAACCTCGCTTGGCGCAGGGCGCCGACGCTTGCATCTGCGCGGCGGTCCGGATCCGTTTTGTCGTACAGAGCTTCTACGATCTGCTTTGTGAGCTCGTCCCCCGATCGGCAAGTCAATTTCCTTGCTTGCACCCGCGCCCAGCACGATGGTGAGCGCGTAACGGCTTTCGTTTGCGGCCCCTGACATTGACCATCCCTTGGGTATTGCTGTTCTACAAGGGTAGCAGGCGGAGCATGTTGTCTGGAGCCATCACAAGCTTGGCCTTGCGCCGACTGTAAGGCCACACCATTTGCTATAGGGTTTACGAGGGGCAAAGCGAAGCTCCGCGCATCCAGACCTAGATCACCGTAAGAACCCGCGCGAAAGGGCGTTTCTGGTGTCAGAACGCCGTTTTCGAGCCAATCTGGCCATCACATCAGATAATCAGACATTATTCAATGTGATGATTCGAGCAAATTTCGCCGCTTGACTCACATTTCGTAATACGTAATGATGTCGTTACGTACCACGCACGAAATTCGAAGGAGTCATCATGGCCAGACCAGGCGTTAGCAAGAGCGAGGTCCTGAAAGCCAGAAATGCACTGCTGGCCTCAGGCAAGCATCCATCCATCGACTCCATCCGGATCCAACTCGGGAACACCGGCTCGAAGGCGACGATCTTTCGATTGCTCAAAGAGATCGAGGCGGACGAAGGCGGGGTGGCCCCATCGCAGGCTTCGGTCAGCGAGGAATTGCAGGCGTTCGTGACTAACCTGGCCAGTCGCCTGGAGTACGAATCCCAAGAGCGCTTTGAAATCCTCAAGGCTGGGCAGGTAGAGGAAGTCCGCAAGCTCAATGACGCGCTTGAAACTTCTCGAACCGAGGCACGAGGGCATCGGCTCGAAGCGGAGCGCAGCCAGGTCGCATTGACGCAATCGAACGCGACCAATCAGCAGTTGAACGAAGAACTGGAGCGCGGGCGCATTGAGCGGGCCCAACTGACCACCCAGCTGGGCGCTCTGCAAGACCAGTTGAAAGTCGCCCAAGAGCACTCGGCATCCCTGGAGCAGAAGCACGAGCACGCACGCGAGGCCCTGGAGCATTTCCGCGCGGCCGCCAAGGAACAACGCGACCGTGAGGGGCGCCAGCACGAGCAGCAAGTCCATTTCCTCCAGAAGGAACTGGCTCAAGCCAACGAGGCGCTTACCGTCAAGCAGGTCGAGGTGCGGACAGCCGTGCAAGAGAAGGTCGATGCCCTAACGATGCTGAGCGTCGCCAGGGCAGAGAAGCGGAACGCGGACGAACAGTTGCGCGAGCTACGCCCCGTGATCGAGCGCTTTGGCGCCCAATCGCAAGTGGTCGAGGAGTTGCGGAGTCAACTCAGCCAGTCCCTCCAGCAGACTGAATCTGCTGGCAGCCGCGCGGCTGCGCTGGAGAGCCAAATCAACGAGCTTGAAATGCAACTGGCCGCCGAGCATGCCGCGGCCAGTACCCGGGAAGAGATCACGCGAGATCTACTCAGTCGGATCGGCGCACCGGCGTCGAAGGCATCGAAGAGGGGGCGCTCGACCGAGGTGAATGATGGCTAGGGAGGCGATCAAACCGGCAAGGTCCGCCGTGACATTCGCCGACCTGATGCGCTTGCCACACGACGAGAACAGCGGCCGCATTGAACTGGAGGCCATTCTTGCAGCGCTGCCGAACACGCCGTGGCCGGTGGCCATGCAGTTTTATGCCGACCACGCGCGAAAGCCTGACCACCAAGCCTGCTACGGACCTCTTCGCCTGGACACGCTGAGCTGGGAGTTGACTGGCATCACCGCCGGCCAACTGGCCTTGGCTTCGACTGTTACGGCGTTTCGTCGGTGGTTCGAGGCTGTCGCTGGCCGTGCCACCCATTTTGAGAAGGACGGCTGGGCTTGCATTGACACGCGGGCCGAGGTTTGTCGTCAATGGGCCCGCGAGCGCACCTGGCTCGTGTCGCCGGTCGTGCTGCAGGGCGCTGTCGCCGGCAGCGCGTCAGAGTTTCATGTTGCCGAAGGGCACACCCGCATTGGGCTACTGAAGGGCTTGGTGGCAGCTGGCGTCATATCGCCGCTCTCGGCGCATGAGGTCTGGCTTGGGCGACGGCGGCCTACGACGGAGGAGGGCTGACAGACCGGTCCGATCGGAAACGAAGCACAGAGTTCTTCGTCGGTGGAATTTCAGAATAACTATTAAACATCAACGACTTAAGTCACTTTTTGCTGTTCATTACATGAATCCCGGCTGACCCTCATTAAGGCCTACACGATCGAGCATGTGCTGGTGCGGAAAAAGAGCATTCTCTACATCAGTCAAGCAGCAGCTGCGCTTCGGTTCGTCGCAACAATCTCGCGAAAGGAGCCTTGGGAGACGACTGCTGAAGATCTTCGCCTTGCCTGCGAGCTCTCGGACGAACTTCAGCCATCTCGCGGTCGCACCGTCGTCATCCTGGCATTCATCTCAAGCGTCGTTGATCCACTGCATCTCTTCAATGCATGCCCGCTGAGCGGCATGCTTACCCGGCCAGAAAAAATGCGCTCAGGAAGAGCGCGATTTGCTCAAGCCACGACAAAGCTAGCGAAGACGCTGGCAGAACGGAAGGCCGAGGAAAAGTTGCCCGACCGCCGCGCGTTCTGGGAGCTGGTACGCATCGTCTTCACCGAGAAACCTCGCAACCTGAACGACGCGCTTCGCTTCGCGATGATCAAGGTGCTGCTGATTACAGGTCTTCGAGTTGGCGAAGTCGCTCATCTCCCGTTGGATTGGAGGCGCACGCGTGCCTACGTGGACGGCTCGGGTCGACCGGCCGGCGACCTTGGCGGGATTTCCGAGACGCTCTCCATCCGGCATTTCGCGGAGAAGCAGGACACGAACAAGCTCTACGAAGATACGCAGTTTGTGCCAGAAATGTTTCGCGAGGCGTTGGAGAGCACGTTGGCGCAAGTCGCTATGTTGACCGCCCCGCTTCGCACAACTCTCAAGGCTCAGTGTGAATCAGGTCGTGTGTTTCCAATGTACGAGCCCGATCAGCTCGTTGATACCTTGGAAATGTACGTCCGCATGACGGGGAATCCAGTGTGGGCAGTTGGTGCTCCGGAAGTGGACGATCGGATATTTCGATACGCCGACACGCTGGATACCGCGGAGTTGTCCAATCTTCAGTCGCTTCAGATGAATACAACGACTGTTCAAGCAGCGGTCAGCCGCTACTTCTCGCCGGAGCGTCGTGCTCTAGGTCTTGTGCTTCGCGATTCGGATGGAAATCCAACTCAAGGTCGCGGCGTTCGCGGAACCTATCTCCGGATTGCCGAGGTTGAAGCCTACGTGGCAAGACATCAGCCCAGCAAAATATCCGACATGGCTGCTCTTACGCTAGACAACGGTACAGCAATCGCCGCCTGGGAAATGCTCTTTCTGATGCCTAAGCGAGCGGTTGGCGCCGGTCGCGACCAGACAATTATGGACCCGTCTTTCACGGCGTCGGTCGGTATTGCTGATGAATCACTGCTGCAACTCTCGCTTGGAAGCGACTCCCATAAGGATCGGTCTCTGTTCACGCTTTACGGGCAAGCAGAAGAAGATCGAAATCTCTCCATAAAGAGCCACTCATTCCGGCATCTTCAGAACACCGAATTGTTCCGACTGGGCGTAGCTGACACCATCATCTCCAAGCGCTTCAATCGTCGGAGCGTGGCACAAAGCTATGACTACGATCACCGGAGCCTGGCCGAGGAACTGGATCAGATCGAACTACCGGAGGAATGGGAGCTGATGATCGGGGCAAGTAAGGCTGCAACGGTTGCCAAGATGATCCAGGCGGGAAGAGCCAGTGGCCCCATTGTTCGCGAGTTCAAGAGCATTCAGATCACGGAAGGCGACGAGGCCGCGCTGCGCTTTTTGGCGGCCGAGGCCGACGGGTTCCACGCGACACCCTACGGCACTTGCCTCAACTCGTTCACAGTGGACCCGTGCCCCAAGCATCTGGAATGTTTCACCGGCTGCCGTCATCTATCGGCCACGAACTTACCGGAGCATCAGGACAACATCCTCAAGTTGCATGGACGGCTGAAGATTGCACTGGAGAGCGCGCAGGCACGGCCCGACGGCACTGTCGGCAAGACCAATCAAATTGCACATGCGATGGAGCGGCTCAAGGGGGTCGAGGCGTTGATGTCCACCCTCCCCGGCCAATCCGTATTCCCGGAGGGCAAAGACCTCGCCGGGACGTCTGCAAACCAACATCAGAGTGTTCTCCATGGCACGTAAGACAAATGACCCGACCCACATTGAACTCCGGGACCTACTTGCGAGCATGCTTGATGGCGACGAGGACATCACTGCGCGAGCAGTGGCGAGGCTGCATTCCTCGATAAGGAATGCAAGCGACTTCACGCGAAATGTCGAGCGACGGGCGCTCTTGGAGGAAGCTCAGGCTAAGCAACAGGGGCTTCGCAACTTCGCTGGAAAAATCAGGCGCGAAGGTTCTCGGGCGGCAGCGGAAAAGCTGCAGGCAGCGGAAGCGCGAATTCGCGAATTGGAAGGAGATGAAGCCGCCAGGGTTGCCAGCCACCTGGCGATGATTCATGCCGTGGCAGAGCTAGGTGGGACGGCAAAACTCCTTGCGTTCTATCGGACGTATGCCGATGTGCGAGACCGGTTGCATCGGCAAGGCGCCCTGCCCGCCAGCCTTATTGCGGTCAAGCGCACAAAGTCAATGGGCATGTGAACGGGCGTGACGCTCGGATACTCAGTTTGAACTCGCCTCACGGCCCTGGCGCGCCGTCCGAATTCTGAACGTCGGACCCGAAGCGGCCCTTTTGCGCAGGGTCAAATATGCCAACACCGTTCCGACGATCCTCGTCCATTAGCCGCTCGAAGTCAGGGCTCCCGAACTCACGGCCCACGGGGCGCATCTGATCCCACTGGCGATCCTCCAGCGAGCTGTACCTGTTTCGATGAAGCAGTGCCTGAATGATGGCTTCTTTTCTTTTGCGCAATGTCGTCATGTGGCGTCCATAGCTCCCGCGGCGGAAAGTGTTCCAAGAACCATACGATCGCGCTCCAATCCAGCAACCCACCGCGATGGGTATTCCCCTCGGTGCTCCTGCACCATGCGCGCTGCCCGCTCCGCGGACCTGAGGCGAGAACTTGTTCGATTTATGCGGCTCCATCTTTTCAAGAGTTGGAGCCGCCCCAAACCAGGGCGGGCGATTTAATGCCCGTCCCTGCCGACTCGCTTCTATTCATCGTCATCGGCCAGCCATACGATTTTTATGCTCCGCTCGTTGCCAAACGTGGTGCGATGAAGGCTCCAGAGAAACGAGCCAGAGTCGGTCTCAATTCTCCAGCAACTTTCGATGGCCTCGGGTTCGGCGCATTCGGTGATGGCGGCACAGCGAGCGAAGACCAAGTGATCGCCACCAGCTACTTGCTCCGGCAGGAGAACGTAGAGGCGCCGGTAGTCCCAACAGTCGAGCTGCGCCGCACTGAGAGCTTCCGCCAGTAGGCCAAAGATCAAGCGACGATTGATCGGCGCAGTGTTACCGGAGCGTTTTGCTTTCACATGGAGAAGCCAGACCGGAAACGGATTGGCCAACTCGGTGGACCGATAGAGACTGGAGCCTGGCTCAACCTTCAGGCCCTCTGGCCAAGGCAAGAACCAAGTCTCGTGTACTCGAAACATGCCGAGGCTCTCCATGAGTCTGTCGCGGGTGATCTTCTGATGCCGACCGATTTGGCTCGACACAAATGTGTGTAATCGTCCGTGGTCTGATTGTCATCATATGTCGATCATCCGGGCATGCCAACGCCCTCCCCCAGGCATGCGCAGGATCCGATCTTGGTAGCCCTGGGCAATGCAATCCGCGAGACCCGATTGGAATTGGGCGTGTCCCAAGAAGATCTAGCGCACAAGAGCCATATTGATCGCGCCTATATGAGCAGCATTGAACGCGGCAGCCAGAACCCGGGAATCATTTCCATCGCGCGCATCGCGGCGGCGCTTGGATTGACGCTAGGCGATTTAATGGGACGGGCACGGCTCTAGTCGGAATCTCTGCGTTCACAAGACTACGAACAGCAGTTTGCCGTTCGCGAATGTTGGCGACGCTTCCGGCATCATCATCGTAGACTTGGAAGCCGAGCCTGCTACGTTCGGCGCTGGACGAGGCTCACCATCGCAGTGTTTGAGATCAACGCATTGACCTCAATGCAAATCAGTCCAACTGCGCAATGTCGCGTCACCCTATCGCCGCACGACTAAGTTTTTTTGTGCCGTCTGAGGTAGTTCACCGCATCTCGCTGCAATATCGGCTCAAGCAAGGGTGTGACCGCGATGGGATGTCCGTGGCCGCGCACGAAGCAATAGCGGCGCATCTGATCAGTCAGTCCTTTGCCGACGGCGATAGACAACGCGAGACCTGGCAAGGGAAATTTATAGACCCTTACTGCACCGAGCCGCTTCCCAACCGGCGTTGCAGTGAGGCGAGACAACTGGCCACGTTCGCGCACGGCAATGTGCAGCGCCACGTGTTCCGGAAAGTCGGCCTTGCCAACAAGATAACGCCGCATGGGTTCGCCGTACGGCCCGATCGACACTGGCACATGCCCACTCTCATCCCATCCATGAATCGACCCACGCCAGAAGATGCTTGCAGCGAAATACGTCAAGGCCGCGACGTCGATTTCGGGAATGACCGCCGCTAGGTAAACTCGAGTTGCCTCACCGTCCAAGCGGACCTCCGCCCTGTGCCGTTCCAGGATGTCCTGTAGCCGGAACGTGTCATCGGCACGCAGGAAATGCTTCATGACCCAGTCTTCACCAAGCCGGCTCAGCCGATCCTCGCAACTGTCGCACAACAGGTGAGCCTTCAATTGCTTGGAGGTCCGGACCGCATGGTCGCTCGTGATCCGCCACGGGTCAGGGCATCCCCCGGTCTCCCGAAGTTGCCGGTAGACACCCTTGGGTATGTAGTGGCTGTCGCGAAGCACGACGTCCGGGCTCAGACACAGTTTGCAGGTGCCGAGAGGCGCTGTTGGCATCCGCTGCATTTTGCACGCACAACGGGCCAGCAACATACCAACCGATATTGAGAAATGCGGCCCCCCAAAGCGCTGCCGGCTGTGGCTTACGGCAAGAGCCCTTTCATTCGTATCCACTGCGGGTGCCAACGGCCTTGGCTAATGCGCTGGCGGACATATGCGAGGTAGACCTTGGGTGACGGCGGGCGCTTCAATTTGTGCCTGGTGCAGTTGCAGCGTCTACAGGCGGCGACCAGATTGCCAGGCACGCCTCGCCCGCCATCTGACCGGGCCTGTAGGTGCTCTGCGGTGCATTGAAGGTACGCAGCCGCTCGCGGTGGGACATTCGACAGTTCCAATGGCGACGCTTCCCACATCAACACGCCGCAGTACCAGCAGCGCCCGTGCTGCCGGCCGAAAGCTCTATGGCGATGAATTCGAATTTTTGAAGACATGAGGACTCCTTGTTACGGATAGTCCCCGCATCTGAGATCCAGTGATGGCGGGCGCCGTCGCTAGGCGTATCGGCTGTGCTGTCCCGGAGCGGGTCCAGCGGGCATGGCCTCCCGGCCAGCGCCGCTCAATTCTGCGACTAGCCGTTGAATCGCGCAAGCAAGGCTTACCGCCTACATCACCCTCATGCGACGCCCTTTTCGAAGCGTTGGGTGAGCAGCAACCATCTCCTTCGGCAGCGCGAAATCCGCCGTGCGCGAGAAAACAAACCGCTCAGCGTATGAAACTTGCAGCGAATTAAAATTAATAACATTGTTCGCATCGACTTCTACATACCGATGGGATTCAATGCTTGTTATGAATTTCTCGGTTTTTGTCAATTCATCAATTTGCGGCGCCGCCAACTGATGCTTCGAATGAAGTATTTTCTGAATTCGTTCTCTGCCGTCAAGCATCGTGGAAATATGAGACGGACACATCAGAACCAATGCGCGAAGCGGAGACAGAGGTAGATATATCTCAATACCTGGAACAGCCAGACCGAGACCTGAGCGTAGCGGTGACGATGTCATGTTCTGTAGCGCGAGTGGATTATCGCCGAGATAGAATGGGCGGTTTTCGGTCGTAGCCATTAAAATCCAAACTTTATTCGCAAAATGTGGCCCATAATCAGCTGGTGCAGACATTATTGTTTGCGCCATCAGAATTTTCTGGTCATTCGTGTTGAGCGGGGAAAGTTCTTCCTCTAGGTCGATGGAAAATTTCGCCGACCCAAATTTTTTAATTATCTCCTCGCGCATCATAGACAGACCGTTCAATGTCTGCTCTCTGAATGCCTTTGTGCGTGTGAACTGAACAGCAAGAAACGAACAGAGTAAATCAAGTTCTGAGGCATCAAATACTTGTACCGAGTCCTTTTCTATTATTCTGTCAAGCAAGGGCTTTGTTGCCCCCTCGAGCTCTGAAAGTTGGCGCTCAAGAGTCACTTCTTTGTCATCAATTCTCAAATCGTAGAACCGACTTTCGCTCGCGATATTTTTTACATTGCATGAGAATGTTTGAGCAGATTGCTTGTCAAAAACAAATACTTGATCCTTCTTGTCATTGCAAAATTTCTTTAACAGGAACTGCGGCACATAGTGCTGCACCTTTGCGATACCCTTGAGCGCCATTGCAATCCGATCTTGTGTTTTCGGCACGCTCCTGACTCTGGAAGCGCACCAAGGAATCGATGGAACTGACCAAGCATCTGGCTCAATCATCATCGGCTGCTAAAAGCCCATCGGGAAAATCCCACCGCAGACGCCGAGGCAAACAACTACAGACAACTCGCCAGGCACGCCGTCGGATGTGACCTGAATTGGACCAACGAGCCTCGACGAAAAGCGGGGCAGTTCACGCCGACTTCTTTAGCGTCGCCGTGACCCCCATTGTGTTGTGCCCTGAAAATCCAGACCTCGCGAGCGACGAGGCCACCAGGACAGTGAACATCATGGATTTTGCTGAATACGAGAACTACGGTAAGAACGCCTATTCGGCCATGGCCGAGGTTGTCGCAGGCATCCTGGCCGAGCTGATCCGCGCGGATGGCCGGTACCGGCTGCAGCAGATCATGTCCCGGGCTAAGACCCCCGAGTCGCTGCTGAAGAAACTGCGCGGGCGCAGCCTTGAATCTTCCATGGCCGTCGGCGACGAGATCAAGGACTTGGCAGGCTGCCGGGTCATTTTCTATACAAACACGGACGTAACCCGGCTGCTCAATTCGGGCCTCATCCACGAGAACTTCGAGGTCGTCGACTACAAGTTTCACCATCCGGAGCATGAAGAAGATGACGCCGAGCTCTACACGTCGAATCATTTCGTGGTCAGGCTCAACGCCGAGCGCCTGGCGCAGTCCGGCTTCGGCGAATTTGCGGGCATGCGGTGCGAGATTCAGGTCCAGACCATCCTGAATCATGCGTGGGCCGAGATGGCACACGACACCATCTACAAGGCGCCGGAACTCGATGCCATGGGAACACGCACCTTGGACGAGATCAAGGCGCGTATGCGACGCATCGCCCGGGAATATTTGGTGCCGGCTGGCTTCGAGTTCCAGAAGATCGCATCCGACTTCGACCGGTTGCTCGAAGGCAAGACGCTGGCGGATGAGAAGCCGCTGGATGCCATCGTGGCTGCAGTCGACAACAACGAGCGGTTCGACGCGCTGCTGCGATTCAAGGACGTGCTGCTACCGCTATACGACAACATGGCGGAGGCCTACCCGGTAATCGTTGACCGGCTCATCGCCGCGACCGAGATCGCCCGTTCGTTGGTGCCCACGGTTGTAGAAACCCCCTTCGGCAGTTCAGTGGGGAAGACGTTTGAGGATGTGCTTCGCCCAGTCAGCGAAATCCTGACCCACTATCGTTACGTCGACCCGCTCAAGACGTTCTCCGCAGCGCTGGCGCTAAACGGTCTTGCTCAGGAAGGTGATGAGGCCAAGGCGGTTGCAGGCATCGGACAGGCTTTAGCCAAATTCCACTACCGCGTCGCCAGTCATGGGGTTGGCGTGCAGGCGGCGTTGCTTGACAAGATGGATGACCTGGGGCCGGCTGGGCTCGCGGCAAACAGGCGAATGCTGGTGCCCATGCTGAGCGACATGCTCGGGCTGGAAGTGAGCGGCACGTCGCATCACGCCTCCAAGATCACGTTCCATCGCGGCACGCTCCCGGCAACCCCTGAGCTGAAAACGGTCCGTGCACGCGCCGTTCGCATGCTGAAGGCGCTGTTCGTCACGGCGAACACCGACGCAGAGCGTCAGACGGTCCTGCAGGCTCTGCGATCTGCGACCCAGGTGCCGTACCAGGGTGGCTACAGCGACGATACGCAGCAACTGGTCATGAACAGTGCGGCGGAGGTCTTGGACTTCCAAACCCAGGTTTTGCCTGAGCTGAGCCTGGAACTCAAGCAGTCATGCGAAACCTGGGCTCATCGGCTTTATCACATCTATGTAGAGCTGCCGCAGCACATGAGCCGAAATCCCAAGCTCGTCGAGGCCAAAGCACCGCTCGTGGCTGCGGCCCAGCGGTTCAAGGACGCGGTCAACGCCGATCCCGAGTACGTCATCTTCAAGCTTCTGGTGGGCTATGACTCTGTGTTCCCGCCGGCCTGGGACGACAGGCACTTCCAGTACATGCAGGCCGAAGAATATCGACACAGCACATTCGCGGACTTGATCGTTTCGGTGACCGAGGAGACCGCCGAAGAATGGTTCCAGCGCCTGAACCGGTTCTCCCGTGTCGACTCGCGCGATCTAGCGACGTTTCCGGCGTTCAGCAAGTTCCTCGGCCAATTGGCCGAGGCCAAGCCGGCGGTCGTGATCGGCTATCTGACACGCCTAGACGGTCCGCTGAAGAACTTTCTGCCGGAAATGCTGAATGGGGTACTGAAGACCGATATGCGGCCACAGGCGATTGCCCTCATGGACCATTGGCTGGTAGACGGAGTGAACCTGTCAATGCTCGCGTGGCAGCAGCGGGTCAATGATCCATTTGACGAGGGCATGTTGCAGCGGATCCTGCGTTGCGCCATGGCGACCGGTGACATGTACGCCGTGAGCCTCGCGCTGACGGCGGCGGCCGATCAGTTCGACAAGCATCCGGGCACCCTCATCGCCGAAGTTTTCCTGCCAGGCCTGGAGTTCCTCGCAGCGAGCGGGCAGTTCGATTGGTTGCGTCGTCCGTGGACCTCGTGGCTCAACAAGAGCATCGTCGAAAGCATGGACGAAGCCAGTTCTGATCGCCTGCTGCAGGCATTGCTGCGTTGCCCTGACCTGGAGCAGAACTGCGAATACATCGTGGCCTCGGTCGCAAAGCACTTCCCCGTCAGTGTTCTGCGGTTCATCGGCGAGCGGGTTGCGCTCGGCAAGACCGAAGCCGCGCCGGCCGGCTACGAGCCGGTGCCGTTCTCGCTCTACATGCTGCCGGAAGCGCTGCGAGCTCAATTGGAAGCCCAGCCCGAACTGCTGCTGCACGAGGCCACCGCTTGGTACCGCGCGGACGAGTTGCGCTTTCCCTTTTCAGCAGCCCGGGTCGTCGTTTCGATCTTCCCGGCCGTGGACGGTCCGTTGGCCGAACGCATGATGGAGATAGCCAGCCTCGGCGGTGATGAGGCACTCGCGTTCCTATTGGCGCTGCTGGAGGCCTATGGCGGGAATGAGGTTCTCTACCCCATCCTGCGCACCGTCGTCGGCCGGCTGGCGCCAGGCTGCAAACTCCTAAGGCGCGTTGGCCGCGTCATGGACGAGTCGGGGGTCGTACATGGGGAGTTCGGCTTTGTGGAGTTGAACCAGGCGCGTAGGCGCTGGCTTCAACCCTGGCTTGAGGATGCCTGCGAGAAGGTTCGCGCGTTCGCCGATGCTCGAATCAAGCAGCTGGACGACACCATCGCGCTAGAGACGCGTTCGGCAGAAATCTCCGTGGCGATGAGGCGCATGCAGTATGGCGAGGACGTCCGCGGCAAGGACGACTAGGTTCAACAGCGAAGGGCACTCTTCCGAGCAATGGTTGATTGACCTTGGCCGACCCGCCCTCGATAGTTCTCGGCGTATACCAGCAGCGCTTTTGCAGTCTCGGCCGACACCGGAACTTGGCGAATGGATTGAGCAGTCTTGATGCTCGGCAAATTCGCGCGCGTAGGCTTGATCGGACTGTGTAGCGCAGCCAGTGGGCCGAAGCGGCGCGAAAACGGGTCGGCCAGATTTTGGCCCGCCGCGTACCCTGCGCCGCTAAACTCCCCGCGATGTCCTTCGATTCCCTTATTCGACGGATTCGGCACTGGCTGAGGCGCGAGCACCCAGCTTCTGTCGAGTCCCGCAACGCATCTACGCAATATTCGATGAACGAGTTAGCAACGCTTCTTTGTGGTGACGGGGCTGAAGGGACTGCTCAAGTCGCCCTTGACCAGCTGTCGAGCTCAATCAGAGGATTTTCGACACGGGCAACAAAGTTTCTTTCTGAAGATGCCACCGATGAAATGTTGAGCTTCGGGCCGTTCTGCGCCCGGGTCTTGCTCGAGAACGGGTGTGCTGCACTTGTCGGTCGCTTGGATTCGTTTCGAATGCTCTACTTGAGCGAATTCCAGACGCGACCCGAGTATGAACACGGCAAGCGGGTGAAATCAGCGTTCGCGTGGACTGGCGATGTCATACCGGATGACAAGCCTAACCAAGACCTTTGGAGCGTGGATCACGACCTCCCCAAGATTAGCCGCGCCCTCTTCTCGAGGCATTTCGATCATGTGTTTTGGAAGCCTGCGCTCGCTCGTCTTATTGACCACGTTTCGACGTTGCCTTCTGATCCCTTACTTACGGACGTTCTCAGCATTGATCCGGATGAATTTATTGGCGAAGCCAAGGGGCGCAGCATGCGGCTCTATTCAACTCTATCGAAGGGCGTCCACTGGGAATTCTTCACCAGCGCGTTGCTCTTTGACGAAATCACCGTCAAGAACTCAATTCGTGAGGCAATTCTTCTCGTAGCGCACCTTGGGCTGGCGTCGCACTTTGTTCACACCGCATACGCATCCTTGGACCCCAACGTTGCGATTGACTCCTATAAGGCCATAAGAAGGCTCGTACCGTGATTAGCATCGACAACACTGAAACGGACCCTGGTCTGATCCTTGCGGCTGAAGAATGCCCGCCGGCCGATTTTGAGCGTTACCACAGCTTCTCGAGTTATGACGACCTCATCATCCGCAAGCTGAGTGCACACGGCCCGGTACTTGTTCGAGGTGGCCGCGGCAGCGGGAAGAGCGCGTTGCTGATTGAAGCCTGGCGGAGGATGAAGTCTTCCGCAAGTGTGCTTCCCGTCTACGTCAGCCTGCGCTATCTGCCGCTACTTCAGTCGGATGGCCAAGAGTACATCGGGCACTTCTGTGTCCTGCTATCTCAAGCGATTCAGAAGGAGTTGAAGGATCGCGGTGGTGCTGAAGACTTCCCAACAGCTACTGACCAAGGTTCCCTGCAGTTTGGTCTGACCGCATTGGCGCAGTCGCTTGGAATGCGAATAGTGCTGCTGTTTGACGATGCCGCGCACATTGGCCGCGAAAAGCCGTTGGAGGTCTTCTTTGATCTGTTCCGTACGCTGTCGAGCAACCTCGCTTCTTGCAAGGCCTCGATTTACCCAGGTGTGACAAAATTTGGCGTCCGCTTCGACGTCTTTAACGACTCCACGGTGATTGACATTGGTCGATCCGACGTTTCAACAGCATCAGATTTCTTTCCAGACGTCGTGAAGGCGCGTTATCCGCGCTTGGCAGAACCGTCGATGTTCTCTGACCGACTCTCGCCGGCCGAGTTCGCGAATCTGCTTGGAAGAGCCGTCGTTGGAAATCTTCGAGGTCTGATACTGGCCTGCAACCGCTTTGACTCCAAGGAGAAGATCGGCATACCCGACGTTCAACAATGCATGCTCGACATGGCATCGGACTACTTCTGGCCCTTAATGGAAGAAGTGGCGCCGAAGCTTGGAATCTATGAGGCCCTTGTTGGTCCGGCGAGCGAGGTGATGGGCGCAATCGTGGAGCACGCGACCAAGCCTGTTAAGGCGGGTCAGCGCAGCACTGCGCAAGACCGTATCCTGATTCATCGGCAAATCGTCAGTCAGTACCTCAAGATTTTTGAGATTCTTGAGTACCTTGGGTTCGTCGCAAAGCGAGAGGCATCTCGCGCGCTCAAGTCAGGTGGACGTGGGCCGATTTATGCAATCAATTTGTGCAGCCTGCTCGAATCGACCCCGAGCCGACGCCTCACATTCGAAATGATTGAAGAGTGGCTGCAAGGCAAGGCCGAGCCCGCAGAGTTGCATGTTTCCGGCATGGCGTTCCAGCAAATCAAGCTGCCCCAACTGCCAGAGGAGAACGGCCTGGCGATTTTGGACAAGGAGATTCAGGTCCTGGGACGCTCTCCTGCTTATCCATACGGCCTCACTGAGCCGATCATTCAGCGCTTGAGGGCTGCGGGGATGACGACGGTTGGTATGCTCGCGAATGCGTCCGACTCAATGTTGGACAAAATTGACTACATCGGCGAAGCAAAAATCAAGGTGATTCGCGACGTGGTGTTTCAGGCGATTTGGATGTAGCCACACCGGTGCATCCTTGGCTGTCCATGGCGTGCGATTGTGAACTCACTGCGCGCTCTGCAACCCGCGACTTTGCCCTACTAGTACGTCCGGCAAGTCATTGCGGCTAGGCCCCATGGCTTTCGACTGGGCTGAGAGCAGGCAGTTCCTTCTACGGAATCGGCCGATGGCGCGTGCCGGTGACGCTGTTGATGTAGTCCAGTCCGGCACGCGCCCTCCCAATCTCTGGGAAAGTATCGAACAGCAGACACAATATTTCCTCTTTGCTGGCAAGGCGGGACAAGAGTTGGTCTGCAAAGCTGCGTGCCGTATCGAACATCCCCTTCTGAGCCGCAAATGTGCCCATCGTGGGTATGTGCAGCGAATCTGGGAGCACCTGCCGCAGAAACGTCCAGTGCATGCAGATGGCCAGCTTCACATGCTCTTCGGGGATGTTTGGAAGATCATCACAAATCTCTTGCATCTGGGCTTCCCAGTGGTCGCGCCGCTCCGGATGTAGCCGCAGCTCTTCGGGAACGATCACGAGATGCTCGATGGCGTTGTCCAGGCCTGCCAGCATGTCGGAGACGGCCTGATCCCAGGGCACTACCGAATCTGCAAGAACCAGTTGTGGCACACCGTCGATATGACACCGCTTCACATGCAGCACTTCATGGCGTACAGCACCGTCGGGGAAGTAGCCGTTGGTCGGCGCACCTAGCAAGACTTGCCTCGCCCGAACGACAACGTCCAGATTCCCTTGGCGAAAAGGCCCGCCACCGTTCAGCTCGGGAGTAGGAACAACGCCGATGGGAACACCTGACGCAGCTTCGACCTCGCGGACAAAGTGTTGGACGGACTGGCTCAGGCGGTCAAGGTATTCAGGTTGCATGGGACTTCAAGCCAGAGATTCCTTCAGTCGCAAATTCGCAATCACCTGCAGGCTTCCGAACGCGATACAGATCGAACCGAAGTCGGAAACGCTTCTAGATATCGACAAGGTCGTCCGAGATCTGCGCAATTGTGCCGTTCCCATTTGCGCGGCGTGAAGCTGGTCAACACCGAGGCGCTTACGGAAGAGTGAGAAGCGCGGCGCGGCTACAAAGTCCAGGTGCACTGCTAATCGCGCAAGGCGTAGCAGGCGTGGAGCAGTGCATCTGGGGCGACGAAGTTGACGCCTAGTCCTGTGCGCGGATCACCGGTGTCCATGAGCCGCGTCATGGCGCCCCTATAGGCTGGAGCGATAGACGCTGGATCGCGCGTCAGTTCCCGACAGAAGCGCATCGTGGTTCCTGTTAAGACGTCTGCGAGCTGAATGCCCGGCTCGCTGTCTGATTTGGCGAAGGCCAGCGTCGCTCCGTCGTCGATCTGGTAGTCAGCGTGCGGGGTATACGGGCGGAAGGAAGATTCTTTGAAGGCCTCCATCTTCGCTTTGCTTTCCTGAATGATGTTGGCGGCCTCCAACTGTTCGTCATGTACCAGGCGTACACCGTCCAATCGGCCGCCTCGCAACAGATTGATCCGCGCGCAGAAATTGGTGAAGCAGGTCTGGTTCGGAAGCATCCGCACAGCTTTGCCGGAACGATTACGGTCGGCTGGCGGAACGAAGCTTTCGAATAAGGAGGGGTTCGACATTCGCGCCTCGAAGTAGGCCACACCGGCCGCGTGAGCGACCTTGGTCAGCATTCGCAGGGCAGCCGCGTTATCTGCGTACCTGGGCCTGGCCACTTCAAGCAAGAAGAGGCGGCCAAAGACAGTCATAACGGTGGCATCCGAGGGGGCCACGCAGGCTTCGATGAAACCGACAAGGACGTCGTCAGGTGCCTCCCGGTAGATGACCTCCGCCAAGCTGTTCAGCACGGTGTGTAGAGCTGGCCCTTCCTTCATGTCGAGCCCATGGCGGAGCATGAACTGAACCAGGTGGGTGCCGACGTAGTAGCGCTTGTCGACAACCTCCAGCAGCGCGTGACGGTCGCTAAGCGGCTAGTGATCGACATCTCGCCAGCGGTGGGCCGCTGGGCATATCAGCACTTCCATGAATGGCGCTGGGGCCGGCAAGCGCCGACCATAGTCGGCTGGCGTCACACAACTACTCGACCAGAGACGCCACTAAAGGGAGCGACATGTCTGCTGCGTCACCTACGACGATGAAGATGCCCGAATTGCTCGTGTTTGCGCGAGCTTTGCTGCTGGGCGCCGTGCTGTTCGAGATATTCCAAGTCGCGCGGCTGGCCAGTAAGCCTTTTGGGCTATGGCTTCAGGCACACAACGGTCTGGGTTTCGCCATCGTCATCTGGACCTTCGCCGCTTTCATCATCGGTGCCTATGCCCGCAAGCGCGGGGTCCACGACCACGTGAAGCGGGTCTACGCGAGTCGGCGGTTCGACCTCCTACTGCTGATGTTCCTCGGTGCCGTCGTGATCCGGCTGCTGGATCCTCAGCTTTCTACGATGCACGTCGCAGTATCGCGCGCGAATGTCGGCTGGGCGCCTGTGGTTCTTGCCGTTCTGTTGGCCATGCTGGCATCGCCGATGTGGCGCGAATTGATCCGCCACGTGCGACCTGACACGACGCAGATGTACTTCCTCGCCGACGCCGAAATCAAGGACGCAGAGCAAGATCTGCTGGGCGTCAGAAGTGAAGCGAGCCAGTTTGCCGATACGGTGCTGACCAGCGGAGCGCGATCAGGGCTGGTCTTCGGCATCGACGGACCATGGGGTGTCGGCAAAACGAGCTTCCTGAACCTAGCCAAGAAGCGCTGGGAAGCCGCCGGCGGCGATGAGGTCATCGTCTTCACCTTCGAACCGCTGCGCTATGCCTCAGAACCCGATTTGTCAGAACGGTTCATCAAGGACCTGTGCGCCGCGATCCGGCAGAAGGTCTTTGCCCCGGAGTTCCTGCCCGCGGCTACACGCTATTCGCGGATGCTGAAGGGGAAGACCGACTTCTCCGTGCTGGGCATCAAGCTTTCGCTGGAGCCGTCGTCCGAGACCATCGACGAACTGCTCGACGACATCGACGACCTGCTCAAGCAGATTAATCGGCGCCTGATCGTCATCATTGACGACCTGGATCGGCTCGACAGCAAGTTGGTCAACAACGTGCTTTTCACTGTTCGCCGAACGTTCAAGCTGACCCAGGCAACTTATATCCTTTGCTATGACACCGACACGCTGGTCGCATCAGCGGGTAGCAAGGACGAAGGAGCGCGCGCCCGTGAGTTCCTTGAGAAGTTCATCACCGCGAAGCTGAGCCTCTTCGTGGATATGAAGGCCATCCGCGACTACCTCGACACCGAGTGGGAGATCAAGGCGGTCGAGAGCGACACGGTGAGCGCCACGGAGAGGATGCAGCTCAGGCAGATCATGAAGACGGTCCAGGAACTGCTCGTCGGCAAAGAAGCGCACCGCTATGGACCGCTGCTAGGTGACATGCGCAAGGTCAAGCGCTTCGTCAACGCGGCCCTTCTGATGAGCATGGAGAAAGTCAAGTTGGATGGGACCGACTTCGAGAAGAAGGATCTCGTTCACCTGATGCTGTTGCATCTCTGCTACCCGGGACTGTTCCGGCGCATCTATGGCGAGGAGACCGAGGGGCACTCTGGCTCGTTCGCGGCCCAACATGGTGACAGTTCGAACAACAAGGGTCCGCTGAATGGCTCGGGTCTACAGACGGCCATCGAGGACGCAGACGCACCGGCCGGATTCCTGCTGAGCCAACTGTTCGACGTTGAGGCCTGGGCGAAAGCGGCGCTGGTCACGAACGACGAGACGCCGTGGCGCACCCGGGCCTGCTTCAACGGGCAACACCGCAACCTTGAGAGATACCTGCAGCTCATTGTCCGGCTGAAGGTTCCCGAGGCCACCACCACATACCGCCTCTACAAAGATCTGCTCCAAGCGGTGAAGGATCGCAGGCTAACCGTGGCTGAGGTGCTTTCCCGGCCTGACTTCTCTCTGGCGCTCTCGGAGTCACCGCAGGACCAATTCTGGGCGCTGGTCGTCAACCACGCATACGAGCTAAACCGCGCCGCGGCGAACGACGCAATCGACACCCTGGTGAAGTGGCTGCCGAAATACTCGTCACTCCAGTTTAGCCAGCACAGCATGAGGCACCGGGCCGTCGTGTCGTTGCTGTTCTTGCTTGATCGGGCTGGCTTCGGCGAGGTGCCCGGCAATGGGCGACTGCGCGATTTGGCCGACCTGCCCGAACTGGCGGTGCGACTGATCGGCGATGGACGATCCTCGTATTCGCCGTCGCTGGTGCAGCAGCTGGTTGCGCCTGATCGAGGAGCATTGGGCTGGCGGGACCTGATGCTGTTGCGCCTGTGCTGCTCGGCGGATCGGCAATCTAACGCGCACAACGTCTACGTGGCGCTGGCCAGGTTGGAAGATGCCAGCGCCACTGTGACAGGGGATGTCAGCCGCATCGCAGCCGATTCGATGCGGCGGCTCTCGCAGAAGGTGTTCGAAGAATTCAGGCGAGCCTATATTGACGGCCGGCGTAACTTCTTCCTCGACGTTGACCGGGTCTCCGAAACCCAGATCCTAGGCGAAGGTGGCCGCGCCATCGTGGAAGGCGTCGACCACCTGGAAGCTGAGCTGCAATCATCGCTCTCAGGCCTCAAGAGCTTCGTGATCTACCAGCTGGTCAATGATTGGGGCGGCAACGGCGAAGGTGTCGGATGCGGCAGGTACGACGAGGTGGGTATGCAGGATGGCGGCGGCATCCGAGCGGCCATGACGCACTACCTTCTGGGCTTCTGCTTCGACCCTAGCCACGGGGTGTCGCACGCCCGAGCGTTTGCCGATTACTGCCTGCGGAGTCTCCGAGACGAGCCCTTCGAATTCATCGATGCCCACAACGTGGAAGGTACGCAGAAGGCGATAACCAAGCTTCTTGGCCGAGAGGCGATGACTACCTTCTGGCTCATGTCGGGTGATCAGGTCAAGAAGCTGCTGTCGTCAACGAAGGGGACGGTCTACTGCTACAACAACTACAAGGCGATCTACGAGGACAGGCTTCCCACCCTGTTCCTCGCGCTGGATCAGCTGGTCGGCGAGATGTCACCGCCGCCCCAGCAATAGTCGCCAGCGGCCTCGATCTACCGGCTCTGGCAATGAAGGCCCTGAACATGGCTGGAGAGGAACTACCAGTGACATTGGACGAAGACAACGCGCCACCGGACCTTTCCAGACTGCGCCAGGCTGCCACTAGGCACCTCGCCAGCGCTGGCGACGCTGCCGAAATCTACGGCGATCTGGCCAAGTTCATTGATGCCGCGAGCGACGCGGGCGATGAGGGCGTGCTGATGGGATCGCTTGAACTGGCAGATCAAATCGAGCCTCTGTGCGATGTCAAGTACGCCAGTATGGTGCGCTATGCCCGCTCGAATGCCTGGGAGGCCCTGCGGCGGATCCGTCGCACATCTCAAAACGCCTGGTCCTGGTACCAGCCTGAGCTGCTCCAGCAGATCTATTGGCTGCGCGCTTGCGTCCAGCATCCGGGCCACCCCAAATTGCCGCGGCACTTCAAGGCGCAGGTTCGGTGCAATCTGGGTAACGCGCTCAGCTCAACGGGCCGCTTCGTTGAGGCCCTCGCCGAATGGCGAATCGCGCTGGCCGAGCAACCGAACCTGGGCATGGCGCGCGGCAACATGGGCGAAGGGTTGGTCACGTATGCGAAGGCCGTATATGACGGCGGCCACTCTGCGGTGTTCCTCTTACATGCACGTCGAGAGCTTCATGCCGCAGTGGCGGGAGGGATCGGTCGCGACGGCGCGACCTACGCAGAGGCCCTGTCGCACTTCGAAGCCACGCTGCACAGGGTCGAGGCCAGACTGCGGACGCTTGAGGTTGAGGAACGCGAACTGGGTATTTTCTCGTTGGGGCGAGGCAAACGCGAACGAGCCTATCGCGAATGGTCGTTGGCAAGGCGGCTCTTCCTGAATCCGCTGAACGACCTGCTGACCGAATCGATCGCCGGTCGTGACGTGCTGATGCTGCCTTCGCACGCGGTCGGCCCGGCCGGAATCACGTTCCTGGCGTTCTATAACCAGCTTAAGCAGGAGTACGCGTTCGCCCGGTGGAACCTGTTCGAAGGCACCAGCCATGGGTCACTGCACCCAGCGGATCGAGATCTGTACCTCGCCTTCAATGCCGACTACGGGCAGTACTCGATGGCCGTCGAGCAGGTCAAGATCGCGTACCGATGCGCGTACTCCCTGTTCGACAAGATTGCTTACTTCGTCAATGACTACTGGAAGTTGGGCATCGCTGAGCGCGCTGTGAACTTCCGCTCGATCTGGGTCGATCCGCCCAAGGGCAAAGCGCCACCCCAGGTTCGGGCGATGCTTGAGACCTCAGAGAACCTGCCGTTGCGTGGACTGTTCTGGCTGTCCAAGGATCTGTTCGACCCTGAACTCAAGGACGTGGCACAGCCGGACGCCAGCGACCTAGACGCACTACGGAATCACTTAGAACATAAGAACGTGAAGGTAGTGGACGCGATGGCAAAGCACAGCGCGCCCCGAGAGCCATTCGTGGATCGGCTGGCGCACCAGATCGTCCGGGAAGAACTGGATCAAAAGACGCTACGCCTGCTGCAGCTCGCGCGCGCCGCGCTGATCTATCTGTCACTGGCCATGGAAGTTGAGGAGAAACGCGCGTCCGCCGCAACGTCCGGGTTCGTAATGCCCCTCGGCGTGGATGTGTACCCCGACAGCCTCAAGCGCTGACAGGTCGGATGCTCATCTCCTCGCGGTCGGCTGGGCTACTGGCCGTCTCACACCCAGGACGTTGACAGCTCGACAAGCGGGCCCCAGCCGCCCACCACCAGCACGCGATCAAACGGCGTGCGAAACCTGACCCCACGCAGCGGCTCGGCCCCATCCACCCAGGTCGACATGAACCCGGCGTTGACCACCACGACCAGCCACACCTCATCGCATTTGGCTTTGTAGGCCGCGTACTTCTTCTCTTTCGAGTTCAGCGCCCGCTGAACGTCCTGCGGCGCAAGCGGAGCCACCCACACCGTGCCGCTCGCGAAGAAGTGGCTTTCGATCATGTCAGGGTACCGGAACACGCGGATCTGATCGACCAAGTCAGGAAATGAAGCCACCGTGGTCCATGAAGGCTCTTCCTCCTTGCATTCACCCATGCTAGGAACATTGCGCGCGGCCAACTCCGCCACTGCTTGGGCAAGTGACTCCAGTTCCTTTGGGTACAGCGAGACGTCCTTCAGATGCACCCGGCAATCGACGAATGGCAACCCCTGGCTGTCGTAGATCTCCCTGGCACGTCGAACAATTTTGTCGCGGTCTGCCTGGCGCCCCTGAGGAGGCTTGGCTTGACCGTCAGACGGCTGGTGCAGTTCAGTGAGCTCGATGCCCACCGTGCGTTGGCCGCGCACCCTGAAGTCGGGCTCCTCGCCGCTTCCGTCAATCACGCCATCAGGGAAGTTCGGCAACTGCTGCCGCAAGCGGTCCAGATACCGGAGTTCGAGATCCTTTTGTCGAGCCCTGGTCACGCGTTGTCCTCCCAGCCCTTGGGCGTGTTTTGTCTGCATTCTCCGGCGAGACGCATCGTGGTCAGATTGTTATGTGACGCTAGGCACCAATCATCGGCGCAGGCCGACACCGACGCCATTCATGGAAATGCGGACATGCCGAGGCTTTGCAGCGCAAGCGACGTGTCGATCAACAACCGGAGATGGACGGTCTGGCGCAAAGTCGCCGAGGCTTTTGCGGGGGTTTTAGACGCGATGTCGAACGTCGGCTCAAAAACGATATAACAGTCTTCGACCGCCTGTCTCGCAGGTTCAACCAAACCGCTCGGGCCTAGAGCAACAGTGCCTAGATGCGCAAGGGATGGTATTGGCGAGGCGCCAATTGCTCTGGTCGGACGAGGCGGTTCTCGACGAAACGATGTTGCGAGTTGTCGTCGGCGTAGATGAATCGGATCGCTTGATGCACCACGTGGGTATTGATGACTCCGGCCAGGCTCTTCGGGCTATGGCGTCCCAGAATTCCTTCCAAGATGGCTCTGTCGTTCCCCGCGAAAAATGCCACATGCGGACTCAATGGCATCGCAATCACGCAATCCAAATCCGCCAATCCCTTGGTGAAGATCACCGGGATGTCGCTCGTGAGCAGCCTTCTTCCCCATCCTTCAAAGCGATATGGCTTCCAGCACATGCCGGCGATGTGATCGATCGGCCCGGACATCGCCAGCAGTTGCGGAAGCATCTGTATGCCCAAACCTTCTTCCATTCGCGGCAGCTCGGCGGCGATCAGCTCTTCAAGCGCGGCCGGGTCCTCGGGCTTTCTGATTTCTTCATAAATCGCTCTGGTCTTTTCAACAATGTCGTGCATGCCCCGACTGGCTTCCGCTCGAAGGTGTTCGACGTAGCTTGGCACGCGAAATCGCTGGGAAAGTAGGTACAGCGCGAATGCTCGACGCTCATCTCCAGTGAGGTCGTCCAAGCCTTGCACCAGCTTCTCGATGATTTGCGCTCCTGGGTTATCGACCAACGGCGTAAAAAACTCTGTCTCGATCTGCTGGCGCGCGCCTTCCGGTGCGTGGCGTCTGGTGTACAGACCAGGTTGAGATGCTGCCCGCTTCGGGCTGATACGGCTGTGCAGCAATCGCCCGTTTGCCCAGTGGAAATAGACTACGCGTTTTGCCGGGCTGCCTTCAGTAACGGTCGCCCATCTCGCCAAATAGGCGGCAGGGACGAAGTGATGCACAGCATGAGACACCTTCGGCCCCGTCAGGTGCGGCGGTGGCCGAGAAGGATTTTGGCGGCGGCAGGGGAACGCAAGCCGATGCGGATTCGGCTGTTTGATCCAGGCGTCCGCGGTTCGAAAAGGTTTATGGCTCGCATCCTCGCATTGTGCCGACGGACGGCTCAGAGGTGTCTAGAAAACCCGGGGCGATTCAATCGTGAGTCGGCAAGGCCGCTCACGAGGAAGTGACTTTGCAATAGACTGGTCCTGAACTTTCGGGACCAGTCATTGATAGCAACTCACGACCCTTCCATCGTCCCCGCTTCGCTGATGACGGAGCTGCAAACAGCAGGCCCGAACGCTCCGCTTTCACTTCGTGCCGTCCTTGTTAAGGACGCCGTCCACAAGCAGTGGGCCATCATGGGTCTGGTTGTGCGACCGATGCAAGGAGACACAGCTGCCGACCATATCTGCCGCTATCCGAGCACCATCTTGATCTCTCGGAAGCTCACTGTTAAGCAATTGCACAGCTTTTTAATGAGCGTTGCAGAAGGCAGCGTGAACATTGCCGATGAGCCAGTTGCGGTATCCCGCCCTCAAGGCTGTCGCGTGACAGAGGCCCCCTTAGAAAACTACTGGATGGAACAGGCTGGACGGGTGTACGAAATCCAAATGCACCCGCAAGTGAACGTACCGCAGCAAGCCCGACTTGTTGCGGTGGGCGAGCCGTATTACCCCGACCCATTCGAGGCTGCTCGGGACTGGCTTGGTCTACGGCAATACCATGGCTCATCAGACGGCTCCATTGGGCATATCGTCGTGCTCATGCCCGAAACGCGCGCCTACTTTGGGAATTCCCACTGGTCTGACGGCAGCCTTATTGTCACCATAGCGGGGAGCCTCGAAGGTTCCCCGGGCCTATCCGTTGTAGGGGCTTGCTGGATCGACGGGAATATCCATCAACTTGCGGCGGCGGTGACTTCAGGCAGCGCAGTGCTGAACGTCCCCGCCGACGGCCAACGCTTAGAGCTTCTGCTAGTCGACGGCGCAGGCACCGTGTACGACTTCCACAAAGAAGACACTCGGTACGCGGTCAATGGAAAGTCCATGCTCGCCCTGCGAAAGTCAGTCACGGCAGAGTCGGAGCTGCTCCAGCAAATCTACGACGGCGAGGGCCTCCGGACGGAGTTCAAAGAGTTTCTGGACTTGCCTCGCGGTGCAACGCCCCTTGGAGAGAAAGACAAACTTCAACAGGTTCTTAAAACGGTTGTAGCTTTCGCGAACACGGGCGGAGGCACGATTTACTTCGGGGTGTCCGACTCTTGCGAGATTCGCGGCACCGCCGAAGCTGTAGCCAAATGGGCTGATGGCGAAGCAAACGGGACCACCATTGAGGGATACATGGGGGCGTTACGCGCCAAGGTGCGCGATTTCGTCTACCCGACAGTCGCACTTCAAACTCAAGCTGTTCACCACAATGACCGACTCATCATCGCGCTTGAGGTCGAACGTGCCGGCCGTCCGACCAGTCTCATGCACGACGGTCGGATGTACGTAAGACGAGGCTCGAACAACGTGGCGGGTCACCCGGCTGACTGGCAGGAGCCTGAAAACGCCCTGTTTTAGCCGGTCGAAATCAGGCTCGGGACGCGCTCTTTAAAGGGTGATTTCACAAGGTCCAAGCGTTCGCCCAAGGGACGGCCGTACGGCTGTCGCACCCCTCACGCGACTCGGCGCTAGAGGTTGAAAACATATCAAACGCGATTTTCGAACTGATGCCAGCACTGCGCAACCACCACTACGTCCCACAGTTCTACTTCCGTCGATTCTCCGCGGACGCGAAAAGCATTTGCCTCCTCACGCGGGCGACGGGCAAGACTGTTGCGCGCGCGTCCATCAAAGGTCAAGCCAGCAAGATTGGCTACTACGGAGACGAAGAAGTAGAGAAAGCTCTAGGAGAGATTGAGGGAGCTTGCTGTGCCGCACTTCACCGCCTGGACCAGGTTGAGAACCCCCTCCTCTTGAGTGAAGATGAAATCGACCTGTTCCTTGTTCACCTGACGTTGCAGAGGACCCGGACTGAAGCCGCACGCCAGAACAGCAAGGCATTTCAAGACAAGATGGCGAGGTTGGTGCTCGAAGTTCAGCTCAACAACTCAACAGAGATTTCTGATGCAGACCGAGCCCTACTTCTAGAGTCGCTCCCTGACGTTGAAGCCAACCCAATCCATAGCCAACGGATGGAGATGGGGATTGCGGTTGAGCAATCGCCAGCGCTGCGGGACTTAACGCCGGTAGTGCTGGTCAACAAAACGAACAGGCCCTTCATCTTCGGCGACGCTCCGGTAGTCTTTTACAACGCGTACTACCGAGACGTGCAACTGCGCGGCGTGCTCGGACTCGACACCCCGGGCCTTATGGTGTTCTTTCCCCTGAGCGCCACGAAATGCTTAGCATTGCTGGACACGGGCTGCTATCGGGTTCGCGAAGGCCGAGACAACCAACTAGCGGTCCGTGACCTAGGCGACGTTCTTGCACTCAACAAACTTCAGATACACGCAGCGTCATCCTGCGTCTACTTCAGCGATACCAAGTTTGCCGCGTACGTAACCGAGGCCTGGCGGCAAGAACAAGGTCGGCTTACAAAGCACGAGGGCATGGTTGTGGAAGCGCCAGGTCGCAATGCTTCGACAGGAGCGGACATGGGTGACATTGTTCATGGATATCAGCCGCAACTGACGTACCTCTTGAAGCTTTCCTTCTTGAAGCACAAGGTCCTCGGCGATGAGGTTTCTGCACCCATGAGTCGACGCCGGCGCAATCAGTGACCCGGGCTGACTTGTTGGAGTTATCGACGACCGCAGCGCGCCTAAGCGCGTCTCGATGCTCTTTCCGCGCGTGCTTGGTCAGGAGGGTGTGTCGGGCGTGCTGCTGGGAATGGTGTTCGAGGAGGTCCTTCAAATGTTCTCGTACTATCCGGGCGCAAAAGATCGTCGGTGCAAGACAAGTCAAATGCGTCGTACGAACCGCTGCTTCTGAGACCTCAAGGGGAGACGTGCTGTGCCGTGGGCTAACAAGCAAGGGCAGATTGACGCATTCAATGTGGCATTCGCTGCTGCATATGGGAACGGCGTGCGGGGTGAGCTTGAGAACCTAGGAAAGCTGTTCAGTCCGGCAGCTAGAAATGCGTACGCTCAAGCGCTGGCGGAAGGGCTAGTGCAAGGCGGATCGGCATCGGTTGATGTTGCGTGGATCGACAAGCGGCCGATCGCAATCCTTAACGCCGGTGATACGGGCGCTGAGCTGGGTGACATGATGCTGGTCATTCATGAGAGCTACGGGAATGGTCCGCTGGAATCTCGAGCGTGTCTCCTGGAGGTCAAGCAGTCGCCGGCAGACCCTGTACCCCCCGTCCCCGTCACGGAAGAAAACGAAAGCACCAAGAATCAATTCAAGATCCTTTCGACATGGGATCCCATCCATACCCTCAAGAAGACGGCGACGAACAAAGACACTTTGTTGAGCAACATCGTCACGAAGACGGGTAGCCTTGATGCCGCGCTTGCTCAAGCTTGGTACGTTGCCGTTAAGCCTCCACCTTCTAGCGGCTGGGTGATGGATCCTTGGGTTGCTGCGCCAGCCATCGCTGGGTCTGAATTTGATTTCACGCTCGGAGAGTTGTTCGTCGCGTGCGCTCGGGGAGATTCGCTCACCGACAAAAAATCAGGAAAAACGATCGCAGTTGGCAGAGGCTTCAAACTCAATCACACGCTGCAAACGCCGTACTCTTGGGACGCGTTGATAAACACGATCATCCACAAGGTGGCACAGCAGTACCGCATGCCCCCGAAGTACTACACGTGGCCGACAGCATGGCGATATTTTTCAGGAATCGTGATTTCTGGCGTCGCGACGGGAGCCATCGCTCAAACTCAGACATACCAGTCGGCACCGGCCTTGTTGCCCGCTATTGTTTTACTCACGGCGGTGACCAGCCTGGCCACTCTCTACTTCGTGTGGAAGCTTTGGCGCCTCGTACGAAGGCCTGTGCCAACTGTAGAAGCGG
Organism: Burkholderiaceae bacterium; assembly: GCA_036500605.1. Classification (GTDB taxonomy): domain Bacteria; phylum Pseudomonadota; class Gammaproteobacteria; order Burkholderiales; family Burkholderiaceae_C; genus JAFALK01. The sequence continues at coordinate 145,443 of DASYBU010000058.1, forward strand.
CAGATTTCGACGATGACGACGGTGGGGCAAGAATTCATGCCGGGAGGTTCCCCATCCTCATTTTCACAGTGGCGCATGACGAACCGGAAACTGATCAAAGAGGTTGACCGCGCTACGCGGCATTGGTTCGATGCCACCGGAGCGGGCTGTGGCTGGCGGAAGACTTAGCTGCAGGCATGCTTCTATAAAGGTCGGTGCTGGTGGCTATGAGACGATTTTCAACATCGGCCTCTTGCTGCCGGCCACTGGCGGCGGAGGCGGTTGGGTAACCAGTTCGCCCACCAGTGATTCAATCTCATCCAAAGGTATGTGCAATTCGGCCGCAATACGATCCTTGGTGACACCCTCCTTCCACAACTCATCGAAGACCATCTTCCACAGAACCGACTTTTCGCGTTCAAGCCCTTGCGGCTCGTTCGTCCGATATCCCAGCGAACTAATGTGCTTGCACAGGTCACGATAGTGCCAGTCGGAAATTAGGTTCGCGTCAAAAGCCGTGCGCGCAAGCGCTGCCACCGATACGCCCCAGCGCTTCTTGGCCGAGACCAATTGCGCCAGAGAATTGACCCGTCCTAGGTGGCTGATCAAGTCACCCCGATTGATCAGAAATGCCGAGGCAAACCTATCGGCATCGCGCTCAACGTTCGAGCTGCCGCTCGTCATTCCATGGACATGGAGTACCAGATGGCCAAGCTCGTGTGCCGCGTCGAAACGGCTTCGCTCTGCAGACTTGAACGTATTCAGGAAGATGTAGGGCACATTGCCGCGCCAGCACGAGAACGCATCGACGTGCTTGTGCTGTTCAGCCAGCGAGAACACACGCACTCCCTTGGACTCAAGGAGCTTGATCATGTGCTCAATCGGCTTGGTCCCCATTCCCCAATGACTGCGCAAAGCCTCAGCCGCCGCCATCGGATCCTCATCGCGCAGGTCTAGCAGCTGTGCGGCTGGTAGGTCGAAACGATCAGCCACCCAGGAATGCAGTTCGAACGCCAAATCGCCGGCCCCGAGGGCAGCGTCCCGCTGGCGTGCGGTGAGCGACGAAAGACTACGGAAACTCACCGCTGCAGTGTCGAGTGCCTCACTGTCGTTGAGATAGAAAAACTCAGTCGGATAGTTCAAGACCTGGCCCAGCGCACGGACAGTGTCGCTACCCGGCTCCGGTGTCTCGCCTGCCTCTAAGCGCGTGAGCGTCAGGGCCGTCAGTTGTGCCTTCTCTGCCAGTTCCTTCTTCGTTAGCTGTCTGCGCTTCCGAGCAAGCGTGAGCCTGCCCCCATTAAACATAAGCTTCGTTCTTCATAGTTACTTCTTTGCAATGCGGACTTCGTGCTCCACCGGACCCTCGCCATCATCGGGGCGATCGATCCTGTCAGGAGCGGGCGCCAGATCTTCATCGACGACCCAGATGCGTTTACTGAAACCTTCGAACTGGTTGCCTTCAAAGGCCTCAGGGCATGACACCTCGGCTCTGAGTTTCTTACCATCCGTGCTCACGCAAATCACCCACACCGTCGGCGCGCTGCCGATGGCATCAGTGGCTTCAGGTGCCTCGCGGTCGAAAAGCTCTACCTGTCCGTCCTGGATGAGCTTGCGCGAGCCCGCGCCCTTGCCCGAGATTGCTTGAGGGATATGCTCCGTGCACGCGGTATCCACGTTCTGGAAGCAAATCTGGATACCCAGTTCGTCATTGACGGTCGATTCAACATTGCCGGCGCGACTCATGCGCCAACCATCGACCTTGAGCAGTTCCAGGCGGATAGCACGCACACCGAAAATGTAGGCCAGCGTGCCAGGCGTGCTTGACGGGTCAATCTCGAGGGCTTCAGCCTTCGCTGCGGCAGCCTGGCGGGCGATCTTGTTGACGATCTCGACCGTCAGGCCAAGCTTGCGCAGTTCAAGCCGTACTTGAGAGTCGTCGTTGATAACGAGGGGTTTTCGCTGCAACATGAGTTGATGATGTTGATTTTCGACGCCTCCATTGTAGGCGTAAAAAATCAACATGCGTGAGCTTTTTTTGTTCACCGCATTTGCCGGCAAGCACCTCAGCGAGTTCATTCGTCCGGGGAACACTCGGTAAGCCGTAGACTGGCCTCGCGCCCGCCCATGCAAACGCAACACCGTATCGGCCGAACTGATCACCGTGCGGAAATTCAGCAAAAGCAAACGCAACGCTGAGCCGATTTTGTCATTTGCAACGGATTTGGCGCGGATTTCTCCGTTTCTCCTGGGAAGGCAAACGCAACAGCGAGCCCGAAGTACCTGGTTTCATAGAATCGAAGGCGCCACAACCCAGGAATCAGCCTTACAGATCTCCTATAGGAAACCCTGCGTACGAACCCGTCCATGCCGTTTCGGTCGAATCCGGACACACTGCATCTACTGATCTATTCATCAACAATTTCAATGCTGTGCGGAGACTTCCTAAAGCTGATCCTTACGCAGCTTTAACATGCCTCGTCACATACCGGCGACGCGCATTCCCCCCCAAAAGCCTATGCCTATGCGACAGCATGCCGACAGCTCCGACTAGGATGCGCCGGCCTCTTCATGCGTTCCCAAAAGGAGCTCGCCGTGACCGCCAGACCCCTGCCGTCTGTAGTTCAAGTTGCACTGGAAGACTTTCCGCTGCAAGACCTGCTGTCGGCATTCCGGTCCGAGCGCGACGACGACGGCGAGCACCATCACAACGCCTTCCTGGACAGCTGCCTGGCGAACTGGATTGAAGGCCTGGAAGCCGATATGCACAGGTATCCGGTGAATATCGATGAAGCCCACCAGCGCATGCATGAGCGCCAGAGCGTCTCGCGGGAAGCCTTGATTCGCCTGCGCCAAGCCCTCAACAGCGCGGCTTCAAACGCCTGACGAAGCGTCCCTTCGTTCAGCCCTTGCGGCTCAGCACGACGTGCAGCGCCTTGTCGGCGCTGACATGCTCTGTGCAGCTGAAACCCAAAGCCTGGAGATCGATGCCCGCCAACAGCGATTCGCCGCGACCGAGCACGGTCGGCGAAATCGCCAGATGCATCTCGTCGACGAGGCCGGCTTGCAGGTACTGACGGACCGTGTCGACCCCGCCGCCGATCCGGATATCCTTGCCTTGAGCAGCTTCCTGGGCTCGCGCCAAGGCCTCCTCGATGCCGCCGGTCACGAAATGAAAGACCGTGCCGCCCTTCATGACCAGCGCCGGCCGCGCATGGTGGGTCAGCACGAAGGTCGGTACGTGATAGGGCGGCTCGTCGCCCCACCAGCCCTGCCAGCTTTCGTCAGGCCACGGGCCGCGGACCGGACCGAACATATTGCGGCCCAGGATCCACGCGCCGATGTTCTCGAAACCGCGTTCGGCAAAGGCGTTGTTCGCGTCCGTCACACCGCCCTGCCCGCCAATCATCTGCTGGAAGCGGTGCGTGTTGAAGAACCATTGGTGCAGCGTCTTGCCGCCGATGCCCAGCGGGTTCTCCAGGCTCTGGTCGCGGCCGGCTCCGAAGCCGTCGATGGAAACCGAAAAGGCCGCGACTCTGACTTTGCCCATGAGCTTCTCCTTGAGGTTCAATCGGCGACCAGCGCCGCGAGTTCATCTTCCTGAAAGCCCGCTGCACGGCGAGCTTCCAGATTGAAGGGGCCGCGCGGGCGCGGCGCACCGTATTGCTCGGCCAGTGCCGGATAGGTACTCAAGGGATCGAGATCGCGCTCGGCACATAACCAGCGATACCAGCGGTTGCCCACGGCCACATGGCCGATCTCGTCGCGCAGGATGATGTCGAGGATCTCGCCGGCGCGCTTGTCGCCAGCGCCGGTCAGCTTGGCCTTGATCGGCAAGGAGGCGTCCAGCCCGCGGGCTTCCAGGGTGCGCGGCACGAGGGCCAAACGGGCCAGCAGATCGTGCCGGGTTTTTTCGGCCATCTCCCACAGGGTGTTGTGGGCGGCGAAGTCACCGTATTCAAACCCGAGGCTGCGCAGATGGTCGCGCAGCAGCTCGAAATGCAGCGCTTCCTCCTGCGCCACCACCATCCATTGCTGATAGAAGGCCTCGGGCATGTCGGCAAAGCGCCAGACGATGTCGAGCGCGAGGTCGATCGCATTGAGCTCGATGTGCGCCAGCGCGTGGATCAGTTGCGCGCGGCCTTCGATCGTTCGCATCGAGCGTGCTTTCAGCTGGGTATGCGGGACCAGTTCCGGACGCGTCGGCCGGCCGGGAATATGTCGATCCGATGAGAGCCGGGCGGCAGCATCCACGGGCACATGCAGATCAAGCTGACGCGTCAGCGCGGCCTTCTCATGGGCGTCGGTACAGATCAGCGGCAGCAAGGCCTGAGCACGCAGGGAATTCACGCGACGGATGCTAACGCAGGCCTCAGAACGGCTCAAACATGCCCGAATGCTTCGCCAGGTTGCAGCCTTGTTAAGCAATTGTGCTGGTTCTGCAATCCATTGATAAATGGAGGGAAAGACGCCCATCTTTTCCACGCATCCCTTGAGGCCGCGGTCCCTAGCATGACCCTGCCCGCTGCCTTTGTGCCGGCGGTGCGCGGAACTCAATCGCGGTTCATCACCCCTGGAGCACTTTCATCATGAGCAGCATCAGCAGCCTTTCCTCACTCAATCAACAAGCCTACCTGGCTTCGCTCAACTCGACCACAGCGGTCCAGGATTCGAGCGGCCAGGACGCCGACACTGCCGCCCAGACCGTGGCGGCGCCTCACAAGGGCGGCGGACACCATCATGGCGGCGGCATGGGTCACGCCATGATGCAGACGATGGACCAACTCGGCCTGAGTTCATCGTCATCGTCGGATTCGTCGACCGATTCGGACGGCACAAGCAGCAGTTCCACCGACAGCAGCAGCACCAGCAGTGCTTCGAGCACCGGCGATCTGCGCTCGGACATGAACGCCTTCATGACGCAGCTCTTCCAGGCCATGCGCAGCGAAGTCAGCTCCGATTCAAGCAACAACAGCAACAGCACAAGCAACAGCACGAGCTCGACCAGCAGCGTCTCGGCCGCGGGCAACGGCGGCCCGCTCGGTGCGGCCTTGTCGGCCCTGACGACGGCGGTCGCCAACGGCACGGCCCCGGCTGGTCTGCAAAGCGCGTTCAACCAGCTGATGCAGGACATGCAGGGCAGCTCGTCAGACAATTCCAGCAGCGCTTCCACCAGCAGCACAAGCAGCACTGCAAGCACCGCGTCCGGTGCTACGTCTGCCACGGCTTCGGGCAGTCAGCCCAGCTTGCAGGACTTCCTGACAACTCTGCAGCAGAACCTCGGCCACCACGGCCATGGCCAGATGGCCGTGGGCAATGTGGTGAACACGCAGGTGTGATTCCAGGATCGATGGCGAGCATGCGCCTACAATGAGCGCATGCTCCGTTGGATTCTTGTTGTCGTTTGCGCATTGATGCTGGTCGGCGTGAGCTTGCAGCCCGCAGTGGCTTGCGAGCAGGCCGGCAGCAGCGCCGCGAGCGTCGTGCTTGATCAGGACGATGGCCCGCCGGCACTCGAGCCGGGCCTTGAGATGCCTGAACTCTTCAGTGCCCCGCTCTCCTGGCATATCAGCGAGAGCGTTTCTCCCGTGCCCACGGCACCGGCCAGCCAAGTGCCGCCCCCGCCCTTCCTGGGTGCGCCGCTGCGGCCGCCTTGCGCCTGAGTGCGCCTTCTCCCCAAGTCCGGCCTGGTCTGATGACCGTGTCGCCCTGATCGGCGCGCTGCGCGCCACGGCCCCTGCCCTCATGGAACATCTGCTCGATCCCAATCTCTGGCTGGCCTTTGCCATGCTGACCGCCCTGGAAATCGTCCTGGGCATCGACAACATCATCTTCATCTCGATCCTGGTCGGCCGCCTCCCCGCGGCCCAGCGGGACCAGGCGCGGCGTCTCGGCCTGGGCTTTGCGATGTTGTCGCGCCTGGCCTTGCTGCTTTCCTTGAGCTGGGTGATGGGGCTGACGGCCGACCTGTTCAGCGTGCTGGGCAAGGGCTTCAGCGGGCGTGATCTCGTGCTGTTCAGCGGCGGCCTGTTCCTGCTCTACAAGGCTTCGCACGAAATCTTCGTGGCGGTCGAGGGCGAGGAAGAAGTGCCGACGGCCATCGCCAGCGCGGGCGCGTTCTGGGGCACGATCGCGCAGATCGGCATCGTGGACATCGTCTTCTCGCTCGATTCGGTGATCACCGCCGTCGGCATGGTCGATCGCATCGGCGTGATGGTCGCCGCGGTGATCGCCTCGGTCGGTCTGATGCTGATCGCCGCCAAGCCGATCGGCGAGTTTGTCGATCGCCATCCGTCGGTGAAGGTGCTGGCGCTGGCCTTCCTGGTGATGGTGGGCATGGCACTGACGGCCGAAGCCTTCGATCAGCATGTCCCGAAGGGCTATATCTACGCGGCGATGTGCTTCTCGCTGGCCGTGGAGGCGCTCAATATCCGCGCTCGCGGCAAGCGAAAGCAAAGCGAAGAACAGAGCGCAGGACAAGGCTCAGCCTGAGTTAAGCCTATCCCCTTGAATCTCGTCAGAATTACCCCATCTTGCCAAGTGCAAAGGAGTCCTTTATGAACCCCAACCCCTATCCCTTCGGGCAAGTCATTGCCAACCCGGCCGAGACCAACCGCGTCTTGCGCAACACCTATGCGCTGCTCGCGCTGTCGATGATCCCGACCATCCTCGGTGCCTGGGTCGGCGTGGCCAGTGGCCTCAGCCACATGATGTCGCCGATGATGAGCCTGATCGTCTTCATGGTCGGCGCCTATGGCCTGATGTTCGCGGTGCAACGCACCAAGAACTCGGCGGCCGGCGTGCCGGTGCTGCTCGGCTTCACCTTCTTCATGGGGCTGATGCTGTCGCGCATGATCGGCTTTGCGCTGCAACTGCATCACGGCGTGGAAATGGTGTCGCTTGCCTTTGCCGGCACAGCCACCGTGTTCTTCGGCATGGCCGCGCTGTCGACGGTCATCAAGCGTGACCTCAGCAGCATGGGCAAGTTCCTGTTCATCGGCGCCCTGCTGGTGATCGTGGCCAGCATTGCCAACATGTTCCTGCAATCGAGCACGCTGATGATCACGCTGTCGGTGCTGACGGCTGGCATCTTCTCGGCCTTCATCCTGCATGACCTCAAGGCCGTGCGTGATGGCTATGAAACCAACTACATCAGCGCCACGCTGGGCGTCTACCTGAGCCTGTACAACGTCTTCCAGTCGCTGCTCTCCATCCTGATGGTGACCGGCGGTCGCGACGAATAAGAACTTCGTTTCTGTCTGGGACAATCGGGGGCTTCGGCCCCCTTTTCTTTTTCTGCTCCGCCTTTGCCGTGTCGCGCATCCAAGCCAACCTCCTCCTGCTCGTGACCGCCCTGATCTGGGGTTCGGCCTTCATTGCACAAAACAAGGGCATGACCGCCATCGGCCCGCTGTCCTTCACGGGCCTGCGCTTCCTGATCGGCGCCTTGGTGGTGTCGCCGCTGGCCTGGCGCGAATGGCGCCAGAACACGCACCCGTTCACGCGGCGTGACGCGGCCAAGATCCTGGGCCTCGGCCTGCTGATGCTGCTGGGCGCGGCGCTGCAGCAGATCGGCATCCAGTACACCTCGGTCACCAATGCGGGCTTCCTGACGGCGCTCTATGTGCCGATGGTGCCCGTGCTGTCCTGGGTGCTGATGCGCCATCTGCCGCATTGGTCAACCTGGCCCGGCGCCCTGGCCTGCCTGGCCGGCGCCTGGCTGCTCTCGGGCGCGCAGGCCCTGCAGATCGCCCCGGGAGATTTCTGGGTGGCGGCCTCTGCCCTGCCCTGGGCTTTCCACGTGCTGCTGGTCGGCCGGGTGGCCGACGGCATGCGCGCGCCTTTCCTGGTGGCTTGCGGGCAGTTCCTGGTCTGCGGCGTGCTGGCGCTGGCCGGCGGCGTCGCGTTGGAGCCGCTCAATTGGGCACGGATCGACGCCGCCCTGATTCCGCTGCTCTACGCCGGCGTGCTTTCCGTTGGCGTGGCCTTCACGGCGCAGGTGGTGGCGCAACGCCACGCCCATGCCACGGACGCCGCGATCATCCTCTCGGCTGAAACCGTCTTCGCCGCCATCTTCGGCTACCTGCTGCTGGGTGAACGGATGGGCCCCGCCGGCCTTTTGGGCTGCGGACTGATCCTGGCCAGCATGCTGTCGATCCAGTTGCTGCCGCTGCTGAGGCCGTTCCGCTCGAATGCCGGAGCATAGGCATGAGCCCAGGCATGAGCTGATGCGTATTAAGTAATAACCCTGTAACAGGGTTTTCACTTATTCGTTGGCATAATTCGGACCACGCCACCTGATCGGGTAGCGATAACTAGAAAGTCCGATGCCATGAGCAAGTTGTCTTATTTTTTCAATCAGTCCTCTGTCACGCCGGCTGAACGCGCTGGCGTCGCCGCGCCTGAACTGCGTGGCAGCTTTGCTGAAAGCTTTGGCCTGCCCCTGCTGCTGGCCACCTTCATGCTGACCTGGCTGGCCGGGATCGCCGCCACCGTCTAAACCCGGGTGCTGGATTCCCGGGAGGGGATTCGCCACGGGCGGTGACTTATTTTTAGGGGGTTGGGCGGCCGTTGCGGCAAAAGTCGCATATTCGCCTGAATCGCTTTCGAGGATGGCCTGGGTCAAATGCTGACCAATGCTCGCATCGCAGGATGCCGCGATTGGAAAGTAATTCATGACCACTTGGCACCAAAGAGCCAACACGCTGAGTGTTGATGGCCGCGCCTTCATCAACGGCGAGCGCTGCGCGGCGCTGGATCTGCAGACCCTGGAGAGTCGCTCGCCCTTGAACGGCCGGCGGCTGGGCACGATCGCACGCGGTCAGGCAGTCGACATTCATGCAGCCGTGATGGCGGCACGTGCGGCCTTTGAAGACGGCCGCTGGGCCCGCCAGCCCCCTGCCGTCCGCAAGAAGGTGCTGATGGCCTTTGCCGAGGGCTTGCTCGCGGCGAAGGAAGAGCTGGCGCTGCTGGAGACGCTGGACATGGGCAAGCCCATCCGCTATTCGCTCTCCATCGACGTCCCGGCCGCCGCCCAATGCCTCGCCTGGTACGCCGAGGCCATCGACAAGGTCTACGGCCAGATCGCACCCACCGCTCACCATTCGCTCGCCCTGGTTCAGCGTGAGCCCGTGGGCGTGGTCGGTGCCCTCGTGCCCTGGAGCTATCCGCTGGTCATGTCGGCCTGGAAGATCGCGCCGGCCCTGGCCGCGGGCAACTCGGTGGTGCTCAAGCCCAGCGAGAAATCGTCTTACACGGCCATGCGCATGGCGGAGATTGCCGTGCAGGCCGGCCTGCCGGCCGGCGTCTTCAACGTCGTCCCGGGCTACGGCTTCGAAGCCGGCGAGGCGCTCGCCATGCACATGCAGGTGGATGCCCTGGCCCTGACCGGCTCTGCGCGCACCGGCCGGCGCCTGCTGGAATACGCGGGCCGCTCCAACCTCAAGCGCATCTACAACGAGCTCGGCGGCAAATCGGCCTTGATCGTCTTTCCCGATTGCGCCGATCTGGACCTGGCGGCGCGCACCGCCGCCGCTGCCATGTTCTTCAACCAGGGCGAGAGCTGCAATGCGCCGTCACGCGTGCTCGTGCACCAGAGCATCGCCGATGCCTTCGTGACGCGCCTCGCCGCCGAGACACCGCGTTATGCGCCCGGCGATCCGCTCGAAGAACGCACCGTGATGGGCGCCCTCGTGGACGAACCGCAGATGAACCTCGTGCTGGGCCACATCGAGGCCGGCCGGGCCGAAGGCGCCCAATTGATTGTCGGCGGGCGGCAGGCGCGTCTGGCCAGCGGCGGCTACTATGTCGAACCCACCATCTTTGACCACACCCACATGGGCATGAAAGTCGCCAGCGAGGAAATCTTCGGCCCCGTCATGAGCGTGCTGCGCTTCAAGGACGAAGCCGAAGCCATCGCGCTGGCCAATGCCACCACCTATGGTTTGCAGGCCAGCGTCTGGACGCAGAACCTGAACCGGGCCCACCGGATGGCTGGCGCGCTGCGCGCCGGCACCGTGCATGTGAACCAATACGACGAGGACGACATGACCGTGCCCTTTGGCGGCTACAAGCAAAGCGGCAACGGCCGCGACAAGTCGCTGCACGCCCTGGAGAAGTACACCGAGCTGAAGACCACCTGGTTGCGCTTCAATTGAAGTCGCGCTGGATTGCCTATGGCTGCCTGACAGCCAGCACCAGCCTGATCGGCAGCTATGTGGGCCTGTCCAAGCTGCTGGTGGCGGTGTTCCCCGTGTTCCTGCTGGCGGGATTGCGCTTCAGCATCGCCGGCGTGCTGATGCTGCCCTGGCTGAAGCGCAACCCCAGCGAGCCGCGCCTGGATCGGCGCACCCATGCGCTGTTGTTCACAGAAGCCTTCCTGGGCAACTTCCTGTTCTCGATCTGTCTGCTGACCGGGTTGCACTACGCCTCGGCGGTGGTGGCCGGCGTGATCCTGGCGGGCATTCCGGCCGCCGTGGCACTGCTCAGTCGCATCTTCCTCGGTGAACGCATCGCGCCGCGCGTGCTGGCCGGCATCCTGCTTGGTGTTGCCGGCATCGTGCTCGTGGCGCTGCAAAAGGAAGGCGGCGCCAGCACCACGCCGCTGGGCGCGCTCCTGCTGGTGACGGCAATGCTGTGCGAGGCCAGCTATGTCGTGATCGGCAAGCGCCTGACCGCTAACGTCACGCCTCGGCGCATCAGCGCCATGATCAACCTCTGGGGGCTGGTGCTGGTGGCACCGCTGGCGCTCTGGCAGGCCACGAGCTTTGATTTCAGCCTGCCGAGCCTGCCCATCTGGGGCCTGATGGCGTTTTACGCCACGGCGGCGAGCGTGATCACGGTCTGGCTCTGGATGACCGGGCTCAAGCACATTCCGGCGGCGCAGGCGGGCGTCTTCATGGTCTTTTTGCCGGTGGCCACGGCCATCGTCGGCCTGCTGCTCGGTGAGACCATGAATTCCATACAGGTACTGGCCTACGCTTTGGCATTGGTGGGAGTGCTGCTGGCCGCGTAACAATAGCGGGATGAACACGCCCACCCACCTTCGCGTCCATCAATTCGCCGGCCTGGAACCCGGCCCCAAGCTGCTCGTCAGCGCTGCCGTCCACGGTAACGAGATCGCCGGTGTCGGCGCCATCCAGAAGCTGATGGCACAGATCGACTCCGGTGAGCTGACGCTGCTGCGTGGCACCCTCACCTGCATCCCGATCGTCAATCCGCTGGCCCATCAGCTCGGCCGCCGCGAAGGTGACCGCAACCTGAACCGCAATCTGCGTCCGCCCGTGGTGCCGCAGGACTTCGAGGACCGCATCGCGCGCCAGCTCTGCCCCTGGCTGGCCTGGGCCGACGTGCTGCTCGATCTGCACAGCTTCCAGGGCCAGGGCAAGCCTTTCGCCATGATGGGTCCGCGTGACAACACCGGCTCGCTGGAGCCTTTCTCGCACGCCAAGGCCGAAGGTGAACTGGCGCTGTGTGTCGGGACGGATCGCATCGTCGAAGGCTGGCTCTCGACCTACGCCCTGGGGCTCAAGCGCCGGGCCGAGCGCGGCGGCACGAGCCGTCAGGCGGCCTTGCAGCAAGACCCGCATTACGGCGTGGGCACGACCGAATACATGCGTTCGCAGGGCGGCTACTGCATCACCCTCGAGTGTGGTCAGCATGCGGATCCGGAAGGCCCCGCTTTCGCCTACCGTGCCATCCTGCGCGCCCTGGTGCTGCTGGGCATGCTGGACACCAGCGTGGTCGAGCCGCGATCGAGCCAGGTGCCTGAACTGCTGCAGCTTTACGAGGTGATCGACCGCGAGCACGAGGGCGACCGGTTCGACCGCGAATGGGTCACTTTCGATGCCGTCGTCAAGGGCCAGCGCATCGGCACCCGCCATGACGGCACGCCGGTGCTGGCCCTGGACGATGGCCGCATCGTCTTCCCGGCCGTGAACGCCAATGTCGGCACCGAATGGTTTTACCTGGCCCGGAACTCACTGCGTCAGCTTTGAGGGTTAGGGGGCGTTAGACTTGGGCGCATGAAGTTGAAGATCGACTACGTCGCTGATCTCGGCAGCGGCTGGTGCGCGTTGAATCTGCATTCCCTGCGCGAGGCGCTCGCCCAACTGCCTGAGATCGATGTCGAGCTGGACATTCGCCCCTTCGAGCAGCACCCCGATCTGCCGCCCGACGGCGTGGACATCCGCGAGTACTTCATCGAGACCTACGGCGCCGACATGGCGCTGGCCACGCAGACGCGTGATGCCATGCGCGAATGGGCGCGGGAGCTCGACTTCGATTTTCGGCCCGATCTGCGCACGCGGGCTTACAACTCTTTCGACGGCCATCGGCTGCTGCGTTGGGCACTCGCCCAGCCGGGCCCGCAGGTCCAGCAAGACCTGGCGCTGGCGCTGTTCGACCTCACCTTCAACCGTGGCGGCAATGTTTCAGACCCGGCCCAGTTGCTCCAGTGCGTTGAGGCGCTGGGGCTGGACGTGACCTGGGCCGGCCAGGTGCTGAAAACCGACGCCTTTGCCGATGATGTGCATGAGCTCGAAGCGGCGTTCCGCGAGCAAGGCGTCGACATGCTGCCCGCACTTTATGTGAACGGCAGGCTCATATCACAAGGCAGCCAGACGCCGTCCACCTACATGACACTGCTGCGCGTGGCCGCCTGCCTCGCTTGATTCACAATCCCCCCTTTTCCTGATTTCTGATTTCTGATTTCTCGATTTCTCTTCCCTTTTTCTGTCGGCGCCGCCGCGCCGCGAGGTGTTTTTTGTGTTCAAGAATTTGATGGTCTACCGCGTGGGTGCGGACTGGCACCCCACGCTCGCGCAGATTGAGCAAGGCTTGGCGAAAGGCCAGTTCCTGCCCTGTGGCGCCACGCAGGCGCAATCTCTCGGTTGGGTTTCGCCGCGCGGCGTCGAGCATGGCGCGCTGGTCGAGAGCAGCGACGGCAAGCAAGGCCCGCATTGGCTGCTCAAGCTGATGATCGAGCAGCGCGTGCTGCCCGGCAGTGTGGTCAGTCAGCGGGCTGACGAACTGGCCGCCCAGGTCGAGCAGCAAACCGGCCGCAAGCCCGGCAAGAAGGCGATGAAGGACCTCAAGGAGCAGGCCACGCATGAGCTGCTGCCGCTGGCCTTCACCAAGACCGCCGCGGTGCGCGTCTGGATCGCGCCGGCCCTGTCACTGCTGATGATTGACGCCGGCAGCCCCAAGCGAGCGGAGGAAGTGGTCAGCCTGCTGATCAAGGCGCTTGATGGCCTCTCGCTGCATCTGGTGCGGACGGCCGAAGCGCCCTCCACCTGCATGTCGGCCTGGTTGCAGGACGGCGTGCCGCCCGAGGGCTTCACCATCGACCGCGATTGCGAGCTCAAGAGCCCCGACGAGATGAAGTCTGCCGTGCGCTACGCACGCCACGCGCTCGACATCGAGGAAGTCCGCCAGCACCTGGTCGCCGGCAAGTTGCCGACACGCCTCGCCATGAGCTGGAAGGACCGCGTGAGCTTCGTGCTGACCGACACCTTGCAGATCAAGAAGATCGCCTTCCTGGATCTGGCCTTCGAAGGCCGCGATGCGCCCGCGAAGGACGAAGCCTTTGATGCCGACGCCGCCCTCGCCACCGGCGAGCTGGGCCAGTTGATCCCGATGCTGATCGACGGCCTGGGCGGCGAGCACGACTTCTTCGCCTCGGCGCCGGTCAGCAAGCCGGAGTTGTTGCCCGAACCGCAGGGTTCCGAGACGGAGCTGGCCGCAGCACCTTGGGATTGAGCGCCGGACGGCTCAACCCGGCACGAAGTCGCTCGGGTACTTGAAGGAGTCGACCAGCAGGTGCGGCATGCGCATCTCCAGGTTGATGCCGAGCGGCGGGATCGGGCTGTTGAACCACTTGTCATACAAGGGGTGCAGTTCCTTCGACTCGATGAGCCGGCGCAACTCCGCGTCGACCAACAGCTTCAGCGTGGGGTCATTGCGCCCGAAAGCGATGGCATAGGGCTCGATCGTGATCGGCCGGCCGATCACCTTCAGGTCTTGCGGCCGAGGCGCGTTGGCGCGCAGGCCGAACAGCAGGACGTCGTCCATCGCGAACCCCTCCACCTTTCCCGCCAGCACCCACCCGAAGCCTTCGGCATGATCCTTGGCCGGGGCAACCTTGATGTTGAGCGTCTTGAGGTGCGCCTCGCGAGCCAGCGCATCGATGCTGGTCGTGCCCAAGGTGGACGCCACCACCTTGCCATCGAGATCCTCGATGCGTTCGTAGGGCTTGCTGCTCATCACGACGATGCGCGAAGAAGCGATGAAGTGCGGGATCGTGAAAGCCACCCGCTCGCGCCGCGCTGCCGTGTTGGTGGTGGATCCGCACTCCAGGTCGGCCGTGCCTTTTTCCAGCGCGTCAAAGCGGTTGGCGGCCGTGACCTGCAGGTAGCTGACCTTGAGGTCCGGCCTCTTCAAGTGCCGCCCGATGGCCTCCGCGATCTTGCTGCACACATCCAGGCTGTAACCCATCGGTTTGCCGTCGGCCACGTAGGACAGCGGGATCGACGACTCGCGGTGCGCAACGACGATGCTGCCGCGTGCCTTGATCCGCTCAAGGGCTGGCGATGGCGCTTGAGCGACGGCGTTGATGCAGGCCGCGCTCATCAGCAGAGCGCAAATCCACAGTTGTTGGCGTGCACGTGGCAGCAAGCGGCCGGGGGCGAAGTTCTTTTTCGTCATGAGTCAGTCCTGGGTAATGCGGGTGGCCGAGCAGCAACGCTGAGGCCAGGCAGGACCGTAGCAAAGGACTTTCGTGACTCACGCCCTGCGGCGCTGCGTCAGGTCAAGACGTCGCCAGCCTGGGCTCAGGACTGCGACATCCGCACGCTCGGCAACTTCAGGCAGCCGCTTCCCGCAGCTTGTCCTTCTTGCTCTTGCGCTTGCCCTTGATGCCACCGTTGCCGGTCGTATCGGCGTTGGCGGGCACCGTTTCGCGCGCCGCAAAACCCTCGATCTGCTCACGCGCGATGCGCCGCCCCTGGCGTTTCTCGATCACGCGGAAATGCGCCTCGGCCAGCGCCGGGATGAAGCTCACGGCCACGCCGCTGGCACCTGCACGACCGGTGCGGCCGATGCGGTGCGTGTAATCGGCCGGTGAACGTGGCAGGTCGTAGTTGACGACCACCTGGAGCGCCGCGAGATCGAGCCCGCGTGCCGCCACATCGGTCGCCACCAGCACCTGCACCTCACCGCTGGTCAACGCGGTCAGCACCTTCTGGCGCGTGCCCTGGCTCAACTCGCCGTGCAGGGCTGCGGCACGGATGCCGCTTTTCCAGAGCTTGTCCGAGACCAGTTCCGCCGCGTAGCGCGTGGCCACGAAAACCAGCACGCGCTCCCAGCCCTCGCCCTTCAGCAGGTGGCGCAACAGGGGCGTGCGCTGGGTCATGTCGACATGGATGGCGCGCTCGGTGATCAGCGGTGCCGTCTCGGGCACCGTCTCGATCGCCACGCGCTGCGGATCGCGCAGCAGTTGAGAAGCCAGGGTCTCGACCGCGGGCGGCAAGGTGGCCGAGAAGAACAGACTCTGGCGGCGCGCGGGCACCAAGGCCAGGATGCGCTGCAGTTCATCGGCAAAGCCGAGGTCCAGCAGACGATCGGCTTCATCGAGCACCAGCACTTCGAGGCCGTCCAGGCCGAGCGCATTCTGGGCGATGAGATCGAGCAGGCGGCCGGGCGTGGTGACCAGCACATCGGCGCCACCGCGCAGCGCCATCATCTGCGGATTGATGGACAGGCCGCCGACCGCCACCACGGTCTTCAAAGGCAGGCCCAGCTGACGCAGCAAGGTGCCGGTCTGCACCGCGAGCTCACGCGTGGGCGAGAGCACCAGCGCCCGCACGCGACCGCGCGAGCCCGGTGTTGAGAGCAGGCGCTGCGCCATCGGCAGCACGAAAGCAGCGGTCTTGCCCGAGCCGGTCTGCGCCGAAGCGAGCAGGTCACGGCCTTCAAGAATCAGCGGGATCGCGGCAGCCTGGATCGGCGTTGGCGCGTGATAGCCGGTCTCGCGCACGGCGCGCAGCAAGACGGGCGAAAGGCCCAGGGTAGAGAAAGACATCAGGGGGCCAGCGCCAGAGAGTTGAGGCGCAAATTGTAGGGTTCAGCCCGGCTTCAGGCGCAAGTCAGTCGAACATCGCGGTTTGCGTGGCCACGGCCTGGCCCGCAGCACGCGCCTCGATCGTCAAAAGGCGCTGCTTGGTGGCCAGCCCGCCGTGGGCGGAGAAACCGCCCTGCCCGCTCGTTGCCGCCACCACGCGATGGCAGGGCACGATCGGCGCAAAAGGGTTGGAACCTTCAGCCTGGCCGACGGCTCGCGCGGCGCCGGGCTCGCCCAAATGCAGTGCCATCTCACCGTAGGTGAGCGTCTTGCCGACCGGGATGCGGCGCGTGGCGGCCAGCACGCGGCGGTTGAAATCGGGCAGCTCGGTGTCGTCGAGATTGATGGACAGCAGTTCGTGTTCGTCGCTGGTCTGGCCGGCCAGCAGGCGGCGCACCGCCTCGATCGCTTCCATCACGGGTTGCGGCAGATCCTCGCATTCGCGCGCCGTCGGGAAACGCGCCCGCATGCGCTCCCGCGTCTCGCCGGGCGTGGCCTCGGGCAGTTGCGAGCCCACGATGCGCCCGCCCGCATTCCAGGCGATGCCGCAGGTGCCCAGCGTGGTGTCGTAACAGACAAAGAAAAGCTTCATGAGCGCAAACATTCAGGGGCCGGTTCAGCCCGCAAGCGAGTCTTGAAATAGTAGTCCAGCATCGGCAGGACGCGAGGCTTTTCCGCACCGTGGATGAGGCCATCTGCGGCCTTTGCGCTCCGTGCGGCCTGCGCCCAATCGCCAGCGCAGCCCGGCGTGCGGGCCCGTGCGCCGTACCTGCCGAAAGTCACTGCTCCTGATCCCTGCGCCTGAGGCATACCCCGATGCGCGGCCCGTGCCTGCTGTCCAAAATCCGCGCACCTTTCAAAGGATGCTCCTCATGAAAATCACCCCGATCCTGGCGGCCTTGCTGGCCCTGTCCTTCAGCGCCCTGCCTGCTGCCCCTGTCAGCGCCGCCGAAGAGGCTTCCTCCTCTTCCGCTTCCGCTTCCCTCAAGAAGGAATCGTCCGTCAAGCTGCAGCCCACGCAATCGGAAACCGAGGGCAGCGTCACGGTCGGCGGCAAGCGCATCGAATACAAGGCGATCGCCGGCACGCTGGTGCTCAAGGATGCCAAGGGCGAAGGTACGGCCTCGCTGTTCTACACGGCCTACTTCAAGAAGGGCGAAGACACCAACAAGCGCCCCGTGACTTTCCTCTACAACGGCGGGCCGGGCTCCGCCACGATGTGGCTGCACATGGGCTCTTTCGGCCCCAAGCGCGTGGCGAGCAATGGTGACAAGGCGATCGGCGGCGCGCCGTTCGAGCTGGTCGAAAACGAATACAGCCTGCTCGACGCCAGCGACCTGGTCTTCATCGACGCGCCCGGCACCGGCTTCTCGACCTTTGCCGACAAGGAAAAGGGGGCCAAGGAGTATTTCGGCGTCGACCCCGATGCGCACGCCTTCGCGCAGTTCATCGAGAGCTTCATCACGCGCTACGGCCGCTGGAACTCGCCCAAGTATCTGTTCGGCGAAAGCTACGGCACGCCGCGCTCGGCGATGGTGGCCAACATCCTGATCAACGAACGCAGCATCGGCCTGAATGGCGTGATCCTGCTCTCGCAGATCCTGAACATGACGGGCCTGCGCCCCAACGTCACGCCGGGCGTGGATCTGGCCTATCAGAACCTGTTGCCGAGCTTCGCCGCGGTGGCCTGGTATCACAAGGTTCTCGACAAGCAGCCGGCCGAGCTCAAACCCTTCCTGAAGGAGGTCGAGCAGTTCGCGATTGGCGATTACGCGCAGGCGCTGGCGCAAGGCACGGCTTTGTCCGACGAGCGCAAGCATGAGATCGCGCTGCGGATCCACGCGTACACCGGCCTGCCCGTCGACTACATCGAGCGCGCCAACCTGCGCATCGACGCCGGCCACTTCGGCCAGGAACTGCTGATCAACCGCGGCCTGATCACGGGCCGCCTCGACGCGCGCTTCTCGGGCCCGCCGATGGACCCGCTGTCGGCGAGCTGGGAATACGACCCTTTCTCGGCGAGCGTGCAATCGGCCTACGCCGCGCTGTTCAACGACTATGTGCGCAAGCAGCTCAAGTTCGGCCAGGACCAGACCTACGCGATCAGCGCCGAAGGCGCCAACGCGAGTTGGGTGATGGAACACCGCATGCCCGGTGGCGGTCAAGGCGGACCGGGCCGCCCCGTGCCCGGCTATCCGAACACGCTGCCCGATCTGGCCGCGGCGATGAAGAAGAACCCGCAGTTGCAGGTGATGCTCAACTCAGGCTATTACGACCTGGCCACGCCCTATTTCTCGGCCGATTTCGAGATGCGCCATCTGCCCATCCCGAGCGCGCTGGCCAGGAACATCGAGACGCACTATTACGAGACCGGGCACATGGTCTATGTGCTGACGCCAGCGCTGAAGGCGCTGCACGACAACACGGCCGCGTTCATCGCACGGACCAGCGCGATCAAGCAGCCGTAGCGAGCTGCGCCGCCACGCCGATGCGGGCCGCGCTGGCCTGCTCGGCCACTTCAGCCGGCGGCAAGAGCTTGAGCTTGTGGTCCGACCAGACCTGGCGCCAGCGGCGTGCACCGGCTTCGCCATTCCACAGGCCCAGCGCGTGGCGCATGGCATGCGGCCAGTACGCTTGGCGGGCCAGGTAGCCGAGCCATGCCTGCTCGACCTGTTCGCGTGACACGGCCGGCCCTTCGACGCCAAAGAAGCGCTCATCCCACGCGGCCATCTGCCAGGGCTCGTGATAGGCCTGCCGGCCCACCATCACGCCGTCCACATGCTCGAGCTGCGTGGCGATCTCGGCATCGTCCTTGACGCCGCCGTTGAGCACGATGGTCAGGTGCGGGAATTCTTCCTTCAGGCGATGGACGAGTTCATAGCGCAGCGGCGGCACCTCGCGGTTCTCCTTCGGCGAGAGCCCTTGCAGCCAGGCATTGCGCGCATGCACGATGAAGACCGTGCAACCGACCTCGGCAATCGTGCCGACGAAATCGCGCACGAAGCCGTAGCTCTCGGTCTTGTCGATGCCGATCCGGTGCTTGACCGTGACCGGGATGCTGACCGCATCGAGCATCGCCTTGATGCCCTCGGCCACCAGCGCCGGCTCGTTCATCAGGCAGGCGCCAAAGGCACCGCGCTGCACGCGTTCGCTCGGGCAGCCGCAATTGAGGTTGACCTCGTCGTAGCCCCATTTCTCGGCCAGCCTGGCACAGGCTGCGAGGTCAGCCGGCTCGGAGCCGCCCAGTTGCAGCGCCACCGGATGCTCTTCCGGATTGAAGTCGAGATGCCGTGCCTGATCGCCATGCAGCAGCGCGCCCGTGGTCACCATCTCGGTGTAGAGGCGGGTCTGACGGGTCAGCAGGCGGTGGAACGTTCTGCAATGTCGATCGGTCCAATCGAGCATCGGGGCAACGCTCAATCGCCAGGGCGACGGTGCTGAGCTCGGCGGCGGGTTCTCAATGAAATTCATCTGGGCATGGCGCTGGCGGACCCGCGATTTTCTCAGAATCCACCGTGCGCCGCGCCGTCAGGGCTTTGCGGCCTTTGCCGCCTCGGCCAAGGGCTTGTAGGCCACCACGTCAATCTCCACCTTGGCATCCACCATCAACCGCGACTCCACCGTCGAGCGCGCCGGTTTGTTGCCCGAAAACTCTTCAAGATAGACGCGGTTGAAGCTGCCGAAGTCGCGCGCATCATGCAACCACACGGTGGCCTTGCAGACGTCGTCCAGCGTGCAGCCTGCTAACGCCAAGACCGAGCGCAGGTTGGCGAAGACCTGCCGCGTCTGTGCCTCGATGCCGCCCCGCACGATCTCGCCCTGCGCGTTGGCGGGCACCTGCCCGGAGACGAACACAAAGTCACCCGCGCGAACGGCCGGTGAGAACGGA
This sequence comes from Burkholderiaceae bacterium, assembly GCA_036500605.1. Taxonomy (GTDB): domain Bacteria; phylum Pseudomonadota; class Gammaproteobacteria; order Burkholderiales; family Burkholderiaceae_C; genus JAFALK01. The sequence continues at coordinate 165,425 of DASYBU010000058.1, forward strand.
CGCACCTGCCGATCCGATGCGAGCGGTGGGTTGCCAAGATGCTGAAGCGACATGCGATCTCCTTGATGAAAGAAGTTTGCAAGTCTCCTCATCTGAAGTCTGAAAGTATTGTTCAAGCTCAAGGGGAAACAGGCCAGTTCCACGAACATCAGCCCCAGCTTCAGTGGCCCCGCCGCCACTCTGCTGAAAGTTGTTTTCAATTCATCGGAGCTGGAATGCCTACTCAAGCCCTCAACCGCCGCCAGTCGCTGGCCCTTGTCGCGCTCTCGGCCGCCACATTGAGCCCTGCGCGAATGGCCTTTGCGGAAGGCGGTCGGGGCGCGAAGTCGGCCCTGAATCTGGCGATGGTCGCCGAGCCCCAAACGCTCGATCCGATGGCCTCCACAGCCGATCTGGTCGCGACCATCATGCAGCACGTGTATGAGCCGCTCTACACCTTCGATGCCCAGTGGGCAGTCGTTCCGATGCTGGCCGAATCCTTGCCCGCGATCTCGGCGGACGGCCTCAGGTACACGATCAAGCTGCGCAAGGGCGTGATGTTGCACAGCGGCCGCGAGCTGCATGCTGACGACGTGATCGCCAGCCTGACGCGCTGGATGGAAATGGCCCCGCGCGGGCGCGCCGTGGCGGCCGAGCTGGCCTCGATCAAGGCCTCGGGCAATCTCACGGTCGAGCTGCTGCTCAAGCGCCCCTATGCGCCCTTGCTGCCGCAACTCGCCTTGCCCAGCGGCATGGCCGCCATCATGGCGAAGGAGAGCATCGCCAAGACGCTCACCAATTTCATCGGCACCGGCCCCTTCCGTTTCAAGGAACGGCGCCCTGACCAGTATGTTCTGCTGACCCGCTTCGAGCAGTACAGCGCCCGCAAGGAGGCCGCCAATGGCTACGGCGGACGCCGCGAGGCGAGGGTCGAGGAGCTGCGTTTCCTGCCGGTGCCGAACGCGAACACGCGCGTCGAAGGCGCTCTCGCCGGCCAATACCAATACGCCGATCTGCTGCCGATCGAAGCCCTGCCGCGGCTGGAAAAGAGCGGCGGCAAGACCGTGCCGGTCATGACCCGGTCGTTCGGCTTTCCCTATCTGGTGTTCAACACCCAGGAAGGCGTGCTGAGCAGCGTCGCGTTGCGCCGCGCCCTGCAAGCTGCGCTGGGCACAGGCGAGATGCTCGCGGCCGGCTTTGGCGATCAGCGCTTCTTCACGGTCGAAGGCAATCACTTCCCCAAAGGCACGCCCTTCTACAGCGATGCCGGCACGGCGGCCTACAACCAGCGCAATCCGGGCCTGGCGAAAGCTGCCGCCGAGAAAGCCGGTTACGCAGGCCAGCCACTGCGCGTGCTGACAAGCCGGCAGTACGACTTCCACTACAACATGTCGCTGATCATGGCCGAGCAGCTCAAGCGCGCCGGCTTCAAGGTCGAGCTCAATGTGGTGGACTGGGCCACGCTCGTGCAGCGGCGCAATGATCCGAAGCTGTGGGACATCTACGTGACCCATTCGGGCTTGTTCCCCGAGCCCATGCTGTCGCCTCCGCAACTCGGCGATGGCGCGCCCGGTGGCTGGAACAGTCCGGCCAAGCAGGCGGTGCTCGCCGCCTTCAATGCGGAGACCCATCCCGCCAAGCGCGCTGCGCTGTGGGGCAAGGTGCAGCAACTGGTCTATGACGAGGTGCCCTACGTCGTCGTCGGCAAGTTCAACAGCCTGTCGGCCAGCGCCAGCCCTGTGCAGGGTTTGCAGCCTGCCACCTGGCCCTTCTTCTGGAACGTCCAGCTCAAGAGCTGAACGGGAACTGAACAAGAGCTGAGGACGGCAACGTGGCACGCTATCTGTTTTCTCGCCTGATCGGCATGGCCGTGGTGATGGGCTTGGTCGCGGTACTGGTGTTCGCCTTGACGCGAGCGGCATCGGGCGATCCGGTCACGGTGATGCTCGGTGATCAGGCCACCGCGGCCGATATCGCGCGGGTCAAGGCGGAGTACGGCCTCGACCGCTCGCTGCCCGTGCAGTTCGGCCTCTGGCTCAAGGCCTTGGCGCGCGGCGATCTGGGCGACTCGATCTTCCTGCAGCGCCCCGTCCTGCAAGCCCTGGCGGAGCGGGCCGAGCCGACGCTCGCGCTGTCCACCCTGGCGGTCCTGATCGCGACCGTGATCGGCGTGCCTTGCGGCATCGTGGGCGCGGTGTTTCGCGGTCGTTGGCTGGATCAGGTCTTCAGCACGCTGGCGATGCTGGGCGCCAGCATCCCGAGCTTCTGGCTGGGCCTGGTGCTGATGCAGATCTTCGCGGTGTCGCTCGGCTGGTTTCCAGTCTCCGGCTATGGCGATCCCGATGCCGGCTTTGCGGAGCGCCTGCACTACCTGGTGCTGCCGGCCGCCGTGCTGGGTTTGCTCAACTCGGCCCTGATCATCCGCTTCACGCGCGCTTCCATGCTCGATGTGCTCGATGAAGACTATGTGCGCACCGCTCGCGCCAAGGGCTTGTCGGAGTTCAGCGTGGTGATCAAACATGGCTTGCGCAATGCGCTGGTGCCGATCATCACGGTGCTGGGCCTGACCGTGGCGCTGATGATTGGCGGCGCCGTCGTCACCGAGACGGTCTTCGGCCTGCCCGGCGTGGGCAATCTCGTGGTCGGGGCCGTGCAAAGACGCGACTACCCGGTGATCCAGGGCGCCTTGCTCGTGATTGCCGCGATCTACGTGGTGATCAACTTTCTCGTCGACCTGCTCTACACCGTCGTCGACCCGCGGGTGCGCCTGTCATGAGGCGCACGCTGCGCAAGCTCTTCCGCCGCCGCATCGTGCTGCTGGCCGCCGTGATCCTGCTCCTCGTCGCGGCCATCACGGTGCTGGCCGCATGGATCAGCCGCTTCGATCCCAACGACACAGCCGTGCTCGATCGCCTCCATGCGCCCGATCTCAGCCATTGGCTGGGGACCGATGAGCTCGGGCGCGATGTGTTCTCGCGCATTGCGTTTGGCGGGCAGTATTCGTTGTCGATCGCCGCGCTGACCACGCTGGGGGCGATCGTCGCAGGCACGGCCCTGGGTTTGATCGCGGGCTTCTTCCGGCGGCTCGATGCGCCCCTGATGCGCGTGGTGGACGCGATGATGTCCCTGCCCGACATCCTGCTGGCGATCTCGCTGGTCGCCATCCTGGGCCCGTCGATCCTGAACGTGGTGCTGGCGCTCGTGCTCGTCTACACGCCGCGTGTGGCGCGCGTGGTGCGGGCTTCCACGCTGGTGCTGCGCGAACTGCTGTTCGTGGAGGCTGCGCGGGCCCTGGGTGTCTCCACGCCGCGGATCCTGCTGCACCACATCCTGCCCAATCTGGCGTCGCCGATCCTGGTGCAAGCCTCGTTCATCTTTGCCTACGCGATCCTGGCCGAAGCGGCGCTGAGCTTTCTCGGCGTCGGCGTGCCGCCGGAAATCCCGACCTGGGGAACGATGGTCGCCGGCAGCCAGCAATACGCCCATCAATCGCTTGGCGTGGTGCTGTATCCGGGCCTCGCGATCATCCTGACCGCCCTGTCCCTGCAACTGCTGGGCGACGGCGTGCGCGATCTGCTCGACCCCCGCCTGAAGAAATCCAGCTGAGCGCCGCCATGAGCCCACCCCGCCTGCAAGTCCGCCATCTCAGCACCACCTTCGAGACGGAAGAGGGTCGCATCGCCTCGGTCGCCGATGTCTCCTTCGACATCCAGCCCGGCAAGACCACGGCCCTCGTCGGCGAATCGGGCTCGGGCAAGTCCGTCACCAGCCTGAGCCTGATGCGGCTGCTGCCGCGCGGCGCCCGGGCAGAGGTCGCGGGCCAGGCCTTGTTCGTCAATCGCGAGGGCCAGACGCTCGACCTGCTGAACATCAGCGAGCCGCAGATGCGCAAGGTGCGCGGCCATCAGGTCGCGATGATCTTCCAGGAGCCGATGACCAGCCTGAACCCCGTGCTGACGCTGGGCGAGCAGATCGCCGAGAGCGTGCGCCTGCACAAGGGCCTGGGCCGCAAGGAGGCCTCAGCCCATGCCAAGCGCATGCTCGATCTGGTGGAGATCCCGGCCGCGGAGAAGCGGCTGCATGAATATCCGCACCAGCTCTCCGGCGGCATGCGCCAGCGCGTCATGATCGCCCTGGCGATGGCTTGCGAGCCGACCTTGCTGATCGCGGACGAGCCCACCACGGCGCTTGACGTGACGATCCAGGCGCAGATCCTGGCGCTGATGCGCCGCCTTCAAAAAGAGACCGGCACCAGCATCCTGTTCATCACGCACAACCTCGGCGTGGTGGCCCACCATGCGGATGAGGTCGCCGTCATGTATGCCGGCCGCATCGTGGAAGCCGCGCCGGTGCGCGAGTTGTTTGCCGCGCCGCGCCACCCGTACACGCAAGGCCTGCTGGCCTGCCTGCCGGCCAGGCAGAGCGCCTGGGGCAGCGGTCCGCGCCGCCTGCATGCCATTGCCGGCCAGGTCTCCAGCCCGCTGGCGCTGCCTCCCGGTTGTGCGTTCGCGCCGCGTTGCGGACATGCCGAGGCGGCCTGCAATCAGGCAGTGCCGCCCTTGCTGCCCGATGGCCCGGGCCGTCAGGTGCGCTGCCCGATCACCCAAGCCCAGGAAGGACGCGCCGCATGAGCTCGATCGCCCCGCTGCTGGAAGTTCGCCAGCTCAAGCGCTACTTCGGCCCGGACAGCCGGCCGGTTCGTGCGGTCGATGAGGTGTCCTTCCACATCCAGCCCGGCGAGACGCTCGGCCTGGTGGGCGAGTCGGGCTCGGGCAAGAGCACGATCGGCCGCACCGTGCTGCGCCTGCTCAAGGCCACCAGCGGCCAGGTGCTCTATCGCGGCGAGGATCTGGCGCAAGCCACAAGCAGCCGCATGCGCGAGCTGCGCAGCAAGCTGCAAATCATCTTCCAGGATCCGTATGCCAGCCTGAATCCCAAGATGCGGGTCCGCGACATCCTGGGCGAGGCCTTGGCCACGCACGGCCTCGCCCGTGGCGCAGGGCAACAGGACAAACGCATCGCTGAACTGCTCGGGCTGGTGGGCCTGCGTGCCGAGCACGCACAGCGCTATCCGCATGAGTTTTCCGGCGGCCAGCGGCAGCGCATCGGCATTGCCCGCGCGCTGGCCGTCGAGCCCGAGTTCATCGTCGCTGACGAACCCCTTTCGGCGCTCGACGTCTCCATCCAGGCACAGGTCGTCAACCTGCTGTGCGATCTGCGCGAGCAGCTGAACTTGACGATGCTCTTCATCTCGCACGATCTCGATGTGGTCGAGTACCTGTGCGATCGCGTGGTCGTGCTCTATCTGGGTCAGGTCATGGAGGTGGCCTCCACGCCCGTGCTGTTTCATGACACGGCCCACCCCTACACGCGAGCGCTGCTGGCCGCCTCGCCCAAGCCGGATCCGGAGGTCAAGCCCGCACGCATCGTCTTGCGCGGCGATATCCCGAGCCCGATCGATCCGCCCTCCGGCTGCGTCTTTCGCACGCGCTGCCCGCACGCGCAAACAGCCTGCGCCGAGCGAAGGCCGGCCTTGCGAGAAACGGCGCCCGGGCATTGGGTGGCCTGCATCCGCCGCGACATCTGAGCCTCGAGTCCTGAACCTTGAATCCTGACCTCCTTCCATCGCCATGAGCAGTCACGTGACGACCGACCTTCTCGATCCCTGGCTCGATGCCACCTGCAAAGGCTTTCCGCAAAACAGCCCGCCCGTGCGGCGCTCAGGCGTCGGCGCGCAAGGCTGGAACGTCCTGACCGGCGACCTGCCCCTGCCCCTGGCCGTGATCAAGCGCGCGGAGCTCGGCCACAACATCGGCTGGATGCAGCATTACGCGAACGCCGCCGGCGTCGGCTTCGCGCCGCATGGCAAGACCAGCATGTCGCCGCAGCTGTTCCAGCGTCAGCTCGAAGCCGGCGCCTGGGGCCTGACATTTGCCACCGTGCAGCAGGCGCGCATCGGCGCCGAGGCCGGCGCCCGGCGCATCCTGATTGCCAACCAGGTCCTGAGCCATGCCGATCTGCAAGGCATTGTTGCCTTGCGCCGCGACTACGCCGGCCTGCAGCTGATCTTTCTACTGGATTCCGAAGAGCAGCTCGGTGCGATCGAGACCGCCGCGCCGAACCAGCACTTCGAAGTCTTGCTGGAACTCGGCCATGCCAACGGGCGCAGCGGCTGCCGCGATCTCGCCACGGCCCTGGCGCTGGCCCGGGCGGTACACGCCAGCCAGCACGTGCGCCTGCTGGGCATCGAGTGCTATGAAGGGCTGCTCGCCAAGGGCGACGACGCGGCCGACCGCGCTGAAGCCGCAGCCTTGATGCAGCATGTGAGCGAGTTGGCTGTGCAATGCGAGAAGCACGCCCTGTTCGATACGCCAGACATTCTGATCTCGGCCGGCGGCTCGGCCATCTTCGATCTGGTGGTGCCGCTGCTGCGGCTTCAGTTGCAGCGCCCCGTGACCGGCCTGCTGCGTTCGGGCTGCTACGTCACGCACGACCACGGCTTCTACAAGCGCATGGTGGGCCGCGTGAACCACCGGCTGGCTTGCGACGACGGCCTGCGCGCTGCGCTTGAAGTCTGGGCCCTGGTGCAATCGCAGCCCGAGCCGGGCCTGGCCATCCTGGCCGTGGGCAAGCGCGACATCTCCTGCGACCTCGATCTGCCCGTGCCCATCTCTCATTGCCCCCGCGAGGTCCTCGAGGTTCGAGCCGCGCCCGCGGGTTGGTGCATCACCGGGCTGAACGATCAGCATGCCTATCTGCGCTGGCCTGAAGGCGCGGCCGTGCCAGCCGTTGGAGACCGCGTGGCGCTCGGGATCTCCCACCCGTGCACGACCTTCGACAAATGGCGCTGGATGCCGATCGTCGACGCCGACTACCGCGTCGTCGATGCCTTGATCACGGCGTTCTAGAAAAAGAACAAAGCACGGGCGATGAACAACAACGTCCTGAAAAAGATCGCCGACCTGCTCGGCGACCCCAAGGCGAGCCTGCCCGCTGCGCGCCGCAGCACGCTGGAGCTCGTGCAGCAAGACCCCGAGCGTGTCCTGAACGAAAGCTTTGAAGCGCTGGCCGAGCGCAGCAGCAGCTCCGTGCCCACGGTCATGCGAGCCGTGCGCGACCTCGGCTTTTCCGGCCTGCGCGAGTTCAAGCTGGCGCTGGCCCAGGAACTGGCGGTCAGCGGCTCGCCGCTGCACCGGCGGGTGCAACTGGACGACGGCACCGCGCAGGTTGTGTCCAAGCTCATCAAGAGCGCGGCCACCGCCGTGGCCAGCGTGCAAGCGCAGCTGGACCCACGCGCACTGGAGGCCGCCGCAGCAGCCATCGTGGGAGCCCAGCGCATCGATTGCTGGGCCGTGGGCGCCACCTCCAGCTTCATGGCGGGCGACTTCCAGGCGCGGCTGTTCCGTCTGGGTCTCAGCGCCAACGCCTTTGTCGATCAACATATCCAGCTGGTTTCAGCCGCAACCTTGACGCCGCAGAGCGTGGCCTTCGCGGTCTCGCATGTGGGTTCGATGCCGTCGCTGATCGACGCGGTCGACGTCGCCCGCGCCAGAGGCGTCACCGTGATCGCGCTGACCCAACCCGGCACGCGGCTGGCCACGCACGCCGACATCGTCCTCGGCATGCAGGTCCAGGGTGACCCCGTGATGCCGGTCAGCACCGAGGCCTATCTGGCGCATCTGACCGTGATCGAGATCCTGTTCGTGCTGGTGGCACAGCGCCTCGGGGATGTCGCTCTGCAGCGCCTGCGTGAAGTGCGCGAGGTGCTGGCCATGCATGGCCTGGACACCGTCCATCACCCGGTCCTCGACTGGGATGGGGAGCCGCCGGTATGACGCGTGGGCATCTTCTGCACGGCGGCTGGCTGCTTGACGGCAGCGGTGCGGCACGGCGGCGTGCCGACCTGCTCCTGATCGGAGACCGCATCGCCGACATCGGCGAAGGCCTGGCCGGCCACCACGACCTGCAAGGCCTCAGCCTCCACGATTGCCGCGGCCTGATCGTGGCGCCGGGCTTTGTGGACGTGCACACGCATGACGACGCCCTGCTGCTCCAGCAACCCGAGATGCTGCCCAAGCTCTCGCAGGGCATCACCACGGTGATCACGGGCAACTGCGGCATCTCGCTGCTGCCTTTGCGCACCTCAGAGCCCGCCGAGCCCTTGAACCTGCTGGGCAAGGATTCCTTCGTGCACGCCAGCCTGGCCGACTACCGGCAGGCCTTCGCCGCCGCACGCCCGGCGGTCAACGCGGTGCCGCTGATCGGTCACACCACGCTGCGCTTCGCCGTCATGGACCAATTGGAGCGCGCCGCCAACGAAACCGAACTCGCGCAGATGCAGGCCTTGCTGGCTCAATGCCTGAGCGAGGGTGCCTTCGGCCTGTCTTCGGGGCTGTTCTACGCGGCGGCCCATGCGGCGCCGGCCGACGAAGTGCTGGCCCTGGCCCGCGTGGTGGCCCGCCACGGCGGCCTCTACGCCACGCATCTGCGCAGCGAGATGCAAGCCATCATCGAGGCGCTGCATGAGGCCGGTGACACGGCCTTCGAGGCCGGCGTGCCGCTGGTCATCTCTCACCACAAATGCGCGGGTCCGGCGCAATGGGGACGCAGTCACGAGACTCTGGCGCTCATCGACCAACTGGCGCTGCGCCAGCCCATCGCGATGGATGCGTATCCGTACGTCGCCGGTTCCACCGTCTTGCGCGAGGACCTGGTCGATGGCGTGATCGATGTGCGCGTGACCTGGTCCGAGCCGTGCCCCGAGCAGGCCGGGCGCCTGCTGGCTGACATCGCGGCCGACTGGCACGTGTCGCAGCAAGAGGCCTGCCGGCGCCTGCGCCCCGGCGGCGCCTGCTACTTCCAGATGCAGCAGGAGGATGTCGATCGCATCATCACTCACCCGCGGACCATGATCGGCTCCGACGGCCTGCCGCATGACCGCCACCCGCATCCCCGCCTGTGGGGCACCTTCCCGCTCGTGCTGGCGCGCTACTGGCGCGAACTGGGCACGCTGAGCCTGGAGGGCGCGATCTACAAGATGACGGGCCTCTCCGCGCGCAACTTCCGCCTGCACCAGCGCGGCCAGTTGCGCACCGGCTGGCATGCCGATGTGGTGGTCTTCGATCCGACCACGGTGCGCGATCGGGCCAGTTACGACAGCCCGTTGAGCCGGTCAGAAGGGATCAAGGCCGTCTACGTGAATGGCGTCCTCAGCTACCAGGATGAACCGAGCCCCGCCTGCACCGGGCGCGCCGGCCAGCTTCTGCGGCGGAGCCCCCATGCGCAGCCTTGAACCGGTTCGACGAGGAGCTTTCCTCATGAGCGGATAGCCCCACACCCGGCCCCCGGCCTGCCGCCTCCCGCAGCGCGGCTCCTTGCGCCCTGCGGCCCTGCGGCCCTGACCTACCCAGCGAATTTCGCGCGCCTTTGCACGGGGCGGGGACTCCCTTTGCCTGCGCGATCCCTTGTCGCCCTGACTGTCTTTTCAACACCCACCCGAGACCTCACCATGACGAAGAAACTCCTCCTGATCACCGCGGCCTCTCTGGCCTCACTGGCCACCAACGCCGCCCATGCCCAGAGCAGCGTCACGCTCTATGGCGTGTTCGATCTGGCCGCCCGCTACACCACGAATGCCGGTCCCAACGGCCAGCATCTCTACTCCATCGACCCCGGCCTCATTCAAGGCTCTCGCTGGGGCCTTCGCGGCACCGAGTCACTCGGCGGCGACCTCAGCGTCAGCTTCGATCTCCAGTCGGGTTTCGACCCAAGCACGGGCCGCGCCGCGCAACAAGGCCAGCTCTGGAGCCGCCAGGCCTGGGTGGCCGTCAACAGCAAGACGCTGGGCAGCCTGACGATGGGGCGTCAGTTCGGCATCGGCTTTGACACGATGGGGCAGTTCGACCCCTACGGCATCGGCAACCACGGCGCGGTCAGTTGGCAGCTTGACGCGGTCGGCGCGCGCTTCGACAACTCCGTCAAATACCAAGGCCGCTTCGGCAACTTCCGGCTCAGTGCCGCTTACGCGCCCGGCGAGCAGAGCGGCAGCCGCGCCAAGGGTGAAACCGCGGGGCTCGGGCTCAACTACGTGGGCCAGGGCTTCACACTGGTCAGCGCCTATCAGCAGAGCACCGACATCAACCTGGCCAGGTCCAGCGTCTGGTTGCTCGGCGGCAACGCGCAGTTGGGGGCCACCAAGATCTTTGCAGGCTACGCCGGCAACCACCGCGACAAGGGCTTCGCGCCCTGCGGTGCCAACAACGCCACCAGCGCCAGCGGCGTGCCGGTAGCCTGCATCTCCGGCAGCAACCCCTTCGGCATCAATGGCGCGCTGTCCAACACGAACCTGCGCAGCGGCTCGAATGCGGGCGACTCAGACACCCAGCTCTTCATGCTGGGAGCCACCTACCGGCTCAACGAACACATCGAGCTGACGGCCGCGGCCAACTACGACACCAACAAGGTCGACACCGTCGCCGTGAACGGCAAGCGCAAGGCCTACTACGCCGTGGCGGATTACTACTTCTCCGCGCGTTCGGACGTCTACGCCTCGGTGGATTTCAACCAGCGCGAGGGCGCCCTGGCGGGCAGCTACAGCGGTGCCAACAATCAGTTGGGCCTGATGCTCGCGATGCGTCATCGCTTTTGAGTTTGAAACGCCGCCAGCACATCTGCCATTCATGGGGTGGCGGATTTGGCGCCGCTATATAAGACTATTTTCCTTCCTTTATCGGCGCATTAACAGTGTTTCTCAACTTGTCAATCTGACAACTCTTACATCCTATTAATTAGGGGCTAGTAATACTACCACCCCTAGACGATAGGATTAATCTGTATCAATCCAAGCATTAGGCTGGCGAAAACTCCTGAAACAAATGTTTTCAGGATCGCCCCCACCGCAAGCCGGTGGGCTTTGGTCACCCGACATCAAAGGCCTGGTCTTGAATATCTGGCACATCCGGCTTCTCGGCGCGCTGCTTCTGGCCGCCTTGGGTGCGGGTGCGCGCCTGCCGGAGCCCACGCTGGACGCAGAGCAGGTCCTGCAGCGCTTCTCCTTTGACTCGGCCGAACTGGACGAGCGCTTCGGGCTGCCCCCGCAGCAGGTGCGCCATGTCCACAAGGACCTGCGCCACATCGCGCCCTGGATCTCGGCGGTCGGTGCGGCCGCGGCGCTCGGCGACCTGACCGGCGACATGAAGCCCGATGACCTGTGCCATGTCGATACCCGGCTCGATCGTGTGGTGGTCCGCTCGCTGACGCAGAAATACCTGAGCTTCGCCCTGCCCGTGCCGCTCGGACCTCACACGCCCGGCACGGTGGCGCCGATGGGCTGCCTGATCGCCGACTTCAATGAAGACGGCTTGCCGGACCTGCTCGTGTATTTCTGGGGCCGCCCGCCCGTGGCCTATCTGCGACTGCCGGCCGCAAGGCAAGCCGACAAGGGCTTGCTCGCCGTGCGCGCCGATACCTTCGTGGCCGTGGATGTGGGCGATCCACGCGAGCGCTGGTTCACCACCGCGCTGACCCTCGCCGACGTGAACGGCGACGGCCATCCCGATCTGATCATCGGCAACTACTTCTGCGACGAAGGCCGAATCCTCGATGAGCAGACGACCGAGCCCGTCTGCCCACGCCCCGTCATGCAGGATTCCATGTCGCGCGCCTTCAATGGCGGCACCAACCGGATCCTCCTCTGGACCGCCGCGCGCACCGGCGAGCATCCCGGCGATCACCCGGGCGTTGAGTTTCACGAACTGGCGGGTGCATTCCCACCCGATATTGCCGGCGGCTGGACGCTGGCCATCGGTGTGCAGGATTTGAACAAGGATCTGCTGCCCGATATCTATCTGGCCAACGACTTCGGACCGGACCGGCTGCTGATCAATTGCTCGCGTGCCGAAGATTCCTTCGGAAAAACCCGGGAGGAAGTCGGCTGCTACCCGCTGACCGGGCCGGTTTCCTTCAAGTTGCTGGAGGGCGTTCGCGGCCTGAAAAAACCGGCCTCCAAAGTCCTCGGCCGAGATTCCTTCAAAGGCATGGGCGTGGACTTCGCCGATCTCAACGACGACGGTATCCCCGATATTTTCGTCAGCAATATCACCGAGCGCTGGGCCCTGCAGGAAAGCCAGTTTGTCTTCGTGAGCGATGGTCGCGCGATCGACCGGCGGCTGGTGACGCGCGGCGTGGCGCCCTACGCCGACCAGAGCGAAGCTCTCGGCCTGTCGCGCAGCGGCTGGGCCTGGGACGCCAAGCTCGTCGATTTCGACAATGACGGCAAGCCGGAGGCGCTGCAGGCCGTGGGTTTCTCGCGCGGTGACCGCGGTGGCCAGGACTTCGGCTGGCGCAAGAGTTGTTGGTCCGTGCTGCAGGAACTGGCGATGGCCAACGACACCCTGCTCAAGCACGCCGCCACCTGGTTCGACATGGGCGACCACGGCGGCACAAGTCGGGGCTGCGATCTGAGCGGCGGCACGCCCAACCCCTTCTTCGTGCTGAACCGCGAGGGTCGCTACGAGGACATGGCCGGCGAGCTGTTCCCTTCCGAGCAGGATCCCGCGGCGCCGTCTCGCGGCATCGCCATCGCTGACATCGACCACGATGGCCGGCTCGACTACGTCGTGGCGCGTCAGTACGCGCCGCCGGTCTTCCGTCACAACACCTCGACCGCGGCGCTGAGCAACGGCTTCGTCGGCATCACGCCGCGCTTCCTGCTGGCGCCGGGGGCGAAGTCCGAGCTCCGCGACGAGCGATCGGTGCAGGCCCATGGCCAGCTGTCGCGACCGGCGTTCGGCGTCGTGGCCCAACTGCGCCTGAGCAACGGCCGCGTACTGACCCAGCAGGTCGATGGCGGCAACGGTCACTCCGGCAAACGCAGCGCAGACCTGCTGTTCGGGCTCGGAGGGCTGAAGGGCGCGCAGATCGACAGCATCGACCTGCTCTGGCGCAGCGGGCCGACCGCGCAGAAGCAGTCGGTCACCTTCAACGACTTGCGATCCGGTCACTACTACGTGGCCTACCTCCAGTCCCAGCCCCTGCAATGACGCGCGAAAAAGACCCTGCCATGAACGACGACGTCATGAATCCGATTCACCCCTGGGCCGCAGATCCGTTCAGGGCCGGTCAGCGCAGCTTCCCGCGCCTGCAGGCCCGGCCGGGCATCGTGCCGTTCTCAGTCGCGATCACCGTGCTGAACCTGCTGGGCCACACGATTCTGGGTTTCGAGCAAGCGTGGCTGCACCCCTTGGTGGCGCTCGCCACGGCCTATCTGTGCGAACTCGGCGTGGAAGCCGGCTTGCGCGGCTGGGCGGGCGCGCGCTTTCGCGGTGGCCTGCGCAATCTGCTGATCTTCCTGCTGCCGGCGCACATCACGGCGCTGGCCGTGGCGATGCTGCTGAGCACCAACGAACGCTTCACCGTGATCGCCTTTGCGGCGGCGCTGGCGGTTCTGTCCAAGTCGATGTTCCGGGTTGCCGTCAAAGATGCACAGGGCAAGACGACACACTTCCTGAACCCCTCGAACCTCGGTATCACGGCAACGCTCGTGATCTTTCATGACTGGGTCGGCGTGGCCCAACCCTATCAATTCACCGAAGGGCTCAGCGGCAGCCTCGATTGGCTGCTGCCCGGCTTCATCGTCTGCACGGGATCGCTGCTGAACTGGCGCGCCACCCGCAAGCTGCCGCTGATCGGCGCCTGGTTGATCGGCTTCGCGCTGCAGGCGCTCGTACGTGCGCTGCTTACCGAGCAGTCGCTGTTCAGCCTGCTCGCACCGATGACGGGCACGGCCTTCGTCCTGTTCACGTTCTACATGATCAGCGATCCCATGACGACGCCGAGCCGCCCGCTCGCGCAGGTCGCGTTCGGGCTCGCGACGGCCGCCGTGTACGGCCTCCTCACCTACGCCGGCATCGTGTTCGGGTTGTTCTTCAGCCTCACGCTGGCTTGCACGGGCCGCGGCGCGCTGCTGGGCTTGGCAAGCCTGCGCGGCGCGCAGCCTGCTCCGCACGGCTTGCCCCTGGCGGCGAACCCGATGGCCATCAACCCAGCGGCGAGGCGCCCATGAACATGTCTGTGACGAACCGGCCCCGCCAGCCCATCGATCCGATCGGCCTCTTCTCCGTGCCTTGGGCGGAGGCGCTCTGCCGGTGCTGGAACGCCAACGCGGACTGGCACCCTTCGATGGCCCTGGCTGGCGAGGTCGGCTTTGTGCTCGAACTCTCCGATGAACTGCGCACCCTGGTGCTCCGCTGGGACGAAGAGGGTCGCATCGACACCGGTCATGCGCCGAGGCCCGTGAAGCGCCCGGAGTTCCGCGGGTCGATGGAGTCGTGGGCCGCAGTGATGCGCGGGGAAGTCTCGCCGGCTGGCGCCGTCCTGCGCGGGCAACTGCTGTATCACGGCCCCTTCTGGTTTGCTGCGCGCTACGCCACCGCATTCACGCATGTTGTCCAGGCGCAGCGGCTGGCGCTGGCTGCTGCGCGGGCTTGGCCTGGAGACACGCATGTCTAGGCGGCTCGCCCTCTCCGGCTGTTTGCTGGCCCTGTCCTGCGTCGCGGCCATCGCCTTTGCCGGGGAGCTTGAGCGCAAGGATCGCGAGCCCGACCTGGTGGCCCGTGGCCGCTACCTCGCGCAGATCGGCGTCTGCGCCGCATGCCACACGCCGGCCGCCCTGCCCTCCGGCGATCTTCAATCGCTGGAGACGACGCAGTTGCGCGCCAACCCGAACTGGACCGCCTACCTCGACAAGAACAAGGCCCTGGCCGGCGGCGTGCCCTTCATCATTCGCCTGCCCGGCGCCGCGCACGGGACGGTGATCACGCGCAACATCACGCCCGATGTGCAAACAGGCATCGGCTCCTGGTCCGCGCTCGACATCGTGCGCGCTCTGAAATACGGCGTGCGACCCAACGGCGAGGCCCTGTTCCTCTTCCCGCCGCACGCGTACTACAAGAACATGGCCGACTTCGACGCCTACGCCTTGGCGGCCTATCTCAAATCCCTGCCCGCGGTGACGAACCGCATCAAGCCGCGCGAGCTGCCCTTCCCGGTGGCGCCGATCCCGGCCGATACCGTCTCGCGACTTGGCTATGCCCCCGCAGGCGCCACCGTCGAGAGAGGCCGTTATCTGACCTCGGCGCTGGTCGGTTGCGTCGAATGTCACTCGCACCGTCTGGCCGATGGCGCCCTGCGCGAATGGGCCGGCGGCCATCCTGACAGCAAGACCACCGGCATGTTCCGCCTCGGCCCCGATCTGCCGCTCACGCAGGACGAGAAAGGCATCGCCGCCTGGCCCTACCCCGGCTATGCCGCCCTGCTCTCGCCCAACCTGACCGTGTTCGGGATCGGCGGGCCCGAAGAGCACACGTCACCCGAGGCCCTCAAGCGCGCGATCCGGGAAGGCGTGCCCGTGCCGGACGCTCGCGGCCTGCGGCGCCGCACCGGCAGCCTCGCCTACACGATGCCCTGGCAGTTCTACGCCGAGATGAGCGAGGACGACGTCAGCGCCATCGTCAAAGTCATGAAGACCATGCCGTACCGCGATGCAGACCGCGATGCATACCGCGGACCGCGCTTGATCTACTTTGGTGACGACTGGAAGCGAGCCTTCCGTTTTCACTACGGGGAAGAGCCGTTGTTCATCGACGAGCTCACATTCGGCAAGCGTTGAACCGTCAATCTGACAGGAGGACATCATGAGTGAAGTCGCAGAAAGACTGCAAACGGTCGAGAAGCAGCTCGACATCCATCGCCAGCAACTCGGCGAGCAGGTGAAGCCGTTCTATCCGGCCAGCATGGGGGGCTACATGAGCCACTTCATGATGACGATGGAATTCCGGGCGCCGCTCTTCGACGGCAAGGTGATCTCGCTGGTTTCGCCGATGGCCGCGCAAACCGTCTCCTGGAGCGAGCCCTTCATTTACCAGAAGAAAGACCTGCCGCACCGCGTGACGGTGCCGCTGCCCGCGGGTTCGAAGCTGTGCAACACGATCCGCGAGGAAGACTTCTTCCAGAAGCCGCAGGAGTTCTTCCAGGATGGGCTGCAAACCCAGTGGCTGCAGATCCTCAACCTCAGCGCCCGCATGCACCACCCGGAGATCGGTGACATGCGGATCATCATCGGCGAGACGCTCAAGCGCGAGTACCCCGATCTCTTCATGCCCTCGCTCGGCGTGGCGCAATCCTTGTCCGAGGCGGGCGGCTTTCCGGCGCGGCTGTTCTTCAACCCCTGCGCGGTGGTGGAGACGAGTTTCGGCGTGTTCCGCGCCGTGCATGGCGTGCTGTGCT
Source organism: Burkholderiaceae bacterium (assembly GCA_036500605.1). Classification (GTDB taxonomy): domain Bacteria; phylum Pseudomonadota; class Gammaproteobacteria; order Burkholderiales; family Burkholderiaceae_C; genus JAFALK01. The sequence continues at coordinate 181,688 of DASYBU010000058.1, forward strand.
ACGGCCGCGTGGTCGACTTCCCGCCGATCGGCACGCCGGTGAGCATCCGCCAGTGCATTCCACTCGAGCACATCGACGACGTGCGCGGCTACGAGAGCCTCACGCAGATCCGCGCCGCCGAGGGCGGTCCGGCACGGATCGTCGCGCTGTCGCATCCGATCGACATGCAGATCCAGTTGAACGGGCAGGACACCTTCGACATGGTCGAGCGAATGATCGCCGCGCAATGACCGCCGCGAGCTGAGCCTCGACGGCGCCCTCACGCCACTGCGGAACGGGACGCTGAGTGCGTTCCGCGGTGGATCGTCTTGACTTCACATTTTCGGACTGCCGGACTGCCGGACCGCCGGACCGCCGGATCACCCGATCACCCGATTGCAATGACCAAGCTCACCTCGTCAGCTGACGAACGCATGAACCTGATGCGGGTAATGCCGCTCATGCCGCTCATGCCCCTGATGGCCGCCAGCTTCCTTCAGGTCGTGGACATGATGCTGGTGAACCCGCTCGGCGCCTGGATCGTGCCGGAACTCGGCCTCGGGACCACGCAGTTCAGCCTCCTGCTGCTCGCCTACAACCTCGTTTCCGCCGGCGTGGGCCTGCTGTCCGCGCCGCTGCTGGACGGTGCGAATCGACGGCTCGTGCTGTTCGCTTCCTGCCTCGCGCTCTCCCTCGTCACCCTGCTCACCGCGCTCGCCTCCGATCTGGCCGAAATCGCGCTGCTGCGCGGCTTCGCGGGCGTCTTCGGCGGTCTGATCGCCAGCCAGACGCTGGCCATGATCGGTGATCTGGTCGCACCGGCTCAGCGCGGGCGAGCCATCGGTTTCGTGATGTCAGCCTTTGGCCTGGCCAGCGTGGCCGGCGTACCGCTGAGTCTGGCCCTCGCCGGCTTGTGGGGTTGGCGCGCAGCGTTTGTCGGGGTGGGGTCGGCCGGCATTGTGGTGGCCGTCTTCATGCTGACTTTGCCGCGCGTTCATTCGTTGGCCAAAGCGCCAGCACCCCGATGGCGCGAGCGCCTGGCCGCCGGCCGCGCCCACGGCGCAGCGCTGCTGGCCGCTTTCTTCCTGACAGCTTCCGCCTTTCTCGTCGTGCCTTTCATCGGCATTTTCTACACGACGCATCTCGGCGTGCAGGCCACGGAACTCGGCCTCGTGTACCTGGCCGGCGGTGGCGGAGCCGCCCTGTTCATGGCCTGCCTCGGCGGCTGGGTGGATCGGTTCGGCGCTCCGCGCTGCTTCTTCTCGGTGACCAGCCTGTCGATGGTCTCCATCCTGATCCTGACGCGCTTGGCGCAACTGGTTCCGGCGGACCGCGGGCTCTGGGCCGCAGTGCCCGCTTCTCTGCTGTTCTTCTGCCTGATGGCCGGCCGCATGGTGCCTCTCAATGCCTTGCTGATCGAGCGTGTGCCGCCGGCACAGCGCGGCAGCTTCATGAGCCTCAACGTTGCCGCGCAGTCGCTGGCGGCCGCTGTCGGCGCCGTGGCCGGCGGCTTCCTGTCTTCCTTGGGAGGCGCCGTCGCCGGCACCTTCCCGACCAATGGGACGGTGTCCGTCGCGCTGAGTTTCATCGCGATGGCCGTCGTCCTCACCCTGCGGCGCCCAAGCCGCTTCCACTAGGAGCAGACCATGTCTTTTTGCTACGCCCAATTGCAGACGCACGATCACGAAGGCGCCAAGTCCTTCTACCAGACCCTGTTCGGCTGGCAGGTGCTTGACGCGCAGCCGCACTACTCGGAGATGAACACCGGAGGCCCGATCGGCGCGGGTGTGATGCCGGCCCCGAATCCCAAGGGGCCGGCTTTCTGGCTGCCCTACATCGCGGTAGCTGACCTGGACGCCAAGCTCGATGACGCCGGCAAGCTCGGGGCGAAGACCCTGGTCCCGCCCACCGCGGTGCCGGGCAAGGGACGCTATGCCGTGATCACCGACCCCTCGGGAGCGGCGATCGGCCTGTGGCAGGTCGAGAAAAAGTAATGCGGAGCGGCGCCTCATCACGACACCCGACCCCGGGCCCGCGCATCGCCATCGTGGCCTGCGCGTGCGAGTTCCCCGACGCCTCCACACCGGCCGAGCTCTGGCAGTCGGTGCTGAACGGGCGCCGCTCCTTTCGCAACATCCCGCCCGAACGCTTGCGCGTCGAAGACTACCTGGCTCGCGGGGGCGACGACCCTGACGGCCTGTATCCGATCGAGGCCGCGCTGATCCGCGATTACAGCTTCGACCGCGCCGCCTTCCGCATCCCGCAGCACACCTTCGAGGCCACCGACCTGACGCACTGGCTGGCGCTGGACGTGGCCACGCGCGCGTTGCGCGACCTGCCCGGCTGGGGCCAGGACGAAGCCCTTGCCGACCACACCGCCGTGGTCGTGGCCAACACGCTGACCGGCGAATTCAGCCGCTCGATGCTGCTGCGCGGCCGCTGGCCCTTTGTCGCCGGCTGCCTGCGGCGTGTGCTCGCCGAACGTCGGGAGGACGGCCGCTTTCCCGATGAGCTCGCTTCGGGCCTGCTGGCCTCGCTGGAGCAGGCCTACAAATCGGCCTTCCCCGCACCCAGCGAAGACTCGCTGGCCGGCGGCCTGGCCAACACCATCGCCGGGCGCATCAGCAACTTCCACGGCCTGCGCGGCGGTGCCTATGTGATCGATGGTGCCTGCGCCTCCTCGCTGCTTGCAGTGGCGAATGCCTGCAGCCTGCTGCAGGCCGGTGACGCGAGCTGTGCCGTGGTAGGCGGCGTCGATCTGAGCATCGATCCTTTCGAGCTGATCGGCTTCGCGCGAAACGCCGCCCTGGCGCGCGACGAAATGCGTGTCTTTGACGCGATGAGCAACGGCTTCTGGCCCGGCGAAGGTTGCGGCTTCGTGGTGCTGGCCACCGCCGATGTCGCCGAGCGCCAAGGCTGGCCCGTGCTCGGCTGGCTGCGCGGCTGGGGCATCTCGACCGATGGCCGCGGCGGGCTGACACGCCCGACCGTCGCCGGCCAAAGGCTGGCCTTGCAGCGCGCCTACGCGCGCGCCGGTTTGAGCCCTGCCGACGTCGACTATTTCGAGGCTCACGGCACCGGGACGCCCACCGGCGACCCGGTCGAGTTGCAGGCGCTTGCCGATGAACTCGCGGCTTGCCATGCGCGCGGGGCGCGAGCCGTGGGGTCGATCAAGGCCAATATCGGCCATGCCAAGGCTGCGGCGGGCATGGCCGGCCTGCTCAACGCTTTGTCGGTCGCCACAGCGCGCACCGCGCCCGCCCTGGCCGGCCTGCGCGAGCCGCATGCCCTGTTTCAGCGAGACGGTGTCCGCGAGCACTTGCGGGTGCTGCAGGACCCTCTTGCGATTCGCGGCTCTGAAGCCGCCCTCGTGGGTGTGAGCGGCTTCGGCTTCGGCGGCGTGAACGCGCATCTCGTGCTGGAAGGGCCGCCGCTGCTCGGTGCCGCGCCACCCGTCCTGGTCCGCGCTGCCCAGGAAGGCTTGCCCGGCGACCTGTTCGTCCTCTGCGCGCCTTCGCTGAGCCTTTTGAAGGACCAGGTTGCCGCCCTGGCCGAGACGGCGCGCGCCTTGTCGCGTGCCGAGATGGGCGACCTGGCGGCCACGCTCGCCGCGCAATCCTCCGCGCAGGTCCGCGCCTTCGTCATTGCCGAGACGCCGCAGCAACTGGAGGGCCGCCTGCGCGCCCTGCTGGCCCTGCTCAAGGCCGGCGGCGAGGCGCCTGCGGGGCCGTCGAGCGTGCCGTACCTCCCGTACCTACCGTATGGATGGCGCGTCGTCCTGCCTCGCGAGCCGGTGATGGCCTTCGTCTTCTCCGGCCAGGGCCAACATCTGGAGGCCGATGTCCGACCCTGGCAACGCCGCCTGCCCTGGCTTGATGCGCCCTGGAATGCGCTCGCGAGCTTGCTGGCCGCAGACCGCAGCGACACCGCCGTCATGCAAAGATTGCTGGCCGAGATCGGCATCGCCGGCACCGGGCTGCTCAAGGCCATGAACCTGACCCCGTCGCTCTGCCTGGGGCACAGCTTCGGCGAGTTGATCGCCCTGCACGCGGCACAGGTCTACGACGCCGACGCCTTGCGGGCGGTGGCACAGGCTCGCGGCGAGATCATGAGCCATGCCTGTACACGCCCGGGCGCGATGGTGCGGCTGGCACTGCCCGCACAGCAGGCTCAAGCTCTCGCCGATCGACACCGCGTGGAAGTGGCCTGCCTGAACGGACCGGCCTCGCTCGTGCTTTCGGGGGCGGCCGAGCAGATGGCCGGCTTGCTCGAGGAGGTCCGCGCCATCGAGGTTGAGGCGAGTTTGCTGCCCAGCCGCCTGGCTTTCCACTCGCGGGAAATGCGAGACGCCGTCGAGCCCTTGCGTCAGTTCGTCGCGAGCGTGCCGGCTCGTACGCCGGTCTGCACCGTTGTTTCCAGCGTGACCGGAGCGCCCTTGCTCAAAGGCGATTTCAAGGCCGGATTGAGTGGCTTGAGCGGCTCGAGCGGCCTGAGCGAGCTGCTGTCCCGACAGCTCATCTCGCCGGTGCGTCTGAGCGACGCTGCGGGCCATCTGGCCCAGGCCGACCTGATCATCGAAGTCGGGGCCGGCGACGTGATGTGCTCACTGCTGGAGGGCCTGGTGCCCGCGCCGCGCGTCACGCTCGATCTCTTCGGCCGCTCCTTGCAGCCGGCGCTTCACGCCCTTGCGCACGCGTGGATGCTGGGCGCGAAAGTCAAGCTCGATCCGCTCTTCGAGCAGCGCGGCGTGCGGCCCTATGACCTCGAACGCCGCCCCGCGTTCTTCGGCAACCCGTGCGAAGGTGTGCCGGCGCCGACAGCGGCGACGACAGCGACGACGACAGCCCCCGCCCCCGTCACGACGGCGGTCTTCAATGAACGCGGCTTCGTGCCGGAAAGCAGGCACGAGATGCCCACAGCAACCCTGTCGGCAAGCCCGCGACGAGACGTCGAAGCGCTGCTTCGCGCCGCGCTGGCGGCTTCCACCGGCCTGCCCGGCGACGCCCTCACGCCGCAGACGCGCATGCTCAGCGACCTGCACATGAACTCGCTGCGGGTCCGGCATGTGGTGACGCAGGTGGCGCGCGAGCTCGCCATCCCGGCCCTGCCGTTTGAACTTGCAGAGCTGGCCAATGCACCGCTGGGCCAGTTGGCAGCTTACTTGCGTGCGCTTGCAGCGGATGCGGCGGGTGCAACGGCGCCGGGTTCGGCGGACGCATCAGCATCGCCATCCCCCGCGGGCATCTCGTCCTGGGTGCGCACCTTCGGCATCCAATGGGTGAGCACCACGGAATCCCAACAGGAGCTTGACCAGCCCTGGCAGCCTTCGGTCGACGATCCGTGGCATGTCTTTCATGCCGATACCGGCTTCGGCCTCGCCGAGTTGCCCGCCTTCCTGCTCGAGCTGCAGGCGGCCTTGCGCCATGAACGCTGTGCGGGTCTGCTGTTCCTGCAGCGCGAGGCCAGGCTGGACGGCTTCGTGCGCTCGCTCGCCAAGGAATACCCGCGGCTCCCCATCTGCCTGCTGACCGTTCCGGTGCTGGACGCCTCCGCCGCCCGCATCGCTCACAGCCTGGCGCTCCGGCATGCCGGCCTGGTGGAGCGGCGCCTCGACGGAACCGGGCACCTTGAGAAACCCGGGCTCGCGCTTCAGCCTCTGCCAGCGGGGTCGCGCGTGCCCTTGCCCGGTCCTGGTGATGTGGTGTTGATCACCGGCGGTGCCAAGGGCATTGGCGCCGAGGTCGCTTACTGGCTTGTGCGGCGGGGTTGCCGCATCGCCCTGATCGGCCGCTCGGCGGTGGAGCACGACAGCGTGCGAGCCACGCTCGAACGCCTGCGCGGCCTGGGCTTGAGCGTGGCCTATGCGAGGGCTGACCTGCGCGATGCCGAGGCCACCGGCCGCGCCATCGCGCAGTTGGTGGCCCATGTCGGCGCGATCAGCCACATCATCCACGCCGCCGGCATCAACCAGCCCTGCGCGGTCGAGCAACTCGACATGGAAGAGCTGCGGCAGATGGTGGAGACCAAGGTCACCGCGCTGTGCAACGTGCTCTCGGCGTTCACGGCGTTCTCGGCGCAACAGGGGCCGAAGTACCTGATCAGTTTCGGCTCCATCATCAGTGAGATCGGCCTGGCCGGCGAAGCCCACTACGCGCTGGCCAATCAATGGCTCAACCAGACCGTGCGTGATTGGTGCGAGGCCGAGCCTTCGCGCCGCGCCTGGGCGCTGTGCTGGACCGCCTGGCGCGAAGCCGGCATGGCCCGGCGCCTGGAGGGCGTCATGGAGGAACTCGACCGGACCGATACGCGCGCCCTGCTCACCCCGGAAGCGCTCGATGCGCTCGAAGAGGTGCTCGGGCACGACACGCGTGCCGAGCCCGTCGTGCTGTGCGGCCGCTACGGTTTGCCCGCACCGGTGTCGACCGTTTTCGAGAGCCTGCAATATCGCTTTCTTGAAAGGCCGTGCGTGTTCTATCCGCGCGTTGAGTTGATTGCCGAGGCACGCATCCACGCCGACAGCGATCGTTACCTGAACGACCACGCGCCGGGCGGTCTTCGGGTGTTCCCGCTCGTGTTCGCCATCGAGGCAATGGCTCAATGCGCCCACGCCTTGACCGGCCGGCCCGAAACGCCGGTGTTTGAAGACCTCACCGTGGCGCAGGCGATCACGCTGTCGCCCGACGAGACGCTCACGCTGCGGACTCGTGCCCTGGCCCACCAAGACGGGACGGTGCGCGTGGACATCCAATGCAGCAGCACGCACTTCACCATCAGCCATTTCCACGCGCGACTGCGGTGGCTGGCGCCGCCGCAGGCTGACGGCACATCGGAGAGCACGTTGGAGAGCACGTTGGAAGCGCCCGAGGCCGTGCCGCTCAGCGCAGCCAGTCTGTACGGCACGCTGTTCTTCCAGGGTCCGATGTTCCAGGCGGTCGAGTCGTATCGCAGCGTTCGCGCGCTGTGCAGTCACGTGGAACTCCACGCGGCCGAGAACGCGCATTGGTATTCGGTCCTGCACCCCGGCCACCACGCCGTTGGTGATCCGGGCCTGCGCGATGCCATGATCCACAGCCTGCAAGCGTGCCTGCCGCATCTCACCGTGCTGCCGGTCAGCGTCGAGCGAATCGAGTTCCTGAGTGCGCCATGCAGCCCACGCCTGACCGCACGCAGCCGTGAAATCTCGCGGGACGAGCGTGAATTCGTCTTCGACATCGAGGCTACCGACGCAGCAGGCCACGGCGTCGAACGCTGGCACGGACTGAGGCTGCGCAGAATCACGCCAGGCAGCTGGGATGCCGACCCCATGAACCTGCGCGCCCTGCCGCTGCTGCTGCTGCCGCCGTTCATCGAGCGCCTCTCCCTGGCTCTGGGCAGCGAGCTGGAACTGGCGGTGCCGGTGATCGTGCAGGCCGGCGTCGATGCGAACGAGGGCCGCCGCTCGCAGCGCCGCCATCGTGCGCTGACGGCAGCGCTCGACAGCTGTGCCGCGTTCAGCCATGACCCGGAAGGTGCGCCTCGGCTCAAGGGTCGGCATGTGTCCGTCAGCCACGGCGAGAAGCTGAGCCTGGTGGTGACCAGTACCGACTATCCCGTCGGCTGCGACTTTCAACGCGCGCTGGCCTGCCGCGACGACGACTGGCAAGCCATCCTCGGGCCGGAACGCATGCTCACCGCTGAAGCGCTGGCGCGCTCGCTCCAGGAACCCTTGCGGCTGTCGGCGCTGCGAGTCTGGAGCGCGGTCGAAACCTTGATCAAGCTCGGCCGTCGCGATTGGCCACTGCGGGCCGATCTCTGGCGCAGCGAGCGCACCGATCTCGGCCTCACCGCGCAGGTCTGCGTCGGCGACGTGGCGATCGTGACCTCCTCGTTCCGACTGGTGGACGAGCCCGTGCCGGCGATGGTCGCGATCGGCGTGATCATTCCCGTGAGGAAGTTCAACGCGGACCCGACCGAGCGGCGCCGCGTACCGCGTGCCAAGCCGAAGCCGGTCAGGGAGATCCAGTCATGACGTCTTTGGCCCCTTCCCCTTCTTCTTCCCCTTCTTCAACAAAGGCGGCGGTGACGCAGTTCGAGACACGGCATATCGTCACCTTCGAGGAGACGAATGTCGTCGGCAACGTCTACTACGCGAACTACTTCTCGTGGCAAGGCCGCTGCCGTGAACTCTTCCTGCAGCGCCATGCGCCTGAGCTGCTGGCCGAGCTCGAAGCCGGCGAGCTGCGCATGGTCACGGCCCACGCGAGCTGCGATTTTCTCGACGAGTTCCGGGCCTTCGACGAAGTGCTGATCCGCATGCAGCTGCTCGCCTTCATTCCCTTCGGGCTGAGCCTGGGCTTCGAGTACTCGGCGCTCGGCGCGGCGGGGCAGCCCGGCGATGTCGTTGCGCGGGGCCGGCAAGACCTCAAGTTCCTGCGCCGGCACGGCGACAGCTGGCAACTCGCGCAGCTTTCGCGGGTCTCACCCTCCCTCGCCAGCGTGTTGGGCGCCGAAACCCCATGATCAGGAGCCGTGCATGATCGTCGACGACATTTCCACGCGAAGCTCTGCCCCCGGGCAGCCGAGCTGGACGGCCCGGCACCTCGCGCACCTGAGGGTGCGGCTGTTCGGCATCTCCATCGACGAGGCCCGAATCGAGAGGCGCGGCTTCGTCGTCAAGAACCCCGCGCTGGTGATCCGGCTCGAGACCATCGGCGTCAACTTCATCCGGGCTTACAACGCGGCCTTGGCAGCCTCCAGCCTCCGCCCGCTGCTGGAACAGCTCAACGCCGTGTCGCCCGAGTTTCGAGGCTTCGCCTTCGAGGGCGCGAGCATGGGCCTCACGGTCAGAGACGCCGTGACACCGGGCGCCTCCCTGTGGCGGGCCTACATCGTCGGACCGGCGCTGGCCCAGCACTACATCTCGTACGTGGGCCACGGCTGGGCCTTCGCCCGCTTGCCGGGCCCGGCCCTGTGGCGCGCACGGCGCCTCAAAGGGCCCCTGCGCTGGCTCGCCTTCGATGGCTACGGCTTCCATCAAGGCTACTTTGACTGGCAGCGAAGCATCGACGCCTGCCTCGTCGATCGTCGTCTGCGCGGCTACGCGCTGCGGGCCTTCGATCAGGGCCTCGGCCGCAGCCTCTGGTTTGTGCGCGGCGCCGATGTCGAGGCGATGGCCGAAACGATCGGCCGCTTCGAGGTGAAGCGGCGAGATGATCTGTGGTCCGGCGTGGGCCTGGCTGCCACCTACGCCGGCGGCTTGTCAACCGCCGAACTTGATCACCTCGTGAGCGCCAGTGGCCGGTACCGGCCACAGTTGGCCCAGGGCGCGGTCTTCGCGGCGGAAGCACGCTTCCGGGCCGGCATCGTGACGCTCGATTGCGAGAGAGCCACGCGAACGCTGTGCCGGATGAGCGTGGTGCAGGCCGCGCATCTGGCCGTCACCACCCAACCCGATGAGCGCATGCCCGACCCCGAAGGCACGCACTACGAAATCTGGCGCGGCGACATCCGGCGCCGCTTTGCTTGAGGAGAAGAAAGCGATGGCCACGGCTGCAGGCAAATACCAGGAGCTGGTCACCCGGCTCGAAAACACCGAGGGTGTCCTCGCCGGCCAGATGTTCGGCAAGCCCTGCCTGAAGATCCACGGCAAGGCCTTCGCGGCGCAACACAAGGAAACCGTCGTGTTCAAGCTCGCCGGGGCCGAGCATGCCCGCGCCATCGCGCTCAAGGACGCCGTCCTCTGGGATCCTTCGGGCAAGGGGCGCCCGATGAAGGCATGGGTGGCGCTGCCCGTCACCCAGAGCAGGCATTTCGACAGCTTGGCCGATGCCGCCCTGGCCTGCGTGACGGAATGAAATGAGCTGAACCTCGGTCCGCGAGTTTGAAAAACTCGCCGCCGAGGTGCATGCGGGGCGCATCAGCCTGCTGGGAAGCACGGCTGCTTCAAGACTGGCCCAGGCGGCCTGATCGGCTCAGTCGAGCGAACGCAGCGGGTGCGCTTGCGGCGCCCAGGGGCTCACGAAGAAGGCTTCGACCATCGCCGGTGTCACGTCTTCAATGCGCGCCGGATTCCAGCGCGGCTGGTGATCCTTGTCGACCGCCAGCGCGCGAATGCCTTCCATCGATTCGCCCTGCGCGCCGGGGCGCGAGTAGAAGCAGTGATGGACCATGTCGCGCTCCATGCGCAGGTCTTCCGCAAGGCTGATGTCGCGCGCACGGCGGATCTGCTCAAGGCTGACCGCCAGCATCAGCGGCGAGGATCGGTGCAACGTGGCGAGCCATTCGTGGCCTTCAAGCGAGGCGGCGATCGCGGTCATGTCCGGCTGGCCGAAATGCTCGTCGATCTCGTTCAGGCGCGGCGTCAGGTGCGCAGCCGGGGACACTTCGGAGCGCGACATCACGGTCGCCACCACGTGCTCCGCGCTGCTCTGCTCTTTGCTGCGCAAGGCTTCGATCATCGCGGGCCATTGCTCGGCCGGTACGTAGACATCGGCGAGGCCGAGTTCGATCGCATCGCCCGCACCGATCACCTGGCCGGTCAGCGCCAGGAACTCGCCGACATGGCCCGGCGTCTGCGCCAGGAACCAGCCGCCGCCCACGTCGGGGAACAGGCCGATCGCGGTCTCGGGCATGGCGAGCTTGCTGGTCTCGCTGACCACGCGCAGCCGCGCGCCCTGCGTGATGCCCATGCCGCCGCCCATCGTGATGCCGTCCATCAGCGCGACGTAGGGCTTCGGGTAGTTGTGGATCAGGTGATTGAGCTCGTATTCCTCGGTGAAGAACTCGTCGAGCGATGTCGTGTCGCCGCTCAGCACGGTCTGATGGAAGAAGCGGATATCGCCCCCGGCACAGAAAGCCGGCGCCTTGCCTTCGCGCTGCGCGCCGACGATGGCCACGGCCTCGATGGCCGGATCCACGGCCCATGCTTTCAGCAGAGTTGCGATGTCGCGGATCATCGCCAGAGACAGCGCATTGAGCGCCTGCGGCCGGTTCAGCGTGATCAGGCCCAGGCAGCCGTTGACGTCGGCCAGTATCTGGCCATTGGATTGCAGAGCGGGGATCAAGGGAGCGCCTTCTTGTGTGTTCAAGGGGCGAATTATTCAACATCCGCTCTCGCCGTTCTGTGTCGCTCCGGGGGCACATCCAGACTCTTTGAAATAGGGAGGGCGTCAGCGCTTTTGATCTCACGTAAATCTGCCGCGCGAACCCGTCGTTAGCCTGCAAGCCACAACAACTCGGGATTCGCCATGAAAGCCTTGCATCTTGCGCTCTGCCTGCCTCTGACATGGGCCAGCCTGACCCACGCCGACGTCGCCGTACCGATCGCCAACGGCGGCTTCGAGGACGGGTTCACCAGCGCCAATGCCGGCGATCTGGCCGGGCAGTCGGTCACGCCCTACAGTTGGTCGCTGCTGGTGCCTGGCGGTGAAAGCCGCGCCGGCTGGTCACAAGGCGGTACCTCGCCGGCCAGTCCTGACGGCGGCGGTTGGTGGAGCCTCGAATACGTGACCGGCTGGACCTCCTACAACAACGGATCGGCTCGCTACAACGCTGGAGGCATCCAACAGAGCTTGACGGGCCTGACGGTCGGCGATATCTACAGCGTCAGCTTCTATTCCATGGCCAATGCACCCGCTGCAAGCAGCGCAAATGGCCTTGGCGAGTATTGGTCGGTCAGCTTCGGCGGCATCACCAAGAACGGCGCCACCGTCTACTCGAACCAGCCCACCACCTGGACCTCAAGCACCCTGAGTTTCGTGGCGACATCCAGCAGCCAGGTCCTCAGTTTCATGGGCAACTGGCTCAACGCGATACCAGGCAGCACCCCCACCTACCTGAATCTTGATGGCGTCAAGGTCACCGACATCTCGCTCTCTCCCGTACCTGAGGCTTCCACGATGAACATGATCCTCGCCGGCCTCGGCGTGGTGGGTGTCGCCGGCTGCTTGCGCCGGCGCAGGTCCAACTGAGCGGGGCCTAGGAAGAAGCCGCCAGCAGTTCGTTCGCCGCCAGTGCGCCCAGCACCATGACGCCGCCGATCAAGGTGGCCGTGGTGGGCGTCTCGCCCGCGCCCAGCCATGCCCACAGCACGCCGAACACCACTTCGAGCAGGCCCAGCAAGGCCACTTCGGGCGCAGAGAGCGTGCGGGTCAAGCGGATCAGCAACAGGCAAGGCAGCGCCAGCTGGAAGACGCCCAGCACGGCCAGCAACGCCAGATCGTGGAGGCCGGCCTGCAAGGGCCACGCGAGCGGCAAGGCAAAGGCGGCGCTGATCAGGCCGCCCAGCAGCAGCGCCAGCGGCATGTCTTCGGCAGGACGGCCCTGAAGCAGCGTCCAGTTGGTGGCGGCGGCGATCGGCACGACAAAGGCGACCGCCATGCCGAGCAGGCCCTTGCCGCTCAACTCGTCAGCAAACATCCAGGCCACGCCAGCGCTGCCGACGATGATCGCCAGCCAGGTGCGCGCAGGCAGTCGGTGCTTGAGAAAGACGCGCGCGAACAGCGCCGTGAGCAAGGGCCCTAACGCCATCGTCACCAGCACATTGGCCACGCGCGTGAGCGTCAGCGCCACCATGAAGGCGGTGAACATCGCCGCCCAGCAGAAGGACGAAACCCAGACGGCGCGTGACGCCCGCAGCAATTGGCCGCCCAACGCGAAACCACGCTGCGCGCCGAGGATGAGCACCAGCGTCAGCGCATTGAAGCTGCTGCGCCAGAAGGTCAGCTCAAAGCTGCGAGCCGCCTCCAGCTGCCTTGTCACCACGCCGGCCATGCTCCACAGGAGCGTGACCAGCACCATCAGCGCGACAGCGCGCCGATGGGGCACCTCAGCCGCCGCGAGCGAACTTCTTGCGCTCGTGTTCCACGAGGTGGCGCTTGCGCAGGCGGATGCTCTTGGGCGTGATTTCGGCCAGCTCGTCGTCCTCGATGAACTCCACCGCGTATTCGAGCGAGAGCTCGAGCGCCGGCGTGATCTTGATCGCGTCTTCCTTGCCGCTCACGCGGAAGTTGGTCAGCTGCTTGGCACGCACCGCGTTGACGATCAGGTCGTTGTCGCGGTTGTGGATGCCGATGATCATGCCTTCGTAAACCGGGTCGCCGGCCTTGACGAACATGCGACCGCGGTCGTCCAGCTTGCCCAGCGCGTAGGTGACGATTTCGCCGTTGTCCTGGCTGATCAGCACGCCGTTCTTGCGCGATTCGATGTCACCCTTGTGGGCTTCGTAGCCGTCGAAGATGTTCGAGATCAGTCCGGTGCCGCGCGTCAGGTTCATGAACTCGTTCTGGAAGCCGATCAGGCCGCGAGCCGGAATGCGGTACTCGAGGCGCACGCGGCCCCGGCCGTCCGGCTCCATGTTCACGAGCTCGCCCTTGCGCAGACCCAAGGCCTGCATGACGCCGCCTTGATGCTGTTCTTCAACGTCGGCGGTGACCATTTCGATCGGCTCGTGCTTCTCGCCGCCCACGTCGTGGAACACCACACGCGGCTTCGAGACGGCCAGCTCATAGCCTTCACGGCGCATGTTCTCGACCAGGATGGTCAGGTGCAATTCACCACGGCCCATCACTTCGAAAATGCCGTCTTCGTCGGTTTCAGAGACACGCAGCGCCACGTTGCTTTGCAGCTCTTTTTGCAGGCGATCCCAGATCTGGCGGCTGGTCACGAACTTGCCTTCGCGGCCGGCCAGCGGGCTGGTGTTGACGCAGAAGTTCATGGTCAGGGTCGGTTCGTCGACCTTGAGCATCGGCAGCGGGATCGGGTTGTCGACGGCGGTCAGTGTCACGCCGATGCCGATGTCTTCAATGCCGTTGACCAGCACGATGTCGCCGGCATAGGCGATGTCGGCTTGACGGCGCTCGAGGCCTTCAAACTTCAGCACCTGGTTGACGCGGCACTTCTTCGGCGTCGAATCAGGGCCGCTGTACATCAGCACATCCTGCATGGGCTTCAGGCTGCCGCTGGTGACACGGCCGATGCCGATGCGACCGACGAAGGTCGAGAAGTCGAGCGAGCAGATCTGCAATTGCAGCGGGCCGCCGGAGTCGCCTTCGTGCGGAGGCACGTGGCTCAGCACGGTGTTGAACAGCGGTGCCATGTCGGTGCCGACTTCGCCTTCCTTGAGCGTCGCCCAGCCGTTCAGGCCGGAGGCGTAGACGACCGGGAAGTCGAGCTGCTCTTCGGTGGCGCCGAGCTTGTCGAACAGGTCGAAGGTGGCGTTGATCACGTAGTCAGGACGCGCACCAGGACGGTCCACCTTGTTGATCACGACGATGGGCTTCAGGCCCAGGGCCAGCGCCTTCTTCGTGACGAAGCGCGTTTGCGGCATCGGGCCTTCAACGGCGTCGACCAGCAGCAGCACCGAATCAACCATCGACAACACACGTTCCACTTCGCCGCCGAAGTCGGCGTGTCCGGGGGTGTCGACGATGTTGATGTGCGTGCCTTCCCACGAGACAGCGCAATTCTTCGACAGGATCGTGATGCCACGCTCCTTTTCGATGTCGTTGTTGTCCATCACGCGCTCGGCGACCTTCTCGTTCTCACGGAAGGTGCCGCTCTGACGCAGCAGTTGATCGACCATGGTGGTCTTGCCGTGGTCGACGTGGGCGATGATCGCGATGTTGCGGATTTGCTTGCTCATGACGCTTCTTTCAAAAATTCGACTTCCTGCGGGCTCAGCAGGCGGCCGGGAATCAGTTCACCGGCGGTGATGGAGGCACTGCCCAAGAGGGCACGGGATTCGTAGACGCGGACATGCGGTGCATCGGCGGCTTGGATGCGACGGCGCAATCCGTTCAGGAAACGCGCCGCCTCTTCGCCGGCCAGCTGCACCGCCGGCCAGTCGGCCAGCAGGGAGTCGGGGGGGTGAAGCAGCGCTTCACGCTCCACTTCGTTCATGGCGGCCAGCGCGTCCAGGGTCACGGCGTCTTCGACGCGGACCGGCCCGCTGGCCGTGCGGCGCAGCGCGCTCAAATGCGCGCCGCAACCGAGCATGCGGCCGATGTCCTCGGCCAGCGTGCGGATGTAAGTGCCCTTGCTGCAACGCACGGCAATCGTGAGTTCGTCGCCCTCACCGCCCATGATCTGGATCGAATGGATGGTGACCTTGCGCGCCTGACGCTCGATCTCGATGCCTTGGCGCGCGTATTCGTACAGCGCCTTGCCTTCGTGCTTGAGCGCCGAGTGCATCGGCGGGATCTGTTCGATCTCGCCGGTGAAAGCCTGGCAGGCTGCGGCGATCTTGGCGGCGTCGACTTCCACGGGGCGCGTTTCCAGCACATCGCCTTCCATGTCGCCCGTGGTCGTGGTCTGGCCGAGCTTGAGCGTGGCCTCGTAGGTCTTGTCGGCTTCGAGGCTGACCTGGCTGAACTTGGTGGCGGCGCCAAAGCACAAGGGCAGCAAGCCGGTGGCCAGTGGATCGAGCGTACCGGTGTGGCCGGCCTTCTCGGCGCGCAAGAGCCACTTGGCTTTCTGCAATGCATCGTTGCTGGACAGGCCCAGGGGCTTGTCCAGCAAGAGCACGCCATGCACAGCACGGCGTGTGATGCGGATGCGGGGTTCAGTCTTCGCGGTGGTCATCGTCGTCCAAGGCTCGGGTCGCGTTGGCCTTGTTGATCAGCGAGCTCATCTCGGCGGCACGTTCGGTGGTGCGGTCGAAATGGAAATGCAGGCTCGGCACGGTATGGATCTGGAGCCGCTTGAACAGGCCGTTACGCAGGAAACCTGCGGCCTCGTTCAGCGCCTCTTCGGTCTCGGCGGGTTCACCGACCAGCACCGAGAAGAACACCTTCGCATGCGCATAGTCAGGCGTGACCTCGACCGCGTTGATCGTGGGCATCTTGATGCGCGGGTCTTTCAGCTCGCGAATCAGCTCCGCCAGATCGCGCTGGATCTGGTCGGCCACGCGGAAACCGCGGTTGGGGATGGCTCTTTTGTGTCGCATCTTGTGCTCCTTCCGAAAAGTGGCGAACCCCGCCAGAGGCGGGGTTTTCCACTAGAGGGCGATGGCTGTTACAGCGTACGCGCCACTTCCTTGATCTCGAAGATCTCCAACTGATCACCTTCCTTGATGTCGTTGTAGTTCTTGAGCTTGATACCGCACTCGAAGCCTTCCTTGACTTCCTTGACGTCGTCCTTCTCGCGGCGGATCGATTCGACCTCGCCGGTGTAGACCACGACGTTGTCGCGCAACAGGCGGAAGCGCGCGTTGCGGCGCACCAGACCCGAGGTGACCATCGAACCCGCGACCGTACCGATCTTGGAAGCGACGAACACGACGCGAATCTCGGCGGTACCCAGCGGCTCTTCCTTCTGTTCAGGCGCCAGCATGCCGGTCATCGCAGCCTTCACTTCATCCACGGCGTCGTAAATGATGTTGTAGTAGCGCAGGTCAACGGCATTGCCTTCGGCCAGCTTGCGCGCGCCGGCATCGGCCCGCACATTGAAGCCGATGATGACGGCCTTGGAGGCGATCGCCAGGTTGACGTCGGACTCGCTGATGCCGCCCACCGCCGCGTGCACGATCTGCACCTTGACTTCGTCGGTCGACAGCTTGAGCAGCGAAGAAGCCAGGGCTTCCTGCGAACCTTGCACGTCGGCCTTGATGATGATGCCCAGCGTCTGCACGTCGCCGGCGGTCATGTCCGAGAACATGTTTTCCAGCTTGGCGGCCTGCTGCTTGGCCAGCTTCACGTCACGGTACTTGCCCGAACGGAAGGTCGCGATTTCACGGGCGCGGCGCTCATCGCCCAGCACCATGAATTCATCACCGGCTTGCGGCACTTCGGTCAGACCTTGGATCTCCACAGGGATCGAAGGACCGGCTTCGGTACAGGCCTTGCCGTCTTCGTCCAGCATGGCGCGAACGCGGCCGTAGGTCGAACCCGCCAGCACGACATCGCCGCGCTTGAGCGTGCCGGTCTGCACCAGCACGGTGGCGACCGGGCCGCGGCCCTTGTCCAGACGCGCTTCGATCACGAGGCCCTTGGCCATCGAGACCTTGGCGGCCTTGAGTTCCAGCACTTCGGCTTGCAGCAGCACTTGCTCCAGCAGTTCGTCGATGCCCTGGCCGGTCTTGGAAGACACGCCCACGAACGGCGACTCCCCACCGAATTCTTCCGGCACGACCTGTTCGGCCACGAGCTCGCTCTTGACGCGCTCGAAGTTCGAATCGGGCTTGTCGATCTTGGTCATGGCCACGACGATGGGCACGCCCGCCGCCTTGGCATGGTGGATCGCTTCCTTGGTTTGCGGCATCACGCCGTCATCGGCCGCAACGACCAGGATGACGATGTCGGTGGCCTTGGCACCGCGAGCACGCATGGCCGTGAAGGCCGCGTGACCCGGGGTGTCCAGGAAGGTGATCATGCCGCGCGGCGTGTCGACGTGATAAGCGCCGATGTGCTGCGTGATGCCGCCGGCTTCACCCGCGGCCACACGGGCACGACGGATGTAATCCAGCAGCGAGGTCTTGCCGTGGTCGACGTGACCCATGACGGTGACGACCGGCGCACGCGGCAGCAGCTCGTGCTCTTCGACCGTGGTGCCCTCTTCTTCGAGGAAGGCATCGGGATCGTCGAGCTTGGCCGGGAAGGCCTTGTGGCCCATTTCCTCGACCAGGATCATGGCGGTTTCTTGGTCGAGCTGCTGGTTGATGGTGACCATCTGGCCCAGCTTCATCAACTGCTTGATGACCTCGGAAGCCTTGACCGACATCTTGTGAGCCAGATCGGCCACGGAGATGGTTTCCGGCACATGCACTTCCTGGATCTGCGGCTCGGTCGGGGCGTTGAAATTGCTCTGTTGATCGCCGCCATCACGGCCACCGCGACCGCCACGGCCACTGCCGCGGGTCGGAGCGCGCCAGCCACCGGCGGCCGGCGTACGGCCGGCGCTGGGGCCGATCGTCTTGAGGCCGCGCTTCTTGGCAGCGTCGTCAGCCCAGCTCGACGAGAGCTTCTCGGACTTGACCGACTTCTTGTCGCCGGGCTTCGGAGCACCCGCGCCACCGGCCGGAGCCGCAGCGGAACCGGGCGCGCCCGCCTTCTTGTGGATCGTGCCCTTGATGCCTTCCTTCGGGGTCTCAGCCGGCTTGGCGACTTCTTCCTTCTTGGCGATCATCACCTTCTTGGGCGCGTTCATCATCGCGCGGATGGCGGCGGCCTCGGCCTCGGCGGCCTTGCGGCGGCGCTCGAGGTCGATGCCCTTCTGCTTTTCTTCGGCGCCGACGTCGACAGCCTTGATCACGCGCAGCGCGGGCTTCGGGGCTTCGACCGGAGCCGGTGCGGGGGCAGGAGCTGCAGCAGCTTCCACCACCGGCGCAGCGGCCTCGGCTTCAACAGCAGCAGCCGGAGCCGACGCCGCTTGACGCTTGGCAGCAGCAGCCTTGTTGATCGCGGCCGCTTCTTCAGCAGCAGCCTCAGCACTCTTCCTCTTGCTGGGCTTGGGTGCAGCAGCGGCTTCGGCAGCTGCCTTGGCAGCTTCCTCAGCGGCCAGCGCTTCAGCAGCGAGGCGCTCCTGGCGGCGCTGTTCTTCAGCTTCCTTGGCGGCGCGTTCAGCGGCCTCGCGTTCACGCACACGCGCGGCGAGTTCTTCTTCCTGCTGGCGCAGCGCATCGGCCTGAGCCTGCGCTTCTTCCTGGCGGCGCGACAGCTCGGCTTCTTCAGCAGCGGCGACGGCGGCTTCGTCCACGCCCGGCGTGTCATCACGCTTGACGAAAGTGCGCTTCTTGCGCACTTCAACCTGGACGGTGCGGGTCTTGCCGCTGGAGTCAGCCTGCTTGATCTCGCTGGTGGACTTGCGGGTCAGGGTGATCTTCTTGCGATCAGCACCTGCGAGGCCATGGGCCGAGCGCAGGTGATCGAGCAGACGTTCCTTGTCGGCTTCGTTGAGCGTGTCGTCAGACGACGCTTTCTTGACGCCGGCAGCATCAAGCTGCTCAAGCAGTGTGCCTGCAGGGCGATTCAGCTCTGCAGCAAACTGGGCGACGGTGGTCACGGCCATTGTGGGATCCTTAACTTGTGCGGTGCGGGCGGTGCGGTGGGCTTGCGAGATCAGTCCTTGAACCAATGTTCACGGGCTTTCATGATCATGGCGCGAGCGTCACCCTCTTCCATGCCAGCAATTTCGACGAGCTCGTCGACCGCAAGGTCAGCCAGATCGTCACGGGTGTGAATGTCGCCGGCGGCCAGCTTGGCCACCAGTTCAGGCGTCACGCCTTCGAGATCGCGAAGGTCTTGCGAGACTTCCTCGACCTTCTCTTCACGGGCAATTTCCATCGTCAGCAGGGCATCCTTGGCACGGGTGCGCAGCTCGTTGACCGTGTCTTCGTCGAAGGACTCGATCTCCAGCATTTCCTGCATCGGCACATAGGCCACTTCTTCAAGGCTGGTGAAGCCTTCGGCGATCAGGATGTCGGCCACTTCGGCATCGACGTCGAGCTTGTCGACGAAGAGCTTGCGGACCGATTCCGTTTCGACTTCATGCTTGGCGGCGGATTCTTCGGCCGACATGATGTTGATGCGCCAGCCGGTCAGCTCGGAAGCGAGACGCACGTTCTGGCCGCCACGGCCGATGGCGATGGCGAGGTTTTCTTCATCGACCACCACGTCCATCGCGTGACGTTCTTCGTCCACCACGATCGACTGCACATTGGCCGGAGCCAGCGCGCCGATCACGAACTGGGCGGGGTCTTCGCTCCACAGCACGATGTCCACGCGCTCGCCGGCGAGTTCGTTGGTCACGCCGTTGACGCGCGAACCGCGCACGCCGACGCAGGTGCCGATCGGGTCCACGCGTTTGTCGTGCGAAAGCACGGCGATCTTGGCGCGGCTGCCGGAGTCACGAGCGCAGCTCTTGATCTCGAGGAGGCCTTGTTCGATTTCAGGCACTTCCTGCGCGAACAGTTCGATCATGAACTCAGGTGCCGAGCGCGAGAGCATGATCTGCGGGCCGCGCTGGGTCGGGTCCACGCCGAGGATGACGGCGCGCACGCGGTCACCAGTGCGCAGATTTTCCTTGGAGATCATCTCGCCACGCTTCAGGCGGCCTTCGACGCGGCCCGATTCGCAGATCAGATCGCCCTTGTCGAGGCGCTTGACGGTGCCGACGAAGATCTTCTCGCCGCGCGACATGAAGTCGTTCAGCAGTTGCTCGCGCTCAGCGTCCCGGATCTTTTGCAGGATGACCTGCTTGGCGGCTTGCGCGCCGATACGGCCGATCGGCACGGAGTCGATCGGCTCTTCGATGTGGTCGTCCACCTCGATGTCGGCGATCTGCTCTTGGGCTTCGAACAGCAGGATTTCAGCATCGGCGTTTTGCAGGCCGGCCTCGTTCGGGACGACGTGCCAACGGCGGAAGGTTTCGTACTCGCCGGAGTCGCGATCGATCGCCACGCGAATATCGACTTCGCCGCCGACTTCGCTGCCATGGAGTTTCTTGGTGGCCGATGCCAGCGCTGCTTCAACAGCGCCAAACACCACATCGCGCTCCACGCTCTTCTCGCGCGAGATTGCATCCACCAGCATCAACAGTTCGCGGTTCATTCTTCGAGGCCTCCGTCAACCTTTGTCATCCATGGCAGCAGGTTCCTCATCGGAAACCTGCCTGGCCTTCGCATTGCTGCGCTTGGCCGCTTTTTTCGTTCCAACTT
Source organism: Burkholderiaceae bacterium (assembly GCA_036500605.1). Taxonomy (GTDB): domain Bacteria; phylum Pseudomonadota; class Gammaproteobacteria; order Burkholderiales; family Burkholderiaceae_C; genus JAFALK01. Next base: position 202,296 of record DASYBU010000058.1, read on the forward strand.
TCGTCGCATCCTTTACCGCGGGCGCCTTGGGGCCTGCCGCATTGCGACCCTTGAAGGTCAGCGCCGGCACCAGCCGCGCTTCTTTCACTTCTTCAAGCGTGAAATCAAGTGCTTGCCCGACACCTTGGTCGTCGGTAAACACGATGCGCCAGCCCTCGCCTTCAGCGGAGAGCTCGCCTTTGTATTTCTTGCGGCCCTGGAAGGCCTGCTTCAATGTGATCTGGATGTCCGAACCGGCGAAACGCGCGTAGTCGGAGGCCTTCTTGAGTGGCCGGTCCACGCCCGGCGAGGAAACCTCAAGCCGTTCATAGGACGCTGCTTCCACTTCCAGCACATACTGCAACTGGCGCGTGACACGCTCACAATCATCCACCGAAATGATCTCGCCGGCCGCTGCGGCCTCGGGCAGTTTGTCGATGTACACGCGCAGCAAGCCAGCGGCACTGCGTTCGCAGTCCACCAGTTCGTAACCGAGACCGGTCACGGTTTTTTCAACAGATGCTTGCCAATTCATGTAGTCGTTCAGGTGCCGAGTCGTGTGCTGTATACAGCGGGGTGCAAAAGCGATCGAGCAAAAAAAATGGGCTGGATGAATCCGCCCAATCCTCTCGTTGGATGTTGAAAGCGCCGCTGAAGGCATAACTCTTCAGCACCATCTCTCTACCAACGACACTGCAGGGGTATCCGCCCTCCGCAGTGAAGCTGGGATTGTACTATGTAACGAGTAGTCCGGCAAGAATGCATGACAGAATGCCGCCCTCTGAGACAAGAATTACTGGAGTCATCATGGGTTTTCTCACCGGCAAGCGTTTGCTGATCACGGGCGTGTTGTCCAACCGTTCCATCGCCTACGGCATTGCCCGCGCCTGCCACCGCGAAGGCGCCGAGCTGGCCTTCAGCTACCAGGGTGAGCGTTTCAAGGATCGCATCACCGATTTCGCCGCCGAGTTCGGCTCGAAGCTGGTGTTTGATTGCGATGTTTCGGACGACGCACAAATCGACGCCCTCTTCAATCAATTGGGCGAAGCCTGGCCCGAGTTCGACGGGTTTGTTCATTCCATCGGTTTTGCGCCGCGCGAGGCGATTGCCGGTGATTTTCTCGAAGGCCTGAGCCGCGAGAATTTCCGCATCGCCCACGATATCTCCTCGTACAGCTTCCCGGCGATGGCCAAGGCCGCCGCGCCGCGCCTGCGCGCCGGCTCCTCGGTGCTGACGCTGACCTATCTTGGCTCGGACCGTTTCGTGCCCAACTACAACACCATGGGTCTGGCCAAGGCTTCGCTCGAAGCCAGCGTGCGATACCTGGCGCATGCGCTGGGCAGCAAGGGTGTGCGTGTGAACGGCATCTCGGCCGGACCGATCAAGACGCTGGCCGCTTCGGGCATCAAGGATTTCGGCAAGCTGCTTGGCCAGTTCGCCGCCACTGCGCCGATCCGTCGCAACGTGACGATTGATGATGTGGGCAACACTGCGGCCTTCCTGTTCTCGGATCTGGCCGGCGGCATCAGCTCGGAAATCATCTACGTGGATGGCGGTTTCAGCCACGTGGCCATGGCCAGCGACGCCTAACTGAATTCCCCGACGCAAGGAAAAAGGCACCGGAAAAACCGGTGCCTTTTTCGTTTAGGGTTCTGCTGCCTCAGCCAGCCACGCAATCCACGTAATAGTGCGAAATGCCGTCGTCGCCCTTCTTCTCGACCAAGCCATGCACGTCCGTTGCAAAGCCAGGGAACTTGGCGTTGAACTCGCGCGTGAACTTCAGATAGTCGACGATGCGCTTGTTGAAGCGCTCACCCGGGATCAGCAGCGGGATGCCAGGCGGGTAAGGCGTCAGCAACGAGGTGGTCACGCGGCCTTCAAGTTCATCCACGGGCACGCGCTCTGTGCGACGCTGCGCGATGTGCGCATAGGCGTCGCTGGGCTTCATCGCCGGCTCGAGTTCGGACAGGTAGACCTCGGTCGTCAGGCGCGCAATATCGCCCTTCGAGTAAGCCTCGTGCACGCTCTGGCACAGATCGCGCAGGCCCAACTTCTCATAGCGCGGTTGCGCAGCCACGAACTCCGGCAAGATGCGCCACAGCGGTGCATTGCGGTCGTAGTCGTCCTTGAACTGCTGCAGCGCGGTCACCAGGGTGTTCCAGCGGCCCTTGGTGATGCCGATGGTGAACATGATGAAGAAGCTGTAGAGCCCGGTCTTCTCGACCACCACGCCATGCTCGGCCAGGAATTTGGTGACGATGCTGGCGGGGATGCCGCTATCGGCGAACTTGCCGCTCATGTCCAGCCCGGGCGTGATGACCGTGGACTTGATCGGGTCCAGCATGTTGAAGCCCTCGGCCAGATTGCCGAAGCCATGCCATTGCTCACCGGCCTTGAGCATCCAGTCCTCGGGCTTGCCGATGCCGTCTTCGACGAGCTTGTCCGGCCCCCAGACCTTGAACCACCAGTCCTGGTCGTAGTCGGCCTCGACCTTGCGCATGGCGCGGCGGAAGTCCAGCGCTTCCGAGATGCTTTCTTCCACCAGTGCCGGGCCGCCGGGGGGTTCCATCATCGCGGCCGCCACGTCGCAGCTGGCGATGATCGAATATTGCGGGCTCGTCGAGGTGTGCATCAGGTACGCCTCGTTGAAGAGGTGCGTGTCCAGCTTGACGTTCTGGGAATCCTGCACGAGCACCTGCGAAGCCTGCGAGATGCCGGCCAGCAGCTTGTGCGTCGACTGGGTGGCATACACCACGGCCTGCTTGGGGCGCGCGCGGCGGCGGCCCATCGCGTGATAGCTGCCGTAGAAATGATGGAAGGCCGCGTGCGGCAGCCAGGCCTCATCGAAATGCAGCGTGTCGATCCAGCCGTCGAGCTTGCCCTTGATCGTCTCGGTGTTGTAGAGCACGCCGTCGTAGGTGCTCTGCGTCAGCGTCATGATGCGCGGCTTGACCGTGGCAGGGTCGACGCCCTTGAGCAGCGGGTTCTTGGCGACCTTCTTGCGGATCGACTCGGGCGAGAACTCGCTCTCGGGGATCGGGCCGATGATGCCGTAGTGGTTGCGTGTCGGCGTCATGAACACAGGCACGGCGCCCGTCATGATGATCGAGTGCAGGATGGACTTGTGGCAGTTGCGGTCGACCACCACCACATCGTCAGGCGCCACCGTGTGGTGCCAGACCATCTTGTTGCTGGTGCTGGTGCCGTTGGTGACGAAGAAGCAATGGTCGGCGTTGAAGATGCGCGCGGCATTCTTCTCGGAAGCGGCAACGGGGCCGGTGTGGTCGAGCAACTGGCCGAGTTCTTCCACGGCGTTGCAGACGTCGGCACGCAGCATGTTCTCGCCGAAGAACTGGTGGAACATGCGTCCCACCGGGCTCTTCAGGAAAGCCACGCCGCCCGAATGGCCCGGGCAATGCCAGGAGTACGAGCCGTCGGCTGCGTAATCCATCAGCGCCTTGAAGAAAGGCGGCGCCAGACCGTCGAGATAGCTCTTGGCCTCGCGGATGATGTGGCGCGCCACGAACTCCGGCGTGTCTTCGAACATGTGGATGAAGCCATGCAGTTCGCGCAGCACATCATTGGGCAGATGCTGCGAGGTGCGCGTCTCGCCGTAGACGTAGATCGGGATGTCCGCATTCTTGAAGCGGATCTCCTCGATGAACTTGCGCAGGTTCAGCACCGCCGGGTCGAGCTCGGGGCCCGGCGTGAACTCCTCGTCGTCGATCGACAGGATGAAGGCGCTGGCGCGGCTTTGCTGCTGGGCGAACTGCGAGAGATCGCCATAGCTGGTCACGCCGATGACTTCAAAGCCTTCCTTCTGGATGGCGTCGGCCAGCGCACGGATGCCCAGACCCGAGGTGTTCTCGGAACGGTAGTCCTCATCGATGATGACGATAGGAAAGTGGAATCGAAGCATTCGTGGGCCTCCGGCGAAACGGAGCAAAGTAGGCAAGAAAGGCGCGCAGTTTAGGGCAATCCCTTGTCTGCCGTGTACGTTAGGAAAACATAAGCGTCACCCGGCGGGGGGCTGGCGCAACAAACGGCTGGTCCTACACTCGATTGCACTCTAAAAAGAGGAGACGGTCATGAGTTTTTCAACGCAGTGGTGGATCATCTGCGGCATTCTGGTCGCGGTTGAATTGGCCACCGGCACTTTCTATCTGCTGATGCTGGCGCTCGGAGCGGCCGCGGCGGCCGTGATGGCGATGCTGGGCTTTGAGCCGACGGCGCAGGTCCTGGTGGCTGCCGTCGTCGGAGGGGGGGCGGTCGCGCTTTGGCACATGAAGCGCATCAAGACGGGTGGCACCAAGACTCCCGCAGGCTCCAACCCCGACGCAAACCTCGACATCGGCCAGGAGGTGCAAGTCAAGCATTGGCAGGCCGATGGCTCGGCGACCGTGCGCTATCGCGGCGCCGAATGGAGCGCCCGCTTTGCGGGCCAGGGCACGCCCGAGGCGGGCAAGTTCACGATCCGGGCCATCGAAGGCAGTTGCCTCCAGCTCGACAACTAACTCTCAGGATAAACGTCATGGAAATCGTACTGGTCATTCTGGTCGCAGCGGTCATCTTCATCTATCAAACCATCAAGATCGTGCCCCAGCAAAACGCCTGGGTCGTGGAGCGCTTCGGCAAATACCACGGCACGCTCACGCCAGGCTTGAATTTGCTGCTCCCCCTTTGGGACCGGGTCGCCTACAAGCACTCGCTCAAGGAAATCCCGCTCGACGTGCCGAGCCAGGTCTGCATCACCAAGGACAACACGCAGCTCACGGTCGACGGCATTCTCTATTTCCAGATCACCGATGCGATGCGGGCCTCGTATGGCTCCAGCAACTACATCGTCGCGATCACGCAGCTGGCGCAAACCACGCTGCGCAGCGTGATCGGGCGCATGGAGCTCGACCGCACTTTTGAAGAACGCGACACGATCAACCACGCCGTCGTGCAAGCGCTTGACGAAGCCGCGCTGAACTGGGGCGTCAAGGTGCTGCGCTATGAGATCAAGGATCTGACGCCGCCGCCTGCCATCCTGCATTCGATGCAAGCGCAGATCACCGCCGAGCGCGAAAAGCGCGCGCTGATCGCTGCTTCCGAGGGCCGCCGCCAGGAGCAGATCAACATCGCGACCGGCGAGCGCGAGGCCGCCATCGCGCGCTCCGAAGGCGACAAGCAATCGCAGATCAACAAGGCTCAGGGCGAGGCGTCCGCCATCACCGCCGTGGCCAATGCGACGGCCGACGCCATCCGCAAGATTGCCGCCGCCATCGAGGAGCCCGGCGGCCAGCAAGCCGTGCAGCTCAAGGTCGCCGAGAAGGCCGTGGATGCCTACGCCCAGCTCGCCCAGAAGAACAACACGATGATCGTGCCGGGCAATATGAGCGAGGTCGGCGGCCTGATCGGCACCGCGATGGCGCTGATGAAAGGCGCAGGCAGATAAGGTCACCAGACCCGCTTGCAAGAGCGGCTCTGCGATCTTTTTTGGAGCCCTTGAATCCGCGGTCGACGGGCCAAGTTGGGGGAGCATGGGAGCAGCGAGCCCCCTGTCAACTCAAAGGAACCCGCCATGTTTGCTTTCTCTCTTGCCCACCCTGCCCGCCGCGTTCTGGCTCAACAGATTGACCGCCAGATCGACCAGTTGCTGGACGCGAACCGCGACACCGTCGCCCTGCGCAGCCCCGCGATCGACGTGAGCGAGACCGATACGACGTACACCGTCACGCTGGATCTGCCCGGCGTCGACAAGAGCGCCGTGAAGGTAGAAATCGAAGGCCGCAAGGTCAGCATCGACGCGACGCAAGCCCGCGCTGCCGCCGTCGAAGGCGTCACTCAGCTGCACACGGAACGCGCCGTGACCCGTTTCTCGCGCAGCTTCGCGCTGCCGAAGGAAGTCGATCAGACCACCTCGGTGGCCAAGCTCGATAACGGCGTGCTCACACTGACACTGGGCAAGCGCAAGGCTGAAGGTAACGGCCAGCTTGCTGTTAGCTGAGATTCGTTCGGCTACCGCCCCCGCTTGAGGGGTCGCAAGGACGCAGTGGGCTGACTGCAAGGCAAGTGACTGTGAAGATTTGTAACCTTCGCGCCTCACATTGCTTTGCAAGTCAGTCGCCATGCCGCCCTCTCCTCTGACCATCGTCCATGTTGTCTATTCCTCCCGCATCGCCGGCGGTGAACAACACTGCATCGATCTGGCCCACGCGCAGCAAGCGCTCGGGCATCGCGTGCACATCGTCGGGCCCCGCCGCTCGGCGGTCGAGGGTGCGCTGAACGCTGGCATTAGCTACCACGGCATGGCCTTGCCGTTGTTGAGAGGCTGGCGCTTGCGCCGCCTCGTCAACAAGCTGCAGGCGCAGGTCTGTCACGGCCACCTCGGCCCGGCTTGCAAGGCAACGGCCAAGACAGCAGATTGCGCCCGCGTCGGCACACTGCACGTCGGCTACAAATCCCATCAACACCAGAAGCTTGATGGCCTGATCTGCGTGAACCAGACGCAGCCGCAGCAGCTGTCCGCCTACGGGGGCGACCACCGCGTGATCCACAACTGGGCGCCGGAACGCCCCTTCGACGAGGCGGCGCAAGGCTTGCGCGCCGAGCTCGGTTTGAATCCGGCGCAGTTGCTGGTCGGCTCGGTCGGCCGCCTGCATTCGAGCAAGGGCATGGACGTGCTGGTACGTGCCTTCAAGACCTACGCCCCCAAGGATGCCGTGCTGGCCATCCTCGGCGAAGGGCGCGACCGCCAGAATCTTGAACGCCTGGCCGATGGCGATTCACGCATCCACTTCCTCGGTTTCCGCCGCGATGTGGACGCGGCCTTGCGCGCGATGGACCTGTTCATCTCGCCCTCGCGCGAGGAAGCCTTCCCGCTGGCCATCCTGGAAGCCATGCGCGCCGGCCTGCCCATCATTTCCACGGCCACGCAAGGCCCGCGTGAAATGCTGGCCAACCAGCCCGCCACGCTGGTGCCGATCGCCGATGTGCCCGCGATGGGCCGCAGCCTCCAGCTGGCCCTGTCGCCCTTGCGCGGTAGCACGCATGCACAACGCCCGCGCGTGCAGTACGACCTGAGCGCCTATGACCGCAGCCGCGCTGTCGGCCAGGTGCTGGGTTTTTATGGCGACCTGCTCGTGCAGGTTCGCGAAGCGCGCCATCAGGGCGCACAGCAGCACAATATGCCTTTGCACGCCTGAACGGATGTTCAAACGGCCCCGCACAGACTTCTGGCAGGTCGGCATCGTGCCGGCAGCGATCGAGGAGATCGACGCCAGCACCTTGCCCACGCTTCGCTCGCGCGTGGTGTGGTTGCCCGACGCCGGCAGGTGGCGCTATCTGGCCGACCCGTTCGGGCTGATTCGGGGTGATGCACTGCATGTGTTTGTCGAGGCTTTCGACTACCGCCAGAAGCGCGCGGTGATCGAGCGCCATGAGCTGGACGCGCAGAGCCTGCGTTGGCGCGGCAAGCACACGGTGCTGGATCTTCCGTTTCATCTGTCCTACCCCTTCGTGTTTGAACATGAAGGCGAGGTCTACATGCTGCCCGAGAGCCATCAGGCCGGTGAGGCCGCGCTCTACAAGGCCGATGCCACGCTCACGCACTTCGAGCGGCAGCAGGCGCTGCTGGAAGGCCTGCCGATCGCCGACGCTTCGTTGATTGAGTTCGAGGGCCGCTGGTGGATGTTCTACACGCTGGTCGGCCCGCAAGGTCGTGACCAGCGCGAGTTGCATATCGCTCACGCGCCCCATTTGACCGGCCCTTGGCAGCCCTTGGCCGACAACCCCGTTCGCGTGGATCGCAGTGGCGCCCGGCCCGCTGGCCGCCCTTTCCTCGACCATCAGGGCAGCGTGCTCCTGCCGGTGCAGGATTGCTCGGCAGGCTATGGCAGTGCCACGCGACTGCTGCGCATGACGGCGCTGACGCCGGAGAAGGTGGAGATTGAGGCGCTCGATTGGCGGTTGACCGGCGATCTGGTGTCGAGCGAGTTCGATGCCGGCCTGCACACCTTCTCCGCCTGTGGGCCCTACACCTTGATCGACGTGAAGCGGATCGACCGTTCACGCACCAAGCAGTGGCTCGACTTGAAGCGCCGTGCGCGACGCCTCTTCAAGCCTCTTCAGGCGATGGCATCCAGTGGCCAGCGCGGCTTGACGCCGAAGCTGCCGGAACTCGAAGGCTGAGCCAGGCCGGCCTGCAAGCGCAAGGCGGCGGCCATCGCGATCATGGCGCCGTTGTCGGTGCACAGACGCAGCTCCGGGTAATGCACCCGTATGCCGCGCTTGGCGCAGGCCCCGTTGAGCCGCTGACGTAACTCGGTATTTGCGCCGACACCGCCGGCCACGACAAGGCGCTTCAGACCGCTCTCCTTCAAGGCCAGCAAGGATTTCTTGAGCAACACCTCGACGATGGCCGCCTGCGTCGAAGCGGCCAGATCGGCGCGTTGTTGCTCGGTGATGCCCTCGCCGAGCTTCTTGGCTTGCGTCAGCACAGCAGTCTTGAGTCCCGCGAAACTGAAATCAGGTTTGCCGCTGTGAAGAAGCGGACGAGGCAGCGCGAAGGCTTCCGGGTTGCCGGTCTCGGCCAGCTTCGCCAGATGCGGGCCGCCCGGATAGGGCAAGCCCAGCAGCTTGGCGCTTTTGTCGAAGGCCTCGCCGGCGGCATCGTCGATCGTCTCGCCGAGCAGTTCGTATTGACCGACGGCATCGACGCGCATCAGCTGCGTATGCCCACCGGACACCAGCAAGGCGATGAAAGGAAACTCGGGCGGATCGCTGGACAGAAACGGCGACAGCAGATGGCCTTCGAGGTGGTGCACGGCCATCGCCGGTTTGCCGAGCGCGGCGGCCAGCGAAACCGCCATGCCGGCGCCGACCAGAAGAGCACCCGCCAGACCCGGCCCCTGCGTGTAAGCAATGACGTCCACATCGGCCATCTGAGCGTTGGCCTTGGCCAGCACTTCACGCGTCAGGGGCACGACGCGCCGGATGTGGTCTCGCGAAGCCAGCTCGGGCACCACGCCGCCATAGGCCTGGTGCATGACGATCTGGCTGTGCAGGGCTTCAGCCAACAAGCGCGGCGCGCCTTGACCTTCGAACTCGACCAGCGCAACGCCGGTCTCGTCGCACGAAGACTCGAAGCCGAGGACCTTCATTTCTCTTTGGCGTGATTGATCGAGTACTTGGGAATCTCGATCGTGATGTTCTCGTTCGCCAGGATGGCCTGGCAGGAGAGCCGCGAATCGGGCTCCAAGCCCCAGGCGCGGTCGAGCATGTCTTCCTCGCCCTCTTCCATCTCGGACAGCGAGCGGCCACCGGCGCGCACGATCACGTGGCAGGTGGTGCAGGCGCAGACCTGGTCGCAGGCGTGCTCGATTTCGATGTCGTTGTCGAGCAGCGCCTCGCAGATCGAGGTGCCCGACGGTGCCGAAACCTCGGCGCCTTGCGGCGCGTATTCGGGATGGGGAAGGATCTTGATGATGGGCATGATGCGGCGTCCCCTTCAGAGCTTGTCGATATTGCGGCCGGTCAGCGCCTGCTGGATGCTGCGGTTCATGCGCTCGGCGGCAAAGGCTTCGGTGCCCTTGGCGAGCGCCTGCACGGCATCGTCGATGGTGTCGGCGTTCTCGCCCTGCGCGGTGGTGGCCAGCGTGCTCAGCAATTGATCGATGGCGGCGTGCGCATCGGCACTCAGCAGATCGCCATCGGCTTCAAGTGCGGAATGCGTTGCCAGGCCCATGCGTTCGGCTTCAACCCGAGCCTCGCGCAGCTTGCGCGCCTGCATGTCGGACTCGGCGCTGGAGAAGCCATCTTTCAGCATCGCGGCGATCTGGTCGTCGGCCAGGCCATAGCTGGGCTTGACCTGCACAGCGGCTTCGACGCCCGAGACTTGTTCGCGCGCGAACACGCTGAGCAACCCATCGGCATCCACCTGGAAGGTCACGCGGATGCGCGCGGCGCCGGCCACCATCGGCGGTATGCCGCGCAGCTCGAAGCGCGCCAGCGAGCGGCATTCGCTGACCAGCTCGCGCTCGCCTTGCAGAACGTGAATGGCCAGGGCGGTCTGCCCGTCCTTGAAGGTGGTGAAGTCCTGCGCCTGCGCCACCGGGATCGTCGCGTTGCGTTCAATGATGCGCTCGACCAGGCCGCCCATCGTTTCAAGACCGAGCGACAGCGGCGTGACGTCGAGCAGCAAGAGCTCCCCGTCCTTGCCATTTCCGGCCAGTTGATTGGCCTGAATCGCAGCGCCGAGCGCCACGACTTCATCGGGATTCAGATTGGTCAGCACCTCGCGGCCGAACAGCTCGCTGACGGCGCTGCGCACGCAAGGCATGCGCGTCGAGCCGCCGACCATCACGGTGCCCTGCACTTCGTCCACCTTGACCCGCGCGTCGCGCAGGACGCGGCGCACGCCGGTCAAGGTACGGGCGAGCAAGGGTGCCGTGGCGGCCTCGAATTCAGCGCGAGTGACGGCGACGCTCAAGGCGCCTGCGTCGAGTCGAGCCGTTAGCGTGACCGATGGGTCTTGCGAGAGCGCTTCCTTCGCAGCGCGCGCCGCGACCAGCACCGTGCGCTTGTCGCGTGCACTGCTCAGCGCCAGGCCAGCTTGCGCCAGAGCCCAATCCGCCAGCGCATGATCGAAGTCATCGCCGCCGAGGGCTGCATCGCCGCCGGTCGCCACCACCTCGAACACGCCCTTGTTCAGGCGCAGCAGCGAGATATCGAAGGTGCCACCACCCAGGTCATAGACGGCGTAGAGACCTTCGCTGGCGTTGTCCAGACCGTAGGCAATCGCAGCGGCCGTCGGCTCGTTGATCAGGCGCAGCACCTTGAGGCCTGCCAACTGAGCCGCGTCCTTCGTGGCTTGACGTTGCGCGTCGTCGAAATAGGCCGGCACGGTGATCACGGCGCCGAACACATCGTCGGCAAACGTGTCCTCGGCGCGGAAACGCAGCGTGGCCAGGATCTCCGCCGAAACTTCGACCGGCGACTTGAGCCCATCGCGCGTGGCGATCGACAGCATGCCCGGCGTGTTCTCGAAGCGATAGGGCAGCTTCTCGCGTCCGGCCACATCGGCCAGCGCGCGACCCATGAAGCGCTTGACGCTGACGATGGTGTTCTCGGCATCCTCGGCTTGCGCGGCCAAGGCTTCGGCGCCGATCTGGCGGCTACCTTCCTGCAGGTAGCGCACCGCCGAGGGCAGGATCACGCGACCGGCATCGTCAGGCAGGCACTCCGCCACGCCATGACGCACTGACGCGACCAGCGAGTGCGTCGTGCCCAGGTCGATGCCCACGGCAATGCGCCGCTCATGCGGATTGGGCGTCTGGCCGGGTTCGGAAATTTGCAGCAGGGCCATGATCTGTCTATTCTTGTTCTAAGCGTTTGTCGATGTCGGCGCGGAAGCGCTGGATGAACATCAGCGCCCTCACCTGCGCGCTGGCGGCAGGTGCATCGTTGGCCTCATCGAGCAAGCGCTGCACTTCGGACAGCAACGCCGTCTCGCGTTGACTGACTTCGGCATCGAGCGCTTCGACCGTTGCCATCGATTCGGCATCGTCCAAGGCTTCGCGCCATTCCATCTGCTCGACGAGGAAGCTCGTCGGCATCGCGGTGTTCTCATGCGCCTGGATCGGCGCGCCGCGCAGCTCGCAAAGGTAGGCGGCACGCGCCAGCGGATCGCGCAGGCGCTTGTGCGCCTCGTTCACACGCACGGCCCATTGCATGGCCACACGTTGCGCCGCTGCGCCTTGCGCCGCAAAGCGATCGGGATGAACTTGCGTTTGCAGCGCCTTCCAGCGCGCGTCGATCTCGGCGCGCATCTGCGCCTGCCGCTGCGGCAGGTCGAAGAGCGTGAAGTCGTCGTCGGTCAGGTTCATCAGTAAAAAAGCGCGGCAAGTGGCCGCGCCTTTGCATACGACATGAGGTTCAGACGCGGAAGGATTCGCCGCAGCCGCAACGGTCCTTCTCGCGCGGATTGCGGAACTTGAAGCCCTCGTTGAGGCCTTCGCGCACGAAGTCGAGTTCTGTGCCTTCCAGGTACGGCAGGCTTTTGGGATCGATCAGCACCTTGACGCCGTGGCCCTCGAAGATCACATCGTCGGGCGTCACCTCATCGGCGTACTCGAGCTTGTAAGCCAGGCCCGAGCAACCGGTGGTCTTGACGCCCAGCCGCACACCCACGCCACGACCGCGTTTGGCGATGTAGCGCGTGACATGGCGGGCGGCCGCTTCGGTCAGAGTGACAGACATCTTCAGTTCGTGTGCTTGGCGCGGTAGTCGTCCACAGCCGCCTTGATGGCGTCTTCGGCCAGGATGGAGCAATGGATCTTCACCGGCGGCAGCGCCAGTTCTTCGGCGATGGCGGTGTTCTTGATCGTCAGCGCCTCGTCGAGCGACTTGCCCTTGACCCATTCCGTCACGAGCGAACTCGAGGCAATCGCCGAGCCGCAGCCATAGGTCTTGAACTTGGCGTCTTCGATCAAGCCCGTGCTCGGGTTGACCTTGATCTGCAACTTCATCACATCGCCGCAGGCCGGCGCGCCGACCATGCCGGTGCCGACCGTCTCGTCGCCCTTTTCAAAGGCGCCGACGTTGCGGGGGTTCTCGTAGTGGTCAACGACCTTTTCGCTGTAAGCCATGATGTCTCTCCTACTGCTCTTGATTCAGTGTGCTGCCCATTGGATGGTCGACAGGTCGATGCCATCCTTGTACATGTCCCAAAGCGGCGAGAGCTCGCGCAGCTTGGCGACACGGTCCTTGAGCACGGAAACCGCGTAGTCGATCTCTTCAACCGTCGTGAAACGGCCGATCGTCATGCGCAGAGAGGAATGCGCCAGCTCGTCGCTGCGGCCCAGGGCGCGCAACACATAGCTGGGTTCCAGGCTCGCCGAGGTGCAGGCCGAGCCCGAGGACACGGCCAAGCCCTTGACGCCCATGATCAGCGACTCGCCCTCAACATAGTTGAAGGAGATGTTCAGGTTGTGCGGCACGCGGTGCGTCAGGTCGCCGTTCACGAAGGTCTGTTCGATGCCCGAGAGGCCATCCAGCAGACGCTGGTGCAGCATGCGGATGCGCGCGCCTTCCTCGGCCATTTCTTCCTTGGCGATCTGGAAGGCCAGGCCCATGCCGACGATCTGGTGCGTGGCCAGCGTGCCCGAGCGCATGCCGCGCTCGTGACCGCCGCCGTGCATCTGCGCTTCCAGGCGCACACGCGGCTTGCGGCGCACATACAGCGCGCCGATGCCCTTGGGGCCGTAGGTCTTGTGCGAGGCCAGGCTCATCAGGTCGATGGGCAGCGTGGTGATGTCGATCTCGATCTTGCCGGTAGCCTGAGCCGCGTCGACGTGGAAGATGATGTTCTTCTCACGGCAGATCTTGCCGATCGCGGTCACGTCCTGGATCACGCCGATCTCGTTGTTGACGAACAGCACCGAGACCAGGATCGTGTCCTCGCGCAGCGCGGCCTTGAAGGCTTCCAGGTCGAGCAGACCGTTTTCCTGCACATCGAGATAGGTCACGTCAAAGCCCTGGCGCTCCAGCTCGCGGCAGGTGTCCAGCGTGGCCTTGTGCTCGGTCTTGAGCGTGATGAGGTGCTTGCCGCGCGTCTTGTAGAACTGCGCCGCGCCCTTGAGAGCCAGGTTGATCGACTCGGTCGCGCCGGAAGTCCAGACGATTTCACGCGGGTCGGCGTTGATCAGTCCAGCCACTTGCTCGCGAGCTTTTTCAACGGCGGCTTCCGCCTCCCAGCCCCATGCGTGGCTGCGCGAAGCGGGGTTGCCGAAGTGCTCGCGCAACCAGGGAATCATGGCCTCGACCACGCGCGGGTCGACCGGCGTCGTCGCGCCATAGTCCAGGTAGATCGGGAAATGCGGGGTCATGTCCATACGGAAATACTTCTTATTGGTTTATTACTTGGAAGTGAAAGCCGTGCTTTCCTTGTTGAAGGTATTGCCCAGAGCAAAAACCGAATTCGGTGCCGTGATGCGGATCGGCTTGACCACCGGCGTGGACGAAATGGCGCGCTTGATCGGCGCATCTTCAATCACGACACCCTTGGCGACTTGATCTTCAACCAGCTTCTTCAAGGAAACGGAGTCGAGATACTCGATCATCTTGGCGTTCAGAGCGGTCCACAGCTCGTGCGTGATGCACTTGCCGGTGTCTTCGCCCATGCAGTTTTCCTTGCCGCCGCAGCCGGTAGCGTCGATCGGCTCGTCCACGGCGACGATGATGTCGGCCACGGTGATCGACTCGGACTTGCGGCCCAGCGAATAACCGCCGCCCGGCCCGCGCGTGCTCTCAACGAGCTCGTGCCGACGCAGCTTGCCGAACAGCTGTTCGAGATAGGACAGTGAAATCTGCTGTCGCTGGCTGATCGCCGCAAGAGCAACCGGGCCACCGTTTTCACGGAGTGCCAGATCAATCATGGCGGTGACAGCAAAACGACCTTTGGTGGTGAGGCGCATGGGAACTCTCCTTCAGCCGGGTGGGCTTTGGAACCGCTCATCACGGTCAGAGCCCGATCCGGGCAGATCCGTCACCAGTTGACGGGTTTACCCGGGGTAATTTCCGATCATTTTACTCAATTATTCGGAAGCTTGCTGGCGCGTCAAAATCGCGCAGCCCGCAAGGCCATTTCAGCCGGGTTTACCCGGCCGCGCAACCGGTTTGGAGACCGGCAAGGGCACGATGTTGTCGTGAGCCGACGCGCCAAAGGCCTGCTCCCGCAGTTGCGCCAGTTGGTCGCGGACGCGAGCGGCCTGCTCGAACTCCAGGTTTCGAGCATGGTCGAGCATCTGCTTTTCGAGCTGCGCGATGCGCTTGCCCAGATCCTTCTCGGACATCTCGCCCACTTCGGCGGCAATCAAGAGCTTCTGGTCGTCGCGCCCCGACTTCTCGGAGTACACGCCGTCGATCATGTCCTTGATCCGCTTGGTGACACTGCGCGGAATGATGCCGTTAGCCTCGTTGAAAGCGATCTGCTTGGTGCGGCGACGCTCGGTTTCACCGATGGCGGCGCGCATGGAATCGGTCATGCGGTCGGCATACAGAATGGCCGTGCCGCGCAGGTTGCGGGCCGCGCGGCCGATCGTCTGGATCAGGCTGCGCTCGCTGCGCAGGAAGCCTTCCTTGTCTGCATCGAGGATGGCCACGAGCGAAACCTCGGGAATGTCCAAACCTTCGCGCAAGAGGTTGATGCCGACCAACACGTCGAAAGTACCCAGGCGCAGATCGCGCAGGATTTCAACCCGCTCGACGGTGTCCACATCGGAATGCAGATAGCGAACCTTGACGCCGTTGTCGCTCAAATAATCCGTTAGCTGCTCGGCCATGCGCTTGGTCAGCGTCGTGATCAGCACGCGCTCGTTGAGCTTCACGCGCTCGTGGATTTCCTGCAGCACGTCGTCGACCTGATTTGTGGCCGGGCGCACCGTGACGAGGGGATCCACAAGCCCCGTGGGCCGCACCAGTTGCTCGACCACCTGGCCGGCGTTGTCCTTTTCGTAAGTTGCCGGCGTGGCCGAAACGAACACCGCCTGCCGCATCTTGCGTTCGAACTCGGCGAACTTGAGCGGCCGGTTGTCGAGCGCCGAGGGCAGCCTGAAGCCGTACTCGACCAGCGTGCTCTTGCGCGCCCGGTCGCCGTTGTACATGCCGCCGAACTGGCCGATCAGCACATGGCTTTCATCGAGGAACATCAGCGCATCAGGCGGCAGATAGTCGACCAGGGTCGGCGGCGGATCCCCGGGCTCGGAGCCCGACAGATGGCGCGTGTAGTTCTCGATGCCCTTGCAATGGCCGACTTCCTGGAGCATTTCCAGATCGAAGCGCGTGCGCTGTTCCAGGCGTTGTGCCTCGACCAGCTTGCCTTCCTTGATGAAGAAGGCCACGCGCTCGCGCAGTTCTTCCTTGATCGTCTCCATCGCCGCCAGCACGCGTTCGCGCGGCGTCACGTAGTGGCTGGAGGGATAGACCGTGAAGCGCGGGATCTTCTGGCGGATCTTGCCGGTCAGCGGGTCGAACAGCTGCAGCGTCTCGACCTCGTCGTCGAACAGCTCGATGCGCAGGGCCAGCTCCGAATGCTCGGCCGGGAAGATGTCGATGGTGTCGCCGCGCACGCGGAAGATGCCGCGGGTGAACTCCATCTCATTGCGCGCGTACTGCATGCGCACGAGTTGCGCGATCACATCGCGCTGGCCCATCTTGTCGCCCACGCGCAGCGTCATCACCATCTGGTGATAGTCGGCTGGGCTGCCGATGCCGTAGATGGCCGACACCGAGGCCACGATCACGACATCGCGGCGCTCCAGCAGGCTCTTGGTGCAGGAGAGCCGCAATTGCTCGATCTGTTCGTTGATCGCACTGTCCTTCTCGATGAACAGATCGCGCTGCGGCACATAGGCTTCGGGCTGGTAGTAGTCGTAATAGCTGACGAAATACTCGACCGCGTTGTTCGGGAAGAAATCGCGGAACTCGCTGTACAGCTGCGCCGCCAGTGTCTTGTTCGGCGCAAACACGATCGCGGGACGGCCCATCCGCGCGATCACGTTGGCCATCGTGTAGGTCTTGCCTGAACCGGTCACGCCCAGCAGGGTCTGAAAGCTCAGACCGTCGTTGATGCCTTCGATCAATTGCTCGATCGCCGCAGGCTGGTCGCCCGCCGGCGGAAACGGCTGGAACAACTGAAAGGGCGAGCCTTCGAAGTGGACGAACTCGCCCTTCGGCTCATTCGAGCCCTCCATGTCGTCGGCGGAAGATTCTGAAGCGTTGATTGCAGTTGGCATGGGGTAATCCCTGGCGCGCCGTCTAAAATCAGCCGCTGCGCCGGTCTTGAAGGTTAGCGCACTTGCCTCCGTCGAACCCAATCGTTATTGCCACCGTCCTGTCAGGAATCACAATGAGTTTGTTTGCCGCCGTCGAAATGGCCCCCCGCGATCCCATCCTGGGTCTGAACGAACAGTTCAACGCCGACACCAATCCGGCCAAGGTCAATCTGGGCGTCGGCGTCTATTACGACGAGAACGGCCGCCTGCCCCTGCTGAAATGCGTGGCGCAAGCCGAAGCCCAACTGCAAGCCGACCCGAAGCCGCGCGGCTACCTGCCGATCGACGGCATCGCCGCGTATGACAAGGCCGTGCAAGGCCTGGTCTTCGGTGTCGACAGTCCCGTGCTGGCTGCCAAGCGTGTCGCGACCGTCCAAGCTCTTGGCGGCACCGGCGGCCTCAAGATTGGCGCCGATTTCTTGAAGCGCCTGAACCCGAACGCGCAAGTGTTGATCTCGGATCCTTCCTGGGAAAACCACCGCGCCTTGTTCACCAATGCCGGTTTCCCGGTCGCCAGCTATCCGTACTACGACGCTGACAAGCGCGGCATCAACTTCGACGGCATGCTCACCGCGCTGAACAGCGCGGCTGCCGGCACGGTGGTCGTGCTGCACGCCTGCTGCCACAACCCGACCGGCTATGACCTCACGCCCGCGCAGTGGGACCAGGTCGTCGCCGCCGTCAAGGCACGCGGCCTGGTGGCCTTCCTCGACATGGCCTACCAAGGCTTTGGTGAAGGCATCGCCGAAGACGGCGCCGTCGTCCAGCAGTTCGTCGCCTCGGGCCTCGACTTCTTTGTGTCGACGAGCTTCTCCAAGAGCTTCTCGCTCTACGGTGAACGCGTCGGCGCGCTGAGCGTGGTCTGCGCCACGGCCGAAGACACGGCCCGCGTGCTGAGCCAACTGAAGATCGTGATCCGCACCAATTACTCGAACCCACCGACGCATGGCGGCACCGTGGTGGCGCTGGTGCTCAACACGCCGACGCTGCGCGCGATGTGGGAAGAAGAGCTGGCCGGCATGCGCCTGCGCATCCGCGCCATGCGCGTTGCGCTCGTTGAAGCGCTTCAAAAGGCCGGCATCACGCAGGACCTGAGCTTCGTCACACGCCAGCAAGGCATGTTCAGCTACTCCGGCCTCAACGCCGCGCAAATGCAGCGCCTGCGTAGCGAGTTCGGCATCTACGGCGTGGACTCGGGCCGCATCTGCGTGGCCGCATTGAACGAGAAGAACCTGCCGCAGGTGGCTGCGGCGATGGCCAAGGTCATGCTGTAAGCGCAGGAAGTCATGCAGGGACGGGGTGGGCGAACCACCCCATCTGCTGCAGCGCACAAACTCTGGCACATTAGCGGCTGAAACTTATTCACCGAGGGCCCGACCGATGCTGTACCAGCTTTATGAAACCCAGCGCGCGCTGATGAGCCCCTTCGCGGAGTTCGCCAGCGCTTCGGCCAAGCTGTACAGCCATCCGCTCTCGCCGTTTGCGCACTCGCTGATGTCGCCGCGCGTGTCGGCCGGCCTGGACCTGATCCACCGCCTGGCCAAGGACTACGAAAAGCCCGAGTTCGAAATCCTCGGCGTCGAAGTCGACGGCGTTGAGGTGGCGGTGCAAGAGCTGGTGCCGCTGGTCAAGCCCTTCTGCCGACTGCTGCGCTTCAAGCGCTACACCGACGATTTGGCGGTGCTCGAGAAGATGAAGGCGCAGCCGACCGTGCTGGTCGTCGCGCCGCTGTCGGGCCACCATTCCACGCTGCTGCGCGAGACCGTGCGCCAGCTGCTCAAGGACCACAAGGTCTACATCACCGACTGGACCGACGCGCGCATGGTGCCGCTCGAAGCCGGCCCCTTCCATCTCGACGACTACATCGCCTACGTGCAGGAGTTCATCCGCTCGATCGGCGCGGCCGATCTGCACGTGATCTCGGTTTGCCAGCCGACCGTGCCGGTGCTGGCCGCGATTTCGCTGATGGCCTCCAACGGCGAAACCACGCCGCGCAGCATGACCATGATGGGCGGCCCGATCGACGCCCGCAAGAGCCCGACGGCGGTCAACAACCTGGCCATGAACCGCAGCTACGGCTGGTTCGAGACCAATGTGATCTACCGCGTGCCGACCAACTTCCCGGGCGCGGGCCGTGCGGTCTACCCCGGCTTCCTGCAGCACACGGGTTTCGTGGCGATGAACCCCGATCGTCACCTGACCGCCCACTACGACTACTTCCTCGACCTGATGCGCGGCGACGATGACGGCGCCGAAGCTCACCGCAAGTTCTACGACGAATACAACGCGGTGCTGGACATGCCCGCTGAGTACTACCTGGACACGATCAAGACGGTGTTCCAGGACTTCGCTCTCGTCAATGGAACCTGGGAAGTCAAGGGCCAGTTGGTGCGCCCCGAGGACATCACCGGCACCGCGCTGCTGACGATCGAAGGCGAGCTTGACGACATTTCAGGCTCGGGCCAGACCCGCGCGGCGCACGATCTGTGCACGGGCATCTCGACCAAGAACCAGTACCACCACGAGGCCAAGGGCGCCGGCCACTACGGCATCTTCTCGGGTCGCCGCTGGCGCGAGGACGTCTACCCGCACGTGCGTGATTTCATCGCGAAGTACGACAAGGCGGCGCCGTTGCAGGTCGCCGCAAAGGCCGGGGTGAAGAAGCTGGCCGTCAAGAAGCCTGCCGCCAAGAAGGCACCGGCCACCAAGTCGCGATCCAAGGTCGCTTGAACCTCGCAGACCGCATCGACGCCCTCCTGCCGCAGACGCAATGCACGCGCTGCGGCTATCCCGATTGCCGCGCCTACGCCGAGGCGATTACCAAGGCTGAAGCAGACATCAATCAGTGCCCGCCCGGCGGCGCTGAAGGCATTGCGCGTCTTGCTGCGCTGACCGGTCAGCCCGCTCTGCCCCTCAGCGCGGAGCATGGCGCGGAAGGCCCGCGCACCCTGGCCGTGATTGACGAGAACTGGTGCATCGGCTGCACCTTGTGCATCAAGGCCTGCCCGGTCGATTGCATCGTCGGCGCGCCCAAACAGATGCACCTGATCGTCAACGATCAATGCACGGGCTGTGAGCTGTGCGTGCCGGCTTGCCCGGTCGATTGCATCTCGCTGGTCGACGTCACGCCTGATCGCAGCGGCTGGGCCGCATGGAGCGCAACTCAGGCCACCGAGGCGCATGAGCGCTACAGCTTCCGCAAGCTGCGCCGGCACCGCGAGGTCGAAGAGAACGAGGCCCGCCAGCAGGCCAAGCTGCAGGCCAAGCCGGCCGACCTGCCCGCGGCGACCAAGCTTACGGAGCCCGGCGAGATCGAGCGAAAGCGTGCGGCCATCGAGGCCGCACTCGCTCGCGCTCGCGCCAAACGTCTCTGAAGCTCTTGAAGCTCCCGCGTCAGCGACGACGGCGCGCGATGCCCGCCACCACGGCCAGGCCACTCAACATCAAGGCCAGGCTGGCGGGTTCGGGAACGGGCGACACCTCGACGGTCAGGCTCGCGAACGCGGGCTGAGCATTGAAATCCAGTGGTGTCCAGTCGAATCCGGCAGGCACCTGGCCCTGTCCCAGGAAGCTCGTGTAGGGATTGCCCGTGACGACGTGGATCACGCCGTTTTCCGCATTGCCCTGGCCCGGCGCGGTCTGCCCGCCGCCGATGCCGAAGGCACCGTTGGCCACCGAATAGTTGAAGTCGTTGATCTCGGCGCCGGCGTCATACACGCCGCCGTTTCCACCCAGGGCCAGCGTGATTGCGCCGCCGTTGGCGATGCTTGAGAGATCGAGCGGCGTTGCATTGCCGACGAAGAAGTCATTGCTGATCACGACCATCGCCGCGTAGCTCAGGAAGCGATTGGCGCCCGTCAGGTCCACATTGTTTAGGGTCAAGGTCCGTGTATCGCCCGAGAAGATCGGACCGCCCGGCAAGGTGCCTTGCACGCCCGTCGGATTGGCCGCGCCGAATGCCGAGGTCAAGCCGGCCGAAGTGCCGTCCTCGGCGGCCTGCGTGAGGCCGGCGGACGCCGTGCCACCCACATTAAACAGGTTGTAGCTGCCGTCCTGAAAACCCAACCAGACCGGCGCGACGCCGACGCCGCCGGCAGGCGCGGTCTGGTTGAAGGTGACCGTGACGGTGGCCGCCTGTGCAGCGGGCACCAGGGCCATGCCAAGGCAAGCCATGGCCAGATGGGTAAGGGTCATGCGCATTTTGTGATCTCCTGCTTGGGGTTGGAATATTGGCGAGCGCTGTTCCCGCGTCTCGCTCTGCGGATTCTGGGCAGGCGCGGCTCGCCAATCCTCACCAAATGTTCACGGCGACATTAAGCCTTTTGCCGTGTAAGGAATGTCCGGTCGGCACGACTGAGCGCCATGCCCTCGACCTTGATGCTCCTGGAAGAAGACGATGCGGTGGCCCTGCGCATGCAGGCCAGGCTGCGTGCCGCCGGCTTCGAAGTGCAGCGGGTGGCGCAATCGATCTATGAGTTCGGCAACGGACATGTTCTCGACGTGCAGGCGCGTGCATTGAGCGTCCACGCACGCACCATTGCGTTAACGCTTCGCGAGTACGAACTCCTGCACTTCCTGCTGAGGCATCCGCGCCAGGTGTTCAGCCGTGACGAGCTGATCGAGCGAGTCTGGGGCAAGGGCTTCGATGGTTTCCCGCACACGGTCAGCTCGCACATCAATCGGTTGCGCGCCAAGATCGAAGCGCACCCGCAGCGCCCCCGCCTGATCCAGACCGCGTGGGGTGTGGGTTATCGCTTCGAGCCCAATGGCGAGCTCCAGCGCGAGCTTCGGCACAATGCCGGGCCATGAGCCCCGCCGACATCGAATCCTTCTTCGCCACCCTCAAGGCTGCTGATCCCTTTCCGCAGACCGAGCTTGAATACAGCAGCGTCTTCGAGTTGCTGGCCGCCGTGCTGCTTTCCGCCCAGGCCACCGACGTCGGCGTCAACAAGGCGACGCGGCGGCTTTTCGTGGTGGCCAACACGCCGCAAAAGATGCTTGCCCTGGGCGTGAGCGGTCTCGAACATTACGTCCGAACCATCGGCCTTTACCGTACCAAGGCCGCCAACCTGATCAAGACCTGCCAGATCCTGATCGACCAACATGGCGGCGAGGTGCCTCGCACGCGCGAGGCGCTCGAGGCGCTGCCGGGCGTTGGCCGCAAGACGGCCAATGTTGTGCTCAACGTCGCCTTCGGCGAGCCGACGATGGCCGTCGATACGCACATTTTCCGCGTTAGCAACCGCACGGGCCTGGCGCCAGGCAAGACGCCGCTGGCGGTCGAGATGGGCTTGCTCAAACGGGTGCCGCCGGCCTACGCGGTGGACTCCCACCACTGGCTGATCCTGCATGGGCGCTATGTTTGTAAGGCATTGAAACCTCAATGCCAAGTCTGCACGGTGCGCGCATTTTGCGACTACGGCCGACGCCTACAATCGCCACTTTCCTAACAGCGCCGGGAAGCCACGATGCCCAGCATCTCCGACCTGATCGACCGCGTAGAGCGCCTGCTGCTGCGCCACGAAGAGCTCAAGCGCACCAACGACTTGCTGCAAGAACAGGTCACGGGCCTGGCCCAGGAGCGCGACAGCCTGCGCTCGCGCCTGAATGCGGCGCGTGCCCGCGTGGATGCGCTGCTGGAACGCCTGCCCGTCGAAAGTGAATCCGGAAAGACCGACGCATGAAGCAGATGGAAGTGACGATCATGGGCCAGAGCTACCTGCTCGGTTGCCCCGAAGGCGGCGAGATCGCCCTGTCCAAGGCGGTATCCCAGGTCGACAAGGAAATGAGCGCCATCCGCGACGCTGGCCGCGTCAAGGCACGCGAGCGCATTGCGGTGCTGGCTGCGCTCAATCTGGCCTACCAACTGGCCGAGGGCGGCCCGGCCCCGAAAGCTCAAAACTCGCAGGCGGCGCAGGGCGACGTACCAGCTTTGGAAGGTCTGATCAAAAGACTCGATGAAGCCCTTGGTCACGATGGTCAATTACTCTGAAGCGCAGCGCTTGAGCGCCTAGAATGCACAGGTCCGCTGCGTTCGCGTGAGTGCTATATTTCCTTGAACCGATGCTCTATGAGCTTGGGCTTGGAACATCGCCCGGCTGGCGTGATCATCTCGCGTCAGATGAACCCAAAGCTTGGCTGACCTCGCCCACCTGAATCCCCTGGGTTCAGGAATGCGGCTCACGGTTCGCGGTGGACACCTATTCTGTTGACCACCCCGTAGGCGCTTCGCGCCACCCCTCAAGGGGCGAGACCAGTGGCCCGGCAAAGCCGGTTCCACGGTCTCCACCACATGAACCCCGGCGTCTGCGACGCGGGGACCGTTGTTGGGAACGTTGATGAACTACTGGTTGATGAAGTCGGAGCCTGGCGAGTGCTCGATTGATGACTTGGCAGCGGCGCCGAAGCAAACGGTGCCGTGGATCGGCGTTCGCAACTACCAGGCGCGGAACTTCATGCGGGATTCGATGCAGGTCGGGGACGGCGTGCTGTTCTATCACTCGTCTTGCCCGGAACCCGGCATCGCTGGCTTGGCTGAAGTAGCGAGTTCGGCATATCCCGACGCTTCGCAGTTCGATCCCAAGAGCGCTTACTTTGATGCCAAGGCCGATCCCGATACGCCGCGTTGGGTGCATGTGGATGTGACGTTAGTGCGCAAGACGCGATTGCTCAGCTTGGCGCAGATGAAGGCGGACAAAGCCTTGAGCGGGATGCGGACCTTGCAGCCGGGCAATCGGCTCTCGATCACGCCGGTGACGCCGGCGGAATGGGCGCATCTGATGCGCGTGCTGGCCTAGCCCCACCAAGAGCCCTAAGGGACTGTTCAGCTGGCGTGCAGCGCCCCGAAGGGGATCGATGCCAGCACGACCTGGTTGCCGCCTCGGCGCTGGGCCTCGATCACGGCGGATTCGCTCGCGTCGACCAGTTCCTCTTGCTTGGAAGCCGTGTGCGGGAAGCTGCTGACGCCCATCGACAGCGACAAGCCCAGATCCTGGCCGTTCAACACCACGATCTGCGCGGTGCATTGGCGGCGCAGCTGCTCCATCCGGGCATGCGCCGTGGCCAGACCCACGCCCGAAAGCAGCACGGCGAAGCGTTCCTCGCCGATGCGGCAGGCCGCATCCATCGCCCGGGTGTTGGCGCGCAGCATGCGGCCCACGCCCTCCAGCATCCGCTGGCGGGCTTCTTCATCAAACACGGGAGACTCCGCCGGGATCGGGTCCAGCGCGATCACGACCAGGGCGAATTCGCGGTGCTCGCGCGTGGAGAGATCGATCTCGCGCAGCAATTGATCATCGAACTGCGGGCGCATGTACAGGCCCGACAGATCGTCTCGTCCACTGCCGGCCTGCGCTTCACGCCGCGCCTGTTCGATCGCCTTTTGCTGCTGTTCGATCTGCAGCAGCGCGCGTTGCAGATGGCTTTCGCGATTGCGCTCCTCGGTGCGCTCATGCCAGACCGAGAGCAGATGCTCGTTGCCGAGCGGCGTGCGGGTGACGGTGAACTCGCGACGGCGGCCGGCCACTTCGAGCCGATGCTCGCTGACCGACTGCGAACGCTGCGCCATCACCATCTGCTCGACCCGGCGCATGCCGATCGCTTCATCGGAGCGCATCAGCTCGGCGTCCGTCTTGCCGATCAGCTCGCCACGGTCAAAGAATGCGCTCAGGCCCGGGGCTGCATAGACATAACGCCCGGTGGCCAGTGACTTGATCGCCGCGTGGCTGTGCAGGGGCTCGATCAGGCTCAGCAAGGCGCCGCCCAGCTCATTCGCCAAGCTGGGCTGCTCAGCCAGCCAGTTCGCCAGGCTGTTCAGACTTTGCGCGCGCGCGTCCTGCGGGGCTGCCGGTGTGTCCATGTGTCCCTGAATTCTTGATGGTCCCACTGTCATCGGGAGTGACTGAATAGTATCCAAGATACCCCAGGTAAGCGGATGTAAGACGCAGAAATCTCAATCTTTCTCCCACTGGGATTCCCGCTGTGGCTTACCGGACAATCCGGCCGGAGCAGAAATACGGGTTCCTTCATGCATTCATTCGATCTGGTCGTCGTTGGCGCGGGCGCCGCCGGCCTCTTTTGCGCGGGCATCGCGGGCCAGCGCGGCTTGTCAGTTCTCGTCATTGACCATGCCGAGAAGCTGGCCGAGAAGATCCGTATTTCCGGCGGCGGGCGCTGCAACTTCACGAATCGCGATGCCGGCCCCGCCAACTTTCTGTCGGACAACCCGAACTTCTGCCGCTCGGCGCTGGCGCGCTACCCGAGCAGCGATTTCATCGCCCTGGTGCAGAAGCATGGCATTGCCTTCCACGAGAAGCACAAGGGACAACTGTTCTGCGACGACTCCAGCGAAAGCATCATCCAGATGCTGGTTCAGGAATGCGAGACGGGCGGCGTGCAACGCTGGCAGCCTTGCACCGTTGCAGCGGTCAGCGATGGCGCTGCCGGCGGCTTCGAGCTCGAAACCTCGCGCGGCCCGGTGCACGCTGCACGGCTGGTCGTGGCCTCAGGCGGCTTGTCGATTCCGAAGATCGGCGCCAGTGACTGGGGCCTGCGCCTGGCCAAGCAGTTCGGCCACAAGCTCGTTGAGCCCCGTGCCGCATTGGTGCCGCTGACCTTCGATCCGCAAGCCTGGGCGCCGTTCTCGGCCTTGTCGGGCCTGGCGCTGCCGGTGCGCGTGCGCACGGGCAAAGGCAAGACGCGCGGAGAGTTCCTTGAAGACCTGCTGTTCACCCATCGCGGCCTGAGCGGCCCGGCCATTCTGCAAATTTCAAGCTTCTGGCGCGAAGGCGATGCACTGGAAATCGATCTGGCGCCCGACCAGGATCTGGCGGATCGCCTAGGCCAGGCCAAGGCACAATCGAAACGCCAGCTGGGCAATGAGCTGACCGATGCCTTGCCCCAGCGCCTGGCTCAAGCCTGGCTGGAGCGCTTGCAGATCAACGGCCAGCGCCCGATGCCCGAGTGCAAGGACCGCGACCTTCAGCAGATCGCCGAACAGGTGCAGCGCTGGTCGCTGACGCCCAATGGCAGCGAGGGCTGGCGCAAGGCCGAGGTGATGCGAGGCGGCGTTGACACCCGGGATCTGAGCTCCCAAAGCATGGAAAGCCGCCTCAAGCCTGGCCTGTATTTCATTGGCGAAGTCGTGGACGTCACGGGCTGGCTCGGCGGCTACAACTTCCAGTGGGCCTGGGCCAGCGCAGCCGCCTGTGCGGGCTCGCTAGAGCGCCCCCTGGTAAACGCTTGATTTTCAGGCTACAATCTTCGTCTTTGCTGGCAAACCGCGCGTCGATCTGGGCCAAGCCTATCCGGAAGAATGCTAACCCGGACACCGAGCGCAATATATTTAGGAATTCGAATAAATGACGACCATCCGCGTTAAAGAGAACGAGCCTTTCGATGTGGCACTGCGCCGCTTCAAGCGCACCATCGAAAAGCTGGGCTTGCTGACTGACCTGCGCGCCCGCGAGTTCTACGAAAAGCCCACCGCTGAGCGCAAGCGCAAGAAGGCAGCCGCCGTCAAGCGTCACTACAAGCGCGTGCGCAGCATGCAGCTGCCCAAGAAGCTGTTCTAAGCTTTTTGTTTCGGCGAAAAGAGCCCGCGCAGGACGCTGCCGCGGGCTTTTTCATTTGTGAATCTGAAGGACGACTCAAGATGACCCTCAAAGAACGCATCACCGAAGACATGAAGGCCGCCATGCGTGCCAAGGAAGCCGAAAAGCTTGTCACCATCCGCATGCTGCTGGCCGCCGTCAAGCAAAAGGAAGTGGACGAGCGCGTCGACGTCGATGACGTGATGCTCGTGGCCATCGTCGACAAGCTGATCAAGCAGCGCAAGGACTCGATCGCCGCCTTCGCCAGCGCCAACCGCCAGGATCTGGTGGACAAGGAGGCGGCGGAGCTGAAGCTGCTTGAGGTCTATCTGCCGCAGCGCCTGTCGGCTGAAGAGATCACGGCTGCCGTCCAGGCCATCGTGGCTGAAGTCGGCGCCAAGGGCCCCGGTGACATGGGCAAGGTGATGGGCGCCGTGAAGGCGCAACTCGCCGGCAAGGCCGACATGGGCCTGGTGTCTGCCGCGGTCAAACAAGCCTTGTCCAACTGATACGCAATTGAGGAGTCATGCCATGAGCCTGCCCATTCAACAGCTGACGCCTGAATTCTGCGTCGCCCCGCAACTCGAGCCGGCCGCAATGGCCGAAGCTGCCGCTGCGGGTTTCAAGAGCGTGATCAACAACCGCCCCGATGGCGAAGGCGGCCCCGATCAGCCGCTGAGCAGCGCTGTCGAAGCTGCCGCGCGTGCCGCAGGCCTTGAGTACCGCTATCTGCCCGTCAATGGCGCGTACCAATCGCCCGAAGAAATCGCCGCCATGCGCGCGCTGGTCGACGCCCTGCCCAAGCCCATCCTGGCCTTCTGCCGCTCGGGCGCGCGTTCCACGCGTCTCTTCTCGGCGGCTTCGGCGCTCTGATCCCTGAGGGTAAAAGCGGGCGCGGCGCGCCTGCTGGCTTGGGTACAGTCCCGAGCGATGATGAAGTTCCTGCTTGCCCTGGCCCGGGGCATGGACCGCCTGAGCGACGGCTTCGGCACGCTCGCCGCCTGGGCCGCCCTGCTCTCCTGCCTGATCAGCGCCGCCAATGCGGTCGTGCGCTATGGCCTCGACCTGGGCTCCAACGCTTTTCTTGAAATCCAGTGGTACCTGTTTGCCGCCTGCGTGATGCTGGGCGCAGCGCAGGTGCTGCGCCTGAACGAGCATGTGCGGGTCGATATTTTCTACAGCCGGCTCTCGGGGCGCGGCAAGGTTTGGGTCGATCTGCTGGGCCTGCTGCTCTTCCTGCTGCCCGTGATGAGCTTCGCCGCCTGGCTGTCGTGGGGCTTCTTCTGGTCCCGCTTCCAGAGCGGCGAAATGTCGCCCAATGCCGGTGGCTTGATCCGCTGGCCCGTGGCGTTACTGCTGCCGCTCGGCTTTGGCTTGGTGAGCCTGCAAGGCTTGGCCGAAGCAATCAAGCGTGTCGCTTGGCTTTCGGGCCAACATGAGATGGACACGCACTACGAGAGACCTCTCCAATGATCAGCATGGAGATGTTCCCTCCGGTGATGTTCGCGGGGCTGATCCTTGTGATGCTGCTGGGCTTCCCGGTGGCGTTCTCGCTGGCGGCGCTGGGCCTGGCCTGCGGCTTCTTCGCCATGAGCCAGGGTTGGATCCAGCCGGCCTTCATGACGGCGCTGCCCGAGAACGTCTTTGGCATCCTCTCGAACGACCTGCTGCTGGCGATTCCCTTCTTCACGTTGATGGGTTCGCTGCTCGAGAAGTGCGGCCTCGCCGAGGACATGCTCGATTCGATGGGCCAGCTCTTCGGCCCGGTGCGCGGCGGGCTCGGCTACTCGGTGATCATCGTGGGCTTCATCCTCGGCGCGATCACCGGCACGGTGGCGGGACAGGTGATCGCGATGGCGATGATCTCGCTGCCCGTGATGATGCGCTGGGGCTACAGCATGCGCTACGCGACCGGCGTGCTGGCGGCCTCCGGCACGATCACGCAGTTGGTGCCGCCTTCTCTTGTTCTGGTCGTGCTGGCCGATCAGCTCGGACGCTCGGTTGGAGACATGTACAAGGGCGCTTGGGGGCCCTCGATCCTGCAGGTGCTGATCTTCGCGCTCTACACCTTCATCCTCGGTCGCTTGCGTCCACAGGATGTACCCGGCGTGCCAGCCTCGGCGCGCACCTTGCAAGGCTGGAAGCTCTGGGCCAAATGCCTGCGCGGCATCGTGCCCTCGGCCGTGCTGATCTTTGCGGTGCTGGGCAGCATGGGCGGCTTGCCGGGCCTGGATACGGCGATCTGCACGCCCACCGAGGCCGGTGCGATGGGCGCCGTGGGCGCCTTCGTGCTGGCTGCGCTGCACCGGCGACTCACCTGGTCCGCCGTCAAGGAATCGATGCACGGCACCATGCGCATCACCGCGATGGTCGTGTTCATCCTGATCGGCTCGCGCACCTTCTCGCTGGTGTTCCAGGGTGTCGAGGGCGGCGCCTGGATCGAGCACATGCTCAGCAATCTGCCGGGCGGGCGTGTCGGCTTTCTCATCGCCGTCAACGTCTTCATCTTCTTCCTGGCCTTCTTCCTCGATTTCTTCGAGATCGCCTTCATCATCCTGCCGCTGCTGGGGCCGGTGGCCGAGAAGATGGGCATCGACCTGGTGTGGTTCGGCGTGATGCTGTGCGTGAACATGCAGACCAGCTTCATGCACCCGCCCTTCGGCTTTGCGCTGTTCTACCTGCGCGGGATTTCCGACACGCTGTTCAAGAACGGCTCGCTGCCGAGGAAGGTCGAATCCAGCGACATCTATCTCGGCGCCCTGCCCTGGGTGCTGATGCAGCTGATCCTGGTCGCCATCGTGATCTTCTGCCCGAGCACGGTGACGATGTTCCTCGACAAGCCCAAGGTCATCGATATGGACAAGGCCACGCAGATGCTGCAACAGCAGATGCCCGGCGCACCCGCTTCAGCGCCGAGCGATCCTGATGATCCGATGGCCGCAATCCAGCGCGCACTGGACCAAGACGCCAACAAGAAGAAATAGGCTTGCTGCATTTATCCTGTGCATCCTGTGCATCCTGTGCATCCATGTTTAAAACCTGTATTTACATGGATGAACAGGATGTACAGGATGAATACAAGTCAGAGCCCTCGCTGTGATTGCATGAAGTCGTCGAAGCCGGCTTCAGCCACGCGGAACCAAAGATTTTCATCGCGGCGGAAGGTCACGAAGTCTTCGTAGACCTTCTTCCAGCGCGGGTTCTTGGCCGACAGATCGCTGCAAAGCGCCTGCGTTTCCTTGAAGGCCTGGTCCATCGCGTCGCGCGGAAACCGGAACAGCTTCGTGCCGCTGCCCACGAGCTCTTTCAGAGCCTGCGGATTGCGCGCGTCGTACTTGGCCAGCATGTCGCCATGCGCCATCGCGGCGGCGGCTTCGATCATGGTCTTGTATTCGGCCGGCAGACTGTCGTAGGCCTTCGTGTTGACGAAGAAATCGCACTGCGGGCCGCCTTCCCACCACGAGGGGTAGGCGTAGTACGGCGCGACCTTGTTGAGCCCGAGCTTCTTGTCGTCATAAGGCCCGACCCACTCGGCCGCATCGACCGTGCCCTTCTCCAAAGCGGAGTACAGCTCGCTGCCCGGGATGTTCTGCGTCACCACACCGAGGCGTTCCATCACGCGGCCCGCGAACCCGGCGATGCGCATCTTCATGCCCTTCATGTCGGCCAGGGTCTTGAGCTCCTTGCGATACCAGCCGCCCATCTGCGCGCCGGTATTGCCGCCGGGGAAGTTGATGATGTTGTAGCCGCGATAGAACTCGCGCATCAGCTTCAGGCCGTTGCCCTCACCCATCCACGCGTTCATCTGCCGCGCATTGAGGCCGAACGGGATCGCGCAGCCCAGCGCAAAGGTTTCGTCCTTGCCGACGAAGTAATACGGCGCCGTGTGGGCAATCTCCACGGTGCCGTTCTGCACACCATCCACAACGGACAAGGGCGGCATCAACTCACCCGCGCTGTGCACGGAGATCTGGAACTTGCCGCCGCTCATCTCGCTGATCTTGCGGGCGAACAGATCGGTAGCGCCGGTCAGCGTGTCGAGGTTTTTCGGGAAGCTCGAAGCCAGGCGCCAGCGCAGATTGGCCTGCGCGTGGACGATGGCCGGCGCGGCCCCCGTGGCCAGGATGCTGGCCATGCCGGCACCGCGAACGAATGAGCGACGTTCCATGCTTGTCTCCAGCAATTTGTATTTCTCAGGAACCGGCCAGCTTCATCTTCGCCACCAGAATCGAGCCAACGGTCTTGGTGCCCAGCGTGTAGGCATCGGTGCCAATGCCGACGATGTCCTGGAACATCTGCTGCAAGGTGCCCGCGATCGTCACTTCATGCACGGGATACGCGATCTCGCCGTTCTCGACCCAGAAGCCGCTGGCGCCGCGCGAGTAATCGCCGGTCACGTAGTTGACGCCCTGGCCCATCAGTTCGGTCACGAACAGGCCCGTGCCGAGGCGGCGCAGCATCGTCTTCAGATCATCGCCGGGCGCCGTCAGTCGGCTGCGCATCGTCAGGTTGTGCGAGCCGCCCGCATGGCCGGTGGTGCGCATCCCGAGCTTGCGAGCCGAATAGGTGCTGAGGAAATAACCCTGCAGCACACCGGCATCGACGACCTTGCGAGCACGTGTGGTCACGCCTTCGTCGTCAAACGGCGAGCTGCCCTTGCCCTTGACGATGTGCGGGTCTTCATCCACATCGATGTGCGAGGCCAGCACGGCCGTGCCCAGGCTTTCCAGCAGGAAGCTGGCGCGGCGGTAGAGCGCACCGCCGCTGGTGGCCTGTACGAGGCCGCCGAGCAAGCCCGCAGCCACGGTCGATTCAAACAGCACGGGCACTTCGGCCGTCTTGACCTTGCGGCCCTTCAGGCGGGCCAGCGCGCGCTCGGAAGCGTAGCGGCCCACGGCTTCGGGCGATGCCAGATCGCTCGAAGCGCGCATCGAGCTGTACCAGGAGTCGCGCTCCATGCCCGCACCGCGGCCCGCGATCGGGGCGACCGAGATCGAGTGGCGCGAGCTCGCATAGCCACCGCGGAAGCCCCGGCTGTTGCCGGTGAAGAAATGCGATTGCTGCGCGGAGACCGCAGCGCCTTCGCTGTTGGTGATGCGCTTGTCCACGGCGAAGCTGGCCGCCTCGCAGCGCAGCGCCAGTTCCGCGGCCTGCTCGGCATCGACCGTCCAGGGATGGAAGAGATCGAGCTTGGGGCGGGTGCTCGCGTCGAGCGAGAGGTCTTCCTCGTCGGGCAGCCCTGCCATCGGGTCTTCGGCCGTGAAGCGCGCGATGTCGAAAGCTGCACGCACCGTGTCGCGCAGCGCCTGCGGCGAGAAATCCGAGGTGCTGGCATTGCCGCGGCGCTGGCCCAGATAGACGGAGATGCCCAGCGACTTGTCGCGGTTGCGCTCCACGTTCTCCAACTCACCCTTGCGAACCGACACCGAGAGGCCGCAGCCTTCCGACACCTCGGCGCCCGCATCGCTGGCGCCGATCTTCTTGGCCTCGGCCAAAACGTCCTCGACCAATTGCTGAAAATGTTCGGAAGCGTAGGCAAAGCCGGTATCGGCTGCGGTTTTGGACATGGGGAATTCGCGTGAATCTTGTAGTGGGCGACAATCATACTGATCATGGATAACGACTTCACCCCCGACGACGATTTCTACGAGCGCCCCAGCAAGACGCAGAAGAAGCGTGACATGCACGATCTTCAGTCGCTGGGCGACGACCTGCTCGCCCTGCCGATGAGCCGGGTCGAGCCGCTCGAACTGCCAGAAATCCTGCTCGATGCCATCAAGGCCGCGAAGAAGATCACCAACTTCGAAGGCAAGCGCCGCCAGATGCAATACATCGGCAAGCTGATGCGCAAGATCGACCCCGAGCCGATCCGCGAGGCCGTGGCCGCTTTCAAGCTGGGCCACGCGCAGGACAGCCTGGCGCTGCACAGCAGCGAAGCCTGGCGTGCCCGGTTGCTGGCCGATGACGGCGCCTTGCAGGAGTTCATCGATGAACACGCCGGCATTGACGTGCAGCAGCTGCGCAGCCTCGTGCGCGCAGCCCGCAAGGATGCCGCGCTGGTGCCCGAAAAACGGAGCGGCCGTGCCTATCGCGAGCTGTTCCAGTTCATCAAGGCCGAGGCGCTGAAGTCCGGCGGCGGCGATGCCGGTGGCGACGACGGAGATGACGGCGGAGATGACGGCGACGATGAGTGATCCCGTCCCTGACACGGTGAAGATCGGCATCGTCTCGATCAGCGACCGCGCATCGACCGGCGTCTATGAAGACAAAGGCCTGCCCGCCTTGCAGGAATGGCTGGGCAGCGCCTTGCTCAACCCGATCACCTTCGAGCCCCGCCTGATCCCCGACGAACGCGCCCTGATCAGCGCCACGCTGCGCGAACTGGTCGACACCGCTAACTGCGATCTCGTGCTGACCACCGGCGGCACCGGCCCAGCGGTGCGCGACGTCACGCCCGAAGCCACGCTCGACGTGGCCGACCGCGAGATGCCCGGCTTCGGCGAGCAGATGCGGCAGATCTCGCTGCACTTCGTGCCCACCGCCATCCTCTCGCGCCAGACCGCCGTGATCCGCGGCAAGGCGCTGATCATCAACCTGCCCGGCCAACCCAAGGCGATTGCCGAAACCCTGGCCGGTCATGAAAAGGCCAGCGGCATCTTTGCCGCCGTGCCTTATTGCATCGACCTGATCGGTGGCCCTTATCTTGAAACCCGCGACGAGGTCTGCAAGGCCTTCCGTCCCAAATCTGCTCAGAGAAAACAATGAAAGTTCAAAAAGACGCCATCGCCACCGTCCACCTCAAGGTCGCCGACGACAAGGGCCGCCTGCTCGAATCGAGCAAGGAACCCGTGGCCCTGCTGATCGGCCACGGCAACACGCTGCCCGCCATCGAGGCCGCACTGATCGACCAGGAAGCGGGCTTTGCCGCCAACCTGACGCTGTCGGTCGAGCAAGCCTTTGGCGCTCGTGACGAGAGCCTGGTCAAGCAGATCGCCAAGAAGGATTTCCCGCCCGGCGTGAAGGTCGGCGGCGAACTGGAACTCCGCGATGGCGATGAAGGCGAGTTCAAGCTCTTCCACGTCGCCAAGATCAAGGGCGACATCGTGATCCTCGATGGCAACCACCCGCTGGCCGGTGTGGGCCTGCACGTCGGCATCAAGCTCGTGTCAGTGCGTGCCGCCAGTGCCGAGGAAATGGCCCACGGCCACGCCCACGGCGACGGTGGACATCACCACTGATCAGGGCAAAGCGCTTTACTTGACGAGGCGGCTCAGCGACGCGGCATCAAAGGCCTCGTCCTGCTGAGCGTCGCAAGGCACGCAATCGCGCTTGGCCGCGGCCGAGAGCTGCGACACCGCCTGCCACAACAAGGCAATCTGGTGTTCGTGGCTACCCGCGTTGTCGATCAAGCCCTTCATGGCCTGTGCCACCGGATCGTCGCCCTGCGTCACGCCATAGGCTGAGAAGCCCATCTTGGCAGCGGCTTCTTCGCGCACTGCATCGGTCTTGGCTTCGATCACGCGCGCCGGATTGCCCACTGCGGTCGCGCCGGCA
Organism: Burkholderiaceae bacterium; assembly: GCA_036500605.1. Taxonomy (GTDB): domain Bacteria; phylum Pseudomonadota; class Gammaproteobacteria; order Burkholderiales; family Burkholderiaceae_C; genus JAFALK01. Next base: position 236,236 of record DASYBU010000058.1, read on the forward strand.
GGAACCGGCTTCGTCACCACGGCACCCGAACCCACGCGCGCGCCGGCGCCGACCGTGAAGCCGCCCAGCACACAGGCGTTGGCGCCGATCACGACGCCGGCTTCCAAGGTCGGGTGCCGCTTGGCGCCCTTCACGAGCGAGGTGCCGCCCAGGGTCACGCCCTGGTAGATCGTGCAGTCATTGCCGATCTCCGACATCTCGCCGATCACGACACCCATGCCGTGGTCGATGAACACACGGCGGCCGATCGTGGCGCCCGGATGGATCTCGATGCCCGTCGCCCAACGCGCGAACTGCGAGGTGAAGCGACCAAGCCACTTGAAGCCATTGCGCCAGCAGAGGTTCGCCAGGCGATGCAGCATCAGCGCATGCAGACCCGGATAACAGGTCAGCACTTCGAAGGCCGTGCGGGCGGCAGGATCGCGTTCGAGGATGCAGGCGATGTCTTCGCGGAGGCGCTGGAACATGATCATTCAGTCAGGAGTGGCCGGCCAGTCTAGCGGCCCCGGCCAATCCTTGCGCGGCTCGGTCATTTCTTGACCATCTGCCGCGCGATCCCGCGCAGGATATGCACCTCTTCCACCGTCAGCTGAGCGCGATTGAAAAGCTGATTCAGCCGCGGCATCAGCTTGCGCGGCGCGGCCGGGTCGAGGAAGCCGATCTCGGTCAACGAGGATTCGAGATGCGTGAGCAGCCCTTGCACGGCGCGCGCATCAGCCAGCTCAGGATCGGCCGTGCGAGGCGCCACCTCAAAGCCGCCGAGCGCCTGGCGCCAGTCGTAGGCCAGCAACTGCACGGCCTGCGCCAGATTGAGCGAGCCGTAGTCGGGATGCGTCGGGATCGACAGCACCGCGTGACACCGATAAACGTCTTCGTTAGCCATGCCGTAGCGCTCGGAACCAAACACCAGGCCGACCTTGTGCTGCGAGGCTGCCAGCTCGGCAAACAGCGCGCGCGGCTCTCGCGTCGGCGGTCCGAAATCGCGCGGCGTCATGGCGGTGGCGCAGGCGAAGGTCACGCCGTCGAGCGCTTCTTCAAGACTGTCGACGATGCGAGCGCGAGCCAGGATATCGGCCGCGCCGCTCGCCATCGCGACGGTCTCTTCCTGGCACAGCACATCGGCAAAGCGCGGCTGCACCAGCACCAGGTCGGAGAAGCCCATCACCTTCATGGCGCGGGCCGTGGCGCCAACATTGCCCGGGTGGCTGGTCTGAATGAGAATGAAACGTGTGGATTCCACGCGGGTTAATACCAGTGTCAGTTAGAATGCTGGATTATCCTTTGCGGGCTCCCTGCATCGGCACACGCTCTTTTCCACTGTCAGTCCACCTCAACCATTACGTCGCAGGAATCCGCGCATGACGCTGCAAACCGCTCACCATCCGATGCTCAACGTCGCCATCAAGGCGGCCCGCGCTGCTGGCGCGATCATCAACCGCGCATCGATGGACCTCGACATCCTGAAGGTCAACACCAAGTCGCCCAATGACTTCGTGACCGAGGTGGACCAGATGGCTGAAGAAGCCATCATCGAAACCCTGCTCCAAGCCTATCCCGACCACGGCATCCTCGCCGAAGAGTCGGGCCGCGCGCATGGCGCCAAGCATTCCGAATTCGTCTGGGTCATCGACCCGCTGGACGGCACCACCAACTTCATCCACGGCTTCCCCGTGTACTGCGTGTCGATCGCGCTGACGCACCGCGGCGTGGTGCAGCAAGCGGTCGTCTACGACCCGACTCGCAACGACCTGTTCTACGCCACCAAGGGCCGCGGCGCCTTCCTGAACGACCGCCGCCTGCGCGTCTCCAAGCGCACGCGCATGAGCGACGCCCTGATCGGCACCGGCTTCCCCTTCCGCAAGGGCGACAACCCCAAGCGCTACATCAAGATGTTCGAAGAGGTGATGAGCCAATGCGCCGGCCTGCGCCGCCCCGGCGCTGCCGCGCTGGACCTCTGCTACGTCGCCGCCGGCTATTACGACGCCTTCTTCGAGACCGGCCTGCAGCCGTGGGACGTCGCCGCCGGCTCGCTGATCATCACAGAAGCCGGTGGCCTGATCGGCAACTTCACCGGCGAGAGCGACTTCCTGCACCAGCGCGAAGTCGTGGCCGGCAACCCGAAGATCTACGGCCAGATGGTGCAGATCCTGGCACCGTATACGCGGGTGATCAAGGAAGAAGACCTGGCTGCATCGTCTTCGTCTTCGTCGTCGGTGACTGAGGCTGCGCCCAGTGCGGCTGATGCGGTGGCGGCTGAAGCGGCGGCGCCGAAGAAGCGCGGCCCCGTGCGAATCAAGAAGGCGGAATAAGTTCGGCTGGCTCCAAAGCCCGTCAGCGATTTGCTGCGCCTTCTATATGGGAGATGCCTGCCTCAGCTTGCTTGCGACGCTGCCTGCCGATCAGGGCAGCCAGCCCGAGCAGCATCGTTGCCCAACTGGCCGGCTCAGGTATCGCAGGAAGTGACGGTTCAAGGGGGGCCACGCTGAGAAGGTAGCTTCCGGCAAAGCCTTGCCCTGAGACGTCAGAGGTCATGCTCACGCTGAGCGTCAAATCCACAACGCCGTTGAAATCGCCTAGCAAAATGGACTGGTCATTGAAATAGGCCAGCGCGTCAAGCTCAGTGGAAAAAGACCGACTGACCAAAGCGACGCCGTTGGCCATGACGCTGAAGGTCAACGAGCCATAAGCGTCGGTGCCCGCAGCCAACCCGTCGAGCAGACTCAAGCTGAGGGTCCCAGCGTTTGAAAATCTAAAGGTGAGCTCCGCGCTGCTACTGTAGGTTGCGCTTGAGCCTCCGGCGGCCATGACGCCTAAAGCACCAACTCCCAACGCTGTACCGCCATTCATCGCGGCGGTAGCATTGGCATGATTGGCGATCGCTGCACTCACGTCAGCAGCAACGGGTACGCCCGCAACATTGGAGAAGGAGTTGCCGAGCGCCATCGAACTGCCCAGATTTATCAAGTCTGGAACGCTGCGAGACCATGTAGCGACGCTGGTCGCGGTCACACCTGCAGGACTCGCCTCGCCGTTCGCCCGCGCTACAACCCCAACCCAGATGTCACCGGGATACTGGATATCTGCATAAGCCGCGCTGCGCGTCGCAGCGCTTCCGGAAAGACCGCTGGCGATTGCCGTCGCAGTCGCTACTGATTTGTCATGCGCCTCGGCGTTGACCGTAGTGATTGCGGCACCGTTCGTCGCCCTCGCGTTGCCATAGGCCGTGGCTGACCCGTCGTGGTCATGTTCGTCGACGCTATAAACGGTAAGTGCTACCGTTGCGCCCACCACCTGTGCCCAGCTATTTGCGCCTCTTCCGTACGATTCCAAGAACCCCTGTCCCTGTCCGACAGTGTTCAGATCCAAATGCGTTTGAGCTGCACCATTCAGGCCGGAGATGCCTGTAGCGGTCGTGGCTGAACCAGCGTCTCCACCAGTAGCAATCAGCCTTGCAGTTACAGAACTTGCCAAGGTGTCGTTGAGTGTCAAATCGGAACGGGCCAAACCGCCATTTCCACCGACAGAGCCGCGCGATGAAAGAGTAGCGTCACCGGCGTCGCCGCCCGAGCCCCCTATGGCTTGCTGCGATAGAGTCAGCGCTCCGCTTGTGCTCCCTCGCACCGCATTCGAGAGGATGCTGTTTAAGCCATTCGCGCCGTCTCCATGCAGAGCGCCGCCACCGTGACCCTGGGACGAGTAGGCGTCAACATATACAGCTCCACCATTGCCGCTGGCGGCAAACAGGGAAATGGTCGCGGTGCCACCCGAAACTGCGCCCTGCCCAAGAAAGGCCGTCGAATCACCGCCGGCGGCTTCGCCGCTCAGAGTGACGCTGCCATACGTTGTCACTGCGCTAGCAATGACGCTGGCATTTCCGGCCCTTGCGACAGTTGTCACTGCACCTCCAGGGCCACCAACCTTGCCACCGGTGGCGGTGACCTTCATGTCGATGGAGCCAACACCTGAAATGTCGGCAAACGTCGTCGCGTCGCCGCCGGAATTGCCGAGCGAGGCTGAGTCATATGCGCCGCCGCCACTGCCGCCAGTTGCCGACTCCCGGAGCCTCAACCGCCGCGCAGCAGTGTCGTTCAGCGTATGGCTGACAAAGGCCGCTCCTCCAATACCAGCCGTTTGCCCCGCGCCGGCCGCATCACCGCCCTCCCCAGCTATTGCCGTCATTGCATAGTTTGCCGTCCCCGTGGTCGCGACCGTAGCAGCGTTGTTGAGGGCCACGGCTGCCCCGTTGCCACCGGCAGACCCGGATGAGCCGGCAGAGCCGCCGAGGCCACCCCATACGGACACTACCGCCGAGGCATCTCCGCCGCCAGTCGATACAGCACTCACTGGCCCGGCCTTTGCTTCACCTCCATCGCCTCCACGCGAGCCCACGCCATTGCCCGCGCCTCCGGTGCCGCCATACAATTCAAGCTGAGCCGTGGTGTCGTAGCCCAGGCCATTGCTGGAAGTCGCCCGCGCTGTACCCGATGCGCTGCCACCGAGACCGCCATTGGCGCCTGCGCCGGAAGCAGCGTTCGATATACCAGGCTTTCCAGCCGCGCCGCCGTATCCGCCCCTGGCCGACGCACCGGCTCCAGCATTCGCGCCCGATCCAAAGGATGTAATCGCTGTTGCAGTTGAGGGCCCACCCGCGCCGCCAGCGCCTGCGGCGCCCGCCATGAATGACCCCACTCCGTAAGCTCCGTCGCCGCCGCGTCCCCCGTTGCCTGCCGTCGAATAGGCCCAGTTGTAATCATCGTTGATCACTGTTGCCGTTGCATCCCAGGCGGGAGCCGCCTCTCCAGCAGTGCCAGCGTCACCGTTGCTGATACCGCCTATGCCATCGGCCCCGGCAGGGCCGGTCGTGAAAACGCTGATCGCATACGCCTGGCTCACCGAGATAGCCAGCAGCAGCGGCATCAACGCATGGGTTCCAAACCTGACTGCTGCGCAATTGGGATTGCTTCTTCTCGATGCGAAATCTTGTGCGTACTGCATGGCGAACTCATTCCTGTGTTGATACGGGCGACGCACGCTAGAAGGTGCTGGTGTGACGGTATGGTTGCTTGCGCAAATACGCTATCCCTAGAGCCTCGCGACAGTTCATGGCGAACCATAAAGAAGCGATAGGCCAAGAAGCCCGTCACTCAACGAGGCAAATGCGAGCGGGCACGGCGCCAGAGTGCGAACCACTACCGCGACTAGAAGCTCGATTCAACCGACGCTCCGACAGCCAATCGCAGCACAGCCTGTCGTGCGCCCAACCTGAGCGCCTTCAACTCCCGGGCCGTGTATTTGCCGCTGGCCAGCATCAGCGTCAGCCCATGCAGTTGTGCCAGCACCATGGCCGCGCGCATTTCGAGTTCTGCCGGCGTCATGGCGACCGAAAGGCCCTGGATCAGATGACGCAGCGTCCGCCGTGCCGCAACCGCCATCTTGTCGACGATCTCCGCCGCGAATTCATGGCGTCTCGCTAACGCCCAAAGCTCACGGAGCACCGCGCTCGACTCCACATTCGCCGCCTCATCGAGCAGATAGTCGATCACCGCCTCGAACTGCGCCAGCTTCGATCCGCCCGCATCACCAGCAACAAAGCCGTCAATCCGGCGTTGATACTCCTCACGCATCGCGATCAGCAACGCTTCCAGCAGCGCATCCTTGCTCGGGTAGTAGTGCTGCACATTCGACAGACTGACCCCCACCCGGCTTGCGACAGTCCGCATCGACAAACCCGCATAGCCCTCGCTGACGAGCAGGCTCCGCGCCACGAGCAGGATCTCCCGCGCACGGCGGTAGCCTTTGTCGGTGGTCTCCGAAGCCTTGCTGTGCAGCGCCGGGTTCGCTTCTTTTTCTTGCTTCATCGGGTTCGATCGCAGATGCTCACAGCATGCCTCACAGCTGTTCATGCGGGATTTCATTGTATTGATCAATAGGTCTGGTGACCTACAATTCTTCAAAACAGGTCAATAGACCTAATCAGGAGACACCCCCACATGATCCCCCGCACCCTCTTCTCCGAAGACCACGAACAGTTCCGCGACGCGGTCCGCCGTTTCATGGACACCGAGATCGCCCCGCATCACGAGCGCTGGGAAACACAGGGTTATGTCGACCGCGACGCCTGGGCCAAGGCCGGCGCGGCCGGCTATCTCTGCCCGACGATGCCCGAGGCTTACGGCGGCTCCGGCGTTGACGAGCTCTTCAGCGTCGTGCTGATGGAGGAGCAGTTCCGCATCGGCGCCACCGGGCCCGGCTTCATGCTGCATTCCGAGATCGTGGCGCCCTATCTGCTCCACCATGGCAGCGAGTATCTGAAGCAGACCTACCTGCCGCGCCTCGCCACCGGCGAGATGATCGGCGCCATCGCCATGACCGAACCCGGCACCGGCTCTGACCTGCAAGGCGTCAAGAGCACCGCCCTCAAGAACGGCGACCACTATGTGCTGAACGGCTCCAAGACCTTCATCACCAATGGCTGGCATTGCGACGTGGTGATCGTCGTCGCCAAGACCGACCCGTCGGCCGGCTCCAAAGGCATCAGCCTCCTGGTTGTCGACACCTCGATGCCCGGCTTCGAGAAGGGCAAGCGCCTGCACAAGATGGGGATGAGCGCGCAGGACACCTCGGAGCTGTTCTTCGACAACGTGCGCGTGCCCGCCGCCAATCTGCTGGGCGACGAGGGCCGCGGCTTCGCCTACCTGATGCAGGAGCTGCCCTGGGAGCGCCTGCAGATCGCCATCACCGGCATCGCGGCTGCCGAAGCGGCGCTCGAATGGACCACGCAATACGTGCGCGACCGCAAGGCCTTCGGCAAGCCCGTGATCGATTTCCAGACCGTCTCGCACAAGCTCGCGGAGATGAAGACCGAAGTCACCGTGGCGCGCGTCTTCATCGACCGCTGCATCGAATTGAAGCTAACCGGCAAGCTCGACGCCGTCACCGCCTCGATGGCCAAGTACATGGCGAGCGAACTGCAGTTCAAGGTCATGGACCAATGCGTGCAACTGCACGGCGGCTATGGTTACATGCACGAGTACCCGATCGCGCGCGCCTGGGCTGACGCCCGCGTTCAGCGCATCTACGGCGGCACCAACGAGATCATGAAAGAGCTGATCAGCCGCGCGCTGTGAAGGAGACCAGACATGGGCGTCCTGACAGGATTGCGGGTTGTCGAAATTGCCGGACTCGGTCCGGCACCTTTTTGCGGCATGTTGCTGGCCGACATGGGGGCCGAAGTCATCCTGATTGAGCGCCCGGCGCCGGCCAAGGCGGAGCCGATGGATCTGGGCGACAAGGCCATCTTCAACCGGGGCAAGAAGTCGATCGTTCTGGATTTGAAGGATCCGGAGTCCGTCGAGATCGCGCTGCGCCTGATCGACACCGCCGATGCCTTGATCGAGGGCATGCGCCCGGGCGTGATGGAACGCCTGGGCCTTGGCCCCGACTTCTGTCTCGCCCGCAATCCACGGCTCGTCTATGGCCGCATGACGGGTTGGGGGCAGGACGGGCCCCTGGCGCAGTCGGCCGGCCATGACCTCAACTACATCGCTCTGTCCGGCGCGCTCTGGTACGCCAGCCCCGCCGGCAGCGCGCCGCTGACGCCGCCCACCCTCGTCGGCGATCTCGGCGGCGGCGCGCTCTATCTTGCGATGGGCCTGCTGGCCGGCATCCTCGCCGCGAAGTCGAGCGGCCATGGCCAGGTCGTTGACGCGGCGATCGTCGATGGCAGCGCGAATCTGATGAACCTGCTGCTGTCAGTCCATGCAGCGGGTTTGCTCCCGATGGAACGCGGCCAGGGCTTGCTCGATGGCCCGTATTGGTACGGCAGCTACGCCTGCGCCGACGGCGAGTTCATCACGCTCGCATCGATGGAACCGCAGTTCTACGCGCTGCTGCTTCAGAAACTGAAACTTGAGAACGACACGGATTTCAACAAGCGGCATGACAAGCGCCACTGGCCCGAACTGCGTGCTCGCCTGGAGGCGATCTTCAAGAGTCAATCGCGCCAGCATTGGGTGGATATGCTTGAAGGCTCAGATGCCTGCTTCGCGCCCGTGCTGAACCCGCTCCAAGCCCAGGCGCATCCGCACATGCAAGCCCGGCAGATCTATTCGAGCCCGGGCGACGTGCTGCAGGCTGCGCCGGCGCCGCGGTTTTCGGCGCACGCCGAGTCAAGGCCTGGCAAGATTCCAGCACGAGGTGAGCACACCCAGGAGTTGCTGGTTGCGCTTGGTCATGTCGCGAAGCCTTGAGCTTCAAACGATGACTTCGTAGGCCGTGCTTCGACCACCGCCCTGTGCGCGGCGCAACACGCCCAGCGACACCAACTCGTTGATGTCGCGCAGGGCCGTGTCCGCCGAGCATTTGGCAATGGCGGCCCATTTGCTGCTGGTGAGCTTGCCCTCAAAACCATCCTGCACGCGGTTGAGCAGTTTCACCTGCCGCCCGTTCATGGGCGTTGTAGCCCAACGCTGCCAGAAGCGCGATTTCTCAAGCACGGAATCAAGGCCTTGCTGGGCCTGCACCAGCGCACGCTGCAATGCCCTGAGAAACCAAGTTAGCCATTCGGTCACGTCCAGCGTCCCCTTTTGCGTCCGCTCCAGGATTTCGTAATAGCTCTTGCGCTCACGCTGTATTTGCGCGGACAGGCTGTAGAAGCGCTGTGAGCTTCGATCCGCGCGTGCCAGGAAAAGATCGCCCGCGGCACGGGCAATGCGACCGTTGCCGTCGTCGAAAGGATGCAAGGTCACAAACCACAAATGCGCGAGACCGGCCTTGATCAGCGCAGGTTCGGCAGTTTCTGCATTGGCCCATTTGAAGAAGCGCGTGGTCTCACGCTTGAGTTGCGCGGCTGGCGGCGCCCTGTAATGCACGCGAGGCCGATGCGCAGGACCGGAGACCACATCCATCGGACCCGCGGCATCGTCACGCCATGCGCCTACCCTGATGCGCGTCAGCCCGTTGTGGCCCGTCGGAAACAAGGCAGCATGCCATGCAAAGAGGCGCTCGGCGTTCAAGGCTTGGGTGCTGTTGCCCGTGGCATCCAGCACCATATCGACCACGCCTTCGATGTGGCGATCCACAGGCGCCAGCGCGCCGATGTCCACCCCCAATCGCCGCGCGATCGACGATCGGACCGAAGCCGCATTGAGCTGTTCGCCCTCGATCTCGCTGGTCTTCAGCACATCGTCCGTCAGCGCAGCCAGACTGGCTTGATCGCGTGAACCCAAGCCGGCATCATGCAAACGGCCGGCCAACAAACCCTGGGCATGACTGACTTGCGCCAGCAAATCAGCCAGCGCCGCAAGGTCGTAGCGCCACTGCGGCCACTCCTTGGCACTCCAGATGTAGGCTTTATCTCCGCTTTTCATACGGAGATTGTCGAGGCTATTCGCCGCATGCGCAAGTTATTTGGCGCATAAAATGCGGCGATTAAGCCTCTCATTCGCCGCATGCCTCTCAACTGGCCCCCATGACGATCCGCGCCATACCCGGCACCCGATACACTCCCACCCCAAGCCCCAAAGCCCTCGCCCGAGGGCTTTGTCCATTGACGGATCCCGATGAGCACCAGCCCCGATTTTTCCGCCCACACCCCGGTCATGCAGCAGTATTTCCGCCTCAAGGCGGAGCATCCTGATGTGCTGGTGTTCTTCCGCATGGGGGACTTCTACGAGGTCTTCTTCGACGATGCGCGCAAGTGCAATGCGCTGCTTGACATCACACTGACCGCACGCGGTCAGAGTGGCGGCGAACCGGTCGTGATGGCCGGCGTTCCTGTCCACGCACTGGAGAGTTATCTGGGCAAGCTGATCCGCCTGGGCGAGGCGGTCGCGATTGCCGAACAGGTCGGCGATGTGGCAACGAGCAAGGGCCCCGTCGAGCGCAAGGTCGTGCGCGTGGTCACGCCGGGCACGGTGACGGACAGCGAGCTGCTGGCCGACAAGCAGGATTCGGTGCTGCTGGCCGTTGTCAGTCAAGGCAAGACGTTTGGCCTGGCCTGGATGTCGCTGACGCAAGGCCAGCTGGGCCTGGCGGAATGCGGCGAGCGCGAGCTGCCTTCGTTCCTGACGCGGCTCTCGCCCGCCGAGGTGCTGGTCGACCGCGAGAAGCAGCCGGCCGCTGTGCTGGCCGCGCGCCTGCCCGTTACGAACCGCCCGAGCTGGCAGTTCGACACGACACTGGGCGTGCGCAAGCTCTGCGAACAATTGGCCGTGGCCAGCCTGCAAGGCCTCAACGCGCAGGACTTGCCCGCAGCTCACGCCGCCGCCGCCGCGCTGTTGACCTATGCCGAGCACACGCAAGGCCGCGCGCTGACCCACGTGAAGACGCTGCAAGTCCAGCGCGCCACCGAGCTGCTGGACCTGCCTCCCGCCACGCAGCGCAATCTGGAACTGATCCAGACCCTGCGCGGCGAATCGAGCCCCACGCTCTTCTCGCTGCTCGACACCTGCCGCACTGGGATGGGCAGCCGCGCAATGCGGCAATGGCTCTTGCACCCCAAACGGGCCCGAGCCGAAGCGCAAGCGCGACATGAAGCCATAACGGCCTTCCTGGACGGCATTGGCGGCGGCTTCGAGCCCTTGCGTGAAGCCCTGCGGGGCGTGTCCGACGTCGAGCGGATCGCCGCCCGCGTCGCCTTGCGTCAGGTGCGTCCGCGCGAGCTGGCCGGCCTGCGCGCGACGCTGCAAGCCTTGCCGAAGTTGCAGACCACCCTGCCCGCCGGCAGCGTGCTGGTCGATCAGTTCGCGGCCGGCCTGCGCGCCTCCCCGCACATCGAGGAAATGCTGCGCCGCGCCGTGGCCGATGAGCCTGCTGTGCTGCTGCGCGACGGCGGCGTGATCGCCACCGGCTTTGACGAACAGCTCGACGAGCTGCGCGCCATCCAGGAAAACTGCGACGCCTTCCTGCTCGATCTCGAAACCCGCGAACGCGCCCGCACCGGCATCGCGAACCTGCGCGTGCAGTTCAACAAGGTGCATGGCTTCTACATCGAGGTCACGCAAGGCCAGGTCGACAAGGTGCCGATGGACTACCAGCGCCGCCAGACGCTGAAGAACGCCGAGCGCTACATCACGCCCGAGCTGAAGACCTTTGAAGACAAGGCACTTTCCGCACAGGAACGAGCCCTGGCGCGAGAGAAGCTGCTCTATGAGATGCTGCTCGATCAACTCGTCGAGGAGCTGCCCGCGCTCACGCTGCTGGGCCGCGCGCTGGCTTCGCTCGATGCGCTGTCAACGCTGGCCGAGCGCGCCGCCACGCTCAACTGGTGCCGTCCCGAATTCGTCAACCAGCCCGCGATTGACATCACGGCCGGCCGCCATCCCGTGGTGGAAGCGCGCTTGCGCGAAACCGGCGCCGGCGAGTTCATGGCCAACGATTGCAAGCTCGATGCCCGCACCAAGCTGCTCGTGATCACCGGCCCCAACATGGGCGGCAAGAGCACCTTCATGCGCCAGGTCGCCTTGATCGCGCTGCTGGCGGCGATCGGCTCCTTCGTGCCTGCCACCGCCTGCCGGCTCGGCCCGATGGATGCGATCCACACGCGCATCGGCGCGGCGGATGACCTGGCCAACGCGCAGTCGACCTTCATGCTGGAAATGACCGAAGGCGCCGCCATCCTGCATGGCGCGACCGAGCATTCACTGGTGCTGATGGACGAGATCGGCCGCGGCACCTCGACCTTCGATGGTCTGGCCCTGGCTTCAGCCATCGCCAGCCATCTGCACGACAAGACGCGCGCCTTCACGCTGTTTGCTACCCACTATTTCGAGCTGACCGCGTTTCCGGCCAAGCATGCGCAGGCGCTGAACTGCCATGTCTCGGCAGTGGAGAGCGGTGAGGACATCGTCTTCCTGCACGAGATCCAGCCCGGCCCCGCGAGCCGCAGCTACGGCGTGCAGGTCGCGCGCCTCGCCGGCATGCCCGCGAGCCTCGTGCGCCAGGCCCGCGCGACGCTGGAAGCGCTCGAGGCCAAGGCCGAGGCAGGCGAAGCGCAGATCGACCTGTTCGCCGCGCCGCCCGAACCCGTCGCCCACGAGACACATCCGCTGATCAACGCGATGCAGACTGTCGATCCCGATGCCTTGAGCCCGCGAGAGGCGCTGGAACTGATCTACAAACTGAAGCGCCTGTCCACAGGATGAATTGAGGCATTTATCCTGTGCATCCTGTCCATCCATGTAAAAAATGCATTGATTGAACATGGATGAACAGGATGGACAGGATGAATACAAAAGCAATGTCCAAGATCCTTGTCTTCTCCCACGCCAACGGCTTCCCCGCCGGTTGCTACCGCGTGCTGTTCGACATCTGGCGCGCGGCCGGTTGGGAGATTCATGCGCTGCCCCAGGTCGGCCATGATCCCGCCTATCCCGTGGCCAACAACTGGCGCGCGCTGCGTGATCAGCTGATCCGCTTCATCGAACAAGACGTCAAGCCCGAAGGCCCCGTGATGTTGGCCGGGCATTCGTTGGGCGGCATCCTGAGCCTGCTGGCCGCTTGCCGCCGGCCCGATCTGGCGGCCGGCCTCGTAATGATCGACTCGCCCGTGGTCAATGGCTGGCGCGCGCACAGCATGCAGGTGGTCAAGGCGATCGGGCTGATGCAGCGTATTTCACCCGGCAAGATTTCCAGGCAACGCCGCTACGAATGGCCCGATCGGCCCGCCGTCCACGCGCATTTCGCGGCCAAGAGCAAGTTCGCCCGCTGGGACCCTCGGGTGCTGGCCGACTATGTGGAAAGCGGCTTCGAGGAAGCCAATGGCAAGACGGTGCTGAAGTTCCGCCGCGACGTGGAAACCCACATCTATGACACCTTGCCCGACCATCTCGGCATCCTGCTGCGCCGCCACCCGCCGCGCTGCCCGGTGGCCTTCATCGCCGGCACGCAGTCTGAAGAACTGCGCGCCGCCGGTGTGCAGGCAAGCAAGGCGTTAGCGCGCAAGCATTTCCTCTGGATGGAGGGCACGCATCTGTTTCCCTTCGAGCGGCCCGACGACACCGCCGCGGCGGTTTTGCAGATGCTGGAAGCTCTGAAAGCGGACACCGCTTCGCTATAATCAGAATTTCCCACCACAGCGTTTCCGTTCGCGAACGCTGCAAGATCAATGACCAAGTACGTCTTCGTCACCGGCGGTGTGGTGTCCTCTCTCGGCAAGGGCATTGCATCGGCCTCTCTGGCTGCCATCCTCGAATCGCGCGGCCTCAAAGTCACCCTCATCAAACTGGACCCGTACATCAACGTCGACCCCGGCACGATGTCCCCGTTCCAGCATGGCGAAGTCTTCGTCACCGATGACGGCGCAGAAACCGACCTCGACCTCGGCCACTACGAGCGCTTCATCACCACGCGGATGAAGAAGAGCAACAACTTCACCACCGGGCAGATCTACATGTCGGTGCTGGAGAAGGAGCGCCGCGGCGACTATCTCGGCAAGACCGTGCAGGTGATCCCGCACATCACCAACGAGATGCAGGATTTCATCCGCCGCGGCTCGGGCCAGAACACGCCGGAAGCCGTGGATGTGGCCATCGTCGAGATCGGCGGCACGGTGGGTGACATCGAGTCCTTGCCCTTCCTCGAAGCCGCTCGCCAGATGAGCCTGAAGGCCGGCCCGAACAACGTCGCCTTCGTCCACCTGACCTACGTGCCCTGGATCGCCGCTGCCGGCGAGCTGAAGACCAAGCCCACGCAACACACGGTGCAGAAGCTGCGCGAAATCGGCATCCAGCCCGACGCGCTGCTGTGCCGCGCCGACCGCCGCATTCCCGATGACGAGCGCGAGAAGATCTCGCTGTTCACCAATGTGGCCGAGTACGGTGTGATCTCCATGTGGGACGTCAACACCATCTACAAGGTGCCGCGCATGCTGCACGAGCAAGGTCTGGATCAGCTGATCTGCACCAAGCTGCAACTCAACACCAAGAGCGCCGACCTGAAGCGCTGGGACACCCTGGTACACGAGGTCGAGAACCCCGCGCGCCACGTCACCATCGCGATGGCCGGCAAGTACACCGACCTGTCCGACTCCTACAAGTCGCTCAACGAAGCGCTGCGCCATGCCGGCATCCACAACCATGCGGGCGTGAAGATCGAGTACGTCGACTCCGAGCTGCTGACGAAGGACAACATCGATCAGCTCAAGGGTTTCGACGCCATCCTCGTGCCCGGTGGCTTCGGCAAGCGTGGCGTGGAAGGCAAGATCCTGGCCGCGCAATATGCGCGCGAGCACAAGACGCCCTACCTCGGCATCTGCCTGGGCATGCAGGTCGCGACGATCGAATACGCCCGCCACATGGCCGGCCTTGAAGGCGCCAACTCGACCGAGTTCGAGCCTGAAACCAAGCACCCGGTCATCGCCCTGATCGACGAATGGCAGGACGCCGACGGCACGATCCAGAAGCGCGACGAGAAGAGCGACCTCGGCGGCACGATGCGCCTGGGCGCGCAAAGCTCGGACGTCAAGGAAGGTACGCTGGCCAGCGAGATCTACGGCCCCGTCGTGACCGAACGCCACCGCCACCGCTACGAAGCCAACGAGCATTACCTCGACCGCCTGCAAGAGGCCGGCCTGGTGATCTCGGCCATCACGCAGCGCGAGAAGCTGACCGAAATGGTTGAGCTGCCGCACACCGTGCATCCTTGGTATGTGGGCGTGCAGTTCCACCCCGAGTTCAAATCCACGCCCTGGGACGGCCACCCGCTGTTCACGTCCTTCATCAAGGCGGCACTCGACCATCAAAAGACTTGAAGAGCCTCAACAGGCGACGCATCTTGTTCAGCGGCCGTAACGAATCGCTGGCAGGATGCGCCTCTCTCGAATATCGAATTACTGAATCCTGGAGACCTTAAGAATGAGCGCCATTGTTGACATCGTCGGCCGCGAGATCCTCGACAGCCGCGGCAATCCCACCGTTGAATGCGACGTGCTGCTGGAATCCGGCGTGATGGGCCGCGCCGCCGTGCCCTCGGGCGCTTCCACCGGCTCGCGTGAAGCCATCGAGCTGCGCGACGGCGACAAGTCGCGCTACCTCGGCAAAGGCGTGCTGAAGGCCGTCGAGCACATCAACACCGAGATCTCCGAAGCCGTGCTGGGCCTCGACGCCTCCGAGCAAGCCTTCCTGGACAAGACCCTGATCGACCTCGACGGCACCGAGAACAAGAGCCGCCTGGGCGCCAACGCGATGCTCGCCGTCTCGATGGCCGTGGCCCGCGCCGCCGCTGAAGAATCTGGCCTGCCCCTGTACCGTTACTTCGGCGGCATGAGCGCCAATATGCTGCCCGTGCCGATGATGAACGTCATCAACGGCGGCGCTCACGCCAACAACAGCCTCGACCTGCAGGAATTCATGATCGTGCCGGTCGGCGCACCGAGCTTCCGTGAAGCCCTGCGCTGGGGCGCCGAGGTCTTCCACGCTCTGAAGAAGATCCTGCACGACAAGCACATCAGCACCGCCGTGGGCGACGAAGGCGGCTTTGCCCCGAGCGTCGAGAACCACGAAGCGGCCATCCAGCTGATCCTGCAAGCGATCGACGCTGCCGGCTACACCGCTGGTGAGCAGATCGCCCTGGCGCTGGACTGCGCCGCCAGCGAGTTCTACAAGGACGGCAAGTACGTGCTGGAAGGCGAAGGCGGCATCAAGCTCAGCGCCGAAGAATGGACCAGCATGCTGGCCACCTGGGTCGACAAGTACCCGATCATCTCGATCGAAGACGGCATGGCCGAAGGCGACTGGGACGGCTGGAAGCACATCACCGACGTGCTCGGCAAGAAGGTGCAGATCGTCGGCGACGACCTCTTCGTCACCAACACCAAGATCCTGCAAGAAGGCATCGACAAGGGCATCGCCAACTCGATCCTCATCAAGATCAACCAGATCGGCACCCTGACGGAGACCTTCGGCGCCATCGAGATGGCCAAGCGCGCCGGCTACACCGCCGTGATCTCGCACCGCTCGGGCGAAACCGAAGATTCCACGATCTCCGACATCGCCGTGGGCACCAACGCCGGCCAGATCAAGACCGGCTCGCTGTCGCGTTCGGACCGCATGGCCAAGTACAACCAGCTGCTGCGCATCGAAGAAGATCTGGGCGATATCGCGACCTACCCCGGCCGCGCTGCGTTCTACAACCTGCGCTGAACAGAACTGAAAAGTTTCCGGATCGCAGAGGCCGCAAAGAGACGCAGAGGGCGCGGAGTTTTTTAGAATCCTCTGCGCCCTTCGCGCTTGCTCTGCGAACTTTGCGTTCCGGATATTTGTCTTCAGTGGTCTTGATTACACTCGACCCCGTGCGAGCACTTAGCGTCATCCTCATCATCACCCTGGTCTTCTTCCAAGGCCAGCTTTGGTTCGGCAAGGGCGGCCTGCCGCGCGGTGCGCAATTGCGCGCCGAGCTGGTGACCGCCCAGGCTGCCAATGAGCAGGCGCGCGCACGCAATGCCCAGCTCAGCGCCGAGCTGCGCGACCTCAAGGAAGGCCAGGAGATGGTCGAAGAGAAGGCGCGCATGGAGCTCGGCATGATCAAGCCCGACGAGATCTACGTTCAGGTTCAGCGCTGAGCCCTCTTGCATTCATCCTGTACATCCTGTTCATCCATGTAGAAAACGTATTTCTGACATGGACGCACGTGATGCACGTGATGAATACAAGACGACCTGATTTATCACGCGCATCACGTGCATCCATGTTCAAACCTGAAGTCTGTTTTTACATGGATGAACAGGATGTACAGGATGTACAGGATAGAAACCAAAAACAACGGCGTATCTGATCCATGAGCTCAACTTGGTATCAGCCCTTGTTCCAGCCAGCATTCACGCTGCTCGGCGGCCCCATCACTTGGCTCGAGCTGGTCGCCTTCGTGCTGGCGATCTGGATGGTGGTTTGCAATATCCGCGTCAAGCCGCTGGCCTGGCCGTTGGGCATCATCAGCTCGCTGCTCTACCTGCTGCTGTTCTGGGACGGCAAGCTCTACGGCGAAGCCTCGCTGCAACTGCTCTTCATGGTGCTCGGTGCCTGGGGCTGGTGGCAATGGCTGCGCGGCACGGCCGATGACGGCACCAAGCTCCATGTGCAGGCCTTGAGCCGTCGAGGCATTGCGTTAGCGCTCGGCCTGACGCTGGCCGGCTGGCCTCTGCTGGGCTACTTTCTCGCGCATCAGACCGATTCCCCGCTGCCCTATTGGGACGCGCTGCCCACCGTCGGCAGCCTCATCGGCACCTGGCTCGGCGGCCGCAAATACGTGGAGAACTGGGCCACCTGGGTTGCGGTCAATCTCTTCAGCACCGGTCTGTTCGCCTACAAGGGCTACTGGCTGACCGTGGTGCTCTACGCCATCTTCATCCCGATGTCCTTCGTCGGCTGGCGCGCCTGGCGCCGCATGCTGGTGGCTGCTGCATGAGCGCGCTGATCGTTTCCGTCCTGGGTGCGGAGAGCACGGGGAAAAGCGATCTCTGCAATGCCCTGTCCACGCAGATCGAAGCCGCCAGCGGCCTGCGCTGCGTCGCGGTGCCCGAACGCCTGCGCGACTGGTGCGCACGCATGGGCCGCACGCCGCATGCGGACGAGCAGCTCGAAATCGCCGAAGCGCAAATCGCCGCCATCGAGGCCGCTGCGCTGGAAGCCGATGTCGTGCTCTGCGACACCACGCCGCTGATGACCGCCGTCTACAGCGTCTATCTGTTCAAGGACGACAGCCTGCTGCCGATGGCCTGGGCCTTCGAGCGCCGCTGCGACCTGACGCTGCTGACCGCGCTCGATGTCGAATGGGTCGCCGACGGCATCCAGCGCGATGGCCCCCATGTGCGCGCGCCGGTAGACGCCGCAACCCGCGAAGCCCTGATCGCCGGCGCCATCGGCTGGTCGATCGTTTCAGGCTTGGGCCAAGCGCGCGTGGATGCGGCGCTCGATGCCATCACACCGCTGTTGCTGAAGCGCGCGGCGCCCAAGCCGGGCCTCTTCACGCGATTGGAGAAGCAGCAAGCCGCGCAGCCGGAATGGCAGAAATTCTGCGATTGCGATTCGCCGGAGTGCGAGCATGCGCTGCTGCAGGGAATGAGTGGTCACACAGCGAACTAGCGATACGAAAGTGCCTTCGCGGCAGCGCCGCTCGGGCCACCTAGTTCGCAGACAAATCTTGCCCATTCTTCTTTGGCAGCCTCTGCTTCCGCAAGCGCTCGTCTCTGTTCATACGGAACTCTTGTATTGGCCGCACTCTTGATGGCGACCAGAAACCGCCAATACTCATACCCTCTGTTCTCTACCGGGCCGATGTCTGTGGCAGAAGGGCCGACAAACTCGAACAAGTCCTTTCCTCCAAGCTCTGACCATGTCTTCAACACTGGCATCCAAATGCCCTCCCATCCCTCAGGTGCGAAATTGGGCAGCTTGGCATTGAGATTCCGCTGGGTACGATGCTTCAAAAGGATGCGTAATGGTGTACGCATTTGCAGGGTGGCCGTGAATTCAAAGCCCTTCAGCAAGTCGTCGCTCGTCATTGAACGTCCCGCTCATATTGGCTGAGTGCGAGTGCAATTTGGCTGGCAGTCGTCATATGGCGATGCTCTCAACATACGGCCGCATCACGTTGGCGACGCGATTCACGCCTGCGTAGTGCCACAACGCATCCATCGCCAGCTTCTGTTGAGTCCAGCCATCGCGGAGCGCCTCGAGCGCAACGTCGAGGCCAATCTTGTTGCGGTACTTGAAGCAGTCGGCAACCGTCTTCTCGGCGTTGAACACAGGCACCGAAACGCCATCGACAAGCAGCGGCTCGATGCCTTCGCGCAGTGCTTGGTCGGACATGCGAACAACGCGAACCGCAGGGTGCTCCAGACGCGGCGCAGGCCATTGGCTGGGGAGCGCTAGCCAGACCTCAAAAGGCGCCTGCGTCCCCAGGCCATGCACGCGCAGCGCCGACAGCAGGCAGATAACCCCGTGCGGCACCCGCAGGCACACCTCTGCCAGCGAACTGAATTCGCCGGCTTTGCGGGTAGGCAGGCTGTAGACACCTCGCGCCACTCGCACGAGCTTGCCTGCGGCCACAAGACGAGTGAGAACTACGGTTGGCAGTGAGTGCTCTTGCAGATCGCGCGCGCGGAGCATGGGGCGCTGCCCGGCCAGTTCGAGAACAGCCAGTTCCTGCGTGGACGAAACAGGAGGCGAGGTCATGCCTCAGTATGTTGTAAATTATATATAAAAGTCAATTTATACAGAATAAATGCAACAACCACCAACCTCCTACTGCACCGTCCCCGTCCCACCCGACTGCGCCACCCCTTCGCTGAACAGCTCGCCAACGTCCACCGAGTCGAAGTGGTACTTCATGCCGCAGAACTCGCAGGAGGTTTCGACGTCGCCGCCGCGCTCTTCCAGCACCGAGTCGATCTCCTCGCGGCCCAGGCCCTTGAGCATCTGACCCACGCGGGCGCGTGAGCAGGTGCAGGCAAAGCGCGGGGCTTGTTCGCCGACCTGGGGCTCGAACTTGCGGACTTTCTCTTCCCAGAACAGGCGGCGCAGGATGGTTTCGGCGTCGAGCGTCAGCAATTCTTCCGCCGTCAGCGTGGCGGCCAGGATACTGATGCGATTGAAGTCTTCCGACAGGCCGATCTGGTCCTCATTCTTCTCGCCAGCCTCGTCCTCGATATTGCCCTCGCCCTTGACCGGCAGGCGCTGGATCAGCAGGCCGGCTGCGATCTCGTCATTGGCCGCGAGCACGAGGCGCGTGTCGAGCTGTTCGGACTGCAGCATGTAGTGCTCCAGCACCTCGGAGATCTTCTGCAAGGGCTCGCGCTGATCGCCATGCAGCGACACCACGCCTTGATAAGGTTGCTGGCCCGGAAACTTGTCCTTGGGATCGAGCGTGATCGCGCAGCGGCCCTTGCCGCCGACGTTGACCATCGCCTCCAGCCGCGCGCCTTCGGGGATCTCACCCACTTGCTTGGCCATCGAGCGGAAGGACAGATCGGGCTGAACCTCGGTCACGGCGAGCTTGACCGGGCCGTCACCGAAGATCTGCAGGATCAGCGCGCCATTGAACTTGATGTTGGCTTGCATGAGCACGCCAGCGGCCGACATTTCGCCGAGCAAGGCGCGCAGCTCGGGCGGATGCTCACCCGCGATGGCGCGGCGCTTCAGCACCTCTTGCCAGCTGCCGGTCAGGCGCACGAGCATGCCGCGAACGGGCATGCCTTCGAACAGAAATTTATGCAGTTCGCTCATTTGATTTTCTTGAGTTCCGTCGCATAACGCCGTGCATTGGCGACATAGTGTTTGGCAATCATCTTCAAGCCGTCCATCTGCTGCTCTGTCAGCTGTTTGACCGCCTTCGCCGGGCTGCCGATGATCATCGAGCCGTCGGGGAATTCCTTGCCTTCGGTCACCAGCGCGCCGGCGCCCACCAGGCAATGCTTGCCGATCCTGGCGCCGTTCAGGATGACCGCGCCAATGCCAATCAGCGAATGGTCGCCCACCTGGCAGCCATGCAGCATGACCTTGTGGCCGACGGTCACGCCCTCGCCCAGCACCAGCGGGAAGCCCGCATCGGCGTGGCAGACGCTGCCGTCCTGGATATTGCTGCCGGGGCCGATGTGCAGGGTCTCGCTGTCGCCGCGCAGCACGGCGTTGAACCAGATGCTGACGCCGGCGTCGAGCGTCACGCGGCCGACCACCTCGGCGCTCCCGGCGACCCAGGCGTCATCGGCGATCTCGGGCACATGCTCGCCGAGCTGATAAACGGCCATCGCGGCTTCTCCTCGGAAAAGCCGTGATTATCGTGTCGCCCGGCTCAGACCTTGAAAGCGTGGCTCAGATCACCCAGCAGGGCCTGCCCGCGCGACTTCATGGCGATGTCGCGCCCCTTCACGCCGGGCAGCGGCTCCAGCCCATACACGCGCGTGATGAAGCGCAGGATGGAGTTGGTGTCGCAAGCCGTGTGGTCGACATGGCCGCGCTTGGCATGCGGCGAAACAATGATCGCCGGAATGCGCGAGCCGGGGCCCCAGCGGTCACCCTGCGGCGGCGCCACGTGGTCCCACCAGCCGCCGTTCTCGTCGACGGTGATGAACACCGCCATCTCGTTCCACTGCGGGCTGCGCTCGAGCGTCTCGATCACATGCGCAATGTGCGCGTCGCCCGAGGCCACATCGGCATAGCCGGCGTGCATGTTCAGGTTGCCTTGCGGCTTGTAGAAGCTCACGGCGGGCAGCTTGCCCTCCTCGACGGCCTTGATGAAGTGATTCGTCTCGGCCGTGTCGCCCAGGCCGCCGTCGAGCAGGTGCTTTTCGCGCGCCGGCGTGCCGGGCGCGTAATTCGCGAAGTAGTTGAAGGGCTGGTGGTGGAACTGGAAGTTCGGCACCGCCTCGCTGCCCTTGTGGTCGAGCGCGGCCTGCCAGGCGCCGCCGTACCAGGCCCAGCTCACGCCCTTGTCGCTCAGACGGTCACCGATCGTGGCGTAGCTCTGCGGCGGCAGCACATTGGCTTCGGCAGGATTGGCCCGCAGCGGGTCACCACCGGGCGCGGAGCGCACATAGCTGGGCTGGTAAGGCGGGGCCATCGTGTTGACCGCGAAGCCATCGGGCGTCAGCGCGCTGTCCTTCTCGAAGCGCGGCGGGCCTTCAAGCGCCGAGGGTGGGCAATCGGCCGCGACCTTGAGCCGCGTGCCCTTCGGATCGTTGCCTTCCAGGATGCTGATCAGCTTGGCCGCCGGGCTGTTCTTGGCGTCCGGATAGAACGGCGTCTGGCCCGAGATCAGGTAGACGTGGTTCAGGAAGGAGCCACCGAAGGCCGCCATGAAGAAGTTGTCGCACAGCGTGTAGGCCCGGGCGATCTGCCAAAGCTTGAGCTCCGCGCCGGTCTGCGCGTAATGGCCCATCACCAGCGCGCCGCTGTCGCCCCAGGCCACGAACTGGTCGGCCTTGCCGGCGTTGATCTGCATCTGGTTCGTGTAGAAGCGATGCACGAGGTCGCGCGTGGTCACGGCCAGCGGCAGGGTCTCGCCCTTGCCGTCGGTCAGTGGGAATGGCTGGTTAGGCAGGTTGCTGATCGCGCTTTGCGGCAATGCATAGCGCTTGTCACCAACCTGTTGCGCGCGCGGTACCAAGCCGCCCCAGATAGCCGGCAGTTGCGGCAGCGGTGTCTTGCCGTCGCGGTCCAGCTGCGTCGCGCCGGCGGACTTCTTCGGGTCCATCGGCTGCTCAAGGCCTGGGAAGCCGGCGAAGAGATTGTTGAAGCTGCGGTTCTCGGCAAAGATCACGACCACTGTCTTGATCTTGGCACGCAGGGGGTCTGCGTCTTGGGCAGCCGGCGCGGCCGAAGCGGCCGAAGCGGCGCTTGAGTTGGGCGGAGCACCATCGGCGCAACCCAGCAAGGACAGGCCGGCCCCGGTGGCCGCCAGACCGCGCAGCACCTGCCGGCGTTGCGGATTGATTGTTGTCGTTGTCGTCGAATCGTCAGCGGCCGTGCCGCTCGACTTCTTGTCGTCTTCCATGCGCGCGCTCTCTTGAAAACCAGGCGGCCATTATGGGCCGGCCTGCAAGGTGCGCGACAGAATGAATAACGGGTTACTTCAGCTCACAGATCGTCTTCGTCGATCTGGTCGATCAGCTCGCCGGCCTGGCCCTTGGCCGTCGGGATCAGCGGCTTGTCGAGCGGGTGGTAGACGCGGCGCGACAGGCGCTGCAGACGTTCCGAGCGCTCCATCTCAGCCACGACGCCGTCGAGATCGAGCAGCATGGCGAAAGGACTGGTGAGTGCGGCGTTCAACATCTTGGTCTCCATTCAGCGGTATTGCTGATGGGTGAACTCTAGTTGCGCAATGTGCTTGGAAACAGTCGGTTCCCAACCAAAACCACTGTCAGGCGAATTCCTACACGCTTGCAGGCCGGCACCTCGAACAGGGCGCGCAATCCATCACGCGGCGCGGGCAATAGCCCTGCTGCTCAGTGTTGGATTGAGCGCAACCACTTGGCCAGCGGCTCATAGCCGGCCGAGGCGGCGAAGTCCGCCGCCGTCGAACCGTCCTTGTTGTGCAGGCTCGGATCGGCACCGAGCCTGACCAGCACCGCAGACAAGTCGTACGGCCCGTACTTGGCCGCCATCATCAGCGGTGTATTGCCGTTAGGCGCGCGCGCATTGATCTCGGCGCCATGTGCGATCAGCCAGGTGCTGATGCCGTTGTCCGGGCCGCTGGCCGCGTAGTGCAGCGGCGTCCAGCCTTCGCGGTTGACCTGCGCGCCGCGCTTGACGAAGAGCTCGACCCAATCGAGCCGGCCCTTGATGGCGGCCAGCATCAGCGGCGTCTCGCCGGCGGCGTTGGCGCTGTTGAGATCGAGGTTCGGCGCCGCCAGCAAGGCGTCGAAAGCCTTCATGTTCTGCTCACGCATCGCCTGCTCCAAAGCGCTGCGGCCTTGCGAATCGCGCGCGTTCGGATCAACGCCGCGCAGCAACAGGGTGGTGATGGCGCTGGCGTTGTCGCGGTAGGCCGCCGTGGTCAGATCGTCGGCGGTGGTGGCATGGACTGCGGAGCCCGACACGAGCAGCAAGATCGCGTACAGCGCTTTCGTCTTCATGCGGCCAATCCAAACAGCCGCCGCGTGTTCGCGCTGGTCTGTGCGGCCAGCTCCTCAACGCTCACGCCCTTGACTTGCGCCAGCACCGAGGCCACATGCGGCACATACGCCGGGCTGTTGGTTCGGCCGCGATACGGCACGGGTGCCAGATACGGGCTGTCGGTCTCGATCAGCAAACGCTCGATCGGCAGTTGCGCCGCCACATCGCGCAAATCCTGCGCGTTCTTGAAACTGATGATGCCGCTGAACGACACATAAAAGCCCATCTCGATCGCGGCCAGCGCCACCTCGGCGCCTTCGGTGAAGCAATGGAACACGCCACCGGCCTGTTCACCGCCCTCTTCCACCAGCACGCGCAGCGTGTCGGCGGCGCTGGAGCGGGTGTGGATCACCAGCGGCTTGGCGGCCTGGCGCGCGGCGCGGATGTGTGTGCGGAAGCGTTCGCGCTGCCACTCCATGTCTTCGATCGTGCGGCCATTCAGGCGGTAGTAATCCAAGCCCGTTTCGCCGATGGCGACGATGCGCGGATGCGCCGCCTGCTGCACCAGCTCTTCGACCGTCGGCTCGTACACATCTTCGTTGTCGGGATGCACGCCCACCGTGGCCCAGAGCTGCGAATGCTCCTCGGCCAGGCTGCGCACATCGGCAGCCTCTTCCATCGTGGTGCAGATGCAGATCGCCTGCTCCACGCGGGCGGCCTTCATCTCGTCGAGGATTTGCGGGAGTTGCGCGCGCAACTCGGGGAAGCTCAGGTGGCAGTGGGAATCAATGAACATCGGAACGACATCTGCGCAGCAGATTCAGTCAGCAATCAGTCAATCAAAAGGTCTGCGTCGGCTTGCTGGACGAGATCGAAGTGCCCAGGATCTCTTCGATCTTGTTCTTGATCAGCCGGGTCTTGTCGTCATTGGGAAAACGCACGCCGACGCCCTGTGTGCGTCCACCCGAGGCATTAGGCGGCGTGATCCAGGCCACCTTGCCGGCGACCGGGTAACGCTGGTTGTCTTCGGGCAGCGAGAGCAGCAGGTAGACGTCGTCGCCCATGCGGTACTCGCGCGGCGTGGGCACGAAGAGCCCGCCATCGGTGAATGAAGGGATGTAGGCCGCATAGAGCGCGCCCTTTTCCTTGAACACCAGCTGCATCACGCTGGGCCGCGCGCCCGCCGCCGCACTGGCGCCGGAGACATTGGCCACGGGCAGGGAATTGAGGGATTTGGGCTGCTCTTGCATGCGCGCCAGTGTAGTCCCGCACCCGCCTCAACGAGTGACGGTACGCAAGGCCTGTTGGCCCTGAGCCACCAAGGATTCCATCAAAAGTCCCGCATTGAGCGGGTGTTCTGCGTGGCGGGCAGCGCGGCGCAGTTCGGCTTCCCATTCATGGAGCGGCCCGGCCTGGCGCGGCGTGGGCAGGCTTTGCGTCGGGAAGAACACCGGGCTGGCGCCATGAGCGCGGCGCAGCAGGTCATGACAGAGGCGTTGCAAGGCGTCGATGGCACGCGGTTGCGGCCAATCGCCGAGCGCTGCGGCATTGCCCTGCTGCACCTGCTGCGGCAAGGCGGTCCAGTGGTTGGCGCGCAGGCCGGTCTCGTACCAGTCGAGCGCCTGCTGCGGCCGGCCACCGACCGCCGCCAGCAACGTGGCCGCATCGCCCGCGCTCAAGCCCTGCTCGCCCAGCCATGCCAGCGCCGCCTCGGTCGGAGGCAAGGCCAAGGGGACCGGCTGGCAGCGGCTGCGGATCGTCGGCAGCAAGGCCTCGGGCGCGCTGCTGGTCAGCACAAAACGCAGCTGGCCGGCGGGTTCTTCCAGCGTCTTGAGCAAGGCATTGGCGGCCACGGCGTTGAGCGCATCGGCCGGATGCACGAGCACCACCTTGGCGCGGCCGCGCGCGCTGGAGCCTTGTGCGAACGAGAGCATCGCACGCACCGCATCGATCTTGATCTCGCGGCTCGGCTTGGTCTTGCTTTCCTTGCCCGTCTCGCCTTCATCGACCAGGCCCAGGCCCTCACGCAGCGCCTCAGGCACGAGGATCTGGAAATCGGGATGCGTGCGCGCCTTGAACAGATGGCAGCTCGGGCAATGGTCGCAGGCGCGAGCGTCCGGCAGCGGCGCCTCGCACAGCCAGGCCTGGGCCAGCAGCATGGCCAGATCGAACTGGCCCACGCCTTCGGGGCCTTGCACGACCAAGGCATGCGAGCGCGCCGTGGCTAACGCTTGTGTCAGTGGAGTTTCGAGCCAGGGCAACATCACCAGCCCCGCGAGAGCATCACGGCTTCGATCTGCGCGGCCACTTCGGGCACGCTCAGGGAGGCGTCGATGCGGGCAAAGCGCTTGGGCGCACCGGCGGCGCGCGCGGCGTAGGCCGCACGCACGCGCTCGAAGAACTCCAGATCCTGCTGCTCGAAACGATCGGCATCGCGCGCAGCCGCGCGGCGCTCGGCCGCCATCGCCGCGGGCAGGTCGAACCACAGCGTCAGGTCAGGCTGGCGCGCTTCGATCACCCAGCGCTCGAGCGATTCCAGCACCTCCAGGCTCATGCCGCGCCCACCGCCCTGGTAGGCAAAGCTCGCGTCGGCAAAGCGATCGCACAGCACGGTCTTGCCCGCCTGCAGCGCAGGCTGGATCACGGTGCGGACATGGTCGCGCCGGCCAGCAAACACCAGCAGGGTCTCGGTCAGGTCGTCCATCTCGTGATGGAGGAAAAGCCCGCGCAGGGTCTCGGCCAGCGGCGTGCCGCCGGGCTCGCGCGTCGAGACCACCTCGCCCTGGAGCGCCAGGCGGGTGGTCAAGGAAGCGATATGGGTGGACTTGCCGGCGCCGTCTATGCCTTCAAAGGTGATGAATCTGCCGGTCACGGTTTACTTGTTGCGTATGAATTTATCGACGGCGCGATTATGCGCGGCCAGATCTTCGCTGAACTCGCTGGTGCCGTCGCCGCGCGAAACGAAGTACAGCACGCGGGCGTTGGCCGGGTGCAGCGCCGCTTGCAAGGAGGCCTTGCCCGGCATCGCGATCGGCGTGGGCGGCAGGCCGTTGCGCGTGTAGGTGTTGTAGGCCGTGTCGCTGACCAGATCGCGCTTGTGCAGATTGCCGTCATACGCTTCACCGAGGCCGTAGATCACGGTCGGATCGGTCTGCAAGGGCATGCCGATCTTCAGGCGGTTGACGAAGACGGCGGCCACCATCGCGCGGTCGCTCGAAGCGCCGGTTTCCTTCTCCACGATCGAGGCCAGCGCCAAGGCCTGGTCGGCGTTCTGCAGCGGCAGCCCTTCGGCGCGCGCGTTCCACGCGGCGGCCAGGCGCTGCTCCATCGCGCGGTGGGCACGCTTCAGCACCGTCAGATCGCTGACGTTGCGGCTGTACGCATAGGTGTCGGGAAAAAACCGCCCCTCGGCCGGCACGCCGGGCGAACCCAGCGCCTCCATGATCTGGGCATCGCTGAGGCCTTCGATCGAATGTTTCATCGCCGGTGCCGCGGCCAGGGCGGCGCGCACCTGCCTGAAATTCCAGCCTTCGATCAGGCGCAACTGCTCCAGCACCTCATCGCCGCGCACCATCTTGCCCAGCAGATCGCGCGGCGTGGCGCCTTGCTGGATCTCGTAGCTGCCCGCACGGATCAGCCGCGCCTGGCCCGACCAGCGGAACCACTCGTACAGCGCCAGCACCGGCTCCTGCACGCCCGCACCAACCCACAGCGCCGCCACCTCGCGCGGCGGCGTGCCGGGCTCGATCGAGACCTCCGCCGTCGCACCGGCCAGCCGCACGGGCGTGTTCAGCCACCAGCCGACTGCGCCCGCAGCGGCCGCGACCAACAGCAACACGAAGAACAAAAATCGCTTCATCAAGTCCCTTGGAACCACCTGAATTCGGGCGTGATGATAATTGCGCCATGAGCCAAACATTGACCGGCGCCGTGCGCCTCACCGATTGGGGCGTGATCCGCGCCGAGGGCGAAGACGCCGCCAAGTTTCTCCACAGCCAGCTGACGCAGGATTTTGCGCTGCTCGGCCTGAACGAAGCGCGCTTCGCCGGCTTCTGTTCCGCCAAGGGCCGCCTGCTGGCCACGATGATCGGCTGGAAGCAGAGCGAGACCACGATCCTGCTGGCCCTGCCGCTGGAACTGCTGCCCCCGATCCAGAAGCGCCTCTCCATGTTCGTGCTGCGGGCCAAGTGCAAGCTCAGCGATGCCTCCGGCGAAATCGGCTTGTGGGGTGCGGTCGGCGCGGCCGATGAAAGCGCGCGCTGGAGCCTGCAGCGTCACGGCGATGCCGTGCAGATCCGCCTGCCCGATGCGGGCGAAGGTTCGCGCTGGCTGGTCGCCTCGGCCACTGCGCCTGAATTGCCCGTTATTCCCGCCGAAGACTGGCAATGGGGCACGCTCGCCTCCGGCCTGCCGATGGTCGTGGCCGCCACGACCGAACAGTTTGTTCCGCAGATGCTCAACCTCGAACTGCTGGGCGGCGTGAACTTTCAGAAAGGTTGCTACCCCGGCCAGGAGGTGGTGGCGCGCAGCCAGTACCGCGGCACGCTCAAGCGCCGCACCTACCTGTACGAACTCGATGGCACGGCCCAAGCCGGCCAGGAGATCTTCCACAGCGAGGATCCGGGCCAGCCGGCCGGCCTCGTCGCCAACAGCGCCCACCGCGGCACGCAAAGCCTGGTGCTGGCGGAAACCAAGATCGCTGCGCTGGCCTCAGGCAGCCTGCATCTGGGCGCGCCCGACGGCCCGGTGCTCACACCGCGCACCCTGCCGTATTTGATTGATTCCTCGCTGACCGACCCGCAATGACCGAGCTCTACGTCTACTACAAGGCTCCGCGCGCTAACGCCGAGCTTGTACGCAAGACGGTGGCGCGGTTTCCGGAGGTGCGGCTGCTGGTGCGCGACGACGAGAGCAACGAAACGCAGACCTGGATGGAGATCCATACGGGCCCGCATGCCGAGGCCAGCGAACGCGAACTGGCCGAGGCGCTGAAAGGCCTGATTGCCGGGCAACGTCACGTCGAGCGTTTCCGCGTCTCGCCGTCAGCTAACTGAATCCCTCGACGCAACTTTCGGGCAAACACTCTTCTATTGCCGCCCCGTGCAATCGACACTGCGGGCCTCGGCAGCCAAGATCCGCCGAGGGAGTTGCAACATGATCGACGACCTGACTCAGGACCAGTGGCTTCAGCGCGTCCTCGGTGTGAGCGTGCCGAAAGGCAAAGTCGCCAAGCAAGTGCGGGCAGCGCCGATGGCGAAGGACGTGCAGCGTCCCACTTCCGGCGGCACGCCGATCCTGCAAACCCGCGAGCGATCAGGCCCGAGCATCCAGCCGCCGCCCGTCGTCAAACCCCAGCAGTTTGCCGTCGGCAAGAAGCAGATCGCCGTGGCCCGCAAACCCGGCGGCGGCACGCTCTACACGGCGCCGCCGCCGCCGGTACGTGAGATCACTTTCTCGGGCGGCGGTGCCAAGGGCGGCGCCCTGCCCGGTGCGGTCAAGGCGCTGCAGGAAAGCGGCGCGCTGCGCGACGCCAAGAAGATCGCCGGCGCCTCGGTCGGTTCCATGACCGCAGCCATGCTCGCGGCCGGCGCCAGCGCCGAGGAGTTCACCGAAGTGGCGAACGACGATGCCACGACCGACACCATCGTCGAAGGCAGCGGCGGCACACCGCTGGGCCTGCTCGGCGCCGCGCTGAAGAACAAGGCCAAGGGCGGCACGCTGAACCCGCTGACCGGCCAGGGCCTCGAGACCCTCGTGGGCAAGGTGCTCGACGCCACGCTGCGCAAGCGCATCCACGAATACACGATGCAGTGCGAGGCTTCGAGCAAGGCGCCCGATACCGACGTGCAGGAAGTGGCCGAGGCGCTCACAAAACGCGGCCCCACTTTCATGGATCTGCGCAAGCTCTCGCACGCAATCCCGGCTGTCAAGGAGGTCGTGATCACCGGCACCTACACGACCGAGCTCGACACCATCGACGCCGGCTCCAAGGAGGGCTTCAAGAACCTCAACGAGACCGGCCGGCTCTACGTCTTCGATGCCGACAACGAGCCCGACATGCAGGTCTCCGTCGCCGTGCACGCCTCGGCCTCCTTCCCGGCCGCCTTCAAGCCCGTGGACATCACACTCTCCAGCGGCCTGACCGTGCGCTTCATCGATGGCGGCGTGATGAACAACACGCCCACCTCGTCGAGCATCGGCAACGAACGCGATCTCGATCCCGTGCCCGAAGGCCGCGGCGTGACCTTCGTCTTCGAGGATTCGACCGGCACCAGCAAGGACATGCTGGCCGGCAAGGTCGCGCCTTCGCAAGGCACGATGGCGCGGCTGACCGACTGGTTCGTCGGTTCCGAGAACGCGGGCGCCGAGTACGCCAAGAACCGCGTCGTCAGCGACAAGCCCGAGGAGCTGATCGAGGTGCCGCTGACCATCGAGGCGCAGAAGATGCCCTGGTACAAGCGGCAGAAGCTCAAGCCCTGGAAGCGCCAGGTCGATCCGGAAGCCGACATGCGCGACGGCACGCTCAACTTTGGCCTGTCGGCGGCGGCCAAGCTCAAGTACCAGGCCAAGACCGAGGCGGTCACCGACGGCAGGCTGCGCGAGGCCGAGCAATCGCGCACGCGTGAATTCGCCTCCGATGCGCAGATGTTCGTCTCCATCCCGCTGGCCGAACTGAAGGCGCTGGCTGACGGCGACTACGAGGGTGCAGCCAAGGCCGTGACCTTCCGCGAACGCGTGGCCGAGATGATCAGCAAGATCGAGCTGGCGCTCAAGAACGAACGCGCCAAGCCGGACGGCAAGATCGCGCACGTGCTCGACGACAAGGACGCCCGCCTGGCGATCCAGGAGTTCGACACGCTGGCCGGGGCTGACGTCGATTTCCAGGGTTATGTGGCCCGCGAGGTCAACAAGCGCGCCGGCCTCGATTCGCTGTTCGCCGAGGCTCGCAAGGGCGGCCTCAAGAGCCCGGCGCTGGCCGCCACCTATGCCGTGGCCGACACGGTCAAGACCCGCGACCGCGCCCAGAACATCCTGCGCGAGGTGCTCTACCCGCGCATGAAGCAGCAGCCCGAGCACGGCGCCGGCATCGAAATCCTGCTGGTCGTGGAAGGCCTGCTGCGTTCGGCCCAATCGCCCGAGGATCTCAACGGCGCCCTCAAGCTCGCGATCGACCACTTCATGAACAAGCCCGACCATCGCCTGCCCAAGCGCGGCCACCAGCGGTTCGCGCTCGACTTGCAGCAATGGCTCATGCACTGAGGACCCTATCGTCATGTTCAAAAGCACCGCCGCCCTTTACGCCGACCTGGCCAAACACCTCGGCGTGAGCGAGTTGCCCGCCGACGAAGCCGGCAGCGTCGAGCTGACCATCGGCCACGACACCTCAGTGATGCTGTTCGCCGAGGACGAGCACTCGCTGATGCTGGCGGCGCCCGTGATGCCGCTGCCGTCCGAGCTCGACTACGGCCTGACCCTGTGGCTGCTGCGGCGCAATTTTCACGACAGCCCACTGGCCCCGTTCCGCGTGGCCTGCGATGCGGCCGGCATCCTCGTGCTGTGGGGCCGCGTGCCGATCGACGGCATGAGCGGCGCCGCGCTGGCGGGCCTGATCGAGGCCGTGGCGGCCCAGAGCGAGCTGGTGCGCGAAGAACTGGGCTTCGGCCCGGTGAGCTGACGGAGAGCGTTATGGCCAATCCGCTCAGCGAGGCCAACTGGACCTCGCTCACCAAGAAGCTCAAGCTCGATCTGGACGACGCCGCGCTGGTCAAGACGCTCGCGCGCTTGGACAAGACCGACCCGGCCAAGCCCGAGCCGCGCCTGGATGCGCTGAAGGACCTGATCGAGCAGATCAAGAAGCAGACGCTGGCCCTGGCCAAGCGCAAGAAGGAGCTGGGCGACAAGCCCTTTGCCGAGCTCAAGAGCAAGCTCGACGACCTGCTCGACCTGGCCGAACGCGAGCAGAAAGCCATGCGTTCCGCGGCGGATAGCAGCAAAGAGGCCGACGAGGAGGAAGAAAGCCCCATCCTGCTGACCACCAAGATGCTGCCGCTGCTCCGTGAGATCCGCAAGGGCGAGGTCCGCATGCACGCCCTGATCGGCGTGGCCGGAAAGGCCTGCGCGGTGCTGATCCTGCGCCGCTCGATCAGCCCCGCGCGGCGCAAACTCATCGCCGAGACGCTCGGCGCCACCGGCGGCATCAAGTACATCGTCGGCGAGTGCCTGTTCGAGAACAAGATCCTGACCTTTGTGGTGCAGAGCCAAGCCGCCGGCCTGGCCAAGAAGCTGCGCCAGGCCTTGCTCGACCAGACGCAACTGCGTTTCAAGGTCAAGGTGCGCGGCGAGGATGGCGAGGATGAGCATGGCGAGGATGAGGAGGATGCTACGGCTGCTGCTGCTGCTCCTGCGACCGTGGCTGCTCCCGCGGCGACCGCTACGCCAGCGCCAGCAACAGCCGCGGCGGCACCTGCGGCACCCGCCGCTGATGCCAACGCCGGCCCGGCATTCAAGGCGCGCCTGGAGGCCCTGCTGCCTCGTCTCAAGCCGGGTCTGCCCGGCGCCGACGTGGCGCGCGCCAAGGCCACCGAAGCCGGCGTGCTGACACGCAGCCGCGATTGGGCCGGTGCGGCGCGCTTGCTTGACGAAGCCGAGGCTGCATTGGCGGCAGCCACCGTCGCGGCCGCGCCGGAGCGCCCGCGCGGCACCATCGCGCCGTCCATCGTCTACACGCAGAGCCGCCTGGCCTGGCTCGCCTCGCGCAAGAAGGTCGAGGGCGAACTGAAAAAGCTCGAGCAGGCGATCCTGGCGCGCTACAAGACCAGCGCCGCGCTGCCTGCCGTGACCGAAGGCGTGCGCAAGCTGGACCGCGTGCTGGAGGTCTTTGACGAATCGCTGGCCGACACGCTCGACGCCGCGCTCAACGCCGCCGATCCGGCCGTCAAGCAGCGTTTCCACGAGGAGGCACGCGGCATCATTCGTCGCTACGAAGACTTCCTGAAAACCGACCCGATCGTCCGCGAGCTCGACGCCAACCCCTTCGTGCCGATCGCCGTGCAGTCCACGCTAACGAGCACCTTGAGCGTGCTCGCCACCAAGATCATTTGACTTGGTTTTCAATCACGTGCATCACGTTAATCCATGTCTGTTAATTGCATTTTCTACATGGATATACAGGATGCACAGGATGAATACAAAAGACCTGAGACTTCATTTCTTATCCTGGACATCCTGTACATCCATGTTCAATAAATGCATTTACAGACATGGATTCACGTGATGCACGTGATGAATACAGGATCGGTGTCGGGCCTAGAGCGAGCGCACCATCTCGACGTGGCCGATGCCGGCTTCCTCGAATTGTTCGCCGCGTTCCACAAAGCCGGCGCGCAGATAAAAGCCCAGGGCGGACAGCTGTGCGTGCAGCAGCACCTCGCTGTAGCCTAACTCCCTGCCCTTGCGCATCAGCGCGTCGAGTACCTCGCGGCCCACGCGGCTGCCGCGCATGCTGCGCATCACGGCCATGCGGCCGATCTTGGCCACGCCGGGCACGTGCTCAAGCAAACGACCCGTGGCCAGGGCCTGGCCGAAACGATTGAAAGCGACGGCGTGCAGGCAGCTCGCATCCGCCTCGTCCCATTCCATCTCGATCGGGATCTTCTGCTCGTGCACAAACACGGCGGTGCGGATCGCGCTGGCCGCTTCGCCGAGCTCGGCCCAATCGCCGACGCGCACCTCGACGACGGGCTCACCCGCCTCGTAGGCATCAATCACCTGGCGCAGCGGCGCGGGGATGGGCTTGGAGGTTTGCGTGGCCGGATCGGCCAGCACGTAGACCAGCTCGCCATGCACCAGCAGCTCATCGCCGCGGAAGACCGCGCATTGCAGCGTCATCGAGCTCGTGCCCACGCTCAGTCGACGCACGCCAACTTCGAGCAATTCGTCATAACGCGCTGAGCCGACGTATTCCAGCGTGCTCTTGCGCACGAACAGCTCGCCGTCCAGCGCGCTCATGGTGTCGCCATAGGGCAGCGCAAGGCTGCGCCAATAACCGCCCACGGCGGCGTCGAAATAATTGAGATAGTGGCCGTTGAACACAATGCCTTGAGCATCGATCTCGGACCAACGCACGCGCAGCCGCTCGGCAAACCGGAACTGCTGGCGTTTGATGACGTTCTTCTGGCTCATGGCTTGAATGCCTCCTTCAGAGCAGCCGCGCAGGCATCGAGCGCCTGCGAAGCTTCGGGGACTGAACGCCCCATCTTGATGAAATCGTGCGTCACGCCGCGGTACAGCTCCAGTTGCACCGGTACGCCGTTGGCCCGCAGGCGGTCGGCGTATTCGATGCCTTCGTCCACAAGAGGATCAGCCTCGGCCAGGATCAGGCAGGCCGGCGCCACATCGGCGTGATCGTCGGCATTGAGCGGCGCAAAGCGCCAATCGTTGCGCTCGGCCTCGCCGATGTATTGATTGAAGAACCAGGCAACGACCTTGCGGTCGAGCAGATAGCCCTCAGCAAAACGCTCGTGCGAGGCCGTGTCCGCATGGGCCGTGGTGCCAGGCGTGATCAGCAGTTGCAGCTTCAGCGCCAGACCGATGTCGCGGGCATGCAAGGCGCTGACCGCAGCGAGCGTGCCGCCGGCGCTGTCGCCGCCCACCGCGAGGCGCTGCGTGTCGAGGCCGAGGCTCGCAGCATGCGCGCCCAGCCATTCGAGCGCTGCCCAGTTGTCGTCAACGGCAGCTGGGAAGCGGTGTTCCGGTGCCAGCCGGTAGTCGAGCGCGACCACCGCCGCGCCGCTGCGCAAGGCGAGCTGGCGGCACAGGCTGTCATGCGTTTCCAGTCCGCCGATGGTGAAACCGCCGCCGTGCAGATAGAGCAGCACAGGCAAGCCCGCCGCGCCGCTCGACGCATACAAGCGCGCCCGCAGCGCTCCCGACGGGCCGGGAATCTCGATGTTCTCGACCCGCTCCAGAGGCGCGCGCGGCAGGTCCAGAATCTCCGCGCCGGCCAGATACGCGATGCGCGCCTGCTGCGGCGTCAGGCTGTCAAAACTCGGCCGGTTGGCGCGGTGGATGCGCTCCAGCACACCGCTCATGCGTTGGGTTAGCAAATTCTTGTCCATACTGACGGCCAGTGTAGGAGACAGTCCATGGCCCTGATCCAGTACCTCACGCAGATCCATCTCGAATTTGGTGCGCGCACCTTGCTGCCGGCCGAGTGCGAGCGGGTGGGCATCAAGCGGCCGCTCGTCGTCACCGATGCCGGTGTGCGCGCGGCAGGCGTGCTCGATCTGGCGCTGGCCCCGTTTGTGTCGCTAGGCCGCACATTACCGGTCTTCGATGGCACGCCGTCCAATCCCACCGAAGCCGCGGTCCACGCCGCCGTCGACCAGTACCGCTCGGCCGGCTGCGATGGCCTGATCGCCATCGGTGGCGGCTCCAGCATCGACCTCGCCAAGGGCGTCGCGATCGCGGCCACGCATGAAGGGCCGCTGACCGACTACGCGACCATCACCGGCGGCGCCGTCAAGATCACGAGCCGCGCCGCGCCCGTGATTGCGGTGCCGACGACGGCAGGCACCGGCAGCGAGGTGGCGCGCGGCGCGATCCTGATCGTCGACGACGGCCGCAAGCTCGGTTTTCACAACTGGGAGCTGATGCCCAAAAGCTCGATCCTCGACCCCGAGCTGACCCTGGGCCTGCCGCCGCTTCTGACCGCCGCCACCGGCATGGACGCGATCGCGCATTGCCTCGAAACCTTCATGTCGGCCGCCTTCAATCCGCCGGCCGATGGCATCGCGCTCGAAGGCCTGCGGCGCGGCTGGGCGCACATCGAACGCGCCACGCGTGACGGGCAGGACCGCGACGCGCGCCTCAACATGATGAGCGCCAGCATGCAGGGCGCGCTGGCTTTCCAGAAGGGCTTGGGTTGCGTGCATTCACTGAGTCATGCGCTCGGCGGCGTCAATCCGAAACTCCATCACGGCACGCTCAACGCGGTCTTCCTGCCGGCGGTGGTGCGCTTCAACGCGCCGACGCTGCAGAACGATGAGCGACTCCAACGCATGGCGCAGGCGATGGGTTTGAAGGGCTGCGATGCCGACGGCAACGCGATTGCCGAGGCCATCGACGCCATGAACGCGAGGCTCGTCCTGCCGCGCGGTTTGGGCGTTATGGGCGTGGACGAAGCGCAGTTCGACCGCGTGATCGAAAACGCGCTGAAGGACCATTGCCACAAGACCAATCCACGCGAGGCCAGCGTCGAAGACTATCGGGCGATGCTGCGCGCATCGATGTGAGGCACCGCTAATCCCGTACGCCAGCGCGGCCCATGCACGCCGTGCGATGCTCGCCGCCTCCCGAAAAGGCCCCTGATGTCCGAAGCCGCCAGCACCCTCGCTCCCAGCACACCCGCGCACACCCACATCTCCACCTGGATGACGATCCAGCTGGCCTTCGCCTGCGGCCTGATCGTGGCCAATCTTTACTACGCGCAGCCGCTGGCCGGCCCCATCGGCGTGAACCTGGGTCTCGCGCCAGCGGCCACGGGCCTGATCGTCACGCTGACGCAGATCGGCTATGGCCTGGGTCTGCTGTTGATCGTGCCGCTCGGGGATCTGATCGAGACGCGGCGTCTGGTCTGCACGCTGATCGGCCTGGCCGGCCTCGCCTCGCTGGGCTTGGCGCTGTCGGGCTCTCCGCTGCCCTTCTTCGTGGCGACGCTGGGCATCGGCCTGGCCTCGGTGGCCGCGCAGGTGCTGGTGCCCTTTGCCGCGCATCTGGCGCCGCTGGAGCATCGCGGCCGCGTGGTCGGCAATGTGATGAGCGGCCTGATGCTGGGCATCATGCTGGCGCGGCCGGTGTCGAGCTTCATTGCCGAGTTCACGTCCTGGCACGTGGTGTTCTACAGCTCGGCCGTCGCGATGGGCTTGCTGGCGTTGATGCTTCGCCTGAACCTGCCCAAGCGCCAACCCGCTGCGACATTGGCTTATGCCGCGCTGCTGGCCTCGATGGTCGGCTTGCTGCGCAACACGCCGATCCTGCGCCGCCGCGCGCTGTATCAAGCCGCGATGTTCGGCGCCTTCAGCCTGTTCTGGACCACGGTTCCCCTCGTGCTGGCGCGCACCTATGGCCTCTCGCAAGCCGGCATCGCGCTGTTCGCGCTGGCCGGCGTGGCCGGTGCGGTCGCCTCGCCCATCGCGGGCCGTCTGGCCGACCGGGGCCGCTCGCGCCTGGCCACGGGCTTTGCGATGTGCATCGCCGTACTGGCCTTCCTGATCACGCACATTGCCGCGCCGGGTTCGAGCGCAGGTCTGGCAATCCTCGTGGTGGCCGGCATCGTGCTGGACTTTGGTGTGACCACCAATCTCGTCGTCGGCCAGCGCGCCATCTTCGCGCTCGGCGCCGAGGTGCGCAGCCGGCTCAACGGCCTCTATATGGCGATCTTCTTCGCCGGCGGCGCGATGGGCTCGGCGCTGGGGGGCTGGGCTTACGCGCAAGGCGGTTGGCTCTGGGCATCAAGCCTCGGCGTGGCCTTGCCGCTGGCGGCTCTCGCCTATTTCGCGACCGAGTAGGACGAGTCCTGCTGACCGTAGAGGCTCAGCGCGGCCAAGCTGACCATCGTCAGGCCCGGATGGTGATGCAGACCTTCGGTCAGACGGCCCTGCTCGTCCAGATCCTGATGGAACACCTGATTCTGGAAGATGCCGTAGTTGTAGGCCCAACCGCCGGGCGTTCCGAGAAGGCCATCAGCGGCAAACATCAAGGGCACGGTGCGGCTCGTCGCTGACAGGAACTCGCTGCGACAAGCCAAAGCCCAGCTGTGCGCGAGCGCTGCTTCCCTGTCGGCACCGAGATCGGCGGCCTCGACATGCGGAATCGCTTGCCCGAACTCGTTGCGCTGAAACGCCGCCAGGCTTTCCGGTTCGTGGGCCAGCCAAAGATGCCAGACCGAATCCGCTGCCCGCGAAGGCAAGGCACAAGGCTGCGCCGTGGTTCTCAAGCGGCAGCAATCAAAGAACTGCAGCAGCGCGCCGGCCGCGAGCAGCCAGTCGGCCGGATTCGGTTGCCAGCCCGGCACCTCGCTGGAGGCCTTGGCGAGCCAATGGGCCCGGACGGTACCGGGAATGCGCGCCAGGCTCGACGCCACACGCTCGCTGCGCCGGCGCAGATGCGCGTGGCGGCGCCATAACGCCCAAATCAGCGGGAGGCCACTCTTGCTCATCTGCGTCTCCTTGTCATCCTTGTCATCCGTGTCGTCAGAGACAAGCTGGCGACGAAAGTACGGCGACGACGCGTGGCCAAGGGTGCGCAAGCTCAAGAAACGCATAAGCAGCCTCGATTTGCTTCGTTCCGGGATCGCAGGTCGTTGCCTAGCATGAGCCATCCCAAAACAAGGCAAGGCCCTGCTCCATGACCCGCTTCGCTTCCCTTTCGCGCCTGATCGTTCTGGCCGGCCTCGTGACCGCCTTCGGCGTAGCCCAGGCGCGCGACATCACGCTGCTCAATGTCAGCTATGACCCGACGCGCGAGCTCTACGTTGATTTCAACAAGTCCTTCTCCGCGTACTGGAAGGCGAAGACCGGCGACACGGTCAGCATCAAGCAGTCGCACGGCGGCTCGGGGAAGCAGGCGCGCTCGGTGATCGACGGGCTTGAGGCCGACGTGGTAACGCTGGCGCTGGCCGCCGATGTGGATGCGCTGAACACGCATGGCCAGCTCGTCGCGGCCGATTGGCAGAAGCGCCTCGAGCACAACAGCGCGCCCTACACCTCGACCATCGTGTTCCTGGTACGCAAGGGCAACCCCAAGGGCATCAAGGACTGGAACGATCTGGTCAAGCCCGGCGTCTCGGTCGTCACGCCCAATCCCAAGACCTCGGGCGGTGCGCGCTGGAACTACCTGGCCGCCTGGGGCTACGCGTTGAAGAAGAACGGCAACGATGCGGCCAAGGCGCAGGCCTTCGTCAAGGCGCTCTACGCCAATGTGCCGGTGCTCGATTCGGGCGCTCGCGGCTCGCTGCTGACCTTCACCGAACGCGGCGTCGGCGACGTGTTCGTCTCGTGGGAAAACGAAGCCTATCTGGCGACCAAGGAACTCGGTCCGGACAAGTTCGAGATCGTGGTGCCGAGCATCAGCATCCTGGCCGAGCCTTCGGTTGCGGTGGTGGACAAGGTGGTCGACAAGCGCGGCACGCGTGCGGTGGCCACGGCCTATCTGCAATACCTGTACACGCCCGAAGGCCAGGACATCGCGGCGCGCAACTACTACCGCCCGCGTGATGCCAAGGTGGCCGCGCGTTATGCCGACAAGTTCACCAAGCTGCAGCTGTTCACGATCGACGATGTGTTCGGCGGCTGGACCAAGGCGCAGAAGACGCACTTCGACGACGGCGGCCTGTTCGACCAGATCTACGAGAAGAAGTGAACCGTGGTGCTGTCCCGACTCCTGCGCCGGCAGCACTCCGTGCTGCCGGGCTTCGATATTTCGCTGGGCCTGGCGCTGCTTTACTTGAGCTTGCTGGTGTTGCTGCCGCTCTCGGCGGCCTTCCTGAAGACGGCCTCGCTGAGCGGCACGCAGTTTCTCGATGCCGTGGCCACGCCCCGAGCGCTGGCCTCCTATCGCCTGAGCTTCGGCGCAGCGGCGCTGGCCGCGCTTCTGAATGCTTTCGCGGGCCTGCTGATCGCCTGGGTGCTGGTTCGCTATAACTTCCCATTCAAGCGGCTCGTGGACGCGCTGGTCGACCTGCCCTTCGCGCTCCCGACCGCCGTGGCCGGCATCGCACTGACCGCGCTGTATGCGCCGAACGGCTGGATCGGGCACCTGCTGCCCTTCAAGGTCGCGTTCACGCCGCTGGGCGTGTGGGTGGCGCTGGTCTTCATCGGCTTGCCTTTCGTGGTGCGCACTTTGCAGCCCGTGCTCGAAGCCGTCAGCCGCGAGCTTGAAGAAGCCGCCGCCACGCTGGGTGCCACGCGCTGGCAGACCTTCGGCCGCGTGATCCTGCCGATGCTCACGCCGGCGCTGATGACGGGCTTCGCGCTGGCGTTCGCACGCGCACTCGGCGAGTACGGCTCGGTGATCTTCATCGCCGGCAATATGCCGATGCTCAGTGAAGTGACGCCGCTCCTGATCATCACGAAGCTGGAGCAGTACGACTACTCGGGCGCCACGGCGATTGCCGTCGTGATGCTGGTGGCTTCGTTCGCGCTGCTGCTCTTGATCAACCTCCTGCAGGCCTGGGCTCGCCGTCGTCAGGGGGCGCAATGAGCACCGCCGTGACTGAATCCCGCGGGCTGCGTCATGGCTTGACCTTGGCGGCGCTGGCCTTCCTCGCGCTGTTCGTCTTCATGCCCTTGGCCATCGTCTTTGCCGAAGCGCTGCGCAAGGGCTTCAGCGTCTACCTGGCCGCCTTGACGGACGACGACGCGCTCTCCGCCTTGAAGCTCACGCTGCTGGCCGCTGGCATCAGCGTGCCGATGAACCTCGTGTTCGGTGTGGCGGTAGCCTGGGCGTTAGCCAAGTTCAATTTCCGCTTCAAGAGCCTGGTGCTGACGCTGATCGACCTGCCTTTCGCGGTGAGCCCCGTGATCGCCGGGCTGATCTATGTGCTGATCTTCGGCCTGCAAGGCTGGTTCGGCGGCTGGCTGCAGGCGCATGACATCAAGGTGATCTTTGCGCTGCCCGGCATCGTGCTGGCCACCGTCTTCGTGACCGTGCCTTTCGTGGCGCGCGAACTGATCCCGCTGATGCAGGCGCAGGGCACCGATCAGGAAGAAGCCGCGCATGTGCTCGGCGCCAACGGCTGGCAGATCTTTCACCGCGTGACACTGCCCAATATCCGTTGGGCGCTGCTGTACGGCGTGATCCTTTGCAATGCGCGCGCGATGGGCGAGTTCGGTGCGGTCAGCGTGGTCAGTGGCCATGTGCGCGGCGAGACCAACACCCTGCCCCTGCACATCGAGATTGCCTACAACGAATACCAATTCGCCGCAGCGTTTGCCGTGGCCTCGCTGCTGGCCGGCCTTGCGCTGATCTCGCTGGGGCTGAAGTACGCCGTCGAGCGGCGGCTGAGACATCAACTGGAAAGAGCACTGACATGAGCGTCGAAGTCCGACACATCCACAAGCAGTTCGGGCGGGCCAAGGCCTGCGACGGCATTGACCTGAACGTGAAGAGCGGCGAGCTGATCGCACTGCTCGGCCCCTCGGGCTGCGGCAAGACCACGCTGCTGCGCATCATGGCCGGGCTCGAGCAGGCCGACCAGGGCCAGGTGCTGTTCCACGGCGAGGACGTGACGCAGCAGGATGCGCGCTCACGCCATGTCGGCTTTGTGTTCCAGCATTACGCGCTGTTCAACCACATGAGCGTGTTCGAGAACGTCGCCTTCGGCCTGCGCGTGCGGCCGCGTGCCACGCGCCCGCATGAGGCCGTGATCACGCAACGTGTGGAAGAGTTGCTCGATCTCGTGCAGCTCGGCGGCCTGGCGAAGCGCCATCCGCATCAGCTCTCGGGTGGCCAGCGGCAACGTGTGGCGCTCGCCCGCGCCTTGGCGACCGAGCCACGCGTGCTGCTGCTCGACGAGCCCTTCGGCGCGCTCGACCCCGGCACGCGCACGCAGATGCATGCGCTCGTCCTGCAGCTCTGGCGCGATTGCGGCATGACCGTCGTCATGGTCACCCACGATATCCGCGAAGCCTTCCTGCTGGGCACGCGGCTGATCACCCTCGACAAGCTGCGTTACGACCCGCAGGCGCCCGGACGCTACGGCGCCACCATCACCTACGACATCGCCCTGAAGCGCAAGCTCGCCCTCGACCCCGTCGAGGAGCGTGCACGAATTTCATATGAGGAAACGCCCGCATGATCCGTGAGCCTGCCCGCCGTCACC